>NZ_JAGMUL010000173.1:40184-102062 GCF_019049285.1 Streptomyces sp. AC550_RSS872
CGAGCCGGCGGCGGTGGTGGGGCACTCGCAGGGCGAGATCGCCGCCGCCTGCGTGGCCGGCGCACTCACCCTGGAGGACGGCGCGCTGCTGTCCGTGCTGCGCAGCCGGGCCCTGACCGCGCTCGCGGGCCGGGGCGGGATGATGTCGATCGTCGCCCCCGAGGCGCGGGTGCGGGAGTGGATCGCGCCGTTCGGCGAGCGGATCTCGGTGGCGGCCGTCAGCGGCCCGTCCGCCGTGGTCGTCGCCGGTGACCCGGACGCACTGGACGAGCTGCTCGCCGCCTGCGAGGCGGACGGCGTGCGGGCCCGCCGGGTGCCGGTGGACTACGCCTCCCACACCGCCCACGTGGAGGAGCTGCGTGAGGAGCTCCTGGAGTCCCTCGCCGGGGTGCGGCCGCGGGCCGCCGAGGTGGCCTTCCACTCGACCGTGACCGCGGGCCGCCTCGACGGCCCGGAGCTGGACACCGCCTACTGGTACCGCAACCTGCGGCAGCCGGTGCGGTTCGAGGAGACGGTCCGTGCCCTGGCCGAGGACGGGTACGGGGTGTTCCTGGAGGTCAGCCCGCACCCGCTGCTCACCATGGCGATCCAGGACACGGTGGACGCCGCCGCCCGCGACGCCGTGGTGGCGGAGACGCTCCGCCGCGACGAGGACGCGCGTCGGCGCTTCACCCTCTCCGCGGCCGCGCTGCACACCCAGGGCGTCGCGGTGGACTGGACACGGGCGTTCGACGGCATGGACGCGCGGATCGTCGAACTCCCCACCTACGCCTTCCAGTCGAAGCCCTACTGGCTGCGCGCGCCCGAGCCGCTGCTCGGCGCCCCGCTCGAACTGGCCGACGGCGATCGGACGGTGCTCACCGGCCGGCTGTCCCGGCGCACCCATCCCTGGCTGGCCGACCACCGGGTGCTCGGCCGGATGGTGGTGCCGGGCACCGCCCTGCTGGAGATGGCGCTGCTGAGCGGCCACGCCGTGGACGAGCTCGTCCTCCAGACCCCCGTCGTGGTGCCGGAGCAGGGCGGGGTCGAGATCCAGCTGGTGGTGGATCCGGCGGACGGCGGCGGCCGGGCGCTGCGGCTGTACGCCCGCGCACCGCAGGCCGACTGGCAGCTGCACGCCACCGGAACCCTCGTCGCGGCCGATGAGCCGGGCACCGCGATCGACTCCGGGTCGTGGCCCCCGCCGGCCGCCGAGCGGGTGGACCTGGCCTCCTGGTACCCGGACCTGGCCGGGCAGGGCCTGGAGTACGGCCCCGGCTTCCGGGGCCTGCGGGCGCTGTGGCGCCATGACGGCGAGCTGTTCGCCGAAATCTCACTGCCGGAGGCGGTCCGCCCCGCGCTGCTGGACGCCGCCCTGCACGCCCTGGACCTGAAGACCGAGCCGGGCCTGCCGTTCTGCTGGCGCGGCGTGCGGTGGCTGGACGTCGACGCGGCCGACGAGCTGTCGAGCGCACGCGCCCGGCTCACCCGGCTGGACGACGGATCGGTGGCCGTGCGGATCACGGACGACACCGGCCGCGGCGTGCTGTCGGCCGACTCCCTGACGCTGCGTCCGTTCGACGCGGCGCTCCTCGCCGGCCAGGGCGACGGCGCCCTCCACGAGTTGGACTGGCTCCCGGTGCGGCCGGGCACCCCCCGGGCCGAAGACGCGGGCGCGACCCTGCTGCCCCGCCAGGCCGTGGACGGTGTGCCGTCCGCCCGGGCCCTGGCGGCGGCCTCCGCGGTGCTCGCGGACTTGCAGGCTTGGCTCGCCGACGAGGACACCGGCGACGGGCGCCTGGTGGTCGTGACCCAACGGGCCGTGGCGACCGAAGCCGAGGCGGCGGACGCCGAGGCGGACCCCGCCGAGGCCGCGGTGTGGGGGCTGGTGCGTTCGGCGCAGACCGAGCACCCGGGCCGCATCGTGCTCGTCGACACCGACGACCCACAGGGCGTGCCCGAGCTGCTCCCCTCGCTGCCGGTCGGCGACGCGCCGCAGTTCCTGGTCCGCGACGGCGAGGTCCGGGTGCCCCGGTTGGTGCGGTCGAAGGACACCGGTACCCCCGCCTTCCCCACCGACGGCACGGTGCTCATCACCGGCGCGTCGGGCACCCTCGGCAGCCTGGTGGCGCGTCATCTGGTCGAGGCGCACGGCGTGCGCGACCTCCTGCTGGTCAGCCGCCGGGGTGCCCCCGAGCTCGCCGCCGAACTGACCGCGGCCGGTGCGCGCGCGACCTCGGCGGCCTGCGACGTCGGCGACCGCGCGGCGCTCGTTGACCTGCTGGCGGAGATCCCCGCGGAGCGGCCGCTGCGGGCGGTCCTCCACGCGGCCGGGGCGCTGGACGACGGCGTGGTCGGCTCGCTGACGCCGCAGCGCCTGCGGTCGGTGCTGGCGGCGAAGGCCGACGGCGCCTGGCACCTGCACGAGCTGACCCGCGACCTCGACCTCGGGGCCTTCGTGCTGTTCTCCTCGGTCGCCGCCACGCTCGGCACCGCCGGGCAGGGCAACTACGCTGCGGCCAACGCGTTCCTCGACGCGCTGGCGCGGCTGCGCCGGGGCGCGGGCCTGCCCGCCCTGTCGCTGGGCTGGGGCCTGTGGGCCGAGCGCAGCGCCCTGACCGGCCGGCTCGACGGAGCCGACCTGGCCCGCCTCACCGACGCCGGGGTGCTGCCGCTGGAGACCGGGGACGCCCTGCGGCTGTTCGACGCGGCCCTCGGCACCAACCGGGCCCACCTGCTCCCGCTCCGTACCGGCGGCACGCCGCCACAGCTGTTCCGCGAGACGGCCCCGGCCCGGCGCAGCCGGCCGGACGCGCCGCAGGCCGGTCCCGCGTCCGCCGCTCTGCCCGCCGGTCTCGGCGCCGTGCCCGAGACCGAGCAGGTCGTCGTCGAGCTGGTGCTGCGCGAGAGCGCATCGGTGCTGGGGTACGGCACGTCGGCCGAGGTCGACCCGGGTGCGGAGTTCCTCCGGCTCGGCTTCAACTCGCTGGCCGCGCTGGAGCTGCGTAACCGGCTCAGTTCCCGTACCGGCCTGCGGCTGCCGGCGACGATGGTCTTCGAGCACCGCACCCCGAAGGCGCTGGCCGCCTACCTGACCGGCAGGCTGTCCGCCGACGCTCCCGGGCCGGTGCAGGAGACGGCGGGCGAGGCCGCGCCGGTGGCCGCCGCGCAGGAGCCGGCCGACGACCGGATCGCGATCGTCGGCGTGGCCGGCCGCTACCCGCTGGCCAGGACGGTCGGCGAGCTGTGGGAGAACCTGGCCGCGGGGCGGCACTGCATCCGGGAGGTGCCCGCCGACCGCTGGGACGCGGACGCGCACTACGACCCGGAGGGCAAGCGCGGCGCCTACAGCAAGTGGGGCGGCTTCCTGGACGACGTGGACGCCTTCGACCCGCTGTTCTTCCACATCTCGCCGCTCGAGGCCGAGGCGATGGACCCGCAGGAGCGGCTTTTCCTGGAGACGGCGGCGGCCACCCTGGAGGACGCCGGCTACCCGCCGGCCCGACTCGCCGCCCAGGGCCCGGTCGGGGTGTTCGTCGGGGTGATGAACAGCGACTACGAGTGGCTGGCCGGCGAGGCGAACGCGTTCGGCGTGAGCACCGAGGCGCACTCCCGCCACTGGTCGGCCGCCAACCGGGTCTCGTACTCCTTCGACTTCACCGGGCCCAGCCTGGCGGTGGACACCGCCTGCTCGGCCTCGCTGACGGCCGTCCACCTGGCCTGCCAGAGCATCCGCGACGGCGAGTGCGCCGCCGCGATCGCGGGCGGGGTCAACCTGATCCTGCACCCGGAGCACCTGCGGGGGCTGGCCCGGGCGGGGATGCTCTCGCACGGCGACCGGCTCAGGGCCTTCGGGGCGGACGCGGACGGCTTCGTGGACGGCGAGGGCGTCGGCGCGGTGCTGCTCAAGCCGCTGGCGAAGGCGCTCGCCGACGGTGACCGGGTGCTCGCTGTCATCCGGGCCACGGCCGTCAACTCCGGTGGGAACAGCGGTGGTTACACCGTGCCCAACCCCGCCGCGCAGAGTGCCCTGGTCCGCACCGCGCTGGAGCGCGCCGGGGTGGCGCCGGACACCATCGGCTACGTGGAGGCGCACGGCACCGGAACCGCGCTCGGCGACCCGATCGAGATCGCCGGCCTGGTCGACGCGTTCGGTGGACGGATCGACCCGGCGCAGCGAACCCAGCGGCCCACGGTGGCGGTCGGCTCGGTGAAGACGAACATCGGCCACCTGGAGTCGGCCGCCGGGATCGCCGGCCTCACCAAAGTGCTGCTCCAGTTCCGCCACCGCACGCTGGTGCCGTCGCTGAACTCGGCGCGCACCAACCCGGAGATCGACTTCACCACCACGCCGTTCGAGGTGCCGCAGGCCGTACGGCCCTGGACCCGCCTGGAGCGTCCGGACGTCCCCGGCGGCCTCCCGCTGCGGGCCCTGGTGAGTTCGTTCGGGGCGGGCGGCGCCAACGCCTGTGTGATCATGGAGGAATACCCGATGGCCGACGAGCCGGAGCAGACCGAGGACGGGGCGCAGCAGCTCCTGGTGCTGTCCGCGAGGACCGAGGACCGGCTGCGTGCCTACGCCGGTGACCTGGCGGACCACCTGCGCCAGGACGCACCGGCTCCGTCGGGCGTGGGTACCGGCGTCGGCGCGGTGGGCGCGGACGCGGCCCTCTTGGACCCGCTGACCGACGCCCGCAGCCGGTGCCTGCGGCTGGCCGCCGAGCTGGCGGGGGTGGCGCCGGACTCCCTCGACCTCACCACCGACCTGATCGACTGTGGTTTCGGCCTGGCCGAGCGCGCCCGCTACTTCGCCCTGCTGTCGGAGGAGTTGGGCACCAGGCTGTCCACAGCGGCGGTCACGGCGGAGACCATCGGCGCGGTCGCTGAGGCGGTCGCCGGCCTCGGGCGCCGGGCCGAAGCCGAGGACGAGGACGAGGAGTGGGAGGCACCTCGCCGCCACCTGCGGCTCGCCGACATCGCCCACACGCTGCAATCGGGCCGTACCGCACACGAGTTCCGCCTCGCGCTGCCCGTGGGCTCGGTCGCCGAGGCGGCCCGGCTGCTGGCCGCGTACGCGACCGGCGAGGCCGTCGACCGGATCGCCACCGGCACGGTGACCCGTACCCCGGCGCAGCCGCCGGCCGCCGAGGCCCAGGCCCTGGAGGCGGCGCTGGCCGGCCGCGACCTGACGGCGGTGGCCGGACACTGGGTGACGGGCGCGGAGGTCGACTGGCCGCGGATCACCCCCGCCACCGCTCGCCGCATCGAGCTGCCCGGCTACCCGTTCGCCCGCAAGCGCCACTGGATCCCGGCCCTGCCGGACCGGCCCGAGCCTCCGCGCACCGCCACCGCCACCGTCACCGGCGCGGTCGAAGCCACCGGTCCGCAAACCCCGTCCGGCCCCGGCTCCGACGTGGCCGCCGTGCTGGCCGGCTTCGCGGAGCTGGACGAGGCCTCCAGGTCCGGGGTGTTCGGCGCCTACCGGCGGATGGGCGTCTTCCTGAGCGCCGGTGAGCGGTACCGCAGTGAGGAACTGCGGGCCAGGCTCCGGATCAGGGACAAGTTCCGGCGACTGCACGAGGCGCTGCTCGAGTTGCTGGTCCAGGCCGGCTTCCTGGTCCGGGAGGGCGACGAGCTCGTCACCACCGCCGAGGCGGCCGACCGGACGGACGCGGCCGGCGGCACGGACCGCTGGGAGGTCGAGCTCGACCGGCTCGTCGGCACCTACCCGGACATCGCTCCCACCATTACCCTCAACCGCGAGTTCCTACGGGTCTACCCGCAGCTGCTGCGCGGCGAGCTGGTGGGGACGGAGGTGATGTTCCCCGGCGCCTCGATGCAGCTGGTGGAGAGCCTCTACAAGGGCAACGCGCTCACCGACTTCTTCAACCTGCTGCTCGCGGACGAGGTCCGCGAGGCCCTGGCCGCCCGTCTGCCGGGGCTCGCCGACGGGGAGACGCTCCACGTGGTGGAGCTCGGCGCCGGGACCGGCGCCACCAGCGAGCGGGTGCTGCCCGTGCTGGCCGGGCACCCGGGCCGGGTCGGCTACACCTTCACGGACGTCTCGCCGCGCTTCCTGGAGCACGGCCGCGAGCGGTTCGCCGCCCGCTACCCGTTCGTCCGCTTCGACCTGCTCAACCTGGAACGCGGCCTGCCCGAGCAGGGGTTCGCCGACGGCACGGCCGACATCGTGGTGGCCACCAACGTGGTGCACGCCACCAGGAACCTGCGGGCCACCCTGCGCAAGGCCAGGACGCTGCTCAGGCCCGGCGGCCTGCTGCTCCTCAACGAACTCACCGCGATCCGGCCCTACCTGACCGTCACCGGCGGGGTGATGGAGGGCTGGTGGGCCTTCCAGGACGCCGAGCTGCGCATACCCGGCTCCCCGCTGGTCGCCCCCGAGGCCTGGCGCCAACTGCTGGCCGAGGAGGGCTTCGCCCGGACCCGGATCCTCGGCGGGACGACGGAACTGGGCCAGCACGTCCTGGTCGCGCAGAGCGACGGCCCGACGGACGACCGGCGTACGGCGGTGCCCGCTGCCGCCACCGCCACCGCCACCACTGCCGTGGCGGCCGTGGTCCCGGCACTGCCCGAGGCAGCCGGAGCGGCCACCGAGCGGCTGCGGGAGCTGCTGGAGCTGGTCCTGAAGCTGGACGAGCGCATCGACCCCGACCGCCGACTGGCCGACTACGGCTTCGACTCGCTCAGCGGGATGAAGATCGTGTCCGCCGTGGAGGAGGCGTTCGGCGTCTCGGTGCCGCTGGAGGAGTTCTTCGAGAAGCCGACGCTGCGCGACCTGGCCGCGCACCTGGTGGACGGCTGGCTGCCCACCGCGCAGACGCCCGCCGCCGGGCCCACGCCCGTCCTCGCCGGGCCTACGCCTGCTCCCGCCGGGCCTACGCCCGTCCTTGCCGGGCCCACGTCCGCTCCTGCCGGGCCTATGCCCGTCCCCGCCGAGTCCACGCCCGTCCTTGCCGGGCCTACGCCCGCTCCTGCCGGGCCTACGCCCGCTCCTGCCGGGCCTACGCCCGCTCCTGCCGGGCCTACGCCCGCTCCTGCCGGGCCTACGCCCGTCCTTGCCGGGCCTACGCCCGCTCCTGCCGGGCCTACGCCCGTCCCCGCCGAGTCCACGCCCGTCCTCGCCGGGCCTACGCCCGTCCCCGCCGAGTCCACGCCCGCTCCCGCCGGGCCTACGCCCGTCCTTGCCGAGTCCACGCCCGTCCTCGCCGGGCCTACGCCCGTCCTCGCCGGGCCTACGCCCGTCCTCGCCGGGCCTACGCCCGTCCTCGCCGGGCCCACGCCCGCTCCCGCCGGGCCCACGCCCGTCCCCGCCGAGTCCACGCCCACCCCCGCCACGTCGACCGCACCGCCCGTCTCCGCGTCCGTGGCCCGGGTGCTGCGCCCCCGGACCGACACCACGCTGAGCACCCACCCGGCCTCGCCGGGCCAGCACGCGTTGTGGGTGATCGAGCAGATCGCCCCGGGCAACCACGCCTACAACCTCCCGCTCGCCTTCTGGCTCGCCCCCGGCGTCGATGTGCCCGCCCTGCGCCTGGTCCTCCAGGACGTGCTGGACCGGCACGAGGAGCTGCGGGCCACGATGCGCACGGACGGCAGCGAACCGTACATCCGGATCGCGGCCGAACCCGAACTGCCCTTCCAGCAGGTCTTCCTGACGGCGGTGGCCGACGACGCCCTGCGGGAGCGGATCCACGCCGAGGCGAGGCGGCCGTTCGACCTCGCCCGGGGCCCGCTGCTGCGCGCCACCGTCTACACCCTCGGCGACGGCCGCCAAGCCCTGCTGTTGACGGTGCACCATCTGGTGCTCGACGGCCTGTCCATCCCGCTGCTGTTCCAGGAGGTGGAGCGCGGGCTGCGCGCCGTCGCCGAGGGCCGGCCGTTGCCGACCGGGCGGCCCGCCCGGACCTTCGGCGACTTCACGGCCTGGCAGCGCGAACAACTCGCCGGGCCGGAGGGGGAACGGCTGCGCGTGTACTGGGTCGACCGGCTGCGCGGCCGGCGGACCACGGTCGCGCTGCCGCTGGACCGCCCGCGCCCGGCGTTGCCCACCTTCCGAGGTGAGAGCGTGAGCGGGCGGATCCCGGCCGAGGTGTCGGAGCGGGCCCGGTCGCTGGCCGCCGCGGAGCGCACCTCGCTCTCCAGCGTCATGCTGGCCGCCTTCTTCGCCCTCCTGCACCGCTACAGCGGCCAGGACGAGATCGCCGTCGGCACCCCGACGGCGGGCCGCCCGCCGAGCGGTTACGACGACGTACTCGGCTACTTCATGAACATGGTCGTGCTGGCCGAGCGGGTCGACGCCCAGGAGGCCTTCCGCACCCTGGCACACCGGTTGCACCGGACGGTGCTGGGCGCGCTGGAGCACGGCAGCTACCCGCTGCTCACGCTCGCCGAGGAACTGCGCCGCCTGGACCCGGCGGCGTCGGCGGCGCCGTTCAACGTGGCCTACTACTTCCACAACTGGGCCCGAGACCTGGCCGGGGCCGGAACGATCCGGGACAGGGTCGAAGGTGTGCACCAGGAGGGCGAGTTCGACCTCACCCTGGACCTGGTCGACGTGCCCGGGGGCTGCCGGTACACGCTCAAGTACAACCCGGACCTGTTCGACGCCGGGACGGTGGAACGGCTGGGGCAGCACTTCGCCGCACTACTGGCCTGCGCGGTCGGCGCCCCGGGGACGCCGGTCGGCGAACTGGAGCTGCGCACCGAGGAGGAGCGGGCCGAGGAGGAGCGGGCCGCGTCCGCCGCGCGCGTCGACTACCCGGCCGACACGCTGGTCTGGGAGCTGGTCCGCGGCCAGGCCGAGGCGCGCCCGGACGCGGTGGCGGTGCGCTGCGCCGGAACCGAACTGACGTACCGGCAGCTGTGGTCGCGGGTGACGGACCTGGCAGCCCGGCTGACCGCCGCCGGCGTGGGCCGGGGCCGTACGGTGGGCGTTCTGCTGCCGCGCGACGTCGAGCTGCCGGTGGCGCTGCTGGCCGTGCAGGTGGCGGGTGGCATCTACGTGCCCTTCGACCCCGCCTACCCGGAACAGCGGCTCGCTCACATGGCGCAGGACGCCGGGCTGCATCTGATGCTCACCCGCTCCGGCATCCCCAGCGGCTACGCGGCGGTGCCTCGCCTGCTGCTGGACGACGCCGCCGCCGCGCCCGCCGCCCCCTCCCCGGGGCCCGCGGGACCCTCGGACGTCGCCTACGTGATCTACACCTCCGGCTCGACGGGCCTGCCCAAGGGCGTCCGGATCCCGCACCGGGCGCTGGTGAACCTGCTCTGGTCCATGGCCCGCGAGCCCGGGTTCGGACCGCAGGACACCCTGCTGGCCGTCACCACCGTCTGCTTCGACATCTCGGGGCTGGAGCTGTACCTGCCGCTGATCAGCGGCGGCACCGTGGAGATCGCGCCGAGCGAGACCGCCCGGGACGGCCTGCGGCTGCGCGAGCTGCTCGAATCCGGCCGCGTCACGGTGATGCAGGCGACGCCCGCCACCTGGCGGATGCTGCTGGCCGCCGGCTGGCGGGGCAACGCCGACCTCACCGTGCTGTGCGGCGGCGAGGCGCTCCCCGAGGACCTCGCGCAGGCGCTGCTCGCCGGCAACCGCGAGGTCTGGAACCTGTACGGCCCGACCGAGACCACGATCTGGTCGGCGGCGAGCCGGCTCGCGCCGGGCGAGCCGGTGACCCTCGGAACGCCGATCGCCAACACCACGATGCACATCCTGGACGGCGCGCGCCGTCCGCTGCCCACCGGGGTACCCGGCGAGCTGTACATCGGCGGGCACGGGGTGGCCGACGGCTACCTGAACCGCCCGGAGCTCACCGCCGAGCGCTTCCTGCCCGACCCGTTCGCGGGCGCCGCCGCGCGCCTGTACCGCACCGGCGACCTGGCCCGCCGACTCGCCGACGGGCGGTTCGAGTACCTGGGGCGGATCGACGAGCAGGTGAAGGTGCGCGGCTTCCGGATCGAGCCCGAGGAGATCGAGGCGGCCCTGCGGCGGCTGGACGGCGTGCGCGAGGCCGTCGTGGTGGCGCGCGGCCGCGACGGCGGCGACCGGTCCCTGCTGGCCTGCTACGTGTCGGCCGACGGGGCCGCCGAACCCACTCGGGAGCAGCTCGCGCACTGGCTCCCGGCCCACATGGTCCCGGACGTGCTGGTCCGGGTGACGGGCTTCCCGCACACCCTGAACGGGAAAGTGGACCGCACCACGCTGGCCGCGCTGCCGCTCGCCGAACTGCGCGCGCGCTTCGGCGCCGCGGGCGGGCACGGGTCCGAGGCCCCGGCGCGGTCCGAGGCCCCGGCGCGGCCCACGGACCGTGCCGAGGCACTCGCCGCCGAACTGGCCGGCCTGATCGGACGCCTGGCGGGGATCGCCCCCGAGGAGCTCGGCCCGCACGTCCCGTTCGGCGAGGCGGGCATGAACTCGGTGGGCTTCACCGCGCTCAGCGTGGACCTGCGCTCCACCTACGGCATCGAGGTCTACCCGACGGTGTTCTACAGCCGGGGCACCCTGGCCGCGCTCGCCGAGTACCTGTGGGACAACCACGCCGCCGAACTGTCCGCACACTTCGGCGCCGGCCTTCGGGAGGCCACCGCCGCGCCGCTGCTCCCGACGGTGGAGGCGCCGGCCTGCCCGCCGCGCGGCGAGGACGTCGCGATCATCGGGATGGCCGGGCGGCTGCCCGGCTCGGCCGACCTCGCGGAGTTCTGGGCCCACCTGCTCGCCGGGCACGACCTCGTCGGCGAGGCACCCGCGGACCGCCGCGGGCTGCGGGACCGGACGGGCTCCGGCCCGCTCCGGGGCGGCTTCCTGACCGACGTGGACCGCTTCGACGCCGCCTTCTTCGGGATCTCCCCCCGCGAGGCCGAACTGATGGACCCCCAGCAGCGGCTGCTGCTGGAGGTGGTCTGGTCGGCCGTCGAGGACGCCGGCTACCGGCCCTCCGACCTCGCCGGGAAGCGCGTCGGGGTGTTCATCGGCGTCGCCAACTCCGACTACCTGGAGGCGCAGCGGGCCGAAGGCTGCCCGCCCCGGGGACACACGGCGACGGGTGCGGCGCTGACGATGATCCCCAACCGGGTCTCCTACCTCCTGGACCTGCGCGGCCCGAGCGTCGCGGTGGACACCGCCTGCTCGGGCTCGCTCACCGCTGTGCACCAGGCCTGCGCCGCGCTGCGCGACGGCACCTGTGACCTGGCCGTCGCCGGCGGAGTCAACCTGATCCTGACGCCGAGCGTGTACGAGGTGCTCGCCGAGAGCCGGATGCTCAGCCCCGAGGGCCGGTGCAGGACCTTCGACAGCCGGGCCGACGGATACGTCCGCGGCGAGGGCGTCGGCGTGGTGCTGCTCAAGCCGGGCGGGCGGGCACGGCAGGACGGCGACGCCGTGCACGCGGTGATCAAGGCGTCGGCCGTCGGGCACGGCGGCCGGACCACCTCGCTGACGGCACCGAGCCCGGACGCCCAGGCGGACCTGCTGGTCGACGCCTACCGGGCGGCCGGTGTCCCCACCGAGACCGTCGGCTACATCGAGGCCCACGGCACCGGCACCGCCCTGGGCGACCCGATCGAGACCGCCGGCCTGAGCACCGCCTTCCGCCGACTGCGCGCCGAGCGCGGGGCGCAGCCCGGGCCCGCCTGCGCGATCGGCTCGGTGAAGAGCAACATCGGCCACCTGGAGGCCGCGGCGGGCATCGCCGGGCTTTTCAAGGCCGTGCTCGCGGTGCGCCACGGCGTCATCCCGGCCGGCCTGCACATCGAGGAACCGAACCCGTACCTGGAGCTGGACGGCGGCCCGTTCGAGCTGGCCGACACCGCCCGGCCCTGGCCGCGGCTCCGCGACGCCGGAGGAGGCGAGCTGCCGCGTCGAGCCGGGGTCAGCTCCTTCGGCTTCGGCGGGGCGAACGCGCACGTCGTGTTGGAGGAGTCGTACATGTCCGACGCCGGTGACGAGGACAGCGGCGAGCAGCTGTTCGTGCTGTCCGCCCGCACCCCCGAGGCGCTGCGCGGCGCCGCCGAGCGGCTCGCCGACCACCTGGCGGACCACCCGGTCCCGGCCGGCGACCTCGCGTACACCCTGCAACTGGGCCGCGAGCCGATGGCGCACCGCCTGGCCGTGGTGGCGGACGGGACCGCCGCCCTGCGGGCCGAGCTGACCGCCCACCTCGACGGACGGCCCTCGCGGGTGCGCACCGGTCAGGCGGAGCGCACGGCCCCGGGCGCGGCCGCCGCGACCGGTGACCCGGACCGGCTCGCCGACGCCTGGGTGGCCGGCGCCGAGGTGGACTGGACGGCGCTGCACCGGGGTGCGCGGCGGCGCCGGGTGCACCTGCCCGCCTACCGCTTCGGCGGAACCCGGCACTGGTTCCCCACCGGCACGGTGCCGCGGCAGGCCCCGGCCCCGCTGCACCCGACCCTGCTGGACGCCGACCTGTCCACGGGCACCGAGCGGGTGTACGCCAAGACGCTCACCGGCGAGGAGTTCTTCCTCCGCGACCACGTGGTCGGCGGCGAGATGCTGCTGGCCGGGGTGGCGTACCTGGAGATGGCCCGGCTGGCCGGGGACCTCGCCGAGGGCGGGCCGGTGCGCGGTGTCGACGGCCTGGTGTGGGCCACGCCGGTCCGGCTGCCCGCCGGAACCTCGCGCCGACTGCTCGTCCGGCTCACCGGCACCTCCTTCGAGGCCGTCACGGCCGGTGAGGACGGGGCCGCCCATGCCCGGGGCACCCTGCTGTTCGGCGAACCCGGGCCCCGGCCCGCACCGATCGACCTGGCGGCCGTGCGTGCTCGCTGCACCACCGTGAACAGCGGCGAGAGCTGCTACCAGGCGTTCTCCCGGCTGGGCTTCGACTACGGTCCGAGCTTCCGGGCGGTCGAGGAGATCGCCGTGGGGCAGCGGGAGGCGCTCGCGCAGCTGCGGCTGCCCGAGCCGCGGCTCGCCGACCGGGACGCGTACGTGTTCCACCCCTCGCTGCTCGACGCGGCGCTCCAGGCCGCGGGCCAACTGGTCCCCGGCGCGCGGGACTCCGCGCCGTCGCCGGACTACCTGCCGTACTCCCTGGGCTCGGTGCGGCTGTACGGCGAGCTGCCGCAGCAGCCGTACGCCTACGCCACCCCCAGCGCCCGCCCGCCGGCGGCCGGGACGCTCTGCTTCGACGTCCTGCTGCTCGACCCTTCCGGCGACGTGGTCGCGGCGATCGAGTCCTTCACGCTGCGCGCGGTGGGCCCGGCCGCCGGGGCGGACGAGGTGGTCGCGTTCGAACCGGTCTGGCAGGCCGCCCCGGCGGCCGGACACCAGCCGGCCGGCACCGTCCTGGTCCTGGACGCCGGCCGGGAGGGCCCGGTCGTGGCCGCCGCCCTGACCGCGGCGGGCCTGAGCGCCCGGGTCGTCGCCCCGGGGGCCGGGTTCGACCCGGCGGCGGAGATCCGCGCCGCCGGCCCCGGGCCGGTGCACGTCGTCCACCTGGCCGACCCGGACGGTGCCCCCGCCCGGGCGCTGGAGCGCGGCTTCCACCCGGCCGTGGCGTTCCTGCAAGCCTGGCAGCGGGAACGGCGCGGTGCGCTGCGCTACCTGTACGTGCACCGCGACCCGGCGCACTCGCCGGCCCACCCGGCCATGGCCGCGCTGGCCCGCTCAGTGCGCCAGGAACACCCGGCGGTCGACATCGGCGTGCTGGCGGTGGCGGACGGTCCGCTGCCCGAGGCGGTGGTGGCCGAACTCGCCGAGACCGGCGAGTCCGAGACCAGGGTGAGCGCGGCGGGCCGCAGCCGCCGCGCCTGGCGGCGGGTCGGCCTGCCGGCTGCCGGCGCGGGCAGCACCTTCCTGGGGGGCGGGGCGCACGTGATCACCGGCGGCACCGGCGCGCTGGGCCTGCTGGTGGCCGAGCACATCGCCGGCGTACGGCGCGCGGCGGGCGTCACCACGGGCGGGATCGTGCTGGCCGCCCGCACCGCCCCCACGCCGCAGGCCCTGGCCCGGATCGAGGCCATCGGTGCCCGGGTGGTCCGGGCCGACGTGGCCGAGCCGGCCGACGTGCGGGCCCTGCTCGCCGAGGCCCGGCGCGCGCACGGCACGGTCGGCGGTGTGCTGCACGCGGCCGGAGTGCTGCGCGACGGCCTGCTGCACGCCAAGCAGCGGGCCGACGCGGAGGCGGTGCTGGCCGCGAAGGTGCACGGCACGGTGCTGCTGGACGAGGAGACCCGGCACGACCCGCTCGACTACTTCGTGGCCTTCTCCTCCGCCGCCGCCGCGCTCGGCAACGCCGGCCAGAGCGACTACGCGTTCGCCAACG
Source organism: Streptomyces sp. AC550_RSS872 (assembly GCF_019049285.1). Classification (GTDB taxonomy): domain Bacteria; phylum Actinomycetota; class Actinomycetes; order Streptomycetales; family Streptomycetaceae; genus Streptomyces. The sequence goes on from NZ_JAGMUL010000173.1 coordinate 54,467, forward strand.
CCTTCCTCGACCACTTCGCCGAGCAGCGCGAGGCGCTGCGTCGCGCCGGGCAGCGGCACGGCCGCACCCTGGCGGCGGCCTGGCCGGTGTGGGCCGACGGCGGCATGCACGTCGACGCCGCCACGCAGGAGTACGCGGCCCGGGTGGCGGGCCTGCGCCCGCTGCGCAGCCGGGCGGCGCTGGAGGGGCTGGAGCGGGCGCTGGCGGACGACCGGCCGAGGCTGCTGCTCGCCGCCGGAGACCCGGCCCGGATCCTGGCCGCCCTGGGCAGCGGCCCGCGCCCGGTACCCGAGGCCCCGGCCGCTGTGGCCGCTGTGTCGGCTCCGGCGGTCGCGGCCGATCCGGTGGGCGTGCGGGCGCGGGCGGAGCGGCTGGTGCTGCGGATCACGGCCGAGGAGCTGAAGCTCCCCGAGGCGGAGATCGTCGTCACCGACCCCTTCGACCACTACGGCGTGGACTCGCTGATCACGCTGAGCGTGACCCGGCGGCTGGAGGATGTCGTCGGACCGCTGTCGAAGACCCTGCTGTTCGAGTACGTGACGGTCCGTGAGCTGGCCGAGCACCTGGCCGCCGAGCACCCGGAGGCGTTCACCGCGCCCGAGGCCCGGGAAGCCGCAGCCGAAGAGGCCCGGCCCGGCCCGGACGGCGCCCCGTCCGCCCCGTCCGCCGCGTCCGCCGCGTCCGCCGCGCCGGCTCTCCCGACCGGTGACGGTGACATCGCGATCATCGGCGTCGCGGGGCGCTACCCGCAGGCCGACGACGTCGAGGAGTTCTGGCGCAACCTGCGCGCCGGGCGGGACAGCGTGGAGGAGGTCCCGGCCGACCGGTGGCGCCACGAGCGGTTCCACGACGAGCGGAAGTCACTGATCGGCAAGACCTACGGCAAGTGGGGCGGCTTCGTGCGCGGGGCCGACCGCTTCGACCCGCTGTTCTTCCGGATGTCGCAGATCGAGGCGGAGCACACCGACCCGCAGGAACGCGTGTTCCTGGAAACGGTCTGGCACCTGCTGGAGGACGCGGGCTACACCCGCGAGGGGCTGCGCGGCTCCCGCACCGGCGTCTTCGTCGGCATGATGTACGGCCAGTACCAGCTGTACGGCGTCCAAGAGGCACTGCGGGGCGAGGGCCTGCCCCCGCACTCGTCCTACGCCTCGGTGGCCAACCGGGTCTCGTACTTCTACGACTTCACCGGCCCCAGCGTCGCCGTGGACACCATGTGCTCCTCCGCGCTGGTCACCATCCACCAGGCGTGCCAGGCCATCAGGGCCGGCGACTGCGAGGTCGCCGTCGCCGGCGGCGTCAACATCACCAGCCACCCGGCCAAGTACCTCCAGCTGGCGTGGCGCGGCTTCCTCGCCGAGGACGGCCGGTGCCGGAGCTTCGGTGCCGGCGGCACCGGCTATGTCCCGGCGGAGGGTTCGGGCGCGGTCCTGCTGAAGCGGCTGGACGCGGCCGTCGCGGACGGCGACCGGATCCTCGCGGTGGTCAAGTCCTCGGCCGTCAACCACGGCGGTGCGGGCCGCGGGTTCACCGTGCCCAACCCCCGGGTGCAGGGCGACCTGGTGCGCGCGGCGCTCGACCGGGCCGGCCTGCGCCCGAGCGACTTGGACTACGTCGAGGCGCACGGCACGGGCACCGAACTGGGTGATCCGGTGGAGATCACCGGGCTGCTGCGGGCCTTCGGGGACGACCTGCCCCAGCGGCTGCCGATCGGTTCGGTGAAGTCGAACATCGGACACGCCGAGTCGGCGGCCGGCATCGCGTCGGTCACCAAGGTGCTGCTCCAGATGCGGCACGGCGAACTGGCCCCCTCGCTGCACGCGCAGGAGCTCAACCCGAACATCGACTTCGCGGGAACGCCGTTCGTGGTCCAGCGCGAGCCGGAGCCGTGGCCGCGCCGGGTCGGCGCGGACGGCGCCGAGCGGCCCCGGACCGCGGGGGTCAGTGCGTTCGGCGCCGGGGGCACCAACGCGCACGTCATTCTCCAGGAGTACCTGGGAGCCGAGGCTCCGTCCGCCGCCGCGGCCGGTCCGCAGCTGGCCGTGCTCTCCGCCCGGGACGCGGACCGACTGACGGAACAGGCCCGGCGGCTGGCCGCGCGGCTGCGCGCCGAGGTCGCCGGGGCGGCTCCGCGAGAGGTCGCCTGGACGTTGCAGTCGGGACGCGAGGCGATGGCCCACCGGCTCGCGGTGGAGTTCGATGACCTGGACCAACTGGCCGACCGTCTGGATGAGTTCGCCGCCGGCCGGGCGCCGGCCAGGAGCTGGACGGGCGTGGTCGATCCGCGCCGGCCGGCGGAGGGCGTCGCCCTGACGGCTGATCCGGCCGCGTTCGCCGAAGCCTGGACCACGGGCCGGCGGGTGGACTGGTCCGTGCTGCACGGCGGGCAGAGGCCCGGCCGGGTGTCGCTGCCGGGCTACCCCTTCGGCGGCGGGCGGGTCTGGCTCGCGGCCGCGGACGTCGAACTGGCCGCGCTCGGGGCCGCTCCTGCCGGGGTCGTTCCTGCCGGGGTCGCTTCCACCCCGGCCGTTTCCGCCGCAACCGTATCCGTCGCCCCCGGGGCCGAGGAGCGGCTGCTCACCCGGCAGTGGGTCCCCGCCGGGGCCGCCGCGCGGCTGGCCCTGCCCGGCCGCACGGCTGTCCTGGCCGTCCCCGGCGCCGAGGCCCTGGCCGCCGCGCTGGCCGCCGCGCTGCCCGGCGCCGAGGTGCTCACCACCGCCGCGCTCGACGCTGACCTGGCGCTGGCCGGCACCCGCTGGGACCGCTTCGACGCCGTGGTGGACCTGGCGGGGTGCGCCGAGCAGGGGCTGCCAGTGGACCGGACCGCGTTCTACACCTGGTGGCGCTGGCTCCAGCGGCTGGTCGACCAGGGTCCGCGTGACCTGCGCGCGCTGCTGGTCTCCCGGGAGACGCCGGCCGGTGGTGGCGGCGGTGCGGAGCGGGCGGGTCTGTACCGGATGCTTCAGAGCGAGTACCGCCACGTGCGCTCGCGCCACGTCAGCCTGGGCACGTGCCCGGACCGGCAGGCGGTCGCCTGGACGCTCGACGAACTCGCCGGTGCCGGGCCGGAGGCCGAGGTGGCCTACCGGGACGGCGTCCGGCACCGGGTGCAGCTGCGCGAGGTGCCGGACGGCGCGTCGCGCCCGCCGCGTTTCGCGGACGGGCACGTGCTCTGGGTGACCGGCGGCACGCGCGGTCTCGGCCTGCTGACGGCCCGCCACTTCGTCGCCCGTCACGGGGTGCGCAAGCTGGTCCTCACCGGCCGGGAGGAGCTGCCACCACAGGCCGAGTGGGCCGCGCACGTCGGCGCGGACACCCGGCTGGGCCGCAAGCTGCGCCCGCTGGCCGAACTCGCCGCCCAGGGCGTGGAACTGGAGGTGCTCGCCGTCGACCTGGAGGACGAGGGTGCGCTGGCCAAGGCCCTGACCGAGGTCAGGCTGCGACTCGGCCCGGTGGGCGGGGTGGTGCACGCCGCCGGTTTCGTGGACTCCGAGAACCCGGCCTTCGTCCGCAAGCCGGTGGAGGGTACGGCGCGGGTGATCGGCCCGAAGGTCTTCGGCCTCGACGCGTTGACGCGCGCCTTCCGGGACGAGCCGCTGGCCTTCTTCGTCCTGTACTCATCGGTCACCGCCGCGGTGCCCCGGCTGGCGGTCGGGCAGAGCGACTACGCGCTGGCCAACGCCTACCTGGACGCGGTGGCCGAGGAGCGTCGGTACGGGCTGCCGCTGGTCAGCGTGCAGTGGCCGAGCTGGCGCGACACCGGCATGGGAGAGGTACGCAGCGAGGCCTACCGGGCCACCGGGCTCGTCGCACTGACGGACCGGCAGGGGCTCGCCCTGCTCGACCGCGCGCTCGTCGCCGGCGAACGGGTGCTGCTGGCCGCGGCGGTGCGGCCGGACACCGACTGGAGTCCCGGACGGCTGACGGACGGCGGCCCCCCGGCTGACGCCGAGCCGGCAACGGGATCCGCCGTGCCGGACACTGCCCGCCGAGCGCCGACGAGCGCCCCCGACCGGGCCGCGGCGCCGTCCGGCGACAGTCAGGGCGCGCGTGAGGCGGTGGCCTCGTGGCTGCTGGACCGGCTCGCGGAGGAGCTGCGGTTCGACCGGGGCGTGCTGGCCGAGGACGTGCCGGTTCAGGACTTCGGCATCGACTCGATCCTGGTGGCCCAGCTGCTACAGACCCTCGGCAAGCGGCTGGACGTGTCGCTGGACCCGTCCTCGCTGCTGGAGTACCCGACGGCCCGGGAGTTCGCGGACTACCTCGCCGCCGAGCACCCGGCGGAGCTCGCCGCAGCCTTCGGCGCCCCGGCGCCCGAGGCCCTGACCGCCCCGGTGGCCACGGTCGATGTCACCGCTCGTGCCACCGCCCCGGACGCCGCTCCGGCCGCCGCACCGTACGAGCGGGCGGACGAGGACATCGCGGTGGTCGGCCTGTCGTGCCGCTTCCCGGACTCGGGCTCCCCGGACGAGTACTGGCAGCTGCTGCGGCAGGGCGGCAGGGCGCTGCGGCCCGTCCCGGAGCGGCGCTTCGCCGACCTGGGCGGCTTCCACGCCGGGCTGCTGCCCGGGGAACTGCGCTTCGACCCGGATGCGTTCCTGCTCTCCGATGCGGACGTCGCCGCCCTGGACCCGCAGGCTCTGCTGCTGCTCGAGGAGGTCGACCGGGCCGTGCACCACGCGGGCTACCGGCCCGCCGAACTCAAGGGACGGCGGATCGGCGTGTACGTCGGCGGCCGGAGCACCGGCATACCGGACGAGACGCTGGTCGAGCGGGCGCAGAACCCGGTGATGGCGACCGGCCAGAACTACCTGTCGGCCAACATCTCCCAGTTCTTCGACTTCCGCGGACCGAGCGTCGTGGTGGACACCGCCTGCTCCTCCGCACTGGTGGCGATGGAGACGGCCGTGTACGCCCTGCGGGCGGGCGCCGTCGAGGCGGCGGTGGTGGCGGGGGTGAACCTGCTGGCCGACGGCCGGGCGCACCGGATCTTCGCCCAGCGCGGGATCCTCAACCCCGGCGCCGAGTTCCACCTGTTCGACCGCCGGGCCGCCGGGCTCGTCCTCGGCGAAGGGGTCGGCGTGGTCGTGCTCAAGCCGCTGGCGCAGGCGCAGGCCGACGGGGACCGGGTGCTCGCGGTGCTCCGGGGCATCGCGGTCAACAACGACGGACGCACCGCCGGCCCGGCCACCCCGAACCTCCTGGCGCAGAAGGAGGTCATGGCCGAGGCGCTGGCCCGCAGCGGCCACACCCCCCAGGAGGTCGGCTGGGTGGAGGTCAACGGCTCCGGTTCCACCGTCACCGACCTGCTCGAACTCAAGGCCCTCCAAGCGGTTTACGGCACCGATCCGGTGCACCCGGTGGCGCTCGGTTCGGTCAAGCCCAACATCGGCCACCCGCTGGGCGCGGAGGGCATCGCCGGGTTCATCAAGGTCGTCCTGATGATGCAGCACGGGGAGCAGGTGCCGTTCGGCTCCGGCCAGGAACCGCTCGAGCACTTCGACTTGGAGTCCTCGCCGCTGTACTTCCCGCGGGAGGTCGTGGCGTGGCCGCACCGCGCGCCGCTGGCGGCGCTCAACTGCTTCGCCGACGGCGGGACCAACGCCCACGTCCTGCTCGCCCCGGCTCCCGAAGCCACCCGCCCCACCCGCGAACCCCTGCCCGAACGCACGCTGAACCGGAGGATCGTCATCCGAGGGAACCCTGAATCCGACTCCGCCACCGGCGGCCTGTTCTGGGACGGCTACCGATGAGCGGCACCCGGCCCACCGTCTTCCTGTTCTCCGGCCAGGGCTCCCAGTACTACGGGATGGGCCGGGAGCTCTACGACGCCAACGAGGTGTTCCGCACCGAGCTGCGCCGCTACGACGCGGTGGTCACCGAGACATCCGGGCTGTCGGTGCTGGCCTCGATCTTCGACGAGGAGAAGCCGAGGAACCACCCCCTCGTCGACACCGCGGTCTCCCACCCGGGCATCGTCATGATCGAGCTCGCGCTGGCCGCCGCCCTGCGCGCCGAGGGCATCGAGCCGGACTACGTCCTCGGCTACAGCCTGGGGGAGTACGCGGCGGCCGTCGTCGCCGGCGCGCTGGACCCGGTCGACTGCCTGCGGCTGCTGGTGCGCCAGGCCGGTGCACTGCGCGCGAGCGAGCCCGGCGGGATGATCGCCGTGCTCGCCGGGGCCGAGGTGCTGCGGCGGGTGCCCGAGCTGCGGGCCTGCGAGATCGCCGCGCGCAACTCTCCGGAGTGCTTCGTGGTCACCGCCCCGCAGGCCGAACTGGACCGCGCGGAAGCCGCGTTGCGCGAGACCGGGGTCCTGCACCTGCCGCTGCCGGTCGAGTACGCCTTCCACTCCCGGTTGATGGACCCGGCGTTGGAGGCGTGCCGGGCCGACTTCGAGGGCGTGTCGTTCGCGGCGCCGCGGATTCCGTGGGTGTCCTGCGTGACCGGCGAGCTGGTGGAACGGGCCGACGCGGACCACTTCGCGCAGGTGGCCCGGCGCCCGATCGAGTTCGAGCGGGCGATGGCCTGGCTGCGCGGACGCGACGACTTCCTCTACCTCGACCTCGGGCCCTCGGGCACCCTGCACAACTTCGCCCGGACACTGCTGCCCGAGGCGGGACCGGCGCAGTCGCTGCCGCTTCTCAGCCCGTTCGAGCAGGACACCGTCCTGTTCGAGCAGGTCCGCGTGCACGCCGCCCGTACGACACCACGCCGGACGGAGGCCGCGGCACCGCGAGCGGGAGGCGGCGTGCACGGCACCGGTCGTCCGAAGGTCTACGGCTTCCCCGGGCAGGGCTCGCAGCGTCGTGGCATGGGCCGGGAACTGTTCGCACGGTTCCCGGAACAGACGGCGGTCGCGGACGAGGTGCTCGGCTACTCGATCGAGGAGTTGTGCCTGCACGATCCGGAACGCCGCCTGGGCCGAACCGAGTTCACGCAGCCCGCGCTCTACGTGGTGAGCGCCCTGGCCTACCTGGACCGCGTGGCGCAGGACCCGGTGGCACCGGACCACCTCGTCGGACACAGTCTGGGCGAGTACGCCGCGCTGTTCGCGGCCGGGGTCTTCGACTTCGAGACCGGGCTGCGGCTGGTGCTCCGGCGCGGTGAGCTGATGGCCGCTGCTTCCGGCGGCTCGATGGCGGCGGTGGTCGGCGTCAGCGAGCAGGACGTGACCCGCACCCTCGCCGAGCCCGCGTTCGAGGCGCTGGACCTCGCCAACCACAACGCCCCGGACCAGTTCGTGGTCTCCGGCCCGCGGCCAGAGCTCGACGCGGCCTGCGCCGCGTTCGAGGCGATCGGCGCCCGCACGGTACGCCTGACCGTCAGCGCGCCGCTGCACTCGCGCTACATGCGCCCGGTGGCCGAGGAGTTCGGACATTTCCTGGACGGCTTCGAGCTGCGCCCCCCGACCGTCCCGGTGCTGGCCGGCGTGGACGCCCTGCCGTACACGGCGGCGACCCTCAAGGAGCGGCTGACGGCGCAGATCGCCTCCCCGGTGCGCTGGACCGAGACCGTGCGCGCCCTGATGCGCGAGGGCGACTTCGAGTTCGTGGAGCTGGGCCCCGGCCAGGTGCTCACCAAGCTCGTCGCCCGCATCAGGGCGGCCACCGCCCCGCGACCGCAGGCCGCAGAGCTCCCGCCGCCCACACCGGCGGCCGGGGCCGCTGCGCCCGTCTCCCCGACCGCAGCCGTCTCCGTGGGGGGTGCCGACTCCGCCGTCACCGCCGGGGGCCTGGGCGCCCGGACGTTCCGCGAGCGCTACGGTCTGCGGCGCGCCTACGTGCTGGGGTCGATGTACGCAGGCGTCTCGGGCCCGGAGCTGGTCCGCGCCGCGGCCAAGGCCGGCCTGCTCGCCTTCCTGGGGACCGGTGGGCTCGCCCTCGCCGAGGTGGAGCGGCGGCTGCACGAACTCGACCTGGGCGGCGCCCACGGAGTCAACGTCCTGCACCACCCCGACGCGCCGGAGCAGGAGGCCGCTCTGATCGACCTGCTGCTGCGTCACGGGGTGACGCTGGCGGAGGTGTCAGGCTTCCCGCGGGTGACCGAGCAGCTCGTGCGCTTCCGGCTCAAAGGAGGGCGGATCCTGGCGAAGGTGCCGCGGACCGACGTGGCCGCGGCGTTCCTCGCCCCGCCGCCCGCCCCCCTGGTGGCACGGCTGCTGGCGGCGGGCGCGGTCACCGAGGCCGAGGCCGAGGCGGCCGCCTCCCGCCCGATGGCCGACGACCTGTGCGTGGCGGCGGACGGCGGTTGGCTGTGCACGGGCGCGGACCCGCTGACGCTGCTTCCGGCGGTGCTGCGGCTGCGGGACGCCAGCGCGTCGCCGGGGCCCCGGGTGCACGTCGGCTGCGCCGGCGGCATCGGCACACCGGAGGCGGCGGCCGCGGCGTTCCTGCTGGGCGCGGACTTCGTGCTGACCGGGTCGGTGAACCAGTGCTCGGTCGAGGCGGCCACCAGCGACCGCGTCAAGGACCTCCTGCAACAGGCGAACGAATACGACGTGGACACCGCGCCGTCGCCGTACCAGTTTGAACTAGGGGTGCGGTCACGCTACTTGAAGCGCGGCCTGTTCTTCCCGGCGCGGGCGTCCGCGCTGCACGAGCTGTGGCGCCGGAACACCACGCCGGCCGACCTGGACGACGCGACCAGGACCCGGATCCTGGAGCGCTACCTGGGCGGCGAGTACCAGCCCCCGACCGGTCCGCGGACGACTCCGGCTCCGGACGCCGGGGCACGGTCGGAGGCGGCACAGCCGCTGCGCCGCTACTTCGACCGCGGCTTGCGTCTGGCGCTGGCGGGCGACCCGGACCACACCGTGGACTACCTGGTCCACTGCGGTCCGGCGATGGGCGCGTTCAACCAGGCGGTCGCCGGCACCGAGCTGGAACCCTGGCGGGCGCGCACCGTCGAGGCCGTCGGCGAAGTCCTGATGGCGGGTGCGGCAGCCCACGTCACCGCCCGGACCCAGGCACTCCAGGGCTTCCAGGGCATCCGAAGGAACCACGACGACTGACCCACGCACGAAGGAGGGCACCGGACCATGAGCACCGCTTCGCCGGACCAATCCGTGATCTTCTACCCCTTCACCCGGGAGTTCCAGGAGGACCCGTACCCGCACTACGCGGAGCTGCGCCGGCACGCGCCCGTGCACGAACACCCGGGCGGCTTCTGGATGGTCTCGCGCTACGAGGACGTGTCCGCGCTGGTGCGCTCGGACTTGTCCGTCGAACAGAGCCGCGTCGCCCCGGGCCCGTTCCGTGACGCCTACGCGAAGGCGGGAGTGACGGACAAGCCGCGCCTGAAGGGGCTGGCACTGTTGGACCGGGACCCGCCGGACCACACCCGGCTGCGCAAGCTGGTCACCCAGGCCTTCACGGTGCGCGCGGTCAACCGGCTGGAGCCGATGATCCACGGCCTGGTCACCGAGGCGCTCGACGGCGTCGCCGACGCGGGCGGCGGGGACCTGGTCGAGTCGCTGGCGTTCCCGCTGCCCTTCACCGTCATCTCGCGCATGCTCGGGATCCCGCCGATCGACACCGGGCACATGCGGATGCTCACCACGCTGCTGATGCGCTCGGTCGAACTCACCCCGGACCGGGAGGTGATGAGGGTGATCGAGGCGGCCGACGCGGAGATCTTCGAGGTGGTGAGCGACGCCATCTCCCGCAAGCGGCGCGAGCCGGGCGACGACCTGCTCACCGCCCTCATCGCCGCCGAGGACGACGGCGACACGCTCACCCACGACGAGCTGGTCGCCCAGGTCACCATGCTCTACGTCGCGGGCTACGAGACCAGCGTCAACCTGATCTCAGCCGGCGCGCACGCCCTGCTGCGCCACCCGGACCAGCGGGAACTCCTGCACAACAAAAGCGAGTTGGTGCCGAATGCGGTGGAGGAAGTGCTGCGCCATGAGCCGCCGGTGCACTTCAGCCGCCGCGTCACCCTCCAGCCCTACCGGGTCGGCGGCCACGAGATCCCCGCCGGTTCCTTCATCCTCGCCAACCTGGCGGGCGCCAATCGCGACGAGGAGGTCTTCGGCCCCGACGCGGAGGAAATGAAGGTCGATCGCGAGAACGCCCGCCGCCACCTCTCCTTCGGCGGCGGCATGCACCACTGCCTGGGCGCGACCCTGGCCCGGATCGAGGGCCGGGTCGCCCTCGGCGAACTCGTCCGCCGCTTCCCCGCCATGGCCCTGGACGGCAAGGTCCAGTGGAACGGCCTGGTCAGCCTGCGCGGCGTGACCCACCTGCCGGTCGTGGTGTGACCGTGCCGCGCTCTGCGCCCCGGCAACTGGGGCACAGAGCGCGCCCCCGCCCGCGGGGCGCGGGTGTGTCAATTCAACTGCTGATCTTGGTTCGTGCACATCATCCCCCGTTTCGGATCAAGAAAGCTCCGGGAGCCAGCAGGTTCTGTGTCTACTGGTGGTACAGCGCCTGCGAGCGGCTCGGTTGGTCCGCGTATGGTCCGGATCTTTCCTGTCCCGTGGCTTCGTGCGCGGGAGGGACTGCGGGCGACTGGAAGGGCAACGCCACATGGCACAGGCCGTAACGACCGTCCAGGGGCGTCCAGTCGATCCAGGGACGGGTGTGTTTCGGGGAGTCCGCACAGTTGGTGAGACCTGTGTGAGAGCGCTGGCGTGCAGGACTTGCGGGCCCGGGGTGGTCGCGCGGACTGGTCGGCCGTGTCGCTGACTTCGGCCGGGCCGGTGCAGTAGAGAAACTGGTCGCCTTCGCCGGGGGCGGCTGATGGCCGCGATCTTGCAGGATGTGGTGAGTCGCGCGGCCTCGGCTGCGGTGGCAGGGTGCGTTCGTGGTCGGCGAAGGTGTGGCCGGGCTCGGCCGGGTTGTCGCGCGGGCGGCGGCGATGACGCACGCACCCGTCTGCGTCCCGCCGATCCGGGTGGGAGATGGCGCCGAGTCCTGACAGGGCTCGGGTCCTTCGTAACTTGCTCCACAACAGACCAAAAGCCTGGCTGGTCCGGAGGGAAGTATGGACGTAGTGGGCTGAAGCCCTCTAGTCTTGTCGGTGTACCGTCACGGTCGTCGATGTGACCCGACAGCGCGGTAGCCATCGACTTCTCCTGTTTCCGAGCTGTTGCCCCCGCTCGGCGTAGTGGCCTGCTGAAGCACACCCAGCAGGCCGAAGCGACGCATCTCGCTACGGCATCGGCGCGGCAGCGCGCGCCCCAAGCCTGGCAGCCACCTGTTCAGGAAGGGGACTGCATTGTCATGTTCGCGAAAATCAAGAGGGCTCCCGCGCGTTGGCCGGCCATCTGTTCGGCTCTGCTCCTGATCGCGGCCGCTCTCACCGCGGCCTTGTCCAGTACGACCCCGGCCTCGGCGCACCCGATCAACGCCGCCGACTTCCAGCAGGTCCAACTGGCCCGCGGGGTCGCGGAGGTGGGTGAGCCGATGTCGCTGGCCGTACTCGCCGACCGGTCGGTGCTGCACACCGCTCGCAACGGGACCGTGCGCCGCACGGACGCGAGCGGCACCACCACGGTGATCGGCAGCATCCCCGTATACGTGCACGACGAGGACGGCTTGCAGGGCATCGGCATCGACCCGGGTTTCGCCACCAACCGGCACATCTACCTCTACTACGCCCCGCCGCTGTCCACACCAGGAGGCGACGCACCGACCACCGGCGGCAACTGGTCGGTGTGGCAGGGTGTCAACCGGCTTTCCCGGTTCACGCTCAACGCCGACTTCACGCTCAACCAGTCCAGCAGAGTGGACATCCTCGATGTGGCGGCTGACCGAGGTACCTGCTGCCACGCAGGCGGAGACATCGACTTCGACGCGGCGGGCAACCTGTACCTGTCCACCGGAGACGACACCAACCCGTTCGAGTCCGCCGGATACTCCCCACTCGACGAGCGGGCGGGCCGCAACCCGGCGTTCGACGCGCAGCGCACCGCCGCCAACACCAACGACCTGCGCGGCAAGATCTTACGGATCAAGGTGAACGAGAACGGGTCGTACTCGATCCCGGCAGGCAACCTGTTCCCGCCCGGTACGGCCAGGACCCGGCCGGAGATCTACGCGATGGGCCTGCGCAACCCGTTCCGGATGAGCGTGGACAAGGCCACCGGCATCGTCTACGTCGGCGACTACGGCCCCGACGCCGGCGCCACCTCGGCGCGCGGGCCGCAGGGCCAGGTCGAGTTCAACCGCGTCACGGGACCGGGCTTCTACGGGTGGCCGTACTGCACCGGCACGAACACGAGTTCCGAGACGTACGCCGAGTGGGACTTCGCCACCAACACGGCAGGCGCGAAGTACAACTGCTCGGGCGGGCCGACGAACAACTCCTCCCGCAATACCGGCTTGAGCACGCTGCCCCCCGCCAAGGCCGCCTGGATCCGTTACGGCGGCGACGCCGGCAGCCCGCCTGCGTTCGGCGGCGGCTCGGAGTCGCCGATGGCGGGCCCGGTGTACCGGTACGACCCCGACGTCAGCTCGCCCACGAAGTTCCCGCAGTCGTTCGACGGGCAGTTCTTCGCCACGGAGTTCGGCCGCGGCTGGATCAAGCCGATCCACCTCAACGCCGACGGCTCCCCGGGGACCATCGACAGCTTCCCCTGGACCGGCAAGCAGGTGATCGACTCGGCCTTCGGCCCGGACGGCTCCTACTACGTGCTGGACTACGGCACCGGGTGGTACCAGGGCGACCAAAACTCCGCCCTTTACCGCTTCGACTACGTCGGCGGCGGCAACCGGGCGCCCACGGCGGTGGCCGGCGCCAACCGGACCTCCGGCGCGGCGCCGTTGACCGTGACCTTCTCCTCGGCCGGCTCGTCCGACCCCGACGGTGGGGCACTGACCTATGCCTGGAGCTTCGGTGACGGCACCAGCTCCACCGCCGCCAACCCGACGAAGACGTACGAAACGAACGGCGACTACACCGCCAAGCTGACCGTGCGCGACCCGCAGGGTGCCACCGGCACCGCCGAGGTGCGGATCACCGTCGGCAACACCGCGCCGACCGTGACCATCGACAGCCCCGCCGCGGGGGAGATCTTCGCCTTCGGCGACACCGTGCCGTTCCGTATCACCGTGACGGATCCGGAGGACGGCACGGTCGACTGCACCAAGGTCAAGCTGACGTACATCGTCGGTCACGACAGCCACGGCCACCCGATCACCTCGAAGACCGGTTGCTCCGGCACGATCACCATCCCGGTCGACGGTGAGCACGACGACGCGGCGAACATCTTCGGGGTCTTCGACGCCGAGTACACCGACAACGCCGGACTCACCACGCACACACAGCACATCCTCCAGCCGAAGCACCGGCAGGCCGAGCACTACAAGACGTCGTCCGGCATCGCCACCCTCGACAAGTCGACCGCCGAGGGCGGCAAGTCCGTCGGTGACATCGAGAACGGCGACTGGATCGCATTCGAGCCGTACAAGCTGAGCAACGCCACCTCGTTCAGCGCCCGGGTGTCGTCAGCCGGCGCGGGCGGCACCTTGCAGGTCCGGGCCGGCTCGCCGACCGGCACCGTCCTCGGCTCCGCCACCGTCCCGGTCACCGGCTCGTGGACGAGCTTCACCACCGTGAGCGGCTCGATCTCCGGCGCACCGGCCGGCACCACCACGCTCTACCTGACCTTCGCCGGCGGCTCCGGATTCCTCTTCGACGTCGACGCGTTCACGTTCAATCCCGGCGGAGGCCAGACACCCGGCGTGGGTCCGGTCGTAGGGCTCGCGGGTAAGTGTCTGGACGTCCGTGGCGGCGGCTCGGCGGACGGGACGGCGGTGCAGATCTCGTCGTGCACGGGCTCGGCGGGGCAGCGGTGGACGGTGGCGCCGGGGGCGACGATCAAGGCGTTGGGCAAGTGCCTGGACGTCAGCGGCAACAGCTCGGCGGACGGGGCGAAGGTCCAGTTGTGGTCCTGCAACGGTGGAGCCAACCAGAACTGGCAGGCGTCCCCGGACGGGTCGCTGCGGAATCCGCAGTCGGGCAAGTGCCTGGATGTGTCGGGCGCCAACTCGTCGGACGGCACCCTCGTGCACCTGTGGACCTGCCACGGCGGAGCCAACCAGAAGTGGACCCTGCCCTGATTTCTGTCACCCGGAAGAGAGCGACGGACATGCGCAGACAACCCCGAAGCCTGCTCGGCGGGGCGGCCGCGACACTCGCCGCCCTGGTCCTCCTCGGGCAGCCCAGCCCCGTCAATGCCGCGGACACGTCCTACGACGTCCTCGTGTTCTCCAAGACGGCCGGTTTCCGGCACGACTCGATCCCGGCAGGGATCCAGGCCGTCCGCGACCTCGGCGCGGCGAACAGTTTCACGGTGACGGCCACGGAGGACGGCAACCACTTCACCACCGGCAACCTGAGCCGCTACGAGGCGGTGATCTTCCTCAACACCACCGGCGACGTTCTGAACGACGCCCAGCAGTCGGCGTTCCAGTCGTACATCGGATCGGGCGGCGGCTTCGTCGGCGTCCACTCGGCCGCGGACACGGAGTACAACTGGCCGTTCTACGGCGATCTGGTCGGCGCCTACTTCGCCTCGCACCCCGCGATCCAGCAGGCCGACGTCAAGGTGGAGGGGCGGGCGCACGCGGCGACCGCCCACCTGCCGCAGACATGGACCCGCACCGATGAGTGGTACAACTTCCGGACCAACCCCCGTACCACCGCGCGCGTGCTCACCACGCTGGACGAGTCGTCGTACTCGGGCGGCTCGATGGGCGCCGACCACCCGCACACCTGGTGCAAGACCCACTCGGGGGGCCGGTCCTTCTACACCGGTGGCGGGCACAGCCAGGCGTCGTACGCGGAGCCGGCGTTCCGGGCGCACCTGCTCGGCGGCATCCGGTACGCGGCAGGCCGGACCAAGGCCGACTGCCGGCCCGAGACCGGCTATACGACCCTCTACAACGGCTCGACCACCGGCTGGGCGCAGGCCGGCCCAGGCGGCTTCACCAACTCGGACGCCACCCTCGCCTCGTACGGCGGCCTGGGCATGCTCTGGTACAGCGCCCGGCAGTTCACCAACTACTCGCTGAAGCTGGACTGGAAGACGGCCGGCGACGACAACTCGGGTGTGATCGTGGGCTTCCCACCGTCGAGCGACCCGCAGTCGGCACTGAACAACGGCTATGAGGTCCAGATCGACGCCACCGACGCGCCTGACCGCACGACCGGCTCGATCTACGCCGTCAAGGCCCCGGACACCGCTGCCAGGGACGCGGCGCTCAACCCACCGGGCGAGTGGAACACCTTCGAGTTGCTGGTGGAGGGCGAGCGGCTCCAGGTCTGGCTCAATGGCGTGAAGATCAATGACTTCACCAACGCCGACCCCGCCCGCTCGCTCGCCGGCCACGTCGGCATCCAGAATCACGGCACGGGGGACGACGTATCGATCCGCAACGTGCGGATCAAGGAGCTGGGCGGCAGCCCGCCGCCCACGCCCGGCGTGGGTCCGGTCATGGGGCTCGGGGGTAAGTGTCTGGATGTCCGTAACGGCGGCTCGGCGGATGGGACGGCGGTGCAGATCTCGTCGTGTACGGGCTCGGCGGGGCAGCAGTGGACGGTGACGCCGGGGTCGACGATCAAGGCGTTGGGCAAGTGCCTGGACGTCAGCGGCAACAGCACGGCGGACGGGGCGAAAGTCCAGTTGTGGTCCTGCAACGGTGGAGCCAACCAGAACTGGCAGGCGGCTGCGGACGGGTCGTTGCGGAACCCGCGGTCGGGCAAGTGCCTGGACGTGTCGGGCGCGGGCTCGTCGGACGGCACCCTCGTGCACCTGTGGACCTGCCACGGCGGAGCCAACCAGAAATGGACCCTGCCCCCCTCCTGAGCCGACACGGCACGCTGGAAGGGCCACCTGCCACGGTGCGGTGGCCCTTCCGAGTTCTACGAACGAACACCGGGTCGACCGACGGCCAGGTCGGTGTGCGGCTTTCTCTGTTCGGCAGGCAGAAGGACGGCTCCGCCGCTCAACGACGGCTCCACTGCTGGTTGGTGCCGCCGTTGCAGGACCAGAGGATGGTCCTGGTGCCGTTGGCGGTGCCGCCGGCGTTGGCGTCGAGGCACAGTCCGGACTGGACGCCGGTGATCGTGCCGTTGGGGTTGACGTTCCACTGCTGGTTGTTCTGGCCGTTGCAGTCCCAGATGATGACGGCGGTGCCGTTGGTGGTGCCGCGTCCGCCGGCGTCGAGGCACTTGTTGCCGTGGACGGTCAGTTGTTTGCCCGCGGTGTGGGTCCAGGTCTGGCCGGCTGTGCCGGTGCAGTCCTGGAGTTGGGTCTGGGTGCCGTTGGTGGTGCCGGCGCCGGGGACGGTCAGGCAGCGGCCGGACTGCGCGCCCACGATCTGCTGAGCCGTCGTCGGCGGTGGGGTGGTCGGCGGCGTCGCGTCAAGGCCGAAGAAGCGGATGGTTTCCGCGGCCTCGTCCGGCAGCCCGTGCCCCCGGCCCTGCACGCTGATCGCCTCGACCGGCGCGGCGCCGCCCGTACCGCCGTACCGGGTGCGGGTGTAGCCGGCCTTCGGCGAGTCGGTGAACACGGGCGTCTGACTGAGGCCGTGCACGTTCGTCCACTGCTCGACCTGCTCCCCGAAGTTGGGGTACCGCAGGATGTCGTCGTTGGTGCCGTGCCAGATCTGCATCCGGGGCCGCGGCCCGGTGTACCCCGGGTAGGCGTTGCGTACCAGGTCACCCCACTGCTGCGGGGTCTTCGTGATCCGCCCCTGGGCGCAGTCGGAGTTCCACTCCGAGCCGTTGGTCGTGGCGAAACAGGCGAACGGTACGCCGGCGATCGAGGCACCCGCGGCGATCACGTCCGGATAGAGGCCGAGCAGGACGTTGGTCATCATCGCCCCGGACGACTCACCGACGGCGAAGACCCTGGCGGGATCCACGGGGTACCTCTGCTTCACGTGGTCGACCATCGACATGATCCCGACCGGGTCACTGCCTCCGCCGCGCCGCAGTGCCTGTGGCGACGCGACGTCCCAGCACTTGCTGCTGCGCGTCACCGACGGGTAGATCACGATGTAGCCGTACCGGTCCGCCAGCGAGGCGTACGGCCTTCCGTTGTGGAAGGCCGGGCCACTTCCCCCGCAGTAGTGCGAGGCGATCACGACGGGGGGCCGCGCCGCCAGGCGGTCCGGCACGTACAGGTACATGCGCAGGTTCGTCGGGTTGGTGCCGAAGTTGGTGACCTCGACGAGCGTGGCAGCGGCGGCTGCCGGCGACGCGACCGCCGGCCCTCCGAGCGACGCCACCGCGATGGCGAGCACCGCGGCGACCGCCATGAGGATCCGTCTCATCTCTGAGCTCCTCGGTAATCGGTATGAACACGCTGATGGAAGTGGTGCGCCCGGCTCGCCGGGATGGGAGTGAAGGCGGCACGTGATGTCACGTACCGCCTTCACCCGTCCGCCCATGCTCGCGTCCGGCGCTGGTCGGCGCTGGTCGGCGCAGGACGGAGCGACTCAGCGGTAGCCGGCGGCGATGATGTTGGCCTGTACCGCGTTCTCGGTTGCGTCGGACGGGTATCCGGACACCATCGCGCCCTCGTAGAAGGTGCCGGCGCTGAGGTTCGCGCCGCCGCCGGGCTTGCAGCAGTCACCACCGCTGCCGAGGATGATGGCGCCCTGCTTCTTCATGGGGCTGTAGCCGGGCGGAAGCGCGCCGTCCCAGAGCGTGGTCAGGCTTCCGGTCTGGGCGTTCCCACCCTTGAGCGCGAAACGGCTCGTCCCGTTGTTCTTCAACATCGCCGTCACGAACTTGCTGGTGAACGCCCGCTGGTTCGGGTTCCAGGTCTGACTGCCACCGGAGTAGAGACCCCATTCGAGGTCGGCCTGGACCCAGGGGCCCCTGCCGGCGCACCCGCCGAACCAGCACTGGGTGCTGAAATTGATGGCGTCCATCGCTCCGGCCGCGTCGGCCGCTCGGGTCGTCTCGCTGTTGCCGTAGTCGAAGCAGCAGCCGCCGTTGACATGGGTGCCGCTGGTCACCATGTACATGCCTTCAGGGGCGCTGCCGGTCGGCACGCCGGTCAAGTGGCCGTCCCGCCAGTAGCTGTTGCCGGGGTTGATGTAGAGCGAGTAGGCCTTGCTGCCGCCGACCGCCAGCGACTCGGACGTCGCTATCGCCGGGCGGCTCTGGTTGGAGCCGGGAACCACACTCGATCCCTGGTACCACAGGTCGTTCCCGCGGCCGGACTGGTCGTAGATGACGGTGATGACACAGGTGGTCCCGGCGCAGAACGAGTCCTGCGTCGCCGCGTCGGCGGTGCCACCCGCGCTCAGGACGCCGATGTTCCGGGTCGTGCTGTCGGACGAGCGCCGGACCTGGTAGAGGTTGCCGTTGTAGGTGCCGTAGAGCGCTCGGACGGTGCTGTGGGCGGCGATGCAGGGGGTGCCGCCCGAGGCGTAGATGTCGCATGTGCCCGCGCCGCCCGGCACCGGCGGGTCCGGTGGGTCCGGCGGCGGGGTCGGCGAGTTCCACCGTTGGTTGGTGCCGCCGTTGCAGGACCAGAGGGTGATCCTGGTGCCGTTGGCGGTGCCGCCGGCGTTGGCGTCGAGGCACAGTCCGGACTGGACGCCGGTGATGGTGCCGTCGGGGTTGACGTTCCATTGCTGGTTGTTCTGGCCGTTGCAGTCCCAGATGATGACCGCGGTGCCGTTGGTGGTGCCGCGTCCGCTGGCGTCGAGGCACTTGTTGCCGTGGGCGGTCAGTTGTTTGTCTGCGGTGTAGGTCCAGGTCTGGCCGGCTGTGCTGGTGCAGTCCCAGAGGTGGGTCTGGGTGCCGTTGGCGGTGCCGGCGCCGGGGACGGTCAGGCAGCGGCCGGACTGCGCGCCCACGATGGGGGCGCTCTGCCCGGGCTCGATCGGTGCCGCCACCGCGGTGGCGCCGACGGCGACAAGCACCAGGACGGTGCCCAGCGCGGACAGCCGTCCGTAGCGGCGGGGCCGGGGTATTCGAAACACCATGGCGGTTCCTCACCTGTTCGTAGGGTGGGATGCCCGGCGCGAAACCGCGCCGGGCATCCCGTCCGGACGGGCTATACGGCTGTGAACCGCCACTGTTGGTTCGTGCCGCCGTGGCAGCTCCATTGCAGGAGTCGTGCGCCGTCGGCCGTCGAGCCGCCGTTGACGTCGACGCACAGTCCACTGGGGAGGCTTTTCACCGTGTACACGCCTACCGTGGTGGTCGGTGTGACGAGGAACTTCTGCGGGTCGCTGTTGTCGCAGGCGGACTGCTGAAGGAACGCGCCCTGGGCGGTGGACCCGCCCGTGACGGCGAGGCACTTGTCGCTGTGCACCGCCTTCAGGTGGACGGCGTCGCCACCGGCGTCGACGGCCTGCCACTTCTGGTTGTTGCCGCCGGTGGCCGGCCACTGGACGATCTGGGCGCCGTCAGCGGTCGAGGCCTCGCTGACGTCCATGAACTTGCCGCTGTGCTGCGCCGCGACCGTCCAGGTCCGACCGGCCACGCCACCGCCGCCGCTGCCCGGTTCGCCGACCCCGTTGCCGCCGAAGGTGAGCGAGTCGAGGTCGAGCCAGTTGTTCGAGGTGCCCTTGAACACCAGGTAGAGCCGGTGGGAGCCGGCGAGATCGGCAGTGTTCACCGCCGGCGTGGAACGGTAGGTGTTCCAGCCGCCGGTGCTGGGCACCGGTGTCGTGGCCAGGAGCGTGCCGGTCGGGGAGTCGGCGCGCAGTTCGATCGATCCGCCGCCGCTCGGCGACGACAAGCGGTAGCTCACGCTCGTGATGCCCGACAGGCTCATCGGGTTGAACGCGATCCAGTCGCCGTCGGAGATGTTGCCGACCCGCTTGCCGCTCTCGGCGCCGGACTGCTCGACGATCTGCACACCCGACTGGTCCGTGTAGAACTCGGCCTGCTTGTGCTTGGGCTGGAGGATCGTGTGGGCGTAGCCGGTGAGCGGGGCCGCACCGCCTGGGCCGCCGTCGTCGGTGTAGCGGGCGTTGAGGACGTAGTACAGGTTGGCGCCGTCAGGGTGCCCGCCGAGCACCTTCGTGTCGATGGTGCCCGAGCACCCCGGGTAGCGTGGTCTCATGCTGGTGGTCGTCGTGGCCGAGGGCGGGGTTGACCAACACCTTGGTGCAGTCGATGGGCGCGCCGCCGGGGTCCGAGACGGACACCTTGTACGAGACGCGGTCGCCGAAGTCCAGCATGCCGCCGCCCGGCGGAATCGTGAGGGTGACGATCGGTGCGGTGTTGCCCACGGTGATCGGCACGTTGGCGAAGGCCGTCCTGCCGGTGTTGTCGGTGACCTTGAGCTGGGCGGTGTAGTTGCCGTTGGCGGTGTAGGTGTGTGACGGGTTGGCCGCGGTGGACGTGGTGCCGTCGCCGAACGTCCAGTGGTAGCTGAGCGTGCTGCCGGGATCCGGGTCCGTGGACCCCGCGCTGCTGAACTGCACGTTCAGTGGCGCGTTCCCGTTGGTGGGCGTTCCGGTGGCTTTGGCGATCGGCGACCGTCCGCCGTGGTTGTAGTCGATGCGGTAGAGCCCCGAGTCGTTGTTGCCACCGCCGAAGTTGGTGCCCCACTCGAGCAGGTACAGCGAGCCGTCGGGCCCGAACTCCATGTCCATCGGCTTGAGGAACTTGGCGGCGGGCATGAAGGGGTTGGTCCGGGTGACGGCGGTCGCGGAGTCGAAGTGGACCTCCTTGACGGTGTGGCGCGACCACTCGTAGAAGAAGTGGACCCCGTCGTAGTAGGGCGGGAACTTCGTCTCGGACGGGTTCGCGGCGTTGTAGCGGTAGACCGGTCCGCCCATCGGCCCCGAGCCGCCGGAGCCGAGTTCGGGGAAGTTCGGCGAGACGCCGTAGCCGTACCACATGTTCGGCGCGACGATCGGCTTGAGGCTGGTCAAGCCGGTGTTGTTCGGTGAGTTGTTGACCGGCGCGTTGCAGTTGAACTTGGGGCCGACGACCCGGGTGTCCGGGTTGTAGGGCGCGTAGGCCTGGTTGTCGCCGTGGCAGAACGGCCAGCCGTAGTTGCCCGGGGACTTGATGACATTGAGTTCGACGAGCCCTTCGGGGCCGCGGTTCGTCGCGGGCGGGTTCCGGTCCGGGCCGTAGTCGGCGAGGTAGACCCAGCCGTTGGCCGGGTCGATCGAGAAGCGGAACGGGTTGCGGAAGCCCATCGCGTAGATCTCCGGCCGGGTCTGCGCCGTGCCCTGCGGGTAGAGGTTGCCGGCCGGGACGGTGTAACCGCCGCCCGCCGACGGCCGGATGCGCAGGAGCTTGCCCCTCAGGTCGTTGGTGTTGCCGGCGGTGCGGGCGGCGTCGAGGTTGGCCTTGCCCGGCCGCCAGTCCAGCGGGGCGTAGCCCTGCCAGTTGGAGTCGAGGTTCGGCGGGACGTCGTCCCCGGTGCCGATGTAGAGGTTCTTGTCGGGGCCGAACTCGATGTACCCGCCCGTGTGTCCGGGCTCGGCGAACGTGCGGTCCCGGGTCGCGGGGATGTCGATGATCGTCACCTGGCTCGACATGTTCAGGGTGTCGCCGGTGAGCGTGAACCGGGAGACCCGGTTGATGTCGTTCGGGACTCCGGCCGGGGAGTGATACAGATACACGTAGCCGTTGTCGGCGAAGTCGGGGTCGAGCGCCAGTCCGGTCAGGCCGTCCTCGCCGCCGGTGTAGACGCTGAGCGTGCCGGCTGTCACGGTGCGGTTCGTGGTCGGTTTGAAGATCTTCAGCTGCCCGGCCCGCTCGACGTAGAGCACCCGCCCGTCCGGGGCGACCGCGAGGGCCATCGGGTCCGCGGTGTTGTCGTCGAGGGTGCGCTTCTCGAAGTTGCTCCACACAGTGCCGCCGCAGTCGCCGGGCTCCTTGCCGGCCGCCCACTTGACGCCCCCGAGGACGTGGTTGCGGAAATGGGTCTCGCTGTAGGCCGCGCTGCTGTGTCCCATGGCGGTGGCCCACACGCGGCCGCCGCCGCTGTTGCGGCACCAGGAGATGGGGTGGTCCGGCCCCATGGCGCGCGGGCCCGGGTTGTACGTGCGCTCGTCCGCGGTGACCAGGACATGGACGTCGCCGCGGGGGTTGCGGTCGAAGTTGTACCACTCCTCGCTGCGGTTCCAACGGTCAGGCAGGCCGGCCGTCGACGGGTGCTTCTTGTCCGCGACGATGGCGGTGCCGGGCAGCACGCCGGGGGAGTGCTCCGGCATGTGTGCGCCGCCGTTGATGGTCTGGTCCCACCACGGGTACTCGTTCTCTATGCCCATGTCCGTGGCGTTGTGGATCGCGACGATGCCCTTGCCGCTGGCGAGGTAGCCCTCCACCGCCTGGCGTTGGGCCGCCGTGGTCCACACCATTCCCGAGGTCTGGAACATGATGAGCACGTCGAAGGTGGCGAGGTTTTCCGGGGTGAAAACGCTCGAGTCCTCGCTGTGGACCAACTCGAAGTCGTTGGCCGCCGCCTGCTCCCGGAACATCGACAGGCCGGCCGGGATCGAATCGTGCCGGTAACCGGCCGTCTTCGTGAAGACCAGGGCTCGAAAGGCCGGCGCCGCTGACGCCGGTTGGGCGACGACGAGCGACAGGAGCACGCTCGCGATCGCCCCGAAGATAACGATGATGCGACGCAATGCCGTCTCCTATTTCGGCGGAGCAACGATGGCATGACCACGGGCACGCGTCGGCCGCACCTGAAGATGCGCCGGAGTGCCCGAGCGCGTCGTAGGCACGCATGTGCCGTCGGTTCGTCGTCCCGTCCGCCGTGACGGGCAGTCAAGTCCCTACGGAAGCAAGGGGAGTCACAAGCAAGGGGAGCCACACCAGATGCGACCTCTCCCGTGGTCTGCCGGCCAGCATGCAGCGGGGTATCGCAACAGTCAATATGAATCGGGTGCGGCCGATTCCATAACACTTTTTGCGCATCAGCCGTCGTGACTTGGCGCGCGACTGTCGTCGGGCCGATTCCATAACACATTTTGCGCATCAGCCGTCGTGACTTGGCGCGCGACTGTGGACGGGCCGATTCGATAACAGATTTTGGCTTATCAATCGCTGATGTCTGCTGGTATTGCCAGGCACTCATCCAGGCATTTACCCTCGGGGCCGCGATGTCGCCATCACGTCCGGCGAAAGTTCACGGCTATTCGACCTGACGACGCGAATACAGAGGTTCCCACGATGTCTGGCCTGCTGCCGTCGCCGCTGCTCGCTCTGCGAGGCATCGGCAAGTCGTTCCTCGGCGTGCGGGTGCTCGACGGCGTCGACCTCCAGGTCCGGCCCGGCGAGGTGCACGCGGTCGTCGGCGAGAACGGCGCCGGCAAGTCCACGCTCATGAAGGTGGTGTCCGGCGTCCACCAGCCCGACGAGGGAACGGTCGAGTTCGCCGGCGCACCACGGACGTTCCGCAGCCCGCGTGAGGCCCAACAGGCCGGTGTCGGCACCGTCTACCAGGAGCTGACCCTGCTGCCCGAGCGCACCGTCGCGGAGAACGTCTGGCTGGGCCGCGAGCCCCTGCGCCGCGGGCTCGTCGACCGCAGGGCGATGCTCAGCCACACCGCGGGGCTCCTCGCCTCGATCGGGGAGGGCTCGTTACCGCCCGACACGCGCGTGGGACGACTCGGCGTGGCGCAACAACAGGTGGTCGAGATCGTCAAGGCGCTCGCCCTCGACGCGCGGCTGCTCATCATGGACGAGCCCACCGCGGCTCTCGCCGACCACGAAGTCGACCAGCTCTACGCGCTCGTACGGCGGCTCCAGGAGCAGGGGATAGGCGTGCTGTACGTCTCGCACCGCCTCAAGGAGGTCTTCGACCTGTCCAGCCGGATCACCGTGCTCAAGGACGGCCGGGCGGTGGCCACCTTGGACACCGCGGACACCAGCGCCGATCAGCTGGTGCGCCACATGGTCGGCCGCGAGCTGTCGAGCTACTACCCCGCCCCGGCGAAGCCGCAGGAGCTGGGCCCGGTGCGGCTGACTGTCCGGGGCGGAGGCAACCGGAAGCTGCGCGGCATCGACCTACGGCTGCGCGCCGGCGAGGTGCTCGGCGTAGGCGGCCTTCAGGGCTCCGGCCGGTCGGCGCTGGCCCGCGCACTGTTCGGCGCCGCACCGTTCAGCACCGGCCAGGTGACCGTCGACGGAGCGCCGGTCCGGCTGCGCTCGCCCCGCGCCGCCATACGGGCCGGTATCGCCTACGTCTCCGAGGACCGCAAGGGCGAAGGGATCGTCGCCGAGCAGTCGGTGCTCGACAACGCGCTGTTGGCCGTCCGCGCCGCCCGCGCCGTCCGCGCCGTCCGCCCGGGCCGGGGCGGCCGCGGTGCCCGGACCGCGCGGGTCCGGGAGCTGCTCGCGGCCGTCGAGCTTCGCGCTGCGGGGGAGGACCAGGAGATCCGTTTCCTGTCCGGGGGCAACCAGCAGAAGGTCGTGCTGGCCAGGTGGCTCGTGCTCGCCCCGAGGATCCTGCTCTTCGACGAGCCGACCCGGGGCATCGACGTGGGCGCCAAGTCGGCGATCCACGATCTCGTCCGCCGGCTGGCCCGCGACGGCGCCGCCGTGCTGATGGTCTCGTCCGAGCTGCCCGAGCTGCTCGGCATGAGCGACCGGATCATCGTCATGCGCGACGGCCGGATCGCCGGCGAGCTGCCCGCCGGCGCGTCAGAGGAGGATGTCGTCGCCCTGGCGGTCGGCACCGTGGGGGAGGCGGCCGGATGAGCGGCGCGCTGTCCCCGCCGGCCCGGTGGACCCCGCCCGGCGTGTTCGTCGCCTTGGTCCTCACCCTGGCGATCGGCTGGATCGTCGTCACGGTCGACGGCGGCCGGCTGTTCAGCGTGCCGACGACGGTGAGCCTGCTGCACGTCGCCGCCGGTCTGGGCCTCGTCGCGGTCGGCCAGACGCTGGTCGTCGTCGGGGGCTCGCTGGATCTGTCCGTGGCGTACGTGGTCAGCCTGAGCACCCTCGTCGCCGCCGAGACCATGGCCGGTGACGACGGTGCGCTGCTGCCGGCGATCGGCCTGACGCTCGCCGTCAGCAGCGCGATCGGCCTCGTCAACGGCCTGCTCGTCACCACGGCGCGGATCAACCCCTTCATCGCGACCGTCGGCGTCGGACTGCTGCTGAAGGGATACCTCGACAACGGATACGACGGCCCGGCCGGCAAGACCGCACCCGCCCTGGTGCAGGGCCTGGGGTACCAGCGCATCGGCCCGGTGCCGCTGTCGTTCCTGCTGCTGCTCGCCGTCGCCGCCGCGGCCTGGTTCGTGCTGGCGCGCACCCGCTTCGGCCACCACCTGATCGCCGTGGGCGGTGACCCGGAGGTCGCCCGGCTCTCCGGCGTGCGGAACAGCCGGGTCCTCGTCACCGCCCATGTGCTGTGCGCCCTCTGCGCCGGCCTCGCCGGGATCTACCTCGCCAGTCGTCTCGGCGCCGGCGCACCGAGGGTCGGCACCGAGGGACTGTACGACCTGGAGTCGATCGCCGCGGTGGTGCTCGGCGGCACCGCCTTGGCCGGCGGGCGCGGCGGCGTTGTCGGCACGGTCGGCGGCGTGCTGCTGCTCGCGAGCATCGACGCCATCTTCAACCAGCTCGAGGTCGACGTGTTCTTCAAGCAGGTGATCCGCGGCGTGATCATCATCGCGGCGGTCGCCGTCTACGCCCGCCGGGCGATGCGAAAGGCGTCCTAGCATGCAGATCGCGCGCCCACTGCGGCTCCTTGGGTTCCGCTCCGGCAGTCTCGCACCGATCATCGTGATTCTGGCGGTGTTGCTGGTTCTGCTGACCGCCCGCCAACCGGACTTCCTCTCGCCGCCGTCGCTGATGTCGTTCCTCGGCCGCTCCGCGCCGGTCGTCCTGCTCGCTGCCGGCCAGTACTTCGTGATCGTCTCCGGCGAGCTGGACCTGTCCGTCGGCTCTCTGGTCACCGCGCAGGTGGTCGTCGCCGCCCGGCTGATCGACGGCGATCCGTCGGCCGGCTGGCCTGTCGTCGTGCTCCTGCTCGCGTTCGGCGTCGCCGTCGGCCTCGTCAACGGCCTCGTCACCACGCGGCTGCGGGTGCCGTCGTTCATCACGACCCTCGGGATGTTCCTGATCCTCGTCGGTGCCGTGTACCTGTGGTCCGACGGTGCCCCGAAGGGCGGCCTCTCCGAGGAGTTCCGCCGGCTCGGCCGGTCGGCGTTCGAGGACGTGCCCGCGCTGGGCCGGATACCGTATGCCCTCATCGTCTTGCTGGCGGCGGCCGCTCTCGCGCTGGTGCTGACGCGTTCGGACTTCGGCCGCACCCTGGTCGCGGTCGGCGGCAACCCGCGGACCGCCGAGCTGAGCGGCGTGCGCGTGTGGCGCGCCAAGACCATGGCGTTCGTCCTCAGTGGAGTCGCCGCCACGCTCGCCGCGGTCCTGATCGGCGGGTACAGCGGAGTGTCGTTCCAGGCCGGTGTCGGCCTCGAGTTCGGCGCGATCACCGCGGCGGTCCTCGGCGGTGTCGCCCTGGGCGGGGGTCGCGGTTCGGTCGTCGGCGCGATGCTGGGCGCGCTGACCCTCGAGACGCTCTTCACGCTCATGAACTTCTACGGCGTCTCCGGCGCCCTCAAACCGACCGTCCAGGGCGCGATCATTCTGCTCGCCGTGGCGGCGGCGTCCTTCCGTTTCCCGTCCAGATGAAGGGGATTCCGTGAGGCATTCCATGACGGTGCTGACCGTGAGCGCCTTACTGGTGCTGGCCGGCTGCTCCACCGACGAGCCCAACACCGGCGTATCGGGTTCGCCCTCCGCGAGCACCGGATCAGGCACCGGGTCGGGCACCGGGGAGCAGTCGAAGTTCTTCGTGCGGGCCGACTACGACGAGCAGCTCGCGCTCCTGGACGCCGAGCCCACCGGGCCGGCCGGCAAGCCCTGGGAGCAGGCGCTCAACCCGACGATGGTGGAGACCGCGAAGTTCAAGAAGCCCGGACCGTACAAGATCTGCTTCTCCAACGCGGGGCTGAACAACCCCTGGCGCCAGGTCGGTTTCAAGACCATGCGGGCCGAGGTCGACACGCACCGCGGTCGGATCTCCGAGTTCGTCCACGTCGATGCCGAAGGCAAGGACCAGAAGCAGATCGCCGACATCAACGACCTGCTCGGCAAGGGCTGCCACGCGCTCATCGTCTCGCCGAACACCACCGCGACGCTCACCCCGGCCGTGGAGGCCGCCTGCCAAAAGGGCCTGCCGGTCATCGTCTTCGACCGCGGCGTCGACACGACCTGCCCGGTGACGTTCATCAACCCGATCGGCGGCTACGGATTCGGCCACGTCGCGGCGGAGTTCGTCACCCAGAAGACGAAGCGGGGCGGCAAGGTGCTCGCGCTGCGCATCCTGCCCGGCGTCGACGTGCTGGAGACCCGTTGGTCCGCGGCGAAGGTCGCCTTCGACAAGGCGGGCGTCGACGTCGTCGGCGTCGAGTTCACCGACGGCGACCCGGCCAGGACAAAGAAGATCGTCAACGACTACATCCAGCGGTACGGCACGATCGACGGCGTCTGGATGGACGCCGGGGCGGTCGCGGGCGCGGCGGTCGAGGCGTTCGAGGACGCCGGCAAGCCCGTGCCGCCGATCAACGGCGAGGACCAGCTCGACTTCCTGAAGCTGTGGAAGGACAAGAAGTTCACGGCGATCGCCCCGACCTACCCGACCTACCAGTGGCGCACCCCGATCATCGCCGCGCTGAAGATCCTCGACGGCGAGCAGGTGCCGAACCCGTGGAAGCTGCCCCAGCCGACCATCACCCAGGACAACCTGGACGAGTACGTCGACCCCACCATGCCGCCGCTGCACTACGCGATGTGCGGCTGCACCGACCTGCCCGGCTACCCGAAGCGCTGGAAGTAGCCCGGTGTACACCATCGGTGTCAACCCGTGGGTCTGGGCCTCGCCGGTCGACGACGAGGCCCTGGCCGAACTGGTGCCGCGCATCGCCGCGTTCGGTTTCGACGCGGTCGAACTGCCGATCGAGCAACCCGGCGACTGGGACCCGGCCCGCACCCGGGACCTGCTGGCGGCGCACGGCCTGCGCGCGGTCGGCGTCTGTGCGGTCACCTCGCCCGGACGTGACCTCGTGAACGCCCCGCCGGAGGCCG
Source organism: Streptomyces sp. AC550_RSS872 (assembly GCF_019049285.1). Lineage (GTDB taxonomy): Bacteria > Actinomycetota > Actinomycetes > Streptomycetales > Streptomycetaceae > Streptomyces. Next base: position 82,517 of record NZ_JAGMUL010000173.1, read on the forward strand.
TCGCCTCCACGGTGGCGTACCTGAAGGCGTGTGTGGACAGTGCGGTGGCCGTCGGCGCGCCCTGCGTCGGCGGCCCGGTCTACGCCGCGGTGGGGCGGACCTGGCGCATGTCACCGGTGGAGCGCGCGGCCTGCTACGCGGACGTCCGCCGTGCCCTGGGGCCGGTGGCCGACCACGCGGGGGAGCGGGGCGTGAGCATCGGCGTGGAGGCCCTCAACCGCTATGAGACGAGCGTCGTCAACACGGTCGAGCAGGCGGTGAAGCTGATCGACGGCCTGCCCGCGAACGTCGGTCTCATGATCGACACCTATCACATGAACATCGAGGAGGCCGACCCCTACGAGGCGCTCGTCACGGCTGGTCCGCACCTCAAGCACGTCCAGGTCAGCGGCACCGACCGCGGCACCCCGGGCGCCGACCACTTCGACTGGCCACGCTTCCTCGCCGGCCTGGCCACGACCGGCTACGGCGGCGCGGTGTGCATCGAGTCGTTCACCGCGCAGAACGAGGCCATCGCCACCGCCGCCTCGATCTGGCGGCCGCTCGCCCCGTCGCAGGACACCCTCGCCCGTGACGGGCTGTCCTACCTCCGAACCGTCCTGCGTGGACTGGAGAACGCTCCCTTGACCGGGTGATGGGGGCGGGGCCGTTTCTGCCGTCCTCCCCTCTGGCCCGGGAACCGCCATAAGGAGAAAAGTTGTTCAGAAATCTGACGATACGAAGGCGGCTTCTGGCCGGAGCCGCCACACTCGGTTTGACCGCGACCGCGGTGGTGGCGTTCCCCGCGCCCGCAGCCGCAGCTCCCCACACCGTGTACGTCTCGCCGTCCGGCACCGGCACCGACTGTTCCAGCGCGCAGCCGTGCTCACTGACAGCCGCACAGGCGGCGGTGCGATCGCTCAACGACGCCATGTCGGACGACATCGTGGTGCAGTTGGCCGACGGTGTGTACCGGCTGGCCCAACCCTTACGGCTGACGGCGGAGGACTCCGGCTCAGGCGGCCACACGGTCGTGTGGCAGGCCGCCCCGTCGGCGCGCCCGGTGATCACCGGCGCCCGGGCGGTCACCGGCTGGTCGGTGGCCGACGCGGCCAAGAACATCTGGAAGGCCGACGTGCCCGCCGGTCTCGACGCCCGGCAGCTCTATGTCGACGGCGCCCTCGCCACCCGGGCACGCACACAGGTCAACAGAGCCGATTTCACGGCCTCCAGCGCCGGAATGAGGTTCTCGAGCGGTGCGCTGAGCTATCTGAACAACCTGGGCAACCAGAGCCGGATCGAGGTGGAGAGTGTCAACTCCTTCACCGACCGGTACTCGCCGGTGCAGAGCATCAGCTCGAACTTCATCACGATGCAGCAGCCGGCGTGGAACAACAACAACTTCGGCTACGACACCCTGATGCGGCCGCATCGGGCCGGTCCGTTCTACCTGTCCAACGCGTACGAGTTCTTGGACTCGCCCGGCGAGTGGTACCTCAACCCCACGGCGGGATCCTTGTACTACATCCCCCTGGCCGGGCAGAACATGAGCACCGTCGGTGTGGAACTGCCGAGGCTTCAGTCGCTGGTGAGCGTCGGGGGCACCTACAGCGAGCCGGCGCACCACATCACGTTCAGCGGGATCACCTTCACCGGTACTAGCTGGCTGGGCCCCAGCAGCAACCAGGGTTACGTCGACCAGCAGACCGGCGCGTACATCTCCGGCAACTGGAACTGGCCGGGCTTCGACTCCTGCCACAACGGCTGCACACAGTTCGAGGCCGCCCGGCCGCACTGGCAGCAGATGCCGGCCGCCGTCCAGATCTCCGCCTCCAACACCATCACCTTCAGCGACTCCCGGTTCGTCAACCTGGGCCAGACGGCCATCGGTATCGGCAACGACGCGGGCGCGCACGCCAGCGGCGTCGGCCTGGGCGCCAACAACATCACGGTGACCCGGTCGGAGATCGCCCGGAGCTCAGCCGGTGGCATCCTCGTGGGCGGCGTGCGCGCCGACGCTCACCACCCCAGCGACCAGCGCATGGTGAACAGGGACATCACGATCAGCAACAACCGCATCCACGACCTCGGGGCGGATTACCGGGGCATCGTCTCCGTCCTGACCACGTACGTCACCAACAGCACCGTGGCCCAGAACGAGGTCTACAACATGCCGTACTCCGGCATGTCGATCGGGTACGGCTGGGGTTCCAACGACGCGGGCGGCAGCACCCACTACGCCAACCGCGGCCTGTACAACTACCAGCCGCGCTACACGACGCCGACCACCGCGTCCAACAACCGGCTCATCGGCAACTACATCCACGATGTCATGCAGCAGATGAACGACGGCGGCTGCATCTACACCCTTGGATGGAACCCGGGCGCGCAGATCAGCCGGAACCACTGCCTGCGGACCAACGGATACTTCGGCGTGTACTTCGACGAGGGCTCGAAGTACTACACGGCCACCAACAATGTCTTCTCGAACACCGGCACGTGGGCGACGGCCAACTACTGGGGTGGCGAGAACATGGGGAACTGGACCGTCACCAACAACTGGTCGACCAACGGCAGCACGAACATCACCAACGGGGACCGAGGCAACGTGGTCTCCGGCAACGTCACGGTCACCAATGGCAACTGGCCTTCCGGTGCCCAGGACGTGATGGCGTCCGCCGGACCGCAGGGCACCACCCCGCCGCCCACGGGTCAGCAGATCGTGGGCGCGCAGTCCGGCCGCTGCCTGACCGTCCCCGGCGCCGGCACCACCAACGGCACCCAGACCCAACTCCAGGACTGCACCGGCGCAGCCGGGCAGACCTGGACCCACACCGCGGGCAAACAACTGACCGTCCACGGCAACAAGTGCCTCGACGCGAGCGGACGCGGCACCACCAACGGCACGGCCGTCATCATCTGGGACTGCAACGGCCAGAACAACCAACAGTGGAACGTCAACCCCGACGGCACGATCACCGGCGTCCAGTCCGGACTGTGCCTCGACGCCAACGCCGGCGGCACCGCCAACGGCACCAGGACCATCCTCTGGTCCTGCAACGGCGGCACCAACCAGCAGTGGGCACTGCGATAGCGGAACCAACGCCTGTCCGCTCTTTTGGGACAGGAGCGGAGGCCGGCAGCGGGGCCCGAGTGGGTGCGGGCCCCGCCGCGCCTCGGTGGATCTGTGGCGCAGCACCAGCAGCATCGTCGTTTCAGTCGCCTCTAAAGCGTCTTTGCAGAAGGCCGTGAATAGGGCATCTCCGTTGTGTGGCTGGGATGTTGAAGGCCGAGCGGGTATGGGGGGAAGCGTTCACGGGGCTGCGGATCGATCAGTTCGGGCGGCTGTTGAAGGCGGTCCGGGCACATGGTGGTGACGGCTTTGGATGGGGGCTGCCATGGCGGCTGCCGCTGGCCGAGCGGGTGCCGATGGTGGCGATCTACTACCGCACGAACCTGGCGGATCCTCGGCAGTTGAGCCCGACCATCCAAGATCCCCGACAGAGTCAAGTGAGGAACGCAGGAAGCCCCGTCGGGGCAGGGTAACCGAATGGGGCCCCTGCCCCGACGGGGCTCGGTCGGCCGGGCGGCGGGTTACCGACGCCCGGCAGAGGCCGGTGCCGTGTGCAGTGCTTTGCGGCTCAGCCGAAGTTCACGTCGCTGCACCACATGTAGGCCTGGTCGAGGTGCGAGGCCTGCCAGATCACGAACAGGATGTGGTGTCCGGTGTAGCCAGAGGTCTGGACGGGGAACGTGATGTTCTGTGCCGGGGCGAAGCGGCCGGTCTGCGTGATGAAGTCGAGGTTGCTCCAGCCCAGGGTCTGGGTCATGGGGTTGAAGCCCTGCTTGCTCACGTAGACCTTGAAGTAGTCGGCACCGTGGGACGCCTGGTCGTACAGGTGGACCGAGAAGTTGTTGCCGATGGTGGTGGTCTTCCACGGTCCGGGCTTGTCCAGGCTGGCGTTCCTCGAGAGGTTGTTGCTGCACAGCGTCCCGTCGGGGGTCCGTGCCTGGAACTGGCCTCCGAGGCCGTCACGGAGCGCGCTCATCCAGTTCCACATGGTGTCGGGATTGGCCTGGAAGGCCTGCCAACACATGGGGTCTTGGGTCTGCATGGCCGGGTTCGTGTGGTTGTTGCCCCAGGTCTTCCAGCACTGGTACGCGCGGGTCGCGGGGCCGACGACGGTGCCGTGAGCCTGGACGGGGGTCGACCAGGCGAGGGCGCCGACGGTCACGGCGAACAGCATGACGAGCGCCTGGAGGGGCCGGCGGAGGGACGCCCGCGAACGGCCGGTTAACGGACTCTTTTTGCGCATGTGGGGGGAATCCTTCCAGTTGCGAGGCTGTTATGGGAGCGCTCCCAAAGTCGGGCCTTCTGAGTGAGATGTCAATGAAGCAGACGGAGTTGAATACAGGGGTGGGTGGCGAGCAGGGAATCTGCCGTGAGCCGGGAGTCGGAATGTTCGCGGGACCGGAAAGCGACGATGCGGCCTGGACCGGGTGTGCCTGGCCGGCGATGCCACCCTCTCCTGGCGCGACCCGACACCCGGGGATCAAACACTCATTCCGGGATAAAATATCGGGAGAAAACGACCTCTAGCGCAGCAGCCAGGTCGGCTCGCCCGGCCCGCTGCGGCGCACCACCCACGCGTCGGTGATGTGCGTGAACATCGCCTCGGCCGCACCCTTGGGGTCGTGCGCGGCGATCCGCTCGTAGATGCGCCGATGGCCGTGGTTGGACGCGACGCAGAAGGCGCGGCCGGTGCGGCCCATGTAACGGGTGGAGTTGATGACCTGCCGCTCCAGCGAACGGACCACGGCACGGCCGATGCGGTTCCCCGACGCCTGCATGACGGTGTCGTGGAACGCCCGGTCCTCTTCGTGGTACGAGGCGGGATCGTCGACGAGCTCGTCCATCCGCTCCACCAGGCTGCGTAGCCGGTCGATCACCTCGGCGTTCGCCAGGCGGGCGGCGACGTTGGCCATGTCGGACTCCAGCACGCGGCGGGTCGCGACGAGGTGGTCGAGGATGGCCAGGCTCTCGTCCTCGGCGATGGTTGCGCCGAGGACCAGCTCGTCAAGCATGTTCCACATCGCCGGCGGCGTGACCATCGTGCCGGCGCCCTGGCGGACCTGCACCAGCCCCTTCTCCTGAAGAATCTTCACCGCCTCGCGGACCACGGTGCGGCTGACCGAGAAGGTCTCGCAGAGCACGGGCTCGGGGGGGAGCGGCGAACCGGACGGATGGACTCCACGAACGATCCGCTCCACCAGCTCAGCCGTGACGGCGGCGGCAAGGTTCGCTGGGCGCCGACTCCAGGCGGGGGCCTCGGAGGCCTCTGCGGAGGACTGCGGTACTGCCGTCATGACACCCCCCGGGACCCGTGCCGTACCACGGATGCTCGCCAACTATACGGCATCCCTGTTGACGTCATACGTCATACGAGTTACATACGTCATACGAGTTGCGTTCCTCCTCAACCTCAACTGCCGGACAGCCGGCCACCTCAGGAGAGTGGGGCAGCAATGAAGCAGCGAACACTGTGGTCGGCGACCCTGGTTGCCGGGCTCCTTGTCTTATCCGGCTGCGGAAGCGCCTCCGACCCGGATTCGGCGTCCGGTGGTTCGAAGGGCAAGCTCGTCGTCTGGGACTGGAAGTCCGGCGACGCCGCAGCGTCCTCGTACGTCAAGAAGGCCAAGGCCGACTTCGCCAAGCAGCATCCCGGCGTGACGGTCGAGTTCGTCGCGCAGCCCTTCGAGCAGTACTACACCCTGCTCGGGGCCGCCATCCAGGCCGGCAAGGGGCCGGACGTCATGCTCTTCAACGGCGGCGGGCAGATCCGTGACCGCGCGGACTCCCTGCTGCCGTTGGACGAGTACGTCCGTGATGACAGGAAGCGGCTCGCCGGGTGGGAGGCCTTCACCAAGGACAGCAGGACCTACGCCGCTCCGGTGACCTTGCAAGGTCACCCGATCTACTACAACAAGTCGCTCTACCGGAAGGCAGGGCTGGACCCGGAGCAGCCGGCCACCAGCTGGGACGAGTTCGTCGCCGACTGCCGGACCATCACCGAGGCGACCGGTGCCAAGTGCTTCGCGCAGGGCAACAAGGAAGGCATCGGTATCCAGTTCTTCCTGTCCGGACTCGGCTCGGGCGTCCTGTCGCCCACGGAGTACGACGACTGGATCGCCGGCGAACGAGACTGGTCTTCGCCGGCGGTCAAGCGGGTCTTCTCGCTCTGGAAAGAGGCCGACGACAAAGGCCTGAACAACGACGGGGCGAACTCGACTGCGATGTTCAACGACGCGTTCGCGGTGTTCCAGTCCCAAAAGGCCGCCCACGTCATCGGGTTGATGTCGGACATCGGGCACTGGAAGGACTTCGCCGAATTCCTCGACACCGACGATGTCGGCGTCATGAAGGCGCCGGTCGTCACGGCCGGTGCCACTCCGAGCCTTCCCTACGACGGCGGCATCGGCTACGCCGTCGCGAAGTGGACCAAGGACCCCGAGGTCGCCGCCGACCTGGTGCGCTCCCTGACCTCGACCGACGCACTGAAGTCGTTCTACGCCGACGCGGGCGCCATCGCGGCCGACCGCACCGTGGACGTCTCGAGCGCCGGCCCAGCCGTCGCCACCATCGTGTCCGAGATCGACCGTGGCAAGCCCGCCCTGCATGTGGCCCTGCCGTCCAAGACGGTGGACCTGATGGGGCGGCTGTCCCAGCAACTGCTGAGCGGATCGGTCACGGTCGACGCGGCGGTCGAGCAACTGGCGGCGTCCGACCAGGCGGGCTGAGGCCATGTCACCCATTGGTTCGTCGGGCCGCGCCGCTCAAGCAGGGCGGAGCGACGGGGCGCGAGCAGGTGAGGCGGCAGATGGCCGCGGCCCTGCGTCGAAGTCTCCGCGAGTCCGGGGCGGCCGGCGCGCCGACCGCCTCGCCCCCTACATCCTGGTCGCTCCCGCTGTCCTGATCATCGTGGTGCTCCGGCTCTGGCCACTGGGACTGGGTGTCAACTTCTCCTTCACCGGTGACGGCGAACGCAACGGCGCCACGGTGGGGTTCGACAACTACGCGGAGCTCATCGACGACCCGCTGTTCCGCACCGCGCTGCGCAACGTCGGACTGCTGGTGCTGCTGCTGCCGGTCGCGGTCGCGATCCCGGGACTGCTCGCCACCTTCATCTACCTGCGGGTGCCTGGACACCGGATCTTCCGGAGCGTCTACTTCTTCCCGGCCGTGCTCTCACCGGTGATCGTCGGCGCGATCTTCAACCTGCTCCTCGCCTTCGACGGTCCGCTGAACGCCGTGCTCGGCGGCTCGGGGCTCGGCCCGGTGGACTGGCTCGGCGATCCCGACGTAGCCATGTTCACCGTCGTCGGCGTGCACATCTGGGCGACGTCAGGGATGGCGCTGGTGGTGTTCCTGGCCGGGTTCTCGACCCTGGACCCCGCGCTCCTGGACGCCGCACGGGTCGACGGCGCCTCGCTCGCGCGGATGATCTGGCACGTCATCATCCCGGGTCTGTCCCGCACCATCCAGTTCGTCGTCGTCACCACGATGATCGGGATGCTGACCTCGATGTTCGGGCTGCTCTACGTCATGACCAGTGGTGGCCCGGAAGGATCGACCTACCTGCCGGAGTACTACATCTGGGTCCAACAGGGGCAGATGAGCCGCCCGGCGCTCGCGTCGGCCGCGTCCACCTTCCTCTTCCTCATCATGCTGGTCGTGGGCCTGTTGCAGGTCGGCCTGCTGCGCCGGGCGGGGAGGGAGGACTGATGTCCCGCCTGGGACCGAGCAGATGGCTGGTCGCCGTGCCGATGGCGCTCCTCGCCCTGGCGACGGTCTACCCGCTGCTGTTCACCGTCAACGTCGCGATGAAGACCCGCCGGGAGTACGTCCTCGACCGGTTCTCCCTGGTAAGCGCTCTGAGGTGGGACAACCTCAGCACCGCGTGGAACAGCGACGGCATGGGGCGGTACTTCCTCAACTCCGTGATCGTGGTGACCTGCGCCGTGGCGCTGTTGCTGCTCATCGGGTCCATGGCCGGGTTCGCGCTGGCCCAGGTGCGGTTCCGCGGCTCGTCCGCGCTGACTCTGGTCTGCCTCGCGGCGCTGTTCATCCCGTTCCAGGTGATCATGGTGCCGCTGGCCAGGATCATGGCCGACGGCGGTCTCATCGACACCTATCCGGGGCTGATCCTCGCTTACGTCGCGCAGTTCCTGCCGTTCACCGTCTTCTTGATGACGAGCTACTACCGAGCGGTGCCCACCGAGCTCGTCGACGCCGCACGGATCGACGGCAACACCCTGTACGGCGTCTACCGGCGGATCATGCTGCCGATGGGTGCTCCGGCACTGCTGTCGGTGGGCATCCTCGACGCGCTGTTCTGCTGGAACGACGTGCTCATCTCGCTGCTGATGATGCCGTCGGCCGACCATCGCACCCTGATGGTGGGCATCACCTCGCTGCGCGGCCAGTACTCCGCCGACATCCCCACCTTCGCAGCCGGTGTCCTGATCGCCGGGCTCCCCGTGTTGGTGACCTACCTGTTCCTCCAGCGCCAGATCGCCGACGGCGTGACGGCCGGCGCGACGAAGGGATGACGCATGCGCATCACCGGGTACAGAACCCTGACGACGGCGCAGCGATGGGGTCGACCTGTCGGTGACGCCAACGGCGTCTACGCCGACGGCGTCATGCCGGTGCCGGTCGTCATCGTCGAGACCGATGAGGGGATCACCGGAGTCGGCCTGGGACCGCACGTCGAAGCCGACGCGATCTTCGCCGCCATCGACGGCCAGGACCCGCGCGCGGTGACCGCCCTCTACGACCGCATGCTGCGGCACACCTTCAAAGCCGGGCATGCCGGCGTGGTGTTCGGCACGATCGGCGCGTTCGACACGGCGTTGTGGGACATCAAGGCACAGGCCGTGGGTGAGCCGCTGTGGCGGTTGCTCGGCGGCAACGACCGCATGGTCCACGCCTACGCCTCCGGCCTGGACATCGGCCTCACCGACGACGAGCTCGTCGCCGCCTACCAGGTCTATGCCGAACGCGGGCTGAGGGCGGCGAAGCTCAAGGGCGGCCTGGACATCGAGCGTGACCGGCACCGGCTGTCTCTCGTACGCGAGGTATTGACCGAGGCCGCGCACGGAACCCGGCCAGGGCTCATGCTGGATGTGAACGAGTCCTGGAGCCGCAAGCAGGCGGTACGCCACGTCGCTGAACTGGAACGCACACTCGACCTGACCTGGATCGAGGAACCGGTCCGGCGCTGGGACGCCGACGGCTTGGCCGCTGTCAGCCGTGGCGTACGGACGGCGGTCGCCACGGGGGAGAACCTCACCGGCCTCGAGCAGTTCCGCCCGCTGATCGCGGCCGGAGGCGTCGACATCGTCCAGACGGCCGCGGTCTGGGGAGTCACCCACTTCCTGCGTGTCGCCGCGCTGGCGCACGCCTACGACCTGCCGGTCAGCCCGATCGGCAACACGCCTGTCGCGCTGCTGCACGCCGCGACGTCGGTGCCCAACCACCTCGTCAGCGAATTGCAGGGCCTGCGGCCGCCGATCGGCGTCGCGATGGACCTGCACGTCGAGGACGGCTCCTTCGTGCTCGGCGACATGCCGGGCCTGGGCATCCGGATCGACGAAACGGTGATGACCGCGGCCCCTCAGGGCACGGCACAAGCACCCGACGGACCGCACATACGGCCGGAGCAGGCCGGCCGGCGGCTGCTCGCGGTCACCCCTGGACCATGCCGATCCACCGCGGAAGGGACGTCAGACACCATGGAGATGGAGGATCGATGAATGCGGTTGTCCACTGCGGGGCCCGCACCCTCGAGACCGAGACCGAGATCGAGACCGAGAGCCGGGCCGCCGAGGCGCCGGCCCTGGCCAAGGAGTGGGGCGGGCGCGGCGTCAACGTCAACGCCATCGCACCGGGCCGCATCGCCACCGACAACACCGAGGCGTTACGCGCGGACCCCCAGCGCAACCCGGCGATCCTTGGCCGCCGGATCCCGGCCGGTCGCTGGAGACGCGCCGACGATCTCGCCGGGGCCACGGTGTTCCTCGCTTCCCCGGCGTCGGACCATGTCGACGGCATCGTTCTTCCCGTTGACGGCGGATGGCTGGGGCGATTATGAGCCGCCGCGCATTACCAGCCGGCCGCACCCGAGTCGATCGTGCGTGCGAACCCGAGGGTGGCGACGCGCGCGGCACCTGTGGCGGCCTTGCCCGGGGCAACATGTACGGGCTCGTGATGCGAGCCGGCCGAGCCGACGAGACGAGCCTGGTCGTCGCCGCACAGGCCGGCGATCCACGAGCGCTCGACGACCTGGCCGCGACGTACCTGCCGCTGGTGTACGCGATCGTGCGCAGGGCACTGGGCGAGCGCGCGGACGTCGACGACGTGGTGCAGGAGACGATGCTGCGGGTCCTTCCCGAGCTGCGCACGTTGCGCGCCCCGGAGTGCTTCCGGCCCTGGCTGGCCACGATCGCGACACGACAGATCAGCACCCATCTGAACCGGCGGCAGGCGGACGCCGAACGGACTGCCTCCCTCGACGAGATGGCCGACCCGCCGGATGCCGACGCCGAGAACCTGGCCCTGATCCACGTCGAGCTGTCCGGTCATCGCCGAAAGACCGTACGCGCCAGTCGATGGCTCGACCCGGAAGCCCGGGCGCTGCTGTCGCTGTGGTCGCTGGAGACCGCGGGCCGGCTGACAAGGGCGGAGCTCGCGGCGGCGCTGGGAACGAGCGTGGCTCATGCGGGTGTGCGCGTCCAGCGGATGCGCAACCAGCTGGAGCAGAGCCGGTCACTCGTCGCCGCGCTGGAAGCCAGCCCCCGGTGCCCACAGTTGACCGCCGCGCTGGGGGGCTGGGACGGCGTACCGAGCACGCTGTGGCGTAAGCGCATCACCCGGCACACCCGATCCTGTGCGGACTGCGGCCGGGCCGCCGACGAACTGGTCCCCCTTGAGCGGCTGATCGTCGCCTTGGCGCTGCTCCCCGTCCCGTCGGCGCGGTCGGCGACGGTGCTCGGCTTTTCGGCACTACGGCGACTGCGACTGTTCAAGCAGGCCGCCGATAACGAAAACTGTCGCGATTTACACGCGTCCGCCACTCCAATTCGCCGCCTGAAAACGTTATGAGGGGAGGCCGTCAATAGTCCTGCTTCTCCGGTTAGTTGTACGACGGCTCAGGCCGATATATATATGACGATTCCCTCTTGAATAGACCATGGCAATCTGTCAATCTTCTAGTCGTCGACGCGTGACGTTCCCCGTTCATGACCTGTGAAAGCGGAATCCGAAATCGGTCTACGGATTGCCAGTTGCAGTTCCTGAACCAGCTGACCGGAGATCCGGGCGAAGCCGGGGAGCGAGGCTTTCCAGGCGCCACGGCAGCGGCATGACGCTGACATGCTCGCTGCGCGAGCGATCTGGGAGGGGGCCGGCGCGGAGAGGGCAAGCTCCGCGCCGGCTCGGCCGGCTGCCGGCTGCCGTCAGGCGTCAGGCGTCAACAGATCCTGCACAGCGCAGACGTGACCACACCGCCAACCGGGAAGGCACGACCATGCCCCACCCCCATCGCCGGCGCTACCTCGCCCGGGCGCTCGCCTGCATCCTGACCGCTCTCGGCGCGCTCGCGGTCGTCGAGCCCCAGAGCGCCTCGCCGGCCGCCGCCGACACCGCCCAGTTCCGCGGCGTCAACTGGGCCCGGCTCGGTGACAACTTCCACGGTGGACCGCTGGTCCTGCACGGGTTGAGCGGCTCCGACAGCTACCAGACGGTCGTGGCGAAAGCCAACGCCGTCTACACCGGCTTCGAGAACAACCTCGGCGCCAACACCGTTCGGCTCCCGATCAACACCTATACCGTCGGGACGAGCTGGTGGGGCGCGTACACGGGCGCGATAGACGCAGCCACCGCGAAGGGGTTCAAGGTCGTCCTCTCCTACTGGGAGGACGGAGTGGCCGCCCGCGGCGGTCGCATCGTCAACACGAGCGCCTTCGACACCATGTGGAACACCGTGCTTGGCCGGTACGGCACCAACAGCCTCGTCCACTTCGAGCCGATGAACGAACCGGGCGGGCACAGCGCCGGAGAGTGGGCGAACGTGGTGAGCAACTGGATCAGCAGCCGCCCGTCGATTCCGCGGAACCGCATCTTCGTCAGCGGCGCCGGCCTGAACACCGACATCAAATCCATGTGCGCCGACCGCCGCCTCGACGGGACGTTCCTGTCACTGCACCACTACACGTTCTTCAGCGGCGCGAAGACCTACGACCAGTGGGTGGCGTACCTGCGGAACGCGATCGGCTCCTGCGCCGACCGTACTGTCGTCGACGAGTTCGGCGCGCCGATGGATACCGGGCTCAACTACCACGACGCCGGCAGCACCGACAACTTCGTGCGCTACTTCCGGGCCACCACAACGGTGCTCCGGGAACTGCGGATCGGCTCCGTCTACTGGCCCGGGCTGGGCGGGAAGATACGCGCCGGCCAGGATGACGACTGGTATGCCATGCAGAAACTGCACGGCACCGGCACCGACCTCACGCTCAGCACCCCCAGCGCCAGCGGCCGCGAGCGCCTCCGGTACGGCTGGGGGCTGGACGGCGACGCCCCGGCCCCGACGAGCTTGCTGCGCAACGTCGGCACCGGGCGCTGTCTGGACATCCCCGGCGGGAGCGCGGCGAACCTCCAGGTCCAGGTGGACACCTGCGCCAACTCGGTCGGACAGCAGTGGACCTCGACGGCCGGCGGACAGATCACCGCACTCGGGGGCGAGAAGTGCCTGGACGCGTACAGCAGCGGGACGACGAACGGCACCGTGGTCGGCACGTGGGCGTGCAACGGCGGCGACAACCAGCGTTGGACGGTGGGCGCTGACGGCACCGTCCGCAGCGTTCACTCCGGCCTCTGCCTCGACGTGAACACCGCCACCTCCAAGGTTCAGCTGTGGGCGTGCTGGGGCGGCGACAACCAGAGATGGCAGATCCAGAACACGGACGCGCGACGCGACGCCCGACGCGGCGGACACGGTGGACGGTGACCGCCGGCCGCGGCGCGCTCCGCGTGGGGATCAAGGGGTCGCTCGGCGCGGTCGCCTTCGACCTGGAGCGCCTCAACGAGCTGGAGTTCCACGACGCCACCGGGACCGCTTCCGTGCGCTGAACGCGATCGGCCACAACGGGCTGATCTCAGTCGAGTGGGAGGACGCCGGCGTGGCCTGCTGATCCGAGCGCCCGAGGCGCTGCCGTTCGTTCGGAAGCAGGCGTCCGGCCGTCGCCTTTCTCACCGGTGGTTTGTCATCACCGAAGTCAGTGACCTGCTCCAGTCCGTGAAGGGAGAACGACATGTCCGATGTGACACGCAGACGGTTTCTCGCCGCCGGGGCGGCGGCTGGAGCAGGGATCGTGCCCAGTGGGTGGACGGCCTTCGCCAAGGGCGGCTCGGCCGCGCCGCCGGAGGTTCTGGCCGCCGACGACCTCGCCCTGTGGTACGACAAGCCGGCCGGCGCGGACTGGCTGCGGGCACTGCCGATCGGCAACGGACGCCTCGGCGCGATGGTGTTCGGAAACGTCGACACCGAACGGCTTCAGCTCAACGAGGACACCGTCTGGGCCGGCGGTCCGTACGACTCCGCCAACCCTCGCGGCGCCGCCAACCTCGCTGAGATCCGGCGGCGGGTCTTCGCGGATCAGTGGGGGCCGGCGCAGGACCTGATCAATCAGACGATGCTGGGCAGCCCGGCCGGACAGCTGGCCTACCAGCCGGTCGGCAACCTTCGGCTCTCCTTCGGCAGCGCCACCGGTGCGTCGCAGTACAACCGGACGCTCGACCTCACCACCGCCACGGCCACCACGACCTACGTGCTGAACGGCGTGCGGTACCAGCGCGAGGTGTTCGCCAGCGCACCCGACCAGGTGATCGTGGTCCGGCTGACGGCCGACCGGGCCAACTCCCTCACCTTCACCGCCACCTTCGACAGTCCACAACGGACCACGGTGTCCAGCCCGGACGGGGCCACGATCGCCCTGGACGGCATCTCCGGCACCATGGAGGGCATCGCAGGGCAGGTCCGGTTCCTCGCCCTGGCCAACGCCGCCGTGACGGGCGGCACGGTCAGCAGCTCGGGCGGCACGCTGCGGGTCTCCGGCGCCACCAGCGTGACGGTGCTGGTGTCGATCGGGTCCAGCTACGTCAACTTCCGGAAGGTCGACGGCGACTACCAGGGGATCGCGCGGAGCCGCCTCACCGCTGCCCGCGACGTCGGCATCGACGAACTGCGCAGTCGGCATCGCGCCGACTATCAGGCGCTGTTCAACCGGGTGTCGGTCGATCTGGGACGTACGGCGGCGGCCGACCAGCCGACCGATGTACGGATCGCACAGCACGCGCAAGTCAACGACCCGCAGTTTTCCGCCCTGTTGTTCCAGTTCGGCCGGTATCTGCTCATCTCGTCCTCGCGGCCGGGCACCCAGCCGGCGAACCTCCAGGGCATCTGGAACGACCAGATGGCCCCGTCCTGGGACTCGAAGTTCACCATCAACGCCAACTTGCCGATGAACTACTGGCCCGCCGACACCACGAACCTGTCCGAGTGCTTCCGCCCGGTCTTCGACATGATCGACGACCTGACCGTGACCGGCGCCCGGGTGGCCCAGGCGCAGTACGGCGCCGGCGGCTGGGTGACGCACCACAACACCGACGCGTGGCGGGGCGCCTCGGTCGTCGACGGAGCGCAGTGGGGGATGTGGCAGACCGGTGGCGCATGGCTGGCCACCCTGATCTGGGACCACTACCTGTTCACCGGTGACATCGACTTCCTCCGCTCGAACTACCCGGCCCTGAAGGGCGCCGCGCAGTTCTTCCTCGACACCCTGGTCGCCCACCCGACGCTCGGACACCTGGTCACCAACCCGTCGAACTCTCCGGAGCTCGCTCACCACGCCAACGCCACCGTCTGCGCCGGGCCCACCATGGACAACCAGATCCTGCGCGACCTCTTCAACAGCGTCGCCCGCGCCGGCGAACTCCTCGGCGTGGACGCCACCTTCCGCGCTCAGGCACTGGCGGCCCGGGACCGGCTGGCGCCGACGCGGGTCGGCTCCAGGGGCAACATCCAGGAGTGGCTGGCCGACTGGGTGGAGACCGAGCGGACTCACCGGCACGTCTCCCACCTGTACGGCCTGCATCCGAGCAACCAGATCACCAAGCGCGGGACACCCCAGTTGCACGAGGCCGCGCGGCGGACGCTGGAGTTGCGCGGTGACGACGGGACGGGATGGTCGCTCGCCTGGAAGATCAACTTCTGGGCGCGGATGGAGGACGGCGCCCGGGCCCACAAGCTGATCCGGGACCTGGTGCGGACGGACCGGCTCGCGCCCAACATGTTCGACCTGCACCCGCCCTTCCAGATCGACGGCAACTTCGGCGCCACCTCGGGCATCGCGGAGATGCTGTTGCAGAGCCACAACGGCGAACTGCACGTGCTGCCGGCGCTGCCGGCCGCCTGGCCCACCGGGCGTGTGAGCGGACTGCGCGGCCGCGGCGGACACACCGTCGGCGCCGAGTGGAGCAGCGGCCGGATCGAGTTCGTCGTCACACCCGACCGAACCGGTGCCGTCCGGGTCCGCAGCCGGATCTTCGCCGGCGACTTCACGCTGAAGGATGAATCGAGCGGTGAGCCGGTCCAGCCGAAGCGGCTCGAGGCCGATCTCATCGAGTTCGTCGCCCAGGCCGGCCGCACCTACCGCGCGTCCGCACTCAGGTCGGGTCCGGTGGAGGCCGGTGTGGCCTATCGGCTGGTGGCCCAGCACAGCGGTAAGGCCGCCGACATCAACGGCGCGTCCACGGCCGCCGGTGCGCGGCTGATCCAGTGGCAGATCACCGCCGGTCCCAACCAGCACTTCGAGTTCCTGCCCTCCGACGGCGGGCACTACAAGATCCGGCTCGGGCACAGCGGTCTGTTCCTGCAAGTCGCCGGTAGCGGCAGCGGCTCCGACATCACCCAGCAGCCGGACACCGACACCACCGGCCAGCAGTGGCGGACGGTCGACCACGGCGGTGGCGTGATCAGTCTGGTCAACCGGCAGAGCGGCCTCGCCCTGGACGTGTGGGAGGCCTCCACCGCCGACGGAGCCCGCATCTCCCAGTGGGCGGCCACCGGCAGCACCAACCAGCGATTCCAACTCCACCGCGTCCAGCCCCAGGGCCAACCGCGGTCCCACCGACCAGTCAGAGCCATGTCACCGAGCAGCGAGGGAGTCGCATGATGTCGATCCACAGATGGTTGTTCGGGCGAGCCGTGTTGGCGGCATTGCTCGTTCTGGCCATGGCCGGCGTGGCAGGAGTCAGCGTGGCAGGAGTCAGCGTTGCGGCCGACACGTCGCCCACCGCCGGGGCCACCCTTGCGGGGACCGCCGGATGCGGACGTGCCCCCACACTGACGAGCGGTACGCACACGATTCAAAGCAACGGTAAGAGCCGCTCCTTCATCCTGAGCATCCCTGAGAACTACGACAACACCCGCCAATACCGACTGGTCTTCGGGTTCCACTGGCTGGGTGGCACCGCCGGGCAGGTCGCCGGCGGTGGAAGCGACGGCGATGTCTATGCCCACTACGGACTCCGGCGCCTGGCGAACAACAGCGCGATCTTCGTAGCTCCACAGGGCCTCAACAACGGCTGGGGCAACTCCGGCGGCGAGGACGTGACCTTCGTCGACGACATGATCAGGCGTATCGACAACGATCTCTGTGTCGACACCACGCAGCGCTTCGCCCTCGGCTTCAGCTACGGCGGAGCCATGAGCTACGCACTCGCGTGTGCCAGGCCGAACGTCTTCCGTGCGGTCGCCGCGATAGCCGCGCCCGGCGGGATCAGTGGGTGCAGCGGGGGCACCCAGCCCTTCGCCTACATGGGAATCCACGGCATCAACGACAACATCGGCGCCGGTCGAGGGATGCGGGACAGGTTCGTCAGGAACAACGGCTGCACTCCCCAGAACCCGCCGGAGCCCGCGTCGGGCAGCCGCACCCACATCACGACCGCCTACTCGGGCTGCCGAGAGGGGTATCCGGTCGTCTGGGCCGCGTTCGACGGAGGTCACCAGCAAGGCCCCGTGGACGGGTGCGCCGGCTGTGAGAGCGGCGCCAGGAGCTGGGTCAAGGGAGAGGTCTGGAGCTTCTTCACGGGCGCTGACCCGAACCCGACTCCTCCGGACCCGAGCACATTCCGGCTGCGGAGCCAGTCCGCCGACCGATGCCTGGACGTCAGCGGTGCCAACTCGTCCAACGGCGCCCAGATGATCATCTGGGACTGCCACACCGGCACCAACCAGCAGTTCACCCAGACCGGACAGACCCTGCGGGTGATGGGCAGATGCCTGGACGTGCCGAGCAACGCCGCCCCCGGCGCCCGAGCGCGGATCTGGGACTGCACCGGCGGCGCGAACCAGCAGTGGAACGTGAACACCGACGGAACCGTCAGCAACGTCCAGACCGGACTCTGCCTGGACGTCGACGGCGCCGGCACCGCCAATGGCGCTGCGGTGATCGTGTGGAGCTGCCACACCGGCGCCAACCAACGCTGGGCCCGAGGGTAAGCAGAGCTGTGGAGGCGGCCGCAGCAGTCGCGGCCGCCTTCATCTTTCCTGTGTCCCTCACTTACCTGATTTGCCGTCAGGTACGTCAGCATCAGTCCCCTCACATTCCGAGATGGATTCCGAGCAGACGCCTCGTCGGCGGCGTCACAACAGCCTGGTTCACGTGGAAGTACAGGCAGTGAGCCCTCTCCCCGGACTGAAGCGATGTTCCTCACAGTCGTCGACTCCGACGCGTGCCTGTGTAAAGTGAAGACAGCCCTTGACCTGCACAAAGCAGGCAGGGAGCCGTCTTTCAGGAGTCCAAAGTGCTGCGTACTCTGTTCAAGTCCAAGATCCACCGCGCCACCGTCACCGAGGCCGACCTGCACTACGTGGGATCGGTGACCATCGACGCGGACCTCCTCGACGCCGCCGACCTGCTCCCCGGTGAGCTCGTCCACATCGTCGACATCACCAACGGCGCCCGCCTGGAGACGTACGTCATCGAGGGCGAGCGCGGCTCGGGGGTCGTCGGGATCAACGGCGCCGCCGCCCATCTCGTCCACCCCGGTGACCTGGTGATCATCATCAGCTACGCTCAGCTGACCGACGCCGAGGCGCGGGAGTTCGAGCCGAGGGTCGTGCATGTGGACGGCGCCAACCGGATCGTGGCCCTGGGCGCCGACCCGTCCGAGCCGGTGCCGGGCTCCGACCAGGAGCGCAGCCCGCAGGCCGTTCCGGTGGCCTGAGCGCACTCGTCGCCCCACCGTCGTCCCACCGCAGCCGGACCAGGAGCGTGCCATGAGCGACATCGAGATCCGCGACGACCGGGCGGCGGGCCGCCTGGAGGCCCTTGCAGGCGACGAAGTCACCGGCCGCATCGAGTACTTCGTCCTCGAAGCCCCGGCACGCGCCCTCGTGCCCGTCCACACCATCGTGGAACCGGCCCACGAGGGGAAGGGCATCGCGGGCTCCCTTGCACGTGAGCTGTACGGCATGGCGGCGCGCGAGCAAGTCGTCGTCGCGCCGCTGTGCCCGTACGTCGTGAAATGGGCCGAGCGTCACCCCGACGAGGCTCCGGCGGCCGACCCCGAGCTGCTGGAGGCGGCAAAGGCCTGGCTGCGGGAGCACCCCGAGCGGTTCTGAGGCGCGTGGGAGGGCCGTGGCCTGTGAGGTCCACCTGGGCGCCTGCATTGACGCGGGTCAGTGACTGGTGGCGCGGCCGTCGGGTACGCGGGGGAGTAGTCCAGAGCCGAAGTCACGGACTGGCTGGAGGACACCATGACGAATCCGTACACGGACCCGGTCCATCCGGGGCCGACGCCGGGCCCGGAACCGCAGCATCCGGAGCCGAATCCCGTTCCGCTCCCGGAGCCGCCACCGGCTCCCGAGCCACCCCCCGCTCCGGGGCCGCCGCCTCCTGCCCCAGGGCCGACACCGCCTCCTCCCTCACCCCCGGAACCCACTCCGTCCCCCATCCCGCCCGGACCGGAGCCAGTGCCGAACCCCGAACCAGGGCCACCCCTCACTTGAGCCCCACCCGCGGCCGGCCGGTCGGTGCTCCGGCGCGATCTCGAACTCGGGCGGCCGGACGCCCCGGCCGGACGCCCGCGAGGCATGACCCGCGCGCGCCCGTACCTCATCCCCGTCGTACGGACCCGCCGCTCCCGTGAACGGGTGGCGGACAGCCCGTTCCGATGCCCTCTTCCGCCCTGTGACCTCGTCCGTCCGACGTCCCGGCCGCGCCGATGCCCACCCCTCGGGGACCGCCCTCGGAGCAGTACGGCCTCACCAGGACAGGGGACCGCCCCGTGCCCGGATCAACGACCTGGTACGGGGCGGTCACAGCCGGCCCGGCAGGTCCTAGCTGTATTGATCACGAGCGTTGTTAACACTGCCCGGGCTTGATCATGGCGAAGGCCCCCGTGTGTGGTGGAGGTATCGAATCTTCACCGCACGGA
>NZ_JAGMUL010000174.1 GCF_019049285.1 Streptomyces sp. AC550_RSS872
CGGCACCACACCCAACTGGACCACCTACCACCCCCCACACACACACCACCACATCCCCCTCCCCACCCACCCCCTCAACCCCAAACACCACTGGATCGGCTCCGGAACCGCTCATCCGTCCTCCGCAGCCTCTCCGCCGCCGGCCCGGCGTCGGGACGACATCGCGGAATGGTTCTACACACCGTCCTGGCAGCGGATGGCCCTGCCCTCGGCAGCCACGCCCGACATCGACCGGCACTGGCTCCTCTTCGCCGACGAGCTGGGAGTGGGCGAAGGCCTGGCCCGGCGCCTGCGAGCCCGCGGTGCCACCGTCAGTCTGGTCAGGCCCGGCACGAGCTGGTCCAACCCGGATCCCGGCCGGTTCACCCTCGACCCCGCCAGGGGCGACCACTACGACCGGTTGATCGACGCCCTGCACGAGGGGCCCTCCGGAGTGCCCACCCATGTCGTGCACGCCTGGGCCGTCACCACCATGGACGAGGCGGAACTCGCCGACACGGCGACGACGCTGCGGCTCGGCTTCGAGAGCCTTGTCCGCCTGACGCAGGCTCTGGCCCGCCACGCGGCCACCGGGCCACGCCGTATCTGGGTGCTCAGCAACGGGCTGCACAACGTCACCGGGTCGGAACGTCTCTCCCCGTCCAAAGCGACTCTCCTGGGCCCGTGTCGCGTCCTCCCCCGGGAGATGCCCGACACCTCCTGCCGGAGTGTCGACCTCGACTGCCTCACCGCGCCGTCCTCGCACCAGCTCGACCGGATCATGGCCGAGCTGGCCGCGGAAGCCACGTCCGACCCGGCGGCGGTGGCCCACCGGGGCATCCACCGGTGGCTCCTGCACCACCTCCCGGTACGCCTGCCCGTCGCCGGGACGACGAGCGCGCTGCGCCCGGACGGGGTGTACCTCGTCACTGGGGGCACCGGAGGCCTGGGGCTGGCGCTCGCGCGGCACATCACCGCCGCCGGAGGGCGCGTGGCGCTCACGTCCCGCACCCGGTTCCCGCCTCCGGAGGAATGGGACGCCTTCCTCGCCGATGCCCCCACGGGGGCTCCGCTCACCGACGCCGTCCGCCGCCTCGGGCGACTGCGGGACGAGGGCGCGCAGGTGCTGGTCCTCCAGGCCGACGTGAGCGATCCGGACGCCATGCGCGCGGCGGTCGACAGCACCGTACGCCGTTGGGGGGCGGTGCACGGGGCCTTCCACGCCGCCGGTGTGGCCGGCGGCGGCCTGATCCAGCTTAAGGACATGCGTGACGCGTCCGACGTGATGCGGCCCAAAGTGCACGGCACCCGGGTACTGGAAGAGGCACTGTCCGGCCAAGAGCTGGACTTCTTGGTCCTGTTCGGCTCCAACGGCGCGAACATCGGCAGCGCCGGCCAGGTCGACTACTGCGCTGCCAACTGCTTCCTCGACGCCTTCGCCCAGGACCGAGGCAGGCGTCGGCGCGTGATCTCCATCGACTGGGGGCCCTGGAAGGGCACCGGAATGGCCGTCAACACGGCGGTGTCGCCCGGGATGGACAAGCGGCGCAGACGCGATGTGGAAGAGCGTGGCATGACGCCGGAGGAGGGGCTGCGGGCCCTCGACACGGTCCTGGCGGCCGCGGCGGAGCCCCAGGTCATCGTGTCCCCCAGCGATCTCGACGAGCTGTTCGCCAACGCCTTCTCCCTGGACACCGCCGACGCGCAGAGGCAGGAGAGCACGCCCGGCCCCGAGGAACCGGCCGACCCGGCATCCGACCGGCCCGACATCCCCACGGAGTACGTGCCGCCGCGCACCTCCGTCGAGCACGCCATCTGCGAGGTGTGGCAGGCCCTGCTCGGCATCGAGAAGGTCGGTGTCCAGGACAGCTTCTTCGACCTGGGCGGCGACTCTCTGGTCGCCATCCAGCTGGTGAGTTCCGTCAACGCACGGCTGCACGCCCGGCTCACCCTGGGCGATCTGTACGGAGGACTCACGATCGCGAACCTGGCGGGCCTGGTGGACAACCGCTCGCAGCCCGACCCGGAGCCGGATCCCGCAGCCGCCGAGCGGCGTACGGAGAACAGGCAGAAACGACGTCAGCACCAGCAGCAGCGCCGCAAGGCGAGGGGACAGTGATGGCCAACAAGGCGGAGGACGGGTTCGATGACCTCCCGGCGGAGAGCGGTGTGGCGATCGTCGGGATGGCGGGGCGCTTTCCCGGTGCCGCGGATCTGGACGAGTTCTGGCGCAACCTGCGCGACGGTGTCGAGTCGATCGTCGCTCTGACCGACGAGGAACTCACCGCGGCGGGAGTACCACCGGAAACCTTCAACCGGCCCGACTTCGTCAAGGCCGGACCACGCTTCCAGGACGCCGGCCTCTTCGACGCCGAGTTCTTCGGATACACCGCCCGCGAAGCCCAGCTCATGGACCCCCAGCACCGCCTCTTCCTGGAGACCGCCTGGCAGGCACTGGAGAACGCCGGCTACGACTCCGCACAGTACGACGGCACCATCGGCGTCTACGCCGGCGCCGGAACGTCGGCCTATCTGGAGAACATCTACAGCAACTGGAGTCAGGGCGAGGGACTCAGAACAGAGAACGCCGGTCTGGGCTTCGAGTTGGCGTTCCTCGCAAGCCGGGTGTCCCACAAGCTGAATCTCACGGGTCCGAGCATCCCGGTACAGACCGCGTGCTCCACTTCGCTGGTCGCCGTGCACACCGCCTGCCAGAGCCTGCTCACCTACGAGTGCGACATGGCGCTCTCGGGCGCGGTCGCCTACAAGGTCCCCGAGAACCGGGGCTACCTCCACCAGGAGGGTTCGTTCCTCTCACCGGACGGCCATGTCCGTCCGTTCGACGCGCAGGCACGCGGGACGGTCTTCGGCAACGGTGTGGGGGTGGTCGTGCTGAAGCGGCTGGAGGACGCCCTCGCCGACGGGGACACCATCCACGCCGTCATCAAGGGCTCCGCCGTCAACAACGACGGCGCCCAGAAGGCGAGTTTCACGGCGCCCACCGTCGCCGGTCAGGCCGCCGTGATCGCCGAGGCGATGGACATAGCGCAGGTCGACCCTGAGGACATCGACTATGTGGAAGCACATGGAAGCGGCACGCTGATCGGTGACTCCATCGAGGTTCAGGCGTTGGAGCAGGCGTTCGGCGGACGAGGCGACTGCGTCCTGGGCACCGTCAAGGGAAACATCGGACACCTCGACGCCGCAGCAGG
>NZ_JAGMUL010000175.1 GCF_019049285.1 Streptomyces sp. AC550_RSS872
GGCCATCGACGCGCCCTGGCCCGCGCCGACGGGGTGTCCGGCGTCGCCGAGGAGTGCGATGCGGTCGTTGTGGCGGACCGGGACCGCGTCGAGTTTGTGCATCAGGGTCGGGCGGTGCAGTTCGGTGGTGGCCTTGAGGATCGCGGTCGGCAGTTGTTCGTGCCGGTGCAGTTCGCCGAGGCGGTGCAGCCATTGCGCGTCTGTGAGGGCGAGATCCGGCTGTGCGGGGCAGGCGACCTGGGCCGACCACCAGACCTTGCCGCCGGGGGCGGCGAGGTGGATGAAGGCGCCGTTGCGGGCGAAGGTCATGTTGAAGACGCCGGGGTCGGTCTCGATGCCTTCGGCGATGCCCGAGATGCTGTAGAGGCCGGCGTACTCGGGGGTGGGCGCGTGCGGGTCGAGCAGTGACCGGGTGGCCGACCAGATGCCGTCGGCGCCGATGAGCAGGGACGCCTCCGCCGTATGGCCGCTCGCGAAGACCGCCCGTATCCCTGCCTCGGTGGTGACCGCGTCCACCAGGCGCTCACCGGTGACGATGCGCGCCCCGGCCGCCAGCGCCTCCGCGCGCAGCGAGGCGACCAGCGTGCCCCGCATCAGGGTCACGCTGTGCAGCTCGTCGCCGCTCAGCCGACCCCGCGGCACATCGCCCAGGAGCTTGCCCGAGCTCGACCACATGCGCTGGCCCGGGACGTCGATCCCGGCCCCCCGTACCTGCTCCAGCACGCCAAGGGAGCGCAGCACCCGCAGGCCGTTGGACGCCAGACTCAGGAACGAGCCCACCTGACCGGCCGGTTCGGCGTACGCCTCGTAGACCGTGACCTCCACACCGATGCGCCGCAGCGCTATCGCGCCGGCTGCTCCGGCCACTCCGCCGCCTATGACGATGGCAGTCATGTGCCCTCCCTGATCTCTCGACTTCCATGAACCTATATTCAGTGAATTTAGATTCACCGAACTGCGATTCACTATGATGGGGGCGAGAGCCACACGTCAAGCCGGATAGGAGCGCCGGGAGCATGGGCGTACGCAGGGAGCAGGCCGCCGAGACCGAGGCGGCACTGAAGGAGGCGGCGCGGCGGCTGTTCGCCGAGCGCGGCTACCTCGACACGAAGATCACCGACATCACCCGCGAGGCCGGTCGCGCCACCGGCTCCTTCTACGCCCATTTCGCGGACAAGAACGCCCTGCTCCAAGCGCTGATGCAGGACATGGACACGCAGGCCGACGCGGAGATCGGCGCGGACGGCCACCCGGCCGACCACGATCTGACCGACGGCAGGCAGCTGCGCGAGCATCTGGCCGTCACCTGGCGGGTGATCCGCGACCATCTGCCGGTGGTCGCGGCCCTGATACAGACGAACTTCGCCGGCCCGCCCGGCGAGGGCCGCGCCTGGGCGAGCCTGACCGGGGAGACGGACATCCTCCGCGAGCACCTGGACTGGCTCCGCCGACGGGGCCACCCGCTCCCGGGCGACCCCGAGCTCGTCGCCGCGGCCATGGGGGCGATGGTCTCGATGCTCGGCTACGCCGTCATCACCGCGGGGGAAGGCGGCCCGCAGGTAACCGACGAGGAGATCGTCGACACCCTCACCGCCCTGCTACTGCACGGCCTGGCCGGACCCACGCCGAGCACCAGCTGACCGGCCGACATGAAGCAGCGGCACCCGACGTGAGAACTCCCGGGCGGGC
>NZ_JAGMUL010000176.1 GCF_019049285.1 Streptomyces sp. AC550_RSS872
GTTGAGCGTGCAGGGGGCGAACGCCTCCAGCCCCTCGGGCTTGGCGGCCGCGCGGCCGATGGCGGTCTCGATGCGGTTGAGTGCGGCTACGCGCTTGTCTTCCAGCGGGCCGAGGATGGCGTTCTGGACGAAGTTGGGTCCGCCCTGGCCGACGGTGTTGACGAGGCGTTGGTTGGCTTCGTCGATCTGGGTCTGGAGCTGGGCGAGGTTGCGGTCGACCTCGGCCTG
>NZ_JAGMUL010000022.1 GCF_019049285.1 Streptomyces sp. AC550_RSS872
GGACAGGGGCCGGGGGAGTGGGAGTGGGAGTGGGAGTGGGAGTGGGAGTGGGAGTGGGGGTGGGGGTGGGCGCCGTCCCACCGGAGCTGTCGCCGACCACGCTCAACGTCACGTACTCCCCGAACCGCAGCTCGGTCCCGGCCGGCGGATGCGAGGCCGTCACCCGGGCGTCGTCCGGCGGCAGCCCTCCGTCGTCGAGGGCGACGGCCAGCCCCTGGTCGGCCAGCCGCCGGCTCGCCTGCCCGAACGTCGCCCCGGCGAGGTCGGGCACGGCACGCCGCTCACGCGTGTCGAACGCGGTGTCGTGCTCACCGGCCGTCCCCACGGGACGGGCGATACCCCGGTCCGGTTCATGGACGTCGACGAGGGTGAGCCGCTCCGTTTTCCGGGGCGCGGGCCGCACGGCCACCAAGGACGACTCCTCGTACCCCTTCCACTCCTCATTGCGGTCATCGAACTCGACCTTTATCCGGGTCGTGTCACCCTCGAAGGGCCGCAACGGATTACCGCACGAGCACTTCACCGCGGGAAGACCCTGATCGTCGACGAGAATCGCGATTCCCGATTGAAGCAACGCGTCGAAGGGGACGGCCTCCCCCTTCTTGTAGTCGTGATTCCGCACGAGAGTGTCGTGACGCAGGAGAACAGGTGTGAGGCGTTCCAGATATCCCGGAATCTCCTCCGTGGAAAGGGAGAGCGCGGTTGCCCACGCCTGCGCCTTGCGCTCATGGGCGGGATCGGTGAGGAACTCCTTCAGTCGTACGACATCGCAGATCGTCGGCTCCTTGGAACCCCCGTACAGGCCCGGTGTATCCCCCTGCTGAAGACCACCGTGCGCGGCCCGGGCCGTGGTGACCCGCGCGTCATCCCGCCCGAGCCCCTGGTTCTCGTCGAAGAAGGGCGCAAGCGAAGGAACTCCCGCGGCGACCGCCTTCACCACGGACAAAGGCGCGTCCCGGTCGCACCCGCTCAGCGCGAGTACGAAGGCCAACAGGACGGCGAACCTGCGTACGAAAACACGAAGCGCCATTACCGCTCCCCCCGGCGGTTCCCCCGACGCGCTTCATGCTACTGAAAGGCCAAGCCTCTCGGTTTCCTCAGTTTCCGCGTGCGTTCAATGAGGCCAAATAGGCGTTGTACGCCTCGAGTTCCTTGTCGCCGTCCCGGTCGGCGGCCCGGTCCGTGCGGCGGGCCTGTCGCTGCTCCGAGCGGTACCACTGGAACAGCAGGGCGATCAGCACCAGCACGGACGGAATCTCACTGAACGCCCAGGCGATGCCGCCGGCCGCGTTCTGGTCGGAGAGCGCCTCGATGCCGAGCGAGCCGGGCGGGTTCTTGAACGTCTCGACCATCGGCTCCGACGCCATCATCAACGCGATCCCGAAGAACGCGTGGAACGGCATCCCCGCGAACAGCTCCAGCATACGCATCAGATACCCCGGCCGGTGCGGGCCCGGGTCCACGCCGATGATCGGCCAGAAGAACACCACACCCACGGCGAGGAAGTGCACCATCATCGCGATGTGCCCCGTCTTGGAGCCCATCAGGAAGTCGAACAGCGGCGTGAAGTACAGCGCGTAGAGGCTGGCGATGAACAGCGGGATCGTGAACGCCGGATGCGTGATGATCCGCATGTACCGGCTGTGCAGCAGGGCCAGCAGCAGTTCCCGCGGCCCCTTGCGCCCGCGTCCCGCCGGCGGCAGCGCCCGCAGGGCCAGGGTGATCGGGGCGCCGAGCAGGATCAGGATCGGCGACAGCATGCTGATCACCATGTGCTGCACCATGTGCACGCTGAACATGACCATGCCGTAGTCGTTCAGCCCGGTGCACATGACGAGCATCACGGTCAGCACCCCGACGACGTACGAGACCGTCCGCCCCACCGGCCACGCGTCCCCACGCCGCCGCAGCCGCACGACCCCCCACGCGTACAGCGCGAGCGCCACCAGGCAGGCGACGAGGAAGAACGGGTCGGCCGACCACTGAAGACCCCGCCCCAGCGTGAACGGCGGCAGATCCATGGTCATGCCGTGCCCGCTGTGATCCATGCGCCGGCTCCTGTTTCGTGGGGGTTGTGCAAGTCTGTCCGCCCCAGACTAGAACGACCCCCGGCCACATCTGTGACCGGGGGTGGGGCAGCCAACCCAGGGGCGCGGGGCCGTATTCATATGCGGCTCCGCCGCGTGGGCGCGACCAGCCACGAACAGCCCGGGCCCGGCAACGAATGAGAAGCCCTACGGCGAGTCCCCTAAAGCACGCACTCCGCCTCTTCGTACCGGTCCGCCGGGACCGTCTTCAACGTCTCCACGGCCTCCGCGAGCGGCACCATCACGATGTCCGTCCCCCGCAGCGCCGTCATGTGACCGAACTCGCCCCGGTGCACCGCCTCCACCGCATGCCACCCGAACCGGGTGGCCAGCACCCGGTCGTACGCGGTCGGCGTACCGCCCCGCTGCACATGGCCCAGGATGACTGGCCGTGCCTCCTTGCCGAGCCGCTGCTCCAGCTCGATCGACAGCTGGCGGGCGATCCCGGCGAAGCGCTCGTGGCCGTAGATGTCCTTGCCGCCCTCGTCGAACTCCATGGAGCCGGGCCGCGGCTTGGCGCCCTCGGCCGCCACGACGATCGCGAAGCGCTTGCCGGCGTCGAACCGCTCGCCGACTCGACGGGCCAACTCCTCGATGTCGAAGGGCCGTTCCGGTACGACGACGGCGTGCGCGCCGGCCGCCATGCCGGAGTGCAGCGCGATCCAGCCGGTGTGCCGGCCCATGACCTCGACGACCAGGACCCGCTGGTGGGACTCGGCGGTGGTCTTGAGCCGGTCCAGGGCCTCGGTGGCCACACCCACGGCCGTGTCGAATCCGAAGGTGACGTCCGTGACCGCGATGTCGTTGTCGATGGTCTTCGGCACACCCACGACGGGCAGGCCGCTGTCCGACATGAGCCGGGCCGCCTTGAGCGTGCCCTCGCCGCCGATCGGGATGATCGCGTCGAGGCCGAGCTCGGCGACATGGCCCTTCGCCCGCTCCACTCCGTCGCGCAGATGGGAGGGCTGGACCCGGGAGGAACCGAGGATCGTGCCGCCGCGGGCGAGGATGCCACCCACCGCGTCGAGGTCGAGCTTGAGGTAGTCGCACTCCAGGAGGCCCTTCCAGCCGTCCCGGAAGCCGATGACCTCGTCGCCGTGGTCGACGACGGCGCGGTGCACGACGGACCGGATGACGGCGTTCAGGCCGGGGCAGTCGCCGCCGGACGTGAGGACACCAATGCGCATAGCCCGCAATACCTTCTCAACGTGGGCCGGGACCGGACCACGTTGTCCGGCTCGAATCCCCGCCACCCTAGCGGCATCAGGGGGCGGGGCCGAACCGTGCGTCCGCCTGCTGGACGACCCCGCTCACCTGTGCGGACGGGCCGTCAGACGGGCTGGTGACAGCAGGCTGGAATCCAGTGGAACGAGCAGTCAGGCAGGCTGCTGCGCGGACGCGATCCGCTCGTTGCGCAGCGCCTCGTACCAGCGGTCGTCGGTCGGCGGCAGCGCGTTCACGTCGAGCGCCAGCTTCAGCAGATGGTCCGCGATCAGCGGGTTCCGGGCCAGTACCGGGCCGTGCATGTACGTACCGAAGACGGTGTCGTTGTACGCCCCCTCCGTGCCGTCACCGGTTCCGTTGCCGTTGCCGAGGCGGACCTGGGCGAAGGCGCGGGCGGTGGGGCCGAGGTGGGTGACGCCCTGGTGGTTCTCGAAGCCGGTCAGCGGGGGCAGGCCGAGCCGCGGGTCGATGTCCCCGAGGACGTCCCCCACACACCGCTCGCCCTCACCCCGCACGGACACCACGTCGATCAGCCCGAGACCGGGCTCACGCTGACCGAGGTCGTTGATGAACTCGTGCCCGAGGATCTGGTAGCCGGCACACACCGAGAACACGATGGCGCCGTTCTCGACGGCCCGGTGCAGCCCCCCGTCCCGGCGCAGCCGCTCGGCGGCGAGGCGCTGCGGACGGTCCTCGCCACCGCCGATCAGATAGATGTCGCCGGAGGTCGGGATCGGCTGGTCGCTGCGCACGTCGAGGCGGGCCACGTCGAGGCCGCGCTGCCGGGCCCGGCGCTCCACCACGAGGACGTTGCCCTGGTCGCCGTAGGTGCTGAGCAGGTCCGGGTAGATCCAGACGACCCGCAGTTGGTTGTCGCTCACTTAAGTCCCCTGAAGTCTCTTGGCTCAGTTGCCGACGCGGCGGCGCAGGTCCTGGAACGCGGTGTAGTTGGCGATGACCTCGATCCGGCCCGGCGGGCTCATCTGCACCGCCTGGTCGAGGTTCTCGCACACCTGGAACTGCTGGTTCGCGACCTCCAGACGCACCGCGAGGTCGAGCTTGCGGTCGCCGATGACGCAGATCGGGTGCCCGGTCAGCCGCGTGTAGTCGACGTCCCACAGCCAGGAGGTGTCGGTGCCGTCGGCGCCGCGCGCGTTCACGGAGAGGATCACCGGGGTCGGCGGCGGGTCGATCAGGGAGAACGTCTCCAGCCAGCCGGCCGGGTTCTTGGCGAGCAGCAGCCGCAGATCCCGGCCCTCGAACTGCACGACGTCATAGCGTCCGGCGACGGCCTGCACCTGGTACATCCGTTCCAGGGCGACCTGCGGCGGCACCCCGAACACGGCGGCCACGGCGGCCGACGACGCGGCGTTTGCCTTGTTGGCCCGCCCGGGCAGCTGGAGATGGATGGGCCAGGCGGACCCGTGCGGGTCGAGGACATGGTCACCGGAGAGCGCCCAGCTCGGCGTGGGCCGCCGGAAACCGCACTCACCGCAGAACCAGTCGTCGCCCGGGCGCTGCATCACACCACCGCACGACGGGCAGGACCAGGCGTCGTCCTTCCACATCTGCCCGGCGGCGACCCAGATCACGTTCGGGGACGAGGACGCCGCCCACACGACCAGCGGGTCGTCGGCGTTGGCGACGATCACGGCCTTCGAACCCGCGAGGCCCTCGCGCCAGTTCTCGGCCAGCATCCGCGTCTCGGCGGCGCGGTCCAGCTGGTCACGGGAGAGGTTGAGCAGCGCGATGCACTTGGGGTCGGTGTCCCGCGCGACTCCGGCGAGGTACTTCTCGTCGACCTCGATGACGCCGTACCGCGCCTCCGAGCTGCCCGCGAGGGCCGAGGTGATACCGGCCGGCATATTGGCGCCGAGCGCGTTGGACACGACCGGCCCGGCGGCCCGCAGCGCCTCCGCGATGAGCCGGGTCGTGGTGGTCTTGCCGTTGGTCGCGGAGACGAGGACCACGTCCAGGTTCTGCGCGAGCCTGGCGAGAAGGTCGGGGTCGAGCTTGAGCGCCACCCGGCCGCCGATCACCGAACCGCTGCCGCGCCCCGCGGCGCGAGATGCCGCCGCGACCGCCTTGCCCGCGGTCACGGCGAGCTTGGCCCGCGGCGTCAGCGGGTCCGAGTTGCCTGCCATCAGTTCTCGATCCTCCTTGCGTACGCGCCGCGCCTGAAGCCCTACGGCAACGTGGTGGTGGTCAGCCTATCGAGATCCATTCGCACTCCCGAATCGCCGTACCCTTGCGGCCATGCGAAACGCCTCCATTCCGGGCGCGCACGGGCGCGTCCGTCCCCTCACCCTGCTCGGCGACCCGGTGCTGCACGCACCCTGTGAGCGGGTCACCGACTTCGGCCCCGAACTGGCGACGCTGGTGGAGGACTTGTTCGCGACGATGTACGCGGCGCAGGGGGTGGGCCTCGCCGCGAACCAGGTGGGGGAGTCGCTGCGGGTATTCGTGTACGACTGCCCCGACGACGAGGACGTTCGGCACCTCGGCCATGTGGTGAACCCCCGGTTGGTGGAGACGGACGGCGTGGTGATCCGCGGCCCGGAGGGCTGTTTGTCCCTGCCGGGCCTGGAGGCCGGGACGGAGCGGTACGACCACGCGGTGGTCGAGGGCTTCACGATGACCGGGGAGCCGGTGACGATCCATGGCACGGGCTTCTTCGCACGCTGCCTCCAGCACGAGTGCGACCACTTGGAGGGAAGGGTGTACGCGGACCGGGTGAGTGGCTGGCGGCATCGTCGTCTCATGCGACAGGTGACCCGAGCCTCCTGGCGCAGGCGAGGGAGACGGCCCTGGGCCTAGGGGCGCGGGGCTGTATCGATGTGCGGCTACCGCCGCGTGTGCGCGACCAGCCCCCACGCACCCGCAGCCGGCGAGCGAGCGTCAGAACCCCGGCCCTCCCACCTTGTCTCCCGCGGCCGCAAGCCGACCCCACAACAGGTCGGCCAAACTCCGCACCAACTCCGCCCGAGAACACGGTCGTTCTCCCAGCCACCAGTCCCCGGCCGCGTGCATCATCCCGACTATCCCGTGCCCCCACACCCGAGCCAGCTGCTGACTCCCCGGCCCGAGATCCAGCCGCTCCTCGATGACGGTCGCCAACTCCTCGCCCATCCTGCGGAGCAACGGCATCGAGTGCTTACCGACGTCGAACCCCTGGTCCGCCGTCTGACTCCCCTCGGTCGGATGCATCAGAAACCGATACACCTGAGGCCGGGCCTCGATCGCCGCGAGATACGTGTCCAACGTGGCCTCGACCCGCTCGCGCCGGTCCGCGGGAGCGTCCAGCGCGGCCCGCAACGAGTCCAGCAGCGCATCCGTGTGCCGCTTGGCCAACGCCGCGTAAAGTCCGCTCTTGTCGCCGAAGTGCCGGTACAGAATCGGCTTGGTGATACCCGCCTCCGCGGCGATGGCGTTCATCGAGGCCTGTGGGCCCTCGCGCAGCACCACCCTGTCGGCGGCCTCCAGCAGCTCGCGCCGACGGCGGTCGGCGGACCGCTGCTGCTCGGTCCGCTGCGTGGTGTCCATGAGCTCTCCCCACCCGTGGTGAATCGATGACGCCTGCGCAAACTAACACCCAACCTGCCACAACCATCGAACGGGCTGCCGATCGTGCCTCGTGAGTTGACTTTACCTACCCGCGAGTAACAAACTAGGGTTACCGCTAGTAACAAGCATGCACGCAGTCATGCACGTACGCCGCTGGAGGGGACATGGCCGAGTTCACCATGGAGCTCAACGACGAACAGAAGGAGGTCCGGGACTGGCTGCACGGCTTCGCGGCCGATGTGATCCGCCCCGCGGCCGCCGAATGGGACGAGCGTGAGGAGACTCCCTGGCCGGTCATCCAGGAGGCCGCGAAGGTCGGCATCTACTCGCTCGACTTCTACGCCCAGCAGTATTTCGACTCCACCGGCCTCGGCATACCCATGGCCATGGAGGAGCTGTTCTGGGGTGACGCGGGCATCGCGCTCTCCATCGTCGGTACCGGCCTCGCCGCCGTCGGCGTCCTCGCCAACGGCACCGAGGAGCAGATCGGCACCTGGGTGCCCCAGATGTACGGCGACGCGGGCGATGTCAAGCTTGCCGCCTTCTGCTCCTCCGAGCCCGACGCCGGGTCGGACGTGGCGTCGATGCGTACGCGTGCGGTGTACGACGAGGCCAAGGACGAGTGGGTGATCAACGGCACGAAGACCTGGGCGACCAACGGCGGTATAGCCAACGTCCACGTGGTCGTCGCGGTCGTCGACCCCGAGCTCGGCTCCAAGGGCCACGCCTCCTTCATCATCCCGCCGAACACGCCGGGCCTGGCCCAGGGCCAGAAGTTCAAGAAGCACGGCATTCGCGCCTCGCACACCGCCGAAGTCATCCTGGACAACGTGCGCGTGCCCGGCTCCTGCCTGCTGGGCGGCAAGGAGAAGCTGGACGAGCGGCTGGCGCGGGCGCGTGAGCGAGCCAAGGCGGTGGGCGGCGGCGAGCGCGTGAAGAACGCGGCGATGGCCACGTTCGAGGCCTCGCGGCCGGCGGTCGGCGCGATGGCCGTCGGTACGGCCCGTGCCGCGTACGAGGTCGCCCTCGACTACGCGATGACGCGTGAGCAGTTCGGGCGGCCCATCATCGACAACCAGGGCGTGGCCTTCCAGCTGGCCGAGATGCGGACGCAGATCGACGCCGCGCGGCTGCTGGTGTGGCGCGCTTCCTGGATGGCGATCAACGGGAAGCCGTTCACGGCGGCCGAGGGGTCGATGTCGAAGCTCTTCGCGAGCGAGACGGCGAAGAAGGTCACGGCCCAGGCGATACAGATCCTCGGCGGCAACGGTTACACGCGGGAGTACCCCGTGGAGCGGATGCACCGGGACAGCGCGATCTACACGATCTTCGAGGGGACGAGTGAGATCCAGCGGCTGGTGATCGCGCGTACGTTGTCGGGGATGCCGATTCGGTAGCGCGGTGGGGGTTGCCGGGTCGTTGCTCGCGCGGTTCCCCGCGCCCCTTGAAGGGGTGCGGGGAACCGCGCGACCAGCCCGAACGAACCCGCAGACGGCATCCAACCGTGACCCCTACGGCGCACCCCCGCTGCTATGCGCGATGCACGCCACGTCGATCCGATCCGCAAGCTTCGCCAGCTCAATGGTCAACGCCGCCACCGTGTCCTCGTCGAGCCCGTCCTCCCCGGCCTCGACAAGGTGCAGCCACCGCGCACCCACGGTACGCAGCAGCTTGCTCACATCGGAGGCAGCCACCTGCAAGGTTCCGCGGTCGTCGACGATCAGCGGCAGAGTAACTTCGCGGTTCACACACGGGATCGTAGTCGCGCAGCGCTCACGCGCCCTGCCAAACCGTAGTGATGTTGCAGAACTCGCGGATTCCGTGCCCGGACAGCTCACGCCCGTAACCGGACCGCTTTACTCCGCCAAACGGGAACGCCGGATGGGACGCCGTCATCCCGTTGACGTACACACTTCCGGCCTCCAGATCCCGTACGAACCGGTCGACCTCCGCCTCGTCCCGCGTCCATACGTTCGAACTCAGTCCGAACGGTGAGTCGTTCGCGATGAGCACCGCCTCGTCCAGGTCACCCGCCCGGTACAGCGTGGCGACCGGTCCGAAGGCCTCCTCGCGGTGGATCCGCATCTCACGGGTGATGCCGGCGAGCACGGTGGGCGGGTAGTACCAGCCGGGCAGTTCGGGCCGGCGCAGCTCGTGGCCGCCGCACAGGACGGTCGCACCGGTCCTCTTGGCATCGTCGACCAGTTCCTCCAGGTCCGTCCGGCCCTGTTCGCTGGAGAGCGGGCCGACGTCCGTCTCGTCCAGCATCGGGTCGCCGACCGTCAGCGCCTTCATGCCCGCGACGAACCGCTCGGCGAAGGCGTCGTAGACGTCCGTGTGCACGATGAACCGCTTCGCGGCGATGCACGACTGCCCCGTGTTCTGCACGCGCGCGGTCACCGCGACCTGCGCGGCCCGGTCGAGGTCGGCCGACGGCATGACGACGTACGGGTCGCTGCCGCCCAGCTCCAGCACCGTCTTCTTGATCATCTCCCCGGCCGTGGAGGCGACCGCACGGCCGGCCGGCTCGCTGCCGGTCAGGGTGGCCGCCTTGACGCGTTCGTCGCGCAGGACCTCGTCGACCTGTCCGGAGCCGATGAGCAGGGTCTGGAAGCAGCCCTCGGTATAGCCCGCGCGGTGGAACAGGTCCTCCAGGTAGAGGGCGGTCCGGGGGACGTTCGAGGCGTGCTTGAGAAGGCCGACGTTGCCGGCCATCAGCGCCGGCGCCGCGAAGCGGATCACCTGCCAGAGCGGGAAGTTCCACGGCATCACCGCGAGGATCGGCCCGAGCGGGCGATAGCGCACCCGCACCCGCGACGCGCCCGAGTCCTTCACGTCCGCGTCGGGCGGCTCCTCGTCGGCGAGCAGTTCCTCGGCGCGGTCGGCGTACCAGCGCATCGCCTTGGCGCACTTGGCGACCTCGGCCCGGGACTGCTTGATGGGCTTGCCCATCTCGGTCGTCATCATCCGGGCGACGTCCTGCTGGTCCTCTTCCAGAAGGCTCGCCGCCTGGAGCAGCAGACGGGCCCGGTCGACGAAGCTGGTCGTCCGGTACGTGCGGAAGGTGGCCTCGGCGAGCTGGAGCCTGCGCTCGATCTCCTCGGCGCCCATGGCCTCGTACGTCTTGAGCGTCTCGCCGTTCGCCGGGTTCACCGTCGCGATGGGCATGACCGACCTCCTGGGAGCGGGCTGATGCTTCGACCTTCCCGCGCGGCGGTGGCTACCGCAACGCGTGTACGGCCGCTCAGGCCGAGTGCTCCGCCAGCCGGTCGAGAAACGTGGCCTGGGCCTTGACGATCACCTCGCGCGCCCGCTCGACGCCCAGCCACTCCACCCGGTCCAGCTCCGGGAACTCCTGGGTCCGTCCCGACCGCGGCGGCCACTCCATGACGAATGTTCCGGGCACCGCCGTCGCCGGGTCGAGGTCGGCCTCCACCGCCCACACCGTGACGGTCTTGCCCCCGGCCTGCCTGACCTCGCCGAGCGGTACGGCCTCCCCGTCGGGCGGCGCCAGCCCCAGCTCCTCCTGGAACTCACGGCGGGCCGCCTCCCAGGCGGGTTCGTCGGGCTCGTACTCGCCCTTCGGGACCGTCCACGCCCCGGCGTCCTTCTTGGCGAAGAAGGGCCCGCCCATGTGGCCGAGCAACACTTCCAGGCCGTCATCGGTGTGGCGGAAGAGGAGCAGACCGGCGCTGTGCTTTCCCCGGGCGGACGTCACGGCTTCACCTCGGGGTGGGCGGCGAGCAGCGTCTCGACCGTGTCGGCCTCCTCCGGCCGCTTGTCCTCGCGATAGCGGACCACGCGCGCGAAGCGGAGCGTCACGCCGGCCGGGTAGCGGGTGGAGCGCTGGAGGCCGTCGTAGGCGATCTCGACGACGAGTTCGGGGCGTACGGTCACGCCCCAGCCCCTGGTCTCCACGGCAAGTTCCTGGAGGCGCTCGGTCTGCCAGGTCAGCAGTGCGTCGGTCATGCCCTTGAACGTCTTGCCGAGCATGGCGAACCCGCCGTCCGCCGTACGGGCCCCGAGATGGAGGTTGGAGAGCTTGCCGGTCCTGCGGCCGTGACCCCATTCGGCGGCCAGCACCACCAGGTCGAGGGTGTGGACGGGCTTGACCTTCAGCCAGGAGGCGCCCCGGCGGCCCGCGCTGTAGGGGGCGTCGAGGGCCTTGACGACCACACCCTCATGGCCGCGCTTCAGGGTCTCGGCGAGGAAGTCCTCGGCCTTCGCGAGGTCGTCGGAGCCGGACACCAGGGTGCGGCGCACCCGCATCGGCTCGGGGACCAGCCGGGCCAGCTCCGCATGCCGTTCCGCGAACGGCAGGTCGAGCAGGTCGTGGCCGTCGACGGACAGGGCGTCGAAGAAGACGGGGGAGACGGGGACGTCCTTCGCCGCCGTCGCCACGTCCACCCGGGAACCGACACGGCCGGCGGTCTCCTGGAAGGAACGGGGGCGGCCCGCGGCGTCGAAGGCGATGACCTCGCCGTCCAGGATGAAGCGCTCGCCCCCCAACTCCATGGCGGTGGAGGTGAGTTCGGGCAGGCGGTCGGTGATGTCGTCCAGGGTGCGGGTGTAGATCCGTACGGCGTCGCCGTCGCGGTGCAGCTGGACGCGGATGCCGTCCAGTTTCTCCTCGACCGCGCAGACGCCGAGCTTCTCGACGGCCTCCGCCACCGAGGAGGCGCTGTGCGCCAGCATCGGCAGCACCGGGCGGCCGACGGTGAGGCGGAAGCGGGCGACGGAGTCGGGGCCCTCGGCGAGCAGCGCCGCGGCCACCGTCTGGAGCGACCCGGCGAGCATCACCGCCCGGCGTACGTCCGCGGGCGGCGCCTCGGTCGCCTGGGCCAGGCCCTCCACCGCCACCGCGTCCAGGGCCCCCTGCCGCACCTCGCCCGTGATCAGCCCGAACAGGAAGCGCTGCTCGTCGTCTGTGGCCGCACCCATCAACTCGCCCACCAGACGGGCCCGTTCGGTCTGCGAGCCGGTGCCGGACACCTTGCCCAGCTCCGTGAGCCGGGCATCCACCTCGGCCACGGTGAGGGTGGGCTCGGCGGCCGGGGCGACCGGGTGGCTCAGCACCTTCCAGCCGATGCCGAGCCGCCCCTGCGGGAGGCGTCCCGCCAGGTAGGGGATGACGATGGGCACGTCGTCAGGCTCGGCGTCCCGGAAGAGTTCCGCCAGCAGAGCGATCTTCCGGGAGCGGGCCGAGGCCGCGGCGACCTCCTGGGATACCTGGGCCAGTCGGGTCAGGAGCATGCAGCCATGGTGCGGTGCGCTCCGCGGGTTTACACGCCGGAGGATCGGTCGTGTTTCGTCTGCGGGTGCGTTGCGGCTGGTCGCGCCCACGCGGCGGAGCCGCATATCGATACAGCCCCGCGCCCCTAGGTGTATTGACCCGCAGGGTTGTTCACGCGGGTGATGGGTGGGTGGCCGCCGAGTGCGGTGTGGCAGCGGTGGTGGTTGTAGGTGTGCAGGAAG
>NZ_JAGMUL010000177.1 GCF_019049285.1 Streptomyces sp. AC550_RSS872
AACGGCGAGCTGCTGGGTCAGGGCGTCGTGGGCCTGGACGTGGAGCTGGAGACGGCGCGGGAGCTCGCGCGCCATGCCGCGCTCAACTGCCTCGCCGCCGCTGTGCAGGCGGTGGGCGATCTGGACCGGGTCCGGATCGTGCAGATGCTGGTCTTCGTGGCCGGCACGCCGGACTTCGGTGAGCAGTCACGGGTCGCCAACGCGGCGAGTGAACTGCTCATCGAGGTACTGGGCGAGAACGGACGGCACGCCCGCACCGCGATCGGTGTCGCCGGGCT
>NZ_JAGMUL010000178.1 GCF_019049285.1 Streptomyces sp. AC550_RSS872
TCCATGAGATCAACCTGGGCGCCACGGCCATCGGTACCGGTCTCAACGCCCCCGCCGGATACGCCGAGTCGGCCCGCCGCCACCTCGCCGAGATCACCGGACTGCCGCTGGTCACCGCCGCCAACCTGGTCGAGGCCACGCAGGACTGCGGGGCGTTCGTGCAGATGTCGGGCGTGCTCAAGCGGATCGCCGTGAAGCTGTCCAAGAGCTGCAACGACCTTCGTCTGCTGTCCTCGGGTCCGCGCGCGGGCCTGGGCGAGATCAACCTGCCGCCGGTGCAGGC
>NZ_JAGMUL010000179.1 GCF_019049285.1 Streptomyces sp. AC550_RSS872
CTCCGAAGGACCCATCCCCATCGGACGGCCCTTCCCAGGCGCCCGCCTCTACGTCCTCGATGCCGCCCTGCGCCCGGTACCGGCAGGGACACTCGGTGAGCTCTACATCGCCGGACCACAACTGGCCCGCGGCTACCACCAGCGTCCGGGCCTGACCGCCGAACGCTTCACCGCCGACCCCCACGGCACACCCGGCACCCGCATGTACCGCACCGGCGACCT
>NZ_JAGMUL010000180.1 GCF_019049285.1 Streptomyces sp. AC550_RSS872
TCGATCCGGACCGGCTCGATGACCTTCTTGTACTCGACGAGCCCGGGGGAGGGCCGCCGGTCCGGGAAGATCAGGCCGTCGCAGACGAAGTTGCCGTCGTGCAGCTCCTCGCCGAAGTCGCCGCCGTAGGCGTAGCCCAGCTCGGGGTGCTTGATGCCGTGGTCGATCCACTCCCAGATGAAGCCGCCCTGGAGCCGGTCGTACTTCTCGAAGAGTTCCTGGTAGTCGGCGAGCCCGCCGGGGCCGTTGCCCATGGCGTGCCCGTACTCGCACTGGATGAAGGGGAGTTCGCGGCGCTTGTGGGTGCCGCCGTCGAGCTTCTGCCCGATCTTCTCGGCCTCGTCGTGGAAGGCGTACATCCGCGAGTACACGTCGGTGTCCCGGCAGTCCCAGTCTCCCTCGTAGTGCACGAGCCGCTCGGGGTCCCGGCCGTGGATCCACTCGGCCATGGCGGTCAGGCCGCGTCCGGTGCCGGCCTCGTTGCCCAGCGACCAGAACACGATCGACGGGTGGTTCTTGTCGCGTTCGACCATGCGGGCCGCGCGGTCCAGCAGGGCCGGGGTCCAGCGGTCGTCGTCGACGGGGTTGTCGCGCCA
>NZ_JAGMUL010000181.1 GCF_019049285.1 Streptomyces sp. AC550_RSS872
GCCGATGGAGGCGGGCTGGTCCACGACCACCAGGACGGTGCCGAACTTGGCGGTGAGCTTGTCAAAGACGGCTCGCAGCTTCAGTTCGCTGTTCGGCAGCGGCTTGTCGAACACCGTCTTCCCGGCCGGGCTCAGGCCGTGGCCGTGATGCGTCCGGCTTGCCGACGTCCAAGCCCAGGAAGACGCCCACCTCGTCGATGCTGATCACCATGCCCCCACATGCGTCGATACGTGCCGTCCCCGGCGGTCGGGGCCGTTCTCGCGCATCCACGTTATGCAGACCTACCACCCGCGAACGGCCAGGCACTGCGCCCGGCCAGGCGGCGGTCGGACCTCTGATCAGCGTCTCCGACGGCACCCCTCGGACCCGGTGACACCACCCCCCAGGTCATCCCGCCGACAGGGGGCAAGAGTCATGCCGGGCCCGGAGGCCAGCGGCCCTCTTGCAGGACCGCGAA
>NZ_JAGMUL010000182.1 GCF_019049285.1 Streptomyces sp. AC550_RSS872
CAGGTCTGGTCCGGCCAGCCGTGCGCCACCGGCCCTTTGGCAAGCTCCTGCTCCAGCACGGCGAACAGCTCGTCACTGAGCAGCGGCAAGGACGCCGGGCCCTTCGAGGCCAGGGCTCTCGGCCCGTCCTGCGACCAAGCCTTGCGCCAGCGCTGTACCGACCGGACGCTGACCCGCAGGTCGTGCGCGATGACCGCGTTCTCGTCGCCCTGGGAG
>NZ_JAGMUL010000183.1 GCF_019049285.1 Streptomyces sp. AC550_RSS872
GGGCTGGGGGCCCGGGGCGGGGGCGGGCTTGGGGGCGGCCGGGCGTTCGGCGGGCTTCTTGCGGGGCTGTTTGGCGGGGTCCTGGCTGCCCGCGGCCTGAGCGGGGAGGTCGACCAGTGGGGGTGGATGGGCGGCGGCGGCCGGCTCGGAGAGGCCGCCGGGAAGGGCCAGGAGGTGCGTACGGGACGCGGGGACGGCCGGGCGGGCGGTGCATGGCGCGGTGGGCGCGGTGGGCGCGAGGCAGGCTCGTACGTCCTGGAGGAGGGTGGCCGCGGCGGGGTTGCCGCGCAGGGTCCGGAGGGCGGTGAGGTCGTCGGGGTCGGGGTGATAGCCGGCGCCGAGGGCCTCCTCGAGGAGGGCGAGGTAGCCGGCCGCACTGCCGGGGAGGGCGGCGCGGTAGCGGGCGAGGTCGGCCACCAGGAAGGCACGCAACCGG
>NZ_JAGMUL010000023.1 GCF_019049285.1 Streptomyces sp. AC550_RSS872
CCATCACCGGCGAGACCGACGCCGCCTTCAGCACCGGCGAGAAGTACGCCACCGCCCTCACCGACAGCGCCGGTAAGGTCGTGGCACCCGCGCTGAAAGCGGGCGAGGACACCGGCGAGTTCGTGGTCCGCGCCACCGTCGTCGGCCGTGCCGTCGCCGGCCTCGACTACACGGCCACCGTCACCGAACGCGCCGCCGACACCCTGACCCGCACCAGCGACACCGCGCTGACCTGCACTCCGGGCGGCGAGTTCGCCGACCAGGTCGAGGTGAAGGCGACGTACAAGGACGCCGTGGCGGACAAGGTCGCGGCCACCGCCACGCTCATCAAGTCGGCGGACGACCCGGCCGAGAACGACAAGGGTCCCTACTTCAAGGACGCCGACGGCAAGACCGTACGCACCCTGACCGGCCTGACCACGGACGCCAACGGGCTGCTCAAGCTGCCGAAGCTGTACGCCGACGACACCACGGGCACGTTCCTGCTCCGCATCAACACCGCGGGCGGCGCGACCCTGACCGTCGAACTGAAGGTCGCGGCGGCCGAGACCTCGCCCGGCCCGACCCCGTCGGAGTCGGCATCCGGGTCGGCGAGCCCGACCGCTTAGGGCCCCGCGGGATCCGAACGAGGGGCGCCCTTCCGTCACGGCGGACAGGGCGCCCCTCGTCCATGTGCGCAACCTGTTCTCATCTCGCCCGCCCGTTGCTACGGTGCCGAATCTGACGAAGTATCAGATGTCATGGCTCCGGGATCCCGGGAGGCCCGTATGCGCGCCCTCATCGCCGCCGCGACCGGTCTCGCCGTCGCGCTCGTCCTGGTGTTCACCATCACTGCGCTCGGCAGCCCGGCCGGCGAGACGTCCCCCAAGCCGCTGCTCACCACGGTGCCCGCACACCCGTAACCGCCCGTCCGACCGTCTGCCCGCCCGGGAGGGAGGCCGAGATGCGCCGCAAGGCCGGCCTGATCCTGCTCGCCCTCGCCGTGTTCTTCGCGGCGCTGTCCCCGCTGCTGCGCTGGTACGCCTTCCCGCGCCTGGCCAAGATCCCGGCGAACCAGTACCAGGACATGGTCCTGGAGGCGAAGGGCGCGACCCTCCTCGACTACGGCACGATGCAGGCCCGCAAGGTCCCCAAGGTCACCATCGTGCAGACCCTGAAGGGCAACGTGGAGGAGTCGGAGAAGATCGAGAAGACGGCCGGGCGGGACGTGGTCGTCTGGGACGGCCTGTCGTACGTCGTCGGCCCCGACGGCAAGATGGTCTCCAAGATCCCCGAGCGCTACATCTTCGACGCCCACACCCAGGAACCCGTCCACGCCACCGGCGAGATGGTCGACGGCGACCCGGTCAAGCGGCAGGGCATCGAGTTCAAGTGGCCCTTCCTGACGGAGAAACGGGACTACGAGTACTACGACGCCCAGGCACGCGTCACCGCCCCCATCCACTACAAGGGGACACAGAACTTCCGCGGCGTCGACGTCTACTACTTCGAGCAGACCATCCCATGGACCAAGGTCACGTTCCCCAGGACCATGCCGGTGGAGGGCATCACCCCGGAGTCGGTCGCCAAGACCGGCACGACCCGCTGGTACACCACCGTCCGCAAGTTCTGGGTGGAACCCCTCACCGGCGCCCCCGTCTACGGCGAGGAGATCCACAAGGAGGAACTGCGCGGCGGCACCCTGCTCGGCGGCCGGGACAAGGTCACGGCGTTCGCCGGCCACGTGAAGATGCGCGAGGACTACATCGACTCCACGGTGGACCTGGTCAAGTCCAACCGCACGCTGGTCCTGCTGCTGACCTCGTACCTCCCGTGGGGCTTCCTGGTCCTCGGCCTGCTGCTCCTGGCGCTCTCCCTCTGGCTGGAGGCACGCGGCCGCCGACCCGGCGATCCCGAACCCACCAAGGACAGCGAGCCCGAACCGGTCACCGCCTGAGCCGGGCGTTGGTGTGCCGGGTCGGCTCGGCACCGGCCGGGTCCTCGGGCCAGGGATGCTTCGGATAGCGACCGCGCAGCTCCGCCCGTACGCCCTTGTAGCCGTCCTTCCAGAAGGAGGCGAGGTCGGCGGTGACGGCGGCGGGGCGCCCGGCGGGGGAGAGCAGATGGACGAGGAGCGGCACCCCGGCGACGGACGGCGACTCGTGCAGCCCGAACATCTCCTGCAACTTCACGGCGAGCACGGGCTGTTCGGGATCCCCGTAGTCGATCCGGATCCTGGACCCACTCGGCACGGCGATGCGCTCGGGCGCCAGCTCGTCGAGCCGCCCGGCCTCACCGGACGCCCACGGCAACAGCCGGGTCAGCGCCTGCTCCGCGTCGATCCGCGCGAGGTCGGCCCGGCGACGGGCCCGCCCCAGCTCGGGCTCCAGCCACTCGTCCACGCGCGCGTGCAGCGCGTCGTCGGACACGTCGGGCCAGGGATCGCCGAGGTGCAGACGGAGAAAGGCGAGCCGCTGCCGCAGTACGCCGGCATCGGGCGACCAGCGCAACAGGCCCAGCCCTTCCTGCCGCAGCCCTTCGAGGAGCGCATCGCGTACGCGTACGGGGTCGGCGTCCCGCAAGGGCCGCGCCGCCAGCTCGATCGCCCCGAGCCGCTCGACCCGCCGGGCGACGACGTCCCCGTCGGCCCAGTGGACCTCCTGGCTCTCGCCGTACAGCGAGGCCGCCGCCGACCGCGCCATGTCCTCGTCCACCACGGCGGCGAGCTGCACGCGCGCGTGCCCCTTGCCGACCGGACGGTCCGCGACGGCCACGGCCAGCCACGGAGCACCGCGCAGGGGGCTGCCGTCGGCGAGTTCGGCGCGGGTGCCGGAGGCCATGAGGTAGGAACCGCCGTCGGCCTTGGCGACGCGCTCGGGGAAGGCGAGGGCGGCGACGAGGCCCACGGTGCGATCGTCCACGTCACCGGACGGGGCGCTCTCGCCGCCCGACCGCAGCCGCCGCACCTCCGCCCGCCAGCGGCCCGCATACGCGTCATCGCCCCGCCGAGCCGCCCGCAGCGCGGCGGCCAGGTCGTCGCCGTACTCCCGCGGAGCCTCCTCGCTCAGCAGCGCGACCACCTCGGCACCGCCCGCTCCGGACGTGTCCAGCAGCGCCCGCCCCAACC
Organism: Streptomyces sp. AC550_RSS872; assembly: GCF_019049285.1. Taxonomy (GTDB): domain Bacteria; phylum Actinomycetota; class Actinomycetes; order Streptomycetales; family Streptomycetaceae; genus Streptomyces. The sequence continues at coordinate 3,107 of NZ_JAGMUL010000023.1, forward strand.
GGGGGTGCAACCCCAGCCGGGCCAGGTCGGCGCCCCGAGCCGTGGCCCGCCCCTCGGAGTCCACCGCCCCGACGGCCGTCAGTACGCTCCTCGCCGCGGCCATCGCCCCGCCCGGCGGCGCATCCAGCAGGGCCAGCCCCGACGCGTCCGGATCGCCCCAGCACGCCGCCTGCAACGCGAACGCCGTCAGGTCGGCCACCTTGATCTCCGGCGACGGGAAACGCGGCAGACGCGCGTCCTCGGCCTCCGCCCAGCACCGGTACACCGCTCCCGGCGCCTCACGCCCGGCCCGCCCCGCCCGCTGCCGCCCGGCCGCCTGCGAGGCCCGTACCGTCGTCAGCGCGCTCAGCCCACGCGCATGGTCGACGCGGGGCTCCCGCGCCAGCCCGGAGTCGACGACCACCCGCACCCCGGGGACCGTCAGCGACGACTCCGCCACGGACGTCGCCAGCACCACCCGGCGCCGCTCCCCGCCGGCCAGCACCGCGTCCTGCACGGCCGCCGACGCCCGCCCGTGCACCTGCAACACCTCGACGTCCCCGAGACCCCCCAGCTGCCCGGCCACGCGCGCGATCTCGCCGACGCCCGGCAGGAAACACAGCACGTCCCCCGCCCGCTCGGCCAGCGCCCGCCGCACCACCGACGCCACATGCGTCAGCAGCGCCGGATCGACGCGCATCCCGTGCGGCGGCCGTACGGGACGCGCCGGCGGCGCCCACACCACCTCCACGGGATGCGAGGTGCCCTCGGCCTCGACCACCGGCGCGTCACCCAGCAGCCGCGCCCACCCCTGCGCGTCCGTCGTCGCCGACGCGGCCACCAGCCGCAGCTCCGGCCGCAGCGTCTGCCGTACGTCCCACAGGAACGCCGCCACCGTGTCCGCGTCCAGATGCCGCTCGTGGCACTCGTCGAGGATCACGGCGTCGACGCCCGCGAGCTCCTGGTCGCGCTGCAACCGCTGGAGCAGCACACCGGTCGTGACGACCTCCACGCGCGCGCGGCGCCCGACGACCCGTTCCCCGCGCACGGTGTAGCCGACGCTCTCGCCGACCTTCTCGCCCAGCAGCCACGCCATCCGCCGCGCGGCCGCCCGGGCGGCGATCCGCCGGGGCTCGGCGACCACGACCCGCCGCGCGGGCCCGTCACCCAGCAGCCCCGCCAGCGCCGGCGGCACCAGGGTGGTCTTGCCGGTTCCGGGCGGCGCGACGAGCACCGCCGTGCCGTGCGCGTCCAGGGCATCGGTCAGACGGGGCAGGGCGCCGCGTACGGGCAGCGCGTCCAGGGCGTCGTAACGGATCACGCTCTCAGTCTCGTACGCACACGAAGATCGCCGTCCCCGGGATCAGGTTCCCGCGCAGCGGCGACCAGCCGCCCCACTCCGAGGTGTTCCAGGCCGGCCACTCCGGCTCGACCAGGTCCACCAGCCGGAAGCCGGCCGCCACGACGTCCCGCACCCGGTCGCCGACCGTGCGGTGATGCTCGACGTAGACCGCGCGGCCCTCCCCGTTCTCGATGTACTGCTCGACGTACGGCGTGCGGTCGAAGTACGAGGCCGAGACGGACAGGCCCTCCGGGCCCGGCTCGTCCGGGAACGCCCAGCGGATGGGGTGGGTGACGGAGAAGACGAAACGGCCGCCGGGGCGCAGCACCCGCCGCACCTCCCGCAGCACCAGCACCGGGTCGGCGACGAACGGCAGCGCGCCGTACGCCGAGCACGCCAGGTCGAAGGAGGCGTCGGCGAAGGGCAGGGCACCGGCGTCGGCGCACACCAGAGGGAACGCGCTCCCGATGCGCAGGGCGTGCTGGAGCTGGCGGTGGGAGATGTCCAGGGCGACCGGACGGGCCCCCTGCGCGGTCAGCCAGCGCGAGCACTGGGCCGCGCCGGCGCCGATCTCCAGGACATCCTTCCCCTTGAGGTCCTCCGGCGGGCCGAGCAGCTCGGCCTCAACCTCGTCCAGGCCTTCGGGCCCCCATACGAAGCGGTCGTCGCCGAGGAATGTGCCGTGTTCGATCTGGTACTCGTCCGCGTTGCGGTCCCACCAGCCCCGGTTGGCGCGGGAACTCTCCGCGACACCGGCGTCGCGCCGGGTGGCCTCCGGATCGAAATCCGACTCGGACGATGCGGGCTCTTGGATGATCGGCTCCCTCGTCGTACTCTTCCGTCACCTCGATGGCATCACCCACATGGCGGTGTCACGAAACGGACGCCTTGTGGCCTGCGTGGCCTCAGGAGACAGGTTTTCTGCCGGGTATGGGGCGATCCGCCCCGGGTGTGCGCCTTCGCGCATTGACCCTGTCCGGCTGCCCCCGTATGCTACAAGTTGCGCTGCGGGCCTGCGCACCTCAGACGTAGCAGGCTGCGCTCGCATCTGTTGTATGTCCCCTCGGTTGTCGAGGCGCCACCACGGATTTCGTGGGGTGCTTCCTAGGCTGTCCGGCTTCTTCAGAGCGATACGGGCTCCCGGCGTAGCAGTACCTACGACTTCAATGTCCGTACCGGAGCCCTTTCCCACATGACGAGCAGCACCGAGACCACCGCCACCACCCCGCAGGTAGCGGTCAACGACATCGGTAACGAGGAAGCCTTCCTCGCCGCGATCGACGAGACGATCAAGTACTTCAACGACGGCGACATCGTCGACGGCGTCATCGTGAAGGTCGACCGGGACGAGGTCCTGCTCGACATCGGTTACAAGACCGAAGGCGTTATCCCGAGCCGCGAACTCTCCATCAAGCACGACGTCGACCCCAACGAGGTCGTCGCCGTCGGTGACGAGATCGAGGCCCTTGTTCTCCAGAAGGAGGACAAGGAAGGCCGCCTGATCCTCTCGAAGAAGCGCGCCCAGTACGAGCGTGCCTGGGGCACCATCGAGAAGATCAAGGAAGAGGACGGGATCGTCACCGGTACCGTCATCGAGGTCGTCAAGGGTGGTCTCATCCTCGACATCGGCCTCCGTGGCTTCCTCCCGGCCTCCCTCGTCGAGATGCGCCGCGTTCGCGACCTCCAGCCCTACGTGGGCAAGGAGCTCGAGGCCAAGATCATCGAGCTGGACAAGAACCGCAACAACGTGGTCCTGTCCCGCCGTGCCTGGCTGGAGCAGACCCAGTCCGAGGTCCGCCAGACGTTCCTCACGACCCTCCAGAAGGGTCAGGTCCGTTCCGGCGTCGTCTCCTCGATCGTCAACTTCGGTGCCTTCGTGGACCTGGGTGGCGTCGACGGTCTGGTCCACGTCTCCGAGCTCTCCTGGAAGCACATCGACCACCCGTCCGAGGTTGTCGAGGTCGGCCAGGAAGTCACCGTCGAGGTCCTCGACGTCGACATGGACCGCGAGCGTGTCTCCCTGTCGCTGAAGGCGACGCAGGAAGACCCGTGGCAGCAGTTCGCCCGGACCCACCAGATCGGCCAGGTCGTGCCCGGCAAGGTCACGAAGCTGGTTCCGTTCGGTGCGTTCGTCCGCGTGGACGAGGGCATCGAGGGTCTGGTCCACATCTCCGAGCTGGCCGAGCGCCACGTGGAGATCCCGGAGCAGGTCGTCCAGGTCAACGACGAGATCTTCGTCAAGGTCATCGACATCGACCTCGAGCGCCGTCGCATCAGCCTCTCGCTGAAGCAGGCCAACGAGGCCTTCGGTGCCGACCCGTCGACGGTCGAGTTCGACCCGACCCTGTACGGCATGGCCGCGTCCTACGACGACCAGGGCAACTACATCTACCCCGAGGGCTTCGACCCCGAGACCAACGACTGGCTCGAGGGCTACGAGACCCAGCGCGAGGCGTGGGAGCACCAGTACGCCGAGGCGCAGCAGCGCTTCGAGCAGCACCAGCAGCAGGTCATCAAGAGCCGCGAGGCCGACGCTGCCGCTGCCGCCGAGGGTGGCGACGCCGCGGGTGCGGCTCCGGCCGCGGGTGGCGGTTCGTACTCCTCCGAGGGTGCGGACACCTCCGGTGCGCTGGCTTCGGACGAGGCGCTTGCCGCGCTGCGTGAGAAGCTTGCGGGTGGCCAGAGCTGAACGCCGGCCGCTGAGGCTTAGCCGGTAACTGAGGGGCCGTACCTTTCGAGGTACGGCCCCTCAGCGTTGCCCGGGCTTGTTTTTCGGCTGCGGGTGGGTGGGGGCTTGTCGCGCAGTTCCCCGCGCCCCTGAAGAAGGGGCGTTGCCCATCCGGCGTGATCATGGAGCCCTCCTGTGGGAATGCCGCCGCCCGTAAGGGCGTTGTGACGTACGGACACGAGGAGGAGCGGTCACTGTGCTTGATCCGCAGGGTTTGTACGCGTGGGAGCCGAAGGGGCTGGCTGTCGTCGACATGGCGCTCGCCCAGGAGTCGGCCGGTCTTGTCATGCTCTACCACTTCGACGGATACATCGACGCGGGTGAGACCGGCGACCAGATCGTCGACGGACTCCTGGACTCGCTGCCCCACCAGGTCGTCGCCCGCTTCGACCACGACCGGCTGGTGGACTACCGTGCCCGTCGGCCGCTGCTGACGTTCAAGCGCGACCGCTGGGCCGACTATGACGTGCCGGGCATAGAGGTACGGCTCGTGCAGGACGCCACCGGGGCGCCGTTCCTGCTGCTGTCCGGGCCCGAGCCGGACGTGGAGTGGGAGCGCTTCGCCGCGGCCGTCAAGGAGATCGTGGAGCGGCTCGGGGTGCGCCTTTCGGTGAACTTCCACGGCATCCCCATGGGCGTCCCGCACACCCGCCCGGTCGGCGTCACCCCGCACGGCAATCGCACCGACCTCGTCCCGGGCCACAGCAGCCCCTTCGACGAGGCGCAGGTGCCCGGCAGTGCCGAGGCCCTGGTCGAGTACCGGCTGATGGAGGCCGGGCACGACGTCCTGGGTGTCGCCGCGCACGTCCCGCACTACATCGCCCGTTCCGCGTACCCGGACGCCGCCCTGACCGTCCTGGAGGCCGTCACCGCGGCGACAGGCCTGGTCCTGCCCGGCATCGCGCACTCCCTGCGCACGGAGGCCCACCGCACGCAGAACGAGATCGACCGGCAGATCCGCGAGGGCGACGAGGAGCTCACCAACCTCGTCGAGGGCCTTGAGCACCAGTACGACGCGATGGCGGGTGCCGAGTCCCGGGGCAACATGCTCGCCGAGCCGGTGGACATCCCGTCGGCGGACGAGATCGGGCGGGAGTTCGAGCGGTTCCTGGCGGAGCGGGAGGGCGACAACTGAGGGGCGCGTCGGTCCTGCCGGATGCGCTGTCAGCGGCAGGGCCTAAGCTTCGGGGCATGCTGAAGGTGGGCCTGACCGGGGGCATCGGTGCCGGTAAGAGCGAGGTGTCGCGGCTGCTCGTGGAGCACGGGGCCGTGCTGATCGACGCGGACCGGATCGCCCGCGAGGTCGTCGCGCCCGGTACGGCCGGGCTCGCCGCCGTCGTCGAGGCGTTCGGTGAGGACGTCCTCGCCGCGGACGGCAGCCTCGACCGGCCCAAGCTGGGCTCGATCGTCTTCGCCGACCCCGACCGGCTCGCCGTGCTGAACTCGATCGTGCACCCCCTCGTCGGTGCCCGCTCCCGCGAACTCGAAGAGGCCGCCGCCGAGGACGCCGTCGTCGTGCACGACGTCCCGCTCCTCACGGAGAACGGCCTCGCGCCGCTGTACGACCTCGTGGTCGTCGTCGACGCCGGCCCCGAGACCCAGCTCGACCGTCTCGTCCGGCTGCGCGGCATGACCGAGGAGGACGCACGCGCACGGATGGCCGCGCAGGCGACGCGTGAGCAGCGCCGGGAGATCGCGGACATCGTCATCGACAACGACGTACCGCTGGAAGAGCTCCCAAGACGCGTGAAGGACGTGTGGGACGAGCTCGTGCGCCGAGCCCATGAGGCACCGAGCGCATGAGGCACAGAGCCCATGAGGCACACGGGAGCCGGTGGTCCCGGGCGTCCCAGGAATAGCCGCGGCCCGTTCGCGCGTTGAAGCCCTCCAGCGAGGGAAGGACATTGCCGTGCCCGAGACCAGCGGTTCGACCGGACGTACTCCGGAGACGCATGTCATCGACTACCGCGCCGCCGAGCAGCTGCTCGCCGCGCGGGACCCGCGGGGCGCGGTGAAGCTGCTCGACGAGGTCATCGCCGTGCACCCGGAGAACACCGCCGCCCGGCTGCTGCGCGCCCGTGCCTTCTTCGCCGCCGCGCAACTGCGACCCGCCGAGCTGGAGTTCACCATCGTCCTGGAGCGCGAGCCGGACAACGCGTTCGCGCACTTCGCGCTCGCCCGGACCTATGAGCGACAGGGCCGGGGCGGCCAGGCCAAACGTCACTTCCGGCTGGCCGCCGCGCTCGACCCGAACCCGCAGTACCTCAAGGCGGCCCGGTTCGACGCGTGAGGGGCGGCCGGGCGGGACTTTCGCAGCACGTCCTAGGGGCGGTGGTCCCGGTTCTCGGGTGGGAGATACGGCGGTATGTCGCGTCCGGGCTGGAAGTGCGGGCCCTGGCGGATGTGTCTGAGGACCATGGCCATGTCGATCGTGATCACCAGCCACAGCACCGCACAGGCCGCCGCCCAGCCGGGGCGTCCCACCAGCGCGAACGCGGCGGTACCGAAGACCGTCCAGACCAGGCCCCACACGCACAGCCAGAAGCGGGCGCGCAGTGCACTGCGCGCTGTCGTCGGCTCACTGCCCGTACGCATCGGGATCACCACTCCTTCTTGAAACGTACTCCTCGTACTCTTCGCAGGGGGCCTCGTGCTGCCGGACACCGATGAACTGGCCGAGGTGCTGCTCGACCTCGGAGTACCCCACGAGGACATCAACGGCCTCGTGCGGATGGCCCGACGGGTGACCGACGACCCGGAGCTGCGCCAGGTCCTGGAGCGGTCCGTCGAAGAGCTCGTCCAAGGGATGGGCGAGGTCGGCGGGCCGGTCGACCTGCCCGACCTGGACTGGGCGTCGGGTGCTCTTCAGCGCTGTTTCCCCGTGTACGTCTTCGTCGCCGCGCTGCCGGCCACGCGCGCGTACCACCGCGAGCGCGGCGTCCCCGCCGACGTCACCCGGCACACCCTCGCCGACCTCGGGCGGAACATGGCCGTGTACCGCAGGCGGTACGGCCGGGCGGGTGTGCAGGCCCCGTGGTGGCTCGTCCATCACTTCCGTGGCGAGCTGTACCAGTTGGGGCGGTTGCAGTTCGAGCGGGCGCGGCTCGGGCAGCGGACGGGGCCGCGGCTCGCGGCGGCCGGACTCGACGTGGGCCCGGGGTCGCCCTGCCTCAACCTGCACATCCCCGACTTCCGCGGGCCGCTGTCCCCGGCCGCGGTCGACCGGTCCCTGGCGCTGGCCCGGGAGTTCTTCGCCCTGCGCTTTCCACGGGAGCGGTACCGGGCGGTGCTCTGCCACTCCTGGCTGCTGGACCCGCAGCTCAGGAAGTACCTTCCCGGGGACTCCAACATCGTCCGGTTCCAGGAGCGCTTCGGCATCGCCCGCGAGGACCGGGAGCCGGCCGACACCGAGCCGGTCCAGTTCGTCTTCGGCGACCCGGAGTCGCCGGTCGAGAGCCTGCCGCGCCGTACGGCCGTGGAGCGTGCCGTCGGGGACCATCTGCGGGCGGGCGGGCACTGGTACATCGGGCACGGGTGGCTGCCGTTGGACCCGTTCGACGGGAGTGCGTGAACCCGTTCGACGGGAGTGCGTGAAACCCGTTCGTACGGCGATGAGTTCTGGGGCGATGCCCGGTCTACCTCTGCGACAGCACGACGGACCGCTTCACGAGGAGATCCCCATGTCCGAGACCACCGCCTCCGCTCCCGCCGGCACGACCGCCGCCATCGCCGAGTCCGCGACCCCTCGTGGTCGCCGGGCCCGTATCGCCCTGCGCGGCCTTCAGATAGTGCTCGCTCTCCTCTACGCGGTCGCGAGCGCGCTGCCCAAGCTGATCGCACACCCGTCGGCCGCCGAGAGCTTCGAGGAGATGGGCTGGGGCAGCGCGGGGATGTACGCCATCGGTGTCCTCGAACTGGCCGGTGCCGTCGCCCTGTTGATCCCGGTGCTCCAGTCGGTGGCGGCGGTCGCGCTGAGTGCGCTGATGGTGGGCGCCTTCGTCGTCCAGATGACCTACTTCGACGCCGAGTACGCCATCACACCGCTCATCCTGATCCTGCCGCTCGCCCTCATCGCCTGGGCACGGCGAGGATCGAACGCGGAGCTGCTGCGGTTGGTGCGGCGACGGGACTGACAGTTCTGGCAGTTCTGACAGGACTGACGGTTCTGACGACGGAGTTGAACGGCGCGGTGGCGTCCGGTGGGCCAGGGCCCGGGCCGGACGCCACCGCCGTTCGTCACCCGCCGTTCGTCACCCGCCGTTCGTCACCCGTCGTTTGTCACCCGTCGTTTGTCACCCGCCGTCTGTCACCGCCCGCGCGGCTGTCCGGTGCCGCCGTCCATGAGGCCGCGCAGGCGTTCCATCTCGCGTCGGTCCCGCTTGGTCGGCCGGCCTGTGCCGCGGTCGCGGATGCCGGCCGGGGCGACGGCCTCGCGCGGCGGGGGAGGGGGCGAGTTGTCGACGTAGCACTGGACCGCCACCGGCGCGCCGACCCGTTTGCTGATGAGCCGCTTGACGATGACGATCCGCTCCCGGTTCTCCTGGCGCAGTCGCACCTCGTCGCCGACGCGCACCGAGTGGGAGGGCTTCACGTTGTGCCCGTTCACGCGCACGTGGCCGCCCTTGCAGGCGGTGGCGCCCATGGAGCGGGTCTTGACCAGGCGCACGGACCAGATCCAGCTGTCGATCCGTACGCTCTCGCCGCTGCGCGCACCGGCGGCCTCGGCGGCGGCCACGGCCGCGGCGACCTGCGGGTCGACGGCCGGTTCCGTGTCGGCCGCGCCGGGCTGCCCCTCCGCCGTGCCGCCGCTCGTCCCCTTGTCGTCCTCGTCATCCTCGGAAGCCATGCCTCGACCTTAGCCCGCGGAGGGGGCCGCGACGGCCGTACCGGCGGGAGTGTGATTACGGTGGAAACGTGGACGCCCTCACTGACCTCGACCGGCGGATCGCGGGCTGTCGGGCCTGCCCGCGTCTGGTCGACTGGCGTGAGGAGGTGGCCCGCACCAAGCGCGCCGCCTTCGCCGACCAGACGTACTGGGGCCGCCCGGTTCCCGGCTTCGGCCCGCCGGACGCCCGGCTGCTGATCGTCGGGCTCGCTCCGGCGGCCCATGGCGGCAACCGGACCGGCCGGATGTTCACCGGGGACCGCTCCGGGGACGTGCTGTACCAGGCGCTGTACGACGTGGGCCTCGCCTCGCAGCCCACGTCGGTCGCCCTCGACGACGGTCTGGAGCTGTACGGCGTACGTGTCACGGCCCCGGTGCACTGCGCTCCGCCCGCGAACAAGCCCACGCCCGGTGAGCGGGAGACCTGCCGGTCCTGGCTCGTGCGGGAGTTGGGGCTGTTGCGGCCGACGCTGCGGGCGATGGTGGTGCTGGGGGCCTTCGGCTGGCAGGCGACGCTGCCGGCGCTGGCGGAGGCGGGGTGGAGTGTGCCCCGGCCGCGGCCGGCGTTCGCGCACGGGGCGCGGGTCGCGCTGGACGGCGTCGGCGGCCTGGACGGGCTCGACCTCTTCGGATGCTTCCACGTCAGCCAGCGCAACACTTTCACCGGCAGGCTCACGCCGGAGATGCTGCGGGAGGTGCTGAGCACGGCGGCGCGGGCGGCCGCTGTCCCGTGAGGCGACTGAACGAGGCCGGCCGGCGGGCCAAATGAGGCGACCGGACGGCCGTGCGGGCGTTACGGTGCCCGAATGCCTCTCTACCCGGAGATCGAACCGTACGACCACGGCATGCTCGACGTCGGTGACGGCAACCGCGTCTACTGGGAGACCTGCGGCAACCCGCGTGGCAAGCCGGCGGTGGTGCTGCACGGTGGGCCGGGGTCCGGAAGCAACCCCTGGTTCCGGCGGCTGTTCGACCCCACCGCCTACCGGATCGTGCTGCTCGACCAGCGCGGATGCGGACGTTCGACGCCGCACGCGAGCGTGTACGAGACGGACATGAGCGTCAATACGACGGCACATCTGATGGCCGATCTGGAGCTGCTGCGGCGGCATCTCGGGATCGAGCGGTGGCTGGTGTGGGGTGTGTCGTGGGGCTCGGTGCTGGGGTTGCGGTACGCGCAGACGCATCCCGGAGTCGTGTCCGAGCTCGTCCTCACGGGCGTGGCCACCGGTTCCGACGCCGAGGTCGCCCTGCTGACCCGGGGGCTCGGGCAGTTCTTCCCGGAGGCCTTCGAGCGGTTCGCCGCCGAGGTTCCGGAGGCCGAGCGGGCGGGGAACCTCGCCGCCGCGTACAGCCGGCTGATCGAGTCGCCGGACCCTCAGGCGAGGGCTCGGGCGGCGCGTGCGTGGACCGACTGGGAGACGGCCATGGCCGCCGCACCGCCGCGTTCCGTCCCGCGCTACGAGGATCCTGTGTTCCGCATGGGCTTCGCCCGTACCGTGACGCACTACTGGGGCAACGGCCATTTCCTCGGCGAGGGCCATGACGAGGGCCGTGAGGAGAGCCGTGAGGAGAGCCATGAGGAGGGCGTCGTCCTGCGGGACGCGCACCTCCTCAAAGGCATCCCGGGCACCCTCGTCCAGGGCAGCCTCGACCCCGGCAACCTGCTCGGGGGCGTCTGGCGTCTGCACCACGCCTGGCCGGGCAGCGAGCTGATCGTCATCGACGACGTGGGGCACAACGCCGGGGCACCGGACATGGCGGAAGCGCTGGTGGCGGCGACGGACAGGTACGCGGGCCGCCAGCCGGCTCAGACCTGACGCCGGCCGGGCTCCTCCCCGAACAGCTGCCGCATCGTCGACCGGTAGTTGGTCTGCACGTGGGCCAGCGCGTGCGACCGGGCCCGTGCCGGGTCGCCGGAGGCGATGGCCTCGTACAACTCCCGGTGTTCCACGAGGAGTTGGGGCCACTCCTCGTTCCGCCGGGTCATCCAGCGCAGGCGCCCGGCGACCGGTTCCAGGGCCTCGATCAGCAGCGTGTTGCGCGCCATGGCCACGATCCGGTCGTGCAGTCGGCTGTTGACGTCCGTGATCACCTCCGCGTCCCCCGCCTCGGTCGCGCCGGCCGCCTGGTCGAGGAGTCGCTCGACCTCGGCCAGGTCCTCCGGTGTCGCCCGTGACGCGGCGAGCCCGGCCGCGTACACCTCCAGCGCCTCGCGCAGTTCGAAGAGCTCCTTGACGTCGGCCGGGGTCAGCCGGCGTACGACCGTACGGCGTGCCGACTCGAAGTGGACGAAACCCTCGACGACCAGGGCCCGGATCGCCTCGCGGACCGGCACGCGCGAGACCCCGAGGCGCTCGGCCAGCTCCCGCTCGACGAGCCGGTCTCCGGGGCGCAGGCGCCCCGCGATGATGTCCTGCCGCAGGGTCGCCAGGACGCGTTCCCGTACCGCGCCGATGGGTTCGATCTTCGTCGTGAAGCTCATGGGGCCATTTTGGCCGACCGGGGGTGTGTTTTACGGAGCGTTAACAAGAGCGACATCGGTCGGAATGGTTGACGAGAGGACCATGTCCGCAGTTTGGTATACCAAACATCCTCCACAAGCAGTCCTCCGTCCCCTGGCTCCTGGAGGCCCCGTGTCCCTCGCCGACCGTGCCGAAGCCACCGGTACAACCGCGTTCGTCCCTGATCCCAGGCTCACCAACGAAGACCTCGCGCCCGCGGGCAAGCGCAACTGGAAGGTCTTCGATCTCTTCGCCCTGTGGATGTCCGACGTCCACAACCTTGGCAACTACACGTTCGCGGCCGGTCTACTGGTCCTCGGCATGAACGTGTGGCAGGTCTTCACATCCCTGCTCGTCGGCTTCGTGCTCATCTACGTCGGCATGAACTGGATGGGGAAGATCGGCCAGCGCCACGGCGTTCCGTTCCCCGTCGTCAGCCGCATCAGCTTCGGCGTCTGGGGCGCCAACATCCCGGCGCTGATCAGGGCCGTGATCGCCATCATGTGGTACGGCATCCAGACCTACCTGGCCTCGGTCGCCGTGAACGTGATGCTGCTGGCGGCCTGGCCGGGTCTGGAATCCTGGACGCACAGCTCCTTCCTGGGTCTGCACGCGCTCGGCTGGGTCTCCTTCCTCTCCCTCTGGCTCATCCAGGCGTTGATCATCAGCCAGGGCATGGAGTCGGTGCGGAAGTTCCAGGATTTCTGCGGTCCGGCGATCTGGGTGGTGATGATCGCTCTGGCGGTCTGGATCCTCGCCAAGGCCGGCTGGACGATCTCGCTCACCAGCACCCCGCACCCGGTCTCCGTCGGCGAGCAGTGGCGGCAGTGGTTCGGCGCGATCGGCCTGATCCTCGCCACCTACGGCACGCTGATGCTCAACTTCTGCGATTTCTCCCGCTTCGCGCCGGACTACCGGACGGTCCGCAAGGGCAACTTCTGGGGCCTGCCCATCAACTCGACGGCCTTCGTGGTCGTCTCGGTGATCGTCACCGCCGGTTCGCTGGAGGTGTTCGGCGAGGCCATCACGGATCCGGCGGAGCTGGTGGCGAAGGTCGGCAACACCTGGGTCCTGGTGCTGGCCGCCCTGACGTTCGCCATCGCCACCATGGGCGTCAACATCGTCGCCAACTTCGTGTCCCCGGCGTACGACCTGGCCAACGTCTGGCCGCAGAAGATCACCTTCAAGGTCGGCGGCATGATCAGCACGGTGGCGGCGCTCGTCGTCACCCCCTGGAACCTCTTCTCCAACCCGACGGTCGTCAACTACTTCCTGGGCGGCCTGGGCGCCTTCCTGGGCCCGCTGTTCGGCGTGATCATGGTCGACTACTACCTCGTCAAGCGCGGCCGGGTGGACGTCGAGGAGCTGTTCTCCGCCGAGCCCGGATCGCGCTACTACTACCGCAAGGGCGTCAACCCCAAGGCGCTGTGGGCGTTCCTGCCGTCGGCGGGGGTCGCTGCCGTGCTGGCGCTGGTGAAGACGTTCAGCGATGTGTCGCCGTACTCCTGGTTCATCGGAACCGCGATGGCGGCGGGGCTGTATCTGCTGCTGTGCCGCGGTGAGCGCGCCGAGTCCGCCGCCGTGCCCATCACCGAGCCCACCGCCAAGTCCGTGACGCGGGAGGCCTGAAGGACGTGCGGATCGTCGTCACCAACTGCAACACCACGCAGGAGATGACCGAGGAGATCGTACGAGGTGCCCGGGCCGCCGCAGGCCCGGGCACCACCGTGCTCGGACTGACCCCCGCGTGGGGGCCGGAGTCGGCGGAGGGCTGGCTCGACAGCTACCTCTCGGCGGCGGCCGTGATGGACGCGCTGCGGACGTACGAGGGTCCCGAGTACGACGCGGTCGTCATGGCCGGCTTCGGGGAGCACGGGAGAGAGGGCGTACGGGAGCTGGTGGACGTACCGGTCGTCGACATCACCGAGGCCGCCGCGCATCTGGCCTGTCTGCTCGGGCGGCGCTACGGCGTGGTGACCACGCTGGAGCGGTCGTGCGGGCAGATCGAGGACAGCCTGGAGACCGCCGGCGTGGGCCGCAACTGCGTCGCGGTGGTCGGTACGGGGCTCGGCGTGCTGGAACTGGAGGACGGCGAGCGCACGGAGTCCGCGTTTCTGGCGGCCGCCGAACGGGCGCGGGACGCCGGCGCCGAGGTCCTGGTGCTGGGCTGTGCCGGCATGACCGGGTTGCAGCGGGCCGTGGGGGAGAAGCTGGGGGTTCCGGTGGTCGACGGGGTGGGGGCGGCCGTCAAACTCGCCGAGTCGCTGGTGGGGTTGGGGCTGACGACGAGCCGGGCCGGGACCTATGCGAAGCCGTTGCCGAAGCGGCGGGTGTGGGGGGCGCCTCAAGGCTGACCGGTGGCGGTCAGGGGCGCCGGGGAGGGGAGCCAGACGTATCGCACGTCCGGCTCCCGCTCCTCGTTGCCGCTGCCGTCGGTGTGCTCGACGGCGACGAAGCCATGGCGCTCGTAGAAGCGGTGGGCGGGCTTGTTGATCTGGAAGGTCCACAAACTCAGCCCGTCCGGTCTGCGGAGCTTGGCGAGGTCGACGAAACGGTCGCCGATGCCGCGGCCCCGCCGGTCGGGATCGAGGTAGAGCTGGGAGAGCTGGTCGCGGTCGAGGACCATGAGGCCGATGACGCGGTCGGCGGCCTCGGCGACCCAGGTCTCCCTGAGCGGGACCACCACCTCCCTGAAGTAGGCCCGCACCTCGTCGTCGGAGTGCGGCCGGACAACCGTCGGCAGGGCTGCGGCGAAGGACCGCAGCCAGACGTCGGCGGCGGCACCGGCGTCGGACGCGGTGGCGCGGCGGAGTGCGACCGCGGTCATGGCGCAACACTCCTGTCGGCAACCTCGGCAACCTCGGCAACCTCGGCAACCTCGGCAACCTCGGGAACGACGGCCGTGGCCGTGATCTCCACCAACTGCCCCGTGTACCCGAGGCAGGCCACGCCCAGGAGCGTCGACGCGTGGGGACCGGCGCTCAGTCCCGATGCCTCGACGACCTCCCAGACGGCGGACAGCACGGCGGTGTCGCCGCTCACGACGTACACATCGGTCGACAGTACGTGCGCCAAGTCGCTGCCGACCGCCCGAAGTTGCTCCTCCAGGTTGGCGATCACCTGCTCGGCCTGACGCACGGGGTCTCCTTCGCCGACGAGGTTCCCGTCACCGTCCAGCGGCACGGCACCGGCGAGGAAGGCGAGTCTCGTGCCGGCCTCGACGACGGAGGCGTGGGAGTAGGTGGGGGGAGGGAACAGGGCCGGGGAGGTGACTCGCCGGATCATGGGAGCTCCTGGGGGTGCCTGGGACTTCTCGAGTTGTACGGCGGACAGCTCGCCGATCATCCGTGCCTTGGCCCATGCCCGCATCCGAATTTCCTGCTTCCCTTGGTCACTGGCACGGTGCGGGGGCACGACCGCAGGGACTCTCCACCCGCCGGCCACTGTCTCTCGCGACCTGTTCGAAGACGCCGATCTTGTACGCAAGCCCCTCAGGCTCCCCGATGTCACACGACCAGTGGGCCTCGGCCCATTCCTCCTCACCGCGCGCCAACGGGCGCCCGCGCACGGCCAGATGCAACGCCAGAGTCGCTCGCGCATACAGCCGTACGGCATCGCGCTCGTCCGCCATGCGCCGGTACTGCTCGGTCTCCCGCAACTGCAACCGCCCGCCGCCGCTCCCGGCGACGAAAGGAGCGGGACCAACTGCCCCTCGGCGTCGGCCACCAGGAACGTCACCTCACCCTCTTCGCACTCCCGGACCTCGTACCGAGGCAGATACGACAGCCGGGCCAGCCGCACCGCCGAGGCGAGGCCCTGCCGTCGGGCGACGGGATGGACGTGGAGCGACGAGACACGCACCGCGCCCGCGCCCGCACCCACCGGCCAGGTGTCGACGGCGATGGTCCCGACGTGCCCGCCGGCAAGGGGCCCGCTCCCGGTGGGGCTTCCCGGGGAGCGGATCCGGTACCGCCTGCGAAAGTCGTCGTCGTGCCTGTGCTCACGTCCGTCCGGCCCAGCCGGAGTCGCCACCGCTGCTCGCTCGACACGGTGAGCGACTCCGGGTCGACGCATCGGCCGTGGGCACCCTCGGCGAGCGACGCGAGGTCCCAGAGAGCGAACCGCCGTCCCGCCGAAGGTGACGGGACACAACTCGTGGCGGGCCGCGAGACGTTCGTGCACGCGGGCAACTTGATCATCCTTCATTGGCCCGGAGCGTAGGGACGCCGCTGTGTGCCGACGATGTCTGTGGATCTCCTCTCGGACATTTCATCCCGGCCATGGACCACGCTGCTGTTCACGCAGCCGACGTTCGCACTCCTGTGCAAGGTTCGGGTACGCCTCGGAGATGGCCGCGTAGACACGGCGCCGGAGCAACTCCTCGGCTGCGGCACGCCCCGTGCTCCCGTACGACTCACCGAGGATCTCGTGGTGCCGGGTCAGTCGGTGGCGCAGGTAGTCGACCTTCCACCGGTCGAGCGCGGCGGGCTCGGCGCTCTCGACGATGGTTGGCTCCGTCACACGCCCCCACCCGCGCTGCCGCCGGCCCGACGCCCGCTTCTCCTCCTGCCGGTTCCGGTGCTCGACAGCCAGCGCCGCCAGCCTGTCCGGAGCCAGCTGCGGCACATCCATCGGTTCTGCCGCGATCCGCGCCAGCACCTCCCGCCGCCTGCGCGCAGCGGCCGCCCGTGCCGCATCCGATCGCCGCGCGGCGGCCGCCGCAATGGCCCTGAACTCATCGCTGCGCTCAGCGGCCTCGATCCGCTCCATTCGGTAGAGCCGGGTCCGCGGGGCGGACCGGAAGATCGGATGGCCCGTCAGCATGTCGGGGTCACCGAGCAGTTGCCGCACCATGCTCGGAGTCCAGCCCCGGGCCCGAAGCCCGGCTGCCGAGAGGTGCGTGTACCTCGGTTGCGGTTCCTGACCGCCATGGCCCTCGTGATCCTGCTCGTGCGTCGTCATCACTGCTTCCCCCGTCGCCGTAACACTGAGTGACGACTTCATTGATAACGCGCGGCACTGACAATCACCTGGGCGGTCGCCTGTGGCACGACGAATCACCCGCCGGGGAGGAGCGACGCGGCTCCCTGCCTCGCGATCCTGGCGACCGCGACGGAACCCGGCAGTTCCCGCAACCTGGCCCGCGTCTCCGCATCGGTAGAGTAGATCACCGTCCCGATCATGCCCCGGGGCAGCAGTGCCTCTTGAAGACAGGGTCCTTGGACGCCGTACGGTCCGTGATCCACCGGTCGCCACGCCGGGCAAGATCGGGACGATGGGCAGCGTGCTGTCGAGGCGAACCGTACGGAATGGCTCATACGGCCAGTGCGAGTCGCATGCGCGACTCAGGCTCCCGATCCTTCAGAACCCCTCTGACCCGCGGGGGGGGGTGCCTCGATCCGGCGGCCGTGGAGCCCCCGGTGCCGGAAGGTCGATCAGGTCGCTGACATTCGCCACCTCCTGCAAGGTCCGCGCCAGCGACACCAGCGTCTCCCGTACGGCCGCGATCTCGCGGCGCAGGGCATCGGCGTGCTCCCACTCCCGTTCGTAGACCACGGGATCGCGTCCCGCCGGGCGTTGGGACTCGTAGGCGGTGAGACGGGGATGCCACTGGGCGAGCAGGGGGCGCAGCACGCGGTTGAGGACAGTGACCGCCAGGACACCGAAGCTGACGTGGCCGGGAGCGAGGGGAGGGGCGACGTCGGGGCCGTAGCGGCGGAGGATCTCGCGGGTGGTGTTGAAGAAGGTGTAGAGGGAGGACAGGGCCTCGCGCAGGAACCCCTCGTCGGGGTCGAGCTCCTCGACCGACACGCGCGTGACCAGCTCCAGGTACAGCTCCCAGGCCGCGCTGCGCTCCGCGTCGGCCGGTTCCCACATGCCGGATATCTCGCCGACGAAGGGAATCGTCAGCTTGGCCGTGATCTGCGACGGACCGCCCGGTCGGCGTCGCCTGCGCTGCCTGTGTCCCATGATCGCCCTCCCGGGTACCCACAGTAAGGTAAGTCGCCGTGTGGGACGTCTTCCTCAGCTACAGCCGCGGTGATGTGGAGCGGGTCCGTCCGCTCGCGCGGGCGCTGCGCGACGGCGGCCTTGAGGTGTTCACGGACGAGACCGGCGTCGAGTCCTTCGCCGGTATCAGCGCCACCATCCGCCGCGAACTGGGCCGTTCCAAGGCGCTGCTGGCGTTCTACTCCGCGGGCTACCCCGAGCGGGAGGCCTGTCAGTGGGAGCTGACCACCGCGTATCTGGCGGGACTTGAGGAGGGCGACCCGCGGCGCCGGGTCCTGGTGGTCAACCCGGAGCCGGCGACGCGGCACATCCACCCCGTCGAACTGCGCGACGCCCGGCACGCCTCGGCCGATGACTTCGACGTCCTCGTGGCCGACGTACGCGCGCACGTCGCGCGCCTCGACGCCCCCATGACGATCAGCGAACCCGGCGGACGGCGCTGGCGGCTCGGCACCCCCGAGCCGCGCCCCGACTTCCTCGGCCGGCTCTCCGAACTCTGGCAGGTCCACTCCGCCCTGCATGCCCACGCCGCACCGCTCGTCACCGGCCGTGCCGCCGCGCACGCCGTACAGATCCGCGGTATGGCGGGGATCGGCAAGACGCTGCTCGCCCAGGAGTACGCCCTGCGCTTCGCGGCGGCCTACCCCGGCGGCGTGTGCTGGCTGAACGGGGAGACGTACGACGACTCCGTGCGCGCCCTCGGCACGGACGACCTGTTCCGCCACTTCGACGCGATCGGCGAACCGTTCCTCTGGATCGTCGACGGGGTCCCCGCCCACCGCCTCCACGCGCGCGAGATCGCCGCCATGGCCGCACCCCACCCCCTCGGCCACACCCTGTTCACCCTGCGCGGCCGGGCCTACGACGTCCTCGGCACCCCCGTCGACCTGGGACCGCTCGACGTGCCCCACGCGCGTGTGCTCGTCGGTGGCGACGAGGCCCTGGCGGACGCGGTCGACGGCCACCCGCTCGCCCTGGGCCTGCTCGGCCGAGCCGTCCGCGCCGGCCACGACGCCGGCACGCTCTACGACCGGCTGCACGCGCGGGGCAGGTCCCTGCTGGACACCCTCGCCGAGGACGACGTCACCGGCCCCGTCGTCCAGGAGGTGGACACGGCGGAGGCCGCCGACGTCCTGCGCTGCGCCGCTGCCCTGCACCCGCTGCCGCTGACCGCCGACGACACGGCACACGTACTGGCCGTCGCCGACGGCGTCCCCCGGGTCGTCGCCCGCCGACGCGCGGCGAACGGAGTGCGGGAGCTGCGCGCCCGCAGCCTCCTGACCCCGGTGGCCGGGGACCGCTGGTCCCTCCACCCGGTCACCGAACACGCCTGGCACCACCACGACCCGTCCCCCGCCCGCACCGAGGCCCTCCGGCACGCCGCCCTGCGCACCCTGTGCGGCAGCCGCGACCCGGTTACGCTGGCCTTCCCCGGCAGCCGGAGGGAGGCACCCATGGCAGCGCCCAGCGAGTCGGAACGCATGGCCGCCTACGACATCCAGGTCGAGCTGGTCACCCGGATCGGCGTGCAGGAACTCGCGCCGGGAACCGGGAGCCTGCGCGAGGCGTTGACGTCCTTGAAGTCACTGATCGACTTCACTCGGGCGACGCTGCACACGTACAGCGTGAACCTGGAACGCGGCTCGGCGAGCGGCGCGCCGACGGTCCAGCACCTCGCCTACGTCCTGATCAACGAGACGATCCGCCCCTTCACCGGCACCTGGCATCCACTCCTCTCGGCGTATGAGTCCCGATGCCCGGCGGACGTTGCCCCCCTCGACCACGAGGCGGCGTGGCCGCAGGCCGAGGCGATGCGCGCCGAACTCTCCGCGTTGCGGGAGCCGTTGACGCGGATCGTGGCGGGGCTGGGGGACATCTCGGGGGCGGACTTCGGGGTGGCGGCGACGGGATGAGGCACGGGACGTAATTGCGTGGAGTCATGGCGCACGACTCCCTACGCTGCGCCCATGCCGACCCATCCCCACCCCGCTTCGCCCGACCCCGCTTCGCCCGACCCCGCTTCGCCTGGTCCCGCTTCTGCCGACCCAGCCTCCCTCGACCCGGCCTCCTCCGGTCCAGCCTCCTCCGACCCCGTCTTCCTCGACACCACCGCCGACCGCCTCGCCGCCCTCCCCACCGTTCAGGCCGTCGCCCTCGGTGGATCCCGGGCGCAGGGCACCCACGGGCCCGACAGTGACTGGGACCTCGCTGTGTACTACCGCGGTCCCTTCGACCCGGAGGATCTCCGGGCCCTCGGTTGGGAGGGCGAGGTGTCGGAGGTCGGCGGTTGGGGCGGGGGTGTCTTCAACGGGGGAGCGTGGCTGACGATCGAGGGGCGGCGCGTGGACGTGCACTACCGCGATCTCGACGTGGTGGAGCGGGAGTTGGCGGAGGCGAAGGAGGGGCGGTTCCGGGTGGAGCCGTTGCTGTTCCATCTCGCCGGGATTCCCAGCTACTTGGTGGTGGCCGAGTTGGCGGTCAACCGGGTGCTGCGGGGTGAGCTGCCGAGGCCGCCCGCCTACCCCGAGCGGCTGCGTCGTGCCGCGAGCGAGCGCTGGTACGGCACTGCCCGGGCCACCCTCGCGTACGCGCTTGCCAACCATGCTCCGGCAGGCCGCCTCACCGAGGTCGCGGGTGCCCTCGCCACGGCTGCGGCGCAGACCGGGCACGCCGTGCTGGCGGCACGCGGGGAATGGGTGACGAATGAGAAGCGGCTGCTGGAGCGGGCGGGACTGCGGGGTGTCGAAGGCGTCATCGGGGCGCTGGGCACGCGCCGCGAGGGGCTGAGCTCGGCGGTCGCCGAAGCGGAGCGGCTCTTCGAGCACGTCATGGAGCAGGCCGCGTCGTCTCTGGAGGGGTGTGGCCCGGCGAGCGGATCAGCTGGATAATTTGTTCATGTATGGGGCGTTTGCCGGTGAGGTGATGCGTTGCCTGGGGTGATGCGTTGCTGGGGGAGCCGGCCGCTCGGTGGCCCGTGAGGTGCGGATGGGGGCACGCGATGGGTGCGGGACTGGTCGGGGAGCAGATCGCGGGCTACCAGGTGGAGTGCGAGATCGGTCATGGGGGCATGGCCGTGGTGTACCGGGCGAGGGATCTGCGTCTGGAACGTACGGTGGCGCTGAAGCTGCTGACCCCGGACATGGTCCGCAATGACACCTTCCGCCGCCGCTTCGCGCACGAGCAACGGGCGGCCGCGGCGCTCGACCACCCCCATATCGTGCCGATCTTCGAGGCCGGCGAGACGGACGGCGTCCTGTACATCGCCATGAGGTACGTCCCGGGGCTGGATCTGCGGGCCCTGCTCGACCGGGACGGACCCCTGCCGGTCGCTACGGCGGTACGTATCGCCGCGCAGGTGGCGTCCGCCCTGGACGCCGCCCATGAACACGACCTGGTGCACCGGGATGTGAAACCGGGCAATGTGCTGGTGGCCCGGGGCACGGACAGTGACCACCCCGAGCATGTCTATCTCACGGATTTCGGGCTGACGAAGAAGTCGCTGTCGTTGACCGGGCTCACGTCCGTGGGCGAGTTCGTCGGCACGCTCGACTATGTGGCCCCGGAGCAGATCGCCGGCCGTCCGGTGGATGGCAGGTGCGATCTGTACAGCCTCGCCTGCGTCGTCTACGAGACCCTCGCGGGTGGGCCACCCTTCCAGCGCGACGACAGCATGGAACTGCTCTGGGCCCACCAGTACGACCAGCCGCCCGCCCTGAGCGAGAGGCGGCCGGGGACCCCGCCGGAGATGGACGAGGTCGTGGCCCGGGCCCTGGCCAAGGTCCCCGAGGATCGTTACGACTCGTGCCTGGACTTCGTGGCGGCGCTGCGCGGCACGGTGCAGGGTGCCGCGGGGGAGCCGGAGTCGGAGGAAGCTCCGCATCCGCCGACCCAGGTGGACCGGGCTGTGGGGCCCCTCCCGCATCCGCCGCTGTGGGCCCGGCCCGTCTTTGATCGCCGGCCCGGTCGCTGACCGGCTCCGCATCTACACCGCCGCTTCACGTCCGTCAAGTCCCGAGCCCTCGGAACGTGACCAAGCGGGATGAAACGGGCCTACTGGAAGTGCGCCTCACCGGAAACGCCGGAACGAACGAGGCACCGGGGCACCGCCAAGGGCCATTCACTCCAGAAGGAACCATGAACTCTTCCACCCGTACTCGCGAGAACGTCCGTTCCCAGCGCCGTCTGGGCCTGACCATGGCGGCGGTGTCGGCCGCGGTCGTCACCGGAGGCGTCCTCCTGCCGGCCACCGCCGCAACGGCCGCCCCGATGTCCTCCGAGTCGGCGGCGGCCGTGGCACCCCAGGCCAAGGGCAAGGACAACGACGAGGGCGGGGACAAGGACAAGGACAAGGACAAGCGCAAGGACAAGCACCAGGGCAAGAAGAGCTACTGCTGGAGCGACGACCACAAGGAGCGTTTCAAGGAGGACAAGGACAAGGACCGCAAGGACAAGGGCCACCACAAGTGGGAGAAGCAGTACCACTGCTGGGCGGGTGGCCAGAAGTTCTACTGGTCGGAGAAGTACGAGTGCTACTTCGTGGTGATCAAGCATGTCAAGCGCTACTTCTGGGACAGCCATAAGGACTACTACTACTTCGACAAGCACTCCAACGACTGGAAGGTCGAGATCGACGAGCACTTCTGGGAGGACGAGGACCACTGGAAGGGCGAGGACGAAGCGAAGGACGAGCACGAGCACGAGGAGAACGGCGAGCACGAGGAAGGGACCGACACCGAGGACGGGACCGAGACCGACACCGAGACCGGGACCGAGGACGGCACTGAGACCGGGGACGACACGGCCGACCAGGACGACGAGAACGGGACCGGGAGCGGGACCGAGGACGGCACGCAGCCCGACGACGGCACCGCTGATCAGGGCACCGAGGACGGGACCGGCACCGAGACCGACGACGGCATCGCCGAGCAGGGCACCGAGAACGGGGAAGGCGACGCCACCGACGTGCAGCCCCAGCCCGACGCGCAGCCCCAGCCGGAAGTCCTGGTCGACGAGCCCGCCCCGGCCGCGTAAGTCGCGGACCGCGGAACACGACACCCACTCCGACGGGGTGAAGGCGCAGAGACCTTCACCCCGTCACCCTTTCCCGTGCTCCCGTGCTCCCGTGCTCCCGTTCTCCCGCTCACCCGCCCTCCCGTTTTCCCGAAAGGAACCGGCGCTCATGTCCACACAGCTCTGGCAGCGATGCCTCGCCCAGACAGCCCACCCTCGTTCGATCGCCCCCAGCGCGGCCGATGCCGATGCCGATGCCGCGAGCACGCACCCTCAAGCGGCGGCCCGACCCCGCCGACCCGTTGCGGGGCACCCCGTACGCCGGCTGCCGGGCACCGGACCTCGTCATCATCCTCGGGCTCCTCCGGGCTCCTCCGGTCAGACCCCGGTCAGACCGGGCTGAGGAACTGTTCGGCCCATACCGTCTTGCCGGTGGCCTCGTGCCGAGTCCCCCAGCGCTGGGCGAGCTGGCCGACCAGCAGCAGGCCCCGCCCTCCCTCGTCGAAGATCCTGGCGCGGCGCAGGTGCGGGGCCGTGCTGCTGGAGTCGAAGACCTCGCTGATCAGGGTGCGGCCCTCGTGGATCAGGCGCAGCCGGACGGGCCGGCGGCCGTAGCGCAGGGCGTTGGTGACCAGCTCGCTCACGACGAGTTCGGTGACGAACCCGGCCTCCTCCAGCTGCCAGGCGGCCAGCTGGTCGGCGGCCAGTCGGCGGGCCCGGGCGACGACCGTGGGTTCGAAGTCCAGCTCCCAGGTGGCGACCCGGTCGGCGCCGAGGCAGCGGGTGCGGGCGGCGAGCAGGGCGATGTCGTCGTCCGGCGGATGGGTCAGCATGGCGGCGAGAAGCCGGTCGCAGACCGTGTCCGGCGTCGGTGCGGGACGGGCGAGGGTGGCGAACATCTTGTCCAGGGCCTCGTCGATGTCGTGGTCGCGTGCCTCGAGCAGGCCATCCGTGTACAGCGCGATCAGGCTGCCCTCGGCCAGTTCGGTCTCCACGGTCTCGAACGGCAGGCCCCCGAGGCCCAGGGGCGGGCCGGGCGGGACGTCGAGGAAACGCACCGCGCCGTCGGGCGCGACCACGGCGGGCGGGGGGTGGCCGGCCCGGGCCAGGGCCAGGCGGCGGGAGATGGGGTCGTAGACCGCGTACAGACAGGTGGTGCCGATCCCCGCGGCGCCCTCCGCGGCCTCCTGCGGCCCGGCCTCCTCGGCGGACAGGTGCACCACGAGATCGTCGAGGTGGGTCAGCAGCTCGTCGGGCGGCAGATCGACGTCGGCCAGGGTGCGCACCGCGGTACGTACCCTGCCCATGGTCGCCGCCGCCCGGACGCCGTGACCGACCACGTCGCCCACGACCAGGGCCACCCGGGCGCCGGACAGCGGGATCACGTCGAACCAGTCGCCGCCCACCCCGGCCCGGCCACCGGCCGGCAGGTAACGGCTGGCGACGTCCAGGGCGTGCTGATCGGGCAGTGTCTGCGGGAGCAGGCTGCGCTGGAGGGTCATGGTGGTGGTGCGTTCCCGGCCGCGCTGCCGGGCCCGGCGGATGCCCTCGGCCGCCGCGCTCGCGAGCTGCTCGGCCAGCCACACGTCGTTCGCGTCGAACGGCTCTCGGCGCCGGTGACGGCCCAGCAGCACCGCACCGAGCATGCCGCCGCCCTGGGCGCGCAGCGGCACGACCATCACCGAGTGCACCCGAGCCCGGGCGATCCAGGCGGCCTGCGGGTCCTCGTCGGCCCAGCGCGCGATGGCCGGTTCGCCCACCCCGTACACGGCCGCCTGCCCCTCGACCAGGCACCGGCTCACCGGTGAGAGCGCCGGGTAGCGCACCGACTCTCCCGGCGTGACGCGGGCGCCGCCGTCGCCGAGGACGGACCGGACCGCGACACGGCTCAGGACGGCCCGCCCCGCGGACTCGGCCGACAGCGCGGGGTCCGCCTCGCCGCTGCGCCGGAAGGCGTCCAGCACCTCGACGGCGACGTAGTCCGCGACGGCGGGGACGGCCACCTCGGCCAGCTCCTGCGCCGTGCGCTCGGCGTCCTCGGTGGTGCCGATCCGGGGCAGGGCCTGAAGCAGCATCCGCTGCCGGGCCGGATCCCCGCCCGCCGTGTGGTACGCCACCAGGCACACCGCACGCACCTGACCCTCCGCGTCCTTCAGCGGAGCCAGTGACGCCGGCCAGCCGCCCTGCGCGCCCACACCCCCCGGACCCATCACATCCGCGACATGCTGCACCCCGCCCCCTTCGAGCACCAGCCGCATCGCCGCCTCGGCCCGGTCGCTCAACGGATGCGGCGCCAGCTCCGCCAGCCGCCACCCGTGCATCTCCTCCGCGCTCAGCGACAGCGCACCCTCCAGGTCGGCGTTGGCCGCCACCAGCCGTAGCTCCCGGTCGAACACCCCCACGCTGCACGGCAGTTGGCGCAACACCCACTCTCCGAGCATCCCGTCCTGCGGCAGATCCTCACCCGGCGACGACGACGGCCCCCCGGCCGCTCCCGCCACCACCAGCCACTCGGCAGCCGCCCCGCCGGAAGCCCTCCGGTGCGCCAGCAGCCGCCGCGGCAGTTGCCGCCCGTCCCGATGCCGTAGCACCGCCGAGCCGCTCCAGCCGCGACGCCCGGCCGCGACCCGCCGTACCCGTTCCTCGACGTCATCGGCCACCAGCCGGGCCGCCGGGCGCCCCACGACCTCGGCCGGTCCGTAGCCCAGGAGGCGCCCGGCGCCCTCGCTCCACCCCGTCACGATGCCCCGCTCGTCCACCGTGGCCGTGCACGGCTCCTGCGGCGCGACGCTCGCCCGCGCCCACTCGCCGGAACGGGAGGAAGGACGCGCCATCACCGCTCCTCTCGCCGTTCACCGCTCACGTGCCGGCACCGCCCCCTGACCAGCATGATCCCGGCGCACACCAACCACAACCGGAGGCGGCATCGGTTCGGGACTCCGCCTGTGACACGGCTGTGACAGCGGGCGGACGCGGTGATGACCTCACCCAAACATTCTCTTTACAAGGGGCAAATCGACGTATTCAGGCATTCCGTCTTCAGTCGTTGCCCTCTGCTTCCAAGGGTGTGAGCAGAAACGACCGCGCCGACCAGCCGGAGAACACCCCCATGCATCCCACCCCCACCGCAGCCCCCACCGCAGCCCTCACCACGACCCCGTCGCTCACCCCGCGCGAGCTGGAGACCCTGCGCCACATCGCCGCAGGCCGCACCTACTGCCAGGCAGCTCGCCACATGGGTCTCTCCCAGCACACCGTCGACACCTATCTGCGCCGTATCCGGGCAAAGTTCGACGTCAGCACCACCGCCGAACTCACCCGACTCGCCATCGCCCTCGGTCTGTAGGGCAGCCCGGCACCCTTGCGTTCATAAAGAACGTGGCCCTTCCAGGCATCGTCACATCCTCGAAATACGACCGTCCCATCCCCTCCAGGACTTGGATCTACGGTGGGCAGCACAGCCCGCCGCCCGGCCACCGTCGCCCGAAGGCAGACCCCGCCCTCGCCCCGACAGGAGCCTCGTGTCCCGCCCCGCACCCCCGGCCTTCGTCCTCCCGCCCTGGCTCGCCCACGCGCTGCGCGCCCAGCGCGGACCCGTGCCCTGGAACGCGGTCCTGCGAGGAGCCCTGGCCGCCGGCCCCCTCCTCCTCGTCGCGGTCCTCGCCGACCGCACCTCCCTCGGCGTGGTGGCCGCCATCGCCGCCATGCTCGCCGGCATCAACGACCGTCCCGGCAGCCGCCGCGCCTCCGTCAAGCGGCTCGGGATGCCCGCGCTGGCCGGAGCCGCCGGACTGTTGGTCGGTACGTACGCCGGTGAACACCTCGGTGCCGTCCCGCTCACCCTCCTCCTCACCGGCCTCGGCCTCCTCGCGGGCGGCATCAGCGCCGTCGGGTCCGTCGCCTCCGCCGCCGGTACGCAACTCCTCGTCGCCTCCGCCATCGGGGCCGGGATGCCCTTGCCGGAGAGCGGGTGGCAGCGGGCCCTCGTCTATCTCGCCGGTGCCGCGTGGCTGCTCGGGCTCCGGCTGGCCCTGCCCACCCCCGGCTCCCTCGGCGGGGACTTCCGGTTCGACGGAGAGCGCGACGCCGTCGCCGAGGTGTACGACGCCGTCGCGGACCTCCTCGACGCCGTCGGCACCCGGGACGCCGTCGCCCGCCGTGTCGCCCTCACCGCCGCCCTCGACCACGCTCAGGACGCCCTCACGGGACCCCGGCTCCGGCGATACGCCTCCTCGTCCACCGAGCGACGGCTGCACGCGCAGTACGCCGCCGCCCTGCCCCTCGCCGAGGCCGCCACCGCGCTGGCCTGGGCCGGGGCGGGCATCGCCGAACGGGCCTCCGAAGGGCCGCGCAGGCTCGCCGCGGCCGTACGCGGCAACACGCACACCGGCCCCCTCCCCGCGCCCTCCCGCTCCGCACCCGCCCTGCGCGCACTCGACGACGCCCTGCTGCACGCCGCCGAGGCGTTCGACCGGGGCCGCGGGAACAGCGACCTGCACACCCGGCGTCGTCGTACGGCCAAGGACCGGGTCCGGGCCGTCTTCGGGGCCGGCGGGCGGGAGTACGGCCTGCGGGTCGCCCTCAGCTTCGGCGCCGCCGCCGCCGTCGCCCAGGCCCTGCACCACGCCCAGTGGTACGGCCGGCACGAACACTGGTACTGGCTCCCCGCCACCGCCGTCTTCCTCGTCAAGCCCGACCTCGGCCCGCTGGTCTCCCGGGTGCTCTGCCGGGCCGCCGGCACCGTGCTGGGAGCCCTCCTCTTCGCCGGATTCGCGGCCGTACTGCCCCACCCCGAAGGACTCATCGCGCTCGTCGCCCTAAGCGGCGCCCTCATCCCCGTCGCCACCCGGCACTTCGCCGCCCAGACGGCCGTCGTGACCGTGCTCGTACTCGCCCTGGTCATGGTCGGCGGCGAACCGCAGGCCTCCGCGAGCCGCATCGGCGAGACCCTGCTGGCCTGCGCGATCGTGCTGATCGCGGGCCACCTCCCGATGCCGGGCCAACGAGGCGGAGGCGTCCGGGCCCGCCTCGCCGAGGCCCACCGGGCCACGCACGCCTACCTTGCCCATGTTCTGCGCGAGGCGGACGGTGACCGCGGTGGCGGCGTACGGGATGTGCGCGGGCCGGGCGTCGGTCATGACCCCGCCCGGTCCGACGCGCGTGCCCTGCGCTGGAGGCTCCGTCGCGAGGCCTACCGGGCGCTGGCCGAGGCTCGCACCGCCATCGCTCTCGCCGCAGCGGAACTGCCCGCGCTCGCCCGGCACACGGAGGGAGCCGATGACGTCGTCGCCACGCTCGAGCGGCTCGTCGACGCCACCACCGCGTGCGCCGTTCACCTCGACGACTCGGGTCGGCTGACGCCGTGGCACAGCGCTCAGCTCACCGAGCTGCTGGCAGAGCTCGCGCGGGAGCGGGGACGGGTGGGGCCGGGCGGGCCCGACGTGCCGGTCGCGGGCTGAGGTCGCCGTGGTGGCCGTCAGCCCTCAGTCCCCGACCCGCACCCGGACCGGCGCGTGAACCGACCCCGCCTGCCCCGTGACCGGATGCGCGGTTCACCTCACGCGGCCCGACGACCGCGTCGTACGTTGGCGTGATGACGCCTTCTCCCGCAGAAGCTCCCGCCGACCTCGTCATCACCGGCTGCACCGTCCTCCTGCACGACGATCAAGAGCGGATCGGGTTCGAGGAGGACGCCGCGATCGTCGTACGCGGCGGTGTCGTCGAGGCCGTGACCACGGCTGACGCCGTACGCGGGCGGCCCGCCGTCGAGCTCCTCGACGCGTCGGGCCAGGTCGCCCTCCCCGGCCTCGTCAACTGCCACACCCACGCCCCGATGGTGGCCCTGCGCGGGGTCGCCGAGGACCTGCCCACCGAGGAGTGGTTCAACGATGTCGTCTGGCCCGTCGAGTCCAACCTCACCGAGAAGGACGTGGAGTTGGGCGCGTGGCTCGCCTGCGCCGAGATGATCCGGGGCGGCGTCACCTGCTTCGCCGACCACTACTTCTCGATGGACGCCGTGGCCGCCGTGGTCGGGGAATGCGGGATCCGGGCCCACCTGGGGGAGGCCTACTTCTCCTCCCAGGGGCCGCAAGGCCGGGAGAAGTCACTGGAGTTCGCGCTACGGCATCGCGGCGGCGCCGACGGCCGTATCACCACGACCCTCGCCCCGCACGCCCCCTACACGGTCGACGACGCGGACCTGGCCGCCACCGCCGAACTCGCCGCCGAGCACGGCCTCCCCGTCCACCTCCACGCCGCCGAGAACCGCGACCAGGCCGAGACCAGCCTCGCCCGCCACGGAGTCACCCCCATCGAGGTGCTCCGGCGCACCGGGATCCTCGATGTCGACGTCCTCATCGCGCACGGCACGGGCATCCTCGACCGCGACCTGCCGGCCCTGCGGGACGCCTCCGGCCGTACAACCGTCGCCACCGCGCCCCGCGGCTACCTCAAGTTCGCCTGGCCCACCACGACACCCGTCCGCGCCCTGCACGACATCGGCATCCCCGTCGGCCTCGCCACGGACGGCGCCGCCTCCAACAACTCCCTCGACGTCTGGGAGTCGATGGCCCTCACCGCCCTCCTCCAGAAGTCGACCACCGGTGACCCCCGCTGGCTGACCTCCCGTCAAGCCCTGCACCACGCCACGCTCCAGAGCGCCCGCGCGATCGGCCTCGGCGACACCCTCGGCACCCTCGCCCCCGGCCGCCGCGCCGACATCATCCTCATCGACCTCACCGGCCCCCACACCCAGCCGGTCCACGACCTCGCCGCCACCCTGGTCCACAGCGCCCGCTCCTCCGACGTCCGCACGACGATCGTGGACGGCCGGATCCTGATGCGTGACCGGGAGCTGCTGACGATCGATGTGCCCGCGGTGGTGAGGGAGCTGGGAGAGCGGCTGCCCGCACTCCTGGACCGCAGTCACGGAGGGAAGATCCAGGAATACGACACCTGAAACGCCGAAAAAACTCCGTGCCCCCGCGATGAGTTCCGCCCCTGCCGCCGGTCACCACCCAGAACGGACCGTTGCGAGGAGGGGCGCCCATGTCGCTTCCGGAGGTCGTGTCGCGTGAGCAGTGGCGGGCGGCGCGTGAGGAACTGCTGGTCAAGGAGAAGGCGGTCACGCGTGCGCGTGATGCGCTCAATGCCGAGCGGCGCAGACTGCCGATGGTCGAGGTGGGGGAGGAGTACGTCTTCGAGGGCGGCGACGGCAAGGCCACCCTGCTCGACCTGTTCGAGGAGCGGCTCCAACTCGTCGTCTACCACTTCATGTTCGCCCCCGAATGGGACGCCGGGTGCCGCAGTTGCTCGGGATTCCTCGATCAGATCGGCCATCTGGCGCACCTCAAGGCGCGCGGGACGACGCTCGTCGCCGTGTCCAGGGCGCCGTACACGAAGATCCTGCCGTTCAAGGCGCGCATGGGCTGGACGGTGCCCTGGTACTCGTCGTACGGCAGCGACTTCAACCACGACTTCGAGGTGACCCTGGAACACGAGGGCGAGCTGCTGGAACGGCCCGGAGTCAGCTGCTTCCTGCGCGACCGGGACCGTGTCTTCCACACTTACTCGACGTATGAGCGCGGTCTCGACGGGCTGGGCTCGACCACCGGCTTCCTGGACCTCACCGCGCTGGGCCGGCAGGAGGAGTGGGAGGAGCCCAAGGGGCGTGCGTCGGCTCTTGGGGCGCCTGCGGGCAGCGAGGGCATCCGGTATCACGACGAGTACGACGACTGATACGCAACGTAGTGGTGGATCATCGAGAGTGAGCGTGCGCTCACGTATAGCGGTGAACGAGTGTCAACTACGTCTCAGTCCCGTCACCGGGCGAGGCGATTCACCTCCGGCAGGCGTTAACTCCTACAAGTACGACGCTGATCGGAGGTGCAGGATGGTGAACGGGCGAACGGTGCTCGAACGCTTTCCCGCGGGCGGGCCGCGGGGTTCGTGGCCGGCGGAGGAGTTCGCACACGCGCGGCGGATGGAAGGCCTGCCCGCCGAGGTCGTCATGGACCTCGCGACGGACGCCTTCTTGGTGATCGTGCGCGGTGACGTCCCGGTCGACGCCGCCGCCTGAGCGGGCAGTGCGGGTCGGCCCGCCCGTGGCCAGCAGTTCGTCGGGCGTGCCGGACTCCACGAGCCGGCCCTGGTCGAGGACGTGCACCAGATCGGCGTGGCGGACGGGCGCCGGCCGGTGGGCCATCGCGACCAGCGCGGGAACGGCACCCCGTAACCGCTCCTCCAGCGACCCGCCCCGATCAGCCGCCCCGGCACACTGTTCACGGCAAGCAGCCCCTAGGGACGGCAGCCGCGTCACCATGGCCCGGAAGCTCAGCTCCAGAAACGCGTCCCCCAGAACAGCAGCCGCTCCGACTCGGAAACGCAGCCTCACCAGCACCATGCGTCTTCCCCACCCGACACCCTCCCCCGGCCGCCCGCACGACGGAGGGCCACTATGGCGGGACGGGGGTGCGAGGCGGAGGGTGCGAGTGGCGCCGGCAGGTCACTCTCTTCAGTCCGTCCGGCGTTTGAGGACGAGGCCCTTCGGGCCGGCAGCGGGGGGTCAGGGGCGGCAGCCCCCTGGTACGGGACGAAAGGGGCAGCACCGCCCAACGCGCGGCACCCGAAGCAAGCCGCCCTACCGGCGGAGCCCTACGCCGAGATCTGCCGCGACCACGAGGGCGTGACCCCCATCACCCGGCACAACGCCAGATACAGCGGAATCGGCGGCGTATAAGGCACCGCCCCCTCCGACCGATGAATCAACCGAGGCATGTCCAGCACCACCGCCCCCGTCGAGTACCGCACCGCCGCAGGCCACTCCAGCGCGTAATCGGAGTCCGACGGCACGATCCACCACCAGTGCGCCTCGTCGGCGTACACACACCCCACCCGAGGCAGCCGAGGCATGATCAGCGGCCCGAACCGCGCGGGCACCGCCACCGCGTCACAGCCCAGCGGCGCCGTCATCCCGTCCGGAACGGGCAGCCGCCGAGGCGCTGTCGAGACGGTGGGCAGAGCACGGCGAAGGCGGACCAGCGTGTCCAGGCTCAGTACCTGACCGCCGCCGGACACGCCCATCACAGCCATGCGGACCCCGTTCCCCTGCCGTACCGCGCCTGTGTCGCGTCCTCGTCGCCCGCACCGCCGGACGGCCCCGGCTTGGGCCGGGATCCCCACCCGAGGTCGTTGTACGGCCCAGTGCCGGCGCCGGAAGCGCCGGGAAACCCGGCGGCACGCGCCAGATCGGCCCAGACCACAAGACCGGACCCCTGCTCATGGGCCCCCCACGCATGGCACAGGGCGTCGATGAGAAGCAGTCCCCTGCCGTGCTCGTCCTCGGGGCGCGCGGCCAGCGGGTGCGGTTCACCCGGCGCGCACCCTTCGTCGCGTACGGCTATTCGGACCAGATGGGCGCCGTCGTGCAGCTCGCACACGATGTGCTCGCTGGCGGTGTGCACGATCGCGTTGGTGACCAGCTCGGACACGACCAGAGCCGCCGTGTCGCAGGTGTCCTCGCACACCGCCCAGCCGTTGAGCCGCGCCCTGGTCAGGCGTCTGGCCTGCGCGGGCGAACCCGGATGCGCGGCCAGTTCGAAGCGGAACCGGCGCTCGGCGGCGGCGCCCCGCTGGGGCCCGACCGCCGGGGTGGCACCGAGGCCGTGGGGGGCCGCGGTGGCGTCTGTTCCTAAGGGCGGGGACGGAATCACGCTTGCCACTATCGCCCCGCCGTGAACACTTGGCAAGTGTCACTCTGAAAATTGCAGAGTGCGGTGTGACTCTCTGGAAGGCCGTGGCACACTGCTCGCAACAGCATGTCGAACGGCGCCAGTTGGGATCACCGAGGATCGGCCGGTACTGCCGAGGTTCTCGAATAGGTCTTCGAATGGCGCCGTCGGCCTGTCAAGGTGCGGCCGGCCCGCCAGGTTCAGTCGACGGGGATTTCATTTTCGTGGAGGTGGAGCGTGAGCGAGCCGCGGTCCGCGCCTACGGTCGGCCAGGTCGTCCTCGGTCGGCGCCTGCTCGACCTGCGTGAACGCGCCGGGCTCAAGCGCGAGGAGGCCGCCCGCGTCCTGCGCGTCGCCCCCGCCACGGTCCGCCGTATGGAAATGGCCGAGGTCGGGCTGAAGATCCCGTACCTCCAGCTGCTCCTGAAGGCCTACGGCATCTCCGACGAGGAGGCCGACGCCTTCGTGCAGCTGGCCGAGGAGGCCAACAAACCCGGCTGGTGGCAGCGGTTCCACGACATCCTGCCCGGCTGGTTCTCGATGTACGTCAGCCTGGAGGGCGCCGCCAGCCTCATCAGGTCGTACGACCCCCACTTCGTGCCCGGCCTGCTCCAGACCGAGGACTACGCGCGCGGAGTGCTGAGATCGGGCGCCATCGGCCAGACCAGCCCCGACGACATCGAGGGCCATGTCGCCCTGCGTATGCAACGCCAGCAGTTGCTCACCCGGGAGGACGCACCCCGGCTGTGGGTCGTGATGGACGAGACCGTACTGCGCCGCCAGGTGGGCGGCCCGGAGGTGATGCGTGCCCAGATCGACCGGCTGCTCGAGGCCACGAAGCTGCCCAACGTGACGTTGCAGGTGGCCCCGTTCGCGAACGGGCCGCACCCCGGCACGTACGGGCCCTTCGTGCTGTTCCGATTTGCCATGTCAGAACTGCCGGACATGGTCTACAGCGAGTACCTGACCGGCGCCGTCTACCTCGACGCGCGCACCGAGGTGGCGACCCATCTGGAGGTCATGGACCGCATGGCGGCGCAGGCCGCTACGGCACATCGCACGAAGGGGATCCTCCGGGATCTCCGCAAGGAGCTGTGAATGGATCGCATCAAGCCGCGCATACACGTCTACAACGGCATGCCCGCGCGGGACTTGGGCAGCGAAGGCTGGCACAAGCCGTGGAGCGGCGGCAACGGAGGCAACTGCCTGGAGGCGATGAAGCTCGCCGACGGCCGGATCGCCGTCCGTCAGTCGACCGACCCGGACGGGCCGGCGCTGATCTACACCTCGGACGAGATCACGGCGTTCATCGAGGGCGCCAAGGCGGGGGAGGCGGACTTCCTTCTTTCCTGAGCCGCTTGAGTCACTTGAGTTGCTTGCCTGTCCGCAACCGTAACTACCTTGATCTGGTGCTCAGTTGATAATCCATTGCGTCTTACGGAGTGCCTCATGACTGCGATCGACACCAGCAGGCCGCATCCCGCCCGGATGTACGACTGGTATCTCGGCGGCAAGGACAACTACCCCGTCGACGAGGCCATGGGGCAGCAGATGCTCGCCCTCGACCCGCGCGTGCCGGTGATGGCGCGGGTCAACCGCGCGTTCATGCACCGCGCCACCCGCTGGCTCGCCAAGAACGGCGTGCGCCAGTTCCTGGACATCGGCACCGGAATCCCGACCGAGCCGAACCTGCATCAGATCGCCCAGTCGGTCGTCCCCGACGCCCGCGTCGTCTACTGCGACAACGACCCCATCGTGCTGGCCCACGCGGCCGCCCTGCTGCGCGGCACGGAGGCCGGTGCCACCGAGTACCTGCAGGCCGATGTGCGCGATACGGGCGCCATCCTCGAGGGCGCCCGGAAGATCCTGGACTTCAGCCGTCCGGTGGCCCTCTCCCTCGTCGCGCTGCTGCACTTCGTCCCCGACGAGGACGGCGCGCACGAACTGGTCCGCCGACTGCTGTCCGAACTCCCCTCGGGCAGCTACCTGGTGGTGTCCCACGCGACCGCCGACTTCACTCCCGAGGAGTCGAAGGCGGCGACCGAGAGGCTGAAGGCGGCCGGCGTCACGCTGGCCCTGCGCTCCCGCGAGGAGTTCACCCGCTTCTTCGACGGCCTCGAACCAGTCGAGCCCGGCGTCGAGGTGCCGCACCACTGGCACCCCGAGCTGGGAGAGCCGGTGCCCGGGCAGGACGACGGGGTCATTCCCGGGTACGGGGCGGTGGGGCGCAAGCCCTAGGCGTGCCGATCGGATGTGCTGACCGGTCGTGCCTACTGGACGTGCTCACAGGTACGACATCATGCGCCGCGGTGCGTCCACCAGGCGGCTGACGACCATCACCGGCAGCGGAGGCTGCTCCGCCTTGGCCGGGCTGAGGTTCAGCCCGTAGTAGATCTGCTCGATCGACGGCGGTCCGACCGCGAGGTTGCGCCGGACGGCCTGCGACGGCGACTCCGCACCGGTGTTCACGAGGTAGGCGGCGACCATCGCGCCCGTACGGCCGACTCCCGCGCCGCAGTGCACGAACACCGGGCCTGAGGCCGAGGAGACGGTGCGCAGGAAGTCCTGCACCTGCTGGGGCGACGGGGTCTGACCGTCGCGGATCGGCATGCGTACGGCCTTCAGTCCGGCCTCGCCCGGCTCGGCCAGCTCGGCCGCGCTCAGGTTCTCGGCGCGCAGGTCGACCACGGTGGTGATGCCCATGCCCGCCAGCGCCCGGTATCCGGCGGGGGAGGGGGCGGAGCCGCGCCACAGGTGGCCGTCACGGTCCACCGGCTGGAAGTGGTTCACGCCCTGGACGGTGCGGGTACCGACGGGGACCGGGGTCTCCTGGCGGGCCAGGTACGACAGGCCCAGAATGCTGCCGGCGCCCACGGCCCACAGAACGAGGTAGCCGATGAGGATGCCCAGGAAGATCCGCAGGGCGCGCTGGGAGAGCGGGCGGCGGCGGAGGGCAGGGCGGGGCAGGGTTGCGGTGAGAACAGCCATGAGCGACCTGGGGGACTAGGGGACGAGGGCGCAGTTGGCAGAGTACCCCCGGCTTCGCGATCAATGGGCGGTTTGTCCGTTTTATGCGATGTATCTCACGTGCACCCCTCGGTCGTCCGTGGGGGGGCACTGGGGGTTGCTCAGTTGTCGTCCGCGTCCGCGTCCCCCACGGCGACCACCGTGAGATGGGCCCGCTCCAGGGTCGCGTCCTCCAGGCATCCGCGCAGACGCATCAGGTCGTGCTCGGTGAGAGCGGGCCGTACGACCCCGGCGAACATGCCGTCGCCCAGATCGCCCAGGGCCACGTGGCGCAGCGGAATGGCCGTGGAGTCCCGGCAGGCCGCCCAGATCTGCTGGGCGGCGAGCGTGCGCCGCGCGGCCGACAGGTCCGTGCCCCGCAGGTCGACCTGGACGACCACGGAGGTCGCCGCGCTGTCGTTGGCCTTCTCCTCCCGGGTCTGGGTGAGGTCGGCGAGCCCCACGACCAGCGCGGCGAGCAGGGCGGTGCAGAGGGCGGCGACGGTGGTCCGGCGTGCGGTACGGCCCCAGGAGGCTCCGGCGCCCAGCGGTGGCAGGTCGTCCAGGTCGTCCAGGGCGTCCAGGGCGCCCGGATCGGCCATATCGGACGGATCGGCCGGGCCGTCGGGGGTGGTGGCCGGGTCCGGTGCGGCGAGGACGGCCAG
The DNA here is from genome assembly GCF_019049285.1 of Streptomyces sp. AC550_RSS872. Classification (GTDB taxonomy): domain Bacteria; phylum Actinomycetota; class Actinomycetes; order Streptomycetales; family Streptomycetaceae; genus Streptomyces. The sequence goes on from NZ_JAGMUL010000023.1 coordinate 38,963, forward strand.
CCGCCCGGCCAGGTGCCGCTCGGCGGGCTTGGCCGTGGCCGACGCGACCTTCTGCACCACCCAGGCGAGCCCGGACAGCACCACCCCGGCGACCATCAGCACCGGCACGAAGACGTACGACCGCTCTGCCGGGTCCTCCAGCCAGCGGAACCGCGTCTCCTCGCGCGCCGCGGCCGGCTCCCGCAGCCGCGTCAGCACGTCCTCCGTACGGGCGTCCAGCTCCCGCTGCCGCCGGTCGGTGTCGCGCAGCCGCTCCTCGATCCGGCTCAGCCGCCCCAGCGTCACCAGGCCGAACAGCATCACCTCGACGATCAGCAGCAACACCCCGCAGATCATCGCCCGCTGCCACTGCCACCGGTACAGATAGACGATCAGATAGGTGCCCGCGCCGGTGGCGACCAGCGCTCCGAAGACGTACGCGATCCTTCTCATGACGCGTCCCCCAGTCGTACGTCACCGGCGGTCCCGTCGACGGTGAGCCGGGAGCCGGGCGGGAAGCGGTGTACGGCGTCCGTGGCGCCGACGACCGCGGGGAGCCCGAACTCCCTTGCCAGGACGGCCAGATGGGACAGTGGGCTGCCGGTCTGGGCGACAAGGCCGGTGAGGCCGGGCAGCAGCGGGGCGAGCGCGGGGTCCAGGGTGCGCACGACCAGCACGGCGTCCGCAGGCCGGGGGCCCGTGCCGTCCCATACGGTCCCGACGGCGCGGCCGGCGGACACGCCCCGCAGGCCTTCGCCCCGGCCGCCCGCGCCCTCGGCGACGACGACCTGACCGTCCGCGAGCCGGAACGCGTCCGGCAGCGGGGGCGACTCGGCCCGCGGCACGCGCGCGTGGAGGTCGCCGGGCACGGCGGCGCCGCCCAGCACGGCGACCAGCTCCGACCACCGCAACAGCCTGACGCGCTCCCTGGGGATTCCCAGCCGCCGTGCCGCCTCGTGAACGAGCCGCACTTGCAGCTCCTGCACCCAGCGGATGCGGATGCGGAGGGCCTCGCGGGGTGGGAGGGCGGTGAGGGAGGTATGGGGGGCGGGGGACGTACGGGAGTTCGTGGGGCGTGTGGTGGCAAGAGTGGAGATGCGGGAGCTTGTGGGGCGTGTGGTGGCGGTGGGACGGATGGTCGGCGGGTGAGTGGTGGGGTGGGCGGTGGGGTAGCCGGCGATGGTGGTGCTCGTGGCGGCATTCGGTCGTGCCGGGTCAGGGGCGGGCGGGCGGCTGCCGTTGACCTGGCCCGGTACGGACGCGTCCGGCGGCCGCCCCCGTCCGCGCAGGCTCGGGGCCGTGAGGGCGAGGATCACCGGGTCGGTGGCGGTCACCTGATCGTCGGGTACGCCCAGGGCGCGGGCCTCGGCCAGGGCGGTGAGGGCCGTGCCGGCCGCTGTGCGGCTTCTGGGCGGTTCGTCGAGGAGGGCGCCCGCGAGGGCCTCCTGGGCATGCAGGGAGACCAGGACCCGGCGGGTCCAGCGGAGCTCGGCGGCCAGGGTGGGGACGGAGAGCTCGGTGGGCGACGGGATCTCGGCGAGGTGGCGGTCCACGTCGGCGGCGAGGTCGGTCGCCAGCCCGGGCAGGCAGGAGGCGAGGCGGCCCACCCGCCAGGCCGCGCAGAGCCGACGCGCTCCGGGCGCCGGGTTCAGCAGGGCGAGCCAGCGGTGCCGGGGCGGGACGGTGCCGAGAAGACGCAGGTCGGCTGCGGCCCGCCCGCCCACTGTCGTGACCACCGGGACCGACTTCAGCAGCCGGCGCGGCGCGGTGCCCCCGATGTCGAGCGCGGTGGCGAGGCCGCGGGCCATCGGCGCCACCCACAGGTCCTCCTCCAGTGGCGCCAGCTGCTCCGGCAGCGTCTCCGCCACCGGACCCGGCCCGAGCAGCCGCGCCCCGCGCGCCGGTCGCGCCGCCATCGCGGTGATCGGGCGGCTCTGGAACAGCCACAGCCGACCGTCCGCGTCGAACCCGAACTCGACGTCCTGCGGCCCGCCGAACACCTGCCGGACCCGCCGCGCGAGCCGCGCCAGCCGGAACAGCTCGGCGCGCGTGAGCAGTGGGCCGCTCTCCGGGGACTCCGTCCACGCAGGGCGCGACGACTCGGTCCGCAAGAGGCGTCCGTGCCGGCTCAGCCAGTAGTCGGTGCCGGCCCGTGCGCCGCTGACCAGGCTGTCCGGCCCGCCGCGCACCGCGCTGACCAGGATCCGGTCGGCCCGCCCCGCCACCGGGTCGGCACCGAACATCACCCCGCCGACGCGCGCCGTGAGCATCGGCTGCACCAGCACCGCCATGGGCGCCGTGGTCCCGTCGGGCCGGTGTGCCGAGTCGAGGACGGTCTGTACGGCCGTACGGAAGCCCCGCCAGCCGCGGACGTCGAGCACCGAGGCGAACTGGCCCGCCAGGGACGACTCGGCCGTGTCCTCCTGCGGCGAGGAGGACCGCACGACGAGCGGGCGGGCGCCGCCGTCGGACAGCTCGTCCCAGGCGCGCCGCAGGGCGACCGTGTCGCCGCTGCCGCGGTCCGGGATCACGAACCCGGGCAGTACGGGCAGCCCGGCGCGGGCCGCGAGGGCGAGGTTCGCGGCCTTGGATCCGATCGATCGGGGGAGCGCGGTGCCGGACTGGTCCAGCGGGACGACTGCCGGGCCGGTTCCCTTGACCGGGCCGGATGCGTCGATCGGGCCGTATGCCTCGACAGAGCCGAGGACAGCGTCGCCCCGGTGCTCTTCCCCGTCGCGTGCACCTTCTCCGTGACGTTCGTCGAGCGTCGTCATCGAACACCCTCCAGGACCGGCCGCCAACAGGGGGGACGCGCTGGGGTGGCCCTGCGCCTGACGACGGAACGAAGGATGGGGGCGAGTCGCTACCGGCCCGTGCCCGGGTGCGATGACAGCACGCCTCCTGCTCCGATGATCCCACTCCTGTTCGCATCCATGTAGCCCAAAAGTCACTTTTCGGACATGCGGGAGAACAAATCCGAATGCGGCAGTATGCCGGGACGGGACGACTCGTCCACAGGCATCACTCACCCGGCGGCGGCAGCACCCCGCACAGCGCCTCCAGGGCCGCCCCGTACGCATGCTCCGAGGGCGTCGCGTAGCCCACGACGATGCCGTCGCGGACCGGCATGACCGACTCCGTGGCATCCGGGTGCCGGAACTCGGCGAGGCCGTCCAGGGCGATGCCCTGCCAGGTGGCCGCCTTGACCGTGGACCGCTCGGTGCCGGGCGGCAGCCGCAGCACCGCATGGAGTCCGGCGGCGACACCGGTGACCTCGATGTGCGGCGCGTGCGTGGCGAGGGCGGCCACGAGACGGTCGCGGCGACGGCGATAGCGCTGCCGCATACGCCGTACATGACGGTCGTACGCCCCGGAGACGATGAAGTCGGCGAGGCTCAGCTGGTCGAGGACGCTCGCCCACGCCTCACGCTCGCCCTTGGCCGCCAGCACGTCGTCGACGTACCGCTCCGGCAGCACCATCCACCCGAGCCGCACGGCCGGCGACAGGCTCTTGCTGACCGAGCCGATGAAGATCACCCGATCCGGATCGAGGCCCTGGAGGGCGCCGACGGGTTTGCGGTCGTAGCGGAACTCGCCGTCGTAGTCGTCCTCCAGCACCGCGCCTCCACGCGCGCGTGCCCAGTCGATCACGGCGGCGCGGCGCCCGGGGTGCAGCGGGCCGCCGGTCGGGAACTGGTGCGCGGGTGTGAGCAGCACGGCCCGCTCGCGTCCCAGCAGGTCACTGCGGGCGCCGTCCTCGTCGAGAGGGAGCGGCACGGTCCGTACGCCCGCCGCGGCGAGCAGTTCCCGGTGGAAGCCCAGCCCGTACGCCTCCACGGCCAGCGGGCCACGCAGCACGCCGCCGCCTGTGCTGCCGCCCGTGCCGCCGCCCTTGTCCTGGCCGAACAGCAGCCGCAGAGCGTGCGCGAAGCCGGAGCAGATCACGATCCGGCCCGGCTCGGTGCGCACACCACGCGCGCGTGCCAGGTACTCGGTGAGCGCCTCCCGCAACTCCACGCGGCCGGCGGGATCACCGGGCCCGAAGACCTCGTTCGGCGCCTGCTGGAGGGCCCGCCGGTAGGAGACCAGCCAGGCGGCGCGCGGGAACGCCGAGGCGTCCGGCGTGCCCTGCCGAAGGTCGTGCCGAGGTCCACGCGCGCGTGGCGACGCCCCGGCTGTCCTGCGAGGCGCCCGCTCGGCGCGGCGCAGGGGCTCGGCACGCTCGGCGACCCTCGTCCCGGAGCCCTGGCGCGCGGTGAGCCACCCCTCGGCGACCAGTTCCGCGTACGCGTCGGCCACGGTGTTGCGGGCGAGCCCGAGGTCGGCGGCGAGCGAGCGGTACGGCGGCAGCCGGGTGCCGGGCGCGAGCCGGCCCTCGCGCACGGCGTCCCGCAGTGCGCGGGTCAGAGCGGCCCGGCGCCCGCCCGGTCCGGAGGACCCGGACGCATCGGACAGATCCAGATGCAGGTCGCCGCCGATCCCCGCCGCGGAGTCAGCCCACGAATTGACCCACGATTTCGCCATGGAAATGCACCCTACAGTCGGTCTTTCCGGTCCGTAGGTTGATGCACATGACGACGAACACGATCGACACCAAGCGCGCCGAGTCCGCCAAGTCCGCCGAGTCCCTCGCCGAATCCATCAACGAGGCCGAGGCCGCCCGTACCCGCCTGGACTTCGCGAAGTCCGCCCCGAAGGTCTTCCGCGCCATCGTCGGCTTCGACGCGGCAGCCCGCGAGGGCCTGGACCCGGCGCTCGTCGAACTGATCCAGATCCGTGCCTCGCACCTCAACCACTGCGCCTACTGCCTCCACATGCACACCAACGACGCCCGCAAGGCCGGCGAGAGCGAGGGCCAGCTGCACATGGTCGCCGTCTGGCGCGAGGCCCGCCACTTCTTCACCGACAAGGAGCAGGCGGCCCTGGCCCTCACGGAGGCGGTGACCCTGGTGGCCGACGGCGGGGTCCCCGACGAGGTCTACGCCCGGGCCGCAGCTCATCTCGACGACCAGGAGCTGGCCCACGTACTGGCCCTGATCCTCACGATCAACACCTGGAACAGGGTGGCGTTGGCCACGGGGAAGGTGGCGGGGACGGACGAGCGGCGCTAGGCGAGGCGGAGGTGTCCCAGCGGTGCCGGTCCCGCCGGCCCGTCAGACGGTCATGGGCCGGTCGTACGGCGAGATCGGTGCCGGCAACCGTGAACTCCCCGTCAGATAGTGGTCGACGGCCGCCGCCACCGCCCGCCCCTCGGCGATGGCCCACACGATGAGCGACTGCCCTCGGGCGGCATCCCCTGCGGCGAAGACGCCGGGCGCGTTCGTCGCGAACCCGGCATCCCGTGTGATCGTGCCGCGCGGTTCCATCCCGATCCCCAACTGGTCGATCAGGCCGTCTCCCCGGTCCGGCCCGGAGAAGCCGAGGGCGAGCAGCACGAGGTCGGCCGGCAGCTCCCTCCCGGTGCCCGGCAGCGGGCGGCGCCGCGCGTCCACCTCGGTCAGGTGCAGCGACCGTACGTGCCCGTCGGCGTCACCCGTGAAACGGAGCGTGGACGCCGCGAACAGCCGCGCGTCCGCGTCCGCCGCAGGCGCCGTCTCCAGATCGCGCGCCTCCTCGTGCGCCGCCGACAGACGGTAGATCTTCGGGTACGTCGGCCAGGGCTCGGCGTCCTCGTCCCGCTCGGCGCCCGGCTGCGCGTAGATGTCCAGTTGGGTCACGGACGCCGCGCCCTCCCGTACGGCGGTGCCCAGACAGTCGGCCCCGGTGTCCCCGCCGCCGACGATGACGACATGCTTCCCGGCAGCGGACATGGGGGACGCCTCCAGATCCCCCTCGCACACCCGGTTCGCCAGCGGAAGGTACTCCATCGCCTGCTGGATGCCGCTCAACTCCCGCCCAGGAACGGGTAGTTCACGCCAGGCCGTGGCCCCGGTGGCGATCACGACCGCGTCGTAGCGCGAGCGCAGTTCGGCCGCCCCGATGTCCTGTCCGACCGCCGTCGACGTACGGAACTTGGTCCCCTCGGCGCGCATCTGCTCGATCCGGCGCTCCAGATGGTGCTTCTCCATCTTGAACTCGGGGATGCCGTACCGCATCAGTCCGCCGAGCCGGTCGTCCTTCTCGTACACGGCGACCGTGTGCCCTGCCCGGGTCAGCTGCTGCGCCGCGGCGAGCCCCGTGGGCCCCGACCCGATCACCGCGACCGTCCGCCCGGAGAGCCGGTCCGGCGGCCGCGGCTGCGCGAAGCCGTCCTCCCAGGCACGGTCGGCGATGGCACACTCGACGTTCTTGATGGTCACGGCGGGCTGATTGATCGCCAGCACACACCCCGCCTCGCAGGGCGCCGGACACAACCGCCCGGTGAACTCGGGGAAGTTGTTCGTCGCGTGCAGCCGGTCCGCCGCCGCCCGCCAGTCCTCCCGCGACACCAGGTCGTTCCACTCGGGGATCAGATTGCCCAGCGGACAGGCGTCGTGGCAGAACGGTATGCCGCAGTCCATACAGCGGTCCGCCTGCTTGCTGATGATGGGCAGCAACGCCCCGGGGACGTACACCTCGTCCCAGTCCCGGACCCGCTCCTCGACGGGCCGGCGCGGCCAGTCCTGGCGGCGGGTGGTCATGAAACCCTTGGGATCGGCCATGGCCGTCTTCCTCGCGTGCGCGTGTGACGTGCTGGAGCCGTGCGTCAGCGGGCCGCACTCTTGCGGCCACGATACGTCCCACCGGCCACCCGCGCAGAGCGGCGGACAGGTCAGCTGAGGGCCAGCACATACGACACCGCAGCGGCGGCCGAGGCGACCGTACGTATGTGGTTCCAGACCGTCCACTCGCTCACATACGTCGGCCAGTAGGCCGCCGCCTCCTGAGTGCCCGCCTCCAGCTCGGCCAGCGCCTCGTTGCGGGGCACGTTCGCCACCATGGTCACCCCGAACGAGCCGAACAGATACAGCGCGCTGCCCAGCAGCAGCTCCACCGTGCCCTCGTCCGGCCAGAGCACGAAGGTCACCACGGCGATCACCGCGCACAGCACCGCCGTCCCGATGAACACCAGCATGAACGCCGGCATCAACGCGGTCACATTGATCGCCTTCATCGCGGCGACACCCTGCGCGGGCGGCAGCGCGGCGAGCCCGCGCATCACGAAGGTCGAGAAGGCACAGAAGACCCCGGCCACGAGACCGGTCCCGACCACTCCGATCACGACCAGGACGAAGTACGGCCCATCGATCATGTCAACGTCAACTCCCGCATCCCGCCGAGCCCCTGCCCGGCCCCTTCCGTCACCACAAGTCAAACCCTGGACGAGAACGGCGACCATGGCCGAGCGGCGCCGACACATGTGCGAGCGTCCAGGGGCGATAGGCGATAGGCGATAGGCGATCAGGTGGTGGGTGATGGCCATGGGGCGAGGACCCCGCAGGGGCAGCCCGGGGCCGCCGACCGGCCGCCTTCTGCCCGCCTTCCGAACCACCGGCCGACCCCCGTCAGCCCACCCCCGTCAGCCCACCCCCGACACCTTTTCCCGCCACGTCCGCAACGTCGTCTCCACGGCCGCCGCGATCCGCCGCCGCGCCTCGTGTCGTGGCACGCCGCTCATCAGCAGCTGGTCGTACGGCGTGTCCATGTGCCGCACGGACGCCACGACCGCCGACGTCACCGCCCTCTCGGACAACGCCCGCCCCGCCGCACTGCGCCCCACCCGTCCGCTGCCCCGCACCGACGCATGCGCGGCGATCTCCCGCGCCCGCTCCGCCGGACACCCCGGGAACAGCCGGCGTATCTCCACCGCGAACGCCTCCGCGAACCGCACGTCCTCCCGTGCCCGCCGCCGTGCGTCCCGCACCCGGCGCCGCCGCCGGGCCTCCGCGTCCACCAGGCACCGCTGCTCCGCCCGGGTGAGCCCCGCCTCCTCCACGAGGACGCCCTGCCGCTCGTAACGGCCCCGGCGCCGGTTGAACCGCACGACCACCGCCGACAGCGCACTCTCCTCCCGCGACCGCCGCGTCAACGCCGTGTCGCCACGCGGCAGGAACACCAGATGCCCAAGGTCGGCACAGTCGAGACACCGCGGCGCACCGTCCTCCAGCACGAGCATCTGCAACGGTCCCGCATGGCACTCCGCGCAGTGCCGCCGCCGGAGGGGTTGAACGACGAGAAGGCCGGTACGGGGCGGGGGAGTTGCGAGAGGTGCCATAGGGGGTTCATTCCCCTCCGGACGGGTCTTGGGAACTACCCGGCGGGGACCGCAATGCCGTCTGACCAGGCCCGGGCGGGGATACGGCCGCGCGCTGGACGCACCCCGAACGTCACGCGATCCGGGGTGGCGCCTCCCTGTCGCATCATGGGGCGTGTGCGACTCGAAGCGATCACCTGGGAACGGCTCGGCGACCTGCTGGCCGAGCGCCTGCTCGACCTGAAGCCGGCCGACGGCGGCCCCTGGCCCCGCGTCGCCTTCGACGGCGCCCCGGCCGCCCGCCCGGGAGACCTCGCCGAGCGGGTCGGAGAGGCGCTGCGCATACGCGGCCGCCCCTCGCTCACCGTCGACACCCAGGGCTTCCTGCGCCCGGCCTCGGTCCGCCTGGAGTACGGCCACCGGGACGTGGAGGCCTACTACGACGGCTGGTTCGACACCGGCGCCCTGTGGCGCGAGGTCTTCGGCCCCCTCGAACCGGGCGGCGACGGCCGCGTGCTGCCGGACCTGTGGGACCCGGTCACCGACCGAGCCACCCGCAGCCCCTACGTCCAACTCCCGCCCGGCGGCGTCCTGTTGCTGCACGGCCCCCTCCTCCTGCGTCACTGGTTCCCCTTCGATCTGACCGTCCACGTCCTCCTCTCACCCGGCGCTCTACGCCGCCGTACCCCCGAGACCGAGCACTGGACCCTCCCCGCCTTCGAGCGCTACGACCACGAGACCGACCCGGCCGCCACGGCGGACGTCCTGGTGCGCGCCGACGACCCTCGGCACCCGGCGTGGAGCGGTTGATCCGTGATCCATCGAATCCCTGGGGACGAGACCCGAGTGATCATCCGTGTCGTCCCGCGGAAGATCGTGTGCTTGGCTGCCTGTTCGCCGCCCGTGGCCGGGGTCGTCCCGTCCGTGGCCGGTGGCCGGCACCGCTCGGTTCCGGGTGCGTCGGCCGGGTGGCGCGGCGAGAATGAAGGGCGCCGGGACTAGCGGTGCGTCCTGCGCCGCGCCGGCCGTCCGGCATCGGGAGGTACTTCATGACCACTGCCGGAGACATCATGCACCGTGGTGCCCAGTGGATCCCGGCCCACGAGACCCTGGACCGCGCCGCTCAGCTGATGCGCGAGCTGGGCGTCGGAGCCCTGCCCATCAGCGACGAGAACGAGCGGCTCTGCGGCATCCTCACCGACCGCGACATCGTCATCGGCTGCGTGGCCGTGGGCCACGACCCGAGCAAGGTCACCGCCGGCGAGATGGCCCAGGGCACCCCGCGCTGGATCGAGGCGAACGCCGACATCAGCGACGTGCTCCGGGAGATGAAGGAGCACCAGATCCGCCGGCTCCCCGTGATCGAGAACAAGCGTCTGGTCGGCATGATCAGCGAGGCCGATCTGGCACTGAACCTGAGGGAGAACGAGGTCGGTCAGTGGGCCGAGAGCGTCTACGCCAGGACCGGCGCGCCGACGACGCACTGACCCGGCGACCGGCTCTCACAGCTCACTCCTTTCACTCCTTCTGTCGTCCTCGTCCGGCTCACGTGCCGGGCGGGGGCGCCCCGATGTTCCCGCAGTCCGGGTCACAGCCATCCGTTGCGCCGGAAGCCGCGGTACAGCACCACACAGGCGACGGATATCACGCCCAGGACCAACGGATATCCGAACGTCCAGCGCAGCTCCGGCATGTGCTCGAAGTTCATTCCGTACACCCCGCACACCATCGTCGGCACGGCGATGATCGCGGCCCAGGCCGTGATCTTCCGCATGTCCTCGTTCTGCGAGACGGTCACCTGTGCCAGGTGCGCCTGAAGGATCGAGTTCAGCAGTTCGTCGAAGGCGAATATCTGCTCCTTGGCCCGCAGCAGATGGTCCGAGACGTCGCGGAAGTAGGCCTGTATCTCCGGCTCGACCACCCGGATCGGTGTCGAGGCCAGCTCCTCGAGGGGGCGGCTCAGCGGAACCACGGCCCGCTTCAGCTCCAGCAGTTCCCGCTTGAGCTGGTAGATCCGCCCCGGGTCGGCCCGCGCGCCGTTCTCCGCGAACACGTCCGTCTCGACCTCGTCGATGTCCTCCTGGACCGAGTCGATGACGTTCAGATAGTCGTCGACGACATGGTCCGCGATGGCGTGCAGCACCGCCGCGGGCCCCTTGGAGAGCTGCTGGGGGCTCGACTCCAGCTCCTCACGCAACGGGCCCAGCGAGCCGTGCCGTCCATGCCGCACGGTGATCACGAAGTCCTGGCCGACGAACACCATGATCTCGCCGGTGTTCACGACCTCGCTGGTCGCCGTGAGTTCCTCGTGCTCGACGTAGCAGACAGTCTTGAACACCGAGAACAGTGTCTGGTCGTAGCGCTCCAGCTTCGGTCGCTGATGCGCTTCGACCGCGTCCTCGACCGCCAACGGATGCAGGGCGAACAACTCCGCGATGCCCGCGAACTCCTGGTCCGTGGGCTCATGGAGGCCGAGCCAGACGAATCCGGCACCGCGCTTGCGTACCCGCTGGACGACGTCGACCAGATCACCGCTCTCCGGGACCCGCACGCCGTCCCGGTAGGTCACGCAGTTCACCACCGAGGAGCCCAGTGGGGACCGGGCGGGATGGCTGAGGTCGACGCGGGGGCGCCGTCGAGCCAGCCGTGCCACCTTGCGGAGGCCGCCGACCCTGTCGAGGCCGGTGACCTTCCGCAGATTCCCTGCCATGGACATCTGGATCTCCTTGCGTGGATCTCCCCTTGACGCTCGGCTCACCTCCGGGGTGCTTCAGTCCCTTCGGCTCGCTCACCGTGCGTCGCTTCCTGTGCCGTGGTCCGCAAGTTTGCCAGCTGGGCGTGAGACGCGGGTAAGCCTGTGGGAGCAGGAGGTTCCGCTTGGTTCCCGGCTGTGGACAAAGGGGCCGCGCGCGCATCGTGGTACGAGCGGGCGCCCGTACGAGTTTCAGGGCCGCCCCGCCGAGCGTCGCCCCGTCCGGACGAGCCGGGCAACTGGGAGGATCGCATCATGACGCGAACCCACGGCTATCTCCTCGACAACCGGCAGGCCGAGGCGGGCGAGCGCTTCGACGCCTTCGCCGCTCTCTTCGACCCCACGACCTTCAGGCATCTCGAACGGCTCGGCGTCGGACCCGGCTGGCGCTGCTGGGAGGTCGGCGCCGGCGGCACCTCGGTGGTGTCCTGGCTGGCCAAGAGAGTCGGCCCGACGGGGCGGGTCGTCGCGACCGACATCGACACCTCGCTGCTCACCCCGGCCGGCCGCCCGCCGGTCGAGGTCCTCGTCCACGACGTGGCCGCCGACGAGCCGCCGGGGGAGGGGTTCGACCTGGTGCACGCCCGGCTGGTACTCGTCCATGTGCCGGACCGCGAACGGGCGTTGCGGTCGATGATCGAGGCCCTGCGCCCCGGCGGCCGACTCCTGATCGAGGACGCAGACCCCGCTCTCCAGCCCCTGCTCTGCCCGGACGAGTACGGCCCCGAGCAGCAGCTCGCGAACCGTCTCCGCCACGGCTTCCGCAAACTGCTCGCCGACCGCGGCGCCGATCTCTCCTACGGCCGCAGACTCCCGCGCCTGCTGCGTGAGGCAGGCCTGCACCGGGTGGAGGCCGACGCGTACTTCCCGCTCACCTCGCCCGCCTGCGCCGCCCTGGAGTCCGCCACCGTCCGCCAGATCCGCGATCAGCTCGTCACCGAGGGCATCGCCACCGACCAGGAGATCGACCGCCACCTCGCCAACGTCTCCGCCGGCGACATGGACCTGGCCACCGCTCCGATGATCTCGGCGTGGGGCCGCAAGGCACCGGAGGAGAGCGGAAGCTGACGTCGCTTCAGCCGACACCGCGCCGCGGCCCGGCGCTGTCCCTCCCCTGCCGCCGCCGTTACTCGGGTGCGGGCGGCCTTCCACCCACCCGTGCCACCGCCAGCGCACCTGCCCGGCACCCCTCCCGCGCCGCGTCCTCGGGCCGGGCGCCCATGAGCAGGGCCGCGAGAAAGGCCCCGCTGAAGGCGTCACCCGCCCCGGTCGTGTCCCTCAGCGCCGTCGGTACGGCGGGGACATGGGCGCGCACCGTGCCCGACCGGGCCACCAGAGCACCGTCGGCCCCCTGCTTGGCGACCACCAGCGGGACATGGCGGCTCAACTTGGCCGCAGCGTCCGCCGCATCGGGCAACCCCGTCAGCAGGCGCGCCTCGTCACGGCTCGGCAGCAGGACGTCCAAGCCCTCCACCAACGCCAGGAATCTCTCCACGCCCAGCTCCACCAGGAAGCCCGCCGACGCCGGATCCATGCTCACCGGCACGCCACGCGCGCGTGCGGACGCGAGAGCCCGCGCCACCAGGGCCCGGCTCGGCTCGGAGAACAACAGATAGCCCGACAGATGCAGCCATACGACGCCGTCGAGCAACGCGTCCGACCAGTCGCCGGGGTCCAGCCGCACGGCCGCCCCGCTGTCGGTGAGGAACGTCCGCTCGGCGGCGGCACCCGTGTCGACCAGGCAGATCACCGTCCCGGTCGGCGCCTGCGGATCGACGACGAGAAGGGGCTCCACTCCGCTCGCGGTCAGCTCCCGCTCGTGCCACGCGGCGGCGTCCGCTCCCACGCGCCCCAGCAGCCGCACTCCCGCAGCGCCCCAACGTGCCGCCCAGCAGGCCACGTTGGCGCCCGCGCCACCCGGCACCGTCCGGATGGCCGCCGCCGTGTCCGTACCCGAGGCGAGCGGACCCCGGTGGCGGGCGATGACGTCCGTGACCACGTCCCCGACGACCAGCAGCGCGCCGTCGCGCCCGACGGCCGGGGTCGGCCCGACAGCGGGGGCGGGCAGGAGGGTCGGGGTGGGCCGGGCGGCCGGGGTGGGCCCGTCCCCCTCCGCGCCGCGCCCCACCCTGTTCCCCGGCTCGTTCACGCCCCGGCCCAGGCTGCCGCGATCCGCCCCGCCAGCCGTACGTTGCCGCGCACCGCCGCGAGATTGGCGCTCAGCGAGGCGCCGTCCGTGTGCCGCACCAAGTAGTCCAGCAGGAACGGTGTGACGGCCTGACCGGTGATCCGATGCTCCTCGCACGCGTTCAGCGCGTCGGCGAGCACACGCGCGTGCAACTCGGGATCCAGCTGTTCCTCCTCCGGCACCGGATTGGCGACGATCAGTGCCGACTCCGGCCCGTCGAGCGCGTCCTGGGCGCGCATCACCCCGGCCACCTCCTCCGGCGACCGCAGCGTCCAGTCCACCGGGTGTCCGGAGTCGGAGAGGTAGAAGCCGGGGAAGCGTTCCGTGCGATAGCCGGCCACGGCGACGCCCAGCGTCTCCAGCCGCTGGAGGGTCGCCGGGACATCCAGGATCGACTTGACGCCTGCGCACACCACCGTGATCCTTGTGCGCGCCAGCAGCCCCAGGTCGGCCGACTCGTCCTGCGTCACCGTCCACTCGCGGTGCACCCCGCCGAGCCCGCCCGTCGCGAACACCCGTACGCCTCCGAGGCTCGCCAGCAATGCCGTCGCCGACACCGTGGTCGCCCCGCTCGCCCCGGAGGCCACCGCGAGCGGCAGATCCCGGTGTCCCAGCTTGCGGATCCCGTCCTCGTTCGCGATCCGCTCCAGCTGCTCCTTGTCCAGTCCGACATGGGGCCGCCCGTCCAGCACGGCGATCGTCGCCGGAACGGCACCCTCCCGCCGTACGACATCCTCCAGCTCCAGCGCCACCTGGAGATTGCGCGGGCGCGGCAGCCCGTGCGCGATGATCGTGGACTCCAGGGCCACCACGGGTCGACGCGCGTCGATCGCCTCCCGCACCTCTTCCGACACCACCAGCACCACGCGCCTGCCTCCTGTCGCTCGGTCTTCCCTCATCTCTGGCGGGCGGCGCACCGGGTCAAACCCTTGCGGCCTGTGGGAGAGGACACCAGCCTTGAACGCATGACCGACAACTCGACCCGTCTCGACCATGTGGTCCTCTGGGTGAGCGACCCTGCCGCATCGGCCGCCTTCTACCAGGAGACACTCGGCCTGGCGCCCGTCAGGATCACCGAGTTCATCGCGGGCGAGGCGCCGTGCCCCTCGGTCCGCGTCAACGACGAGACCATCCTCGACCTCATGCCCATGACCATGGCGGAGCGCATGAAAACGCTCCCCGGTGCCGCCGAGAGCGCGGGACACCCGGTCAACCACGTCTGTCTGTCCCTGCCGGAGGCGGACTTCCACGGGCTGCGCACCCACCTGGAGGAGCAGGACGTCCCCGTCTCGGACTACTCGTACGACTCCTTCGGCGCCCGCGGCAAGGCCAGGCGCAGCTTCTACTTCCGTGACCCCGACGGCAACGTCTTCGAGGCCCGGCACTACGGCTAGGCCTGTCCGGCGGATCATGCCGGTGTCGCGCGCCCGGAGATGGCCACGCGTGTGTGGCCCCTCCTGTCTGCCGACGGCGTCAGACCGGCCGTACGCCGTCCAGCGCCCCATGCGGATCCAGCCCGTACGTGCGGCTGGCGCCCTGGTCGAACTCGGCGGCACGCGGTCCGGCCTGGCGCGGGACGTCAGTCGCCCATCGGAAGGCCTTTCGCCCGTCTGCGCAGCGTGAACAGCGCCAGCCCCGCCAACGGGACCAGCAGGCATGCGGCGGTGAAGTTCAGCCAGGCATAGCTCGCCTGGGCGACCACGAGCCCGGCGACCGCTCCGCCGATGCCCGCGGACGCGTTCATGACCAGGTCCGACAGCCCTTGCGCGGCGGCCCTCGCCGGCTGCGGTACGGAGTCCGTGAGCAGCGCGGAACCGGACACGAGCCCCGCCGACCAGCCGAGCCCCAGGATGAAGAGTCCCACGGCCGTCTGCCCATGACTGCCGCCCGCCGTACCGGCGACGAAGACCGCGCACGCCAGCAGCCCGACGGCGAGCCCGATCCCGGACAGCCGCCCCAGCCGGTCCGACAACCGCCCCATGAGCGGCGCGAACGCGTACATGCCGGCGATGTGCCCGCTGATGACCAGCCCGATCAGATCGATACCCGCGCCGTGGTGCGCGAGGTCGACCGGGGTCATCGACATCACCGAGACCATCGCCGTGTGCGCCACGGCGACGGTCACCACCGCGAGCCGCGCCCGTGGGGAGGCGGCCACCGCGGTCACCCCGGCGCGCAGCGAACGGGCCGCCGGCGACTGCTCCTCGGCCGGTGCCAGCGCACGCGCCGTCAGCAGCGGGTCCGGCCGCAGCAGCAAGGCCACCACGACCGCCGATATCAGGAAGATCCCGGATGCCCACAGAAACGGACCCGCGGCGGTGGGTATCCCGAGGCCGGTGACACTGCGACCGGCGGGTGCGGCGATGTTCGGGCCGAGGACAGCGCCGATGGTGGTCGCCCACACGACGAGCGAGATGGCCCGGGCCCGCCGTTCCGGCTCGGCCAGATCCGCGGCCGCGAACCGGGCCTGGAGATTCGCCGCCGACGCCGCACCGAACGCGGCCATCCCGCACAACAGCAGCGGAAAGCTCCCGACGCTCGCCGCGACCACCGTGACACCGGCACCCACGGCCCCGATCAGATAGGCCAGGACGAGCCCGGGCCGACGGCCCCTCGCGGTCATCAGCGCGGCCAGCGGCATCGACAGCACCGCCGTACCGGCGACCGTCGCGGTGGGCGCAAGGCCGGACAGCGACTCGGTACCGCTGACCTCCTTGGCCAGGACGGCCGCGAGCGCTATGCCGGTGGCGACGCCCAGACCGCCCAGGATCTGCGTCGTGATCAGCACGGCCGAGATACGGCGCCGCAGGGCCGGCAACCGGTCGGGCGTGACGGACACGGCAGCCTGCCGCTCCACGGCGGTCATGACACCGGACCGGCTGCGTACAGGTGGGTGAAAAGTGTCATCACAGGCGCAGTCTCCCCCTCATCTCCCGCCCGCCCAACCCCAGGAGGGGCCAGGCCCCCTTCAGAACAGCGGCTCCGGCAGGACTCCCTCCAGCGCGAGCAGCTTCCGCTTGGTCTCCAGTCCGCCCCCGAACCCTCCGATGCCGCCGTCGCTCTCCACGACCCGGTGACAGGGCACGACGACCGGAAGCGGATTGGCACCCATCGCCATCCCGACCGCCTGGGCCGCGCCCGGCTGCCCGACCCGCCCGGCCAGATCGCCGTACCCGACGACCGTGCCGTACGGGACTCCGGACGCCAGTTCGCGCAGCACCTGCCGGTTGAAGCCGGAGATCAGGGACCAGTCCAGCGGCAGCTCGAAGTCATGGCGCGCACCCGCGAAGTACTGCTCCATCTGACCTATCGCCTCGGCCAGCAGCGGAGAGCCGGGCGACTCGACCGGCTCGGCGCCCAGCCGCGACGCCAGCCGGCCGAGTGCCGCCTCGCGCACCTGCTCCGTGGCATGGAACACGACGCTGACCAGGCCCTCGCGGGTCGCGGCCAGCATCAGCGGACCGATGTCGGTACCGACGACTGCCCAGACGACCTGCTGCTCGTACTGTCCATGGCTGTCCATGCGCCCACCGTACGACCCACCACTGACAACTTCCCCGTCGCCGCGGACCGGGCGCCCCCGCCGGGGCCGCCCTCACTTCTCGGGCAGGGCGTCCCGCACCACGTCGGGGTTGTTGGTGATGATGCCGTCGACGCCGTACCCCGCGACCAGCCGGGCGGTGTCCGCGTCGTTCACGGTCCAGGTGAAGACCTCCATCGGCCTGCCGTGCGGTCCGTCGAACTCATGGACGGTGGCGACGTAGTCCGAGGAGATGGAGCTGTGCGAGGGGTTGATCTGGTCGGCGAAGTCCGCGTAGTCCGCCAGGTCCGATGTGGGCGGCGTACCGAGGAAACCGGTCTTCACGCTCGGCTTCAGCTCGTGGACGGTGCGCACGCTGTCGGCGCTGAAGCTCTGCACGATCAGCCGGCCCGCCAGGTGGTCCGCGTCGAGCCAGCCCTCGTTGGCCAGGGCCTTGAGGGTCTGCCCCTCGATGCCCGGGTACAGGTCGGGGTTCTTGATCTCCAGGAGCAGCTTCTGGTGGTGCAGCTCCAAACGGTCCATGAACTGCTCCAGCGTCGGCACGCGCGCGCCCGCGTAAGCGGGGCTGAACCAACTGCCCGCGTCCAGGCGCGCGATCTCGTCGGCGGTGAAGTCCTTCACCTTCCAGGGCGCCCTGCCCGGGAAGACCTCCTCCACGTCGGTCGTGCGCTTCAGGTTGTCGTCGTGAAGGACGACGAGCTCGCCGTCCTTGGTGCGCTGCACGTCGTTCTCGACCCAGCCGATGCCCAGTTCGGCGGCCTTGTCGACGGCGGCCAGGGTGTTCTCGGGGGCATAGGCGGAGGCCCCTCGGTGGGCGATCACCGTAGGCCGCTCGGCGCCGGCCCGGGCCTGGGAGGCGGGAAGCAGAAGAGCGGCAGTTCCCAGGAGCGCGGTCGTCGTGGCGGCTACAGCGCGCGCATGCATGCGTACTCCTCGTGTCGAACGATCACGAACAGCACCACTGTGACAGCAGAGAGTCAACGGCGGGGGAGTACAGAATGGCCACAGATTGAATGGAGTTACCCGGGCCCGCTCACTCGTGCCGCACAAGTGGGGCAAGGCCGTGTTTCTTTGCCGGAGAATCGTTCGACCATTCCGGTGGGAGTTACTCTCTGCCTCAACCCTGACCGCTCGGGCGGCGCTGGGAGGGGGCGTATTCACGGCATTCCGGGACGTAAGAGGGCGGTCGCGTATGCATGGCACGATCGACGGATTCAGCTACGGACTCGTCACACCGCTGGTGGCCTACCTCATGGCCTGCCTCGGCGGTGCGCTCGGTCTGCGCTGCACCACAAGATCGATGCTCGTCTCGCACTCCTGGCGCCCCGGCTGGCTCGCCCTCGGGTCGGCGGCCATCGGCTCCGGCATATGGACCATGCACTTCGTCGCGATGATGGGGTTCACGGTCGAGGAGACGCCGATCCACTACGACAAACCGATGACGTTCGCGAGCCTCGCCGTCGCCATCGTCATGGTGGGCATCGGGATCTTCATCGTCGGCTACAAGGGCGCCAGCGGAACGGCCCTGTTCACCGGCGGCACCATCACCGGCCTGGGCATAGCCTCGATGCACTATCTCGGCATGGCCGGCCTGCGGCTCGACGGCAAGCTGGAGTACAACACCTTCACCGTCGGTGTCTCCGTCGCCATAGCCATGGTCGCGGCCACCGCCGCGCTGTGGGCCGCCGGACAGGTCAGAGGGCTCATGTGGAGCGTCGGCGCGAGCCTCGTCATGGGCCTCGCCGTCAGCGGCATGCACTACACCGGCATGGCCGCCCTCAGTGTCCATCTCCACGGCACCGGGGCCCCCGCGACGGGTGACTCACCCGCCGCCCTGCTCGCACCGATGCTGATCGGCCCGCTCGCCTTCCTGCTCCTCGCCGGTGCCGTGGTGCTGTTCGACCCGCACATGATCATGGGCAAGCGCGCGGCGGCCCCGGTCCAGCACAAGCCGGGCGTCCCGGCCCACACCTCCGTCCCGCACCAGGCCCGCCGCCCCCAGTTGCGCGCGCGCCGCACCCCGGAGCACCGGGGCTCCCGCACTCCGCAAAACCACTGATCGGACCGCGTTGTCAGTGGCGGGTCGTACGGTGGATCCCATGCGGCCCGTTTCCAGCATCGAACGCACGGTGGCGCCCTTCGAGGTCGTCAGCCCGTACCAGCCCAACGGCGACCAGCCCCAGGCCATCGCCGACCTCGCCCGGCGCATCGAGGCCGGCGAGAAGGACGTCGTCCTGCTCGGCGCGACCGGCACAGGAAAGTCAGCCACCACGGCGTGGATGATCGAAAAGCTCCAGCGCCCCACCCTGGTGATGGCGCCGAACAAGACACTGGCCGCCCAGCTGGCGAACGAATTCCGCGAGCTCCTGCCGAACAACGCCGTCGAGTACTTCGTCTCGTACTACGACTACTACCAGCCCGAGGCCTACGTCCCGCAGTCGGACACCTACATCGAGAAGGACTCCTCGATCAACGAGGAGGTCGAGCGCCTGCGCCACTCCGCGACCAACTCACTGCTCACCCGCCGTGACGTCGTCGTGGTCGCCTCGGTCTCCTGCATCTACGGCCTCGGTACCCCGCAGGAGTACGTGGACCGCATGGTTCCCCTCAAGGTCGGCGAGGAGATCGACCGGGACCAGTTGCTGCGCCGTTTCGTCGACATCCAGTACACGCGCAACGACCTTGCCTTCACTCGCGGCACCTTCCGGGTGCGCGGCGACACCATCGAGATCTTCCCGGTCTACGAGGAGCTCGCCGTCCGCATCGAGATGTTCGGCGACGAGATCGAGGCACTGTCCACGCTCCACCCGCTCACCGGCGAGATCATCAGCGACGACCAGCAGCTGTACGTGTTCCCGGCCTCCCACTACGTCGCGGGCCCGGAGCGCATGGAGCGTGCCGTCAACGACATCGAGAAGGAACTCGGCGAGCGCCTCACCGAGCTGGAGAAGCAGGGCAAGCTCCTGGAGGCCCAGCGCCTGCGGATGCGCACCACGTACGACCTGGAGATGCTCCGTCAGATCGGCAGCTGCTCCGGTGTCGAGAACTACTCGATGCACTTCGACGGCCGCGAGCCGGGCTCCCCGCCGAACACCCTGCTGGACTACTTCCCGGACGACTTCCTGCTCGTCATCGACGAGTCGCACGTCACGGTGCCGCAGATCGGCGCCATGTACGAGGGCGACGCGTCCCGCAAGCGCACCCTCGTCGACCACGGCTTCCGCCTGCCCTCCGCCCTCGACAACCGCCCCCTGAAGTGGGAGGAGTTCCAGGAGCGCATCGGCCAGACGGTCTACCTGTCGGCGACCCCGGGCAACTACGAGCTCTCCCGCTCGGACGGCCAGGTCGAGCAGATCATCCGCCCCACCGGCCTCGTCGACCCGGAGGTGGTCGTCAAGCCCACCGAGGGCCAGATCGACGACCTGGTCCACGAGATCCGGGCGCGGGTCGAGAAGGACGAGCGCGTCCTGGTCACCACCCTCACCAAGAAGATGGCCGAGGACCTCACCGACTACTTCCTGGAGCTCGGCATCCAGGTGCGCTATCTGCACAGCGACGTCGACACCCTGCGCCGCGTCGAGCTGCTGCGAGAGCTGCGCGCCGGCGAGTTCGACGTCCTCGTCGGCATCAACCTGCTCCGTGAGGGTCTCGACCTGCCCGAGGTGTCCCTGGTGGCGATCCTCGACGCCGACAAGGAGGGGTTCCTGCGCTCCGGCACGTCCCTCATCCAGACGATCGGCCGTGCGGCGCGCAATGTCTCGGGCCAGGTCCATATGTACGCCGACAAGATCACCCCGGCGATGGAGAAGGCCATCGACGAGACCAACCGCCGTCGGGAGAAGCAGGTCGCGTACAACAAGGCGAACGGCATCGACCCCCAGCCGCTGCGCAAGAAGATCAACGACATCGTCGCGCAGATCGCCCGCGAGGACGTCGACACCGAGCAACTGCTCGGCACCGGCTACCGCGCGAAGAAGGACGGCCGCGGCACCAAGGCTCCCGTGCCCTCGCTCGGCGACAAGGCGGCCAAGGGCGCGAAGGCGGCCAAGTCGGCCAAGGGCAAGGCCAAGGAGACGGTGCCGACCGACCGTCCGGCGGCCGATCTCGCCGAGCAGATCGAGGAGTTGACGGAGCGTATGCGCGCCGCCGCCGCCGATCTCCAGTTCGAGATCGCGGCCCGCTTGCGTGACGAGGTGTCCGAGATGAAGAAGGAGCTGCGTCAGATGAAGGAGGCCGGCCTGGCCTGACGGGCACTCGCTGTGTTGCAAGACCGACACAAAGTGGGGACCGGGGTACGGCACTGTCAGTGCCCCTGCGTAGGGTTCTGGTCATCCGCGGAGTCCGCGGCCAACAGGGGACAGCTCGAGAGGGGAAACAGCACGTGACCATCAACATGACCAAGGGTCAGGCCGTCAGTCTCCAGAAGGACGACGGCGGCAGCCTGACCGCGGTGCGCATGGGTCTCGGCTGGCAGGCGGCTCCCCGGCGGGGCCTGTTCGGCACGCGCACGCGGGAGGTCGACCTCGATGCCTCGGCCGTCCTGTTCGCGGACAAGCAGCCGGTCGACGTCGTCTTCTTCCGCCACCTGGTGAGCGACGACGGCTCGGTGCGCCACACCGGTGACAACCTCGTCGGCGGTGTCGGCCAGGGCGGCGACGACGAGGCGATCCTCGTCGACCTCGCGCGCGTCCCGGTCCACATCGACCAGATCGTCTTCACCGTGAACTCCTTCACGGGCCAGACGTTCCAGGAGGTGCAGAACGCGTTCTGCCGTCTGGTCGACGAGACCAACGGCCAGGAACTCGCCCGCTACACGCTCGCGGGCGGCGGCGCCTACACCGCCCAGATCATGGCGAAGGTGCACCGCACGGGTGCGAGCTGGACGATGACGGCCCTCGGCACGCCGGCCAACGGCCGGACGTTCCAGGACCTGATGCCGGCCATCCTGCCGCACCTGTAGGACCGTCGGGCCCGGCGGGCTGCACACGACAAAGACGCGCGACACAGGGGGACGAAGGCATGACGGCCGAGCTGGTGCGGGGGCAGAACCACCCGCTCTCCCAGGCCCGTCTGGAGATCCGGGTCTCGGCCGGCACACCGGTCGTGGCCGCCGCCACGCTCGGCGACGAGCGGGGCAGGATCCACGGCGTCGAATGGGTGGTCCACCCCGGCGCCCCCACCCTGCCCGGCCTCGAGGTCTCCCGGCAGGCGGCCGCCGACCATCGCCTCGCGGTGGACCTGGACGCCATGCCGGACGCCGTCCACCGTGTCAGTGTGCTGCTCGCCCTGCCGACAGGGAGTGGCCCGACCCGGTTCGGCGGCGCCGCCACGCCCTTCGTCGCCGTCACCGGCCTCGACGGCACCGAGGTCGCCAGCTACACCATCACCGGTCTGGAGGCCGAGTCGGCCGTCGTCGCCCTGGAGCTCTACCGCCGCCAGGGTGTCTGGAAGGTACGTGCCATCGGCCAGGGGTACGCGGGCGGCCTCGCCGACCTCTTCGCCGACCAGGGCCTGGCCCAGGCCGGTCAACTCGCCGGCGGCATCAACGAGGCGGTGGCCCAGGGCATGGCCCGCTCGGTGCCGGCACCTCCGACACGGACGGACGGCGACCGCTCCCGGCAGACGGCCGCGCCGGCGCTCGGCCCGGACCAGGCCGGCTCCGCACCGCAGGCTGCTCCCGGTTCCGGTTCCGGTTCCGGCGCCGTGCCACCCCAGCCCACCGCGCCCTACGGCACCCAGACACCGGGCGCGCCGGGCCAGCCCGCGCCGCAGCCGTCGTACCAGAGCGGCAGCGGCGCCACGGATCCCGCCCAGCCCTCCGCCCCCACGTCCGGTGGCCCGATCAACTACAGCCACCCCGGTCGGCAGAACGCGGCTCCGCCGCCGCCCCCGCCGACCGCGCCCCCCGCCCAGCCCGGGCAACCCGCCCAGCCCGTCGCGGGCGACGCCACCGGCTGGTCCATGGACGAGCGGCTCTACAACCAGGTCTGGGGCATGTTCGAGGACCTGGCCCGCACCACAGCCGCCTATCGCAGCGCGGTCGACTTCGCCGACTCCCGTATGGAGAAGGAACTCGACCAGGTCCTGTCGGACCCGCGCAGCCGGATCGGCGGACAGGGTGATGCCGCGCGTGAGGCCGCCCGGACCAAGCACGCCCAGCTCGTCAACCAGGCCCGGGCGACACTCGACCGCGATCTCGCCCAGCTCACCGCCGAGGTCGAGGTCGTCGAGCCGGCACTGCCGCACGCGTACGCGGGGTGGGACAACCCCGTCTGGCACGGCTACCGCGTACCGATGGAGATCCCCATGGCCCTGCGCCTGGGCGACCTCCATCTGCCCGAGAGTGCCGAGCTGCGGATCCCGCTGCTGGTCCGGCTGCCGCTGGAGCGCGGTCTGTGGATCGACAGCGGACGCGGCGGATCGATCGACGGCTCGTTCACGGACTCCCACGACCTGCGGCGCCTCGCGATGGAGACGGCGGTGGCGCACGCGGCTCGGCTGCTCGCCGTATATCCGGCGGGTGAGTTCACCGTTCAGGTCATCGACCCGGCCGGTTCCGGCGCACAGGCACTCGTACCGCTGGTGCAGTCCGGCGTGCTGGCGGGCCCGCCAGCCGTGGGCGCGGCCGGTGTCGCGGACGTGCTCGCGCGGCTCACTCAGCGCGTCGACCTGGTGCAGATGGCGCTGCGCGCCGGAGCGCCCGACTCCCTGCCGCCCGGATTCGACACGGCACAGCAATTGCTGATCGTCAACGACTTCCCGCACGGCTTCGACGACCGGGCCGTGAACCAGCTGCGCTACCTCGCGGACGAGGGTCCGGCCGTCGGCGTCCATCTGATGATGGTCGCCGACCGGGAGGAAGCAGCCGCGTACGGCCCGTTGCTCGACCCGCTGTGGCGTTCGCTGCTGCGACTGACCCCCGTGCCGGACGATCACCTCGCCGACCCGTGGGTGGGGCATGCCTGGACCTATGAGCCCTCGCTCGTACCGCCCGGCAGCCAGGTCCTCCACCAGGTGCTCACGCAGGTGGCGGCGGCCCGGGCCAAGTCCCGGTAAAGACCCTCTGACCAGCGGACTTGGTATTTATTTTACCGATCACTTTACCTTTCCTTGGTGATTGAGGTACTGTTTGTCCCACGGAGGGGAGTACTCCCTGTCTGCTGCGGCGTACCCGTCAATACGGATCAGGCCAGATCCCGGGGCGTCGGCCCATCGTGGGTGGAAGAGACCTCCGGCGCGCGACGACGCTGACATTTGCCGTTACGACTGCCGGAGGCGCAGTGGAAGTTTCCACGACCCTATGGGTCCTGACCATCGTGGGCCTTGCCGCCCTGATCGCGGTCGATTTCTTTATCGGCCGCAAGCCGCATGACGTGTCGATCAAGGAAGCCGGGATCTGGACGATCGTCTGGATCGTCCTCGCCGGGCTCTTCGGGCTCGGCCTGCTGATCTTCGGCGGCGGACAAGCCGGCGGCGAGTTCTTCGCGGGCTTCATCACCGAGAAGTCGCTGAGCGTCGACAACCTCTTCGTCTTCGTCCTGATCATGGCGAAGTTCGCGGTGCCGACCCAGTACCAGCAGCGAGTGCTGCTCGTCGGTGTCCTCATAGCCCTGGTCCTGCGGGCCATCTTCATCGCCGCGGGTGCTGCCATCCTCGCCAGCTTCGCCTGGGTGTTCTACCTCTTCGGCGCCTTCCTCATCTGGACCGCCTGGAAGCTCATCCAGGAGGCCCGCGCGGACGAGGCGGACGAGGACTGGGAGGAGAACAAGCTCCTCAAGGCCGCCGAGCGCCGCTTCGGTGTCGCCGACCGCTACCACGGCACCAAGCTGTGGATCCAGCAGAACGGCAAGCGGGTCATGACCCCGATGCTGGTCGTGATGCTCGCGATCGGCACCACCGACGTGCTCTTCGCCCTCGACTCCATCCCGGCGATCTTCGGCCTGACCCAGGACCCGTACATCGTGTTCACGGCCAATGCCTTCGCCCTGATGGGTCTCCGGCAGCTGTACTTCCTCATCGGCGGCCTGCTGAAGAAGCTGGTCCACCTCAGCTACGGCCTGTCGATCATCCTGGGCTTCATCGGCGTCAAGCTCGTCCTGCACGCGCTGCACGAGTCCGGCGTCCATGTCCCCGAGATCAGCATCCCGGTCTCGCTCGGCGTGATCTGCGCGGTCCTGATCGTCACCACGATCACCAGCCTGAGGGCCTCCAAGAAGCAGGCGGCGGCCGAGGCGGCGCAGGAGAAGAGCGAAGGCGCTCCGAAGGACAGCATCGACGTCTGACCGCGTCGGACGTAGGAAGAACCAACACCGGGGGTGGTGCCCAGCGAATTGCCGAGCACCGCTCCCGGTGCTTCGTTGGGTGCTGGGTGTCCCCGGCCGGGGACACCACGGCCGGGGGTGGAGGCACCTGTGGACGCACCCATGAAGTTCGTGCAGATCATCGATTTCGAGACCGAGCGCATCGACGAGATGCGGGAGCTGGCCCAGGAGACGGAACAGCGCCTGGCGGGCCGCAGCGGCGGTCCCACGCGCCGTCTCGTCCTCAAGGACCGGGGCCAGGCCAACCGCTACCTCGTAGTGATCGAGTTCGACTCCTACGAGGACGCCATGCGCAACAGCGACGACCCCGAGACGGCCAAGTTCGCGGAGCAGATGGCCGCGCTGTGCACCAGGCCGCCGTCCTTCACGGACTGCGACGTACAGGAGACGACCGATTTCGCGTAGCGACATACGACCCACAGGGGCCCCGCATGCCGAGGGCGCGGGGCCGCCTGACCACCACACCGACCGGAATGCGAACCCCCCACCCCTCTGCGACGATCGCTCCATGATCGCCAGGCTCAGGCCGCTCACGACCCAGTGGACGTATGTCGTGCCGGTGCTCGCGGTCGTCCTGCTGATCCTCACCTGGGGACGGGACCTGCCCGGCGCGGTCGTCACGCTGGTGACACTGGTCCTCGCCGGTGCCGTCCTGGCCGCCGTGCACCACGCCGAAGTGGTCGCCCACCGGGTCGGCGAACCCTTCGGCTCCCTCGTCCTCGCGGTCGCCGTCACGATCATCGAGGTCGCTCTGATCGTGACCCTGATGGCCGACGGCGGTGACAAGAGCTCCACCCTCGCGCGGGACACGGTCTTCGCCGCCGTGATGATCACCTGCAACGGCATCGTCGGCCTGTGCCTGCTGGTCGCCTCACTGCGGCACGGTACGGCGGTCTTCAACCCCGAGGGCACCGGAGCCGCCCTCGCGACCGTCGCCACCCTGGCCACGCTCAGCCTGGTGCTGCCGACGTTCACCACGAGCAAGCCCGGCCCGGAGTTCTCCACCGTCCAGCTGACGTTCGCGGCGCTTTCCTCGCTGATCCTTTACGGCCTGTTCGTGGCGACCCAGACCGTGCGCCACCGTGACTACTTCCTCCCCATCACCCGGCAGGGCGAGGTGATCACCGTGGACGAACACGCCCACGCGCCCTCCGCTCGCACCGCGATGATCAGCCTGGGGTTGCTGGGCCTGGCTCTGATCGGCGTGGTCGGCCTGGCCAAGGGGGTGTCGCCGACCATCGAGTCCGGGGTGGCGGCCGCCGACCTGCCGCATGCCGTCGTCGGCGTGATCATCGCCCTGCTGGTGCTGCTCCCCGAGACGATCGCCGCGCTGCGCTCCGCCCGCCGTGACCGCGTCCAGACCAGTCTGAACCTGGCACTCGGCTCGGCGATGGCCAGCATCGGCCTGACCATCCCCGCGGTCGCCCTGGCCTCCGTCTGGCTCTCCGGCCCGCTCGTCCTCGGTCTGGGCCCCACCCACATGGTGCTGCTCGCCCTGACGGTGGTGGTGAGCTCCCTGACGGTGGTGCCGGGGCGGGCGACGCCGCTCCAAGGCGGAGTCCACCTGGTGCTGTTCGCTGCCTATCTGGAGCTCGCGATCAATCCGTAGCCGACACCGGGATGTTCCGGAACCCGTCACCCGGTGGCGGGCTCCGCCGTCACCGCCGGCACCGGACGCGTCTCGGGCAGCAGCGCGAAGCACCCCAGACTGAGCAGCGCGACCCCGGTCATGTACGCCCCCACGCCCCAGGGCACCCGACCGCCCTGGTCGGCGAGTGCGGTCGCCACGATCGGCGTGAGTGCGCCGCCGAGGACGCCCCCGAGGTTGTAGCCCACGGCGGCGCCCGTGCAGCGCACCCGGGGTTCGTACAGCTCCGGAAGATACGCGGCGATCACCGCGAACATCGTGATGAACGCGATCATCGCCCCGAGGAAGCCGAGGAACATCAGCAGCGGCTCGCCCGTGGCGAGGAGCGCGACCATCGGGAACATCCACAGGGCGGTGGCTGTGCACCCGATCAGACACAGCGGCCGCCGCCCGTGAAGGTCGCCGAGCCATGCCACCAGCGGAGTGAGCGAGCCCTTCACCAGCACCGCGCCCATGATGCAGGTCAGCATGACGCTGCGGCTCACACCGAGCCGTTCCGTGGCGTACGCGAGGGACCAGGTCGTCACGGCGTAGAAGACGGCGTATCCGATCGACAGCGCCCCGGCAGTCAGCAGCACGAGCCGCCAGTGGTCGCGTACGACCTCGGCGAGCGGCACGCGCGCGTGGTCGTCGATCTCGAGGAAGCGAGGGCTCTCGGCGAGCGACGACCGCAGCCACAACCCCACCACCGCGAGCACCCCCGCCGCCCAGAACGGCACGCGCCATCCCCACGCGGCGAACTGCGCCTCGGACAGCGTCGCCGACAGCCCCAGCACCACACCGTTGGCGAGCAGGAAGCCCAGCGCGGGCCCGACCTGCGGGAAGCTCGACCACAGACCGCGCCGCCCGGCGGGCGCGTGCTCCACCGTCAGCAGGACGGCCCCGCCCCACTCGCCACCGAGCCCCAGCCCCTGAATGAAGCGCAGCACGAGCAGCAGCAGGGGAGCGGCCACACCGATCGTGTCGTACGTCGGTACGCAGCCGACCGCGACCGTGGAGGCGCCGGTCAGCAGCAGCGAGGCGACGAGGACCGGCCGGCGTCCGTGCCGGTCCCCGATGTGCCCGAACAGCACCGATCCCAGGGGCCGTGCCACAAAACCCACGCCGAATGTCGCGAAGGCGGCCAGGGTTCCCGCCACCGGTGAGAACGTCGGGAAGAAGAGCGGTCCCAGGACCAGGGCCGCCGCGGTCCCGTAGACGAAGAAGTCGTAGAACTCGATGGCCGTTCCGGCGAGCGAGGCGGCCGCGAGCCGCAGCATGGAGGGCGTCCTTACGGTGCGTACGTCGTGCATGCCGCGTCAACTACCCACAGTGATCGTGGTTACGGGGGCGCGCGGGGGCGGTCGGCCTCCGTCAGTATGTGACGGTGATGCGCCGTGCGGGCCCGTCGACGCGTACGACGCCGCCGTAAGGGATCACCAGCTGTGGGTCGGTGTGCCCGAAGTCGACGTCGAAGACGATCGTGGTGTCGGGGGCGTACGCGCGCATGGCGCGCAGGACGGCCTCGCGTTGCTCGGACGCGTAACGAGCGGCCTCCTCTGGGCTGTTGGGGCGCTCGAAGGACCAGGTCTTCGCGCGGCCCATCAGCAGTGCGGAGAAGCGGTGCAGCAGCCCGCGCTCGCCCATGTTCCGCAGGGTGCGGAAGACCTCCTCGCCGCTCGGCATCTCCTCGGAGGTCTCCAGGAGCAGCACCCCGCCGTCGTACTCCGAGAGGTCGTGCGCGATCTCCCGGTCGGCCATCAGCAGCCAGCCGAGGATCTCCAGACAGCCGCCCCAACTGCGGCCCTCCACCACCCGGTCGGCGTTCACCCAGGCCCATCCGTCGGCCGGACGCGTCTCCGGCTCCGCGTCGAAGGTCGCGGGGTCGGCCCAGTCGCGGTTGACGTCGTTCCAGCGCTCGGCGGGCCGGAGTTCGTACTCGCCCGGGGTGAACAGCGCGGCCCGTAGTGACTCGGCGGTCAGTTGATCCATGGCAACAGGGCGGCCCAGCGCCGTCATGACGGTCGCACCGTGGTAGCCGACGATGCCGGTGTTGCGCAGGAACATGAGCAGGTTCGTGTTGTCGCTCATCCCGAAGAACGGCTTCGGGTTCGCCCGGATCAACTCCCGGTCCAGCAGCGGCAGCACGGTGATCTGGTCGTCGCCGCCGATGGACGCCATGACTGCCTTGATGTCCGGATCGGCGAACGCGGCATGGATGTCGTCGGCCCGCTCCCGCGGCGTCGAGCCCATCTTGCGGGTGGCCGGATACTCGACCGGTTCGAGCTCGAAGTCCTTGCGCAACCGCTCCAGGCCCAGGTCGAAGGGGCGCGGGAAGAGGCCGGGCAGGCCCGCACCGGGCGAGATGACGGCGACGCGGTCGCCCGGGGAGGGCTTGGGAGGGTACGAGATCATGGTCATACCGGGAGGATAGGACCCGCGTCGTGACCCACGCACCGTGATAAACCGGGTCTGAGCAGCGGTCATCGACGGACCGCCCGACCCCGAACGGACCGGAGGAACCGTGCCCCGCACCCTGGCCCACGCCCCCATCATGATCCTCAACGGCCCCAACCTGAACCTGCTCGGCCAGCGCCAGCCCGAGATCTACGGCTCCGAGACCCTGGCCGACGTGGAGGCCCTCTGCGCGAAGACGGCGGCCGCGCACGGTGGCACGATCGACTTCCGGCAGTCCAACCACGAGGGTGAGTTGGTCGACTGGATCCACGAGGCACGGCTCAACCACTGCGGGATCGTGATCAACCCCGGCGCCTATTCGCACACCTCCGTGGCGATCCTGGATGCGCTCAACACCTGTGACGGCCTTCCGGTGCTGGAGGTCCACATCTCCAACATCCACAAGCGTGAGTCGTTCCGGCACCACTCGTACGTCTCCCTGCGTGCCGACGGGGTCATCGCCGGGTGCGGTGTGCAGGGGTACGCGTTCGGCGTGGAGCGGGTCGCGGCGCTCGTGGGGGCGGGGCAGGCGGACACGTGACGTGGCTGTGAGGGGCTGGCCGGTAAGGACTGCCCTGCCATGGCAAGCGGTCCTTACAGGCGACCGGCCTCCACGATCCGCCGCAGGAAGCGCTGCGTACGTTCCTGCTGCGGGTCCCCGAAGATCTGCTCCGCCGTACCGCGCTCCAGCACCACCCCTCCGTCCAGAAAACAAACCTGGTCGGCGACCTCCCGCGCGAACCCCATCTCGTGCGTGGCCAGCACCATTGTCATCCCGTCCGCCTTCAAGTCACGGACGACGGCGAGGACTTCGCCCACGAGCTCCGGGTCGAGTGCCGCGGTGACCTCGTCGAGCAGCAGCAGCCGGGGCCGTACGGCCAGGGCCCGCACGATCGCCACCCGCTGCTGTTGGCCGCCGCTCAGCCGGTCCGGGTACTCGCCGGCCTTGTCGGCCAGTCCGAGCCGCTCCAGCAGCTCACGCGCACGTGCCTCGGCCTCCGCCCGGGACACGCCGTGCACCCGGCGCGGGGCGAGGGTGATGTTCTCCAGCACCGTCATGTGCGGGAAGAGGTTGTACGCCTGGAACACCACGCCGATACGGCGCCGTACGGCGTCCTGGTCGACGCGAGGATCGGTGATCTCCTCGCCGTCGAGCCAGATCGCACCGTCGTCGATGTCCTCCAGGAGGTTCGCGCACCGCAGCAGCGTCGACTTGCCGGAGCCGGAGGCGCCGATCAGCGCGGTCACCGTGTGCGGGGCGACCTCCAGGTCGACGTCCCGCAGCACGACCGAGTCGCCGAAGGTCTTGCGTACGGACTCCATCCGCAGCACAGGTGCGGTGTTCACGGCTGCGTCGCTCACAGGGCCCCTCCTTGGGCGCGCCGACGGTCCATCCGGGCCGTCACCCAGTCCGTGAAGCGGGTCATCGGAATGGTCAGCGCCACGAAGACCAGGCCCGCGACGATGTACGGCGTGTAGTTGAGGCTGCGGCCCACGATGATGTCCGCGGCCCGTACGGCGTCCACCGCACCGCCGATGGACACCAGACCGGTGTCCTTCTGCAACGACACCAGGTCGTTCAGCAGGGGCGGCACCTGACGGCGAACGGCCTGGGGCAGCACCACGTGCCGCAGCGCCTGACGGTTCGTCAGGCCGAGGGAGCGCGCCGCGGCCCGCTGGGACGGGTGGACGGACTCGATGCCCGCGCGGAACACCTCGGCGACGTACGCCGAATACGTCAGGGTCAGTGCCGTACCGCCCAGCAGCACGGGGTCGACGGTCACGCCCTGCAACCGCAGCGCGGGAACGCCGAGCACGACGATCATGAGGTTAATGATGAGCGGAAGGCCCCGGAAGAAGTCCGTGTACGCGGCAGCCAGCGCCCGGAGCGGGAAGAACACCGGGCCGCGCAGTGTGCGGGCGACGGCGATGAGCATCCCGAGGACCAGCACCGCAGCGCCACAGATCAGCAGCAGCCGGACGTTGAGCCAGAGCCCTTCGAGGACCTTGGGCAAAGCCTCGCGCGCGTACTGCCCGTTGAAGAACGTCTCCTTGGTGCGCGGCCAGCCCGGAGCGTTGACCACGACCAGGTAGAGGACGACGGCCGTGACCAGGGTGGAGAGGGCCGCTATCGCCGTGGCACGCCGCGCGCGGGCACGCTTGTGGCGCTCGCGGTCGAGACGTCGCTGCGAAGGGACGTAGCCGTCGCCCCCGCCGGACATGCCGCCGTTGTCGTCCGCGCCCTCCTGGCCGGACTCCTCCTTGGTGACCGTCACTTGAGCACCGGGGCGTCGACGGCGTCCGACAGCCACTGCTGCTCCAGCTCGGCCAGGGTGCCGTCCTCGCGCAGGGTGTCCACGGCGTCCGTCACGCACGCGGTGAGGGCGCTGCCCTTGTCGAGTACGAGGCCGAACTGCTCCGCGGTGCCGCCCCGGTTCTCGAACTGGCCGACGATCGTCGCGTCCGTCACCTCGGCGGCAGTGATGTAGAAGGCGGTCGGCAGGTCGACCACGATGGCGTCGACCTGGCCGTTCTTCAGCGCGGACTTGGCCTGGTCGTTCTTGGCGTACGCGGCGGGTTCCCGCGTCGGCTTCACCACGTCGTCGATGTAGCCGAGGCTGGTGGTGCCGACCTGGGCGCCCAGCTTGAGGCCCTTCAGGTCCGCCACGCTCTTCGCCTTGGCTGCCTTGCTGTCCTTCAGCGCGATGACGGCCTGGCGGACGTCGTAGTAGCCGGAGGAGAAGTTCACGGCCTTCTTGCGCTCGTCGCTGATCGACACCTGGTTGATGTCGAAGTCGAAGGTCTTCTCGCCGGGCGCGAAGGCCTTGTTGAACGGCACGCTCTGCCAGACGACGGCACTCCTGTCGTAGCCGAGCTGCTTGGCCACGGCGTAGGCGACGGCCGACTCGAAGCCCTCACCGCTGGCCGGTTTGCCGTCCTTGAACCAGGGCTCGTACGCCGGCTCGTCGGTGGCGATCGTCAGCTTGCCGGAGGTCTGGGTGGCCAACTCGCCCTTGGCGCAGGTGTTCCCGGCCGACCCCGACGGTGTGTCGGCGGCCTTCTCGTCCGGCTGTGGAGCACAGCCGACAGCGGTGACGAGCAGGGCGGTCGTGGCGACGGCGTGGCGCAGCGCGCGAGCGGCAAGAGGCATGGCGGGAGACTGGCAGGACGACGTCGTGTTTGTCGAGGTCACGACGGTTGGTTTCCGCATAGTGGGAACGGGTGTTGCGTTCTTGTGAACACTTCCCTCGGCAGCCGCCGGGGCCGCCGGCCGAGGGCGGGGATTGAAAGCCGGCGGCCCGTACCGCTCAGGAGCCGTCATCCTGTGCGGGGCTGCTTCCAGTTGACTGCGCAACTACGCACGCGGGGAGCGCACGCATGGCACCGGCGCGTGTGAAGGATTCACACGGGGCGCGTGCGCGGTGGCGCGCTCCCGGTGTGCGATCACCAGCCTCGCGCGTGCCACTCCGGCAGATGCGGCCGCTCCGCGCCCAGCGACGTGTCGTTGCCGTGCCCCGGGTAGACCCACGTCTCGTCCGGCAGGACGTCGAAGATCTTCGTCTCGACGTCGTGGATCAGGCTGGCGAACGCCTCAGGGTCCTTACGGGTGTTGCCCACGCCGCCAGGGAACAGACAGTCCCCGGTGAACACATGGGGATGCCCGTGCGGATCGTCGTAGACCAGCGCGATGGAGCCGGGCGTGTGTCCGACCAGGTGGCGCGCGGTGAGCTCCACGTGCCCCACCCGGATGGTGTCACCGTCGTCGACCAGGACGTCGGTCGGCACCGGGATGCCGTCGGCGTCGTCCCGGCCGGCGTACGTGCGTGCGCCTGTGGCCTCGACGACCGCGGCGAGCGCCTGCCAGTGGTCACCGTGCTGGTGCGTGGTGACGACGGACGCGATGCCGTCGTCCCCGATCATGCCGATCAGCGCCTCCGCGTCGTTGGCGGCGTCGATCAGCAGTTGCTCGTCCGTGGCCCGGCAGCGCAGCAGATAGGCGTTGTTGTTCATCGGGCCGACCGCGATCTTGGTGATCATCAGGTCCTTGAGCTCGTGCACGTCGGCGGGGCCACCGACCGTCACCTGTCCGCTGTACGTCATGGCGGCAGCCTATAGCGGCAGAGCGGCCCGGGGGCTGTCCAGCCGCTACGGCGGCAGAACGCCCCCGGAGGACCGCCGGGGCCGCTACAGCGGGGGCAGCGACGGCAGTGCGCCGCCTTCCACGGTCAGCCCCGCCCCGTCGCGGCGCCCGGCGAGCCAGCCGAGCAGCTCGGGTCCGGAACCTCGGACGGTGACCTCGGGAACACCGCCCTCTCGGCCCGTGCTCCACGCGCGCGTACCGTCCGTCAGGCGGGTCGGCGGGACATCGGGGTGCCCGGAGAACCGCTCGGCGAGGAAGTCGATCTCCCGCTCCACGAACTCCGCCGGCAGATCCTCCAGCTCGTACCCGATCCCGAGATCCACATGGTGCAGCTCCACCTCGACCCACCGCCGGAACGGCACCCGGGCCGCCGCGTCGGTCACCCCGTTGCGCAGTTCCACGGTGCGCGACCAGTCCGCGGGCGTCGCTCCCGTCCCCTGGAAACGGGCCGCGCTCTCGCGTACGTCGGTGAGCTGGACGTCGAGGGGGCGCGGGGCGTCCCGCTCGATGTCGGCGTCCCTCGCCGTGGCCGAGACGTACATGGGGCGCCCCCCGAGGACGTTCACGAGGGCGTCCGCGTTACGGGCGAGATGGGCGAGGACATGGCCGCGGCTCCAGCCGGGAAGCCGTGACGGCTCGGCCACCGACGCGTTGTCCATCTTGGCCGCTGCGGTGAGCAGCCGTTCCGTCGCTTCACGTACAGACACCAGGTCACGAGCGTGATCAATCATGGTGCTGACATTAGCCCCGCCACACCTTTGGGTGAAGGTGGTGAACGGGTGCCGTAAATCGAATGCGCGTGCTATAGGGTCGGTCGTGGCGTCGGGCATGCTGGATGCCCGCGGATTGTTATGCATCCCGGAATCGGACCGGCGTTGTCAGTGGCTCCCCCTAGTCTGAAAAAAGCACGGGGGCCTCGAAGCCGAGAACACACGGGGGCCTCGCCCCCTGTCACTTCTCTCAAGAAAGGTGCGGACCGGCGTGGCCGACCGTCTCATCGTCCGTGGCGCGCGCGAGCACAACCTCAAGAATGTCTCGCTCGACCTGCCGCGCGACTCGCTCATCGTCTTCACGGGCCTGTCAGGGTCGGGCAAGTCCTCGCTGGCCTTCGACACCATCTTCGCCGAGGGGCAGCGGCGTTACGTGGAGTCACTGTCTTCGTACGCCCGGCAGTTCCTCGGCCAGATGGACAAGCCGGACGTCGACTTCATTGAGGGACTGTCCCCGGCGGTCTCCATCGATCAGAAGTCGACCTCGCGCAACCCGCGCTCGACGGTCGGCACCATCACCGAGGTCTACGACTATCTGCGTCTGCTCTTCGCGCGCATCGGCAAGCCCCACTGCCCCCAGTGCGGCCGCCCGATCTCGCGACAGTCGCCGCAGGCCATCGTCGACAAGGTCCTGGAGCTGCCGGAGGGGAGCCGCTTCCAGGTGCTGTCGCCGCTGGTGCGTGAGCGCAAGGGCGAGTTCGTCGATCTCTTCGCCGACCTCCAGACCAAGGGCTACTCCCGCGCGCGGGTGGACGGCGAGACGATCCAGCTGTCCAACCCGCCCACACTGAAGAAGCAGGAGAAGCACACCATCGAGGTGGTCGTCGACCGTCTCACGGTGAAGGACTCCGCCAAGCGTCGGCTCACCGACTCCGTGGAGACGGCCCTCGGCCTGTCCGGCGGCATGGTCGTGCTCGACTTCGTCGACCTCCCCGAGGACGACCCCGAGCGCGAGCGCATGTACTCGGAGCATCTGTACTGCCCGTACGACGACCTCTCCTTCGAGGAGCTCGAGCCGCGCTCCTTCTCCTTCAACTCGCCCTTCGGCGCCTGCCCCGAGTGCACCGGTATCGGCACGCGCATGGAGGTCGACCCCGAGCTGATCGTCCCGGACGAGGACAAGTCGCTCGACGAGGGCGCCATCCATCCCTGGTCGCACGGCCACACCAAGGACTACTTCGGCCGTCTGATCGGCGCCCTCGCGGACGCGTTGGGGTTCCGGACGGACATCCCCTTCGCGGGTCTGCCGCAGCGCGCCAAGAAGGCCTTGCTCCACGGCCACAAGACCCAGATCGAGGTGCGCTACCGCAACCGGTACGGCCGCGAACGTGTATACACGACGCCGTTCGAAGGGGCCGTCCCCTTCGTCAAGCGACGGCACAGCGAGGCCGAGAGCGACGCCAGCCGCGAGCGCTTCGAGGGCTATATGCGCGAGGTGCCCTGCCCCACCTGCGAGGGCACGCGCCTGAAGCCGATCGTCCTCGCGGTCACGATCATGGAGAAGTCGATCGCCGAGGTCTCGGCGATGTCCATCAGCGACTGTGCGGACTTCCTGGGCAAGCTGAAGCTCAACGCCCGTGACAAGAAGATCGCCGAGCGAGTGCTGAAGGAGGTCAACGAGCGGCTGCGGTTCCTCGTCGACGTCGGCCTCGACTACCTCTCGCTCAACCGCGCGGCCGGCACCCTCTCCGGCGGCGAGGCCCAGCGCATCCGGCTCGCCACCCAGATCGGCTCCGGACTCGTGGGCGTGCTCTACGTCCTCGACGAGCCGTCCATCGGCCTGCACCAGCGCGACAACCACCGGCTGATCGAGACCCTCGTCCGGCTGCGCGACATGGGCAACACGCTCATCGTCGTCGAGCATGACGAGGACACCATCAAGACCGCCGACTGGGTCGTCGACATCGGCCCCGGCGCCGGTGAGCACGGCGGCAAGGTCGTGCACAGCGGCTCCCTGAAGGAGCTGCTCGCCAACGCCGAGTCGCAGACCGGTCAGTACCTGTCCGGCAAGAAGGCCATCCCGCTGCCCGACATCCGTCGCCCGCAGGACCCGACCCGCCGGCTCACCGTGCACGGAGCGCGTGAGAACAACCTCCAGGACATCGACGTCTCGTTCCCGCTGGGTGTGTTCACCGCGGTCACGGGCGTGTCCGGCTCCGGTAAGTCGACGCTGGTCAACGACATCCTGTACACGCACCTGGCGCGCGAGCTCAACGGCGCGCGCAACGTCCCCGGGCGCCACACGCGCGTGGACGGCGACGACCTCGTCGACAAGGTCGTGCACGTCGACCAGTCGCCCATCGGCCGCACCCCGCGCTCGAACCCGGCGACGTACACCGGTGTCTTCGACCACATCCGCAAGCTGTTCGCCGAGACGACCGAGGCGAAGGTCCGCGGCTACATGCCGGGCCGCTTCTCCTTCAACGTCAAGGGGGGCCGCTGCGAGAACTGCGCGGGCGACGGCACGATCAAGATCGAGATGAACTTCCTCCCGGACGTCTACGTCCCGTGCGAGGTCTGCCACGGCGCCCGGTACAACCGGGAGACCCTGGAGGTCCACTACAAGGGCAAGTCCATCTCCGAGGTCCTGAACATGCCGATCGAGGAGGCCATGGACTTCTTCGAGGCCGTCCCGGCGATCAACCGTCACCTCAGGACGCTGAACGACGTCGGTCTCGGCTACGTCCGGCTCGGCCAGTCCGCGACCACCCTGTCCGGCGGTGAGGCCCAGCGAGTGAAGCTCGCCAGCGAACTCCAGAAGCGCTCCACCGGCCGCACGGTCTACGTCCTCGACGAGCCGACCACCGGTCTGCACTTCGAGGACATCAGCAAGCTCCTCACGGTCCTGGCCGGCCTGGTCGACAAGGGCAACACGGTCATCGTCATCGAGCACAACCTCGACGTGATCAAGACCGCCGACTGGGTCGTGGACATGGGCCCCGAGGGCGGCGCCGGCGGCGGTCTCGTCATCGCCGAGGGCACGCCCGAGGAGGTCGCCGCGGTTCCGGCCAGCCACACCGGCAAGTTCCTGCGCGAGATCCTCGGCGCCGACCGGATCAGCGACGCGGCCTCGGTGAAGGCCCCGCGCAGGGCCGCGGCCAAGAAGACGGTCGCGGCGGCGTCGACGGCGAAGAAGACAGCGACGGCCAGGACCACGAAGACGGCCAACAACAAGGCTACCGACAAGGCGGCCGGCACCACCAAGAAGGCGGCTGCCGCGAAGAAGACGACGCCAGCGAAGAAGACGACGCGGGCCCGCAAGGCCTGAGGGCCCCGGGGCACGAGCCTCCGGTCACGGGCCACGGGCCCGAACAAATCCAGAAAAGCGCGGCGCCCCGCGGGAACTCCCCGCGGGGCGCCGCGCGTTGGACAATCAACGGCCCGACTGCTGCGGCCGTGACGGACCTTGACTGCTCAACAGTGGAATGGATGAGAGCGGAACGCCTCCTAGAAGTCCCCCAGTTCGGAGGCGTACGGCGGCTCGGCGCCCGCCCGGGAACAGGTGATCGCGGCAGCCCGCGCCGCGAACCGCAGCAGCCGTGTCCAGCCGTCGGCGCCCAGTCCCGCGAGAGCCTCGGCGGACAGGCCGTCCTGGGCGGCCAGGCCGTGCAACAGGGCCGCGTTCACGGTGTCGCCCGCACCGATCGTGTCCACGACGTCCACCTCATCACCCGGCACGGAGTGCACGGCGCCGTCCCGCGTGAAGGCCGTCAGCCCGTCACCACCGTGTGTGATCACAACGGCCGCAGGTCCCGCGGCCAGCCACTCGCGCGGTGTCCCGCCCAGCCACAGCGCGTCCTCCTCGGAGAGCTTGAGCAGCGACACCGAGGGAAGCCAGCTCTTGAACCGGGCCCGGTAGCCATCCGGGTCGGGAATGAGTCCGGCCCGGATGTTCGGGTCGAGCGCGGTGAACACCCCTTGCGCGGCCGCGCTCCGCATCAGCTCCTCATAGGCGCTCGCCCCCGGTTCCAGGACGAGCGAGCAGGTACCGAAGGAGACCGCGCGAGCCGCCGCGGGCAGCTCCGATGGTGCTGTGAAGAGCCGGTCGGCGGTGCCCTCAACGTAGAAGGAGTAGGCGGCCGAGCCCTGCGCGTCGATGGTGGCGACCGCGAGGGTCGTCGGCTCCATGCCGCGCTGCACGGCCGACACATCCACCCCGGCCTCCCGCAGCCCGCCGAGCAGGGCCTCACCGAAGGCGTCGCAGGAGGTACGTGAGCAGAACGCGGTGGGGGAGCCGAGGCGGCCGAGGGCCACGGCGGTGTTGTAGGGGCCGCCGCCGAGCGCCGGCTTCAGGCCCGCGAGGGCGCCCGTGCCCTGCGGCACCAGGTCGATCAGGGCCTCACCGGCGACGACGATCACGAGATGGTTCCTTTCACGGACGGCAGGGGCTGTTCGGGGCACCCGCATGAGGTGCGGTGCATGAAGGCGCACGGGAGACGCAAGGTCCGGGCGGGCCGGTCCGGTGCGGCGAGGCGGTCCAGGAGCACGCGTACCGCCTGGGCGCCGATCTCCCTGCTGGGCTGGGCTATCGCGGTGAGCCTGGGCGCGAACAGGTCGGCCCAGGCGAAGTCGTCGAAGCAGCACAACGCGATGTCGTCGGGCACGGACATTCCGCGGCCACGCAGGGCGCGCAGGGCGCCGATGGTCATCGCGTTGTTGGCGGTGACCAGCGCGGTGGGAGGCGAGGCGAGCGACAGCAGCGCGGCGGTGGCCCGCTCGGCACCGGCCGACTCGGAATCGCCGTGTACGACGAGGCGCTCGTCGTACCCGAGCCCGGCCGTCGCCAGGCCCTCGCGGTACCCGGTGAGCCGCTCGCTGGTGGTGCTGAGTCCCGGCAGACCGGCGACCAGGGCGATCCGACGGTGGCCGAGGCCGGCGAGATGGGTGACCAACTGGGCCAGGGGCACGGCGCTGTCGGCGCAGACCTGGTCGAACCGCGTCGGGCCGTCCGCCGGCAGGTCGACCAAGCGGTCGAGGAGGACGGTCGGCACCTTGTGACGCCCGAGGTAGGCGAGGAGCTGGCGCGGGTCGGCGGAGGGCGCGACGATCATGCCGTCCACCCGGCGTTCGTGC
This sequence comes from Streptomyces sp. AC550_RSS872, assembly GCF_019049285.1. GTDB lineage: Bacteria > Actinomycetota > Actinomycetes > Streptomycetales > Streptomycetaceae > Streptomyces. The sequence continues at coordinate 77,985 of NZ_JAGMUL010000023.1, forward strand.
AGGAGCTGGACGACCTTGCGTTCATGCTCCGGATCGTCGTGCGGGTCGGCGATGAGCAGGCTGTAGCCGTGTTCCAGGGCGCCGGCCTCGACGCCCTGGAGTATCTCCGTGAAGTACGGGTTGCTGATCGCCGAGACCGCGAGCCCGATGGACCGGGTACGGGATGTCACCAGGGAGCGGGCGAGGGTGTTGGGCGTGTAGCCAAGCTCGTCCATGGCGTCCAGCACCGCCTGACGGGTGTGGGGCAGCACCGGCCGGGTGCCGTTCAGCACATGCGAGACGGTCGCCACGGACACGCCTGCGCTCCGCGCCACGTCCGCCATGGTGGCCATCGAGGTCCCCTCCCTGCCGCGCGCCCCTCCCTGGGCAGTCGCGGTTCTTCTGGCCGGGAAGGTATCCCATTCGGCGCCGGACGTAAACGCTTGCGCAATCGTTTACGTGGTGGGCTCGACTGGTGAAGGGGACGTCAAGGCGGTATGCCCAGGGGCGCCGCGCGGCTCAGAAGGCGGTGGTCAGCCGTGCCGAGACAACTCGAACCGTCGGCTGCACCGAGCCGGCTGGAACACCCGGCTGCACCGACGCGGCCGGAAGCGCCGGCTCACTCCCACTCCCACCCGATGCCCACGATCCCCGTCCGCACCCGAGGCTCGACCAGGTGGACGGAACGGTGCAGCCCGCTGAGGGCGAGACCCTGGCGGCCGCTGCGGGGAGCCGCCGCCGAATGCTGGGAGAAGCGGTGGCAGCGTACGGGCAGGGTGCTCTCGGCGAAGCGGACCTGGAGGGCGTACTGGCCGCCCGCGAGAGGGAAGCCACGTGCGTACTCGCGGGACACGTCGGCCGTCCCGTCCTCGATGCCGTGACGGAAGAGATAGGTGTCGCCCGCCCGTAGCCGGGCGCCGAAGAGCAGCTCGGCCACGAGGACACCGGTCTCCTGGTGCCACCGGACCCGCCCGGTGCGGCAGTTCTCCAGCGCGTGCACCGTCATACGCTCGGGTGCGCACCCGGGGTCGCCGTGGTGGACGGCGACGAAGCGGTCCACGCCGTCCTTGTGGGCGCGCACGATGTGGTGCGACTCGCGGCCCGCCAGCTCGCGGCGGGCCCCGATCCGTACTCGCTCGTGGTGGGCGAGGGTGTGCAGGCCACCGTCCATCGGCCAGTCCAGTTCGGCCAGAAGCTGTTCCAGGACGCCCGAGGCCTCCACCAGGGAACGGTAGGAACGGGCCGCCGGCCGCTGGAGGCCGGAGTGGTCGTCGGCCCCGGCGAGCAGCCGGATCAGGGACTCCTCCGGCAGCTGGAGGATCACCTCCAGCGCGCGTACCGCACGCAGCGACTCGGGGCGCTGCGGTCGGCGGGCGCCCTGCTGCCAGTAGCTCAGGCTGGTGACGCCGACCTTCACACCACGACGGGACAGATGGTGCTGCACGCGCTGCAGCGGCAGTCCCCGGGCGGCTATCGCGGCGCGCAGGGCGACATGGAAGGGGCCGCCTCGCAGGGCCGTGTCCAGCTCCGCGGTGGCGACGGCGGGGATGTCCGCGTGCTGTGTGGCGTGCGGCATGCAGGGGCCTTTCTGTGGTTGTTCACAACGGCTGGTCAGACCGGGCGCGCAGCTGGCCGGGGCCACTTCGTCGGCGCGGCGGGGTCTTCACATCCGTACGCCGTCGTTCAGGGCCCTGAGTTCCCCCGCATTGAAGCGTGTTGACCAAGTCCCGACAACACCTGATGCCCAACCGTGCCGCACCCTGGCCGAGTCACGATGCGTCTGCCTCAAGTCACACTGTTCTTCCGGGCGTTGTGCGTGGGAATCACGATGATCACCACAGACCGCTGCGGAGCGGCTCCGCTGCCGGGCTGATCATCGGCATGGGTGATCCCCGCGCCCATGCCGCCGACCCGTCGGCGACGAGGGCCGCAGCTGGGGTTACGCGCTCGGAGGGCTGTGAGCTCGGGGGCTACCTGCTCACGGACGGACAGTGTGACGAGTACCCAACCGTGGACGCCGTCCCGCCGGCAGAAGCACCGCCGATCGCCCGCCACCTGCCGGAATTCAGGGACACAGCTGCCCGACATGGCGTGGATCTGGGCCGCTGAGCCCGATGGCCGGGCCGTTGTCCACAGCCTCGTCGGACTGTCACTGCTCGCCAGTAGGGTGTGAGACATGGCCGACCCCTCCAGCTACCGCCCCAAGCCGGGACAGATCCCCGACTCTCCCGGGGTGTACCGATTCCGTGACGAGCACCGCCGGGTGATCTACGTCGGAAAGGCGAAGAGCCTGCGCCAGCGCCTGGCGAACTACTTCCAGGACCTGGCGGGCCTCCACCCGCGCACCCGTTCCATGGTCACCACGGCGGCGTCCGTGGAGTGGACCGTGGTGTCCACGGAGGTCGAGGCCCTTCAGCTGGAGTACTCCTGGATCAAGGAGTACGACCCCCGGTTCAACGTCAAATACCGTGACGACAAGAGTTACCCGTATCTCGCGGTGACGATGAACGAGGAGTTCCCGCGTGTGCAGGTGATGCGCGGTCACAAGAAGAAGGGCGTGAGGTACTTCGGGCCGTACGCGCACGCGTGGGCGATCCGGGACACCGTCGACCTCCTCCTGCGTGTCTTCCCGGTCCGTACCTGCTCGGCCGGCGTGTTCAAGAACGCCTCGCGTACCGGCCGTCCCTGCCTGCTCGGCTACATCGGCAAGTGCTCCGCCCCCTGCGTGGGGCGGGTCTCCGACGAGGAGCACCGTGAACTGGCCGAGGAGTTCTGCGACTTCATGACCGGCCGCACGGGCACCTATCTGCGCCGCCTGGAGAAGCAGATGATGGAGGCGGCCGACGAGATGGAGTACGAGCGGGCCGCCCGCCTGCGCGACGACATCGAGGCCCTGAAGAAGGCCATGGAGAAGAACGCGGTCGTACTCGCCGACGCGACCGACGCCGACCTCATCGCGGTCGCCGAGGACGAGCTCGAAGCGGCCGTGCAGATCTTCCACGTCCGCGGCGGCCGGGTGCGCGGCCAGCGCGGCTGGGTCACCGACAAGGTGGAGGAGATCACCACCGGCGCCCTCGTCGAGCATGCCCTCCAGCAGCTCTACGGTGAGGAGACCGGGGACGCCGTGCCCAAGGAGGTCCTCGTCCCGGCCCTGCCCGACCCGCTGGACCCGGTTCAGGAGTGGCTGACCGGCCGCCGCGGCTCGAACGTCTCCCTGCGCATCCCCCAGCGCGGCGACAAGCGCGCCCTCATGGAGACCGTCGAGCGCAATGCCCAGCAGGCGCTCGTCCTGCACAAGACCAAGCGCGCCTCCGACCTGACCACGCGCTCTCGTGCCCTGGAGGAGATCGCCGACGCCCTCGACCTGGACAGTGCCCCGCTCAGGATCGAGTGCTACGACATCTCGCACCTCCAGGGTGACGACGTCGTGGCCTCCATGGTCGTCTTCGAGGACGGGTTGCAGCGCAAGAGCGAGTACCGCCGGTTCCAGATCAAGGGCTTCGAGGGCCAGGACGACGTCCGCTCCATGCACGAGGTGATCACCCGCCGCTTCAAGCGCTACCTCGCCGAAAAGGAGAAGACAGGTGAGTGGGCCGACGGCGACAACACTCTCGCCGACACCTCCTCCGATCCCCTCACCACGACCTCCCCCGAGGCCCTCGCCAACGGCCTCAAGGACGACGAAGGCCGTCCCAAGCGCTTCGCCTACCCGCCCCAGCTCGTCGTCGTCGACGGCGGACAGCCGCAGGTCGCGGCCGCCCAGCGAGCCCTGGACGAGCTCGGTATCGACGACATCGCAGTCTGCGGTCTCGCCAAGCGTCTGGAGGAGGTCTGGCTGCCCGGCGAGGACGACCCGGTCGTCCTGCCCCGCACCAGCGAGGGCCTCTATCTGCTCCAGCGTGTCCGGGACGAGGCGCACCGCTTCGCGATCACTTACCAGCGCACCAAGCGAGCCAAGCGATTCCGGTCGAGCCCGTTGGACGACGTGCCCGGCCTCGGTGAGACTCGCAAGCAGGCGCTGATCAAGCACTTCGGTTCGGTGAAGAAGCTGCGATCCGCGACAATCGACCAGATCTGCGAGGTCCCGGGCATAGGCCGCAAGACGGCCGAGACGATCGCAGCGGCCCTCGCCCGGGCGGCCCCGGCCGCACCTGCCGTCAACACGGCGACTGGAGAGATCATGGAAGACGAGGAATCCGATACGACGGCGGAGACCTCGGGGGAGCCCGTGTCCGCGGGCGCCCCGGACGAACGACGGGGGCAGGAGAGATGAGCGAGCACGACACCCAACCCACGGCCGACCGAGATCGACAGGCTCAGGAAACACACAGGAAAGGCGGCGGCGAGGATCTCACCCAGCAGGACGCACGCCAGGAAGACGGAGCACAGGTGAGTACGGGCATCGACTCGGCCGGGGTCCCCGAAGCGGCCATCCCCGAGCTGGTGATCATCTCCGGCATGTCCGGAGCCGGCCGCTCGACGGCCGCCAAGTGTCTGGAGGACCTCGGCTGGTTCGTCGTCGACAATCTCCCGCCCGCGCTGATCCCCACCATGGTGGAGCTCGGCGCCCGCTCCCAGGGCAACGTGGCGCGGATCGCGGTGGTCGTCGACGTCCGTGGCCGCCGTTTCTTCGACAACCTCCGCGAGTCCCTCTCCGATCTCGACACCCGGGGTGTGACGCGCCGGATCGTCTTCCTGGAGTCCTCGGACGACGCCCTGGTGCGCCGCTTCGAGTCGGTGCGCCGCCCGCACCCCCTCCAGGGCGACGGCCGTATCGTCGACGGGATCGCCGCCGAGCGCGAACTGCTGCGCGAACTGCGCGGTGACGCCGACCTGGTGATCGACACCTCCAGCCTCAACGTGCACGAGCTGCGGGCCAAGATGGACGCCCAGTTCGCCGGCGAGGAGGAGCCCGAGCTGCGGGCGACGGTCATGTCCTTCGGCTTCAAGTACGGCCTCCCGGTCGACGCCGACCTGGTCGTGGACATGCGCTTCCTGCCCAACCCGCACTGGGTCCCGGAGCTGCGCCCCTTCACCGGTCTCAACGAGGAGGTGTCGGCGTACGTCTTCAACCAGCCCGGCGCGAAGGAGTTCATCGACCGCTACTCCGAACTGCTCCAGCTCATCGCGGCCGGATACCGCCGCGAGGGCAAGCGGTATGTGACCATCGCGGTCGGCTGCACGGGCGGCAAGCACCGCTCGGTCGCCACATCCGAGAAGCTCGCGGCGCGCCTGGCCTCCCAGGGCGTGGAGACGGTGGTCGTACACCGGGACATGGGACGGGAATGACGGGACGTACTCCGCGGCTGAGCAGGTTGCGCCGGGCGGTGCCCGAGTCACGTGCCGGCCGGCCCGCCGAGGTCCGCGGTGGCAGACCACGCCGCCGGGGCACCCAGCCTAAGGTCGTCGCCCTCGGCGGCGGCATGGGCCTGTCCGCCTCGCTCGCCGCGCTGCGCCGGATCACCGGTGACCTCACCGCCGTCGTCACCGTGGCCGACGACGGCGGCTCCAGCGGGCGCCTGCGCGACGAGCTGGGCGTGCTGCCGCCCGGTGACCTGCGCAAGGCGCTGGCCGCGCTGTGCGGCGACGACGACTGGGGTCAGACCTGGGCCCGCGTCATCCAGCACCGCTTCCACTCCAAGGGCGACCTGCACGACCACGCGGTCGGCAATCTGCTGATCGTCGCCCTGTGGGAGCAGCTCGGCGACCATGTCCAGGCGCTCGACCTGGTCGGCAAGCTGCTCGGCGCGCACGGGCGTGTGCTGCCCATGTCAGCCGTACCGCTGGAGCTCCAGGCCCTGGTCAAGGGTCACGACCCGGACCAGCCCGAGGCCGTCGACACCATCCGTGGCCAGGCCAACGTCGCCCTCACTCCCGGTGAGGTGCAGTCGGTGCACGTCGTACCGTCCGACCCGCCCGCCGTGCCGGAGGCCGTCGCCGCCGTCCGGGACGCGGACTGGGTGGTGCTCGGCCCGGGTTCCTGGTTCTCCTCCGTCATCCCGCATCTGCTCGTGCCGGAACTCCTGGACGCCCTCACCGAGACGAAGGCGCGCCGGGTACTCTCCCTGAACCTCGCCCCGCAGCCGGGAGAAACCGAAGGCTTCTCACCGCAGCGTCATTTGGAGGTTTTGGGACGACACGCCCCTAAACTCGCCCTGGACGTGGTGCTGGCCGACGAGGCCGCCGTGCCGGACCGGGATGTGCTCACCGAGGCCGCCAAGCGGCTCGGTGCCGCGGTCGAGCTGGCCCCGGTGGCCCGGCCGGACGGGACGCCCCGGCACGACCCGGAGCTGCTCGCCGCCGCGTACGACCGTATTTTTCGGATGCATGGAAGGATCGGCCCATGGCGATGACGGCAGCGGTGAAGGATGAGATCTCCCGGCTCCCCGTCACCCGGACCTGCTGCAGGAAGGCGGAGGTCTCCGCCATTCTGCGGTTCGCCGGCGGCCTCCACCTGGTCAGCGGGCGCATCGTGATCGAGGCGGAGCTGGACACCGCCATGGCGGCCCGCCGCCTCAAGCGGGACATCCTGGAGATCTTCGGCCACAGCTCCGAGCTGATCGTGATGGCGCCCGGCGGGCTGCGCCGCGGCTCGCGCTACGTCGTGCGCGTGGTCGCGGGCGGTGACCAGCTGGCCCGCCAGACCGGCCTGGTCGACGGGCGCGGCCGCCCCATCCGCGGCCTGCCCCCGCAGGTCGTCTCCGGGGCCACCTGTGACGCCGAGGCCGCCTGGCGCGGCGCCTTCCTGGCGCACGGCTCGCTCACCGAGCCGGGCCGCTCCTCCTCCCTCGAAGTGACCTGCCCGGGCCCCGAGGCCGCGCTTGCCCTGGTCGGGGCGGCCCGCAGGCTGTCGATCGCCGCCAAGGCGCGCGAGGTGCGCGGCGTGGACCGCGTGGTCGTCCGGGACGGCGACGCGATCGGCGCCCTGCTGACCCGGCTCGGGGCGCACGAGTCGGTGCTGGCCTGGGAGGAGCGCCGGATGCGCCGCGAGGTCCGCGCCACGGCGAACCGTCTCGCCAACTTCGACGACGCCAACCTCCGGCGTTCCGCGCGCGCGGCCGTCGCCGCCGGCGCCCGGGTCCAGCGTGCCCTGGAGATCCTCGGCGAGGAGGTCCCCGAGCACCTCGCCGCCGCCGGACGCCTGCGCATGGAGCACAAGCAGGCCTCGCTCGAAGAGCTGGGCGCGCTCGCCGACCCGCCGCTGACCAAGGACGCCGTCGCCGGCCGCATCCGCCGGCTGCTGGCCATGGCCGACAAGCGGGCCCAGGACCTCGGCATTCCGGGCACGGAGGCCAACCTCAGCGAGGAGCTGGCGGACAATCTCGTGGGTTGAGCGAGAGATCGTCAACATACGGGTGCCGACGTCCACTTGGGGCGTCGGCACCGGTGTTTGGCGGTCGTTGCCGCACTCTTGACTGGGCGTGAAGTGGCATGAGCCTGGGCAGTCATTCGCCGCTGTGGCGAATCGCACCCATCGCCTAGGCCCAGCAAGGAAGTTCGCAGGACACCGACCCGAACGAGGTCAAGTCCCACGGCCACCGGGCGATCGTCTGGGACGTCGCCACGCGGGGCGCACCCGACGCGCTCGGCGTGCTGGGCCACTTCGGCACCGTCGTCCACTGCACGGGCGCGAACGTCCCTGGCAGCGGCGATGCAACGTTCGTATTCCCAGCGCGCGAGTCCCTGAAGGCGCAACTCCGGCCAGTCCGGTGGACCCGGTTGTACGGGACGTCGACCGCGTTAGGCGCAGGGTGCAGTCGGCCACCTCTACTGCCTCGCGGCAGTTGGATGCGTACGGTGCGTCGCAGCCCAGCGGTGTCCGTAGCGCAAGTTCCGTCGTTCCCGCGACGGAGCAGTTGACCCAGCACTACCTGGGCGAGCGTGGCCCAGAAGCCGACTCTGCGCACCCAGTTGCTGATCTCGATCGCCTACGTCGCCGACCCGAGCGGCGGCGGTCACGGCGTCCTCGCCGACGAGACCGCGCTCGTCGGCGGCGGCACGGCCACCGAGACCGAGGGTCTCGAGACGTCGCTCGGCGCCTGGAGCGTGACTGGACCGCCCGCGGGCAGCCCGGCCGTCCCCCGGGACCGGACGCGTACCGGAACGCTGTTCCGGACGTACGGCGCGACCACGACGGACGGCGCGGTGCTGCTGGGCTTCGGCCTGGAGCACGTCACCGCAGCGACCGACCGGAAGGCGCTCATCGGAAAGGCCCTGGGCTCACCTGACGACTGACACGCCGAGGTCAACCGCGTATGACGCAGGGTGACCGGATCGAGTGATCCGGCCTTCGTGGCGGGGCGGTCCGTACCCCTACTGGCGGGTACGGACCGCCGTGCCGTGTATGAGGCATCTGAATGTCACCACGGCGGCTTCAGAGAGGTAGGGTCGTAGGCGGTCGGGGACATCCCAAACAGAGCTCGCCGGCACCGCATGGCCGGCGTACCAACGAGGAGATCGGTTCGTGACGATCCGCGTAGGCATCAACGGCTTCGGTCGTATCGGTCGCAACTACTTCCGCGCGCTGCTGGAGCAGGGTGCTGACATCGAGATCGTGGCTGTCAACGACCTGGGTGACACCGCGACCACCGCCCACCTGCTGAAGTACGACACCATCCTGGGCCGTCTCAAGGCCGAGGTGTCGCACACCGCCGACACCATCACCGTCGACGGCCACACCATCAAGGTCCTGTCCGAGCGCAACCCCGCCGACATTCCGTGGGGCGAGCTGGGCGTCGACATCGTCATCGAGTCGACGGGCATCTTCACGAAGAAGGCCGACGCCGCCAAGCACCTCGCCGGCGGCGCCAAGAAGGTCCTCATCTCGGCTCCGGCCAAGGACGAGGACATCACCATCGTGATGGGCGTCAACCAGGACAAGTACGACCCGGCGAACCACCACGTCATCTCGAACGCCTCCTGCACCACCAACTGTGTGGCGCCGATGGCGAAGGTCCTCGACGAGAACTTCGGCATCGTCAAGGGCCTGATGACGACGGTCCACGCCTACACCAACGACCAGCGCATCCTGGACTTCCCGCACTCGGACCTGCGTCGCGCCCGCGCCGCCGCCGAGAACATCATCCCGACCACCACCGGTGCCGCCAAGGCGACCGCCCTGGTCCTCCCGCAGCTCAAGGGCAAGCTGGACGGCATCGCCATGCGCGTCCCGGTCCCGACCGGCTCGGCCACCGACCTGGTCGTGCAGCTGCAGCGCGAGGTCACCAAGGACGAGGTCAACGCCGCGTTCAAGAAGGCGTCCGAGGACGGCGACCTGGCGGGCTACCTGTCGTACACCGAGGACCCGATCGTCTCCTCGGACATCGTCAGCGACCCGGCCTCCTGCACCTTCGACTCCTCCCTGACCATGGTCCAGGAGGGCAACTCGGTGAAGATCCTCGGCTGGTACGACAACGAGTGGGGCTACTCCAACCGCCTCGTCGACCTCACGGTCTTCGTCGGCAACCAGCTCTGATATATCCAGAGCAGGCGCATTGATGTGAGTCAGGGCTCGGGCGGCGCAGGGACGCGCCGCCCGAGCCCTGACGCGCGTGCAGAACAGACCTGTTGGATCACGAGCGCTTCCGAGCGATCACGAGAGATCACGAGCCCTCCTCAGGAGTCCCCTTCATGAAGACGATCGACGAACTTCTCGCCGAAGGCGTCGCCGGCAAGCGGGTCTTCGTCCGCGCCGACCTGAACGTGCCGCTGGACGGCACCACGATCACCGACGACGGCCGTATCCGCGCCGTCCTGCCCACCGTCAAGGCGCTCGCCGAGGCGGGCGCCCGCGTGGTCGTCGCCTCCCACCTGGGCCGCCCCAAGGGAGCTCCGGACCCCGCCTTCTCCCTCGCCCCGGCCGCCGCACGCCTCGGGGAACTCCTCGGCGCCGACGTGGCGTTCGCGACCGACACGGTCGGCGAGTCCGCCCGGGCCGTGGTCGCGGGCCTCGCCGACGGCCAGGTCGCGGTCGTCGAGAACCTCCGCTTCAACGCCGGCGAGACCAGCAAGGACGACGCCGAGCGCGGCGCCTTCGCCGAGCAGCTAGCCGCCCTGGCCGACGTCTACGTCGGTGACGGCTTCGGCGCGGTGCACCGGGGGCACGCGTCCGTGTACGACCTCCCGGGCAAGCTTCCCCACTACGCCGGCTACCTCATCGCGAACGAGGTCGCCGTCCTGAAGAAGCTCACCGATGACGTCAAGCGGCCGTACGTCGTCGCGCTCGGCGGCGCCAAGGTCTCCGACAAGCTCGCCGTCATCGACCAGCTGCTCGGCAAGGCCGACCGGCTGCTCATCGGCGGCGGCATGGCGTACACCTTCCTCAAGGCCAAGGGCCACGAGGTCGGCATCTCCCTCCTCCAGGCGGACCAGATCCCGGCCGTCAAGGAGTACATGGAGCGCGCCGAGAGGAACGGCGTCGAGATCGTCCTGCCGGTCGACGTCCTGGTCTCCACCGAGTTCCCGGACCTGAAGACCAAGGCCCCGGCCAACCCCACGACCGTCGCCGCGGACGCCATCCCCGCCGACCAGGAGGGCCTGGACATCGGTCCGGAGACCCGCAAGCTGTACGCCTCGAAGCTCGCCGACGCCGCCACCGTCTTCTGGAACGGTCCCATGGGCGTCTTCGAGCACCCCGACTACGCCGAGGGCACCAAGGCGGTCGCCCAGGCACTCGTCGACTCCAAGGGCTTCACCGTGGTCGGCGGTGGCGACTCCGCCGCGGCCGTCCGCACCCTGGGCTTCGACGAGACCGCATTCGGCCACATCTCGACCGGTGGCGGCGCCTCCCTCGAATACCTCGAGGGCAAGACGCTCCCCGGCCTCGCCGCACTGGAGGACTGACCTAAATGAGCACGCGCACGCCGTTGATGGCGGGCAACTGGAAGATGAACCTCAACCACCTCGAGGCCATCGCCCACGTCCAGAAGCTCGCCTTCGCCCTGGCCGACAAGGACTACGAGGCCGTCGAGGTCGCCGTCCTGCCGCCCTTCACCGACCTGCGCTCCGTGCAGACCCTGGTCGACGGCGACAAGCTGAAGATCAAGTACGGCGCCCAGGACATCTCGGCCCAGGACTCCGGCGCCTACACCGGCGAGATCTCCGGTCCGATGCTGGCCAAGCTGAAGTGCACGTACGTGGCGATCGGCCACTCCGAGCGCCGCCAGTACCACGCCGAGACCGACGAGATCGTCAACGCCAAGGTCAAGGCCGCCTACAAGCACGGCCTGACCCCGATCCTGTGCGTCGGCGAGGAGCTGGAGGTCCGCGAGGCGGGCAACCACGTCTCCCACACCCTCGCCCAGGTCGAGGGCGGTCTGAAGGACCTCCCGGCCGAGCAGGCCGAGACCGTCGTGATCGCCTACGAGCCCGTCTGGGCCATCGGCACCGGCAAGGTCTGCGGCGCCGAGGACGCCCAGGAGGTCTGCGCCGCCATCCGCGGCAAGATCGCCGAGCTGTACACCCAGGAGCTGGCCGACAAGGTCCGCATCCAGTACGGCGGCTCGGTCAAGTCGGGCAACGTCGCCGAGATCATGGCCCAGGCCGACATCGACGGCGCTCTGATCGGCGGCGCGTCGCTGGACGCCGACGAGTTCGTCAAGATCGTGCGGTTCCGCGACCAGTGAGTATGCGGTAGCGGCGATCCGTCGTACCCTTGCGGGGGCGCAGCCACAGTGCTGTGCCCCCGTCGTCCATCCGAATCCGAGGAAGTTGGTCCAGCCGTGGTTATGGGGTTCTCCATCGCCCTGATCGTCTTCAGCCTGCTGCTGATGCTGCTGGTGCTGATGCACAAGGGGAAGGGCGGCGGCCTCTCCGACATGTTCGGTGGCGGCATGCAGTCGTCCGTCGGCGGCTCCTCGGTCGCCGAGCGCAACCTCGACCGGATCACCGTTGTGGTCGGTCTGCTGTGGTTCGCGTGCATTGTCGTGCTCGGCATCCTGATGAAGGTGAACAACTGACCGGCACGCACAATCCGTACGTAAGGCCCCATGTTCGGTACGCGCAGCTGAGCGCGGCCTATCATGGGGCTTGCGTCTAGGTGTGAGGGCTCTGTAACTCCAATCACTGGACGCGCGTTGGGCCTTACGTAGACTGAGGCGCTCGCAGCGAAGCGAAACGCCGACTCGCTTTGCGGCACCATCACGCAGGGAGTTACGACCGTGGCAAGTGGCAACGCGATCCGAGGAAGCCGGGTCGGGGCGGGGCCGATGGGCGAGGCCGAGCGCGGCGAGTCCGCGCCGCGTCTCCGCATCTCCTTCTGGTGCTCCAACGGGCACGAGACGCAGCCCAGCTTCGCCAGCGACGCGCAGGTTCCCGAGACCTGGGACTGCCCGCGCTGCGGCTTCCCCGCCGGACAGGACCGGGACAACCCGCCGGACCCGCCGCGCACCGAGCCCTACAAGACGCACCTGGCGTATGTACGGGAACGACGCAGTGACGCGGACGGCGAGGCGATCCTCGCCGAGGCACTCGCCAAACTGCGGGGCGAAATCTAGGAGTTGAGGACCGGCCGGGCACCTGAGGTGTCCGGCCGGACCTGTATGACGCACCGGCGTACCGCCGGTGGACTCCCGCGCCGAGGCCGATTGTCAGTGGCGCCCTCTACGGTTTGTGCATCGATCTTCTGCATCGATGGACCGGGGGGGAGTTGTGACGATGGCTGGGACGGCGGGCGTGCGTGCGCCCGCGTGGCGCGGAGGATTCGGACGGCTGTGGAGCGCCGCCGTTCTCTCCAGCTTCGGTGACTCCCTGCGTACGGCCGCGCTGCCGCTCCTCGCCGTGACGCTGACCGACCGGCCGCTGCTGATCGCCGCGGTCACCGCCTGTGGCTATCTGCCGTGGATCCTCTTCGGACTGCTCGGCGGCGCCGTCGCCGATCGAGTGGACCAGCGGCGCGCCATGTGGACGGTGGACGCGTTACGGGCCCTGCTGGTCGGCGCGTTCGCAGTGGCCGTGGCGCTCGGACATGCCTCGATCAGCCTGCTCATCGCGCTGGCCTTCACACTGACCGCGCTCCAGACGGTGTTCGACAACGCGGCCACCTCCCTGCTCCCGGTCCTGGTGGACCGCGACGCCCTCGGCAGTGCGAACGCCCGCCTGATGACCGGGCAGCGCATCGCCGGCGGACTGGTCGGCGGGCCGGTCGTGCCGGTGCTGCTGACAGCGGGAGCCGCCGTTCCCTTCGCCGCCGACGCCGGCACCTATGTGGTGGCTGCCGTGCTGGTGGCCTCGCTGCGGATCGAGGCGCCCGAGCGGAAGCCGGCCCCGGCGGGCAGCACCCTGCGCCGGGAGATCGCGGAGGGACTGCGCACCCTGTGGCGCGACCGGGCCCTGCGCGGCCTGTGCGCCGCGACCGCCCTGTGCAACATCGGCATGGGAGCCCAGATCGCCACCCTGGTCGTCCTGGTGACCGGATGGCTGGACGCCGGCCCTGTGGGATTTGCGGCGGCAGGTGCCGCCTTCACCGTCGGAGGCCTGGCCGGGGGAGTGGTGAACGGCCGGATCGTGAAGCGGCTGGGCGCCGTCCGGGCCGTGCTGCTCGCCGGTGCCGTGCAGATCGCGGCCCTTGTCGTCATGGGCACTGTGCGAAGCCTGGCCGTTCTGGTGGCCGCTCTGGTCGTCTTCGGGCTCATGGGCATGGTGTGGAACGTGACCACGACGACGCTCCTGCAGCAGCGCAGCCCCGCCGAGCTGCTCGGCAGAATCGCCTCGGCCTTCCGGACGCTGGCCTTCGCCGGGGTGCCGCTCGGCGCCCTGCTGGGCGGTGCCGTCGCCACCATCTGGGGCCTCAACACCCCGCCCCTGCTCACGGCGGCCTTCTTCGTGCTGGCCCTCGGCGCGCTGATACCTGTGCGCAAGCCGGACGTACCTGTTGTTGCGCCGGACGACGACACCACGACGGCTCACGCCGCGCGCTGATCAATTAGGTTGGACCAGCTGGGACAGGCACGAAAGAAGGCTGAAGTCGGACATGAACGCAGACGGCCGTACCAGGCTCAACCAGACGCCCGAGTGGACCGCGCTGGCCAAGCACCGTGAGGAGCTCGGCGAAGTACGGCTGCGGGAGCTGTTCGCCGCCGACCCGGGACGCGGTGCGGGGTACACGCTGCAGGTCGGTGACCTGCACATCGACTACTCCAAGCACCTCGTCACCGACGAGACGCTGCGGCTGCTGCGCGAGCTGGCCGCCGCGACGGACGTGTTCGGGCTGCGGGACGCCATGTTCCGCGGCGAGAAGATCAACACCACCGAGGACCGCGCCGTGCTGCACACCGCGCTGCGCGCACCGCGTGACGCGGTGATCGAGGTCGACGGGGAGAACGTCGTCCCGGGTGTGCACGCCGTGCTCGACAAGATGGCCGACTTCGCCGAGCGGGTCCGCTCCGGCGCCTGGACCGGCCACACCGGCAGGCGCATCAAGAACGTCGTCAACATCGGCATCGGCGGCTCCGACCTCGGCCCCGCGATGGCCTACGAGGTGCTGCGCAGCTACACCGCCCGCGGCCTCACCGTCCGCTTCGTGTCGAACGTCGACGGCGCCGACCTGCACGAGGCCACGCACGACCTGGACGCGGCGGAGACGCTGTTCGTCATCGCCTCGAAGACCTTCACCACCATCGAGACGATCACCAACGCCACCTCGGCCCGCAACTGGCTCCTCGCCGAGCTGGACGCCGGCCCGGAAGCCGTCGCCAAGCACTTCGTCGCGCTGTCGACGAACGGCGAGAAGGTCGCCGACTTCGGCATCGACACGGCCAACATGTTCGAGTTCTGGGACTGGGTCGGCGGACGCTACTCCTACGACTCGGCGATCGGCCTGTCGCTGATGATCGCAATCGGGCCGGACAACTTCCGCGAGATGCTCGACGGTTTCCGGACCGTCGACGAGCACTTCCGCACCGCACCCGCCGAGTCCAACGTGCCGCTGCTGCTCGGCCTGTTGGGCATCTGGTACGGCAACTTCCACGAAGCGCAGTCGCATGCGGTGCTGCCCTACAGCCACTACCTCTCGAAGTTCACGGCGTATCTCCAGCAGCTGGACATGGAGTCCAACGGCAAGTACGTCGGCCGGGACGGGCGGGACGTCGACTGGCAGACCGGGCCGGTCGTGTGGGGCACGCCGGGCACCAACGGGCAGCACGCGTACTACCAGTTGATCCACCAGGGCACCAAGCTGATCCCGGCGGACTTCATCGGCTTCGCCGAGCCCGTCGCCGAGATGAGCGACGAACTCAAGGCGCAGCACGACCTGTTGATGGCGAACTTCTTCGCCCAGACGCAGGCCCTTGCGTTCGGCAAGACACCGGAGGAGGTGCGCGCGGAGGGGGTGCCGGAGGAGTTGGTGGCCCACAAGACGTTCAAGGGCGACCATCCGACGACCACGATCCTCGCGCGTGAGCTGACCCCGTCTGTGCTGGGCCAGCTGGTCGCGCTGTACGAGCACAAGGTGTTCGTGCAGGGCGCGGTGTGGAACATCGACTCCTTCGACCAGTGGGGCGTCGAGCTCGGCAAGGTCCTCGCCAAGCGGGTCGAGCCCGCGCTGACCGAGGGTGCCGAGGTGCCGGGGCTGGACGCGTCGACGAAGGCGCTCGTCGCCAAGTACCGGGAGCTGCGCGGCCGGCGGTGACGGGTCCGTCCGGGGGGTTGCGCGGGGCGCCTATGAACTCGGTGCTTTCTGATTGACGGCGGCAGCGGGGACTGTGCGTGGTTGCTCGCGGCGTTCCCCGCAGCCACCCTCAGGCGACCGCGCTCAGCGTGTCCGCCAGTCGGCGTCGTGCCGCGCGGGACGCCGGGAGGGCGGCGAGCGCGGCGGCGCCGAGCACCGCCGCCGCGCCGAGCAGCAGCAGGAGGGTGGCGGGCGGACCCTGGGCGATGCCGGCGCCGATGCCGCTCGATCTGCCCTGGGCGTCGATCAGCCAGTGCGCCAGGGGTACGCCGAGGGCCGTACCGATGACGACCGCGGCCAGGGCCGTGCAGGCGGTGGACGTGACGGTGATCGCGGTGATCTGCCGTGGGGACAGGCCGATGGCCTTCAGGGCCAGCAGGTCACGTTCGCTCTCGCGGACGGTGCCGCCGATCGCGGTGAGCAGTTCGATGAGCCCGATGAGAGCCAGGACGGCGATCAGGCCGACGACGACTCCGCGCAAGGGAGAGAGCCCGTCGGCGGGGTTGGGTACGGCGTGGACGTCCAGGCTGCCGTGCCCGGCTGTGGACAGCCGGTCGGCGACTTGGCCGGGGTCCGCCCCCGGGTCGAGCCGTAGCTCGTAGAGGGTGGGGCCGAGGCCTGGGTCGTTCTCGCGGAGGGTGTCGAGGGAGGTGGAGATGACCCGGCCGGCGTTCTCCGGTTCGATGCTGCGGCCCACGATGTGCAGGATCTGCGGCTGGTCGCCGACGGTCATCCGCACCCAGTCGCCGACCCGCACGTCCAGCAGTTCCAGCAGGCCCTGCCCGGCCACCGCCTCGTCGCGGCCCTGGGCCGGGCGGCCCTCGGCCAGGGTGTACGGGTAGGGGTCCGCGTGGGTGCCGAGGCCGCGCAGGGCGATCGTGGCGGTCTGGCCCGGGACGAGGGCGGCCACCTCGACACCCGGGTAGGCGGCGGCGACCTGCGGGTCGCGTTCCAGCAGGGCGCGGGTGTCGCGTTCGGCGAGGCCGGAGTCGGCGTGGACGGTCAGGGCGGTCGGCAGGCCGACCTGGTCGGGCCGGCTGTCGAACCGCTCGATCGTGGTCCACGCGCTAATCGCAACCACGATCAGCAGCAGCGGCAGCGCGAGCCGGGCGACCGTCGCCAGGGACCGGAGGCGGCGCGTGAAGGCCCGGTGCCAGCCCAGGACCAGCGCGGGCGGCAGCCGTAGCCCGAGCGCGCCGCGCGCCACGCCCGAGAGCCGACCGCCGAGCGGAGCGGTCGGCCGCGGCACCGGTACCGGGGGCACCCGCCCCGCCCGCCACGCCGCGAGCCCGGTGGTCGCGCCGATGAGCAGCACCGCCGCGACCGGCACCACGACCAGCGCCAGGGTGTGTCCGGGCAACCCCTGCCAGACCCCGACCGCATCCCCGAGGCGCCCCGGAATACGGCTGCCCAGGGCCTGGAGGACGGAAGCGGCGGCCACCGCGCCCAGCAGGGCGTAGGCCAGGTGCTGGAGCAGGAAGACGCGAACCACCTGGCCAGGAGTGAAGCCGATCGCCTTCAGCACCGAGATGTCCCGCAGATGCCCGCGGATCCGGGTGCCGATCGCCCCGTGCACGGCGAGCCCGGCGGCGACCAGCGCGCCCAGCCCGAACAGGCCCAGCACCTGCCCGAGCAGCCGGTTGTCGCCCTGGGCCTCGGCGCGCCCCTGCTTCCAGGTGGAGACCTCGCTGACCGCACCGGCGCCGAGTACCGTCACGGCGCGCTGGACGGCGTAGTCGGTGTCGTCGGGGTTGGTCAGTCGCAGCCCGATCACCTGCCCGCCCGGGTCGCGCACCGCGGACGGCGGAGCCCAGACGAGGCCCGGCTGCTCGCCCGGCCGGTAGCGCGGCTCGGCGCTGTCGGCGATGCCGAGCACGGTCAGGCTCCGGTCGGTTCCGGGCAGGGTGAGGGTGTCGCCGGGGGCGGCCAGCAGGGCCCGGGCCAGCCGGGTCTCCAAGACCACGCCGTCGGGGTTCGCGGGGTCCAGCCAGTGACCGGAGGTGAGGAGCGGGCGGCCCACGGTGGGGCGCTCGGGAGTGCCGCGCAGCTCGACGGAGGCGCGGGTTCCGCGGGAGGCGAGAGTGGTGGAAGTGGTGGGGTAGGGGCCCGCGACGGAATCGACGCCGTCGAGGTCGGCGAGTTTCCCGGTGTCGGGCGAGGGGCCGGTGTGCAGCCATACGTGCGCGCCGTGCGCCTGGGTGAAGACGCGCTGCCAGGGGTTGGTGGCGTAGCCGAAGAGGGCCGTGGCCAGCAGGAGCGAGACGACGATCCCGGCCGTGGCGAGCACGAGGAACAGGGCCTCGCCGCGGTGCGTGCGCAGATCGGAGTGTGCCCAGCGCAGGGTGGCTCGCATCTCAGTCCCGGAGCTCCAGCACACCGGATATCCCGGTGCGGCGCGGCGGTGTGCCGCCGTCCAGTTCGGCGTCGTCGGCGATCCGCCCGTCGAAGAAGCTGATCACCCGGTCCGCCGCGCTCGCCAGCCGTGCGTCATGCGTGACCAGCACGATGGTCTGGCCGCGCTGGTGGAAGCGGGACAGCAGCCGCATCACCTCGCGGGTGCCCTTGCTGTCCAGGCTGCCGGCGGGCTCGTCGGCCAGCAGCAGCGGCGGACGGTTGACCAGGGCCCGGGCCAGCGCGACCCGCTGCTGCTCGCCACCGGACAGCTCGCCCGGCATGCTCCGCTCCTTGCCCGTGAGGCCCAGCTCGGCCAGCAGCTCCGCCCGCTCGGCGCGCGCCCGCTTCGGCGGGACGCCGGCCAGCAGCGCGGGCAGCTCGACGTTGTCGGCGACGGACAGGTCGGAGACCAGGTTGAAGAACTGGAAGACGATCCCGATGCGCTTCCTGCGCTCCACCGCCCAGCGGGCCTCGCTCCAGCGGTCCGCGCACTCGCCGTCCAGCCAGATGCTCCCGCTGTCCGGGCGCAGCAGCCCGCCCAGCAGATGCAGCAAAGTCGACTTACCGGCACCGGACGGACCGGTGACCGCCACGAACTCGCCCTGCCGCACGGAAAGATCCACGCCCCGCACGGCATGTGCCGGCGCGCCCTCGCCGTGATGTGTCTTGACCAGGCCCTCGGAGCGCAGCACAGGGCGCTCGGCGCCGGTCCCGGCGCTCTTCGCGCCCGGCCCGGCACTCCTGGCGCCCGGCCCGGCATTCTTCGCGTCGCGCCCAGCGCTCTTCGCGTCGCGCCCAGCGCTCTTCGCGTCGCGCCCAGCGCTCGTCGCGCCCGCCTCAGCACCGTCGGCGCGCAGCCCAGGAGTGGAATCGTCGCTCACTCCAGCTCCTCCAGCTCTTCCTGGCACCGCTCCAGCCAGTCGAGATCGGCCTGAAGGTGCAGCATCGCGCCCTCGATCAGCAGATGCGCGATGCGGTTGTCCCGGTCCTCGGCGGCGGCCAGCTTCGACAGTTGACGCATGGTGTTCAGGTACTGGCGCCGCTGTTGGTTGATGAGGGAGATCTGGTCGGCGAGACCGGTCTGCGGGGCGACGGCCAGCTTCATGAAGAACTCGTCCCGCACCCGTGGCTCGTCCTCGGGCTCCTCGAACCAGGCGCGCAGCGCCTCACGCCCGGCGTCGGTGAGGTGGTAGACCTTCTTGTTGGGCCGGCTCGACTGCTCGACGTCCTCGCCCTCTATCAGCCCCGATTTCTCGAGACGGCCGAGGGTCACATAGATCTGGCCGACGTTCGGCTGAGGGTACGCGGAGCCCAGCAGTTGCTCAAGGTCCTGCTTCAGCTCGTAGCCGTGCGCCGGGCCGCGTGCCAGCAGGGCCAGGAGGGGCAGCCGCACTCGACCTCTCCTCCTCGCATCCTGGGTAATGTGCTGCGAGCCCTAGTATCGCGCATACCTAACAGGTATACATGGCCTCTGACCCCGGACGAAGAAGTTCGGCGCCAGGTGTACAGGGAGGAACCTATGCGGTGGATCCATGCCGCCGGTAGGGGCCTTCTCGTCCTCGTGGTGATCCTGACCGGCTACGTCGCCTCCGGCGCACGTGCCGACGAGGGCCCCGCGAGCGGCAGGGGACCGATGACCCTCGCCACCGCCGGAGACCTCACGGGCTATCTCGGCTCCGTCCTGGACGGCTGGAACCGTACCCACCCCGACGAGAAGGTCACCCTCGTCGAGCTGCCCGACTCCGCCGACGAGACCCATGCGCAGATGACCACCGACCTGCGCGCCGGCGACCGCAGCCGATTCGACATCCTCAACATCGACGTCAGCTGGACCTCGGAGTTCGCCGCGCAGGGCTGGATCCGTCCGCTGGCCCGCGACCGCTTCCCGCTGGACACCTTCCTGCCTCCGGTCGTGGACACGGCGACCTACGACAGACAGCTCTACGCCGTCCCGTACGTCACCAATGCCGGCCTGCTCCTCTACCGCAAGGACATCCTCGCCAAGGAGGGCGTCGACCCCCCGCGCACTTGGGCCGAACTGGAACGGGCCGCGAGGGCCATCGCGCCGAAGTACGGCCTCGACGGCTACGCGGGCCAGTTCCTGCCCTACGAGGGCCTCACCGTGAACGCCGCCGAGGCCGTCTACTCGGCGGGCGGCTCGATCCTCGGCGACGAGGGCGAGCGCGTCACCGTGAACTCGACGGCGGCCCGCGACGGCATCGACTTCCTCGCCCGGGGCGTGCGCGAGGGCTGGATCCCCAAGCAGGCGCTGACCTACAAGGAGGAGGAGTCCAAGCAGGCCTTCCAGGACGGACGCCTGCTCTTCCTCCGTAACTGGCCGTACGCCTATGTCGGCGCGTCGGCCAAGGGTTCGCCGGTCTCCGGGAAGATCGGTGCGGTGCCGCTGCCGGGTCCGGACGGGCCGGGCAGGAGCGTGCTGGGCGGCTCCAACCTGGCCGTCAGCGCCCACGCCCGGCATCCCGACTCGGCCGCCCGGCTGATCGCGTACCTGACCAGTGAGCCCGTCCAGCGCCAGGTCCTCACGCGCGGCGCGCTGCCGCCCGTACGGGCCGACCTGTACGAGGATCCCGCGCTGGTGCGGGAGTTCCCGTATCTGCCGACCCTGCGCGAGAGCGTGCGCACGGCCGCGCCGCGCCCCAAGAGCCCCCGCTACGACCAGGTGAGCCTGGTGGTGCAGGCCGTCGTGCACGACGCGATGACCGGGCGCGAGACGCCCGCGGCAGCTGTGCGGCGGCTGGCGAGGGAGCTCGCCGCCATCTCCTCTCGCTAGTTACTTGTTAAGTAACGCCAAGGTCTCTTCTGTGGCCGTTCCGCCCTGAAATAGGCGGATATAAAGCCCTGACTGTCCGGTAGCTTGCGTCCAGTTCATTGACACCCTCCTGAAACAGCTACTTAACATGCATGCATGCTGAGTAAGTACCACTGGTGGCGTGACGCGGTGATCTACCAGGTCTACGTCCGCAGCTTCCTCGACAGCACCGGCGACGGTGTCGGCGATCTCGCCGGTGTCCGGGCCGGGCTGCCGTATCTGAAGAAGCTGGGCGTCGACGGGATCTGGCTGAGCCCCTTCTATCCCTCGCCGCAGCACGACCACGGCTACGACGTCGCCGACTACTGCGACGTCGACCCCCTCTTCGGTGATCTCGCCGAGTTCGACCTGCTGGTCGCGGCGGCCCGGCGGATCGGGATCAAGGTGCTGCTCGACATCGTCCCGAACCACTGCTCCAGCGAGCACCCGTGGTTCGAGGAGGCGCTGGCCGCCGAGCCCGGCAGCGCCGCCCGTGCCCGTTTCCACTTCGCCGACGGCCGGGGGAGCGACGGCGAGGAGCCGCCCAACAACTGGCACTCCATGTTCGGCGGCCCGGCCTGGAGCCGGGTGACCGAGGCGGACGGGCGGTCCGGCCAGTGGTACCTGCACATGTTCGCGCCCGAGCAGCCCGACTGGAACTGGCGCAACCCCGAGATCGGCGCCGAGTTCGACCGCATCCTCCGCTTCTGGCTGGACCGCGGTATCGACGGCTTCCGCATCGACGTCGCCGCCGGCCTCTACAAGCACCCCGAGCTGCCCGACTCCGACGACCCGGAGGCCGACGCCCGCACCCGCGACTCGGTCAACCCGCTCGCCTGGAACCAGCCCGAGGTGCACGAGGTGTGGCGCCAGTGGCGTTCCATATGCGAGGAGTACACCGCCCGCGACGGCCGCGAGCGCCTCCTCGTCGGCGAGGTCTCCGTGCCGACCGCGCGCGAGCACGCCCAGTACGTCCGCTCCGACGAGCTCCACCAGGCCTTCTTCTTCGACCTGCTCAGCGCCCCCTGGGAGGCCGACGCATTCCGCAAGGTCATCTCCGAGGCCATGCAGGACATCGCCGGCACCGGCTCCACGGTCACCTGGGTCCTCAACAACCACGACCAGGTCCGCACCGTCACCCGCTACGGCGAACCAGCCACCGAGGGCACGGGTCTCGGCGCCGCCCGCGCCCGCGCCGCCGCGCTGCTGATGCTGGCGCTGCCCGGAGCGGCGTACATCTACCAGGGCGAGGAGCTGGGTCTGCCCGAGGTCGTCGACCTGCCCGACGACGTCCTCACCGACCCGATCTTCCACCGCACCGGCAGCCGGGCCCGCATCCGCGACGGCTGCCGGGTGCCGCTGCCGTGGTCGGGCCAGGCGTCGCCCTTCGGCTTCACCTCAGGCGCCGAGAGTGCCAAGCCGTGGCTGCCGCAGCCGGAGTACTTCGCCGAGTACGCCACCGACCGCGCCCTCGCCGACACCCGCTCCTTCTGGCACCTGTACCGGGACGGTCTCCAGCTCCGCGACGCCCTGCCCCAGTTGGGTGAAGGCACGCTGCGCTGGCTGGACAGTCCGCCCGGCGTCCTGGCCTTCGTCCGCGGCGACGGCCTCGTCTGCGCCGTCAACTTCGGTACGGCGCCCACCCCGGCGCCGGTCTCCGGCACTCCACTGCTGTCCAGCGGCCCCTGCCCGGCCGGGGTGCTGCCCGGCTCGACGGCCGCGTGGTGGATCGGCGACGACGCCGACCACTGAAGCCCTCCAGGAGCCCCGAGCTCCCGTCAACTCCCACCCCCCCGAAGGGACATCAACGATGATGCGACGACGTACGACCCTGCTCACCGGCTGCACCGCCCTCGTCCTGGCGCTCGGCGCGACCGCCTGTGGCGGCGGACCGGTCTCCGCCGGCGGCGGAGACAAGGCGCTCGGCGGACAGACGATCACCGTGGCCGGCGTGTGGACCGGCACCGAGCAGAAGAACTTCCAGAAGGTCCTGGACGCGTTCACCGAGAAGACCGGCGCAAAGACGACGTTCGTGTCCACCGGGGACAACGTCTCCACCGTCGTCGGCAGCAAGATCGAGGGCGGCAACGCCCCCGACGTGGTGATGGTCCCGCAGGTCGGCGTGCTCCAGCAGTTCGCGAAGAACGACTGGCTCAAGCCGCTGTCCAAGACCGCCCAGAAGTCCGTCGACGCCAACTTCGCGCCCGTGTGGAAGGACTACGGAAGCGTCGACGACACCCTCTACGGCCTCTACTTCAAGGCCGCCCACAAGTCGACCGTGTGGTACAGCCCCGACGCCCTCGCCCAGGCCGGTGTCGAGCCGCCGAAGTCGTACGACGACCTGCTGAAGGCCGGCCGGACCGTCTCCGACTCCGGCCTTGCCGCGTTCTCCGTCGCCGGGCAGGACGGCTGGACGCTGACCGACTGGTTCGAGAACGTCTACCTCTCCCAGGCCGGACCCGAGAAGTACGACGCCCTCGCCGCGCACCAGCTGAAGTGGACCGACGCGTCCGTCGTCGAGGCCCTCACCACCCTGGGCAAGCTGTTCAAGGACAAGCAGCTGATCGCGGGCGGCCAGCAGGGCGCCCTCAACACCGACTTCCCCGGCTCGGTGGAGAAGGTCTTCGGGCCCGAGCCCGAGGCGGGCATGGTCTACGAGGGCGACTTCGTCGCGGGCGTCGCCAAGGACCAGTTCGGCAAGAAGATCGGCGAGGACGCGAACTTCTTCCCCTTCCCCGCCGTCGGCGGCGGCAAGGCGCCGGTGGTGAGTGGTGGTGACGCGGCGGTCGTCCTGAAGGACGGCAAGAACCAGAAGGCCGGCATGGCGCTGCTGGAGTACCTGGCGACGCCGGAGGCCGCGGCGGTGTGGGCGGAGGCAGGAGGCTTCCTGTCCCCGAACAAGAACGTCGACCTCGCGTCGTACGGCGACGACGTGACCCGGGCGACCGCCAAGTCCCTCGTCTCCGCGGGCGATTCGAACTCGGTCCGCTTCGACATGTCCGACCAGGCCCCGGCCGCGTTCGGCGGCACCAAGGGCGCGGGCGAGTGGAAGCTCCTCCAGGACTTCCTGCGCGACCCGTCCGACCCGAAGGGCACCGCGGCGAAGCTGGAGGCCGCGGCGGCCAAGGCGTACGAGGGCCAGGGCTGACGCGACATGACCGCCACTCTCCTGAAAGAGGCGAGCCGTGGGGCCGCCGTGGGGCCGGGCAGGGAACGTGCCCGGCGCTCGCGGCGGCGCGCGCGGATCATCGCCCTGCTCTTCGTCTTCCCCGCGCTGCTCCTGCTGGGCGCGCTGGTCGTGTATCCGGTGCTGTTCTCGGTCGGCCGCAGCTTCTTCGACGCCACCGGCACCCGCTTCGTGGGCGGCGAGAACTACGCCGAGATGTTCCGCGACCCGGCCACCCTCAAGGCCATCCGCAACACCACGATCTGGGTGGTGGTGGCCCCGGCCCTGCTGACCGGCCTCGGCCTGATCCTGGCCGTGCTGGTGGAGAAGGTCCGCTGGGCGACCGCTTTCAAGCTGCTGCTGTTCATGCCGATGGCCGTGTCCTTCCTCGCCGCCGGCATCATCTTCCGCCTCGCCTACGACGAGGACCCCGACAAGGGCGTGCTGAACGCCGCGGTCGTCTCCGTGCACGACGCCTTCCAGGGCACGTCGACGTATCCGACGGCCCGGGCCCGCGACGGGCAGGGGCTCGCGAAGGGGGCGGACGGCTCGTACCGCACGAGCGCGACTGCGTCGCCGGGTGAGTCGGTCACGCTGGGACTGGTCGGTGTCCTGCCCGACGACCTGCCCCGAGACACCGAGCCGGCGTACACGGCGGCGGGGCGGAAGGCGAGCCCCGGCGAGCTGCGGGGCGTCGTGTACCTGGACTTCACGCCCGGTGGGGGAGGTGAGCAGGGCAAGGTCGACCGGCGGGAGAGCGGGCTGCCGGAGATGAAGGTCGAGGCGGTGCGGGCCGGGAAGGCGGTCGCGTCGACGACGACGGCGTCCGACGGCTCCTTCCGCTTCGAGGGGCTGGGCGACGGCTCGTACACGGTGAAGCTGCCGGCGTCGAACTTCGCCGCTCCCTACGAGGGCGTCTCCTGGCTCGGTCCCACGCTCGTGACACCGGCGATCATCGGGGCGTACCTGTGGATCTGGACCGGGTTCGCGATGGTCCTGATCGGCGCGGGGCTGGCAGCACTGCCGAGGGACGCGCTGGAGGCGGCGCGGATGGACGGCGCGAACGAGTGGCAGATCTTCCGGCGGATCACGGTGCCGCTGCTGGCGCCGGTGCTCACGGTCGTCTTCGTCACCCTCGTGATCAACGTGATGAAGGTCTTCGACCTCGTCTACATCATCGCGCCCGGGCCGGTGCAGGAGGACGCGACCGTGCTCGCGACACAGATGTGGCTGGTGTCGTTCGGCGGCGGCAACAACCAGGGGCTGGGCAGCGCGCTGGGCGTCCTGCTTCTGCTGCTGGTCATCCCGGCCATGGTGCTCAACGTCCGCCGTTTCCGAGGGAGTCAGCGATGAACGCGGTCAAGCGCGGGCTGGGCAACGGAGTCGTCCAGGCGCTTCTCGTGGTGGTCGGGCTGGTGTGGCTGACACCGCTCGCCGGACTGTTCCTGTCGTCCCTGCGGTCCGCCGAGGACACGGCGAAGGGCGGCTGGTGGACCGTGTTCACCAGTCCCGGTCAGCTGTCCTTCGACAACTACTCGGCGCTGCTGGGGAACGCCGGGATAAGCCAGGCCTTCTGGAACACCGTGCTGATCTCGGTGCCGGCGACTGTGCTGGTCGTGGTCCTCGCGGCGCTCGCCGGATACGCGTTCGCGTGGCTGGACTTCCCCGGGCGTGAGGTGATCTTCCTGGTCGTGGTGGCGCTGCTGGTGGTCCCTGTGCAGATCGGGCTGCTCCCCGTGGCCAAACTCTTCGGCCAGCTCGGGCTGTTCGGCACGATTCCCGGGGTTGTCCTCTTCCATGTGGCGTACGGGCTGCCGTTCGCGGTGTTCCTGCTGCGGAACTACTTCGCCGAGATGCCGAAGGAGATGCTGGAGGCAGCGCGGATGGACGGCGGCGGTGAGTGGCGGATCTTCACGCGGCTGGTCCTGCCGGTGGGGCGTCCGGCGATCGCCTCGCTGGCCATCTTCCAGTTCCTGTGGGTGTGGAACGACATGCTGGTGGCGTTGCTGTTCGCCGACAGTGCGTCGCAGCCTTTGACGGTTGAACTCCAGTCACAGATACGGCAGTTCGGCAGCAACATCGATGTGCTGGCGCCGGGGGCGTTTGTGTCGCTGGTGGTGCCGGTGGTCGTGTTCTTCGCGTTTCAGCGGCATTTTGTGCAGGGGGTGATGGCGGGATCGGTGAAGTAGGGGTTCCTCGCCCCCGCCGCCCCCCAACTCACGGCGACGCAGGTGGATACAGCGACCGAGGCAGCTGGGACGCCGCCGCCGTGTCCAGCAACCACAGGGTCCTGGAACGGCCGTACGCCCCGGCCGCCGGCGCCTGGATCTCACCCGCCCCCGAGAGGGCGATCGCCACGGCCCGAGCCTTGTCCTCCCCGGCCGCCAGCAGCCACACCTCCCGCGCCGCCCGAATCGCGGGAAGCGTGAGCGTCACCCGCGTCGGCGGCGGCTTAGGCGCCCCGTGGACGCCGACGACGGCGCGGTCCGTCTCCCGTACCGCGGGGAGTTCGGGGAACAGGGACGCGACGTGCGTGTCGGGGCCCACGCCCAGCATCAGGACGTCGAACGTGGGCACCGCCCCGTGGTTCTCCGGACTCGCCGACCTCGCCAACTCCTCCGCGTACGAGGCGGCCGCTGCCTCCACATCCGCCCCGAACAGCCCGTCCGACGCCGGCATGGCATGCACCCGCTTCGGATCCAGCGGCACCGCGTCCAGCAGAACCTCGCGGGCTTGCGTGACGTTGCGCTCGGGGTCGCCCTCGGGGAGGAAGCGTTCGTCGCCCCACCAGAGGTCCAGCCGACCCCAGTCGATCGCGTCCCTCGCGGGGGCGGCCGCGAGGGCGGCGAGAAGGCCGTTGCCGTTGCGACCGCCCGTGAGGACCACGGACGCGCTGCCCCGGGAGGCCTGCGCGTCCACGATCTTCGTGATGAGCCGGGCTGCCGCGGCCTGCGCCATCAGCTCCTTGTCGTGGTGCACGACCAGCTGCGGAGTACTCACTTCGCCGCCGCCTTCGTCACCGGTTCCTGCGCCTTCGCTTCCTTCCCGGATGCTTCCGCAGCGATCTGGGCGGGCCCTGCGGCCGGTTCTCCTTTGGCCGGCCCCTCCACCTCCGTGGGCGGTTCCTCCGCCCGGGCCACCGCAGCCCCGGCCAGCGCCACGGCCTGCACGGCCTTCGCCACCGCCGCCTCGGCCGCCTCCGCGCCCCGGACCGCCGAAACCGGCCCGGAGTTCAGCCGCTCCACCCCGAACCGCAGCGCCGACGCATACGTGTCGTCCGGGTCGAGCCGCCGCAGTTCCTCCGCGATCAGCTCGGCCGTCTCGCGCCGCTTCAGCGCCACCGCACGGTCCGGCTGGCCCTGGATGGAGAGGGTCGCCAGGGAGCCGTCCGCACGGTCCAGCGTGATCGGGCCGCTGTCGGTGTCCATCCGGACCGCCGTCAGACCGGGGCCCGAGGACAGCGACCGCTTGACGGGGACGTCCAGCCGGTCCGCGAGCCACATCGCCAGCAGCTCACAGCTCGGGTTGAACTCCTCGCCCTCCACCTCGACGGCCTTCACCTCGCAGACCACCTGGTCCAGAGCCGCCGCGAGCATCGAACGCCATGGCGTGATGCGGGTCCAGGAGAGATCCGTGTCGCCAGGGGTGTAGGTGTCCGCACGCGCCGACAGCTCCCGTACCGGCTGCTCCGAGGCGTACGTGTCCGTCACCCGGCGCTGGGCCAGCGCGCCCAGCGGGTCGTTCGCCGGGTCGAGCGGCGCGTTCACCGGCCACCAGACCACAACCGGGGCGTCCGGCAGGAGGAGAGGCAGCACCACCGACTGCGCGTGGTCGGACACCTCGCCGTACAGCCGCAGCACCACCGTCTCGCCGCTGCCCGCGTCCGCGCCCACCCGCACCTCGGCGTCCAGCCGGGACTGCGTACGGTCCCGGGGTGAGCGCGAGACACGCTTGATGACGACCAGCGTGCGCGAGGGGTGCTCGTGCGACGCGTCGTTGGCGGCCCTCAGGGCGTCGTAGGCGTTCTCCTCGTCCGTCACGATGACCAGCGTGAGCACCATGCCGACGGCCGGCGTGCCGATGGCCCGACGGCCCTGCACCAGCGCCTTGTTGATCTTGCTGGCCGTGGTGTCGGTCAGGTCTATCTTCATGGCCGGCGCCAGCTCCGTCCGTCTCGCTCGAGCATTTCGTCCGCCTCGACGGGGCCCCAGGTACCCGCCGGGTACTGGGCGGGCCTGCCGTGCCGGTCCCAGTACTCCTCGATCGGGTCGAGGATCTTCCAGGACAGCTCGACCTCCTCGGTGCGCGGGAAGAGGTTCGAGTCGCCCAGGAGGACGTCCAGGATCAGGCGTTCGTACGCCTCGGGCGAGGACTCCGTGAAGGACTCGCCGTACGCGAAGTCCATCGACACGTCCCGGATCTCCATCGAGGTGCCCGGCACCTTCGAACCGAAGCGGACCGTGACGCCCTCGTCCGGCTGGACGCGGATGACGATCGCGTTCTTGCCGAGCTCCTCCGTCGCCGTGTGGTCGAAGGGGGAGTGCGGCGCCCGCTGGAAGACCACGGCGATTTCCGTCACTCGCCGGCCCAGGCGCTTGCCGGTGCGCAGATAGAAGGGGACGCCCGCCCAGCGGCGGTTGTCGATGCCCAGCCTGATCGCGGCGTACGTGTCGGTCTTCGAGTGGGCGTCGATGCCCTCCTCCTGGAGGTACCCGACCGCCTTCGCGCCGCCCTGCCAGCCGGCCGCGTACTGCCCGAACACCGTGTCCCGGCCCAGGTCCTTCGGCAGCCGTACGGCACCGAGCACCTTGGTCTTCTCCGCCGCCAGCGCGTCCGCGTCGAAGGAGGCGGGCTCCTCCATGGCGGTCAGGGCCATGAGCTGGAGGAGGTGGTTCTGGATGACGTCACGGGCGGCGCCGATGCCGTCGTAGTAGCCGGCCCGGCCGCCGATGCCGATGTCCTCGGCCATGGTGATCTGCACATGGTCCACGAAGGACCGGTTCCAGATCGGCTCGAACATCGTGTTGGCGAAGCGCAGCGCCAGGATGTTCTGGACGGTCTCCTTGCCCAGGTAGTGGTCGATCCGGAAGACCTGGTCCGGGGCGAAGACCTCGTGGACGACCTTGTTGAGCTCCTCGGCGGAGGCCAGGTCGTGACCGAAGGGCTTCTCGATGACCGCGCGGCGCCAGGAGCTGGGCGTCTGGTCGGCGAGGCCGTGCTTCTTCAGCTGCTGGATGACCACCGGGAAGGAGCGCGGTGGCACCGAGAGGTAGAAGGCGAAGTTGCCGCCCGTGCCCTGGGCCTTGTCCAGCTCCTCGATGGTGCCGCGCAGCCGCTCGAAGGCGTCGTCGTCGTCGAAGGTGCCCTGCACGAAGCGCATGCCCTGGATGAGCTGCTGCCAGACCTCCTCGCGGAAGGGGGTGCGGGCGTGCTCCTTGACCGCGTCGTGGACCTCGGCCGCGAAGTCCTCGTGGGCCCACTCGCGGCGGGCGAAGCCGACCAGCGAGAAACCCGGTGGCAGCAGACCCCGGTTCGCGAGGTCATAAACCGCCGGCATCAGCTTCTTACGTGACAAATCGCCCGTAACGCCGAAAATCACCAGGCCCGACGGCCCCGCGATACGCGGGAGCCGTCGGTCGGCGGCGTCACGAAGCGGGTTCGCTTCCGTGACGGTAAAGGGTGACAAGGGATCAGCCCTCCGAGGGGGCGAGGCGCTCCAGCTCCGCCTCGGTCGACTTGAGCAGGTCGTTCCAGGACGCCTCGAACTTCTCGACGCCCTCGTCCTCCAGCAGCTGCACCACCTCGTCGTACGAGATGCCGAGCGCCTCCACCGCGTCCAGGTCGGCGCGCGCCTGCTCGTAGGTGCCCGCGATGGTGTTGCCGGTGATCTCGCCCTGGGCCTCGGTGGCCTCCAGGGTGGCCTCCGGCATGGTGTTGACCGTGTTCGGCGCGACCAGGTCGTCGACGTACAGGGTCGGCTTGTAGGCCTTGTCCTTCACGCCGGTCGACGCCCACAGCGGACGCTGCTTGTTGGCGCCCGCGTTCTCCAGCGCGCTCCAGCGGTCCGAGGAGAAGACCTCCTCGTACGCCTGGTAGGCGAGCCGCGCGTTGGCCACGCCCGCCTTGCCGCGCGCGGCCTTGGCCGCGTCGGTGCCGAGCGCGTCGATCCGCTTGTCGATCTCGGTGTCCACGCGGGAGACGAAGAAGGACGCCACGGACTGGATCTTGGACAGGTCCAGGCCCTTGGCCTTGGCCTTCTCCAGGCCCGCGAGGTAGGCGTTCATGACCTCGCGGTAGCGCTCCAGCGAGAAGATCAGCGTGACGTTGACGCTGATGCCGAGGCCGATGACCTCGGTGATCGCCGGAAGGCCCGCCCGGGTGGCCGGGATCTTGATGAGGGTGTTCGGGCGGTCGACGAGCCAGGCCAGCTGCTTGGCCTCGGCGACGGTGGCCCGGGTGTTGTGGGCCAGGCGCGGGTCGACCTCGATCGACACCCGGCCGTCCTGGCCGCCGGTGGCGTCGAAGACCGGGCGCAGGATGTCGGCGGCGTCCCGGACGTCCGCCGTGGTGATCATGCGGATCGCTTCTTCGACGGTGACCTTGCGGGCGGCGAGGTCGGCGACCTGCTGGTCGTAGCCGTCGCCGCTGCTGATCGCCTTCTGGAAGATCGTCGGGTTGGTGGTGACACCCACGACGTGCTGCTGGTCGATCAGCTCGGCGAGATTGCCGGACGTGATGCGCTGGCGCGACAGGTCGTCCAGCCAGATCGCGACGCCCTCCTCGGAGAGGCGCTTCAGTGCGTCTGTCATGGAAAATCAAACTCCTACGTCTCGTATATGAGCGTCAGCGCTGGGCCGCGGCGAGGGATTCCCTCGCCTGGGCGGCGACGTTCTCGGCAGTGAAGCCGTACTCCCGGAAAAGGACCTTGCCGTCGGCCGAAGCACCGAAGTGCTCCAGGGAAACGATGCGACCCGCGTCCCCGACGTACTTGTGCCAGGTGAGACCGATCCCGGCCTCCACCGCGACCCGCGCCTTGACGGCCGGCGGCAGAACGCTGTCCCGGTACCCCTGGTCCTGCTCCTCGAACCACTCCACCGAGGGCATGGACACGACCCGCGTCGGCACCCCGTCGGCCTGGAGCTGCTCGCGCGCCTCGACGGCGACGTGCACCTCGGAACCGGTCGCGATGAGCACGACCTGCGGCTCGCCGCCGTCGGCCTCGAACAGCACGTAACCGCCGCGCGCGGCATTCTCGTTGGGCTCGTACGTCGGCACACCCTGACGGGTCAGCGCGAGGCCGTGCGGGGCGCCCTTGCCGAACTCCTTGGTGTAGCGCGACAGGATCTCGCGCCAGGCGATCGCCGTCTCGTTGGCGTCGGCCGGACGGACCACGTTCAGCCCCGGAATCGCGCGCAGCGACGCGAGGTGCTCGATCGGCTGGTGCGTCGGGCCGTCCTCACCCAGACCGATGGAGTCGTGCGTCCACACGTACGTCACCGGCAGGTGCATCAGCGCCGACAGCCGTACGGCGTTGCGCATGTAGTCGGAGAACACGAGGAACGTGCCGCCGTAGATACGGGTGTTGCCGTGCAGCGCGATGCCGTTCATCTCCGCGGCCATGGAGTGCTCGCGGATACCGAAGTGGATCGTACGGCCGTACGGGTCGGCCTCCGGGAGCGGGTTGTCCGCCGGGAGGAACGACGACGTCTTGTCGATCGTCGTGTTGTTCGAGCCGGCCAGGTCGGCCGAGCCGCCCCACAGCTCAGGGACGACCGCGCCCAGCGCCTGGAGGATCTTGCCGGACGCGGCACGCGTCGCGACGCCCTTGCCCGGCTCGAAGACCGGGACCTTCTCCTCCCAGCCGGTGGGCAGCTCGCCCTTGCTGATCCGGTCGAACTCGGCGGCGCGCTCGGGGTTGTTGTCCCGCCACTGCTGGAAGGACTTCTCCCACACGGCACGGGCCGCCTGGCCGCGCTCCAGCGCACCGCGGGTGTGCTCGATGACCTCGTCCGCGACCTCGAAGGACTGCTCCGGGTCGAAGCCGAGGACGCGCTTGGTGGCCGCGACCTCCTCGTCGCCCAGCGCGGAGCCGTGCGCGGCCTCGGTGTTCTGCGCGTTCGGGGCCGGCCAGGCGATGATCGACCGCATCGCGATGAAGGACGGCTTGTCGGTGACCGCCTTCGCCTTCTGGGCCGCGTCGTAGATGGCGGCCGGGTCGAGGTCGCCGTTTGCCTGCGGCTCGACCCGCTGCACGTGCCAGCCGTACGCCTCGTACCGCTTGCAGACGTCCTCGGAGACGGCCGTCTCGGTGTCGCCCTCGATCGAGATGTGGTTGTCGTCCCACAGCAGGACCAGGTTGCCGAGCTTCTGGTGACCCGCCAGCGACGACGCCTCGGCGGAGATGCCCTCCTGGAGGCAGCCGTCACCGGCGATGACGTAGATGTAGTGGTCGAAGGGGGAGGTGCCCTCGGGGGCCTCCGGGTCGAACAGACCGCGCTCGTAGCGGGCGGCCATCGCCATGCCGACGGCGTTGGCTACACCCTGGCCCAGCGGACCGGTCGTCGTCTCGACGCCCGTGGTGTGGCCGTACTCCGGGTGGCCGGGGGTCTTCGAACCCCACGTCCGGAACGCCTTCAGATCGTCCAGTTCCAGGCCGAAGCCGGCCAGGTACAGCTGGGTGTAGAGGGTCAGGGACGAATGGCCGGCGGACAGCACGAAACGGTCGCGCCCGACCCAGTCGGCGTCCGCCGGGTCGTGCCGCATCACCTTCTGGAAGAGGGTGTAGGCGGCAGGCGCCAGGCTCATGGCCGTACCCGGATGGCCGTTACCGACCTTCTGTACGGCGTCGGCGGCCAGGACGCGGGCGGTGTCCACGGCCCGCTGGTCCAACTCGGTCCACTCGAGGTCTGTGGTGGTCGGCTTGGTGCTCACCCTGGGTCAGGGCTCCTCTCCACATGTCGGTTGCCGGTGTCACGGGCACACGCCCACCGGCTGCCGGCGTTCTCGGCGTCGGCCGGCCGCTGTCGAGCCTACCCCTGGAAGTACGTGCGTTTTTTCGAGTCATTCCAGACTGCGGGGAGTCGTCGGGATGTGCCTCCCGACCGGGTCGTTCCGCATTAGGCAAGTGAATACGCAGCCGCTCATCCGGGTGCTCAATCGAGCTTCGGCGCGCCCGTCGGACGGCCCCCTCCAACACGACCCCACCCCCGCGAATGTCCGGGTCTGGGCAACGTCTACAGTGGCGTGGTACGCGCGAGCCTTTACCGGGACTTCACACGGGGAGGCTTGCTGGGATGTCTCTGTCAGGGGTGTGCGTGACGGCCGTTGAATCCCGTCCAGCGGGGATTATCGGGACGAGCCAGAGCCCGAGCCGGCGGCCGATCAGGGCCCGGGTCATGGGGTTCGTGGCGCTTACCAAGCCGCGGATCATCGAGCTGCTGCTGATCACCACCGTTCCGGTGATGTTCCTGGCCGAGCAGGGCGTGCCCGACCTCGGTCTGGTGCTGCTCACCTGTATCGGCGGCTACCTGTCCGCGGGCGGCGCCAACGCGCTGAACATGTACATCGACCGTGACATCGACGCGCTCATGGACCGCACCTCGCAGCGCCCACTGGTCACCGGCATGGTCAGCCCGCGCGAGTGCCTGGCCTTCGGCATCACGCTGGCCATCGCCTCCACGCTGCTGTTCGGCCTCACCGTCAACTGGCTGAGCGCCTGGCTGTCCCTCGGCGCACTCCTCTTCTACGTCGTCGTCTACACGATGATCCTCAAGCGCCGTACGTCGCAGAACATCGTGTGGGGCGGCATCGCGGGCTGCATGCCGGTGCTGATCGGCTGGACGGCCGTCACGAACTCCCTCACCTGGGCGCCGCTCATCCTCTTCCTGGTCATCTTCTTCTGGACGCCGCCGCACTACTGGCCGCTGTCCATGAAGGTGAAAGAGGACTACGCGCGCGTGGGCGTCCCCATGCTCCCCGTCATCGCCTCCAACAAGGTCGTCGCCAAGCAGATCGTCATCTACAGCTGGGTGATGGTCGCGGTGTCCCTCCTGTTGACGCCGCTCGGCTACACGGGCTGGTTCTACACCGCGGTCGCGCTGGCCGCGGGCGGCTGGTGGCTCTGGGAGGCGCACGCGCTTCAGAACCGCGCGAAGGCGGAGGTGACGGGCGGGAAGCTGAAGGAGATGCGGCTGTTCCACTGGTCGATCACCTATGTGTCGCTGCTGTTCGTGGCCGTGGCGGTGGACCCGTTCCTGCGCTGACGTCACGCTGACGTAGGTCACAGGGCCCTGCTCTCGCCAGCCGATCTACCCGCGAGTAGCATCCTGGCCATGGCAGACAAGGTGGCCAAGCTGGCCAAGCAGATCAACGCCTTCGCGAAGTCCCACGGTGGCGCCGAGGCCCAGGTCGCGTACATCGGACAGCGCGGCGCCCGCATCGTGCTCGTCGGCGAGGACGGCGGCTGGGGCGACCTGGTGGCTCCGACGTACGAGATCGCCGAGCAGGCGGTGGAGAAGGCCGGGCTCACCCGCCACGAGTCCTTCGACGGCGAGTTCGCGGCAAAGGTGGAGACCGGCCCGTACGAGTGGAAGAGGATGGCCGGCATCCAGATAGGCGGCTGAGCAACGCCCTGTTCTCGGGGCGCGGGGCTGTGTCGATTTGCGGCTCCGCCGCGCGGGCGCGATCGGCCACAACGCACCCGCACCGGCCGAACAACATGAGCCACCCTCCCTCTTACGCAACACCAACTCACCGGTTCACCCGTTAGGACCTGTAGCAAGCGCAGTCCACCCACGGGGAGCCCGGATGATCGACACGCCGTCCCTCGTGGACCAGTACTGCCACGGAGTCCTGAAGACAGAGCTGGGCCTCGGCACCTTCGAGGCCCAGCTGGCCCGCACCGAGGGCCCACCCGCCCCCGGCACCACCCTCTTCGACACCCAGACCGGTTTCGCCGTACGCCGCTGGTGCCCCCCGCTGCTCGGCCTGGAACCGCACTGCCCGCCCGCCCGCTATCTGGCCAGGCGCCGTGAACTCGGCGTACTGGAGTCGGGCCGGCGTCTGCTGCGGGGCAGCGGTATCACGACGTACCTGATCGACACCGGCCTGCCCGGCGACCTCACCGGCCCCCCGGAGATGGCGTCCACCGCGTCCGCCGAGGTCCACGAGATCGTGCGGCTCGAACTCCTCGCCGAACAGGTCGCCGACACCTCCGGCACGGTCGAGTCCTTCCTGGCCAACCTCGCCGAATCGGTGCACGGCGCGGCGGCCAACGCGGTGGCCTTCACCTCCGTGGCGGGCGTACGGCACGGTCTCGCGCTCGCGCCCGAACCGCCCGGGCCGGGAGAGGTACGGGGCGCGGCCGGGCGCTGGCTGGCCGCGCGCAGGGTCGGCGGCGAGCTGAGCGACCCGGTGCTGCTGCGGCACCTGCTGTGGATCGCGGTGGCCTCGGGACTGCCGCTGCAACTGCACGCCGGGCTGGGGGAGCCGGGGCTGCGCATCGACCGTACGGACCCGGTGCTGCTCACGGACTTCGTCCGCGCCACGGCCGGCCTCGGCACGGACCTGATCCTGCTGCACGGCTACCCGTACCACCGTCACGCCGCCCACCTGGCCGGCGTCTTCCCGCACGTCTACGCCGACTCGGGCGCCGCCCTCATCCGCACCGGCGCCCGCGCGGCCACGATTCTCGCCGAGATCCTCGAAATGGCCCCCTTCGGCAAGATCCTCTTCTCCAGTGGCGCACAGGGCCTGCCCGAGCTGCACGTGGTGGGCGCCCGGCTCTTCCGCGAGGCGCTCGCCAGGGTGCTCGGCGGCTGGGTCGCCGAGGGGGCGTGGTCCCTGGGGGACGCGCAACGGGTGGCCGCGATGGTGGCGGCGGGCAACGCCAGACGGGTGTACGGGGTGGAGTGAGCTGTACAGACTGGGCGGATGCCGACTGATGCCTTACTCGATCGCTTCCTTCACGAACTGACCGCCCTGAACCCCGTCGCCGTCTGGGCCCACGGCTCGCTCGCCGGCGGCGACTACCAGGAGGGCCGCAGCGACCTGGACCTGATCGCCGTACTGGACGGCCCCCTGACGCCCGGCGCCGTCTGGCGGGTGGCGAAGCTCCACGCCAGGCTGCGGTCCGAGCCGCTCGCGGCGCTGCTGCACTGCACGTACCTGACGCCGGACACGGCACACGACGCCGGTCGGCGCCACCTCACCTGGGCGCACCAGGAGCTGTTCAAACGGACGGTGAGCCCGGTGACCCGGCGTGAGCTGCACGCCTTCGGCCGGGTGCGCGCCCGCCGGTCTGCTGCCGCCGGTCCTGGACCGGGAGCTCGCCGACTTCGTCGTACGCGATCAGCGGGACTTCTGGCGGCCGGCCGTGGACAACGCCCCGCTGTGGACCCGGGACGTGTGGGTCGACCTCGGGATGATCACCTTCGCCCGGGCGGGCGTGACCGTACGCGACGGCCGGCTGATCTCCAAGCGCGAGGCACTGGACCTGCTCCCCGGCCTCGGGGCGCCCGCCGAGGTCGTCGAGGACATCCGCAGACGCCGCTACGACGCAGCCGCGCCGCCGCCGACCGACGCGTGGGCGGCGCGCAGGGCCGGGCTGACGCGGGGCTACCTGGGACCGGCGATCGACGAGCTGGTGGCGGCGTACGGCTGACTCACGCGCGCGTGCCGACCGTCGCCTCGGCCGCCGGGGCCGGGATCTCGGTCTCGTCGAACGGCCGTTCCCGCAAGGCCAGCATCACGCGCAGCACCGCGATCCAGGTCACGGCCGAGCCGAACATGTGCAGGCCGACCAGGATCTCGGGGAGGTCCGTGAAGTACTGGACGTAACCGATGACGCCCTGGGCGAGGAGGATCAGGAAGAGGTCGCGGGTGCGGTTCAGCGGACCCTTCGGGGCGTCGACCGCCTTGAGGACGAACCACAGGGCGAAGGTCAGCGTGACCACGATCCAGGCCAGCACGGCGTGCAGCTTGGTGACGTTCTCCCAGTCGATCGGCATCCGCTCGACCTCGCTGGAGTCGCCCGCGTGCGGACCCGCGCCGGTCACCACCGTGCCGACCAGGATCAGCAGCACCGAGGCCCCGACCAGGACCCACACCAGCTGCTGCACCGCCTTGCCGACCAGCGGGCGCGGTGCCGCCTCGCCCTCCCGGGTGCGCTGCCACATCACCGTGGCGACGGCGATCAGGGCGGACGTCGCCACGAAGTGGGCCGCGACCGTGTAGGGGTTCAGGCCGACCAGGACGACGATGCCGCCGAGCACCGCGTTGCTCATCACGATCCAGAACTGGGCCCAGCCCAGTCGGGTCAGACCGCGCCGGTACGGCTTCTCGGAGCGTGCGGCGATGATCGCCCAGCCGACGGCGGCGCACAGGACGTACGTCAGCATGCGGTTGCCGAACTCGATGGCGCCGTGCAGGCCCATCTCGCTGGTGGCGGTGAGCGAGTCGTCGGTGCACTTGGGCCAGGTCGGGCAGCCGAGCCCGGAGCCGGTGAGCCGCACCGCGCCGCCGGTGACCACGATGACCACCGACATCACGAGTGCGGCGAGGGCCGCCCGTTGGACCGTCCTCGGGGTCGGGGTCCAGCGTGCGGCGATGAAGGCGAGCGGGTTGCGCACGGCCGCTACGGCGTCGGCGCGGGTCAGCTTTGGCACGCGCCCTATCGTAGGCGGCCGCTTGTGCACGCTTTCACGAGGGTCCCGCCCGGGCCCGCCGGCCGGGCTATTCCCAGCGGAACCAGCGCCCGGCCGCCGCCAGCCCGGCGACCGCCCACACGGCCAGAATCCCCAGGTCGCCCCAGGGCATCCCGGCCCCGTGCTGGAGCACGTCGCGCAGTCCGTCGGAGAGCGCCGAGATGGGGAGCAGGCCGAGTACGTCCTGGGCGCCGGACGGGAACTTGTCCAGCGGCACGATCACGCCGCCGCCGACGAGCAGCAGCAGGAAGACCAGGTTGGCGGCGGCCAGCGTCGCCTCCGCCTTGAGGGTGCCGGCCATCAGCAGACCGAGCCCCGAGAAGGCGGCGGTGCCCAGGACCAGCAGGAGAACGACGGCTGCCGGATTGCCGTGCGGCGACCAGCCCAGCGCGAAGGCGATCACCGTCAGCAGGGCGATCTGGAGGGCCTCGGTGACCAGCACCGACCCCGTCTTCGCCGTCATCAGCGCCCAGCGCGGCAGCGGCGAGGACGCCAGCCGCTTCAGCACGCCGTACCGGCGCTCGAAGCCCGTGGCGATGGCCTGCCCCGTGAACGCCGTCGACATCACGGCGAGCGCGAGGATGCCGGGGGCCAGGAAGTCGACGGCCTCGCCGGAGCCCGTGTCGACGATGTCCACCGTGCTGAACAGGACCAGCAGCAGGGTGGGGATCACAACGGTCAGCAGCAGCTGCTCGCCGTTGCGCAGCAGCATCTTCGTCTCGAGGGCCGCCTGCGCCGCGATCATGCGGGGGAGGGGGGCGGCGCCCGGCTTCGGGGTGTACGTACCCGGACCTGTACCGACGGCGGTCACGCGCGCAGCTCCTTACCGGTGAGCTCCAGGCTGTGTCTTTCCGGGGGACAACCCCCGGACCCCCGGCCGATCTGTGTGCAGGCCGGAATCATGAACGCAACTCCTTACCGGTGAGCTCCAGGAACACGTCTTCGAGGGTGTGCCGTTCGACCGAGATCCGGTCCGGCATGACCCCGTGCTGCGCACACCACGACGTCACCGTCGCGAGCAGCTGGGGGTCGACCTTGCCGACGACCCGGTACGAGCCCGGCGTCAGCTCCGCGGCCGCGCAGTCGGCGGGCAGGGCCTTCAGCAGGGACCCCACGTCGAGGCCGGGGCGACCGGTGAAGCGCAGGGTGTTCTCGGCGCCGCCGCGGCACAGCTCCTCGGGGGAGCCCTGGGCGATGACCCGGCCGGCGTCGATGATCGCGACGTCGTCGGCGAGCTGCTCGGCCTCGTCCATGTGGTGGGTGGTGAGGATCACGGAGACGCCGTCGGAGCGCAGGTCGCGGATCAGGTCCCAGGTGGCCCGGCGGGCCTGCGGGTCGAGGCCGGCGGTGGGCTCGTCGAGGAACACCAGCTCCGGACGGCCGACCACCGCCATGGCGAGCGCGAGCCGCTGCTGCTGGCCGCCGGAGAGGCGGCGGTACGTGGTCCGGCCGCAGCTGTCCAGCCCGAGCCGCTCGATGAGGACGTCGACGTCCAGGGGATGCGCGTGCAGTTTGGCGACATGGCGCAGCATCTCGTCGGCCCGCGCGCCCGAGTAGACCCCGCCGGACTGGAGCATCACGCCGATCCGGGGCCGCAGCTCGCCGGACTGTCTCACCGGGTCGAGGCCCAGGACGCGCACCGTGCCGGAGTCCGGCTTCCGGTATCCCTCGCAGCTCTCGACGGTCGTCGTCTTGCCCGCGCCGTTGGGTCCGAGTACGGCGGTGACACCGGCCCGGGCCACCAGGTCGAGGCCGTTCACCGCGGTTTTGCCGCCGTACCGCTTCACCAGGGCCTGGACCTGGACCACGGGCTCAGTTCGCATGGCTCCAGAGTCTAGGTACGAGGCGGGTAACCCGAACGGCCGGGTTCACCTCTCCTCCGCGCGGGGCCGGTGTATCTCCAGCCACCGTTCGGCGTAGGCCACCGCGTCCGCCACCGGGAACAGCCGGGCGTCGGCCGCGCCCACCTTCCCGCGGACGACCGGACGGTCCCGCTCGAAGTCGTGACCCAGCTCGTCGAACCGCTCCGAGGTGATCGACACCTCGGTCACCACCTCCCAGCCCGCGGGCCCCGGCCGCCCCACCTTCACCAGCGGCGCCGGGATCCGGTACTCGGCGAGATGGAAGCTGGTGCACGCGTCGTAGCCGGCGCCGAGCAGCAGCACACGCGCGTGGAGCGCCTCCAGCCGGGCCAGCGGGCTGCGCTCACCGAGCCGGCAGTCCAGGGCGTGCCCGTCCAGAACCTCCGCCGCGCGCGGGCCTACGGCGGCGAACGAGGTCTGGGGGTGCGCGCTGCGCCGGGCGCCGGGCCAGGTCCGTACGGTTTCGGGGATGACGCCGACCCCGCGCGTGGGCGTGACCAGGGGGTCGTACGCGGGCATGGTGGCCCGGATCGGCTCCCACCACTCCTCGGGCACGGGCGGATTGCTCCACACCGCCGGGTCGGACAGATCGCCGCTCTGGGTGGGGACGACCAGGGTGCCGTGCGGGCCGAGGGCGTCGAGCAGACCTCGGACGACCGCGACGGGGCCTCCGCAGACCCAGCCGAGCGAGCTGAGTGACGAGTGCACGAGGAGGGTTTCACCGCTTCGGACGCCCAGGTCGCGCAGTTGCCCGGCGAGGGTGGCCTGGGTGACAAGAGGGCCGGTGGGAGGCGGTGTGGACATGTTCCGGGAGTGTTCCGGACGGACCCGCACGGCGCCACCGATTTGATCGATCAAAGATCATTTCCGCAGGTCAGATTAGGTATGCCTAAGTGACGCAGGGCACCGTCGAGAGGATCGGGCGCGGCTTGCCTGGCTTTGAGGAATTACGCAACAATGGCGTTGTGAAAAACGTCGGCGAGGCTCGGGAGACCCCCACAGGGGCCCCTCAGGAGGAACTCGCGACCGGGGAGCGCTCCACGCGCAACCGGGTCGCGCGGTCCATCCTGGACCACGGGCCGTCGACCGTCGCCGAGCTGGCGGGCCGGCTGGGGCTGACCCAGGCCGCCGTCCGCAGGCACCTGGACGCGCTGGTCGCGGACGATGTCGTGGAGGCCAGGGAACAGCGGGTGTACGGCACGCGCACGCGTGGCCGCCCCGCCAAGGTCTTCGCGCTCACCGACTGCGGCCGCGACGCCTTCGACCAGTCGTACGACAAGCTCGCCGCGGACGCCCTGAAGTGGATCGCCGAGCGCGAGGGCGGGAGCGAGGCGGTCGCCGCCTTCGCCCGGGCCCGGATCGCCGCCCAGGCGAGCGCATACCGCAAGGCGATCGAGGCGGTCAGCCCGGACCAGCGCACCGCAGCCCTGGCCAAGGCCTTGAGCGTGGACGGGTACGCTGCTACGGCGCGCAGCGCGCCCCTCCCCCAACAGGGCGAGCAGCTCTGCCAGCACCACTGTCCGGTGGCCCATGTCGCGGAGCAGTTCCCCCAGCTGTGCGAGGCGGAGACGGAAATCTTCGCCGAGCTGCTCGGAACACACGTCCAGCGACTGGCGACCATCGCGCACGGCGACGGCGTCTGCACGACGTTCATCCCCAAGATTTCCCACACCACCCATAACGCACCTGCAAGCACGGCCGGGAGGAACCCCGCATGACTCTCCCCATCGA
The DNA here is from genome assembly GCF_019049285.1 of Streptomyces sp. AC550_RSS872. Taxonomy (GTDB): domain Bacteria; phylum Actinomycetota; class Actinomycetes; order Streptomycetales; family Streptomycetaceae; genus Streptomyces. The sequence goes on from NZ_JAGMUL010000023.1 coordinate 119,293, forward strand.
GGAGACTGCCCACCCTGAGCTCGAGGGTCTGGGCAAGTACGAGTACGGCTGGGCCGACTCCGACGAAGCCGGCGCCTCTGCGAAGCGTGGTCTGAGCGAGGACGTCGTCCGTGACATCTCCGCGAAGAAGAACGAGCCGGACTGGATGACCAAGCTCCGTCTCAAGGGTCTGCGGCTGTTCGACAAGAAGCCCATGCCGAACTGGGGCTCGGACCTCTCCGGCATCGACTTCGACAACATCAAGTACTTCGTGCGTTCCACGGAGAAGCAGGCGGAGTCCTGGGAGGACCTGCCCGAGGACATCAAGAACACGTACGACAAGCTCGGCATCCCCGAGGCGGAGAAGCAGCGCCTCGTCGCCGGTGTCGCGGCCCAGTACGAGTCCGAGGTCGTCTACCACCAGATCCGCGAGGACCTGGAGGAACAGGGCGTCATCTTCCTGGACACCGACACGGCCCTGAAGGAGCACCCGGAGCTCTTCAAGGAGTACTTCGGCACCGTCATCCCGGTCGGCGACAACAAGTTCGCGTCGCTGAACACCGCCGTGTGGTCGGGCGGCTCCTTCATCTACGTGCCGCCGGGCGTGCACGTCGAGATCCCGCTCCAGGCCTACTTCCGCATCAACACGGAGAACATGGGCCAGTTCGAGCGGACCCTGATCATCGTCGACGAGGGTGCCTACGTGCACTACGTCGAGGGTTGCACGGCCCCGATCTACAAGTCGGACTCGCTGCACTCCGCGGTCGTCGAGATCATCGTCAAGAAGAACGCCCGCTGCCGTTACACGACCATCCAGAACTGGTCGAACAACGTCTACAACCTGGTCACCAAGCGCGCCGTCGCCTACGAGGGCGCGACCATGGAGTGGATCGACGGCAACATCGGCTCCAAGGTGACGATGAAGTACCCGGCCGTCTACCTGATGGGCGAGCACGCCAAGGGCGAGACCCTGTCCATCGCCTTCGCCGGCGAGGGGCAGCACCAGGACGCCGGCTCCAAGATGGTCCACATGGCGCCGAACACCTCCTCCAACATCGTGTCGAAGTCGGTGGCGCGTGGTGGCGGCCGTACCTCCTACCGCGGTCTGGTCGAGATCGGAGAGGGCGCCCACGGCTCGAAGTCCAACGTGCTGTGCGACGCGCTGCTCGTCGACACCATCTCCCGCTCCGACACGTACCCCTACGTGGACGTCCGTGAGGACGACGTGTCCATGGGCCACGAGGCGACCGTCTCCAAGGTCTCCGAGGACCAGCTCTTCTACCTGATGAGCCGCGGTCTGAGCGAGTTCGAGGCGATGGCGATGATCGTGCGCGGCTTCGTCGAGCCGATCGCCAAGGAGCTGCCCATGGAGTACGCCCTCGAGCTCAACCGGCTGATCGAGTTGCAGATGGAAGGCGCGGTCGGTTAAGGCCGGTCTCCGGACAAGCAGCTAGCGAAATCTGACGCAGGAAAGAGAGCAGACCGACAGCCATGGCTGAGGCTCAGAACATCCCCGTGGGCTCCACCACCGCGGGCCAGATCGCGGTGGCCGCCGAGTCGACCGTCGCCACGCGCATGAGCGCGCCCCCGTCCTTCGACGTGGCGGACTTCCCGGTCCCGCACGGCCGCGAGGAGGAGTGGCGGTTCACCCCGCTGGAGCGCCTGCGCGGGCTGCACGACGGCACCGCCGTCGCCAATGGCACCGGCGTGAAGGTGGACGTCCAGGCCCCCGAGGGCGTCACCGTCGAGACCGTCGGCCGTGACGACGCCCGCCTCGGCAAGGCGGGCACGCCCGTGGACCGCGTCGCCGCCCAGGCGTACTCGGCGTTCGAGAAGGCCGGCGTGATCACCGTCCCCAAGGAGACGGTCCTCGCCGAGCCGATCCGCATCGCCGTCCGCGGCGAGGGCGGGGTCGCCTACGGCCACCAGGTCGTGGAGCTCGGAGCCTTCGCCGAGGCCGTCGTCGTCATCGACCACACCGGTGACGCGGTGCTCGCCGCCAACGTCGACTACATCCTGGGCGACGGCGCCAAGCTCACCGTCGTCTCCGTCCAGGACTGGGACGACAAGGCCGTGCACGTCGGCCAGCACAACGCGCTGATCGGCCGGGACGCCACCTTCAAGTCGTTCGTGGTCACCTTCGGCGGCGACCTCGTACGTCTCCACCCGCGCGTCGCCTACGCCGGCACCGGCGGCGAGGCCGAGCTGTTCGGCCTCTACTTCACGGACGCCGGCCAGCACCAGGAGCACCGCCTCCTGGTCGACCACAACACCCCGCACTGCAAGTCGAACGTCGCCTACAAGGGCGCGCTCCAGGGCGAGGACGCGCACGCGGTGTGGATCGGCGACGTGCTGATCGAGGCCAAGGCCGAGGGCACGGACACGTACGAGATGAACCGCAACCTGGTTCTGACCGACGGCGCCCGCGTCGACTCCGTGCCGAACCTGGAGATCGAGACCGGCGAGATCGTCGGCGCCGGCCACGCCTCCGCGACCGGACGCTTCGACGACGAGCAGCTCTTCTACCTGATGGCCCGCGGCATCCCGGCCGACGAGGCCCGTCGCCTGGTCGTGCGCGGCTTCTTCGCCGAGCTCGTGCAGCAGATCGGCGTGGACGACATCGAAGAGCGCCTCCTCGTGAAGATCGACGAGGAGCTGGAGGCCACGGTCTGATGGCTTTCGTACGCGCCTGCGGGCTGAGCGAGCTGGAGGAGGACACCCCCAAGAGGGTGGAACTCGACGGCACGCCGGTCTCGGTCGTGCAGACCGAGGGCGAGGTGTTCGCCATCCACGACATCTGCTCCCACGCGAACGTCTCGCTCTCCGAGGGCGAGGTGGAGGACTGCCAGATCGAGTGCTGGCTGCACGGCTCCAGCTTCGACCTGCGCACCGGCAAGCCGTCCGGCCTACCCGCGACGCGCCCCGTCCCCGTATACCCCGTAAAGATCGAAGGGGACGACGTTCTCGTCTCCCTCACCCAGGAGTCCTGAGGCACCCATGGCAACGCTTGAAATCCGAGACCTGCACGTCACCGTCGAGGCCGACAACGCCACGAAGGAGATCCTCAAGGGCGTCGACCTCACCGTGAAGCAGGGCGAGACGCACGCCATCATGGGCCCCAACGGCTCGGGCAAGTCGACCCTCGCCTACTCGCTGGCGGGTCACCCGAAGTACACGATCACCTCCGGCTCCGTCACCCTCGACGGCGAGGACGTCCTGGAGATGTCCGTCGACGAGCGTGCCCGCGCGGGCCTGTTCCTGGCGATGCAGTACCCGGTCGAGGTCCCGGGTGTCTCCGTGTCGAACTTCCTCCGTACCTCCGCCACCGCCATCCGCGGCGAGGCCCCCAAGCTGCGCACCTGGGTGAAGGAGGTCAAGGAGGCCATGGAGCGCCTCAACATGGACCCCTCCTTCGCCGAGCGCAACGTCAACGAGGGCTTCTCCGGCGGTGAGAAGAAGCGCCACGAGATCCTTCAGCTGGAGCTGCTCAAGCCGAAGGTCGCGATCCTCGACGAGACCGACTCCGGTCTGGACGTCGACGCCCTGCGCATCGTCTCCGAGGGCGTGAACCGGGTCCGTGAGACCGGCGAGGTCGGCACCCTGCTGATCACGCACTACACGCGCATCCTGCGCTACATCAAGCCCGACCACGTGCACGTGTTCGCGAACGGCCGTATCGCCGAGTCCGGCGGGGCGGAGCTCGCGGACCAGCTCGAGGCCGAGGGCTACGACAAGTACGTGAAGGGTGGCGCATCCGCGTGACACAGCTGCCGGGCCTCCTCGACACCGAGGCGCTCCGCAAGGACTTCCCGATCCTGGACCGCGTCGTCCACGGCGACAAGAAGCTCGTGTACCTGGACAACGCGGCGACCTCGCAGACGCCGCGCCAGGTGCTCGACGTGCTCTCCGAGTACTACGAGCAGCACAACGCCAACGTCCACCGTGGCGTGCACGTCCTCGCCGAGGAGGCCACGGCGCTGTACGAGGGCGCGCGCGACAAGGTCGCGGAGTTCATCAACGCGCCCTCGCGCGACGAGGTGATCTTCACCAAGAACGCCTCCGAGTCGCTCAACCTCGTGGCCAACATGCTCGGCTGGGCCGACGAGCCCTACCGGGTGGACCACGAGACCGAGATCGTCATCACCGAGATGGAGCACCACTCCAACATCGTGCCGTGGCAGCTGCTCGCGCAGCGCACGGGCGCGAAGCTGAAGTGGTTCGGTCTCACCGACGACGGCCGCCTCGACCTGTCCAACATCGACGAGATCATCACGGAGAAGACGAAGATCGTCTCCTTCGTGCTGGTGTCGAACATCCTGGGCACGCTCAACCCGGTCGAGGCGATAGTGCGCCGCGCACAGGAGGTCGGTGCGCTCGTCTGCATCGACGCCTCGCAGGCGGCGCCCCACATGCCGATGGACGTGCAGGCGCTCCAGGCCGACTTCGTGGCCTTCACCGGCCACAAGATGTGCGGCCCGACCGGCATCGGCGTCCTCTGGGGCCGCCAGGAGCTGCTGGAGGACCTGCCCCCGTTCCTCGGCGGCGGCGAGATGATCGAGACGGTGTCGATGCACTCGTCGACATACGCCCCGGCGCCGCACAAGTTCGAGGCGGGCACGCCCCCGATCTCGCAGGCCATCGGCCTGGGCGCGGCGATCGACTACCTCAACTCGATCGGCATGGACAAGATCCTCGCCCATGAGCACGCGCTCACCGAGTACGCGGTGAAGCGGCTGGGAGAGGTCCCGGACCTCAGGATCATCGGCCCGACCACGGCCGAGGACCGCGGCGCCGCGATCTCCTTCACGCTGGGCGACATCCACCCGCACGACGTGGGCCAGGTCCTCGACGAGCAGGGCATCGCGGTCCGGGTCGGCCACCACTGCGCCCGCCCCGTCTGCCTGCGCTACGGAATTCCTGCGACCACGCGAGCGTCGTTCTATCTGTACTCCACGCCGGCCGAGATCGACGCTCTGGTGGACGGCCTGGAGCACGTACGGAACTTCTTCGGCTGACGGGACGGGACGAGCGATCGCATGAAGCTGGATTCGATGTACCAGGAAGTCATCCTGGACCACTACAAGAACCCGCACGGGCGGGGCTTGCGGGATGGCGACGCCGAGGTGCACCACGTGAACCCGACGTGCGGCGACGAGATCACCCTGCGAGTGAAGTACGACGGCACGAAGATCGAGGACGTCTCGTACGAGGGCCAGGGCTGTTCCATCAGCCAGGCGAGCGCGTCCGTACTGAACGAACTCCTCGTCGGCAAGGACCTCTCCGACGCGCGGAAGATCCAGGAGACCTTCCTGGAGCTGATGCAGTCCAAGGGGAAGATCGAGCCGGACGACGCCATGGAGGAGGTCCTGGAGGACGCGGTCGCGTTCGCCGGGGTCTCCAAGTACCCGGCCCGGGTCAAGTGCGCCCTCCTCAGCTGGATGGCGTGGAAGGACGCGACGGCCCAGGTGCTGGGCGGAGCCGACGCCGAAAGGAAGACGGCATGAGCGAGACCGTTGAGATGAAGCCGGCCTCGGAGGAAGAGGTCCGCGAGGCGCTGTACGACGTCGTCGACCCCGAGCTGGGCATCGACGTCGTCAACCTCGGCCTGATCTACGGCATTCACATCGACGACGCGAACATCGCGACGCTCGACATGACCCTGACCTCGGCGGCCTGCCCGCTGACGGACGTCATCGAGGACCAGGCCAAGTCCGCCACGGACGGTCTCGTCAGCGAGCTGCGCATCAACTGGGTGTGGATGCCGCCGTGGGGGCCGGACAAGATCACGGACGACGGCCGCGAGCAGCTTCGGGCGCTCGGGTTCAACGTCTGAGCACGCGTGAAAGCGGCGGCACCTTTCCGGGTGCCGCCGCTTTTCTGTCCCCGTTCCTCCTGTACGCCCTTTCTCCTGTACGGCCTTCCTTCTGTACGCCGTTCCATCAGAGCGCCGTTCTCTCTGAGCGCTCAGGCCAGCCCGTCCACCAACCGGAACGACGAATCCGCCAGGTACAGAGAGCTGTACTCGAAGCGTTCGAGGCGGACGACGAAGTTCTTGTGGCGGAGGAAGTAACCGGGGTAGTTGACCGACTCCAGCATGACCGCGCCGGAGTAGGAGGAGCCGCGGGCGCAGAACGTGGCGTCCCGTCCGAACACAGCAGAGCCGTCGTTCCGTTCGGGGCGCAGGACGAAGCTGCGGTGGCGGAGGTAGCTGCCGTCCTGCGTGACGAAGGAGTGGCACGAGCGGTCGGCGAGGCCCTCGACCTGCTTGAAGGTGGAGTCCTCGCGGGACTCGGAGCCGCGGACCGGATCCAGGGCCACAGAGTGGCCGCCCGCATGCCAGTAACGGTCCGGATAGTTGACCGAGCGCACGGATCGCCAGGTGGTGGCCGGCGGCTTCGGGGAGGCGGTCGGTGAACTCGCCTCATCGGGAGTCGACTTGGACGGCTTCGTCGCGGGTTCGGGGGTGCCGACGTCCTGTTGGCCAGGTGCCCTGGTGCTCGGCTTCTCCGTCGCGAGGCCGCTCTTGCCCTCCGGGGGAGTCTCCGACGGCGTGGCGAAGGAGATCAGGCCGGGGACCGACGCCGTGTCGTCGGCCGCCGCGGAACGTGGCTCTCCGTCAGGCGCCCTCTCCGTCACGACGATCGCCGTGGCGCACGCGACGATCGTCGCCACCGCCATCATGCCCGCCAGCCACAGACGGCGCGTTCCCGGCGCCCGCGAGGTGTCCGGGGCCCAGCCGTTCTCCCAAGGTTGGTCCTGAGGCGGCCGGGGCTTGTTTTCTGGCATGCGCTGTTCCTCCAGCGGCGGCACGCGACGACAGCCGCGGCTGCGAAGGCCCGGTATATGAACGGTAAAACACTAGTGGGTGCAGGGGCGTTGGAGTAGCTGTTTGGAACGAGCCGTATCCACATCGAAGCCTTTGTGTACGGTCGTACGCAACGTTGTGTACGCTCGTACATATGGGATACCTGCTGCTCGCCGGAGCCATAGCGGCCGAGGTGGCCGCCACGACGGCCATGAAGTACAGCGACGGTTTCAGCAGGCTGTGGCCGTCACTGCTGACCGCCGTCGGCTACCTCGTCTCCTTCACGCTGCTCGCCCAGACGCTGAAGTCCCTCTCCATGGGTACGGCGTACGCGATCTGGGCCGGGGTCGGCACCGCGGCCATCGCCGCCATCGGGATCCTGTTCCAGGGGGAGGCGATGACCGTCGCCAAGGCCGCGGGCATCGCCTTGATCATCGTCGGTGTCGTCGTGCTGAACCTGGGCGGTGCGCACTGATGGCCCGGCGCTACGACCCCGAGCGACGGCAGCGGATCATCGACGCGGCGATCCGGGTCGTCGGGGAGAAGGGAATCGGAGGGCTGAGCCACCGCACCGTCGCGGCCGAGGCGGATGTGCCGCTCGGTTCCACGACGTACCACTTCAAGACCCTGGACGATCTGCTGGTCGCCGCCCTGCGCCAGGCCAATGAGGGCTTTGCCAAGGTGATCGCCGCGCGGGGTGGCCTGGAGGATCCGGGCGCCGATCTTGCCGCCGAGCTCGCGGGCTGGATGGGGGAGTGGCTCGCGGGCGACCGCACCGGCGTGGAACTCGAGTACGAGCTCTACCTCGCCGCCCTGCGCCGCCCCGCCCTGCGCCCGGTCGCCGCCGAGTGGGGGCGCGACCTCGCCGATCGCCTGTCCCAGCGCACGGACGCCGTCACGGCACGGGCGCTGGTGGCGCTGCTGGACGGGATCTGCTTGCAGGTGCTGCTGACGGAGGTGCCGTACGACGAGGAGTACGCGCGGGAGGTGCTGGCGCGGGTCATTCCGTGAGCGTCGTTGGTTCTTCGCCCCCGCCGCCCCTACCCGTCCCATCCCTTCAAGGGGCTCCGCCCCTTCGACCCCGGTTCCCGGGGCTGCGCCCCCGGACCCCCGCTGTCGGCCCTTCGGGCCTCGTCCTCAAACGCCGGACGGGCTGCGGGCGTGCCCGGCACGTGAGACGCGACCCCGTCGGTTCGCCCCCGCGGCGGGGGCCACGTTAGGTTGCCCTCATGACCGACACGACTGCTCCTCGCACCACCGGCGCCGTGGCCGCCGGCCTTGCCACGATCGCCGCCGACGGCACTGTTCTCGACACCTGGTTCCCCGCGCCCGAGCTCGTCGCCGAGCCTGGCCCCTCCGGCAGCGAGCGGCTGTCCGCCGAGCGTGCCGTCGAGCTGCTCGGTGAGGGTGCCGCGAAGGCGATCGGGCCGGACGTGCGCCGGGGTGTCGAGGTCGTCGCGGTCCGCACGGTCATCGCCTCGATCGACGCGAAGCCGATCGACGCGCACGACGTCTACCTGCGCCTCCACCTGCTCTCCCACCGACTGGTCAAGCCGCACGGCCTGAGCCTGGAGGGTCAGTTCGGCTTCCTCGCGAACGTCGCGTGGACCTCCCTCGGCCCGGTCGCCGTCGACGACATCGAGAAGGTCCGGCTCAACGCGCGGGCCGAGGGCCTGCACCTCCAGGTGACCTCGGTCGACAAGTTCCCGCGCATGACGGACTACGTCGCCCCGAAGGGCGTCCGCATCGCCGACGCCGACCGGGTCCGCCTCGGTGCGCACCTCGCCGAGGGCACCACCGTCATGCACGAGGGCTTCGTCAACTTCAACGCCGGCACCCTCGGCACGTCGATGGTCGAGGGCCGCATCTCCGCCGGCGTCGTGATCGGCGACGGTTCCGACATCGGTGGCGGCGCGTCGACGATGGGCACCCTCTCCGGCGGCGGCAACGTGATCATCTCCATCGGCGAGCGCTGCCTGATCGGCGCCGAGGCGGGCGTCGGCATCGCGCTCGGTGACGAGTGCGTCGTCGAGGCCGGCCTGTACGTCACCGCCGGCACCCGCGTCACCATGCCTGACGGCCAGATCATCAAGGCCCGCGAACTCTCCGGCGCCTCCAACATCCTCTTCCGCCGCAACTCGGTCACCGGCACGGTCGAGGCCCGCCCGAACAACGCGGTCTGGGGCGGGCTGAACGAGATCCTGCACAGCCACAACTGATCACCGGAGGCGGTGACCTGTGGCCGCCTAAACGATCAGCGTCCTGACCTGCTGCTGAGCTGTCGGCAGTTGTCGACGTTGGTCATCATTGAGCGCCCTTCCACGGCCCGAGGACGGCCCGGGAGGGCGCTCGTGTGTTGCCTCATGCGCCTCGCTAAGCGTCTGAGGTATCAGAGGCGGATGGGAAGAGTGGCTCCACCTCGCCGGTCCAGACACGATAGAGATGACGGATAGCCGTGATGTCGGCGTGGTCCTTGGGCCTGGCGGCGGCGATTTTCCAGCGCAGGATGTCACCGAGGCGCATGAAGGGGACCCCGTCGATGACGTCAGCATCATCGATGAGCCGGTCCGTTGACCAACCTGGGGTCCAACGGTCCATGATCTCTATTGAGGCAGTCGGGTGGACGACTCTGAGCCCGTACCCGGAGATGGTGGGCTCCGGTGCGCCGAGACGAAGGGCGCACTGCCAGGCTTCGCCACGTGCGAGGACATCAAGGTCGCCCATGCGCGCGCGTAACCCACGTACGTACAGGGCCGCAGAGCCGCACACCACGTAGTCGCTGCGTGGAAGTTTCAGAGTAGCTAAGGCAGCGAAAAGCCCATCGGCATCGCTAAGAAGCAACTGTTCTCCTGGTATGAGGGGGGATCTGTAGTTCGAAGGTGGCCACAGCGCGTGACGCTTACATGTTGTACGTCAGGGGACTTCCTATGGTGCAGATTGAAAGATTTGGACATGAAGGAGTGCCTGCTGGGGAGCCGACCGACCCAGCCACAGAGGATGTCTCCCACTTCATGCCCGCAGCCTGGACGCGGGGGAGAGCATTCAAGGCAAGCTGACCCCCTGACCTGCATCGCAATCAGAACAGCCACAACTGACCCGCTCGCCGGCAACCCCACGCCCCCACGTACGGGTTACTCCACGTGACCTCACCCCGGTCCAGGCAGATGAACGGTTGGACGCAGTTTCCGATCACATGCCGAACCGACGAAATGAGGGCCGATGACGGGGCGAGTGAAGACGAGGGCGCGGACCAGGGCCGTGCTCCGGCTGGTGGTGGGGGCGCTGGCCGTGGGGGCGGTGTGCTGGCTGCCGGCGGGCAGCGCGCATGCCGACGAGACCAACACGGGCTCGCACAACGGCCCCCGGATCGGGCTGGTCAACGTCGGGCAGGTGGACGATCCGATGGAGGATGTGCTGGAGCACTTCCTGCTCTTCGGTGACGGGTACAAGTGGGGCTGATCAGCCATACCGCACGGGTCGGGGCCCGTACCGCACAGGATGCGGTACGGGCCCCGGCCTGTTTCCTGATTGCTTTCTGTGGGGCGGTATAGCGGCAGCCGGCCGCGCGCGTCACCAGGACAGGTCCGGGAGTTCGTGGAGAACCGGTCGTCCGCGTTGGACCGCGGTGCTGCTGAGCGGCGGCGACCGGCACGCCGCGGAGGACCTTCTGTAGAACGCCTTGGTCAAGGCGGTCGACCCGTTGGCACCGCATCGACGAGCCGGAGGCGTACGTACGGCAGATCCAGTACCGGCAGCAGATCAGCCGCTGGAGGCTGAAGTGGCGCCGGCGCGAACTCACCGTCGCCGAGCCGCCCGAGACCGGCGCGAGCCCGGACGCCGCGCCCGACGCGGAGCTACGGCTGCTGATGCGCGGGGCGCTCGCCCGGCTGACGGCACGGCAGCGGATGGTGCTCGTGCTGCGTTGCTTCGAGGACCTGCCGGAGGCCGACGTGGCCCAAGTCCTGGGCTGCTCCGTGGGCACCGTACGGTCCACCACCCACCGTTCACTCGCCCGGCTGCGCGCCCTCGCTCCCGAGCTGGCGGCCCTGGGTCCGGCCGAGGCCGAGTCGCAGCCGCCCCGTGACTTCTCGCCCGCGGAGGTGCGACCGTGAACGTCGAGGAACTCGTGCGTGACTCCCTGCGGGAGTTGGCAGACGAACAGACATCGGCCGGACCGGGGCTCGCCGACCGGGTCCTGGTGGTGCGCCGGCGCCGGCGCCGGCGCACCCGGCGGATCGCCTCCGTCGCCGCGGTCACCGCCGCCGTCGCCATCGGCGTGGCGGCGCCGCTGCTGGACTCCGGCAAGGAGGACTCCGGCCCGCGGACGTCGTAACGAAGAGCAAGGACAGCGCGCACCCGGACCAGTCGCCGCCGCGCGATCCGATCTCGGCCGGGAACACGGTGCCGGCCGCCTACTACGTCCCTCGGACCGTCAAGCACTCCGCCGGCCAGGCCGAACGCGTCCGCGACTACTGGCTGCTGGACCAGAAGACGGACACATACGTGAAGACCACCAAGTGGTCCTACGTCGCCGTCGCCTCCGGCAAGAAGACCGCCGCCTTGCTGGAGCGCGACCTGCCCGCCTCGCGGACCGGCATGCTCGACCTGGCCACCGGCAAGGTCGAGCGGTGGATCGACGACCACGAGGTCGCCGGACTCTCGTTCTCGCGCGACGGCCTGAAGCTGGTCGCGACGACCTACGGGGAGAACCCCGACCAGCTGGTCAAGACGGAGGGCTCCGACTTCTGGGAGCAGAAGCAGCCGTCGACCCGTACGGGCTTCCACGTCCTGGACACTGTCTCCGGCAAGGGCTCCTGGAGCGAGGCGAAGCTCGCAAGCGACCCGACCGACCCCATGGGTGCCAACTCATCAACGCCCGCCAGGACTTCGCCCTCAGCCCGGACGGCAGGCATGTCCGGGCCGGCCACCCCATGGGAGACATCGGCAAGCAGTTCTACGACCTCACCGGCGCCGAGGTCGCCGTACCGGCGGACCAGAAGCACCTCCAGTGGTACGTCGACGCGTGGCAGTCGCCCAGCGGCAGGCTGGTCGCCGGTGACTTCGCGGGCAAGAAGTGGAAGACCTCCTCCTGGGTCGTCGACGCCCGCACCGGTCAGAGGACCGAGGTACGCGGGCAGCAGCTGCTCGCCTGGCCGGCGACACGTCGCTGATCGCCTGGGACATCGCGCCGAACGGCAATAACGAGTTCCATCAGCGGCTCGTGAAGGTCACCGTCGGCAGCGACAAGACCGTCCCGCTCAGCGGCTTCCGCAAGGACAACGACGGGGCCGCCGGACGCTGGGAGCCCGTCTTCGCCGAGCGCTGAGCAGACCGAGCGCTGAGCAGACCGAGCGCTGAGCAGACCGAGCGCTGAGCAGACCGAGCGCTGAGCAGACCGAGCGCTGAGCAGACCGGACGCCGATCGGGAAACGGCCCTGACCAAGCCGCACCCTGGTCAGCCGGTGACGAACTCCTGGTACACCGCCAGCAGCCTGTCGACCGCCTCGCGGTCGGCGGGCCGCAGCGGTGCCCGGACGGGACCCGCCGGCAGGCCCAGCTCATGGAGCAGGGCCTTGGCGGTGACCGTGCCGGGCAGCCCCGCCGACATCATCGCCTCGATGAGCGGCGTGGCGCGTTGTTGGAGGCGGGCGGACACGGGGGTGTCGCCCGCCTCGAACACGTCCAGTACCGCCCGGAGCTGGGCCGGGACGACATTGGCGACCGTGCTGATGTACCCGGCGCCCCCCACCGCGTACAGCGCCAGATTGTGCTCGTCGCACCCCGCGTAGTACGCCAACTCCGTGCGCGCCAGCACCTTCTGGGCGCCGAGGAAGTCGTAGGAGCAGTCCTTCACCGCCACGATCCGGGGGTGCTCGGCGAGCCGGATCAGCGTCTCCGGCTCGATCCTGGTGCCGGTGCGGCCCGGGATGTCGTACAGCGCGAGGGGCAGTCCGGCCGCGTCCGCGACCTCCCGGAAGTGCGCCTCGACGGCGTCCTGCGGTGGCCTGCTGTAGTACGGCGCGACGACCAACAGGCCGTCGGCGCCCGCCTTCTCGGCCGCCAGGGCCAGCTCGACGGTATGCCGGGTGTCGAAGGTGCCGACGCCCGCGACGACCGACGCCCGGCCGTCCACCGCCTCCCGGACGGCCCTGACCAGCTCCGCCTTCTCGGCGTCCGTCGTGGTCGGCGACTCGCCCGTCGTGCCCGAGAGCACCAGCCCGTCACACCCCTCGCCCACCAGCCACGCCGCGAGCCGCTGTGCCCCGTCCAGATCGAGCGCGCCGGTCTCGGTGAAGGGCGTGATCATGGCGCAGAGGGCGCGGCCGAAGGGCGGGGCGGGGGAGGGTGTGGTCGTCATGGCAGTAGTGTCGGCAGGATAACTGTGAAGCTCTACTTAATTCTTCTACGAAGTATTGGTAAGGGATGCTGCGAGGTGGGGTTTCATCAGGCCCGTCGTAGGCCCTATGTCCAAGTCGGGCGCCATGGGTCACTATTGCCAGGAGGTCAACGATCCCTGGTCATGGGAGGCGTCATGAAGCTCGGCAAGGCACTCACCACCGGAGTCGCGGAAGAGCGGCCGCAGGTCCACGACGAGGAAGTCGAACTGGCCGAGGAGGTCGCTGACGCCGGGACCGTCGAGGCGTCGGCGCCCGAAGAGGTCCCGGTCGCCCGATGAGGCTGCGGCTTCCGGAGGAACGCCCTACGGAGCCGCCGACCGGATACAAGATCGCCCACCCGGTGCTGTCCCAGGACGGCACCCGGGCCGGCTTCACCGGTGTGTCGCTGGGCGGCGCCCTGCCGTACGGGGTCCTGGCCGACGCGTCCTGTGTCTACGGCCTGCGGCACCGGGCGCCGAGCCGCCGCTGCGACTGCGGCTTCCACTGCGTACACGACCGTACGACGGCCGAGGCGCTGCTGTGCACGGCCGAGCACCGGGCGGCCGTACTGCTCGAGGTCACCGTGCTGGGCCGGTACATCCGCTTCGAGCGCGGCTTCCGCTCCGCCCGTCAACGCGTGCGCACCGCCACGGTCGGGCCGTGTGCCTGCGGTACGGTCGCCGCCGCCCTGGCCGACGCCGGCTGGGGCCGCCCCGGCTGGAAGGCTCTCGCCCCCTCCTGCGCGGGCTGCCTGCGCGGCCGTACGTCCGTCTCGCTCGCCGGGTTCGCCCGGCTGGCGGGGGAGGGGCTGCGGGTGGTGGCCGGGCAGGGGGCGCCCGTGGCGGTCGCCGACCTCGCCGCGGCCGGTGAGCTCGGCGTGCCCGAACTCACCGCCGAGGCCGCGCTGTTGCAGGCCCGCCTCGACTGGTTCCAGGCCCAGCTGGCCCGGCTGGGCGAGCGCGGACCGGGCGGCGGACGGAAGGGATAGCGGGGGCCGCGGCGGGTACCCGGGGTGTTCCGAACCGAGAGGAGGCGGAACACGTGACCGGGTCCACGGCCCCCGAGCGGCTGCGCGACGAGCATCGCTCGGTGAGCGAACTCGTAGGACAGGCCGGCGAACAGCTCTCCCGGCTCGTACGGCAGGAAGTCGCCCTCGCCAAGGAGGAGCTGGCCGAGAAGGGCCGGCACGCCGGCCGCGGCGGCGGCCTGCTGGGCGCGGCGGGCGCCGTCGCGTACGCCGGTCTGCTGTTCCTGGCCGCGGCGGCCACCGCCGCGCTCTCGCTGACGCTGCCCGTATGGGGCGCGGCGCTGATCGTGACGGGGGCCCTGTTCGCCCTCGCCGGCCTGCTGGCCGCGACCGGCCGCGCCCAGCTGCGGCGCGCCGCCCCTCCCACACCCGAGGAGGCGCTTGGCAGCGTCAGGGCCGATGTCGAGGAGATGAAGGGAAGGGCGCACCGATGAGTGAGAAGAAGGCGGGGGCGACGGGCGGCGGAGAGGCCGCGAAGAAGGGCTCCGCGAAAGCCGCCGCCGCGGGGAAGACCGCGGCCGAGAAGGCGGGCGGCGGGGCCAAGGGCCCCGAGGAACTGCGCCGCCAGATCGAGCGGACGCGTGGCGAACTCGGCGACTCCGTCGAGGAGCTGGTCGGGAAGGCGGACGTGAAGGGCCGGGCCATGGCGCGCGCCGCGGACCTGAAGGACAAGGCGGGCGCGATGACCGTACAGCTGCGCAGCAGCGCGGCGCAGGCGGGACACGTGGTGCAGGACCGGGCGATGCGCGCCGGGCATGTGGTGCAGGACAGGGCGGCGCAGGCGGGCCACGTGGTGCAGGAGCGGGCCGCCCAGGCCGGGCACACCGTGCAGGACCGGGCGACCCGGACCGGCCACACCGTCCAGGACAAGGCGACCCACGCGGGTCATGTCGTCGAGCACAGCGTCCCGCGCCCCGTCCGCACCGTCGTCCAGGCCGGCCTGCGGCATCCGCGGCCGGTGCTGATCGTCGGGGCGGTGGTGGGAGCGGTCGTCGCGACGCGGGTGCTGCGCAGGCGGGGGCGGGGGGCCTTCTGACCGGCGTCTGCCCGAACGTGCCTGGGGGCTGCCGCCCCCCAGCCCCCGCATCGGGCTCTGAAGGGGCCTCGTCCTCAAACGCCGGGCGGGCCGAATGATGCCGGACGGGCCGAATGATGCCGGGCGGCGCTGAAGCAGGCACCGGCGGCACCGCGGAGGCACACCGGTACGGCGCAGTCAGCAGCCGCCTCGGCCGAGGCCGGTCCGGGGGCCCGGGGCGGCAGCGTCTTGACCTCAAGTCCGGTTGAGGGCGAAAGGTGATCGGTGCACGCATCGACCACCTTCCCCGGAGGCCTCCATGACCCGTCGCACCGACGCCCACCCCGATCTCACCCGCCCCGAGGTCGGCGCCCCCTTCTTCAGTACCTGGCGGGTTGCCGACCCCCAGCGGCAGACGCAGACCGTCGAGGCCATCGCCGGCACCTGGGAGCGCCGCCCCTGGCCCACCGACGATCTGCTCGGTTACTACGTCTACACCGGCCAGGACGCCTCCACCCTCCTCCACTACTCGCAGTGGAGGAGCGAGCAGGCCTTCGAGGCCTTCGTCAAGACCCACCGGCAGGAGCGCGTCGACGAGATCGACACCGCCGTACCCGGCATCGAACGGCAGTGGCTCGGCCGGTACCGGCACTACCGCAGCGGCGCCCGCGAGGGCGACACCCGCGTCCCCGGCTGCATCGTGATCGTCGACATCGAGTTCGAAGGCCCCGACCCCGACCGGCAGTGTGCCTGGGTCGACGCCGTCTTCGAGGCGCTGGAGAGCGAGCCCACCCCTCACCCCGGCGGTATCTCCGCCCACTTCCACCTCAGCACCGACGGCACCCGCGTCCTCAACTACGCCGAGTGGGAGAGCGCCCAGGCCCACATCGACGCCCTTGCCGCCCCGGGCGACGGCATCGGCTCGGCGACGGAGTTGTGGCACCGCGTCCAGACCTGGCCTGGCCTCAAGAGCACCGGCTCGGTCAGCCGGTACGACTTCGCCCTCGGCCTCGTCCCGGACTGAACCGTACCGAAAACTCGAACCGTCTGGACAAAAAAAGTGTTCGGTGAGACGGTGGACCCATGCTGGACGTCACCGTGATCGAGGACCCCGAGGCCGCAGCCGTCTCCCTGGACCCCATAAGGGCCCGGCTGCTTGCCGAGCTGGCGGCCGGACCCGCGTCGGCCGCCATGCTGGCCGGCAAGGTCGGGCTGCCCAGGCAGAAGGTGAACTACCACCTCAAGGCGCTGGAGCGGCACGGCCTCGTCGAGCTGGCCGGGGAGCGCCGCAAGGGAAACGTCACCGAGCGGCTCATGCAGGCGACCGCGGCGTCGTACGTGATCTCGCCGCTCGCGCTCGCCTCGGTGCAGCCGGACCCGGACCGCTTCCGTGACCAGCTCTCCGCCCGCTGGCTGCTCGCGCTCGGCGCCCGGCTCGTCCGGGACGTCGGTTCGCTGATCACCGGCGCCACGAAGGCCCGCAAGCGGCTGGCGACCTACGCGCTGGACGGCGAGGTCCGCTTCGCCTCGGCCGCCGACCGAGCCGCGTTCATCGAGGAGTTGACGGCCGGCGTGAGCGCGCTGATCCGCAAGTACGACGCGCCCGACGCCGAGGGCGGCCGCGATCACCGGATCGTCGTCGCCGTCCACCCCACGGTCAAGGACCAGCAGCCCGCCCAGGAAATCGAGCAGTAGGACGCAGGAGCCCGCCATGTCCAAGGAATTCGAGATCGCCCGTGAGTTCGAGGTCGACGCCACGCCTCAGGAGGTCTGGGAGGCGGTCACCACCGGTACCGGAGGCTACCTCTGGCCGATGGAACCGCCGGAGCCCCGGGTCGGCGGCCGGGGGCCCTTCGGGTCGAAGGTCACCGCCTGGGACCCGCCGCACCGCTACACCAACCTCGTCGAGGACGTCGAGGGCATCGCCGAGCAGACGAAGAACCAGCTCGACTACACCATCGAGCCGCGTGACGAGGGCCGGCGCGCCTGGGTGCGGTACGTGCACAGCGGGATCTTCGTCGACGACTGGGACAACCAGTACGACGGCGCCGCCAAGCACACCGACTTCTATCTGCACACCCTGCGCGAGTACCTGGT
Source organism: Streptomyces sp. AC550_RSS872 (assembly GCF_019049285.1). Lineage (GTDB taxonomy): Bacteria > Actinomycetota > Actinomycetes > Streptomycetales > Streptomycetaceae > Streptomyces. The sequence continues at coordinate 136,593 of NZ_JAGMUL010000023.1, forward strand.
CCACTTCGCGCCCCGGCCGGCCGCCTTCGCCACGTTCGACGGCCCCGAGGCGTCGAAGGCGGCCGACGCCCTCGCCGCCGTCGGGCGGGCGCTCGGCGTCGGGGAGGACGTGGCGGCCGGCACGAGCGTGCGGGTCCACGGCCCCGACGAGTTCGACGCCGTGGTCGATTTCCGCGACCCGTACTTCATCGGGCTGCGCACGGACCGGGGCCTCACCCGCGTCTTCGGACGCAACCACTGGGGCCACCCGGTCGGCATCTCCCTGCACGACTTCACGCCGGGCGCCGACATCAAGGAGTGCGAAGCCGCCTGGCAGGGCTGGCTGAACGGGGTGTTCAGCCAGCCCTGAACCGCACCGGAGGTTACGGACGGAACCGCAGCACCTGCGGGTCGTGGTCGCTGATCTGGTCGTGGAACTCCGAGTTGACGTGCACGCTGTCGTACTCGAAGTCGCAGGAGTTCCGGATCGACGGGCTGATCAGGATCTGGTCCAGCGTCTGCGCGTTGCCCTGGTAGACGTACGAGTAACGCTCGCTCTTGGGCAGCGACTTGATCGCCGACCACAGCGCGCCGTCGTCCTCCAGCAGCTTGGTGGTGCCGGAGAACTCGAAGTCGTTGATGTCGCCGAGCGTGACGACGTCCGCGTTCTTCTGGACGGCCAGGATGTCCTTGACGAACGCGTTCACCGCGGTCGCCTGGAGGTGGCGCTGGGTCTCCGAGCTGCGGACCGGCGGCTGGTACTGCGCGTGCAGCGACTGGTCGCCGCCCTTGGAGGCGAAGTGGTTGGCGATCACGAAGACCGTGCGGCCACGGAAGGTGAACTCACCGGCCAGCGGCTTGCGGCTGTTCGTCCAGGCCGCGTTCGCCGGGTCGATACGACCCGGGGAGACCGTCAGCGCGGCCTTGCCCTTCACCTTGGTCACGCCGACGGCCGTCGTGGCGTCGCCGCCCGCACGGTCGACGAAGGAGACCCGCTCCGGGTTGAACAGGAACGCCTGGCGGATGTTGCCGCCCGGCTCACCGCCGTCGGCCTTGTTCACCGGGTCGATGGAGCGCCACTGGTACGCCGGGCCGCCCGCGGCGACGATCGCGTCGATCAGCTTCTGCATCGTCCGGTCGGCGGCGACCGTACCGTCGTCGGTCTTGCCGTTGTTGTCCTGGATCTCCTCCAGGGACACGACGTCGGGCGACTGGAGGTTGTTCACGATCGCGGAGGCGTGCTCGGCGAAGGTGGCGTCGGACGGGTCGAGGTTCTCGACGTTGTACGTCGCCACCGCCAGCTCGCCGTGTCCCTGCTTCCGCGTCGTCTCCCGCTTCAGGCCACCGCTCTTGAGCGTGCCCAGCTCGCTCGCGACCAGGGTGTAGCCGCCGAACTGGGTGTAGTCCAGGGGGCCGGTGGTGGTGCCGGCGAGCGTGTCACCGACGTTCGCCTTCGGGAAGTCGGCCGCCGCGCCGAGGGACTGGATCTGGAGGCGGCCGGTGTTCTGCGAGTCGTAGGAGCCGTAGACCGTACCGCCACGCCGGCTCGCGTTCTCGCGCGGCTTCACCGTGACCCACAGCTCGTTGAAGCCGTCGGTGCCGGTGACCACCCGGGCGTCGGCGACCCGGACGTTCATGTGCTCCAGGGACTCGTAGTAGTCCAGGGCGTACGCCCTGGGCCTGAGCGTCAGGCCGTTGACCGAGCCGTTCGCGGCGGCGTCGCCGACGGGGGCGTACGCGGCCGGGACGGACTTGGCGGAGATGGCCGCGGCCGCCGGGAGAGCGTTGCCGCTGGAGACGACGGTGAACGTCGGCTTGGTGATCTCGGTGATCGACTGGTTGCCGCTGGCGGCACCGCCCGGGACGTACTCCTGGACCGTGCCCGACACCGTGACCGCGTCGCCGATGGCGACGCCCTTCGGCGCGGAGTCGGTGTAGACGAAGAGGGCCTCGCTGGTGGCCGGGTTGTCGTCCGCCTGCGGGTCCTGGATCCAGAAGCCCTTGGACGACCCGTAGCCGCGCACGCCGGTGACGATTCCGGCCACATCCGTGACCTGCTTGCCGGCGTAGGGCGATATTCGGGTGCTGCCCTGGACGTCATGGATGCGCACGGAGTCGGCGTGCGCGGGGGCGGTGAGGACTACGGTGAACGCAGCGGAACACACGGCGGCGACGGTGAGCGCGGCGAGACGCGCGGACTTCTTGCTCGGCAACGGAAATCCCTCCGGGGACGTGAATGAGCGCCGGGACGAGGGTGGTGCGTGGAACGGTGGGTGAAACGCTGGTGCAGGCGCGACCGGTGGGGCGGTGGCGACGCGCGTAGAAAATACAGTGAACAGCTGTCCGCCCGATTTCTACGCGCGTCAATCTCCTGCCTGGTCAAGCCACTTGTCAAGGTTTCGGCCATGTACAGCTCCCGACGGAGAGATGAACCGGGTGGCATGGGTGGAAATCCGTCTAGGCTGAGCGGTTGAGCCGTGATGCGTACGGCCGAGGGCCGTGTCGCTTACGGCCATGCAGAACGCCCTAGGAGAAACAGCCGATGTCAGACAGCTCCTCCCTGCCGCCGGTGCGGCTGCACCCCGAAGCGGAGCTGGCGCGGGACGCGCTGTCCACGCCGTTGCTTTCCCGGGCCACGCGGCTCGCCCGCTGGGCCGGACCCGACACCCGGGTCGACGCCGGGGGCGGCCTCGTCGAGGAGCAGCTGCCGGCGGCCGCGGAGGCGCTCGGACTGAGCGGGGACGACGCCGCCGCGTATGCCAGCGAGGCCTGGCGCGTGGCCGTCGACGCCGGGCTGGTCAAGATCGTCGACGAGGAGACGGGCACGGTCGAGGCCGGCGCGGATCTTTCGCTGCTGACCGGCGGTTCGCCGCAGGACGTCCTCGGGGTGTGGCTGACGGCGCTGGAGACGGTGCTCGCCGACGCGAGCGTGCCCGACCTCGATGACCTGGTCGACGCGATCGACACCGGGGGCGAGATCGACTTCTCCTCGCTGGACTGGGACCCGGAGGCCGAGGCGGAGTTCCTCGACGGCGTCCTCGGCAACCTGTACCTGCTGACGGCCGCCGAGGACGGCCCGGGCGACGGACCCGTGCCGCTGCCGGCTCTCGCCGCGTCGATGATCGTGCCCAGCGACATGGGCGAGCCCACGAACGACGTGCTGGAGCAGGTCTCCGACGCGATGATGCGCCTCGACGACCAGTTCCGGGTGCTGGAGCCGGTCGGGCTCGTGGAGTACCAGCCGGTGGACGAGGCGCTGATGGCGGACACCGAGGGCGCCGAGGAGGGGCCGGCCGCCGTCGACGACACCGACGTGTCGCGCTACGGCATGGTGCGGCTGACCCCGCTCGGCCTGTACGGGCTGCGGTCGCGGCTGCTGGAGGCCGGGTTCGAGGCACCCGCCGTCGGGGACCTCGCGGACAAGGGCGCCGACGCGCTGCTCGACGGCACGGCCGTCTTCCCACAGGTCGCCGCGCGTGCCGAGACCGAGATGTGGCTCACCCGGCGGGAATCCCTCGCCGCGGCACGGGAGTTGCTGGCGGCGGCGCGAGGCTTGGATGCCGGGGCGCCGCTGCGGCGGCTGCGCTGCCAGCAGGCGCTGTCCCTCGTCGGCGCGGAGGCCGAGCCCGCGCTGCGGGAGGTCCTCGACGATCCCGAACTGGGCGGGCTGGCCCGGGTGTGGCTGACCGAGGCGGGGTTCTCCGGCGTGCCCGCGCCGTCCGAGGAGCTGGTGTTCTGGCTGACCGTCGACACTCTTGCCGCGCAGCTGGCGGCCGAGGGGAACTCCGACGAGCTGCGGGCGCTGGTGGAGGGGCTGGCCGCGCAGCACGGTGGGTTCTTCGCGGCGGCCTGGCGGGTGGATCATCCGGCGACCGCGGATGTGCTGGAGGCGATGGGGCGGTTGCATCCGGACAAGAAGATCGCCAAGGAGGCTCGGAAGGCCGCGTTCAAGGCGCGGTCGCAGCAAGGGGGCTGAGCCTGTCTCGCGGGTGCCGGTCGAGTGTGGCTGGTCGCGCCCACGCGGCGGAGCCGCATATCGGTACAGCCCCGCGCCCCTGAGGGCGTTGCCGTGCCCGGCGTTGATTCATGGAAGCGGGTGCCGTGAAGCCGCCTGGCGTTCAGGCTGTGTTCAGTCCTGCGCGGGACCGTTGCGCCGACTCAAGCCCGCCACCTCCCACGGCACCAACTGTCACAGGAGACACCATGTCGCTCACCCGTAGGGACTTCGCCAGGAATTCCGCGATCACCGGTGCCGGTGTCGCGCTGGCGGGCAGTGCCGGCGTTCTCGCCAGCGCGCCGAACGCGCTCGCGTCCACGGAGGCCGAGACCGAGGGCGGGAAGCCGACGGACGCCCACAGCTGCGGTGTCGGCTACGGCCCGCTGATCCCGGACCCGAAGGGTATCCTGGCGCTGCCCGCCGGGTTCGAGTACCGCGTCATCACCTACAGCGGGAAGACCAAGCTGGAGTCGGGCGAGTTCACCCCCTCCAACCACGACGGCACGGCCGCCTTCGACGGGCCGCGCGGCACCACCCTCCTCGTCAACAACCACGAGCTGAAGGGCCCCCGCGCCAACTGGAAGTACCCGGTCCCGCTCACCGAGGGCCTCGTCTACGACCCTGCCGCGTCCGGCGGCTGCACCGTCGTCGAGGTCCGCCCCGGCGGCCAGGTCGCCGAATGGGTCGGCATCGCCGGCACCTCCACCAACTGCGCGGGCGGCAGTACCCCTTGGGGTACCTGGCTCACCTGCGAGGAGAACTCCGACAAAGCCGGTACCAACGGCATGACCAAGGATCACGGCTATGTCTTCGAGGTCGACCCCATCGACCGACGCGCCAACGAGGACCCCAAGCCCCTGAAGTTCTTCGGCCGCTACGACCACGAGGCCGTCGTCATCGACCCCAAGCGCGGCCACGCCTACCTCACCGAGGACGCGGCCTCCCCCAACGGCCTGTTCTTCCGCTGGACCCCGCCGAAGGGCTTCGAGTACGGCCGCGGCAGGTTCCGTACCCTGGCCGACGACGCCGGTGACCTCCAGGCCCCCAAGTGCTTCGACTCCGGCGGCAAGTACGTCGACGACCTCTCCCGCGCCACGAGGATCGGCACGGTCTACGGCGTCGACTGGGTGGACGTCCCCGACCGCGACGCGAAGAGCACGCCCGTGCGCAAGCAGTTCGCCGACGGTGAGATCACCCGCGCCCGCAAGCTGGAGGGCATGTGGTGGGGCGACGGCGGCGCCTACATCGTCTCCTCCTACGCCCGTGCGGAGAGCCCCGGCCGGCACGACGGCCAGGTCTGGTTCTACGACCCCAAGCGCCGCACCCTCACTTTGAAGGTCCTCCTCGGCGTCAACCCCGATCCGTCCAAGGACGGCGCATTCGACGGCCCCGACAACATCACCGTCTCCCCGTACGGCGGCGTCATCCTCGCCGAGGACGGTGAGGGCGTCTCGCACCTGTTCGGCGCCACCGACAGCGGCCGCACGTACCCCATCGCCCGCAACGACCTGAACGTCGGCACCGAAGAGGAGCCCGAATTCAGCGAGTTCGCCGGGGTCACCTTCTCGCCCGACGGCCGGACGCTGTTCGCCAACATCCAGGACCCCGGCATTCTGCTGGCCATCACCGGGCCCTGGAAGCGCCAGCGCCGGTAGTTAATTCGTTCGCCCGTCCCGCGGCACGCCTCTTAGAGTGATGAACGTCCAGGTGCGAAGGCAGGACCTACTTCCACTCTTAATGGGGAGGCCGCGGGTTCGAATCCCGCCACCGGTTCCACGCGCCGGTGTAGCTCAGCGGCAGAGCACCACGTCGGTTCCGCCGGCCTCGATCTCTGGACACCACAACTTCATGCACCTCCCGGTGCGCGGGCCGCGGCTACTTCTTCTCCCAAAAGAATCCCATGCCGCTGCCGAATTGATCTCGGGAGGCGCAGCTCAAGGTGGGTGCCCGGTGCGCAGGCAGCGGATACTTCGGGAGCTGGTGGGGGTAAACCCCTCGTGCGGGTTCGAATCCCGTCATCGACTCCGGGTCGGTGTGGCGGAACGGAAGACGCGCCAGTCATAAGCAACCGCAGTCGACTTCGATCTCGGACGCCCTCCTTTTGCTGTGCCTCCCTCAGAAACCCACAGTGAATTCGGGGGAATTCAGCATGGCGCGATTCAACATGCGGGCCGCCAAGGCGCGCCCCACTTCGCGCGTGACGTCGACCGGGCGAGTACTCCGTACCTACGAGGGTGGCCGGGGCCGTCAGCGGGACGCGCGTTCCGAGCTTTTCCTGCTGGCGGTCGCCAACTTCGTCTCGCAGCAGACCTTCTACGAGTCCGGCGGCGACCGTGACGACCGGTTCGCGGGGCTCGTGCGCGAGCTCGCCGTCACCGACCCGGTGTGGACGGCCGGCCTGCTCGCCTGGCTGCGCGGTGAGGGCAACCTCCGTACGGCGGCCCTCGTCGGCGCCGCCGAGTACGTGCAGGCACGCCTGGCGGCCGGGGCCACCGACGGCCCGTCGAACCGGCAGGTCATCGCCTCCGTGCTCCAGCGACCGGACGAGCCCGGCGAGCTGCTCGCGTACTGGACGGCGGTGTACGGCCGCAACGTCCCTAAGCCCGTCAAGCGCGGCGTCGCCGACGCCGTACGGCGCCTCTACAGCGGCAGGTCGCTGCTGAAGTACGACACCGCGTCCAAGGGATACCGCTTCGGCGACATCCTCAACCTGGTGCACGCGGCACCGGATCCGGACAAGCCGTGGCAGGGCGAGCTGTTCCGATACGCCCTCGACCGCCGGCACAACCCGGACACCGCTGTGCCGCCCGCGTCCAGCCGGACGCTGGTCGCCCACCGTGAGCTGATGGCGCTGCCCGTCGAGGAGCGGCGTGCCCTGGTGACGTCGCAGGACGGCGCCGAGCGGCTCGCGGCGGCCGGGATGACGTGGGAGGCACTGGCGGGCTGGTTGCAGGGGCCGATGGACAAGGCGGCCTGGGAGGCCGTCATTCCCTCCATGGGCTCGATGGCACTGATCCGCAACCTGCGGAACTTCGACGAGGCGGGTGTGTCCGACGAAGTGGCGGCCCGGGTCGCCGCGCGGATCAGCGACCCCGCCGAGGTCGCACGGTCGCGGCAGTTCCCCTTCCGGTACCTCGCCGCGTACCGGCACGCGCCGTCGCTGCGCTGGGCGTACCCGCTGGAGCGGGCGCTCGGTCACTCGCTGGCCAATGTGCCCGCACTGCCCGGCCGGACGCTGATCCTCGTCGACCGCTCCGGCTCGATGTGGGGGCCGCTGTCCGACCGCTCGAAGCTCAACCGGGCCGACGCGGCGGCGATCTTCGGCACGGCGCTGGCGCTGCGGGCGAAGAAGGCGGACCTGGTGGAGTTCGGCTCCACGAGCGCCCCGGTGAAGTTCCGCGGGGGCGAGTCGGTGCTGAAGATCCTCGGCCGCTTCGGTGGCCTGGGCGGCACCGACACCACCGAGGCGGTCCGCCGCCACTACAGGAAGCACGACCGGGTGCTGATCGTCACCGACGAGCAGTACGCGTACAGCCACCACGGCGACCCGACCGAGCAGGTCCCCGCCGACGTGCCGGTCTACACCTGGAACCTCGCCGGCTACCGGGCGGGCCACGGTCCGTCGGGCAAGGCGAACCGGCACACCTTCGGGGGTCTGTCGGACGCGGCCTTCCGGATGGTTCCGCTGCTCGAGGGCGCTCGGAACGCCGACTGGCCCTGGGCGAACTGAGGTCCGGCGGGAGCCGGGGGCGTGGCCCGCACTCACGGGGGTGCGGGCCACGCCCTTGTCCGGGCCGGGGATTGACATCTAACATTTCAGTCGTGGAGGCGATACGGCCCGTAGGCCGGACCCTGCTCAGGGACCGGGCGTACGAAGCGATCCGGGACGCCATCGTGGCCGGGGAGATCGAGCCCGGCACGGTGGTGCGGGACGCCGATCTCGCGGAGCGGCTCGGGCTGTCGCGGGCGCCGGTGCGCGAGGCGTTCTCGCGGCTCGTGGACGAGGGGCTGCTGGAGAGCAAGCCGCAGAGCTACACCCGGGTGACCCCGGTCGTGGCCGCCGACGTACGCGACGCCGCCGCCGTGGTCGGCGCCATGCACGAGCTGGCGACACGGGTCGCCGTGCCCAGGCTGTCGGCCGCGGACGTGGAGATCATGCGCGCCGCCAACGACCGCTTCGCCGCGGCCGTCGCGACCGGTGAAGTGGATCTCGCGCTACGGGCCGACGACGAACTGCACGACGTACTGGTGCGGGTGAGCGGCAACCGCGCGGCCGCCGCCACCGTCGCCCGCTACACCCCGCTCATCCGCCGCCTGGAGCGCCGGCGCTTCGGCGAGGGCGGGACCTGCCGTTCGGCGGGGCTGCACGAACGGTTGATCGAGGCGTGCGCCGCCGCTGACGTGGACGCGGCGGTCCAGGTCACGGCGGAGATCTGGCGCACCCTCGCCGACCTGGCCGACTCCGGCCGACCGACGCCGTGACCATGTGGAGGCGCCCCATGTCCCTCTCTTCCTACGAGCGTTACCCCCTCCTCTTCGGCCCGTCCCCCGTGCACCCCCTGGAGCGCCTGACCGCCCACCTCGGCGGCGCCTCCCTCTGGGCCAAGCGCGAGGACTGCAACTCCGGCATCGCGTACGGCGGGAACAAGACCCGCAAGCTGGAGTACCTGGTCGCCGACGCACTGGCCAAGGGCTGCGACACCCTCGTCTCGATCGGTGGCGTGCAGTCCAACCACACCCGCCAGGTCGCCGCCGTCGCCGCCCGAGCCGGCCTCAAGTGCGTGCTGATCCAGGAGAGTTGGGTGGACTGGCCCGACTCCGTGTACGACAAGGTCGGCAACATCCTCGTCAGCCGCCTCGCCGGCGCCGACGTCCGCCTTGTGCGGGCCGGGTTCGGGATCGGCTTCAAGGAGAGCTGGGAGCAGGCGCTCAGGGAGGTCGAGGAGTCGGGCGGCAAGCCGTACGCCATCCCGGCCGGCGCCTCCGACCATCCGCTCGGCGGGCTGGGCTTCGCCGGTTGGGCGTACGAAGTCGCCCAGCAGGAGCGGGAGTTGGGCGTCTTCTTCGACACGCTGATCGTGTGCTCCGTGACCGGCTCCACCCAGGCGGGCATGGTCGCCGGCTTCGCCGCCCTGGAGGAGGCGGGCGGCCGTCCGCGCCGCGTCCTCGGCGTCGACGCCTCGGCCAAGCCCGCCACCACTCGCGAGCAGATCGCCAGGATCGCCCACAACACCGGGCAACTCATCGGAGTCAAGCGCGAGTTGACCGAGGCCGACGTCGAGCTCGACGACCGGTACCACGCGGGCACGTACGGCATCCCGGACGAGACGACACTCCAGGCCATGCGGCTCGCCGCCGGGACGGAGGGGATGGTCACCGACCCCGTGTACGAGGGCAAGTCGATGGCCGGGATGATCGACCTGGTGGGCCGGGGGGAGATCGGGCGGGACTCGACCGTCCTGTACGCCCACCTCGGCGGCCAGCCTGCACTGAACGCCTACAGCGCGCTGTTCTGACCGCTGGGGGCGCCCCTGAAAGGGGCGCGGGGAACTGCGCGACCAGCCACGATGGCGCCGCACGCGATCGACGACCTTTCCCGGCCCGTCGAGCGGAGCGCTACAGTGCCCCCGTGCGGGCGGACGATCAGCAGTGGGAGACGAGTGTCGAGGGGCCTGACGGCACGCGCCGCCGGGCCACGATCCACGACGTCGCGAAGCTGGCCGGAGTGTCACGGCAGACGGTCTCCCGCGCGGTCAACGACAAGGGTGAGATCGACCCGGCCACCAAGGAACGGGTGCTGGAGGCGGCTCGGCTGCTGGACTACCGGCCGAGCCGGTTCGCGCGCGGCATGGTGCAGAAGGGGGCCGTGACGGCCGGTCTGGTGATCCCGGATCTGATGAACCCCTTCTTCCCCGAGGTGGCCGCCGGCGTTCTGGAGGCGGCCGAGCAGCGGGGCTGGCAGGTCGTGATGTGGGACTCGCGCATCGACGAAGCCCGGGAGCGGGACGCGCTCGACGTGCTGTCCCACCAGGCCGACGCGATCATCGGCTACTTCAAGAGCCCCGACGAGGTGCTGGCCCGGCATCTCGGTGGCGTACCGCTGGTGCTGCTGGAGCGCGGCCCGCAGCAGACCCGTTTCGCGGCCGTGGGCATCGACGCCGCCGCCGGTCTCGAACAGGGCATGGCCCATCTGGTGGGCGCGGGGCATCGCAGGATCGGCATGCTGGACGGGGTGTACGGCCCCGGCCTGCGCAGGGAGGCCTTCCTGGAGGAGGTCCGGCGCTACGGCCTGCCGGTCGACGACGGCTGGATCGCGTTGTGTGCCGAGCACAGCGTGGCCGGGGGCGAGGCCGGCATGGAGCGACTGCTGGACACCCGGCCCGACATCACCGCCGTCTTCGGCTTCAACGACCTGATCGCGGTCGGCGCCATGCGCGCCGCCCGGCGCCGTGGTCGGCGGGTCCCGGACGACCTGGCCGTCCTGGGCTTCGACGGCCTGTCGCTGGGCGAGCTGGTCGAGCCCGCCCTGACCACCCTCCACATCGACAAACGCCGACTGGGCCGACTGGCCGTCGAGCAGGTCGCCCGCCTACGAGCAGGCGAGGAACCCCTGCGGGGCGCCGACGCCTGGGTGGTGCCCGAGCTGGTGGTGCGGACTTCCGCTTGAGGCCTGCGGAGAAGGTCACCCACTGTGCCGCCCCGGCCAACCCCGATGTGCTGCACAACGCCGACTACGCGCTCGTGACGGCCGGGGCGTTGATCTGGCGCCCCCTTCGAGGGGGCGCCCTGGACGTCGTACGGCTGATACCGGTGATGCAGATACGGCTGCTGGTGCGGGTGACGGGTGATGCAGTACAGCTGATGGCGTGTCTACAGCGCCTGGGCCGCCGGCTTCACCATTCCCCTCACCGTGCGGGACTTCACGAAGTCGCCCATGGCCGTCATGTCCCACTCCCCGGAGAACTGCCTGATCAGCTTGGCCATCATCACGCCCGTCTGCGCCTCGGCGTTGGTGAGGTCGAAGCGGACGAGTTCCTCGCCGGAGGCGGCGTCGATCAGCCGGCAGTACGCCTTGGCGACCTCGGTGAACTTCTGGCCGGAGAAGGAGTTGACCGTGAAGACGAGCCCGGTGACCTCCTGGGGGAGGCGCCCCAGGTCGACGGTGATGACCTCGTCGTCCCCGCCGCCCTCACCGGTGAGGTTGTCGCCGGAGTGGCGGATCGCGCCCTGCACGATCTGGAGCTTGCCGAAGTAGCAGCTGTCGATGTGGTTGCGCTGCGGGCCGTAGGCGATGACCGAGGCGTCCAGGTCGATGTCCTTGCCGCGGTAGGCCGGCTCCCAGCCGAGGCCCATCTTGACCTGGGAGAGCAGGGGGCGGCCGCCCTTGACGAGGGACACGGTCTGGTTCTTCTGGAGGCTGACGCGGCCCTTGTCGAGGTTGATCTTCCCGGTGCCGGGCGCGGGGGGAGCGGGCGGGGCCGGGGGAGCGGCGGGGGCCTGGGGCGCCGGGGGAGTGGACATC
>NZ_JAGMUL010000184.1 GCF_019049285.1 Streptomyces sp. AC550_RSS872
CCGTCATGGTCCTCGCACTGATCCCCGTCGCGGTTGCCTCCCCCTTCGTCCAGCGCCACTTCAAGAAGGGCATGCTCACCGGCGCCATCAAGGGCTGACGCCCGGTGTAGTTCATTTCTCGCCATAGGCCCATCCGTTGTCTTTTGTCTGCCGCCGCCTCGTGGCTGGTCGCGCAGTTCCCTGCCGGGCGTACGGGAGTTCGGCTGGCTGGACCGGCTGACCGGGTCACCTCGGCCGCCACGACGTGGCGGTGCTCCGGCCATCACCCGAACCCCGGTACGGCCAGGTGGCGGTCAGCCCCGCTGATTCAGCAATCACTCGTAGAAAAGAGGAAACTCCGTGAAAAAGTCTGGGATCCTGCCCCTGATCACGCTTGTCGCCGCTGCGTTCGGGATGACGGCGGCAGGTGTGGCCCCTGCCTCTGCCGCCTCCGACACGCCCTTGCGGGTCATGCCGTTGGGTGACTCGATAACCTGGGGCGTGGGAAGCAGTACGGGCAACGGCTACCGGGGCCCGTTGTGGGACAAGCTTGCGGCGGACGGCCATCCGCTGGACTTCGTGGGCACGGTGCGGGGCGGTTCGATGTCCGACCCCGACAACGAAGGCCACTCCGGATACCGCATCGACCAGATCGCCGCACTCGCCGACGCCTCGCTGACCCGCTACCGGCCCAACGTCGTGACGCTGCACATCGGTACCAACGACCTCCAAGGGGCCTCCGAGGTCGACACCGCCATCGCCCGGCTCAGATCGCTGGTCAACCAGGTCACCGCCGACGTCCCCGACGCAACCGTCCTCGTCGCCTCCCTGGTCGTGTCCACCAGCAGCTCGGAGGAGCGGTGGCGGGGCACGTACAACCAGGCCACCCGCCAGATCGTCAGCGACGCACAGGCCGCGGGCAAACGCGTCGCATTCGTCGACATGAGCAGCCTGACCACGGCCGACCTGGACGACCCCCTGCATCCCAACGACGCGGGCTACCGGAAGATGGCCGACGCCTTCCACCGCGGCGTCCAGGCCGCGGACAGCGCAGGGTGGCTGAGGAACCCTGCCCCCGCCCCCGCCCGCGTACAGTCCGGCGTCGCCGGCAAGTGCATGGACGTCAACGGCGCCGCCACCACCGACGGGACCGCCGTCCAGACGTGGAGCTGCGGCGACGGTGCCAACCAGTACTGGTCCGCCTACACCGACGGCACCCTGCGCTCCATGGGCAAGTGCCTCGACGCCGCCGGCGGGGCCACCGCCAACGGCACCAAGGTGCAGCTCTGGTCCTGCCACGGCGGCGCCAACCAGGTCTGGCAGCCCTTCAACGGCGGCTACCGCAACCCCGCCTCCGGCCGCTGCCTCGACGTCCCGGGCGCCTCCGCGACCAACGGCACACAGCTCGTGCTGTGGGACTGCAACGGCGGCGCCAACCAGAAGTGGACCACTCTGGCCGCGGGATGACTCCGTGCCCGGGATCCGAACCCTTTCCGGACTCGGATCCCGGAAGAAACATCGGTGGTGGGCACGGCCGGGGACGGCACCCGCTGTGGCCGGCTCACACGTGGCAGGACGGCGAGGACAAGCACCGCAGGGCTGTGCGCAGAGTCGATCCGGGCGGGCTTGTCGTACGGCACGCGCCGGCCGCGCATATTTCGACGTCCGCCATCCGCACCCCGCCGCGTCTCTACGTGCCGGCGGGGGAGCTGCTCCGTGCGGCGTGACCGCCGATCGCGGCTCCGACCAGCCGCCTCTCGAAGGACAGGAGTATCTGTTCGAGATCCGTCGCGCTGAAGGACCTCGCATCCGTCCCGAGACTGATTCCGGCCGTCTCGGACATACCCCACACATCGAAGCAGAGCTTTCCGGAGTTCGTGTCGACGGGTTTGGGGAATCGTCGGTAACGGCTGGATTCCATGGCTCGCTCGAGGTCCTGCTGTGCGCCGGCCGCGCGAGCCCGGATCAGCGTGCGGGGCGCTATGGGGCGGACGTTGATCACGTACGGGTTGTGTGCGGAGCGGCCCAGTTCGGCGGAGACCTCGTCCAGGGACCTGGCGTAGCGGTCGGGCTCTCGCAGGCTGACGGAGGAGGATCTGACGAGTGCCGCGTCGACGGCCCGGCACAGCGCCGGGAACCGGTCGCTGCCCAGGGACGTGTCGACCGGGACGAGCGCCCTGCCGGCGATATGGGCCACCGCCTCGCGGGCGAAGGCGGTCTGCCGGTTGGCCATCACGGTGTTGAACACGCAGTTGCCGATGCCGAGGTGCTCGGCGAGCGCGCACGCGTATGCGGCTTGCAGCACGGCGGCCACGGATGTCCGGTACTGCTTCGCCAGACGGGCTGCCGCGAGCGCGACCGCCGCCGAGTCGAGGCATACGAAGTTGTAGACGGCGTCCCCGTCGCGGCTCACGGGCGCGAGGAGTTCGGGCATGGCGGACTGACGGAGCATGGCCCGGTCATGGGTGTCGACACGATGGGCGTGCCGCAGCCCCGAGGGGCTGGTTTCGAAGCTCGCGATCTGCCGCGGATGCCACCCCGAACCGAGGTCGGCGCCCGGATCGGCGGCCAGCCGGGCTATGTTTTCGGCCACGATCCGGGCGGCCGTCGTGTCCGCCGAGAAGTGGTGCAATGACAGCGCGATGTGGATGGGCCTGCCGTCCACGGTGATGACGGCGGCGCGCAACGGCAGGTCGTCCGGGGCGAATCCGGGCTCGGCCAGCCGGAGGGTGAAGACGCTCAGCTCGTCGTAGGTCGGTGGGGCGTCGGAGGCGTACTCGTCGACCTGGAGCACCCCGGAAGCCACGACGACCGCGCGCGGGTGCCCGTCCGCGTCACGTGGATACAGCGTGCGCAGCGCCTCGAAGTGGGCCATGACCGCGGCGAAGCCATGCAGCACCGCGGCCATGTCGGGCGTGCCGTCGAGTGGCCGACCCATCCGTATGTTCCTGTTGCGGGGGCCGTGGAGGTGGGGGTGGCATCCTTCGCGCTCATGGGCCCTCTGCGACCAGGTCAGTTCATGTTCTCCGGCGGTGCCGGCGACGAAGACGACGTCATGGCGTGCGATCTGTCGCATACCCGCCCCGGTCCTCCTCCGGTACGTCGCCCCGTGTTCAGGCAGAGGATAGATCCGTGCGGGCCACGTGCGTCAATGCGCGGAAGCTGCGGAACGCGGCGGCGGACCGTTCTCCTACCGCGTCCCATCGGTCGTTACCGCGTCCCGCCTGCGATCGCGGCCAAATGGACACCGCCCCGCAGAACGAGATGCAGATCGTGCACCCCGGTCACCTCCGTCGGCATCGGTGCGCTGACGGTGTGCCAGTCGTAGCGGCCGTCGGTGTCGGCGGGGACGTGGAGGCCGGCGAGCAAGGTGCCGGTACCGGGACCGCCGTCGGCGTAGATCTCGACGGTCGCGTCCCCCTCCGTCGCGCGGGACACCTCGGCCGTGATGATGCGTGCTCCGTCTGCCGGGCCGCCCAGGTCGACCGACCGGTAGCGCAGTTGGCAGTGGGTGTCGCCGGTTGCCGACGTGACCGCCTCCCCCTTCTCCCGGGTGGCGTCGACGAGCGTGCCGCCCTCGCACTCGTCAAAGTCGAGGGCCTCCAGTCGTCCGCCGATGAGGCCGCGGACGGGGAGGGCCGGCCCCGTCACGGTGAAGGGCGCTGTCAGGGTGATTGCTTCGGCCGAGTGCCCGATCAGGATCTCGTACTGTCCCGGGTCCACGGCGAAGGCGCCGGCTGAGACGGACCAATGGGCCAAGGCCGCGACGGGCACACCGAACTCCAGCCGCCGCCGTTCACCGGGGGCGAGGGAGACCTTGCGGAAGTCCGTCAGTCTGCGCCTGGGCGCGCGATGACGGGCGGCAAGCGCACGGGTGTAGAGCTGCACGGTCTCGGTGCCCGGGCGCGTTCCGGTGTTGGTGAGCTCGACGCTCACGGTCAGTGTGTCGTCCTGTGCCGCTTCCCGGGCGGACAGCCGCAGGTCGGAATAGGCGAAGCTGGTGTAGGACAGACCGTGCCCGAAGGGGTACAGGGGTGCGGTCTCGTGGTACTGGTACGTCCAGCCGGCGGTGATGATGTCGTAGTCGAGGCGGCCGGGCAGCGGGTCGTCGCCGCGGTACCAGGTCTGCGGGAGCCGTCCCGAGGGTTCGGCCTCGCCGAGCAGGACCGCGGCGAGTGCCCGGCCCGTCTCCTGCCCGCCGTGGGAGGTCCACACCACGGCGGGCAGGTGCTCGTCGGCCCAGTCGACGGCGTACGGGTAGCTGCTCATCACGACCAGCACGGACTCGGGGCGCTCGGTGGCGACGGCGTGCAGCAGGGCTTCCTGCGCGGGCGGCAGCGAGATGCCGGTACGGTCCTCGGTCTCGCGGCCGTTGATGTGCGGGTCGTTTCCCAGGACGACCACGGCGACGTCCGCCGAGGCGGCGACCGCGACGGCGTCGGCGATTCCGTTCCTGACGACCGTTCGGGTCCACCGTTCCGCCTTCTCGGGGGCTTCGGCGGAGAGGGTGACCCGGCCGGTGGCGGGGTCCACGGCGGCGTATCGGCCGTTGCTGATGTTGCGCAGCAGTTCCGTGCCGTCCGGCTGGGGTTCCAGCCGGAAGGTCTCGTGGACGAACCAGCCGTTCGGCTGCGTCTGGTCGGCGGCGAGGGTGAGGTCGCCGTCCTTGAGGGTGACGTAGCGATCCGTGCGCGCGTTGCGGAGGGTCAGCACGCCTCCGCCCCAGTCGAACAGGTCGTGGCAGGCGCTGTCGCCGGACTCCTGCTCGTCGGTGGAGGCGCCGGCCACCATCGGCCCGCCGGGGTCGAACGCCGGGACGCGCAGGAGGCCTCCGGTGGAAGCGGCTCGCAGCGTGATCCGGTCCACTCCCTCCGCACGGACCAGTTCGGCGCCGCCCTCCTTGAGCGCCGTCTCCAGGCCGGCGGCGACCGTGATCCGGTACGGCATGGTGCCGCTGTACCAGTCCTCGAACAGGGTGTCCGCCAGCGGGCCGACGAGCGCCACGCGCCGGCCGGGGGCCGGTGACAGCGGCAGTGCCCCGTCGTTCTTCAGCAGCACCACCGACTCGGTGGCGGCGCGCAGGGCGAGCGCACGGTGTGCTGGGCTGTCCACGACGTCGTCACGGATGCCGGCGTAGGGGTCGAGGTCCGGATCGAACTCGCCGAGACGGAAGCGGATCGACAGGTGGCGTCGCGCGGCGCGGTCGATGTCGGCCTCGGTGAGCAGCCCGCGGTCGACGGCCGTGCGGAGTCTGCCGAGGGTGATGCTGCCGTCCTCGCGCTGCTCGGTGATGCTGTCGACGCCGGCGCGTACCGCCGCCGCGTGGGAGGTGGGGTGGTCGTCGAAGTACTGCTCCGATTCGGCGAGGTTGGTCACGGCTCCGGCGTCACTGCACACGAAGAGCTCGTGGCCGGTGGGCTCGGCCCAGCGCCGTACCTCGGTCTCCAGCAGCGGACTGACATGGCAGGGGCGGCCGTTGATGAGGTTGTAGGCCGGCATGACCCCGGTGGCGGCGCCGGACTCGATGGCCGGGCGGAAGGCGGCGAGGTCGTATTCGTGCAGGACCCTGGGCGGCACCACGGAGGAGGTGAGGTCGCGTTCGTCCTCGTTGTTGTAGGCGAGGAAGTGCTTGAGGAGGGGTGCCGTGCGCAGGTAGACCGGGTGGTCCCCGGCCAGCCCCCGGCAGTAGCTGACGGAGAGCCGGCCGGTGAGCAGCGGATCCTCCGCGTACCCCTCCTCGTTGCGGCCCCAGCGGGGGTCGCGCAGCAGGTTCACCACGGGGGCCCAGATCTGGAGGCTGTGCGGGTAGCCGTCGTCGGAAGGGCGCTCGTGGAAGGCGCGGGCCTCGGTGCCGACGGCCGTGGCGACCTCGTGCAGCAGTTCCTCGTCCCAGGTGGCGCCCAGGCCTACCGCCTGTGGGAACACGGTGGCCGGCCCTAGCCAGGACACGCCGTGCAGGCCTTCGGTGCCGGTCTTGAAGGGGGCCAGCCCGAGGCGCGGGACACCTGGTGAGTACTGGTAGAGCAGCTCGATGCGCTCGTCGAGCGTCAGCCGGGAGATCAGGTCGTCGACTCGCTGTGCGAGGGGTAGCGCGGGGTCGCGGAACGGCAGGTCGGTAGTGGGCGGCTCGGGGGGTGTGGCGGCGGTACTCACCTGAGATGTCCCTTGCAGGAGGTCGAAGGAGAAGGCGTGGGAAGCCTGGCGACTGCGCGCCCGGGCGGCGTACGGCTTTCCTCGATTGCGCTGTCATGCAGTCGAAGCGCTTCGACGTTGGCATGACGCTGAGTCGTGTGTCAATCACACGTCACTCAGCCGTCGCAAGGCGTCTTTCCAGCGTTGGCGTAGATCTCTGAGAGGTAGCCCAGAAGGCCAGCTCACCTGGGTCGGAGCCGTATGGAGGGCGGGGGAACTGTCGCCCTCGACCGTGTCTGTTACCGGAAAGTGACCTGGACGGCCCGTTGTCGTGGCCTGAAACACAGTCTTAGTGTCACCGAAACGTCGAAGCGCATCGATTCGGATTCCTTCCCGCCCTCAGTCCTCCGGGCGACTCCGCGTCGGCCCGCCCGCCGGTCGGCTCCACGAAAACGAAGGGCCGCAACGACATGAGCACGGAGACGAACCGCCGAGCCGTCCTGCGAACGGCCTCCGGCGCACCAGCAGCAAGAAGGACTTGGCCGCCGCGCTGCCCGCCCATGTGACCAGCACGGTCGGCCGACCGGACAGCGCGTCCGTCGGACTCCCCAACAGAGCGGTCACCGAGGCGGGTTACCTCACTTTTCCCGCGCACCAGAAAGGCAAGGACGCGTCATGACCCATGTCCCGCACTTCTCCCGCCGAGGACTGCTGGCCGCCGGCGCGGCCGCGGCCGCACTCCCTGTGCTCGCCCCGTCCGCCGCCTCCGCCGCGTCCCCCGCCTCCGCCGCGTCCGTCGGCGCGAACGGCAAGGTCAGACGCACGCCCTACACCTTCCGCAATGCCGAGATAGTCGGCGGCGGCTTCGTCACCGGCATCGTCTTCAACCAGAGCGAACCCGGACTGGTGTACGCCCGTACCGACATCGGCGGCGCCTATCGCCTCGACACGGCGTCCCGGCGGTGGATTCCCCTCACCGACTGGATCGGCTGGGACAAGTACGGACACACCGGCATCATCAGCATCGCCAGCGACGAGGTCGACCCCGACCGCGTCTACCTGGCGGCGGGCACCTACACCCTGCCCGAATGGGACCCGAGCATGGCGGCGATCCTGCGCTCGACCGACAGCGGCCGCACCTGGAAGACCACCCCGCTGCCGTTCCGGCTGGGCGGCAACATGCCCGGCCGGGGCATCGGCGAGCGGCTGGTGATCGACCCCAACCGCAACAGGATCCTCTACCTGGGAGTGCGCGGGGGCCACGGGCTGTGGCGCAGCACCGACCACGGCAAGACGTTCGCCAAGGTGACGAGCTTCCCCAACGCGGGCAACTTCGTCATCGACCCCACCGACCCCGACGGCTACAACGGCGACAACCTGGGCGTGCTGCAAGTCGTCTTCGACAAGCGCACCGGCAGAGCGGGGAAGGCCACCCGGACCCTCTACGTCACCGTCGCCGACAAGGACAACATCCTGTACCGGTCCACCGACGCGGGAGCGACCTGGGAACGCGTCCCCGGGCAGCCCACCGGCTTCATCCCGCACCACGCGGTCTTCGACCACGTCGGCGGCTACCTGTACCTGGCGACCAGCAACACCGCCGGCCCCTACGACGGCTCCAAGGGTGACGTGTGGAAGCTGGACACCGCCACCGACACCTGGACCCGCATCAGCCCGGTCCCGTCCACCAGTGACGACAACCAGTACGGTTACAGCGGCCTGACCATCGACCGGCAGAACCCGGACACACTGATGGTGTCCACCCAGGTCAAGTGGTCGCCCGACTGCATCCTCTTCCGCTCCACCGACGGCGGCGAGAGCTGGACCCGCGCGTGGGACCTGGGCCCGAACAACGAGCGCACCCTGCGCTACGACATCGACATCTCCGCCGCCCCCTGGCTGACCTGGAACGCCTCGCCGTCGCTTCCCGAGATGACCCCCAAGCTGGGCTGGATGATGGAGTCCGTCCAGATCGACCCCTTCGACTCCGACCACTTCATGTACGGCACCGGCGCGACGATCTACGGCGCCGACAACCTGACCGACTGGGACAGCGACCGCACGGTGCACCTGTCCGTGCGGGCCCAGGGGTTGGAGGAAACCGCTGTCATGTGTGTGATCAGCCCGCCCGTCGGCGCGGCGCATCTCTTCTCCGGCGTCGGCGACGTCGGCGGCTTCCGGCACACGGACTTCCGCAGGGCGCCGAAGATGTACGACAGCCCGACCTTCGGCGGCACCCCGGCCCTCGACTACGCGGAGCTGGCGCCCCACACCATCGTGAGGGTCGGCCACCCCACCAGCGGCTGGACCCAGCACTTCGCCATCTCCACCGACAGCGGAGCCACCTGGACGCCGTCGGGCAGTGAGCCGTCCGGCGTCACCGGGCCCGGAGTCGAGGACCAGGCCGTCGCCATCAGCGCCGACGGCAGGCAGATCGTCTGGTCACCGGCCGGTGCGCCGGTCAGCTGGTCCGACGACCGCGGAGCGACCTGGACGGCGTCGAAGGGCCTGCCGACCGGGGCCTCCGTACGCTCCGACCGGGTGAACCCGGCGAAGTTCTACGCCTACGACGCCGGCGTCTTCTACCTCAGCACGGACGGCGGCAAGAGCTTCAAGGCCACGGCGGCGACCGGTCTGCCCACCGCGGGGAACGTCCGGTTCAAGCCGGTACCTGGCCACGAGGGTGACATCTGGCTGGCCGGCGGCACCACCAAGCCCACCACCCCCACACCGTACGGGCTGTGGCGGTCGACCGACTCCGGAACGTCCTTCACCAGGTTCGAGGCAGTGGACCAGGGCGATGTCGTCGGATTCGGCAAGGCCGCGCCCGGCGCCAAGTACCCCGCCGTCTACACCAGCTCCAAGATCCACGGCGTGCGCGGCATCTTCCGGTCCGACAACGCGGGCCGGACCTGGACCCGCATCAACGACGACCGTCACCAGTACGCCTGGACCGGCAACACCATGACCGGAGACCCCCGGGTCCACGGTCGCGTGTACTTCGGGACCAACGGACGCGGAGTCATCTACGGCGACCCGAAGTGAGGTCTGACTTCCGGTCACCGCGCTCCGCACCCCCGGCCCCGAAGGGGAGACCGACGTAGCCCTGCCGCCAGGGCAGGACGACCGACTTCTCCTCTCCTGTGTGATCCCCCCACTCGGCACACATTCCGGAGGGCTGATGAAATTCCGTATCGGCTGGGCCGCGCTTCTCACGGCTCTGGCGCTCGTCTTCACCCTGCCGAACTCGGCAGTGGCAGCGTCACAGACGTACTGGTTCAAGCACTACTCGACCGGCGGCAACGCCTCGACGTGGTACGCCAACGACAACTCCTGGGGCGTGAACGCCTCGACCGGCACCGGCTTCGTCGCCATGGTCAACGGTAAGGACTGGGGCTGGTCGTCCCCGGTGACCACACTCCCCAAGAAGATCGGCGCCGTAAACCCCAACAACAACTCGTGGTTCAGCCAGTCGGCGTGGCCGAAGTCCGGCTCGCGCTACAACGCCACGTACGACATCTTCATCGACCCCTACCCCGAGCCGAACAACCGCAACTCCAAGACCGAGCTGATGATCTGGCTCAACTGGTCCAACACCCAGCCGCTGGCCGACCGCTACGACGGGAACGGCAACGCGATCCCGACCGTGACCAATGTCAGCCTGGGTGGCCGCAGCTGGGACATCTACGACTACAACTGGCCGAACGGCGACCACACCCTCAGCTTCCTGGACAGGAGCAGGTCCGGCTGGTGGTCCGGCAGCCTCACCCCGTTCTTCGACTACGGCAAGAACAAGGGCCTCTACACCAACGACCACTACCTCAACAGCGTCATGGCCGGCTGGGAATTCGGGCCGGGTGACTACACCGCCCACTCCTGGGGCGCCGTGGGCTTCTGACGCTGCCACAAGCAGAAGGGCGGACCAGTGACCGGCCGCCCTCTGCCGGGAAGTACCGCCCGACTCTCCGTACGGAGGGTCGGGCGGCCCGGTCCGAGCTAGGACGCAACGACTTCTCCTGGCGCGGCGCTCATATCGAACGCCTCCGCCAGGTGCTGGACCGTATCCGCCTGCCCTGCACACCCCCAACTGCCCACCGCTCCCTCCCGCAGTTCCACCTCGCTGCACTCCGCACACGCCGTCCGTCACGCAGGCCGAGACCGGCGGCCGTTCGTTCTCGGGCGGTGACGGCCACCGCCCATGCCCTTCGCGTGTTGTCCACGTTCCCTTACCTCGCCGCTTCACCGTCTCTCCCTCCGGAGGAAGTCCCCATGCCTCTCACCGACTTCGGCCATGACGAACTCGTCGGCTACCGACCGGTGTCGACCGCACCGCACGACTTCGACGCCTTCTGGCAGCACACCCTCGACGACGCCCGATCACAGGGCGGAGCGGTGAAGGCCGAGCGCGTCACGGACCGGTTCCGGCTGCGCACCGTCGAGGTGGACGACCTGCGCTTCCCCGGCTGGCAGGGTGAGCCGGTGGCCGCCTGGCTGCTCCGCCCGCGCGGAGCCGAAGGCCCGCTGCCCGTCGTCGTCACCTACAACGGCTACAGCGGCGGCCGTAGCTTGCCCACTGACCACCTCTTCTGGCCCGCCGCCGGCTACGCCCAGCTCGTCGTCGACAGCCGGGGCCAGGGCCACGACACCCCGGACCGGACCTTGGGCGACGGCACGCAGTGGGTCGAGGGATTCATGACCCGCGGCATCGACTCGCCCGAGAACTACTACTACCGGCGCCTGATGACCGACTGCGCGCGGGCGGTGGAGGCCGTCGCGGAACTGCCCGACCTCGATGCCCGCCGGATCGTGGTAGCGGGCGGTAGCCAGGGCGGCGGACTGGCCCTCGCCACCGCTGGACTCCTGGGGGACAGGGTGGCGGCGGTGATGCCCGACGTGCCGTTCCTGTGCCACTTCCGCCGCGCCGTCCAGATCACCGGCGAGGGCCCCTACCCGGAAATCGCCAAGTACCTGCGCTGGCACAGCCGCCACCGCGTGGAGCCGACCTTCGCCACCCTCGACTACTTCGACGGCGTCCACTTCGCCCAGCGGGCCACCGCACCGGCCCTGTTCAGCGTCGGCCTGATGGACCCGATCTGCCCGGCCTCCACGGTCTACGCCGCCTTCAACCACTACGCGGGTGAGGACCGGACCATGACCGTCTGGCCGTTCGCCGACCACGGCGGCGGTTGCGGCTCCAACCCACCCGTCCAACTGGACTGGCTGGCCGAGCGCGGGCTCGCACCCGAGCAGTGACCCTTGCACGGCAGCCACCCGTCTCCGTTCGGGGAACGACCGCCTCACCGATCACATGGGGCGGCTGACGAGCCCGGTGGAGGAGGGCAGTCCCCGCAGCTCGGTCCGCTGTCGTGGGACTGCCCTCAACCGATCGGGCATCACCCCGCGCGGTGGCAGGGGTGGCGAGTCAGGGGAGCGTGGTCCACTTCTGGTTGTTCTGGCCGTTGCAGGTCCACAGGATGACCGGGGTTCCGTTGGCGGTGCCGGCCTCGTTGGCGTCGAGGCACAGTCCGGCGTGGACGTTGCGGATCGACCCGTCTGCCTGCCTGGTCCACTTCTGGTTGTCCTGGCCGTTGCAGGGCCAGATGATGACCGGCGTGCCGTTGGTGGTGCCCCGGTTGGAAGCGTCCAGGCACTTGTCGCCGTAGACGCGGATCTCGCCTCCGGCCCATGTGGTCCACAGCTGGTTGGCGGCGGTGTGGCAGTCCCAGATCAGCGTCGTCGTCCCGGCCGCGGTGGCGGCGCGATCAACGTCCATGCAGCGGCCGGAGCCGGTGCCGCGCAGGCGTGCGGTGGTGGCGGCCATTGGGCTGCCGCCGGTCATCTTGAACACGGCGACGCCGTGCGCGGGTACGCTCGCGGAGATCTGCCCGGAGGTGCTGGTCGTGCCGCCGGTCCACAGGTCGGTGAGGGTGAACGAGCCGCCGGTGAGGCCGACTTGGGCGGCCGTGGTGGTGATGGTCGTGGTGCTGCTCCCCCGGTTGAACAGGCCTACCGCGACCGAGCCGTCGGACAGGGGCTTGGCGAACACCTCGGTGTTGCCGTCGTCGCGCACCCTGCGTCCGCCCGCGCC
>NZ_JAGMUL010000185.1:0-25952 GCF_019049285.1 Streptomyces sp. AC550_RSS872
GGCGCGGGCGGACGCAGGGTGCGCGACGACGGCAACACCGAGGTGTTCGCCAAGCCCCTGTCCGACGGCTCGGTCGCGGTAGGCCTGTTCAACCGGGGAGACAGCACCACGACCATCACCACCACGGCCGCCCAAGTCGGCCTCACCGGCGGCTCGTTCACCCTCACCGACCTGTGGACCGGCGGCACGTCCAGCACCTCCGGGCAGATCTCCGCGAGCGTCCCCGCGCACGGCGTCGCCGTGTTCAAGATGACCGGCGGCAGCCCAATGGCCACCACCACCGCACGCCTGCGCGGCAGCGCGTCCGGCCGCTGCATGGACGTGGACAACGCCTCGACGGCGGCCGGGGCCGCCGTACTGCTTTGGGACTGCCACACGGCTGCCAACCAGCTGTGGACCACATGGGCCGGAGG
This sequence comes from Streptomyces sp. AC550_RSS872, assembly GCF_019049285.1. Taxonomy (GTDB): domain Bacteria; phylum Actinomycetota; class Actinomycetes; order Streptomycetales; family Streptomycetaceae; genus Streptomyces. The sequence goes on from NZ_JAGMUL010000185.1 coordinate 414, forward strand.
CGAGATCCGCGTCTACGGCGACAAGTGCCTGGACGCCTACAACCAGGGCACCACCAACGGCACCCGCGTCATCACCTGGCCCTGCAACGGCCAGAACAACCAGAAGTGGACCGTCGGCTCCGACGGGTCGATCCGCAACGTCCACGCCGGACTGTGCCTCGACGTCAACGGGGCAGGCACCGCGGGCGGGACCCCGCTGGTCCTGTGGACCTGCAACGGCCAGGCCGGCCAGAAGTGGAGCCGCGTGTGAGGGGGCGTCGCGTATCGGCCAACAGCTCACCTGCCAGCCAGCATCCCCCGGAGGCCACGATGAAGACGGCCCGGCCGTTGCCCGCCACCCGCACGAGGCTCACCCGGGCAGTCGCCTGGACCGTGGGCCTCCTGCTGGTCCTCGCCGTAGTCCCCGCCGCGGTGCAGCCCACGGAGGCCAGGGCCGACAACCCGATCGTGCAACACGTCTACACCGCCGATCCGGCCCCGCTGGTGCACAACGGACGGGTCTACCTCTACACCGGGCACGACGAGGACGGTTCCACCTACTTCACCATGAAGGACTGGAGGGTGTGGTCCTCCGCCGACATGGTCAACTGGACCGACCACGGCTCACCGCTCAGCCTGGCCACCTTCAGCTGGGCGTCCGCCGACGCATGGGCGGGACAGGCCGTGCAGCGCAACGGCCGGTTCTACTGGTACGTACCCGTGAAGAACCGGGCGACCGGCCGGATGGCCATCGGCGTGGCGGTGTCGGACAGCCCCACCGGCCCGTTCCGGGACGCTCTCGGCCGTCCGCTGGTGGAGAACGGCGAGATCGACCCGACCGTCTTCATCGACGACGACGGCCAGGCCTACCTGTACTGGGGCAACCCGAATCTCTGGTACGTCAGGCTGAACGCCGACATGACCTCCTACTCGGGCGGCCCCACCAGGATCCCGCTCACCACCGCGGGGTTCGGCACCCGCACCGGTGACCCCAACCGCCCCACGCTGTACGAGGAGGGCCCCTGGGTCTACAAACGGAACGGCCTGTACTACATGGTGTTCGCGGCCAAGTGCTGCTCGGAATTCATCGCCTATTCCACGGCGCCCGGCCCGACCGGGCCCTGGACCTACCGCGGGACGGTCATGCCCACACAGGGCAGCAGCTTCACCAACCATCCCGGAATCGTGGACTTCAAAGGCAATTCGTACTTCTTCTACCACAACGGCGGGCTCCCCGGCGGCGGTGGCTATACCCGCTCGGTCGCGGTGGAGAGGTTCTCCTACAACGCCGACGGCACGATCCCGGTGATCAGCATGACGAACAGCGGCGCGCCCCAAGTCGGCACGCTCAACCCGTACGTACGCCAGGAGGCCGAGACGCTCGCCTGGGGATCCGGGATCGAGACCGAACCGGCCGCCGAAGGCGGAATGAACGTCGGCTGGATCGAAAACGGCGACTACGTCAAGGTCAAGGGCGTGGCCTTCGGGCCGGGCGCGTCCACCTTCACCGCGCGCGTGGCCTCGGGCAGCGGCGGCGGCACCGTCGAACTGCGTCTGGGGTCGCCGAACGGGACGGTCGTGGGCCGGTGCGGTGTGCCGAACACCGGTGGCTGGCAGGCCTGGACGACGGTGACCTGCCCGGTCGGCGGGGCGGCAGGAACCCAGGACCTCTACCTGCGATTCACCGGCGGCAGCGGCTACCTGCTCAACATGAACTGGTGGCAGTTCACCTCCGGCACCACCGGGACGGCACCGCGGTGACCGGCGGCCAGGAACGTCCTCGCGGCCTTGCAGAAGGGCAGTTGCACGAGGACAAGGACATTCAGCTACGGTGCCGCCATGTCGTACGCCCTCGCTGGTCCCCGCGCGACGGTCTTCCGCGCGCTCGCCGTCCAGAGCGGCGGACAGCTCAGTGGTGCAGCGGCGGCACCCAGCCCATCGCCTACCTCGGGGTGCATGGCCTCAGGGGCAGTGTCCTCGGTAGCTCCGGCGGACGGGCGTTGCGGGACTGGTTCGTCAGGAACAACGGCTGCACCCCTCAGAACCCGCCCGAGCCGGCGCAGGGCAGCATGACCCACCGAGTGACCATCTACGCGGGCTGCTCGGCCTGGCTGCCGGGAGAGGTGTGGAAGTTCTTCACGCAGTTCCAGACCTCCGGCTGGAACGCCGACTGGACGCATGATGTGCCGCGCCCGCCGATGACGTCCGTCGATCGCGGCTGACCTGCAACGGGAGTGTCCGAGGAGCGGCTTGACGCACTCGGTGAAGGAGGAGCCGATGAAGGGCATGTATATGGCAATCAGGGTTCCGTGGCGGAGATGCGGGAGGCGCACGGGCGTGCTCACCGCGGTGACCGCTCTGCTGGTGGCGCTGTCGGCCGGGTTGGGCGCCGCCGGGATGGCGCAGGCGGCCACCGTCGACACGAGCGCGCGGTACGTGCTGGTCGACCGCGGCAGCGGCAAGGCCGTCGAGGTGCAGAACGCCTCCACCGAGGACGGCGCCAAGGTCGTGCAGTACACCGACAGGGGCGGGGCCAACCAGCAGTGGCAACCGGTCCGCGTCGGCTCGACGGGGGTGCTGGCGCAGGTGCACACCGCGGGACGGGTCAAGGACTCCGGGACCACGGTGCAGTACAGCTGGCCCGGCGTGTACTTCGAGGGCCGCGTCAGCGGCACCGGCGTGGGCGTCGTGCTGGGCGACTCGGCCGCCGACTACGACGTCCAGATCGACGGATCCACCGTTGCCACGCTCGTCACGCCCGGCAACACCACGCACTGGATCAACGGCCTGTCCAACAGCACGCACACCGTCCGGCTCGTCAAGCGCAACGACACCCCGTGGGACACCGGCACGTTCGGAGGCTTCGTCGCCGCGCCCGGTGGTGCCGTACTGAGCAAACCGGCCGCCCGCAGCCGTCAGATCGAGTTCATCGGCGACTCCCTCACGGTGGGCTACGGAAACCTCTCGACCTCCCGCACCTGCCCCGGGGACCAGGTCAAGCGGACCACCAACGCCGACGTGAGCTATGGCGCCCTCACCGCCCGGAAACTGAACGCCGACTACCAGATCAACGGCTACTCGGGCCTCGGCATGGTGCGCAACTACAACGGAGGCTCGCCGGGCGTCACGTACCGGACCTTCTACGACCGTGCCCTGCTGAACGTGTCCGGGGACGTCTGGCAGAACCCGGGCACCTGGCGCCCCCAGGTCGTGGTGGTCAACCTCGGCACCAACGACTTCTCGACCGCCATCAACCCCGGTGAGCCGTGGACGTCCGACAGCCTCGAGGCCGGGTACCGCACCGCCTACGGCGACTTCATCCAGAAGCTGCGGTCGCGCTACGGGGCCGACACGACCATCGTGGCGGTCGGCGCCGGCCAGTACGCCGGCCGTGTCCAGCAGGTGGTCAAGGCGCGCAACGACGCAGGCGACAGCCGGGTCCGCTACTGGTTCCTCGACGACTCGGGCCTGGATTTCCTCGGCTGCGACTACCACTACTCGGCCCGCGACGACCGACTCATCGCCGACCGGCTCACCTCGTTCATCGCAGGTCTGCCGACAGGCTGGTGACGGCACCGGCCGACGCTCGGATCTCAGTGCGGCCCGGGCTCGGGGAGGGGCTGCGCGCACCAGATGGTCTTGCCGTTGGTCGTGTGCCGGGTACCCCACCCCTGGGTGAGCTGGGCGACGAGCAACAGGCCCCGGCCGCCCTCGTCGAAGGCGCGGGCCCGGCGCAGGTGCGGGGCGGTGTTGCTGGAGTCGGAGACCTCGCAGATCAGGGAGGTATCGCGAATCAGCCGCAGTTTGATCGGCGGCTCGCCGTATCTGATGGCGTTGGTGACGAGCTCGCTGACGACCAGCTCGGTCACGAACGCAGCCTCCTCCAGGCCCCAGGCGTCCACCTGGTCGACGGCGAACTTCCTGGCGCGCGGCACCTGCGCGGGGTCGGGGTCGATGTCCCAGTCGGCGACGTGATGGGGATCCAGCGCATGAGTGCGAGCCAGCAGCAGGGCGGCGTCATCGGTGCGGTGTTCGGGGAGCATGGCGTCCATCACCGTGTCGCACAGGGCCTCCAGCGAGGTGGCCGAGTGGTTCAGCGCTCGCTGTAGTTCGGCGACCCGCTGGTCGACGTCGCGCTCGCGGCTTTCCACCAGTCCGTCGGTGTAGAGGGCGAGCAGGCTGCCCTCGGGCAGCTCGAGCTCGGTGGCCTCGAAAGGCAGCCCACCGATGCCGAGCGGTGGTCCCGGCTGTGCGGGTACCGGCGTCCTGGTGCCGTCCGGGGAGATGATCAGCGGCAGGGGGTGGCCGGCGCTCGCCAGCGTGAGGCGCCTGGAGACGGGGTCGTAGACGGTGTACAGGCAGGTGGCCCCGGTCTCGCCGGTCGGCTGGAAGTGGCCGGTGGGCTGGAGGTCGCTGGCGAGGTGGAGGACCAGGTCGTCCAGGTGGGTCAGCAGCTCGTCCGGTGGCAGGTCCACGTCGGCGAGGGTGCGGACCGCCGTGCGCAGCCGGCCCATGCTGGCCGAGGCGTGCAGGCCGTGACCGACGACATCGCCGACGACCAGGGCGACCCGGGCTCCGGACAGCGGAATGACGTCGAACCAGTCACCGCCCACTTCCGCAGCGGCCCCGCCGGGCAGATAGCGCGATGCCACGTCGACCGCCTCCTGCGTGGGCAGCCCCTGCGGCAGCAAGCTGCGTTGCAGGGTCAGCGCGGTCGTGCGCTCGCGCGAGTACCGGCGGGCGTTGTCGATGGCGACGGCCGCCTTGGCGGTCAACTCTTCGGCGAGGATCAGGTCGTCGGCGGTGAAGGCCTCGGGCCGGTCGAGACGGGAGAAGGCGACGACGCCGAGCAGCGCGCCGCGCGCCAGGAGCGGCACGGTGATCCGGCCCGTCAGCCCGTCCGCGGCGATGGACTCGTCGATCACCGGGTTGCCCGGTGGCCAGTGGGCCGGGTCAGCGGCGAGCCCGGGCCCGAAGGCCCACTCGCCGCCCTGGCCGGGGTCAGTGGCGAGCTCGACCGTGGACCTGCCGGTGGCCATGCAGCGGGCGGCGACGGAACCAGGCGGGTGCGTGACGGGCTTCGTGGGCCCGGGGGCCCGGTCGGCGCCATCCTTCGCGCTGTGCTGGGCGGCACGGATGAGCCCGATCGTCTCGCCGGGCGCGAACGCGGACACGGAGGGCGGTTCCTCTCCGCGCAGCACCTCGTCGAAGAGATCCACGCTGACGAGGTCGACGAATCTCGGCACCGGGGTCATGGCCAGCTCCTGGGCGGTGCCGATCACGTCGAGTGTGCGGCCGATGCCGCCGCTGGCCTGGTTGAGGATGAGCAGGCGTTGCCGAGCCCAGTACTCGGCGCTCATGTCGAAGCCCCAGTTGGCGACCGCGCGGACCCTGCCCTCGGCATCCCGGACGGGCCAGATGCTGGTGGCCCAGGCGTTGGCGTAGTTGCTGCCGCGAGGGCGGAAGACGGTGATGAGACGCGTGGCCTCGCCCGTCCTCGCCACTTCGGCCAGCGCGTCGGTGTAGGGCTTGTCGTCCCTTTCGGGAAACAGCGTGCGGTCGAATTCGGGAAGCACCTCGCGGTACTTCTTGCCGAGCACCTGCTCCTCGGAGTGCGCGATCACCCGGCCCGAGGAGGCGTTGATCCACAGGAACCGCAGCTCAGGGTCGTAGACGCCCAGAGCGAAGGGAGACTGCTCGAAGGCCCGGTCGGCGATCACCGGGCGGCGTCCCCAGCGCTGGACGGTCACCACATGCCCCAGTGCCCGCCCGTCGGGGCCGAACAACGGGTGAGCCGCCACCACGGAGTCCACCGTGGAGCCGTCCTGGTGGCGCAAGGGGATGAACCCGGTGGGGTCGGGGCCCGCGCCATACCCCTCGGGGAAGCCGGATGGCGGGGGATCGACCAGCAGCTCGGTGACGGGGCGGCCGACGGTGTCCTCCGCCGTCCAGCCCAGCAGCAGCCGGCCCCCCTCGCTCCAGCCGCTCACCACGCCGTCCGGGTCCACCACGGCAACGGCAGTGGGCGCGTCCTGCTTGTCGGCCATCTCCACGCGCCACGCCTCCGTCCGGACAGCCGTGCCCGTCAGGGCTGGTTTCCAGCGGCTGCTTCCAGACTAGATCGGACCCTGCTCCACGGCCCTCCGGCCGGTGCGTTCGGGGTGCCAGGTGCCGGAGCGCCTGCGGCTGGGGCCTTCGCGCCCCGCTCGACAGCAGCCGCGGCGCGCCTGCCGGAGTGGGCCCGGCTCCGTGCCGTACCCCACGGGGCACTGGTTGGGCCGGCGCGTCTCGACGGAAGGGGCCGGCTCGTCCGCGCGCGGGGTGGCGCGCCGCTCGGCGGGGCACAGCCCGCCCAGCGGTTCCCAGGTGCCTGCATGTCCCTGACAAGGGTCGCCTGAGCCGGAGGGGTTTCCGAAACGCGTGCCCTGGTTGCCGGGGAAGGGCAACCAGGGCGAGGGGCGGGTTGATCGGTCAGGAGGCGGGTGTGACGCGAGTGCCGATGACCGAGTCTCCGGACTTCTTGACGTGGTACATGAGCTTTTCGCCGCTGTAGAAGTGGAAGGTCAGTGTCACCAGTTCGCCGTCGCGCAGCGCGTCCAGGAACTCGGGCCTCAGGATGATCGTGCCGTTGCTGTAGTCCGGCGAGAAGGACTTGTTGAACTCCTGGTAAGGAGTCCAGTCGGTCTGGCCGGCGTTGCTGCCGTCGCCGTACCTGGCCTCCATGGTGGCCAGCACGTCACCCTTGTACTGCGTGGGGATGGTGAACGCGTCGGTCTTGCCCATGGCGTCGGACAGCACCGGTTCGTCGTACGTGACCACCTCAATCTGCCAAGGCAGCCCACGGGAGAACCGGGCCTCGAGCGTGGCGTTCACCCCGTACTCGCGGTCGCCCGTCAGCCGGGTCAGCGCGCCGGCCGTGAGGACGAGACGCGTCTTGTCGAAGAGGGTGTAGTCACGTCCCTCGACGAGCTTGGTCCTGCCGTGCCACAGGCCCCGGACCTTGGTCCCGTTCGGATTCAGGGTGAGCCCCTTGGCCGTGATCGGCTCCGACTTCGGCACGAAGACCTTGTCGAAGGAGGCCGTTCCCGAACGGGTGGTCCAGCTGGACTTGATCCAGGCGATCAGCGCGGGGTCCGTCCACTTCAGGGTCTCCCGGTTCAGGTAGGCCCAGGTTCCGGGGTCCCACAGCGCGGTGGTGACTCCGGCGAGGCGTGCCGCGTGTCCGAAGTGCTCGTAGTACTTCAGCGCCTCGCCCCGCTCGACACGGGAGGGATGGTTGTGGTCGGGCCAGCCGAGCAGGCCGTACTCACCGAGGTAGACGGGAATGTTCCTGGCGACGAACGTGTCGCGCATGCGGGCGAAGGCGTCGTTGAGGTCGTTCTGGGCGACCTCGTCGTAGTGGGTGCCGCCCGCGATGTTGATGCTGAACGGGTACCAGCTGTAGTAGTGCACGGTGGCGATCAGATGACGGTCGTTCAGCGACTTGATCGTGGTGTACAGGTCGTCCATGAGGTTCTGGGCGGGCGTGCACCCGTCCGTGGGCAGCATGAGCAGGCGGTCGGTGTTCCCGCCGCCCGAGGAGCGGACGATCTTGTGGAAGGAGGTGTTCAGCTCGTTCAGGAGCTTGGCCTTCTGCTCGGCCGTGGCGTTCTCGAACTGCGGCTCGTTGACGCTCTCGAAGAGCAGGGTGCGCGGCTCGTCGCGGAACGTCCGGGAGATCTGGGTCCAGGTGGAGTTGAAGCGGGCCAGCACTCCGTCGTGGTCGGCGGGCATCGTCTTGATCCACTGCCACGAGTCGTGGTGCACGTTGAGCACGACGTACAGGCCCTCGTCGAGCGCCCAGTCGACGACCTGCTTGACGCGGCTCATGAACGCTGCGTCGACGGTGTAGGGGGCGGTGGCGGACTGGTGGTCGGTCCAGGTCACCGGGATCCGGACGCTGCGGAAACCTTCCTTGCGGATGGTGGTGAACAGTTCCCTGGTGACCTTCGGGTTGCCCCAGTTCGTCTCGTCCGGAATGGCGTCCAGGGTGTTGCCCAGGTTCCAGCTGGGCTGCATCGCGGCGACGGCGTCCATGGCGCGGTCCGGAACTCTGATGGCGGACCGCGTCTGCTTCGCCGTGTCGTCTGCCGCGGCGGTCGAGGTGCCGCCGGCCAGTCCCAGCATGACGGCGAGCACCAGAAGCAGGGCGGCCAGGCGGCCGGGGCCGTGGCTGCGGTGGTGCGCGTGTTGCCGTATGTCCTGCATGTGTCGTCCCTTTTCGGTCGGCTGTGCCCTTCGCTTGGTCGTGCCCTTCGGCCGTTCAGCCCTCGAGGGGCTCGTAGTCGAACCAGTCGAAGTGGACGGCGCCTTCGGCGGCGTACATGCCGATGACGCGGCCGGTGAAGCCGCCGGCGACCTCGGTCGACAGGTAGCGGCCGTCGAGGGCCGCGAGCTCGGTGAACGTGCCGTCGGGTTGTTCGAAGCCGAGGGAGACGATGTCGGGTCCGGTGCACGGTCCGTGCGGAGCCGGTGGGTCCGTGATGGTGACGGCGAGGACCAGTGGCCCGGCGGGTACGGAGCGTTCGGCCACCACCGTGCGCAGGGAGCCGACGCGCGCTATCACCCGTACGTCCGTCCCGGACGCCTCGATCGCGTAGTGGTGCCGCTCGTCCAGCCGGACGGCGAGGCCGCCGCGCCCCTGCTCGGGGTCGACCAAGGTGCGTGCCCGGCAGATGAGTTGCTGCTGGCGGCGGCCGGTGAACACCACGTCGGGCTCGTCCAGGGAGCCGCCCCGCGCACGGAGCGTGAGCCATCCGGGGCGCTCCTTGGTGGTGCAGAGCTCGGCGGGGCGGTCCCGCACGGAGATCCAGGTCGGACCGAGCTCGCTGAGTTCGAAGTCGTCGCGCCGTTCCTCGCCGGGAGCGGGAGCGGGGGAGAGGGGCCAGGGGAGTGTGGACAGGTCCAGGGTGACCTCGCCGACGACCGGCCAGCCGTCCTCCCAGGTCACCGGAGCCAGGAAGGTCTCCCGGCCGAGCACATGCCAGCCGGGGGTGCCGAGACGCGGCCGTACGCCGAGGAAGACCATCCACCAGGAGCCGTCGGGCGCCTGGACGAGGTCCGCGTGGCCGGTGTTCTGCACGGGGTGGTCGGTGCCGCGGTGGGTGAGGATCGGGTTGGCCGGACACGGCTCGAACGGGCCGTTGGGGGTACGGCCGCGGGCGATGGACACGCCGTGGCCGCGTTCGGTGCCGCCCTCGGCGATGAGCAGGTACCAGTAGTCGCCGATCCGGTACAGGTGCGGCGCCTCCGGGGCCTTCGCGCCGGGGCCGCCGGACCAGAGCCTGTGCGGTGTGCCGTACGTCTGTCCGGTGGACGGGTCGAGGCGGACCTGCGACACCCCGGCGACCGTGCACCAGCAGGTGCCGTCCTCGTCCCAGGCCAGGTCGGGATCGATCCCGGGCACGCCCGGCGCCCAGATGGGATCCGACCACGGTCCGGCCGGGTCGGTGGCCGTGACGATCAGGTTGCCGCCGCCCTCGCAGCAGTTGGTGACGATCAGCCAGAAGCGGCCGTCGTGATGGCGCAGGGTGGGGGCGTAGATGCCGCCCGAGGACGGCATGTCGGCCGGCAGGCGCAACTGCTCCGGCCGGTCGAGGACGTTGCCGATCTGCCGCCAGTGCACCAGGTCACGGCTGTGGAAGAGGGGTACGCCGGGGAAGTACTCGAAGCTGGAGCAGGCGAGGTAGTAGTCGTCGCCGACACGGCAGATGCTCGGGTCGGGATGGAACCCGGGGAGCACGGGGTTGGCGGCGCGGGCGGGCCGGTTCTGAGCGGGCACCCTTGGTCGTCCTTTCGTCGGGTGGGCGGCAGGGACGGCGCTCAGGGAGCGTCCGGCTCCGTGCGGCTGATGCGGAGCAGCGCCGCGGAGGGCGCGGTGGGCAGCGTCACGGTGAGCTCGGCGGTTTCCGGGTTCCAGACGGCAGCGGCCTCACGTGCGGCGGGGTACAGCACCTCGACACGCGCGGCGCCACCGTCCGCCTGCTCAGGCAGCCGGAGGGTGGTGGTGGCCGCACCGCCCGGACGGCGCCACACCGTGAGGTAGGTGGTGGCGGGGGTGTGCAGGGCGAGAGCGATCCAGGGGTCGTCCCAGGCGGGCAGGCCGAGTGGCCAGGACGGCACGGCCTGCGGCAGGTCGGCGCGGACGGCCTTGTACACGGCGACCGCCTCGTGGACCAAGGCGCGCGCCTCGGGCTCCAGTTCGGGCAGGTGGCCGGAGAGGTGGATGCGGCCGAGGAGGCCGCTCGCCATGGTGAAGGCGACCTCGTCGAGGGAGTCCTCCGGCTGCGGGTAGGCCCAGACGGCGCCCTGCTCGGGGGGGACGGCGGTAGGTGCGGAGGCCGCGATGGACGCGTAGAGCTGAAGGTTCTGCTGGTCGCTGGTGGACTGCAATTGCAGCCGGGACAGCAGGGCGTGGTCCCAGCGCATGCCGCCGGAGGCGCAGTTCTCCACCACCAGGTGCGGGTAGCGGTCCAGGATGCCGTCGAGCCAGTCCAGCTGCGCCCGGTTGTGGCCGAGCAGACCGGCGCCCGGGGTCTCGCCGGGGTGGGCGCTGGTGCCGGAGCCGGGGTCGATGTTGTGGTCGAGCTTGAGGTAGCCGACGCCCCACTCGCCGACCAGACGGTCCACGACCTGGTCCAGGTGGGCGCGGGCGGCTGGATGACGCAGGTCCAGGTGGTGGCGGCCGGCCTCCGTGACGCGGATGCCGTCGCGGCGGAAGAACGCCTCGTCCGGCAGGGACTTGGCCATGGGGCTGTGGACGCCGATGACTTCCGGCTCCAGCCACAGGCCGGGGACCATGCCGCGTTCGCGGATGCGGTCCAGCACCTCGTGGATCCCCTTCTCGCCGGGGAAACGTGAGGTGGATGGTTCCCAGGCGCCGACGCTGGTCCACCAGCCGTCACTGTCGTCGTACCAGCCCGCGTCGATGACGAAGTACTCGGCGCCCGCGTCGGCCGCCGCGTCGATGAGCGGCAGCAGCTTGTCGGTGGTGGGGTCTCCCATCAGGCAGTTCATGTAGTCGTTGAAGATGACCGGCAGACCCTGGTGGTCGGGATGCGGGCGGCGCTGGACGCGGCGGTAGCGGGTCAGCGCGGCGAACGCGGCGTCCGGGCCGCCGTCGGCGCTGAAGGACAGCGCCACGGGTACGGTGCGGAAGGCGGCGCCGGGTTCCAGGGGGTGCCGCCAGCCGTGGTGGGTGTCGGTGGGCCCGAACAGCGCAGTGTAGGCAGCGTTGTCCTGCTCTTGGCACTCCCAGCGCCAGCCGCCGCCGTTGTGCTCGATCTGCCACATCCAGGTGCGGCCGGTGTGCCGGTCCGTCAGGCCGCCCATGGGCAGGTGCCCGTTGCTGGACCAGGTGCCCTGGCCGTTCAGGGCGAAGCCCGCCTTGCCGTGCCCGTACTTCACGCGTCCGCTGGGGTCGGGTGTGGTTTGGCGCATCGGCTGTCGCTGCCAGCGGCATTCGGACAGCCAGTCGTTGTCCGCCCACAGCAGGTCGGCGGCGTCGAGGGCCGCGGGGTCCGGCGGGGTGAGGCAGCCCACCGCGAGCGAGCTGACCGACTCCAGGTGCAGCGTGGTCCGCCCTTCGTTGCGCAAGGTCACTTCGCTGCGGAGTACGGGGATGCCGTCCGGCGACCGGTAGGTCACCTCCGCCGCCAACCCTGTCTCCGGGTCGTGGAGTTGGACGGTCAGCGTGTGCCAGTCGCCGTCGCGGGCCGCGCGGTGGGCCCGGTGGCGCAGCCGCTCGCCGAGAGTGGTCCCGATCAGGCGGCTGCCCGACCAGCCGCGGCCGTGACCCGCGGCCGTCACCTCCACCAGAGGCAGGGACGCACCGGGGTCGCTGCCCGCTTCGCCGGGCAGTCCGAGATGGGTCAGGCGGGCGCTGCCGTCGTCGCCGAGGACGAAGTCGAGTCGCAGGGCGTCGTGACCCCAGCGGAAGCTCCGCTGTTCGTTTTCCATGGTGTCCTTTTCCAGGTCAGTGGCCGCGCGGTCAGTGGCCGCGCGGGACCGCGCAGCCGCCGGGCGGCAGTTCGTGGGCCGGCTCCGGCAGGGGCACGGTGTCCGTGGTGTGGTTGATGAGGACGTCCCCCAGGCGGTCGTGCGCTGTTCTTACGGAGCGTCAGCGTGCGTGTGAGAAACGCCTGTTCGTCCACAGGTCGTTCACTGCGCAGCTCAGTTCCGGCCTTGGGCCGGACCCGAAGGTGAGCGCGGGTACGTGCTGCTCGGCGAGACGTGGGGCGCTCGTGGAATCCGGCATGGGGGTGGAAGCCGAGTTGCGTCGCGGAACGCATGTTGTTGAGAACGTGGCCGGCCGTGCTGGACGGGACACCCGCGCGTCTCGCCGCGGCGGCGTGGTCACCATGAGGGCGCGCCGACGTCCTTCTGCGCCGCTGCGCCTCCGAGGCCCTGGCGATTCAACCCCGTGCGTCATCGTGGCGGCCCTTCCCGCGGAGTGTCGAAGCGCTTCACTTCGAGGGGAAGTTAGCGGACACCTTTCGTGTGGAACAAGAGGCAGAGTGTGAGGAAAGTTTCTTTGTCCTGGTCCATTGACAGCCCGCTAGGGGCAATGATGGCGTCGATGCGCTTCGACAATCACTCCCAATCCGTCATCCGGCACGACTGAGCGTCCCGGCCGTCAGCTGCACCGGGAATCCGCGTCAGTCGGCTCGCAGCACATCGAGTGCCGTGAGAGCCACGTGGAGCTCGGTGCGCTGGTCGCCCGATTCGAGGTCACGGGTGAGGAGGCGCTCGATGGTGCGCAGGCGTTGGTACATGGTCTCGCGGGAGAGACCGCCACGGCGGGCGGCGGTGGTCTTGTTGCCGGCCGCGTCGAGGTAGTGGCGCAGGGTCGTCAGCAGGTCGGTGCCGTGCTGGGTGTCGTGGTCGATGAGGCGCCGGAGCTGCCGTTCGGTGTACCCCTGGACACGGGGGTCCTCGCGCAGTGCGTACAGCAGGCGACGCAGACCGATGTCGGACAGCTCGTGGAAGGAACGGTCCGGAGGGAGGGGCTGTCCGGGCGGGGTGGCCTCGACGACGCGGGCCGCCTCGCGGAAGGAACGGGCGGTGTCGGTGAGGTCCGCGACCTCGGGGCCGACACTCACGACCGCCCCCGGGGCCAGACCCAGTACCGTGCCGGACAGGCACTCGACGATCGGACGCCAGGGCTGGGAGGCACGCAGAGCCAGCAGGATGCCGAGGCGGTCGGAGGCCAGTTCGCCGACAAGGGCCGGCACGCCTGCCGTTCTGAGCTCCTGCAACAGGCGGGACTCGGTCTCCGTTCCCCCCTTCCCTGCGCGCAGGTCCACCAGGATGGCGACGAAGTGGCTTCGATCGGTCGGCAGGCCCAGTGCGGAGCAGCGGGCGCGGGCGTCCTCCGCGGAGCGGTGGCGCTGTTCCACGAGGTCGAGCAGGGCGTTCCGGTGTGCGGTGCGTTCCCATGGGGTGGGGTGGATGAGGCGCGCCACGGTCAGTGCCATCGCGGTCCTCTCCAGCAGGGTGATGTCCTCCGGCCCGAACGCCGGTTCGTCGGTGCGCGCCGGGAGCATGGCCACGCGGCCCCATCGCTCGCCCTGGTACTCGACGGGCGCGGTGAGCCAGCCCTCCGGGCCGCGTGTCGCTGTGTCGCCGCCGGGCCCGGTCGCCCTGGAGCGCCGTTCCCAGTCGGCGAGTGCCTCCTCGACGGTCAGTCCGGACGGTTCGCAGATCAGGGCCTGGTGCACCAGGTTCTCCAGGACGACCGTGCGCCCGCTCATCTCCGCCGCCGCTCGCACCACGTCCTCCGGCCCGGCACCGCGCAGGGTCAGGGTGGTGAACGCCTCGTGGATGCGCTGCGTGCGGCGCATCGCCTCCGCCTGGTTGCCGAGCAGGAGCGCGTGCACGACCTGCGTGACCTCCAGGAAGTTGACGTCCTTGGCCAGGGTGACGAGGGGAAGGCCACGACGGCGGCAGGCGTCGACGAGCGCGTCCGGCGGGCGGTGGTAGCGGCGTACGAGTTCGATGACCAGGGCCGCGGCTCCGACGTCGGCGAGTTCGTCGACATACCGGCGCACGCCGGGCGCGTCCTGCGGCAGGGGCATTCCGGTGGTGAGGACGAGCTCGCCGCCCTTGAGGAACGACGCGGGGTCGGTCAGCTCGGTGATGTGGACCCACCGGACCGGTCGGTCCAGGTCCGGCACGCCGGTGACGACCTGCGGCCGTCCGGCGGCCAGGACGGGAAGCGCGAGGACATCGGCGACGGTGAGCGGACGGATGGGCCCCTGCTCGGCCGGGTGATCGTCGTTCACGTTCTCTCCACGGGGGTCCCTGCTCGCACTCGGTACGGAGCTCGGGGGAGTGCCCGGCCACTGTGCCAAGCGTCTCTGACCTGCGCAAGAGCGGTCCGTGAGCGATCGGCATCCATGGTGGGCCCGATGAGGCTGACACATCGTCCGGATGTCGCGTCCCGGCCGGACAGATCGCGCGTTGGCGCATCCCCCGCCCGCGGGGATGCTCGCTGCACCGCAGCAGACCGAACACCGAGGCCGGGAGACGAACATGACCGCACTGTCGCCGCACCTTCGCCAGGCCACGCCCGTGGTGGCGGCCCGGGGCGAGGGCGTCCATCTCTTCGACCAGGACGGCCGCCGCTACCTCGACTTCACCGCCGGTATCGGCGTCACCAGCACCGGGCACTGCCACCCCAAGGTCGTGGCGGCGGCCAAGGAGCAGGTGGGTTCACTGATCCACGGCCAGTACACGACCGTCATGCACGAGCCGCTGCGCCGCCTCGTCGACAAGCTCGGCGAGGTGCTGCCGGCCGGCCTGGACAGCCTGTTCTTCACCAACTCCGGCAGCGAGGCGGTGGAGGCCGCGCTGCGGCTGGCCCGCCAGGCCACCGGCCGCCCCAACGTCATCGTCTGCCACGGCGGCTTCCACGGCCGTACGGTCGCCGCCGCCTCCATGACGACCTCCGGCACTCGCTTCCGCTCCGGCTTCTCCCCGCTGATGAGCGGGGTCGTGGTCACCCCCTTCCCGTCGGCCTACCGCTACGGCTGGGACGAGGAGACCGCGACCCGCTTCGCGCTGAAGGAGCTCGACTACACCCTCCAGACGATCTCCTCGCCCGCCGACACGGCCGCGATCATCGTCGAGCCGGTCCTCGGCGAGGGCGGATACGTCCCCGCGAACCGCGCGTTCATGGAGGGCCTGCGCGAGCGCGCGGACCGGCACGGCTTCCTCCTCATTCACGACGAGGTGCAGACCGGTGTCGGCCGTACCGGCCGCTTCTGGGGCCACGACCACTTCGGCGTCACCCCGGACATCCTCGTCACCGCCAAGGGCCTGGCCAGCGGGTTCCCGCTGTCCGGCATCGCTGCCTCCGAGGAGCTGATGACCAAGGCGTGGCCCGGCTCGCAGGGCGGCACGTACGGGGCCAACGCCGTCGCCTGCGCCGCGGCCTGCGCGACCCTGGACGTCGTACGCGACGAGAAGCTCGTCGAGAACGCCGAGGCGATGGGCAAGCGGCTGCGCCAGGGCCTGGAGGCGGTGGCCGACCGGACGCCCGGCATCGGCGACGTGCGCGGCCTCGGCCTCATGCTGGCCACCGAGTTCGTCACCGAGGACGGCAGCCCCGACCCCGAGACCGCCGCCCGCGTGCAGCGCGCCGCCGTCGACGAGGGACTGCTCCTGCTGCTCTGCGGCGCCTGGAACCAGGTTGTCCGGATGATCCCGGCGCTCGTCATCGACGAGACGGCGGTGGACGAGGGCCTCCAGGCATGGGCGACCGCGGTCGAGGTCGGCACCTCGGGAGCGGCACGGCGATGACGGACACCACCACGGCCCTGGAGCCGCTGGTCGCGCGGCTCGCCGAGACCGCTCCCGGCCTGCGGGTGGAGACCGGCCCCGGCCCCACCGGTCTCTACGCCTACGACGCCTCCAACTACCGGGTCCCGCCGAGGGCCGTGGTCTTTCCCCGCAGCGCCGACGACGTGGTCGAGGTGCTGCGGGCCTGCCGCGAGGAACGTGTTCCGGTCACCGCGCGAGGCGGCGGCACCAGCATGGCGGGCAACGCGGTCGGGCCCGGCGTCGTCCTGGACTTCTCCCGGTACATGAACCGGATCCTGGACATCGACCCGGTGAGCCTCACGGCGCGCGTCGAGGCCGGAGTGATCCTGGACTCCCTGCGGTCCGCGACCGCCCTGCACGGGCTCACCTTCGGCCCCGACCCCTCCTCGCACAGCCGCTGCACCCTCGGCGGCATGATCGGCAACGACGCCTGCGGCAACCGGTCGGTGCGGCACGGGCGTACGAGCAGCCACATCGAGGCGCTGGAGATCGTGACGGCCGACGGCGTACGGGCCGTCGCCGACCGGACCGGCCTGCGCGCGGCCGACCCGAACGACCGGGACGCGGTCGAGCGGGTCGCCCGCCTCGAAGCGGACGTACGTCGCCTGATCGAGGCGAATCTGGCGCCGATCCGCACCGAGCTGGGCCGCATTCCGCGCCAGGTCTCCGGCTACCAGCTGCACCACCTGCTGCCCGAGCACGGCTTCGACGTGGCCCGCGCACTGGTGGGCACCGAGGGCTCCTGTGCGGTCGTCACCGCAGCGACGGTCCGCCTGGTGGCGACCGCACAGGCTTCCACGCTCCTGACCCTCGGCTACGACGACGTCGTCGACGCCGCCGAGGACGTCCCCGAGATCCTGCGCCGGCACCCCACCGCCGTGGAGGGCATGGACGAGGCGATCGTCGCCACCATGCGTGCCCGGCGCGGCCCGGACTCCGTCACCGGCCTCCCCGAGGGACGTGCCTGGCTGTACGTCGAGCTCGACGGCGACGACCAGGCGGCCGTCGACACCCGTGCCGCGGAACTGCTGGACGTGCTCAAGGCCCGGGGCCGGATGACCGGCGGGCGGGTCGTGCACAGCCCGGCCGAGCGGCGCTCGCTGTGGCGGGTCCGCGAGGACGGAGCGGGGCTCGCCGCCCGGCTCGTCGACGGCGGGGAGTCCTGGCCCGGCTGGGAGGACGCGGCGGTCGCACCCGAGGATCTGGCCGCCTACCTGCGCGACTTCCGCAAGCTGCTGACCGCCCACGGGCTGACCGGTGTGCTGTACGGGCACTTCGGGGCCGGCTGCGTCCACGTGCGCATCGACTTCGACCTCGGGACGGACTCGGGCCGGGCCGCCACCCGCCGGTTCCTCTCCGAGGCGGCCGCCCTGGTCGTCGAGCACGGCGGAACCCTGTCGGGCGAACACGGCGACGGGCGTGCCCGCGGCGAACTGCTGGAGGTCATGTACAGCCACCGCATGATCCGGGCGTTCGCCGCCTTCAAGGAGATCTTCGACCCCGAGGGGCTGCTCAACCCCGGCGTCATCGTGGCCCCGGCCCGCCTCGACGCCGACCTCGCGCTGCACACACCCTCGGACGTGCTGCCCGTCGAGACCCTCTTCTCCTTCCCGCACGACGAGGACGGCTTCGCGGGAGCGGTACGCCGCTGTGTCGGGGTCGGCCGCTGCCGCAGCGACGCCGGCGGCGTGATGTGTCCCAGCTACCGGGCCACGGGGGAGGAGAACGACTCGACCCGGGGCCGGGCCCGTCTGCTCCAGGAGATGGTGCGCGGCGGAACCGTCCAGGACGGCTGGCGCTCCACGGAGGTGCGTGACGCCCTCGACCTGTGCCTGTCCTGCAAGGCCTGCTCCAGCGACTGTCCGGTCGGCGTCGACATGGCCACGTACAAGGCGGAGTTCCTGCACCAGCACTACAAGGGCAGAGTCAGACCCCGCTCCCACTACTCCCTGGGCTGGCTGCCCCTGACGTCCAAGCTCGTCGGATACGCGGCCCGCCCGGTCAACGCGCTGCTGCGCGGCCCCCTCGGGAAGCTGCTCGCGCGCCTGGGCGGCGTGACCACGAAACGCAGGATCCCCGCGTTCGCCTCCCGGCGCGCGCTGCGCCGGGCCCTGCGCACGGCGAGGACCGGCGAACCGGCGAGGACGCTGCTGTTCGTGGACAGCTTCACCCGCGCGTTCCGCCCGGAGGTGGCCGGGGCCGCGAGCCGCGTGCTCGCCGACGCCGGCCTCCCCTGCACGGCGGAGGACGACCTGTGCTGTGGGCTGACCTGGGTGAGCACCGGCCAGCTGTCGCTCGCGCGCCGCATCATGGCCCGCACGGTCGCCCGCCTGGACAACGGCGACGACCGGCCCATCGTCGTGGCCGAACCCAGCTGCGCCGCAGCGCTCAAGCGTGACGTGCCCGAACTCCTCGGCACCGACGCCGCCCGGCGCGTCGCGGCCCGCGTCCACACCCTCACCGGAGCCCTGACCGACCTCGCCTCACCCGGCTGGGCGCCACCGGAGCTGCCGGACAACGTCGTCCTTCAGACCCACTGCCACGAGTACGCCACCTTCAAGGGCCGCCACCCCCGCGACCTGCTCGGCCGCCTCGGAGTGCGCAAGGTCGACGAGGCCGAGGGCTGCTGCGGACTCGCCGGCAACTTCGGCTTCGAGGAGCAGCACTACGACACCTCGATGGCCGTCGCCGACCTGGCCCTGAAGCCACGCCTCGACGGCATCGACCCGCGGACACCGGCCGTCGTCGTGGCAGACGGCTTCAGCTGCGCCACCCAGATCGACCACCTCGCCGGAGACCGTGGCATCCGCGCCCTGCACCTCGCGGAACTGCTCGACCCCGCCGCCGACCGACCCGGACAACCAGGAGAGAACTCATGACCGACACGCCCACGCAGTTGTTCATCGGTGGTGCCTGGGTGGACGCCGCGGACGGCGCCACCATGCCCGTCGACGACCCCGCCACCGGCGAGGTCCTCTGCCACGTGGCCGACGCGGGCGCGAAGGACGCCAAGCTCGCCGAGGAAGCGGCCGTGCAGGCGCAGGAGGAGTGGGCGCGTACGGCGCCTCGGGTGCGCAGCGAGATCCTGCGCCGCGCCTACGAGATCATCATCGAGCGCACCGACGAGCTCGCCCACCTGATGACGTCCGAGATGGGTAAGCCGCTGGCCGAGGCCAGGGGAGAGGTGGCGTACGCGGCGGAGTTCTTCCGCTGGTTCTCCGAGGAGGCCGTGCGTATCGACGGTGGCCTCGCCACCCTGCCGGACGGCCGCAACCGTATGCTGCTCTCCCGCCGCCCGGTCGGCCCCTGCCTGCTGATCACGCCGTGGAACTTCCCGCTGGCGATGGGCACCCGCAAGATCGGCCCGGCGGTCGCCGCGGGCTGCACGATGGTGCTCAAGCCGGCCCCGCAGACCCCTCTCTCCAGCCTTGCCCTCGCCGCGATCCTCAAGGAGGCCGGGCTGCCGGACGGCGTGCTGAACGTCGTCACCACCTCCCGTGCGGGGGAGGTGTGCGAACCGCTCCTGCGCGGCGGGCGGATTCGCAAGCTCTCCTTCACCGGCTCCACGGCCGTCGGACAGCTGCTCCTCGCCCAGAGCGCGGAGGCGGTCGTGCGGACGTCGATGGAGCTGGGCGGCAACGCGCCGTTCGTCGTCTTCGAGGACGCCGACCTGGACAAGGCGGTGGACGGGGCGATGGTCGCCAAGATGCGCAACATGGGCGAGGCGTGCACGGCCGCCAACCGCTTCTTCGTGCACCGCTCGGTGGCGGAGGAGTTCGGGCGGCGGCTGGCCGAGCGGATGGGCGCGCTGGTCGTCGGTCCGGGCACCAGGGGCGGCGTCGACGTCGGCCCGCTGATCGACAGGAGGGGGCGCGCCAAGGTGGAGGAGCTGGTCGCCGACGCGGTGGAGCGCGGGGCGCGGGTGCTCGTCGGAGGCCGTACACCCGAAGGCCCCGGCAGCTTCTACCCGCCGACCGTGCTGGCCGACGTCGATCCCGGCAGCCGCCTCATGGACACGGAGATCTTCGGCCCCGTCGCCGCGATCCTCACCTTCGACGACGAGGACGAGGTGATCCGCCGGGCCAACGACACCCCCTGGGGCCTGGTCGGCTATGTCTTCACCGAAGGCCTCGACCGTGCCCTGCGGGTGAGTGAGCGGCTGGAGGTGGGCATGGTGGGGCTGAACACGGGTCTCGTGTCCAACCCGGCCGCACCCTTCGGCGGCGTCAAGCAGTCGGGGCTGGGCCGCGAGGGGGGCCGGGTGGGGATCGACGAGTTCCTGGAGTACCAGTACCTCGCGGTGCCCGTGCGATGAAGGTGGTCATGCCCTGACCGCACCGCATCACGCACCGTGAGGCCTCCCTCGTGCCCGGCTTTCCACGCCGCCGGGCACGAGGGGACGGCCCGTGGTCTCTCCTCGGCGACGGCCTCGGCAGCCAGCGCCTCCAACAGAGTCTCCTGCCCAGGTCCATGGCTCGACCGGGGCCGCCGCTGTCAATTTCTTGAGCCCAGGAAAGGAAAACATGTCGTTCCTGAAGACCATCGACACGAGTCCCTCCTTCGCGCCGCACCCGTCCGGCCCGCTCCCGGAACGCCTGGTTTCCGGCGATCCCGCCTTCAAGACCTGGGCCCAGGACGTCGCCCGTGGGGAGATGATCCATACGGGAGTCTGGGAAGCGACGCCCGGCGAGACGCGCTCGATCAAGGGAGAGACCTTCGAGTTCTGCCATATCCTCTCCGGCATCGTCGAACTCACGCCGGACAGTGGCGAGCCGGTGGTCTACAAGGCAGGCGACAGCTTTGTCATGAAGCCGGGCTTCGTGGGTGTCTGGAAGACCATCGAAACCGTGCGCAAGATCTACGTGATCGTGAAGTGATGCCGACGCGCGACGCCTGCCTCTACGCCGGCAATCCGTCCGGCGGCAGCCGTCGGCCCAACCGGCTCTTCGCAGGGGTGCGCCTGGTCGCCTCCCGCAGCGAGGGGGCCGGACCGGTCCGGTCTGGGAACGCGGCCGTCAGCCGGGGTGCGATCCGGAGCCGGAACGGTCGTCAGGCCAGGTGCCGGGCGGTGATCTCCGCTGCCGTCTCGGCGACCAGCCGACCCAGCTCGGGCTGTCGGCCGGGCTCGAAGCGGGAGTCGGGCAGGGAGACGGCCACGGCGGCCAGCGGTGTGCCCTCACCGTCGAGCACGGGTGCCGCGATGGCGCAGACACCCTGGAGGTACTGGTTGTGGTTGACGGCGTAGCCACGCTCTCTCACGCGGCAGAGTTCAGCGCGCAGTTGCCCCGGGTCGGTGATGGTCTCCTCGCCGTAACCCTCCAGCGTCCCCGCTGTGACCTCGTCTATCTCGGACTTCCCCAGATGGGCCAGGACGGCGTTCCCGGCGGCGGTGGCGTGCAGGGGCGAGGCGTCGCCGATGGCGTGGAAGGTGCGTACGGCGTGGTCGCAGTCGACGCGGTCGACGACGACCATGCCTTGCAGGGCGTCCGGCACGGACAGGTGGATGGTCTCGTTCAGTGCGTCGCGGAGCCGGATCATGGGTTCACGTGCGGCGGCGAACAGGCTGGAGCCCTGTAGGGCGGCGGGCCGTACGGCCAGGACGCGGGCGCCGATCTCCCAGCGGGTGGTGTCCTTGCGGTTCGCCCGCAGCCAGCCCGCCTCGTTGAGGGTGACCAGGGTGCGCTGCACGGTGGACTTCGGCAGCCCGAAAATCCTCGTCAACTCCCCGACAGTCACGGGTTGATGCCGGGCGACCGCTTCCAGAACCCGTAGCGATCTGGTGACGCTCTTCATTTCCATTCGTTGCCCCCTACCCGTGGATCCCTGGTTCTCACTTCTTGACTCCAGCGCGGAGTGACGGTCATGATCCGTGCCGGATTCTAGCATAGCGTTCCACAATGCGGCATGCTGTTGGGTGCGGCCGATCAGTGGAGCGGCTTTGAGGCGCGCCGAGTGCACCCGATTCCCCGCGGCGGATGGACAGCGGAAGGGCCTTGACCAGGCCCGCCGTGCCGCGTGGTGCGGCCGCCCTGTGTCCGGCCCTCGGCCGGACACAGGGCGATGGCTGCCGCCACACAAGGCCGAGGGCCGGCTTGCGCGCTGGCGCGTGCGAGCCGGCCCTCGATCGATGGCCTGCGGTGTTGCCTGCCGTTCAGGCGCCCAGGCGGCGCTGTGAGATCTCCGCGGCAGTGTCGGCGACGAGGTGGCCCCACTTGGGTGTCCGTTCACCGTCGTACCGTGCGTCGGGCATGGAGACGGCCACGGCGGCCAGTGGGGTGCCGTCCTCGTCGAGCACGGCGGCGGCGACGGCGCAGACGCCGGGCCGGTACTGGTTGCGGTTGACCGCGTAGCCGTCGGTGCGGATCCGGTCCAGCTCGGCGCGCAACTCGTCGGGCTCGACGGGGGTCGTGTCGCTGAACCGCTCCAGTCCCGCCGCGATGAGGTCTTCCACGTCCCGCCTCGGGAGGTGGGCGAGGATCGCGCGCCCGACAGCGGTGGCGTGCAGGGGCGAGGTGTCGCCGATCGTGTGGAAGGTGCGTACCGCGTGGTCGCAGTCGACGCGGTCCACCACGACCATGCAATGCAGGGCGTCCGGCACGGACAGGTGGATGGTCTCGTTCACCGCGTCGCGGAGCCGGATCATGGGTTCACGCGCGGCGGCGAACAGGCTGGAGCCCTGTAGGGCGGCCGGTCGTACGGCCAGAACGCGGGCGCCGATCTCCCAGCGGGTGGTGTCCCTGCGGTTGGCGCGCAGCCAGCCGGCTTCCGCAAGGGTGACCAAGGTGCGCTGCACGGTGGACTTCGGCAGCCCGAAGAGCTTCGTCAACTCCCCTACGGTCACGGGCTGATGCTGGGCGACCGCCTCCAGGATGCGCAGCGACCTGGTGACGCTCTTCATTTCCATCCGGTTTCCCCCTGTTAATCCTCGAAATTTCTGCTGGACACCCTCTTGACTCCCCAACGAAGCCGCTGCCATTCTCTGTGCCAGATTCTAGCACAGCATTCCACATAGTGGCACGGCTCTCGGAGAGATCCCCCGCAGTGAGCCGGACTGCGAGACGCGGCGGTTGCGAGCCGCAGGTCCCCAAGGAGGGCCTGGCTCCCGCCCAAACCATCTCGAATCGAACAGCCTCACGTCGAAGGCTCAGCATGCGCCTCGGCGATACGAAAGGAAAGTCCTGTGTCAGCTGCCAGGAAGCGCGTCGCGGTGGTCGGCGTCGGAACGATGGGCAGCCAGGCCGCGTGGCGGCTGGCGGCCCGCGGCGCCGAGGTCGTCGGCTACGACCGCTACGCACCCGGCCACGACCGCAGCGCCGCCGGCGGCGAGTCCCGGATCTTCCGCAGCGCGCACTTCGAGGACTCCCGGTACGTCCCGCTGCTCAAGCACGCCGACGCCCTCTGGGAGCAGCTCCAGCAGGAGACCGGCCGCGAGCTGCGCCGCCTGACCGGATGCCTGCTCATGGGGCCGACCGACCACCAGCAGATGGCCACGGTGCTCCAGTCCATCGCGGAGCACGACCTCGACCACGAGGTGCTGGACGTCGAAGCCCTGGCCAAGCGCTTCCCGCAGTACCGCATCGAGGAAGGCGACGCGGCCGTACTCGACCGCCGTGCCGGGTTCATCCGCCCGGAACTGACGATCCAGACCGCCGCCCGCCGCGCCGAGCAGCTGGGCGCCGTGATCCACCGCTACAGCACGGTCCGCGAGATCGTCCCCGTCGCGGGCGGCGTCGAGATCCGCACCGACTCCGGCAGCGAGAGCTTCGACACCGCCGTCGTCACGCCCGGCCCCTGGGTCAACGACCTGCTGCCCGACCTGCCGTGGGAGGTGGAAGTCCGCCGCCTCGTCAGCGCCTGGTACGTGCCCACCGCCCCCGACGCCTGGTTCGGCGAGGAGCGCCCGGCGTTCATCCGCACGGCACCCACCCACTGCTACGGCCTGCCCTCCCCGGACGGCATCTCGGTCAAGCTCGGCCTGTCCCGCGCGCTGCACCGGCTCGCCGGCGACCCCAACCAGCTGGACCGCACCGTGCGGCCGGACGAGCTGGAGATCTTCTCCGAGCTGATCGGGCGTTACCTGCCCGACCTGCACCCGGACCCGACGCGCCTCTCCGTCTATATGGAGGGCTACACCGAGAGCAGCCGCCCCCTGGTCGGCCCGCTGCCCGGCGCCGAGAACGTCATCCTGCTCGCCGGCTTCTCCGGTCACGGCTTCAAGCTCTCGCCCGCCTTCGGCGACATCGCCGCGGACCTCGCGCTGGCCGGCACCTCGCCCCGGCCCATCGACTTCCTCTCCACCGTCGGCCGTACGGAGGCCTGACCATGAACGACACCACGCTCTCCGTCGGCACCCTGGTCGCCGAGCCGGGCACCAAGGCCCGCGGCACCGTCCGCGTCGACCTCGGCACCCTCACCGCGGACATCCCGCTGACCCTCGTCAACGGGGCCCGCCCCGGCCCCCGGGTCGTCATCACCGCGGGTGTGCACGGCGGTGAGTTCCCGCCCATCGACGCCGCCGTGCGACTGGCGGACGGGCTGGACCCCGGTGAGGTGCACGGACAGGTGATCATCTGTCCGGTCGCCAACCCTCCCGCGGTGTACCAGGGCCGGCTCAACATCTCCCCGGTCGACGGCGTGAACCTCAACCGCGTCTTCCCCGGCGACCCGGCCGGCGGCCCCACCGAGCGGCTGGCCGCCTGGCTCTTCGCGAACCTGGTCGACGGCGCCGACGTCTACATCGACCTGCACTGCGGCGGCATCGACCAGGTCCTGCGGGACTTCGTCGGCTACCGCCTCACCGGTGACGCGGACCTCGACAAGGCGACCGCTGAACTGGCAGGCTCCTTCGGCATCGAGGACGTCATCATCGGGCTGACGCCCGAGGGTGGCAACAGCCACGCGGCCGCCGCCCGCCGGGGCATCTCGGCGGTCCTCGTCGAGGTGGGCCAGCTCGGCCAGCGGGACGAGGCCACCGCCCTCCGCCGCGTCGACGGCCTGCTGAAGGCACTGCGCCACCTGGGCGTCCTCGACCAGGACGGCTCCACCCCGGCACCGATCCGCGCATGGGTCTGGTCCGGCGGCGCCACCGCCGAGGCCACCGGCCTGTGGTACCCGGAGTTCTCCTTCGACGCCGACATCATCGGCGAAGTCACCGAAGGCGACCTCCTCGGCCGCATCATCGACCCCGTCGACGGCCGCGAACACACCGTCCACGCCCCGGCCGACGGACGGATCATCTACGGCATGCACGGCCTCACCGTCGCCCCCGGCAAGGAACTGGCCGCCCTGGCCGTCCCGTGGGACCCCGACACGGCCGCGCGGGCCGACACCCTCCGGCCTCCCGGCCTGGGTGCCGGATCCGACGAGGCGGATCCCCGCCCCTAGACCCCCATCTCAGCCGCCCCCCTTCCCACGTCCCCAGCCGCCCCTTCTCACGGCCAGTACCACCAGGAGGCACCAAATGAAAGATGCCCGAATAGACCGCAGACTGTTCCTGCGAGGAATAGGCGGGGTCACTGCGGGTGTCGCCGCCGCGACCACCCTCTCCGCCTGCGGTACCGGCACCAGCCGGTCCGGCGCCGGCAGCGGTGGCAAGGGCGGGAAGACGGTGGTCGTCCGTGACAGCGGCGGTTCCTACGGTGCGGCGCTTCAGAAGGCGATCTACACGCCGTTCACGCAGGAGACCGGCATTCAGGTGAA
>NZ_JAGMUL010000185.1:26003-26684 GCF_019049285.1 Streptomyces sp. AC550_RSS872
GCAGGACGCCCTGGAGACGCTGGACCGGGACCGGCTCAAGAGCGTGAAGAGCGCGAAGATCCCGGACAACCAGATCACGGACCATGCCGTCGGCAGCAGCTTCTACGGCGCCTGTATGGCATACCGCACGGATGCTTTCGGCGGTAAGAAGCCGGAGTCGTGGGCGGACTTCTGGGACACCGGGGCGTTCCAGGGCGGCCGTTCGATGTGCAACCCGGACGGTGATCTGCCGGAGCTGGAGTTCGCGCTGCTGGCCGACGGCGTGCCGATGGACAAGCTGTACCCGCTGGATGTGGACCGTGCCTTCAAGGTGCTGACCCGGCTGCGGGGCGACATCAAGAAGTACTGGGACAGCGGCCCGCTCCCCGGTGTGCTGCTCAGCCGCCAGGAGGTCACGATGTCCACCGTGTGGGACGGCCGTATCGCCGACCTGGAGAAGCAGGGCGTCCCGGTGGAGCGGCAGCTCAATGGCATGCGCCGTCAGTTCCAGGGCTATGCCATCGCCAAGGGCGCGGCCAACGCGGATGCCGCCTACCAGTTGATGGACTTCTCGCTGCGTGCGGAGAGCCAGGCCGCCCTGGCGAAGGCCTTCCCGTCGAACCCGTCGTCCCCGCTGGCCTACGCCAAGCTCACCGAGGACGAGCGCAACGCGCTCGCCGGTGCGCCGAAGTACTACGACAA
>NZ_JAGMUL010000185.1:26722-27781 GCF_019049285.1 Streptomyces sp. AC550_RSS872
CAAGCCGGCCACCGCGACCGGCAAGTCGCTGTCGGTCGTGGCCCTGCGCAAGACCTACGGGGACGTGGTCGCTGTCGACGAGGCGTCGATGGAGATCGCGGCCGGGGAGTTCGTCACCTTCCTCGGCTCCTCCGGGTCGGGCAAGACCACGACGTTGATGATGATCGCCGGTTTCTGCGAGCCGGATTCCGGCACCATCACGGTCGGGGACCGTGACGTCACCCGGCTCGCGCCGCAGAAGCGGGGCCTGGGGTTCGTCTTCCAGCAGTACCTGCTCTTCCCTCACATGACCGTGAGTGAGAACGTCGCGTTCCCGCTCACCCTGCGTGGTGTGCCGAAGGACGAGATCCGCCGCCGGGTCGGGGAGACGCTGGAGATCGCCGGTCTGTCCGGGTTCGGCGGCCGTAAGCCGCGTGAGCTGTCCGGTGGTCAGCAGCAGCGGGTGGCGTTGTGCCGGGCGCTGGTCTACCGGCCGCCGGTGATCCTCATGGACGAACCGCTGGGCGCGCTGGACAAGAAGCTGCGTGACCAGCTCCAGGTCGAGATCAAGACCATCCAGCAGGAACTCGGCCTGACCGTCATCTATGTGACGCACGATCAGGAAGAGGCGCTGGTCATGTCGGACCGTATCGCGGTGATGCGCAACGGTCTGATCGAGCAGTTCGACAGCCCGAGGGAACTGTTCGAGCGGCCCAGGACCCCGTTCGTGGCGGACTTCCTCGGCGCGGCCAACTTCCTGCCCGGCCGCATCGAGCAGCACACCGACGAGCACACCCTGGTCCGCCTGGATGCCAGCGGCACTCTGCTCAAGGCGCGTCGCCACCAGCTGCCCTCCGGCAGTCAGGTGAAGGTTGCTGTGCAGCCGGGTCGGCTGCGGGCCTGTGCCACCGATGACGGGTTCTGTACCGGCACGGTGGAGACCGCCACCTACGTCGGCACTTTGGTCCGTGCGGGTGTGCGCATCGACGGTGGTGACGGGCCGCTGCTGCGCCTGGAGGTCCCGGCCGGCCGCGGCCCGGTCGCCGGCGAGCGAATCGGCGTCAGCGCCGATCCCGAGGA
>NZ_JAGMUL010000186.1 GCF_019049285.1 Streptomyces sp. AC550_RSS872
TGGGCGAGGGCGTCGAGGTAGGTGTTGGCGGCGGCGTAGTTGGCCTGTCCTGCGGTGCCGAGTTGTCCGGCGGCGGAGGAGTAGAGGACGAAGGTGGTGACGGGGTGGTCGAGGGTGAGGTGGTGGAGGTTGGTGGCGGCGTCGGTCTTGGGTTGGAGGACGGTGTGGAGTTGGTGGTCGGTGAGGTTGGTGGTGGTGGCGTCGTCGAGGGTGCCTGCGGTGTGGATGACGGTGGTGAGGGGG
>NZ_JAGMUL010000187.1 GCF_019049285.1 Streptomyces sp. AC550_RSS872
CTTCTTGAGGCGTCTCCAGCAGATGAGGCGGCAGGCGAGGGAGACGAAGGCGTCGTGGAGTTCGGTGCGGCGTTCCCATCGGACGGCGAGTCGTTTGAAGTGGTGGAGCAGGGCGAAGGTCTGCTCGACGACGTAACGGAGCTTGTCCATACCCTGGATGTTCGGGGCGCCCTTGCGGGAGATGACAGGCAGGATCCGCCGCTTGCGCAGTTCGCGGCGGTTGGGGTTGGAGTCGTAGCCCTTGTCTCCGAGCAGGGCCTCTGGACGCCTGCGAGGACGGCCGGAGCGGTCGGCGACGGGTGGGATGCCGTCGACGAGGGCGAGGGTCTGGGTGACGTCGTTGACGTTGGCTGCGGTGGTGATGACCTTGAGCGGAGTTGCGCGTCCGTCGCAGATCAGGTGGTGTTTGCTGCCCGTCTTGCGCCGG
>NZ_JAGMUL010000188.1 GCF_019049285.1 Streptomyces sp. AC550_RSS872
CACCCGGCCGCCGGTGCGCCCCCCGTGCCGGCGGCCACACGGCCCCGGCGCCCCCACACACCGTCGGCGATCCCCCGCGCCGGCGGACACCCGCGCCCCGGCGCACCGCCCGGCACTGGGCGGTGCGCCGGGGCGCGGGTCACGTCCGCGTCCGCCCGGCCTCCCCTTCCGCTTGACCTCAGTTGCCCGGCAACCGCACAGGTCAGCCACCCCGCCGGCACATCCCGGACTCGTTCAGCAGAAAAATAC
>NZ_JAGMUL010000189.1 GCF_019049285.1 Streptomyces sp. AC550_RSS872
GCGACGTACTTGGTGTGCGACATCATCGAGTTGTTGATCAGGTCGCACTGCGGCCGGCCCTGCTTGATCTGCGCCAGCAGCGGAGCGTCGTCCAGGTTCAGAACCTTCACCTGAATGCCGGTCTCCTGCGTGAACGGCGTGTAGATCGCCTTCTGAAGCGCCGCACCGTAGGAACCGCCGCTGTCACGGACGACCACCGTCTT
>NZ_JAGMUL010000190.1 GCF_019049285.1 Streptomyces sp. AC550_RSS872
TCCGGCTCACCCGATACGACCACCGACGACGGCCCGTTCACGGCCGCGACCCCGACCCGGCCCTCGAACCGGGCCAGCCGCTCCTCCGCATCGACGACCGGCAGGGACACGGACACCATCCCGCCCCGCCCGGACAACTTCTCCAGCACCAGACGCGACCGCACCGCGACCACGCGGGCCCCGTCCTCCAGGGACAGCCCGCCGGCCACACACGCAGCGGCGACCTCGCCCTGCGAGTGACCCACCACCGCGGCCGGCTCCACACCGAACGACCGCCACAACGCGGCCAGCGACACCATCACCGCCCACAGCACCGGCTGCACCACATCGAC
>NZ_JAGMUL010000024.1 GCF_019049285.1 Streptomyces sp. AC550_RSS872
CCCCGCACGTACGCGTGCCGACCCAGCGCCCGGCGCCCGCCCCCACCGCCTCCCCTGACGCCATCCTGATCCGCCGGACGATGGCCGAGATCGGGCCCGTTGCCGACAAGGTCACCTCCTACTTCTACGCGCTGCTCTTCGTACGCCACCCCGATCTGCGCTCTCTGTTTCCTGCCGCGATGGACACCCAGCGCGACCGGCTACTGAAGGCGCTGCTCACAGCGGCCGAGCACATCGACAACACCCCGGTTCTCGTCGACTACCTTCAGAATCTCGGCCGCGGCCATCGCAAGTACGGGACCCGGGCCGAGCACTACCCGGCCGTCGGCGAGTGCCTCATCGGCGCCCTGAGCAAGTACGCCGCCGGCGTCTGGGACGGGGAGACGGAGGCCGCCTGGGTCCGGACGTACACGACGATCTCGCAGGTCATGATCGACGCGGCGGCAGCAGACGAACTACGCGCTCCCGCCTGGTGGTACGCGGAGGTCGTCGCACACGACCTGAGAACCTCGGACGTCGCGGTCATCACCGTCCGTCCCGACCAGCCCTACCCCTTCCTCGCCGGGCAGTACACGAGCCTGGAGACACCCTGGTGGCCCCGGATCTGGCGGCACTACTCCTTCGCCTCGGCGCCCCGCTCGGACGGACTCCTGACGTTCCACGTGAAGGCCGTGCCCGCGGGCTGGGTCTCCAACGCGTTGGTGCATCGTGCCCGTCCGGGCGACATCGTGCGGCTCGGCCCGCCGACCGGTTCGATGACCGTGGACCACACCACCGACAGCGGCCTGCTCTGCTTGGGCGGAGGCACCGGCATAGCGCCCATCAAGGCGCTGGTCGAGGATGTCGCCGAGCACGGCGAACGGCGATCGGTCGAGGTCTTCTACGGCGCCCGCACCAACCAGGACCTGTATGACATCGACACGATGCTCAGGCTCCAGCAGTCCCACCCTTGGCTGGCCGTCCGTCCGGTGGTGGACCGGCACGGACTGCTTCAGCTCCCCGACGCCATACGTGAGTACGGGCCGTGGACCGAGTACGACGCCTATGTGTCGGGCCCGCCCGGCATGATCCGCAGCGGAGTGGACGCACTGCGAGGCGTCGGTATCCCGTCCGAGCGCATACGTCATGACTCGGTGGAGGAGCTCGTCGTCGTCGGGGACTGACGAACCGCCGTCGCCGTCGAGGCCGACGGTCGATATCAGCCCAAGTCAGGGGCGTGCATGGCGCGGACGCCCTCGATGTTCCCGTCGAGATAGTGCCGCAGTGACAGCGGTACGAGATGGACGGACGCGATCCCGACCCGAGTGAACGGCACCCGCACGATCTCGTACTCGCCGATGGGTTCGTCCACTTCGGGTCCGTGCCGCAAGGACGGGTCCATGGACTCGAGGTGGCAGACGAAGAAGTGCTGCACCTTCACACCGGTCGCCCCGCCGTCATCGCCGATGTGCTCGACGGTGTCGACGAAGCAGGGCACCACATCGGTGATCTTGGCGCCGAGTTCCTCGTACACCTCGCGGTGCAGGGCGTCGACGACAGTCGTGTCCGTCGGCTCGACCCCGCCGCCGGGCGTGAGCCAGTAGGGATCCACGCCGGGCTTGGTGCGCTTGATCAGGATCAGGTCGTCACCGTCCAGCAGAACGGCGCGGGCGGTGCGCTTGACCACGGGTCGGACGGTCATGGAGGAAATGTGGCCCGGCTGGTTCCACGTGAAACATCGCGAGATGTCACTGATCGAGTTCATGCTGTGACAGCCCTCGAAGACCTGGTCCGGACCCGCTGGATGGGCCTGCTCAGGCCCAGTCGGCAGCTGCCCGCAGCAGCCACTCATGAGCCCGTGCGATGTGCGGCATCGCGAGTGTCCCCGTGCGGACCACCAGGAAGTACGTCCGCAGCGGCGGCACCGGCGGATCATGCAGGGGGACGACGTCGCCGCGGTCCAGGGCGGCCGCGCACAGATAGCGGGGCAGCACGGTCAGCCCTGCCCCCGCGACCGCACACGCGAGGACCGCGCGCAGGTCGGGGACGATCACCGTGCCGGGGGCGGCAGGACGGGAGTCGTAGACCGAAGCCCAGTAGCGGGAGACGAAGGGCAGGGACTCGTGCACCTCCACCACCGGAACGTCCTCCAGGGCATGGGCCCCCTTGCTGCGCAGCATCGCCGAGCCGATCCGGTCCTCCCAGCGGGGGGCGGCCACGAGGACGTGCTCCTCGTCGCAGAGCGGAGTCGCCGTGAGCAGAGCACCCCGCGGGCGGGCCGTGGTGATGGCCAGATCGTGATGCCCGGCGGCCAGCCCCTCCAGGGTCTCCTCGGCATTGCCGAAGGACGCGCGCAGCGCGAAGCCCTGGCCGTCGTCGCCGGTCAGTTCGGTGAGCGCGGGCAGCGCTCGCTCGGCGGTGAACTCAGGAGGACCGGCGAGATGCAGCGTGCGTAAGGAGGACTCGTCGTCGAGGCCCGTCTCGGTGATCTCCACCAGAGCGTCGAGATGCGGGGCTGCCTTGTGCGCGAGTTCGTCGCCCATGGTCGTGGGCGTCACGCCGCGGGCCTGCCGCAGGAACAGAGGGCGGCCCAGCTGCCGCTCCAGCGTGCGGATCTGCGAGGTCACGGCCGGCTGCGACAGCCCGAGCAGCGCGGCGGCGCGGGTGAAGGAACCAGCCCGGTGCACGGTCACAAAAGTGCGCAACAAGGCCAGATCCATGCCACACCCTCCCCTTCCCCGCCCTTCTCCCCACCCCCAAGGCAGGGCCTAACTATAAATAAGTCGATAGGTCGCTGTCGCTACTGTGATTGGACACTGACAGAGAGTCAACTAGCCTTGTTCGCGCGGTTCTTCGCGCGCAGAACCGAGGGCGGTCCGAGCCACGAGGGGGGAGGCTCGGACCGCCCGTTCTTCGTAGTGGGGCGTAGCCGGATGCAGCCGAACAGCGACGGACGCGGGGATGGACCCGTTCACCGATCCGATGCGTCCAGCGCACGCAGCACATCCGCCACGAGGTCCTCGGGATCCTCGGCACCGACGGACATGCGGATGAAGCCCTCCGGTACGGAGTCGCCGCCCCAGCGTCCGCGCCGCTCGGCCGTGGAGCGCACCCCGCCGAAGCTGGTTGCGTCGTCGACGAGCCGCAGCGCCTCCAGGAAACGCTCGGCACGCGCGCGCGTGGGCAGTGTGAAGGACACCACGCAGCCATAGCGCCGCATCTGCTGCGAGGCGATCTTGTGCGAAGGGTCGCCCGGCAGCCCCGGATACCGCACCCCGAGCTCTTCCGGCCGGTCCCGCAGCGCCTCCGCGACCGCGAGGGCGGTGGCGTTCTGCCGCTCCACCCGCAGCTGGAGCGTGGCGAGGGAACGGTGCGCGAGCCAGGCCTCCATGGGCCCCGGAATCGCCCCGACGATCTTGCGCCAGCGCCGTACGGCGGCCATGGCCTCGGCGTCCCGGCCGGTGACGTATCCCAGCAGTACGTCGCCATGTCCCGTCAGCTGCTTGGTGCCGCTGGCCACCGAGAAGTCGGCCCCGAGCTCCAGCGGGCGTTGCCCCAGCGGCGTCGCGAGCGTGTTGTCGACGGCTACGCGGGCGCCACGCGCGTGTGCCGCCTCGACGAGCCGTCGGATGTCGCACACGTCGAGGCCGGGGTTGGACGGCGTCTCGATCCACAGCAGCTTCGCGCCGTCCAGGACGCCGAGCTGGGCGTCCCCGCCGGTCGGCGCCGTGCGCACATCGATGCCGTACGCCTCCAGCTGCGCGCGCACCAGGGGCAGCGCCTGGTAGCCGTCGCTGGGCAGGACGACTGCGTCCCCTGTCCGCAGCTGGGAGAAGAGCACCGACGACGTGGCGGCCATGCCCGACGCGAAGACCAGCGTCTCGACGCCGTCCTCCCCTGCCGCCTCCAGCTCGCCGATGGCGCGTTCCAGATGCGTCCAGGTCGGGTTCTCGTCCCGGCCGTAGGTGTACGGTCCCGTGGGCTCGCCGGGCAGGTGGAAGTGGGCGGCGAAGACCGGGCCGGGCAAGGTCGGCTCGTACGCCACCGGTTCGGGCAGTCCGGCGCGCACCGCGCGGGTGCCGTCTCCGCCGCCGGACGCCCGTCCCTGGTCCTCCGTGCCGCTCATGCCGCCTGTCCCTCCACCTGTTCGCGGACCGCTGTGAGGAGGCCCGTACTTGCCGCCTCCACCATCTCAAGGCACTCCTCGAACCCGTCCCGGCCCCCGTAGTACGGGTCGGGTACATCGAGGTCGTCGCCGGCGGCGGGGTCGTACGAACGCAGCAGGCGTACCTTCGCCGCGTCCTCCGGTGAGGGTGCGAGGAGGCGCAGGGCCTTGAGATGGCCGGTGTCGAGCGCGATCACGAGGTCGACGCGCTCGAACCAGGACGTCTGGAACTGCCGGGCCGTGTGGGCGCTGTCGTAACCGTTGTCCTCGAGGACGGAGACGGTTCGCGGGTCGGCCGGGTCGCCCTCGTGCCAGCCGCCGGTGCCGGCGCTGTCGACCTCCACCCGTCCGTCGAGCCCGGCCTCCGCCACGCGGGCGCGGAAGACGGACTCGGCCATCGGGGAGCGGCAGATGTTGCCGGTGCAGACGAAGCAGACGCGGTAGGTCATCGGAGGCTCAGTCCCCGTCGGGCAGGACGACGTTCAGCGCCCAGGAGACGACCGAGATGATCAGGCCACCGAGCACGGCCGTCCAGAAGCCCTCGACATGGAAGCTCAGATCGAACTTGTCGGCGAGCCACGAGGTCAGCAGCAGCATCAGCGCGTTGACGACCAGGGTGAACAGGCCGAGCGTCAGAATGAGCAGCGGGAGGCTCAGGAGCTTCACGATCGGCTTGACGACGAAGTTCACCAGGCCGAAGATCAGCGCGACGATGAGCAGGGTGCCGATTTTCTTGCCCGTGCTGTCACCGGTGAGGGTGATCTTGTCTATCAGCCAGACGGCGACCGCCAGGGCACCCGCGTTGGCGATCGTCTTGACTACGAAATTCTTCATGTGTCTGATCGTGGCAGACGAAATCGGCCATGAGCACGGGACGAGGGCGGACAAGAACGATGAAGGCTTTCCGGCTGGACGAACTGGAGGCGGAGCGCGCCGCCAACGAGGGCGCCTACCTGCAGTTTCTGCGGGAGCGCAACATGTCGGTCGGTCTGTACGCGCTGGGCGCCGGAGAGCACGATCCACAGAAGCCGCACAACCAGGACGAGGTCTACTTCGTTGTGAGCGGCCGTGCCCACATCACCGTCGGCATGGAGACCACGCAGGTGGCGCGCGGCAGCGTGGTGTACGTCCCGGCCGGGGTCGCCCACAAGTTCCACCACATCAGCGAGGACCTGAGGGTGCTCGTGGTGTTCTCTCCACCCGAGAGCTGACCCGAGGCCTCGGGGTTCCCTAGGGGATCGATCAGGGGAGGACAAGGGCTGCGAGGCCCCCGCCGGGGCACCTGCCGGACCTAGCATCGAGGCAGGGAATCAGCGGATTCGACCCGATGGATGCGAAGTCGGCGGATTCGAAGGATCAGAACCCGGCACAGAGACGGGCGGAGAGGTAAGGACGAGGGCGATGCGTGAGATCTTCGCAGGACTGCCGTGGTGGGTTAAGTGGATCGCGGTGCCCGTCATCGCCCTGGTCGTGTTCGGCGGGCTGATAGCGAGCGTCGTCGGGTTCGTCATCGGACTGCTCTTCAAGGTGCTGGTTTTCGTGGCACTGGTCGGTGGACTGATCTACGTCGTACGGAAGTTCACGTCGAGCTCCTCGTCACGCAGCGACTGGTGAGGTCCGTGAGGGCCGTGGGGACCGGTGGACGGTAACAGGAATCACCGGTTCCCTCGGGCGAGGGAAGTTTTCCCGGCAGGGCGTCGGCGAGCGGTGGCCGACGAATAGAGTCCGGAAATCGACGCGGGGGATGCCCCCGCGGGCGGCGTGCACCCCCACCCGTGTTCCCCGCACGGGCTCCCCCCTCGCGCTCCGGGAGTGACCCATGGCCACGGTTGACACCGCACCTTCAAAACCCCACCCACCCCACGGACGACCTCGTTCCGCGGTGCCCCAGGTACCGCGGCAGGCTTCCCCGACCCCCACCGAGCAGCCGCAGTCCGCGACACTCATCGGTTCCGTCCAGCGTGCGATGCGCCTGCTGGAATGCGTCGCCGAGCACGAGTACGGCGCTCCCGCCAAGCAACTAGCCCGCGAGGCGGGCCTGGCGTTGCCCACCGCGTACCACCTGTTGCGCACGCTGGTGCACGAGGGCTATCTACGCCGTGACAAAGGGCTGTTCTTCCTCGGTGAAGCAGCTGTACGGCTGAGCAGCAGCGCAGCCCAGCAGAAACGTCGCAGCACAGTTGCCGACGCGCTCGCTCAATGGCGTGATGTCATCGGCGTCCCCGTTTACTACGCCCAATACCGCGACGGGGAGATCGAGGTCATGTGCGTCTCGGACACCCCGGGCAATCCCGCGGTGGAGGAATGGGCCGACTTCCGGGAGACCGGCCATGCGCACGCCATCGGTCAGTGCCTGCTGTCCCAGTTGGACGAGGACGCCCGCCGAGATCACCTCGACCGCCATCCCGTGCAGTCCATCACCCCGTACACCGTGCGCGACAGCCGCACCCTGCTACGACGCCTCGAACGGACCCGTCGGATGGAGCCGGTGACCGAGCGTCAGGAGTACGCGCTGGGCACGGTGTGCGCGGCGATTCCGAT
Organism: Streptomyces sp. AC550_RSS872; assembly: GCF_019049285.1. Taxonomy (GTDB): domain Bacteria; phylum Actinomycetota; class Actinomycetes; order Streptomycetales; family Streptomycetaceae; genus Streptomyces. Next base: position 6,686 of record NZ_JAGMUL010000024.1, read on the forward strand.
CACGGTCGGCACCACGGCCGCGACGATGGCCATTTCCCTGCCCGCCCACCAGGCCGACCGACTGCTGTCGGCGGCGCAGCAGCTACAGGACGAGATCGGGCGGCTCCTGGGGTCACTCGCGATCTCTATCAGTATCTGAAAACTCACTCCTTGTGATCTCTCGTGTACGTTCAGCAAGATTCCACAGTGTCGGGGTCCGATCCCGGCCAGTCGACGGCAAACGACGGGGTAGGCGATGCGCGAGTCCGTAGAGGCAGAGGTCATGATGAGCTTTCTCGTGTCCGAGGAGCTCTCCTTCCGCATCCCGGTGGAGTTGCGCTACGAGACCTGTGATCCCTATGCCGTACGGCTGACCTTCCACCTGCCCGGCGATGCCCCGGTGACCTGGGCGTTCGGCCGGGAGCTGCTGGTCGACGGGGTGGGCAGACCGTGCGGGGAGGGAGATGTACGGGTCTCGCCGGCTGGTTCCGAGACACTGGGCGATGTGCTGATCAGGCTTCAGGTCGGAGCCGACCAGGCGTTGTTCCGCTCCTCCGTGGCGCCGCTCGTGGCCTTCCTCGACCGCACCGACAAGCTGGTGCCGCTGGGCCAGGAGGGCGCGCTCGCCGACTTCGACGCCCACCTCGACGAGGCCCTGGACCGCATCCTGGCGGAAGAACAGAGCGCGGGCTGAAGCGTTACGGCAGCCGGGGTGGGGGTGGCGTAACGCTTCAGCGGGTGCGCAAGGGGCGCGTGGGAGCGCTTCCTCACCGCCGGGTGCACTTCACGCTCCGCCGGACGGGCAGAGCGGTCGCCCCGGCTCGAAGGCCTTCTCCCTCACCGCTTCCGCCGACGCCCGCGCCCACCGCGCCCGGGAGCCGACTGTGCGCCGGCCGAAGCCGACGACGCGCCCGCCGGGGCCGGCTGGTTGCCCGCTGACTCCGCCCCGTTCTTCGGCCGGTCGGCCGAGACCACCAGGGCCGCGAGGGCCGTAGTGACCGGCACCGACGCCACCAGGCCGATGGAGCCCACCAGCGTGCGCACGATCTCCTCCGCCACCAACTCACTGTTGGCAACGGTCCCCACACCGCTCTGCGCGATCGAGAAGAGCAGCAGCAGCGGCAGCGCAGCACCCGCGTAAGCGAGGACAAGGGTGTTGACGACGGACGCGATGTGGTCGCGGCCGATGCGGATACCCGCCCGGTACAGCCCGCGCCAGCCCATCGTCGGGTTGGCCTCGTGCAGCTCCCAGACCGCGGACGTCTGGGTGACCGTCACATCGTCGAGGACACCGAGCGAACCGATGATGACGCCGGCGAGCAGCAGACCGCTCATGTCGATCGTCGGATAGAGCCCGTGGATCAGGCCGGTGTTGTCGTCGGTGTTGCCGGTGAGCGCGGCCCAGTCGATGAACCCCGAGCCGAGCAGGCCGATCAACAGCAGCGAGAGCAGCGTCCCGAGCACCGCCACCGAGGTGCGGGCCGACAGGCCGTGGCACAAGTAGAGGGCGATCAGCATGATGGCGCTTGCCCCCACCACCGCCACGACCAGAGGGTTCGAACCCTGAAGGATCGCCGGCAGGATGAAGAAGGTCAGCACGAGGAAGCTGATGGCCAGGGCGACCAGTGCCATGACACCGCGCATCCGGCCCACCACCACGACCGCGAGGGCGAAGATGCCGGCGAGCAGCGCCATCGGGAACTTGCGGTTCACATCGGTGACCGAGTACTGGAGATCCTTCGGCGCGGAGGGCTCGTACGCGACCACGACCTCCTGGCCCTCGTGCAGCTGGCGTGACTGGTCGGGCTGCACGATCTCCGTGAACGTACGGCCCTTGTCCTTGCCCGTGTCGACGCGGATCGTCGCCTTCTTGCAGGTGCCGCTCTCCTGCTGCACGGCGGAGGAACCCTCGGCGGTAGAGGTGTCGCCGGTCGGGGGCACGCCCGAGGCGTTGACGTCCTTGCAGCTCAGCTCGACCACCTTGGTGACCGTGGCCTGCTGGGTCTGCCGGTCGAAGCCGACCCCGGTGCGCTCGTGCGGCGGGGCACCGCCCGGCCACAGCACCGCGAGCCCCACTACCACCGCCGCGGCGAACGGGATCAGGATCGCCGCGATGACTTTGCGCAGATGCCGGGAGACGGGTGCTGCGGGGCCGTGGGCATGACTGTGCGAGTGCCCGTGCCCGTTCCCGTGCCCGTCGCCCTCGCCACCCCCCTGCCGCCCGCCGGATCCGGGGCCGTGACCATGACCACCGCCGGCGTCGTGACCGGACCGGTCACCCGGGCCGTGTCCCTGCCCCGCCGAGCCACCGGAATGTGCACCGTGGTCGTACGGGCTGGCCGAGTCAGGCCCTCGCTCCTGCCCGCCACCGACGCCACCCCCGTGGGCCGGCATCCCTCCATGGCCGGGCCCGCGCTCGTGCCAGTCGCCGGCCCCGCCTTCGCGCTCACCAGCCTCAAGGGGCTCGGTGCCGCGTTCGTGCCATCCTCCGGTTCCAGCCGCGTGATCATCGTGGCCGCCTTCGGGAGGACGGCCGTACCCGCCGTCGTATCTGTCTCCGGGCACGCCCGAACCCTGGCCGTCCGTACGGCCGTTGCCCCGCACGGGGCCGTTTCCGGGGCCGGAGCCGCGCCTCGGCTCGGGCGGTGGGTACGGAGGTTCATGCGTCGTGGTCACCGACCGATCATCGCAAGAACGACCGGGGCCCCCTGTTCACCGCGCCCGAATTGACGCTAGCGTGGTGCCACCTTTGTACACGCGGGAGCTCGGAGCACCGGGCTGAGAGGGCGCTGACCTCCGTCCCAGCGATGTTTCACATGAAACATCACCCATCGCGAGTGATGTTTCACACGAAACGTCGGCAGACGGAAGCCGCTGCGTCGACCGCCGAACCTGTTACCGGGTAATGCCGGCGTAGGGAGTAGGTCTCATGACCATCAAGGACGCGCGCACGCCTGCCTCCGTTCAGGACGACAAGTCCGAGGAGGCCGGGAAGTCCATCGGCTGGCACAAGGCGTATGTCGAGGGCTCACGCCCCGATCTGCGGGTGCCGGTCCGCCAGGTGCACCTCACCAACGGGCAGTCGGTCACGCTGTACGACACATCCGGCCCGTACACCGATCCACTCGCCGACACCGACGTCCGCAGGGGGCTGCCCCCGCTGCGGGAGAACTGGATCATCGCTCGCGGCGACACCGAGGAGTACGCGGGCCGTCCCGTCCGTCCCGAGGACGACGGGGTCAAGCACACCTCGCCTCGTGGCGGCCTGCGCAACCTTGACGCGGTCTTCCCCGGACGTCCGCGCCAGCCCCGTCGCAGCCGTGACGGCAAGGCGGTGACACAGCTCGCCTATGCCCGCCGTGGTGAGATCACCCCCGAGATGGAGTACGTGGCCATCCGGGAGAACGTTTCTCCCGAAGTGGTCCGCGAGGAGATCGCCGCAGGACGGGCGGTGCTGCCCGCGAACGTCAACCACCCGGAGATCGAGCCGATGATCATCGGCAAGCGGTTCCTGGTGAAGGTCAACGCCAATATCGGCAACTCCGCGGTCACCTCCTCCATCGAGGAGGAGGTCGAGAAGATGACCTGGGCGACCCGCTGGGGCGCCGACACGGTCATGGACCTGTCGACCGGACGCAACATCCACACGACCCGCGAGTGGGTACTGCGCAATTCCCCCGTTCCCATCGGCACGGTGCCGCTCTACCAGGCACTGGAGAAGGTCGACGGCCGCGCCGAGGAGCTGACCTGGGAGATCTACAAGGACACGGTCATCGAACAGGCCGAGCAGGGCGTGGACTACATGACGGTCCACGCGGGCGTGCGCCTGCCGTACGTCCCGCTCACGGCCAACCGCAAGACCGGCATCGTCTCCCGCGGCGGCTCCATCATGGCCGCGTGGTGCCTGGCGCACCACAAGGAGAGCTTCCTGTACGAGAACTTCGAGGAGCTCTGCGAGATCCTCGCCGCCTACGACGTCACGTACTCGCTCGGCGACGGCCTTCGGCCCGGTTCGATCGCGGACGCCAACGACGAGGCACAGTTCGCGGAGTTGAGGACGCTCGGGGAACTCAACACGATCGCCAAGCGTTTCAACGTACAGACCATGATCGAAGGCCCGGGACACGTCCCGATGCACAAGATCAAGGAGAACATCGACCTTCAGCAGGAGATCTGCGATGAAGCTCCGTTCTATACGCTCGGCCCGCTGACGACCGACGTCGCCCCGGCCTACGACCACATCACCTCCGGCATCGGTGCCGCCATGATCGCCTGGTGGGGCACGGCGATGCTCTGCTACGTCACGCCCAAGGAGCACCTGGGCCTGCCCAACCGTGACGACGTCAAGACCGGCGTCATCACCTACAAGATCGCCGCCCACGCGGCCGATCTCGCCAAGGGGCACCCCGGTGCGCAGGAGTGGGACGACGCGCTGTCCGATGCCCGCTTCGAGTTCCGGTGGGAGGACCAGTTCAATCTGGCGCTCGACCCGGACACGGCACGGGAGTTCCACGACGAGACCCTGCCGGCCGAGCCCGCCAAGACGGCTCACTTCTGCTCGATGTGCGGGCCGAAGTTCTGCTCGATGAAGATCTCCCAGGACATCCGCCGCCAACACGGCGGGTCCCAGCAGGAGATCGAGGAGGGCATGGCTCAGAAGTCGAAGGAGTTCGCCGCCGCGGGTAATCGCGTGTACCTGCCGATGGCGGACTGACGTCGACGTCCTGACCCAGGGCGCCATGCCCCGGTGTCCGGCGTGCGGCCCAGGCGTTCGGCTTGCGCCTCCCCGAGGAGGTGCCCCCGGGGCTCCGTCTCGAAGGGGGGTCCCTCGTGGGGGCTCTCCTACGGCGGGTGCGCAAGCCGAAGGGCTACTCCGGCTTGTGTTCCGGCCCTCCGAAGTCCGGGCTCGTGTAGTCCGGGCTGGTGTAGCCCGTCCGTGAGCCACGGGAGGCGCCGTCGTCCGGGCTGCTGAAACCCGGGCGGTCGTAGCCGAGGTTCGGGATGCGGCCGGCCGGCGTCGAGGGTGGCGTGCGGTGCAGGACCGATGCCGTGCCGGGATCGGCGAGTGCCTCCCGAAGGAAGGGCAGGATGCCGCGCTCCAGCAGGGCTTCGCGCCAGGCTTCCTGGGCTCGGGCGACCTCCTCGCTCAGTTCGCCGTACGGGCCGCCGTCGAAGGCCGGCCGGTTGCGCAGGGCGGTGAGCAGGAGTCCGACGGCGGCGACCAGGATCGCGGCCGCCGCGATGGCGCCGAACACCCATCCCGTGGTGAGCATCGTCTGGGCGAACGCCGGCTCGGGGTCGAACATCTTCAGGATGTAACCGACGAGCAGGAAGATCGCCGCGGCGGTGCCGGCGAGGACGGGTGCCAGGACGGCGAGCACGGCGACCACGCCGGGCCCGGCTGTCTCGGCGACTTCTCCCACGGTGGTGGCGAGCCCCATCGCGCCCGTACCCGACTCGGTGGAGCCGGTCTCACGGGTGGACGACGGGGTGGACGGCGCCGGCTGGCGCAGTTCCTCGCGGACCTTCACATAGTGCTGGTACTCGGTCGCCGCGGCCGCCGTGATGAGTGTGGTGGCGTTGAGCGCCATGGTGCGCAGCTGTTCGGGGTTGAGCCGCTGTCCGACAGCGGCCAGTTCCGGGCGTTGTGGTGCGGAGCGCAGCGCCTCATCGAGGATCCGCTCGTAATCCTGGCGGTCCTCGCTGTGCAGGTGCTGCGGAACGCTGTTCATGTGCATCCCCCGATGCTCCGTAGGGCTTGGGGCTCGCATGCCAACGAGCCGTCGGGCAGAAACGGAGGGGAGCCTGCTACGGATAAGCCGATGGTAGAGCGGTGACGGCACACGGTGACAGGGGGTTTGCCAAAATTGGCCCCTGGCCTGCGCCGTCTTTCTTCACTGCGCGATGAGGGGGCGTCTGCCCGGTGAACGTTCAGATATCCAGGGGAAGTTGCTGGACCAGCAGCTTTCCGGCCATGGTCACGCCGCCGTCCATCGCGATGGCGAGGCGTTCGGCATAGACGTGCGGTCCCTCGACCAGGGGCCCGCCGCTGTCCTCGCTCTCCTCGGAGCCGACCTCGCCCTTCAGATACGGAATGGGGCTGTGGCCGTGAACGATGCGGGTGCCGCCGTACGTATCGAGCAGGGAGCGCACATGGTCGGCGCCGCCCTCGTCGCGGAAGGAGAAGCGCTTGGTGAACTTGCGGAAGAGATCCCAGACTTCGTCGGCGTCGTTGCGCGTGAGCGTCTCGCGGACGGTGTCGTTGACCGCCTCGATCGAGTCGCCGTAGTCGAGATAGGCGGTGGTGTCCGAGTGCACGAGCAGATGGCCGTCGACCTCTTCCATGGCGTCCAGCCGGGACATCCACTGCAGGTGGTGGTCCTGGAGGCGGTCCATGTCGGTCTTCTGGCCGCCGTTGAGCAGCCAGGCCGCCTGGAAGGTGGCGGTGCCCGCGCCGGAGTTGACGGGAGTGTCGCCGAACCGCTTGGCGCCGAGCAGCAGAAGCTCGTGGTTGCCCATGAGCGCCTTGCAGTAGCCGCCGGCCGCGGCGGCTTCCGCGGACAGCCGCATCACGAGGTCGATGACGCCGATGCCGTCGGGGCCGCGGTCGGTGAAGTCGCCGAGGAACCACAGCCGGGCGGTGCCGGCGCACCAGTTCGCCGCCGCGTCGATGAGGCCCTTCTCCTGGAGGGCGGCCACCAACTCGTCGAGATAGCCGTGCACATCGCCGACGACGAACAGGGGGCCGGGGCCGTCCACCGGCTGCGGGGCCGGCAGGGAGGCGGGGTCGACCTGCACCTGGACCGTGTCGCCGCGATTGATCACGGGAAGGTCCCGCTGGGTGGGCGTGTACCCCTCCGGGTAGGCCTCGTCGACGAGCGGGGTGATCTCGCCCGAGTGTGTGCTGTGGGCGTACGGGCCGGTCTCGTGCACATAAGCGGGCACCCGGAAGTCGCGCAACGTCGCCGTCCGCTCCACCTCGGGTCCCTGACCGGCCCCCTGAGTCATCAGACCCCTCCACCATCGCGCCGCAGCTGCACCGCATCGGACTGCCTGGTCGCAGCGGCCCGTGGGTGTCGTGCGCCCATCATAGGAATGCCGATCGCGCCATGTGATGACCCAGGGGTGGTGAATCGGAGCAGGACTCCTGTTCATCGCGGCTTTCGCCCCGATTGGGCCGGGCTTAGGCCGCTCGATGACCTCGCTCCCGGCACCCCTCGAACTGGCCTCAGCCGTCCCTCGGGGCCCGCTCCTACCGTTCCTCGGGCGACCGGGGCGGGCTGACCGTCGTTCGCGGAGGGCGTCGCTGGGACGAGGTACGCACGATCAGCTCGGTCGGTATCACCTGCTCGACCGGGTGGTCCGAGTCGACCCCCTCGATGGCGTCGATGAGGAGCTGGACCACGGCCGTGCCGATACGGCGCGGCTTGAGGGAGAGCGTGGTGATGGGCGGCTCGGTGTTGGCGTACACCGTGGATTCGCTGCAGCACACCAGAAGCAGGTCGTCCGGTACGCGCAGGCCGTAGCGGCGCGCGGCGGCGAGCAGGTCGGTGCCGTTCGGGTCGAACAGGCCGTAGACCGCGTCGGGCCGGTCGGGGCGGGCGAGCAACCGGTCGGCGGCGACGGCGCCCGCGCACGGGTCGTGTGCCGGGTAGGCCTCGTACACCGGGTCCTGGCCGACGCGCTCGCACCAGCGCAGATACGCGGTGGTCGACAGGTGGGTGTACGTGTCCGTCGTAGTGCCCGTCAGCAGTCCGATCCGGCGGGCCCCGGCATCGGCCAGGTGATCGAGGATGCCGAGTACGGCGGCCTCGTGGTCGTTGTCGACCCAGGCGGTGACCGGGAGCGAGCCGGCCGGGCGGCCGTCGGAGACGACCGGGAGCCCCTGTCTGACCAGCTCGCTGACCACCGGGTCCTGGTCGGACGGGTCGATGACGACCGTGCCGTCGAGGGCGACGTTCGACCAGACGTCGTGGCGCGAGGTCGCGGGGAGGATCACGAGGGCGTATCCGCGGGCGAGCGCGGCCGAGGTGGCGGCGCGGGCCATCTCGGCGAAGTACGCGAACTCGGTGAAGGTGAAAGGTTCATCCCCGTATGTCGTCACGGTCAGGCCGATGAGTCCTGACTTGCCGGTACGGAGTGTCCGGGCGGCGGCCGACGGGCGGTAGCCGAGCCGGTCGGCGACCTCGCGGACATGGCGTCGGGTGGCGTCGGGGAGCCGGCCCTTTCCGTTGAGGGCGTCGGAGACGGTCGTGATGGAGACCCCGGCGGCGGCCGCCACGTCTCTGATGCCCGCCCGACCGGGCCGACTGCCTCGACGTGAGGTTTCCGCGCGGCTCACCTGGTGCTTCCCTGCTGCTGTCATGGCGAGCCGATAGTAGGGCTCATTCGGTGGGGTAGTGCGGACGCATATGCAGCCGTTGACAGGCACGTTTCTGCAAGGTCATCAGGCGTCAAACTCCTTGGAAAGTAAGGGAGTTGAACGATCCAATGGCAAGACGTGACTTGTCGGCACGCATGGGCCTGCCAAGTGCCCGATGTTTCGAAGAGGTCTCAACTCACCTTCACGGGTGATGCGCGCTACGGCGCGAGCCACCGGCGCATAGATATATGTGTGATGCGCCCCCTAATTCGTACGCGTTCGTACGTTGATGCCCCTGATGCAGGTGTGACAGCTGGGGCCAGCGCGACTCGGCAGGGCTCGGAAGACCTCGGCAGTCGGCACCAGGGTTCGGCATGAGGTCAGCAGTCGGGCTCCCGCACCTGTACGCATCGGAGCCGAATCCTCATAAGGTGAGAAGTATTGGAGCCGGCGGTGGTGATGGGCCGCCGGTGGTCGCGAGGAGGACTGCGGTGAGCGAGACGAGCCCCAAGCTGCGCGCCGAGCTGGAGGGTATCCCCACCTACAAGCCGGGCAAGCCTGCCGCGGCCGGTGGCCCGGTGGCCTACAAGCTGTCCTCCAACGAGAACCCCTATCCGCCGCTGCCCGGCGTGATGGAGACCGTGACGGCCGCGGCCTCGTCCTTCAACCGCTACCCGGACATGATGTGCACGGGCCTGATGAACGAGCTGTCCGAGCGCTTCGGCGTCCCGGCCTCCCATCTGGCGACCGGCACCGGCTCGGTCGGCGTCGCCCAGCAGCTGATCCAGTCCACCGCCGGCCCCGGGGACGAGGTCATCTACGCCTGGCGGTCCTTCGAGGCGTACCCGATCATCACGCAGATCAGCGGTGCCACGTCCGTCCAGGTGCCGCTGACGCCGGGCGATGTGCACGACCTGGAGGCGATGGCCGCCGCCATCACCGACCGGACCAGGCTGATTTTCGTCTGCAACCCCAACAACCCGACGGGCACGGTCGTGAAGCGGGCCGAGCTGGAGCGGTTCCTGGACCGGGTGCCCGGTGATGTCCTGGTGGTGCTGGACGAGGCGTACCGCGAGTTCATCCGTGACCCCGAGGTGCCGGACGGTATGGAGATCTACCGTGAGCGGCCCAACGTCTGTGTCCTGCGGACGTTCTCCAAGGCGTACGGCCTCGCCGGCCTCCGTGTTGGCTTCGCGATCGCCCAGGAGCCGGTCGCGGCGGCGCTGCGCAAGACAGCCGTGCCGTTCGGGGTGAGCCAGATCGCGCAGGACGCGGCCATCGCCTCGCTGCGCGCCGAGGACGAACTGATCGGCCGGGTCGGCTCATTGGTGTGCGAGCGCAACCGGGTGGTCGACGGGCTGCGCGCTCAGGGCTGGACGGTGCCCGAGACCCAGGCCAACTTCGTGTGGCTGCGGCTGGGGGAGCGCACGGTCGCCTTCGCTCAGGCCTGTGAGCAGGCGGGCGTGGTGATCCGACCGTTCCCGGGCGAGGGTGTGCGGGTGACGGTCGGGGAGGCCGAGGCGAACGACATCTTCCTGAAGGTGGCGGAAGGGTTCCGCAAGGAGCTGTAGGGCTTGGTCGGCAGCTCAGGCGTCCACGAGTTCCACGCGCACGGGGTCGCCTGTGCGGACGGTCGCCAACAGGCGCGGGTCGCCGTCGATGTGGCCGAGGACATTGCACGGGCTCGCGAGGCGGCACTCGTCGCCTCGCGAGATCGGTGTGGGTCCGTAGGGGAGGGCGAGCGCGTCGCCGTCCGTCCAGAAGGCGACCGTGCCCGGCTCGACGATCTGCCGCGCGTTGGTTTCACGTGGAACGACGATGCCCGTGTCGAAATAGACCTCCTCGCCCCAGGTGCGGGCGGTGGAGACGAGGGGCAGGGCCTTGGAGAGGGCCTGTGTGGTCGGGGTGGCGTCGAGGGTCGCGGTGAGGTGTCCCGCGGGCCAGGAGATCCGTATGTGTGTCGGCGTCGGTGTCTGCATGCTGCCGATTCAACAATATGTTGAAGTTCGCGCCAAGGGGTCGGCCGTGAGGAGGGACCCCCCTTTCAGAACCCGGAGGATGGTGCTGCATAATTGCTTGTGAATGTGAACGCTTTCACAAGCGGTTAGTAAGGAGCGGCGACGTGGACCTGGCTTTGGCGCCGGAGACTCTGGCGCGCTGGCAGTTCGGTATCACCACCGTCTACCACTTTCTGTTCGTCCCTCTGACGATCTCGCTGGCCGCCCTCACGGCCGGTTTGCAGACCGCCTGGGTGCGTACGGAGAAGGAGAAGTACCTCAGGGCGACGAAGTTCTGGGGCAAGCTCTTCCTGATCAACATCGCGATGGGTGTGGTCACCGGCATCGTGCAGGAGTTCCAGTTCGGCATGAACTGGTCCGACTACTCCCGCTTCGTCGGTGACGTCTTCGGTGCGCCGCTGGCCTTCGAGGCCCTGATCGCCTTCTTCTTCGAGTCGACCTTCATCGGCTTGTGGATCTTCGGCTGGGACAAGCTGCCGAAGAAGATCCACCTGGCCTGTATGTGGATGGTCTCCATAGGCACGATCCTGTCGGCGTACTTCATCCTCGCGGCCAACTCCTGGATGCAGCACCCGGTCGGCTACCGGATCAACGAGGCGAAGGGGCGGGCCGAGCTCACCGACTTCTGGCTCGTACTGACCCAGAACACCGCGCTCGCCCAGGCCTTCCACACTCTCTCGGCGGCCTTCCTCACCGGCGGCGCGTTCATGGTCGGCATCTCCGCCTTCCATCTGCTGCGCAAGAAGCACATCCGCGAGATGAAGACATCGCTCAGGCTCGGCCTGGTCACCGTCGTGATCGGTGGCATGCTCACCGCGATCAGCGGCGACGTCCTCGGCAAGATCATGTATGAGCAGCAGCCGATGAAGATGGCCGCTGCCGAGGCACTGTGGGACGGCGAGGCGCCGGCGCCCTTCTCCGTCTTCGCCTATGGCGATGTCGACAAGGGCCACAACAAGGTCGCCATCGAGATCCCCGGCCTGCTGTCCTTCCTGGCCAAGGACGACTTCAGCTCGTACGTTCCCGGCATCAACGACGTCAACAAGGCCGAGCAGGAGAAGTACGGTCCCGGCGACTACCGGCCCAACATCCCCGTCGCCTACTGGGGCTTCCGCTGGATGATCGGCTTCGGTATGACGTCGTTCGCCATCGGCCTGGCCGGACTCTGGCTGACCCGCAAGAAGTTCATGCTGCCGCAGCACCTGAGGGTCGGTGACGACGAGGTGCCGCATCTCGTGCTGCTTCCCAACAAGGCTCTCGGACCGAAGCTCACCAAGTGGTACTGGCGTATCGCCGTCCTGACCCTGGGCTTCCCGCTGATCGCCAACTCCTGGGGCTGGATCTTCACCGAGATGGGCCGTCAGCCATGGGTCGTCTACGGGGTCCTGCGCACCCGTGACGCGGTCTCCCCCGGTGTCTCCCAGGGCGAGGTCCTCACCTCGATGATCGTCTTCACCGCGCTCTACGCCATCCTCGCCGTCGTCGAGGTCAAGCTGCTCGTGAAGTACGTCAAGGCCGGCCCGCCCGAGCTCACCGAGGCCGACCTGAACCCGCCCACGAAGATCGGCGGCGACTCCCCTGACGCCGACAAGCCGATGGCCTTCTCGTACTAGGCCGAGGGAGCTGCACAGTCATGGAACTGCACGACGTCTGGTTCGTCCTGATCGCCGTCCTGTGGATCGGCTACTTCTTCCTGGAGGGCTTCGACTTCGGGGTCGGTGTCCTCACCAAGCTGCTCGCCCGTAACCGGCCCGAGCGGCGGGTGCTGATCAACACCATCGGCCCGGTCTGGGACGGCAACGAGGTGTGGCTGCTCTCGGCGGCCGGCGCCACCTTCGCCGCCTTCCCCGAGTGGTACGCCACGCTCTTCTCGGGCTTCTACCTTCCTCTGTTGGTCATCCTGGTCTCCCTGATCGTCCGGGGCGTCGCCTTCGAGTACCGGGCGAAGCGACCCGAGGAGAACTGGCAGCGCAACTGGGAGCACGCCATCTTCTGGTGCTCGCTGATCCCGGCGTTCCTCTGGGGCGTCGCCTTCGGCAACATCGTGCGGGGTGTGAAGCTCGATCAGAGCCATGAGTACGTCGGTAATGTGCTGGACCTGCTCAACCCGTACGCGCTCATCGGCGGTCTGGTGACGCTGACGCTGTTCACCTTCCACGGGGCGGTGTTCACCGCGCTCAAGACCGTCGGGGAGATCCGGGAGCGGGCACGGAAGCTGGCTCTGTGGGTCGGTCTGGTCGCTGCCGTGCTCGCGCTGATCTTCATGCTCTGGACGCAGATCGAGAACGGAGACGGCAAGAGCCTGGTCGCGCTCGCTGTGGCCGTTGCCGCGCTGGTGGCGGCACTGGTGGCGAACCAGGCCGGGCGTGAAGGATGGTCGTTCGCCCTCTCCGGCGTCACCATCGTGGCTGCCGTGGCGATGCTCTTCCTGACGCTCTTCCCGAACGTCATGCCGTCCTCGCTCAATGACGAGTGGAGCCTCACGGTCACCAACGCCTCGTCGAGCCCCTACACCCTGAAGATCATGACCTGGTGCGCGGTGATCGCCACGCCGATCGTCATGCTCTACCAGGGCTGGACCTACTGGGTGTTCCGCAAGCGGATCGGCACGCAGCACATCGCCGCGGAGGCCGCTGCGGGGGCCACGCACTGAGTCCGCCGCAGGCGGGGTGATTCACGATGTTTCACGTGAAACACCCCGCCCTGGACCGAAGGGCTGTTTCACGTGAAACCGATCGACCCACGTCTCCTCCGATACGCACGCGCCACTCGCCTCTTCCTGATCGCGGTCGTGGGTCTGGGAGCTGTCGGTGCCGGGCTGGTCGTCGCGCAGGCCATGCTCATCGCCGAGGCGGTGGTGGGGGCGTTTCAGCACGGGATGTCCGCGGCCGAACTGCGCACTCCTCTCCTGCTGTTGATGGCTGTCGCCGTCGGCCGCGCGGTGGTCGCGTGGCTCACCGAGCTCGCCGCTCACCGCGCCAGCGCGGCGGTGAAGTCGGAGCTTCGGGGACGGCTGCTGGAGCGGGCGGCCGAGCTGGGGCCCGGCTGGCTGAGCGGACAGCGGACGGGATCGCTGGTCGCCCTGGCCACGCGCGGGGTCGACGCCCTCGATGACTACTTCTCGCGCTACCTCCCGCAGTTGGGACTCGCGGTCGTCGTGCCGGTCGCCGTGCTGGCGCGCATCGTGACCGAGGACTGGGTCTCGGCGGCGATCATCGTAGGCACCCTTCCACTCATCCCGATCTTCATGATGCTGATCGGCTGGGCCACTCAGTCCCGCATGGACCGTCAGTGGCAGCTGCTGTCCCGGCTGTCGGGGCACTTCCTGGATGTCGTGGCCGGGTTGCCCACCCTGAAGGTGTTCGGGCGCGCCAAGGCACAGGCCGAGTCGATCCGGCGTATCACCGGCGAATACCGCAGGGCGACGATGCGGACCCTGCGGATCGCCTTCATCTCCTCCTTCGCGCTGGAGCTGCTCTCCACGCTCTCGGTGGCCCTGGTCGCGGTGACGATCGGCATGCGGCTCGTCCACGGCGAGATGCATCTGTACGACGGCCTGGTCATCCTCGTGCTTGCGCCCGAGGCCTATCTGCCGCTGCGCCAGGTGGGCGCGCAGTACCACGCGGCGGCCGAGGGGCTGTCGGCAGCCGAGGAGATCTTCGAGGTGCTTCAGACGCCGGTGCCGGCGTCGGGTGCCGCGGCGGTGCCGACGGGGTCGGTGTCCTTCGAGGGGGTCGCGGTCCGTTACCCCGGACGGTCCGCAGACGCCGTGTCGGGTGCGTCCTTCGCCGTCGAACCCGGTGAGACGGTCGCGCTCGTCGGGCCGAGTGGCGCGGGCAAGTCGACGCTGCTGAATGTGCTGTTGGGGTTCGTTCGGCCGACGGAGGGGCGCGTCCGGGTCGGGGGAGCCGATCTTGCCGAGCTCGACCTCGAGGAGTGGCGCTCGCGCATCGCCTGGGTTCCCCAGCGGCCGCATCTGTACGCCGGGACGATCGCCGAGAACGTGCGGCTGGCTCGACCCGACGCGGATGACGCTGCTGTGCGCCAGGCCTTGGCGGACGCCGGGGCGCTCGAGTTCGTGGACGCGCTGCCCCTGGGTGTCGACACCGTGCTGGGTGAGGACGGGGCTGGGCTGTCCGCGGGGCAGCGACAGCGGCTCGCGCTGGCACGGGCGTTCCTCGCGGACCGGCCTGTCCTGCTCCTCGACGAGCCGACGGCTGCCCTCGACGGGGCCACCGAGGCCGACGTCGTGGAGGCCGTGCGGCGGCTGGCGGTGGGACGGACGGTGCTGCTCGTGGTGCATCGGCCGGCGCTGCTGGGCGTGGCCGACCGGGTGGTGCGGCTGACGGAGGCGGAGGCGCTCGGACAGGCGAGGGCACTGCGCAAGGCGCCCGTGACCGAAGGCGGCCTTATCGAGCGGGAAGGGCACGGCGACGCCGCTGCGGACGGGACCCGGACCGCCGCGGTCGACGCCGAAACCACGTCCCCCGCGGCGGACCCGCGAGGCGTCCTCGCCCGCGTCCGTGCCATGTCCGGCCCCCGGCGCGGCCGCCTCGTACTCGCGCTGCTGCTCGGAAGCCTCGCGCTCGGGAGCGCCGTCGGGCTGATGGCCACCTCCGGGTGGCTCATCTCGCGGGCCTCCCAGCAGCCGCCCGTGCTGTATCTGATGGTGGCCGTCACGGCCACGCGGGCCTTCGGTATCGGGCGGGCCGTGTTCCGGTACGCCGAGCGCCTGGTGTCGCATGACGCGGTGCTGCGGATGCTGGCCGACACCAGGGTCGCCGTGTACCGGCGGCTGGAGCGGCTGGCACCGGCCGGGCTGCGCCGCACACGGCGGGGCGATCTGCTCGCGAGGCTCGTCACCGACGTGGACGCGCTCCAGGACTACTGGCTGCGGTGGCTGTTGCCCGCCGCTTCCGCGACCGTCGTGTCCGCCGGCGCCGTCGGCTTCACCGCCTGGCTGCTGCCCGAGGCCGGTGCCGTACTCGCGGTCGGGCTGCTCGTCGCCGGGGCCGGGGTCCCCCTCGTCACGGGCGCCGTCGCCCGACGCGCCGAATGCAGGCTGGCCCCCGCCCGAGGCGTACTCGCGACCCGCGTGACGGATCTGCTCACCGGCACCGCGGAGCTGACCGTCGCCGGCGCCCTGCCCAGCCGTACCACCGAAGCGCGGCGGGCCGACGGGACGCTCACCCGGATCGCCTCGCGGGCCGCCACCGCGACCGCGCTCGGCGACGGACTCACCGCGCTGATCTCAGGGTTCACCGTCGCCGCCACCGCCCTCGCGGGCGCCCAGGCGGTCGCCGACGGGCGGCTCGGCGGCGTGGCGATGGCCGTCGTCGTCCTCACCCCGCTGGCCGCCTTCGAATCTGTTCTGAGCCTGCCGCTCGCCGTGCAGTACCGGCAGCGGGTGCGCAAGAGCGCCGAGCGCGTGTACGAGTTGCTGGACGCGCCCGAGCCCGTAAGGGAGCCGGAGCGGCCCCGCCAGGCGCCCGCGTCGCCCTTCCCGGTCGCCGTCAGGGATCTGACCGCCCGCCACGCGGGACAGGACCGGGATGCCCTCGCCGGCCTCGACCTGACCCTGGAGGAGGGCCGCCGGATCGCCGTCGTCGGACCGTCCGGGTCCGGCAAGACGACGCTGGCGCAGGTGCTGCTGCGCTTCCTGGACGCCGATGCGGGCTCGTACACGCTGGGCGGCGTGGAGGCGTACGCGCTGGACGGCGACGACGTACGGCGGCTGGTCGGGCTGTGTGCGCAGGACGCGCACCTCTTCGACAGCTCCGTGCGCGAGAACCTGCTCCTCGCCAAGAAGGACGCCACCGAGGCCGAACTGCGCGACGCCCTGAAGCGCGCCCGGCTGCTCGACTGGGCCGACGCTCTGCCCGACGGGCTGGACACGCTCGTGGGCGAGCACGGGGCACGGCTCTCAGGCGGGCAGCGGCAGCGGCTCGCGCTGGCCCGCGCACTGCTCGCCGACTTCCCTGTCCTCGTCCTCGACGAGCCCGCCGAGCACCTCGACCTGCCGACCGCCGACGCCCTCACCGCCGACCTGCTGGCCGCCACCGAGGGCCGTACGACACTGCTCATCACCCACCGACTGGCCGGGCTGGAGGCCGTGGACGAGGTGGTCGTGCTGGAGCAGGGGCGGGTGGTGCAGCGGGGGGCGTTCGCGGATCTGGCCGCGGTGGAGGGGCCGTTGCGGACGATGGTGGCGCGGGAGGAGGAGGCGGACCTGTTGGTGGGGGCGCCGTAGCGCCCGCGCTTCAGTCCCCGTTCCTGTAGCGGTTCCGTCGGAGTCCGCGTCAACATCCGTACTGACCCATCCGCAGCAACACGTCCCCCAGGTGCACGACCTGAACAAGGCTCTGACCCGATCCGCGGGCCAGGATCGCTGGCATGCGCTCATACCGCCGTCGCCTCCTGGTCGTTCCGGCGCTCCTGTGCGCGATCACCTCACTCGTCGCCCGGCCCGTCGATGCCGTCGGCGACGGCAAGGGCGGCCCGAACCGCAACGGCACCGGAACCGGCGGTGACTCGGTTCTCAGCGCGCGGGTGGTGCAGCTGTACGAGGACGCGGCGCTGGCGACGCAGCGGTACGAGGCGGGGCGCCAGGAGGCCGAGGCGCAGCGGGCGCAGGCACTGCGGATCGAGAAGCTGCTCGAACGGGAGCGACGGGAGATCGGTGTCCTGCGTGAGGACCTGGGCCGGCTGGCGCGTGCCCAGTACCGCAGCGGTGGCGGGATGCCGCTCACCGCGCAGATCATTCTCGCGTCGAGCCCGGACCAGCTGATGCGCGGCCAGCATGTGTTCTCGCAGACGAATCTGGCCGTCGGCAACGCCATCGAGAAGAGCCGCCGCGCCGAGGCCCGGCTCTCTCGGGACGAGGCCAGGGCCGCCGCGGCCTGGCAGTCGCTGGAGAAGCGCAACACCGGGCTCGCCGAGCTGAAGAAGGGCATCGAGGACAAGCTGGAAGAGGCGCGGTGGCAGTTGCAGGGAAAGGCCGACGCCTCCGTGGCGGCCGGCTCCTGCCCAGGTGCCGTTCGGCTGGACCAGAAGAAGACGGACCTTGCGAGCGCGTGGGTCACGCCGGTGGAGTCGTACGAACTGTCCGCCGCGTTCGGCAGCGGCGGGCTGCGGTGGGCGCACCGGCACACCGGGCAGGACTTCGCGGTGCCGATCGGTACGCCCGTGCGCGCGGTCGGGGACGGCCGGGTGGTCAAGGTGGCGTGCGGAGGCGCCTTCGGCATGGAGGTCGTCGTCCGGCACGCGGACGGCTACTTCACGCAGTACGCCCATCTCGCGTCCGTCGCCGTGGACCAGGGCACGCGGGTCGACACGGGGCAGTGGATCGGCCAGTCGGGCACGACCGGCAACTCCACCGGCCCGCACCTGCACTTCGAGGTGCGGGTCACACCGGAGATGGGCTCGGCCGTGGACCCGGTGCCGTGGCTGACGAAGCGGGAAGTGCCGGTCGGCTAGGCGTGAGGTCTGGGCCGTTCCGCCAGCAGCTGTTCGATCACGACCGCCACACCGTCGTCGTTGTTGGCGACCGTCCGCCCCGACGCGGCGGCGATCACATCCGGGTGGGCGTTGCCCATCGCGTACGACTGGCCCGCCCACGTCAGCATCTCGACGTCGTTGGGCATGTCCCCGAAGGCCACGACCTCCTCGTGCGAGATACCGCGCTCGGCGCAGCACAGGGCGAGCGTGCTGGCCTTGGAGACGGCGGGGCCGCTGATCTCCAGCAGGGCGCTGGGGCTGGAGCGGGTGACGTTGGCGCGGTCGCCGATGGCGAGGCGGGCGAGGGTGAGGAAGGAGTCGGGATCGAGGGAGGGGTGGTACGCGAGGATCTTGAGCACCGGTTCGCCGGCCCCCGGGGCGTCCGGCGCCAGGAGGTCCTCGGCCGGCGCGAGATCGTCCGGTATCTCCATGTGCAGCTTGGGATAGTCCGGCTCCTGGTAGAAGCCGTACGTCTGCTCCACCGCGTACACCGTGCCCGGAGCCGCGTCGCGCAGCAGCCGTACGGCGTCCAGCGCGTTCTCCCGGGCCAGCTCCCGCACCTTCACGAACCGGTGGGCGCCGGGACCGCCGTGGAGGTCGACCACGGCGGCACCGTTGCCGCAGATCGCCAGACCGTGGCCGTGGACGTGGTCGCTGACGACGTTCATCCAGCGGGCCGGACGGCCGGTGACGAAGAACACCTCGATGCCCGCCTCCTCGGCGGCGGCCAGCGCGGCGATCGTGCGGGGGGAGACGGACTTGTCGTCCCGCAGCAGGGTGCCGTCCAGGTCGGTGGCGATGAGCCGCGGGCGGACAGCGGCCGCCGGGGTCTGGGGCTGTCGAGTCGCTGAGGTCACCGGCTCATTCTCCCGCATATGCCTGCACGACCGTGCGGGAGTCCGCACATCTGAGGGGGCACCTGAGGAGAAACCGCCCCTGACAAGACCGCTCCCAGCGCCCTGACCAGCACTGTCACACCAGTCGATCTCAGCGCAGCTGCGCCGCCGCCTCCATGGCGATCTGCTCGAAGACCTTCTCGTCGGCCTCGAAGTCCGAGCCGGGGATCGGCCAGTGGAGCACGATCTCGGTGAATCCCAGTTCCTGATGGCGTCCCGCGAAGTCCACGAACGCGTCGAGGGACTTCAGCGGGCGGGCGCGATCCGGGGTGAATCCGGTGAGCAGGACCTTGTCGACAGCGGCCACGTCCCGGCCGATGCCGGCGCATGCGTCGGCCAGCTTCTCGACCTGTCCGCGAATGGCTTGAACCGACTGTTCAGGAGTGCCGTTCTCGTACAGCTTGGGGTCGCCCGTGGTCACCCAGGCCTGCCCGTACTGTGCCGCGAGTCGCAGCCCGCGCGGCCCGGTCGCGGCCACGGCGAAGGGCAGCCGGGGGCGCTGCACACAGCCCGGGATGTTGCGCGCCTCGTGAGCCGAGTAGAAGTCACCCTCGTACGACACCGAGTCCGCGGTCAGCAGTCGGTCCAGGAGCTGGACGAACTCGGCGAACCGGTCGGCCCGCTCGCGGGGCGACCACGGCTCCCGGCCGAGCACGGTGGCGTCGAACCCGGAGCCACCCGCACCCACGCCGAGCGTGAACCGGCCGCCGGAGATGTCGTCCAGGGAGATCAGTTCCTTGGCGTAGGGCACCGGATGCCGGAAGTTCGGCGAGGTGACCAGCGTGCCCAGCCGCAGACGGTCGGTGACGGCAGCGGCGGCGGTCAGTGTCGGCACTGCGCCGAACCAGGGACCGTCACGGAAACTGCGCCAGGACAAGTGGTCGTAGGTGTACGCGGCATGGAAGCCGAGCTGCTCCGCGCGCTGCCATGCCTCGCGGCCTCCCTCGGACCAGCGGCGGTACGGGAGGATCACGGTGCTCAGGCGCAGACTCATATGGCCGAGCCTATGCGGCCGAACGGGTTTCACGTGAAACAGTCACCGCGCGCGGCTGCCCGGCCACGGAGCGAGGCTGACGGGCGCGGCAGCGCCCCCGGCGCTGCGACGGGACCGAAGGAAGATCAGTGCGCTTCGGGGAAGCGCAGGTACTCCGGCGGCACGGCCTTCGTCAGCCACACCCCGTTCGCGCTGACGTGGAAGACATGGCCGTCGCGGTGCATGGCACCGGCGTCCACGGAGAGCACCACCGGACGGCCGCGTCGGGCGCCCACTCGCGTCGCGGTCTCGCGGTCGGCCGAGAGGTGCACATCGTGCCTGTTCATGGGCTTGAGGCCGGCGCTGCGAATCGCGTCCAGGTTGCGGGCCACGGTGCCGTGGTAGAGGTACGGCGGCGGCGTCGCCGGGGCCAGTCCGAGATCGACGTCGATGCTGTGGCCCTGGCTGGCGCGGATCCGGGAACCCTCGATCGCGAAGCGCCGCTTGTCGTTGGCGGCCACCACATGGTCCAGCTCTTCCCGGGTGAACCGGAATCCGTGCGCGGTCGCGGCGGCGATCAATGTGTCGATCTCGACCCAGCCGCCCTCGTCGAGAGTGAGCCCGATGCGCTCGGGCTGATGGCGAAGGTGTTTCGAGAGGTACTTCGACACCTTCACGGTGCGTCTTTCGTCCATGCCACCAGCCTGCCGGGAGAGGCACGAATCACGCGAACGATTTCCCTCCGGATGTTTGATCCACAAGCAAGTAAGGTTATCCACAGGGGAATTGGCGATTCTGTGGACAACGAGCCGTCGAATCAAGGGGTTTCGCCAAGATCAGCTGATGAGCTGTGATTTGAGGCGAGCCGGTCCAAAGTGCGGGCCCGCACTTCCCGTTCGGCGGCCAAAGTGATGAACGCAGCGGCCTGCGGTGGGCCAACCAGGCTCTCCACGGCCCGTATTTTCTCCTCAGGAATCAGGACTGTTCGCGTCCGGTTCCGAAGATCCGCCGCCTCGTCGGTCCCCAGTTGCTGTCGTAGGTGGCGCACCGCCAACAATCGCATTGCCCGGGCCAGTTCGGCGTCCACGGTGTGCTGGGCGAGTGGGCGCAGCCGTCGTACGAGAGAGGCCGCCTCGGCCGCTTCGGCGTCTGTCGGGCGGTGCTCTCCGTCGAGGTAGCGGGCGAAGACGTGTTCGGTGGTGAACTCCAGGAAACGGGCGGCGATGTGCTCGACCTGTGCCCTCAACTCCCGTAGGTGGGACGAGATCGCGGACAGCGGGACACCGGCTGCGTGCAACTCGACGGCCACAGACAGCTCTTGGGGGCTCGGCACGACGAAGGTGTCCTCGTCGTCGGGGACCGGTTCCAGCACGCCGAGTTCAACGGCCTCGGCCACCGCCGCGTCGTCGGGCTTGCCGCCGAAGCGCCGGTCCAGCTCGGCGCGCGAGATCCGTGCCGCCTCCTCGTCGGTCCAGGGCCCGTCGACCTCGGCGACGAGCCCGAGTACCCCGCCGAGGCCACGGCCGGCGTCCCAGGCCTCCAGGAGCTCCTTGATGGAAGCGAGGGTGTAGCCGCGGTCGAGGAGGTCGGCGATCTGGCGCAGACGGACGAGATGGGCGTCGGAGTAGAGGTTGGCGCGGCCCCGGCGCTCGGGGCGGGGGAGCAGGCCCCGGTCCTGGTATGCGCGGATGGTGCGGACGGTGGCGCCGCTGAGGTGTGCGAGGTCCTCGATCCGGTAGGCGGGCGGGGGCGGCCCCTCGGACATGTGGCCGCCGTCACCGCGCTGTTCGTCCGGGCGGCCGCCCTCGCTCACAGGGGTGGCTCCAACCGCGCGATTCCGCGCAGCGCCTTCGGCGTGAACCTCGACATCAGATACGCCCCCCGCGCCTCCGGCGTGACCGGAACCACCGCCTCGTCACGCACCACCGCCCGCAGGATCGCGTCGGCCACCTTCTCCGGCGGATAGTTCCGCAACCCGTACAGCCGCGCGGACTTCTTCTGGCGCCGCTTCTCCTCTTCGGCGTCGACCCCGGCGAAGTGCGCGGTCGAGGTGATGTTGGTGTTGACGAGGCCCGGGCATATCGCGGTCACGCCGATGCCCTGCCCCGCCAACTCCGCGCGCAGGCATTGGCTCAGCATCAGTACGGCTGCCTTGGAGGTGCTGTAGGCGGGCAGCGCCCTGGAGGGCTGATACGCCGCCGCCGACGCGGTGTTGACGATGTGGCCGCCCTGTCCGCGCTCGGCCATCTGCTTGCCGAACAGCCGGCAGCCGTGGATGACACCCCACAGATTGACGTCGAGGACCTTCTTCCAGTCCTCGGGGGTCGTGTCGAAGAAGGAGCCCGACAGACCGATCCCCGCGTTGTTCACCAGGACGTCCACCACGCCGTACTCGGTCGCGACCTTCGTGGCGAGCTTCTCCATGGCCTGCTCGTCGGAGACGTCGACGGTCTCGGCCCAGGCCTCGGGTGCGCCGATCAGACGTGACATCTCCGCGGTGCGGGTCGCGGCCTCGGCGTCCCGGTCGACGGCCACCACGCGCGCGCCGGCCTCGGCGAACGCGTACGCCGTCGCCCGTCCGATGCCACTGCCCGCGCCCGTGACCAGCACGAGCTGCCCGCCGAAACGGTCGGCGTACTTCCCGGTCGCCGTCACCCCGGGTCGGCCGCCCTCCACGGAGGTCACGAACTCCGTGATCCAGGCCGCCAGTCGGTCGGGACGGGAGCGCGGGATCCAGTGCTTCGCCGGCAGTGTGCGCCGGGTCAACTGGGGAACCCACAGCTCCAGTTCGTCGTAGAGCCGCTCCGAGAGGAAGGCGTCCCCCAGGGGCGTGATGAGCTGCACGGGCGCGTGGGCGTACGCGTCCGGGCGCGGGCGGCGCAGCCGAGCCCGTACGTTGTCCCGGTACAGCCAGGCCCCGTGCGCCGCGTCCGTCGGCAGGGACGAGGTCGGGTAGCCGCGGCCGGGGACCTTCTCCACGCGCTCCAGGATGCGCGGCCAGGACTTGCCGAGGGGGCCGCGCCAGGCCAGCTCGGGCAGCACGGGGGTGTGCAGCAGATACACGTACCAGGACTTGGCGCCCTGCCCGAGGAGCTGGGCGACCCGGCGCGGGGTGGGGCGCTTGAGACGGTTGTTGATCCAGTGACCGAAGTGGTCCAGGGACGGCCCGGACATCGAGGTGAAGGACGCGATCCGGCCCTCGGTGCGCTTGACCGTGGCGAACTCCCAAGCCTGCACCGAGCCCCAGTCGTGCCCCACCAGATGCACGGGCCGGTCCGGACTGACCGCCTCCGCGACGGCCAGGAAGTCGTCCGTCAGCTTCTCCAGCGTGAACCCGCCGCGCAGCGGCTTGGGCGCCGTCGACCGGCCATGGCCCCGGACGTCGTACAGCACGACATGGAAGCGGTCTGCCAGCCGCGGCGCGACCTCGGACCACACCTCCTTGCTGTCCGGATAGCCGTGCACCAGGATCACCGTCGGCTGCCCGGGATCGCCCAGCTCGGCGACACACAGCTCGACCCCGCCGGTCCGCACCCGGCGCTCCCGAGCGCCGTCAAGAGTCGCCGGTACCGTCACTTCTCCTCCGCCCAGCGCCGCACATGCGGCAGGTCGTCGTCCAGCCAGAAGGCACTCTGCTCAGGATCCTTGGAGTCGGTGACGACCAGGATCTCCTCGAACTTCGCGCCCGTCCCCCGGAAGCCGAGGTGCGGTTCGACCGCCCACAGGCCCGGCCGCGGTGGGTGGTCGGAGAATCGGTACGGCGACCACAGCGGGGACCAGCCGTCGCGGTGGCCGTGCAGGGCGTCGCTCGCCAGGCCCTTCAGGGACTGGGCACCGAACCCGAATACATGCGGTGACCAGCGGCGTTGCTTGACGCGGTCGACCTTGTGGGCGATCACGCCGAAGGGGTAGGCGCGATGCCGGTTGGCATAGCCCTGGCGGACCATGAGCCGGTCGACGTCCTCGTAGATCTCCCGCAGCGGCCGCCGCTCGCGCACCTCGCGAAGGATCAGCTCCCGGTGTGCCTCCAGGTCGGACATCAGCTTGTCCTGCACGGGGTTGATGCCGAGCGAGCCGGAGTAGCCGATGTCGGCCGTGTAGCCGTCGTACACCGGGGCCATGTCCAGGATGAACGGCATCCCGGGCTCCAGCCGACGGTTGGTGGGAAAGAACTGCAACGGGATCCGGAAGTTCACGAACGCCGTGCGGTCCCCGAACCAGGCGAAGGGCAGATGGAACCAGTCGCGCACCCCGCGCTCACGCAGCCACGCCCGCTGCATCCGCGCCGCCTCGCGCTCGGTGATGCCCGGCTCCAGCCGCGCCGCGACGGCCTCCGCGCAAGCGTAGGCCAGCTGCTGGACCCGCCTGAACCCGCGCAATCGCGCGGAGTCCACGGAGAGTTCGCCTGTCACCGCCGTAGTCATGCCACTGCCCACCTTGTCCACACTGACTGCGGTACGTGCCCGTAACTTGACACTGGCGAATGTGACAGTTGTTAGAGGCTGCGTCAATAGGGCTGCCGAGGGCTGTGGAAAACTTCGCCGGCACCCCCGCCGAATCCCCGTCGATGTGGAAAACCAGGGACGCGCCGTTCGACCCGGGGGTGACCCCTAGGGCCCCGTAGTCCTGGAGTCTGACTCCAATACAGCTCTGCGGGGTGACGACCGGCGTGGTCCGCGTCACTACCTTCGAAGCGTGACTGTGATCGCGACCGAAAGCCTGAGCAAGCGGTTCCCGAGGGTGACCGCGCTTGACCGGCTCTCCGTGGACGTCGGGCCCGGTGTGACCGGACTCGTCGGAGCCAATGGAGCCGGCAAGTCCACACTGATCAAGATCCTGCTGGGTCTGTCCCCCGCCACCGAGGGCCGAGCCGAAGTGCTCGGACTCGATGTCGCGACCAAGGGCGCCGAGATCCGCGAGCGCGTCGGGTACATGCCGGAGCACGACTGTCTGCCGCCCGACGTCTCGGCCACCGAGTTCGTTGTGCACATGGCACGCATGTCCGGCCTGCCGCCCGCCGCCGCGCGCGAGCGCACCGCGGACACGCTGCGCCACGTCGGTCTGTACGAGGAGCGCTACCGCCCCATCGGCGGTTACTCGACTGGCATGAAGCAGCGCGTGAAGCTGGCGCAGGCCCTGGTGCACGACCCGCAGCTGGTCTTCCTGGACGAGCCGACCAACGGCCTCGACCCGGTCGGCCGCGACGAGATGCTCGGCCTGATCCGCCGCATCCACACCGACTTCGGCATCTCGGTCCTGGTCACCTCCCACCTGCTGGGAGAACTGGAGCGGACCTGCGACCACGTCGTCGTCGTCGACGGCGGCAAGCTCCTGCGCTCCAGCTCCACCACCGACTTCACCCAGACCACGACGACCCTCGCCATCGAGGTCACCGACAGCGACGACCACCCGGACGGCACCCGCGCGGTGCGCGACGCGCTCCACGCGCGCGGGGTGGACGTCCTCGACGGCAGCGGCGGCCTCCCCGGCGCCGGTCACATCCTGCTGCTCACCGCGCAGGGCGACGAGACGTACGACCTGGTGCGCGACGTCGTCGCCGACCTCGGGCTCGGCCTGGTCCGCATGGAACAGCGCCGGCACCACATCTCGGAGGTCTTCACCGACAGCGAGCAGGGCAGCGAGCAGAGCACCGAAGCACAGCGGAAGGAGGCGGTCGGCCATGGCAGTTGAGCACCCCGTAGCCGCACAGCCGGGTGACCAGACCCGCATCCACAACATCGGCTACCGCACCTACGACGGCCCCCGCCTCGGCCGCTCCTACGCCACCCGGTCCCTCTACTCGCAGTCCCTGCGCGGCGCCTACGGCCTCGGCCGCTCGGTGAAGTCCAAGGTGCTGCCGATGCTGCTGTTCGTGGTGATGTGCGTCCCCGCGGCCATCATGGTCGCCGTCGCGGTCGCCACGAAGGCCAACGACCTGCCCCTCGACTACACGCGCTACGCGATCGTCATGCAGGCCGTGATCAGCCTGTACATCGCTTCGCAGGCACCCCAGTCCGTCTCCCGCGACCTGCGCTTCAAGACCGTACCGCTGTACTTCTCGCGGCCCATCGAAACCGCCGACTACGTCCGCGCGAAGTACGCGGCGCTCGCCTCGGCACTGTTCATCCTCACCGCGGCACCACTGATCGTGCTCTATGTGGGCGCGCTGCTGGCCAAGCTCGACTTCGCCGACCAGACCAAGGGATTCGCGCAGGGACTCGTCTCCGTGGCACTGCTCTCACTGCTGTTCGCCGGCATCGGCCTGGTCATCGCGTCGGTCACCCCGCGCCGCGGCTTCGGCATCGCGGCCGTGATCGCCGTACTGACCATCTCCTACGGCGCCGTCTCCACCCTCCAGGCCATCGCCGAGGTACAGGACAGCTCGGGCGCCATCGCCTGGATCGGCCTCTTCTCGCCGGTCACGCTGATCGACGGCGTGCAGACCGCCTTCCTGGGAGCCACGTCGGCGTTTCCCGGTGGAGTCGGCCCGACCAACGGGGAGGGAGCGGTCTATGTCCTCGTCACCCTCGGCCTGATCGCCGCCAGCTACGGCCTCCTGATGCGCCGCTACAAGAAGGTGGGACTGTGACCACGCTCCAGATCGACCACGTCTCCCGCTGGTTCGGCAACGTGGTCGCCGTCAACGACATCACCATGACGATCGGCCCCGGTGTCACCGGCCTCCTCGGCCCCAACGGCGCCGGGAAGTCCACCCTCATCAACATGATGGGCGGCTTCCTGGCCCCCTCCACGGGAACGGTCACCCTCGACGGCCAGCAGGTGTGGCGCAACGAGTCGATCTACCAGCACATCGGCATCGTCCCCGAGCGCGAGGCGATGTACGACTTCCTCACCGGCCGCGAATTCGTCGTCGCCAACGCCGAGTTGCACGGCCTGGGCGCCAAGGCGGCCCAAAAGGCCTTGGCCACGGTCGAGATGGAGTACGCGCAGGACCGCAAGATCCAGACGTACTCCAAGGGCATGCGCCAGCGCGTGAAGATGGCGAGCGCCCTCGTGCACAACCCCTCGCTGCTCCTGCTCGACGAGCCCTTCAACGGCATGGACCCGCGCCAGCGCATGCAGCTCATGGACCTGCTGCGACGGATGGGCGACGAGGGCCGCACGGTGCTGTTCTCCTCCCACATCCTCGAAGAGGTCGAGCAACTCGCCTGGCACATCGAGGTCGTGGTCGCCGGACGGCACGCGGCCAGCGGCGACTTCCGCAAGATCCGGCGCCTGATGACCGACCGCCCGCACCGCTACCTGGTGCGCTCCAGCGACGACCGCACCCTCGCGGCCGCGCTGATCGCCGACCCGTCGACATCCGGCATCGAGGTCGACCTCGCCGAGGGCGCGTTGCACATCCAGGCGGTCGACTTCGGCCGCTTCACCACCCTGCTGCCCAGGGTGGCGCGCGACCACGGCATCCGCCTGCTCACGGTCTCGCCGTCGGACGAGTCCCTCGAGTCCGTCTTCTCTTATCTGGTCGCGGCGTAGGAGGCCGAA
This sequence comes from Streptomyces sp. AC550_RSS872, assembly GCF_019049285.1. Lineage (GTDB taxonomy): Bacteria > Actinomycetota > Actinomycetes > Streptomycetales > Streptomycetaceae > Streptomyces. The sequence goes on from NZ_JAGMUL010000024.1 coordinate 33,917, forward strand.
GATGTACGACCCCACAGTCGCCCGGCTCACTTATCGAGCCCTGCTCGGCCGCCGCCGGGCCCTCATCCTCGGCGCGTTGCCGCTGCTGCTCATCGGAATCTCGGTCGTGGTGCGCGGCCTCGCCGGAGCCGACGACCAGACCGCGTCGGACCTGCTCGGCGGGCTGGCGCTGGCCACCATGGTGCCGATCATCGGCGTCATCGCCGGCACCGGCGCGATCGGGCCGGAGATCGACGACGGCTCGGTGGTCTATCTGCTGTCCAAGCCGGTGAAGCGGCCGACGATCATCTTCACCAAGTTGATCGTCGCGATCGCCGTGACGATGGTGTTCTCGGCACTGCCCACCTTCATCGCGGGCCTCATCCTCAACGGCAACGGCCAGCAGATCGCCGTCGCCTACACGGTCGCCGCGCTCGTCGCCTCCATCGCCTACGCCGCGATCTTCCTGCTGCTCGGCACGGTGTCCCGACACGCGGTGGTCTTCGGCCTCGTCTACGCGCTGGTCTGGGAGGCCCTGTTCGGCTCCCTGGTGTCCGGTGCGCGCACGTTGAGCGTCCAGCAGTGGGCGCTGGCGGTGGCGCAGAAGGTCGCCGGCGGGGACCTGGTGACGTCGGACGTCACGCTGCCCACGGCGACGGTCCTGCTGGCCGTGGTCACCGTCCTCGCGACCTGGTACGCGGGACAGAAGCTGCGGTCGCTGACGCTGGCCGGTGAGGAGTGAGCGGCGGGAGCAACAGAGCGAGGAGTTAAGGAGCCGGGCCCCTGACCGGGCCCGCTCTTGACGGGGGCTTCACCTCTGCCCGGGCACACTGGGCAAAAGGGATGCGCTGTACGAACTGGAGGACGGCGATGGCAGGCGGCATGGCGCAGCACGAGGATCGCGAACACTCCGGGGACGACACCTGGAACAACCTGGTCCTGGACGACGACTTCATACGCGCGGCCGAGACCGCCGAGCCGTCCGCCCGCGCCCGCATGCTGGCCGAGCGCTGGCGCCGTGAGGACCCCGAGCCGCAGCCGTGGCGCTCCGACGAACCGCCTGCCGGATGGTTCTTCAGCAAGGCGCGTCGACGCAAGTGGCGCCGCCGGTAAGGGGCGTTGGGAGAGGCGTACTGAGCGGCGGCGTACGGCGCCTCCCCTCGGCCCGTTAATCAGTGGCACCCAACTCGGCGCACAGGCACAGTGGTTGTGTCCACACCGCCGGACGACGAGTTCGGCGCCACGTTCTGGGAGAGGAGTTCGACGATGTCCATGCACGGCAGTACGTCGAGCTCCCGACAGGGCAGCCGGCGGCGGCCTCCGGAGTAATCGCTACCCCTCCGTAGAGTCCGTACCGCACGGGGAGCTGCCCGGGGCGGCCGCTTCGAGCACGCGATGTCGCTCTCGCGTGGGTCGCCCACCCGGAGGATTGGCCGAGTGGTAAGGCACTGGGCTTGCGCTGTGTTTGATCAGAAGCAAGCAAGGTCGGGTCTGAAAGCCCGCGCACGTTCGATTCGTGCATCCTCCGCGCGACGTTGCTACTGGGGCTGGCTGGCTGGCTGGGCTGGGCTGGGCCGTGGTGCAGGGCTTGGGGCGCGTCGAGAAGGCGCTGGCCCCGCAGGCCGCTAGCCGAGCAACCGCTCCAGCACCACCGCGATCCCGTCCTCCTCATTGGAGGCCGTCACCTCGTCCGACACCGCCTTCAGCTCCTCGTGGGCGTTGGCCATCGCCACGCCGTGGGCCGACCACGCGAACATCGGGATGTCGTTCGGCATGTCACCGAAGGCGATCGTGTCCGCGGCCCTGAGGCCCAGACGGCGGGCCGCCAGCGACAGGCCCGTCGCCTTGGACAGGCCCAGCGGCAGCAGTTCCACTATTCCCTCGCCGGCCATCGCCACCGTGACGAAGCCGCCCGCGGCCTGGCGGGCGGCCTCGGCCAGTTCGTCGTCCGAGAGCTCCGGATGCTGTATGTAGATCTTGTTCAGCGGGGCGCTCCACAGATCCGACGCGTCCGTGAACGGGATCGACGGGAGATGGCCCGTCACCGCGTAGCCGGGGCCGACCAGGACGTCGCCGTCCAGGCCGTCGCGGCTCGCCGCCAGGAACAGCGGCCCGACCTCCGCCTCGATCTTGGCCAGGGCCACGCCCGCCAGCTGCCGGTCCAGCGTCACCGACGTGAGCAGGCGCTGCTCCCCGGCGTGGTACACCTGGGCGCCCTGACCGCACACAGCGAGGCCCTCGTAGCCGAGGTCGTCGAGGATGGGGCGGGTCCAGGGAACCGCCCGGCCCGTGACGACGATGTGCGCCGCGCCCGCCGCGGTGGCCGCGGCGAGGGCGTCCCGGGTGCGCCGGGAGACCGACTCGTCGGAGCGCAGGAGCGTTCCGTCGAGGTCGGTCGCGATCAGCTTGTACGGGAACCCGGCGGCGGGCGAGGCGATGCTCACTTGGCGACCGGCTCCAGGACCTCTCGGCCGCCCAGGTACGGGCGCAGCACCTCGGGCACCCGGACGGAGCCGTCGGCCTGCTGGTGGTTCTCCAGGATCGCCACGATCGTGCGCGGTACGGCGCACAGGGTGCCGTTGAGGGTTGCGAGCGGCTGCACCTTCTTGCCGTCGCGCATGCGGACGGACAGCCGGCGCGCCTGGAAGCCGTCGCAGTTGGAGGCCGAGGTCAGCTCGCGGTACTTGCCCTGGGTCGGGATCCACGCCTCGCAGTCGTACTTGCGGGAGGCCGACGCGCCCAGGTCGCCCGAGGCCACATCGATGACCTGGAAGGGCAGCTCCAGGCCGGTGAGCCACTGCTTCTCCCACTCCAGGAGCCGCTTGTGCTCGTTCTCCGCGTCCTCGGGGGCGACGTAGGAGAACATCTCGACCTTGTCGAACTGGTGCACGCGGAAGATGCCGCGGGTGTCCTTGCCGTAGGTGCCGGCCTCGCGGCGGAAGCACGGGGAGAAGCCTGCGTAGCGCAGCGGCAGCTTGTCGGCGTCGAGGATCTCGTCCATGTGGTACGCGGCGAGCGGGACCTCGGAGGTGCCGACCAGGTAGTAGTCGTCCTTCTCCAGGTGGTACACGTTCTCCGCGGCCTGGCCGAGGAAGCCGGTGCCCTCCATGGCGCGCGGGCGGACCAGCGCCGGAGTCAGCATCGGGGTGAACCCGGCCTCGGTGGCCTGGGCGATGGCGGCATTGACCAGCGCCAGTTCCAGCAGGGCCCCGACGCCGGTGAGGTAGTAGAAGCGGGAGCCGGACACCTTGGCGCCGCGTTCGACGTCGATCGCGCCCAGCGCTTCGCCGAGCTCCAGGTGGTCCTTGGGCTCGAAGCCCTCGGCACCAAAGTCGCGGATGGTGCCGTGCGTCTCCAGGACGACGAAGTCCTCCTCGCCGCCGACCGGGACGTCGGGGTGGACGAGGTTGCCGAGCTGTAGCGCGAGGCGCTTGGTCTCCTCGTCGGCCTCGTTCTGCGCGGCCTCGGCCGCCTTGACGTCGGCCTTGAGCTGCTCCGCCTTTTGCAGGAGCTCCGCGCGCTCCTCGGGGGAGGCCTTGGGGATGAGCTTGCCGAGCGACTTCTGCTCGGAGCGCAGCTCGTCGAAGCGGACGCCGGACGACCTGCGCCGCTCGTCGGCAGACAGGAGGGAGTCGACGAGCGCGACGTCCTCTCCACGGGCGCGCTGCGAGGCGCGCACTCGGTCGGGGTCCTCACGAAGCAGGCGAAGGTCAATCACGCGCTCAAGGCTACCGGGGCAGGGTGACAGCCAACGACTCACTATTCCGAGCTGCGGCTTACATGGCTTACGTTCCGTCGTGGGGGAATTGCTTGTCGTGTCAATAAAAGGCGTCTCACTCCCTGGAACGGGGCAGGCGCGAGGCAGCGGGTTGACTCGATTCCCTTGCGGGGAACGGGACTTGGGTCTCGGTTGTCCACAGGGATCCCCAGCCTCAGAAGAGTTATCCACAGGGTGTGTGGATGGACTGTGGACGTCGGAATTGATCACTCCGTAACGTGCCGAGCAAGTCGAGGATTCCCAGGACAAACCCTCCTCATCCCCACGTTCGAGTGGAAAGCGGTCGCCTCAAAGGATTGCTCAAAGGAAAAGAGTGGACGAAGGGTGACTTGCATCGCGGTGGATGCGGAGGAGGTCCAGGGACCTATTTGTCGACAGACTCACCCTTGCTTGTCGACTTGTCCCCAGGTCGAGATGAGTACCTGTGGATAACTTCTGTGGATAACGACAATCAGCTGGTAGTACCGGCCGCAACGACGTGCCGAACCCGGTCCCAGGCGCTCCTCAGAGCCGCCTGGAACCGCCTTTCACGGCCTGCTCAGAACCGCCCGTCCTGGCACCGGGCCACCCAGTCCGCCGCCGACACGAACTCCTCGTCCGATGTCCCGGCACGCGGCGGCTGCACCTCACCGGGCTTAAGGTCCGCGCGCGGATACGAGCCCAGGAAGCGCACCTCCAGACAGATCCGCTTGAGCCCCGTCAGCGCCTCGGCCACCCGGCGGTCGGAGATATGGCCCTCGGCGTCGATGCAGAAGCAGTAGTTGCCGATGCCTGCCCCGGTCGGCCGGGACTGGAGCAGCATCAGGTTGATGCCGCGCGTGGCGAACTCGCCCAGGAGGTCGCGCAGCCCACCGGGATGGTCGTCGCGCTGCCACAGCACGACCGACGTCTTGTCCGCGCCGGTCGGCGCCGCGGGCCGGGCAGGCCTGCCCACCAGCACAAACCGCGTCTGGGCGTTCTCCGCGTCGTGGATCCCGGTCTCCAGCGCCTCAAGGCCGTACAGCGCGGCGGCGAACTCGCCCGCGAAGGCGGCGTCGTACTGGCCCTCCTGGACCAGACGTGCGGCGTCCGCGTTCGACGCGGCCGACTCCCAGTGGGCGTCCGGAAGGTTGTTCTTGAGCCAGTTGCGCACCTGCGGCTGGGCGGCCGGGTGTGCGGAGACCGTCTTGATGTCGGACAGCTTCGTGCCGGGCCGGACCAGCAGCGCGAAGGTGATCGACAGCAGCACCTCGCGGTAGATCATCAACGGTGCGCCCGCGACCAGTTCGTCGAGCGTGGTCGTGATGCCGCCCTCGACGGAGTTCTCGATCGGCACGAACGCGGCCTCGGCCTCGCCGACGCGCACCGCGTCGAGCGCGGACTGCACGGACACGTACGGGATCAGCGCCCGGGTCGCGGCCTCGGGGAGGGTGTGCAGGGCGGCCTCGGTGAAGGTGCCCTCGGGGCCGAGATAGGCATAGCTCGCTGGCATGACCTCACCCTAATGGGCCTTGCGCGGGGCGGCGCACGCCTCTTGACCGCGAGCCACTCCCGAGAGCGACCTCACCGCGCCGTACGCCTGTGCACCACCCGTACGACCCTCCCGTTACCGTCACCCCTCCAGCAACCCCTGCCCCACGTACCCCCCCTGCGCCGCCCCGCCCGGCACCGCGAACAGTCCGCTCGCCTCGTGGCGGATGTACTTCGACAGCGCGTCGCCCCGGTCGAGCTTGCGCTGGACGGTGACGAAGCCGCGCAGCGGGTCGGCCTGCCAGCAGATGAAGAGGAGCCCCGCGTCGGGGACGCCGTCCGCGTCGATGCCGTCGTGGTACGAGAACGGGCGCCGCAGCATCGCGGCACCGCCGTTCTGGTCGGGCCGGGTGATGCGGGCGTGCGCGTTGAGGGGGACGACCAGGTTCCCGGACCCGTCCGTCTTCTCCAGGTCCATCTCGGTGGTCTCGGTGCCCCCGGACAGCGGTGCCCCGTCGGACTTGCGGCGGCCGATGACGTCCTCCTGTTCCTTGACCGAGAGCTGCTCCCAGTCGTCGAGGAGCATGCGGATACGGCGTACGACGGCGTAGGAGCCGCCCGCCATCCAGGCGGGGTCCTTCGAGCCGGACTCCGGCACGAAGATCCGCTCGTCGAAGTCGGACTCCGTCGGCTTCGGATTGCGTGTGCCATCCATCTGGCCCATCAGGTTGCGCGCCGTCATCGGGTGTGCGGTGGCGCCCGGCGACCGGTTGAAGCCGTTCATCTGCCACCGCACCCTGGCGGCGCTGCCCGCGTCCTTCTGGATCGCGCGTAGGGCGTGGAAGGCGACCAGGGCGTCGTTCGCGCCGATCTGCACCCACAGGTCGCCGTTGCTGCGTGCCTTGTCGAGCTGGTCGGAGGAGAAGTCGGGCAGCGGGTCCAGGGAGACCGGCCGCTGTTTCTCCAGGCCCGTCCGTGCGAAGAAGCTGTGCCCGAAGCCGAAGGTGATCGTCAGCGACGACGGCCCGGCGTCCCGGGCGACATCCGTGTCGTCCTGCTGCGCCGCCTCGCCCGCCATCAGCCGCCGAGCAGTCTCCGACCAGCGGCGCAGCAACGCCGCCGCTTCCTTGCGGCCCGCGCCCGCCGCCAGGTCGAAGGCGACCACGTGACCGCGCGCCTGAAGGCCCTGGAGGATGCCGGGCTGATGTTTCCCGTGAAACATCACCTGATCGGCGCCCACCGAGGTGAGCGGCGTCGCCTCGGCCGGCCGGCCGGCGTATCCCACGGTCGCGCCGGCCGCACCGAGCACCAGACCGGTCGCACCGGCGGTCCCGAGCAGCCGTCGCCGCGAAAGCGTTCCAGGCGCGTGCCCGGAAACGCCGCCATTAAGTGCCGTTTCGGCAGAGGCGGGGGTCTCGGGGGTACGGGCCTCCGGAATGGACTGGTCAGCCATGGTGAGGTTCAGCCGATCTGCGCGTTCTTGGAGACAGTGGTCTGGTCGATGTCGGAGGTCCGCACGGTCACGGCGATCTTCCACTCGCCGGCCATGGGGATCTGCACTCCGCTCGCCGACCAGTGTCCGGTGGAGATGTGGTCGGGGACGACGGGCAGCGGCCCGATGTCCTGGGACTCCAGGGTGAAGGCGACCTTCACCTCGGGGATGTCGAAGGCACGGCCGTTGGGCCGTTGCACATAGACGTGCATCTCGTTGCCGCCCACGCGCGCGGGATCGAGGTCGATCCGTACGACGCCCTTGCCGTCCTGGCCACCGGTGTCGAAGGACATGTCCAGGGTCAGCGCCCCGGCCGAGGCGGCCTCGGCGGACGAGGCGGACGTGGCAGCCCTGGCCTCCTCCTCCGTACGCCCCGGTTCGGTCGACGTCAGCATCGTGGTGACGGCGAGCAGGACGACGGCGACGCCCGCCTCGGCGAGCACCGAGCGGCGCAGCCCGAAGCGGTTCGGGTCGGCGTCCCGCTGCTGCTTCTGCCGTGCCGTGTCGATCGCGGCCTGCTGCCGGGCGAGCTGGGTGGCGCGCTGTGAGCCACCGCCCTTGGACGCGCCGCCCTTCTTGCCGCCGGCCGAGGCGGAGGCGGGGGAGGCGGTCGCGGACGCGGAGGTACCGACCCGGGCAGTCGCGTGCTCGTTGTCGCCCTCGACTGCCGCGTCTCCGTTCTCGGCCAGCCGCCCCGTCCAGCGCCGGGAGATCCATGCGATGCCCACCAGCACCACCACGAGCCCGATCTTGACCAGCAGCAACTGCCCGTATCGCGTGCCGGTGAACGCCGACCACGACCCGAGCTGGCGCCACGACTGGTAGATCCCGGTCGCGACCAGCGCGAGCACGCTGCCGAAGGCGACGCGCGAGAAGCGTCGTACGGCGGACGACCCGAGCGGAGTGTCGGCGGGCGCCCGGTAGAGGGCGACGAGAAGTGCGGCGAGCCCGCCGAGCCAGCCGGCGACGGCCAGCAGGTGGACGATGTCGACCGGCATCGCGATCCCGGCCTGGAGCCCGGTCGAGGCGTGCTCGGACATCGCCCAGCTCGCCGCGAGCCCCGCCGCGACCACGGTCCCGCCGATGGCGAGCCCGAAGCTGAGGTCCCGCTTCTCGTCGTCCTCCCGCTTGTCGTACGCCCCGAAGAGCACGGCGATGAACAGGGCCGCCGCGGCCAGCAGCAGCAGTCGGGACACCAGCGCGGCACCCGTCTTGGTCTGGAGGACCTGCCCCAGCAGCTCCAGATCGAAGACGTCTTGGACCTTCCCGGTGCTGGTGTACGAGCCGCGCAGGAGCAGCAGTCCGAGTGTGGCGGCGGTCAGGGCCAGCCAGCCGGAGACGACGAGCCGCTGCAAGGCCCGCACACCCGACCCGCGCTGCCAGCAGGCGAGCACGAAGGCGGCGCCGCCGACCATGACGATGAAGCCGGCGTACGACACGTACCGGCCGAAGCCGTAGAGCGCGCCGACGATCCCGCCGCCCGCGGTCTGGCCGGAGAGGGAGACGGTGGTCTGGGAGGGCGCGCCGATGGAGAAGGTGTAGGCGCCGGCGACGGGATGGCTGTCCTCGGACACCACCTGGTAGGTGACGGTGTACGTGCCGTCGGGCAGGCCGCTGTGGAGTTTCACGGCGTACGTCGTGCCGCTGAGGTTGGCCGGGTCGCCGCGGTCGATGCGCTTGCCCTTGGGGTCGAGCACGCGCAGGGAGTCGTCGGACAGGGCGACCTTCTCGGAGAAGGTCAGTGAGACCTGCGTCGGCGCCTTGTCGACCACCGCCCCCTGCTGGGGGTCGCTGCCGGTCAGCGCGGCGTGCGCGGAGACCGGCCCGGCACCGGCCAGAAGCAGACCAGTGGCGGCCAGGAGCAGCAGCACCAGGATCCGGACGCTCGGGAGTACCCGGGGCCGGACACGGGGGGCGATGGTCTGGGTCAAGGCGATCTCTCCCTCAGTGTCCGGTCTTCGGGCTGTACGTCGCCGACTTCACCGGCATCTCGACCGTGACCGTGCCGGACTCGGCGAAGTGGAGCTTCACGGTCACCTTCTCGCCCTGTTCGGGCTTGCGCTTCAGCTTTTCGAACATCAGATGGCTGCCGCCGCTCTTGAAGACGAGTTGACCGTGGGCGGGGACGGCGAGGTCCGTGGCCTCCTGCATCGACGAACCGACGGTCTCGTGGGCGGTCACCTCGCCGACGTCGCTGGTGACCGAGGTCAACTCGTCCTTCGTACCGCCCTTGTTGGTGACCGTCAGGAAGCCGGCCGCCATGGAGTCGGAGACGGGCTGCGGCATATAGGCGTCGCTGACGGACAGTTCCGCCTTGGAGTCGGCCGGGGAGTCCTCGGAACCGCAGCCTGCCAGGACGAGGGCTCCGGCCAGCACCACGGTCACCGGGGCGAACCGCCTCACGGCTTTGCCCCCTTGATGAGCTTGGGGAGGTCCTTGGTGTAGTCGTCGACGGTCGCGTCCTCGGTGTACAGGACATACCCGGCGTCGGTCTTCGGCGAGAACGCGACGACCTGGGTGCCGTGGGTGGAGACCATCTTGCCGTTCTTGTCCTTGTGCGGCGGCTCGATGGAGATGCCGAGGGTGCGGGCGCCGGCCTGGATGGTGTCGAAGTCGCCGGTCAGACCCACGACCTGCGGATCGATGCCCTTGAGCCACTTGCCGAGCGCGGGCGCGGTGTCGCGCTCCGGGTCGGTCGTGACGAACACCACGCTCAGCTTGTCCTGTTCGGCCTTGGGCAGCTGCTTCTTGGCGACGGCGATGTTGTTCATCGTCAGCGGGCAGACGTCGGGGCAGTTGGTGTAGCCGAAGTAGATCAGCGTCGGCCTGCCCTCGGTCTCCTTGCGGAGGTCGTACTTCTTGCCGTTCGTGTCGGAGAGGACCAGGTCCGGCTTCTCGAACGGCTTGTCGAGGACGATGGCGGCCTTGTCCGAGCCGGCCTCCTCGGAGACCACGGTCACGGGCGAGGCGCTGTCGTCACCGTTGCCGCAGGCGGACAGGGTCAGGGTGGCGGCGGCGAACAGCGCGGCCGCCGCGAAGGTCTTCTTACGCATGGTCTTCCGCGCGGTCTTACGCATGGCAGTTCTTCTTACGCATAGAAAAAACGTCCCAGTGGTGAGTGCTCCGGCGCGCACCGGGGATGTGCCCCGGCGCGCGCCGTGAACCGGAGGGGCCGTCAGGCCTCGGTGCGCCGACGGCCGGCGAGCACGCCGTACGCCACGCCCAGGGCGCCGACGACGATGCCGACGACGCCCAGGACGCGGGCGGTCGTGTCGCTGCTGTCGGCAGGTTTCGCGGCCTCGGTCTTCGCGGCGGCGGCCTCGGCGTCGTCGGAGTCGGCGGCCTTGTCGGATGAGGACGACGAGCCGTGGTGGTCGTCCTGGGCGGCGGACAGCGTGAGTACCGGCGCCGGGTTCTCGGGCTCCTCCTGGCCCTCCTGCGGCACCTCGATCCAGCGGACGACCTCCTTGTTGGAGTACGTCTGGATCGCCTTGAAGACGAGTTCGTCGGCGTCCTCGGGGAGCTGGCCGATGGAGACCGGGAACTTCTGGAAGAAGCCGGGCTCGATGCCCTTGCCGTCCGCGGTCCAGGTGACCTTGGTGACGGCCTCCGTGATCTTCTTCCCGTGCATCTCCAGCGGCTTGTCCAGCGTGGACTTGGTGACCTCGGGCTTCCAACCGGGAACGGGCTGCGGCATCACGGAGGCCAGCGGGTGGTCGGTCGGGAACGTGACCTCGAGCTTGGTGGTCGACGCGTTGTCGCGCTCGTTGGGCACCTTGAAGTCGACGACCGCGTAACCGCCCTTGGCGGCGGTGCCCTCCGGCTGCACGCTGACGTGGGCGAAGGCGGGGGCGGAGAGGGCGAGCACGGCCGTGCCGGCGAGGGCGCCGGCGGCGGCGAGACGAGAGGCCTTCATTCGGAGCACTCCACTGTGAGTGAGATTCGGATTCCGGTGGTGAAGAGGAGTACGCGTGCGTGGGGTGCCCGATCAGGCGGGAACGACGGAAACGACGGCAATGAGTCGTCCCTCGATCGAAACACGGGCACGCGCGCGTGCCGCACGACGGCGGCCCTCAGCCCACGTCAGTGGAGTGGCGGTCGCGCCGTGTCAGGCGGCGAGGGTGAGCGCGGTGGCCGGCGGGCCGCGCCTGATCACCGTGTGCTGGAGGGCGACGGTGCGGGGCGTGGGGCGCGCGAGTGACTCGGTGCGCAGGAAGCGCGGGCCCGCTTCGGGCGCGCCCGGCAGCCCGGCACGCAGGGCGCGCACCAGCGCGAGCGCCCCGCGCAGGGAACGTACGAAGGCCCCCTCGGCGACCGAATGCGCCGACAGCGTGGACATCTCGGCGATCCGCAGCAGGGCCAGATCCCCGCGGCGCAGCAGCCACCCCGCGACAACCGCCGCGAGGACGTGGGCGAGCAGCATCGGCAGGGACGGCAGCAGTGAGACGGAGGCGGCGGAGGAGTCGGCGGCGACGGACATGGCGTCCGTCGACCGGTGCGAGACATGCACCCCAGCCCCTGTGCCCGTCCCCGTGCCGATCCGCGCCTCGGTGAGGATCCGCTGGGCCTGGGCCGGGCTGATCGCCGCCGCGGCGGTCCCGCACAGGAGCCGCGCGGCCTGTTCGACCAGGGCGGCGTCCGAGGCGGATGCGGAGGAGGCGACGGACGCGGAGGCGGCACCGGCAATCGCCCCGTGCTGCCCGAGCCCGAACAGCGTATGCAGAACGGTCTGCCCGGCCGCGAGCAGCGCGGCTATCCCGGGCAGCGAGCGTTCGCGACCCGTGAACGGCACCGTGACCAGCAGGATCCCCAGGAACCCCGCGCCCAGCGTCCACAGCGGGATCCTGGCGCAGGAGCCCAGCACATGCCCGACCCCGGCCAGCACGACGCAGACCGCGGCGAACACCGCGGCCCGCAGTATCCGGAGATCACGTCCGGAGCGCGTCGTGCGCGGGTGGGGGGCACTCATGGCGGGCTCATCATCGCACTGGCCTCATGGCCGCCATACGGCAGGTCCGCAAGATGACATACGGGCGGTTGGGGACGTACGGGGCATAGGGGTTGTACGACCGGAAGATCACCTTCTGGTGTGGCCCGGCCCCACATACACCGATTCCCTCGTAGATGCATCGACCATATGGGCGGCATCACGTCAATGATGTGCTTACAGCCGGGCACTCGCGGCAATACGTAACGGTATGTCGAGCCGCAGCCAGGAGGCTGGAGCATGAGCATCTGGTGGTCACTCCATCTGCGGCGGGAAGCCGCGAGCGTGCCGCTCGCCCGGCGGTTGCTGATCGGCACCATGGAGACCGCGGGCGTCGACCCCGATGTGTCCTACGACCTCTCCGTCGCCCTCAGCGAAGCCTGCGCCAACGCCGTCGAGCACGGCGGGGACACCACGCCCGACGGCTCCCCACCGGCGTACCGCGTCACGGCGTACCTGGACGGCGAGAAGTGCCACATCGAGGTCACCGACTCGGGCCCCGGGTTCACCGCACCCCACCGGCCGCCCCGCCCGGCGAACTCTGACGCCGAGCACGGCCGGGGGCTCTGTCTCATCCAGGAACTCGCCGACCACGTCTCGATCGGCAACAAGCCGGGCCGGAGCGGTGCGGTGGTGAGCTTCGACAAGATCCTCAAGTGGAAGAAGGACCCGTCACTGATGGCGGTGTAGCGCCGACGGCACGGTCGTGGTCGTGGTCCTGCCGGTGTTGGCCAAGGCCGCCTGGTAACCGGCGACGGCGAGCCCGTCCGCCGCGAACCGTGCCGCCGGTCACCGCGATGGCGCGGCGCCGCCGGAGCGCGGGGCGAGGGAAGGGCCGGATTCCCGCACGTACGCCGGGCATTGGCTCCGGGACACCGAACTGCTCTGCACGGCGGCAAAGGCAGGCGCGGCGGCCTTGGCTTCGCTCGACACCGACCTGCACGCACGCGCGTGGAGCGCGAGAGGCAGCGCGGGCCTACTGGCGGGAGCCACATGCGGCCCGCAGCCCGCAACGATGGCCGGACACCCCTTCGGTATCCGGCCATCAACCAACGTCAGCTCTTCAAAGAGGCCATCCAGCCCTCGACCTCATCCGACCGCCGAGGCAGCCCAGCGCTCAGGTTCCGGTTACCGTCGCCCGTCACCAGGATGTCGTCCTCGATCCGCACCCCGATCCCCCGGTACTCCTCCGGCACGGTCAGGTCATCGGCCTGGAAGTACAACCCGGGCTCGACGGTCAGCACCATCCCGGGCTCCAGCACACCCTCGACGTACGTCTCGGTCCGCGCGGCAGCGCAGTCGTGCACATCCATGCCGAGCATGTGCCCGGTCCCGTGCAGCGTCCACCGCCGCTGAAGGCCCAGCTCCAGCACCCGCTCCACCGGCCCCTCGACAAGCCCCCACTCGACAAGGCGCTCGGTCAGCACACGCTGCGCCGCGTCATGGAAGTCCCGGTACTTCGCCCCCGGCTGCACGGCGGCGATACCGGCCTCCTGGGCGTCGTACACGGCGTCGTAGATCTTCTCCTGGATCTCGCTGTAGCGGCCGTTGATCGGCAGCGTGCGCGTGACGTCGGCGGTGTAGTACGTGTGCGTCTCGACGCCCGCGTCGAGCAGCAGCAGGTCGCCGGAGCGCACGGGCCCGTCGTTGCGCACCCAGTGCAGCGTGCAGGCGTGCGGCCCGGCGGCGCAGATGGAGCCGTAGCCGACGTCGTTGCCCTCGACACGCGCGCGCAGGAAGAACGTGCCCTCGATGTAGCGCTCGCTGGTCGCCTCGGCCTTGTCGAGGACCTTCACCACGTCCTCGAAGCCGCGCACGGTCGAGTCGACGGCCTTCTGGAGCTCGCCGATCTCGAAGTCGTCCTTGACCAGGCGGGCCTCGGACAGGAAGACCCGCAGCTCCTCGTCCCGCTCGGCGGTGACCTTGTCGGTCAGGGCGGCCTCGATGCCGGCGTCGTAACCACGGACGACCCGCACGGGACCGGTGGCCTCGCGCAGCTTGTCCGCGAGTTCGCGCACGTCGGAGGCGGGGATGCCGTACAGCGTCTGCGCCTCGGTGAGCGAGTGCCGGCGGCCGACCCACAGCTCGCCCTGGCCGGAGAGCCAGAACTCGCCGTTCTCCCGGTCGGAGCGCGGCAGGAGGTAGATCGTGGCCTCGTGGCCCCCGCCCCTGGGCTCCAGGACGAGCACGCCGTCCTCGGTCTGGTTGCCGGTGAGGTACGCGTACTCGACGGACGCGCGGAAGGCGTACTCGGTGTCGTTCGACCGCGTCTTCAGGTTGCCCGCGGGGATCACCAGACGCTCACCCGGGAACCGCGCCGACAGCGCGGCACGGCGGGCAGCCGTCTCGGCGGCCTGGGGGATCGGCCGAAGGTCGCGCAGCTCGGTGTCGGCCCAGCCGGACTTCATGTTCTCGGCGAGCTCTTCGGACACGCCCGGGTACAGGCCGTTCTTGCGCTGCTTGATCGGCTCTTCAGACTCTTCCGGGCCCGCTGCGTCAGCAGCAGAATCGGACACTGCCGGGGTGAGCTCGTCGGCCACGGTCATCCTCCTCGATACGGCACTGGACCCCGTCCATCGTACGGTCGCGCAGGAGAGCGCCCAGGGTGGAAGACCGCTCGCCCACCGCTGCTATGGCGCAGGCCACGCGCCTGTTATGGGTGGGTCACCGAGGGCCACGAGCCGCTACTCGAAGCGAGCCGCCAGCAGTACGACGTCCTCCTCGCTGTCCGCCTGGTCCCTCCCGTCCGGCAGCACGGTCCGCAGGACGTGGTCGACGACGGCGTCCGGGTCGTGCCGGATCGCCCTCGGTACCCCGGCCGCCGCCGCGTGCAGCCGGGCAAAGGCCCGGTCGGTGGGGTCGCCGGTACGGTGCAGCAGCCCGTCGGTGTACAGCAGAACCGTCTCTCCGGGTTCTGTCATCAGCTCCACGCTCGGCGCCTCCCAGCAGGCCAGCATGCCCAGTGGTGCGGACACGGAGGTCTCCACGAACTCCGTGCGCCGTTCGCCGATCAGCAGCGGCGGGGTGTGTCCGGCTCCGGCTAGCGTGATCTTCCGCAGGGAGGGCTCGCAATAGGCGAACAGGGCGGTGGCCGAACGGGCGGGCTCGGTCAGTCTGAGCAGCAGCTCCAGGTCGGACAGGACCGCGACCGGGTCCTCGCCCTCCATCACGGCGTACGCCCGCAGGCTGGCCCGCAGCCGTCCCATCGCGGCGACCGCGCTGGGCCCGGACCCGGTGACGGAGCCGACCGCCAGGCCGAGCGCGGCGTCCGGCAGCGGCAGCGCGTCGTACCAGTCCCCGCCCCCGCGCGGGCCGGTGCGGTGCCGCACGGCGAGCTGGACGCCGGCCATGCGCGGCAGGCGGGAGGGGAGCAGCTCCTCGGCCATCGTCTTCATGCACGCGCGCGTGCGCTCGATCTCCAGGAGCCGGGACAGGTGCTCGGTGGCGTAGCGGGTGTACAGGCCGACCAGGTGGCGCTGTCGATCGGCCGGTTCGGCGGGCTCGTCGTACAGCCAGACGGCGGCGCCGAGGCGGCCGGCGGCCTCGGTGGACAGAGGGAGGGCGTAGCTGGCGGCGTAGCCGAGGCGCGCGGCGACCTCGCGGTGGCGGGGGTCGAGTCCGTCCTCGGAGAGCAGGTCCGGCTGGGCGATCTCGCCGTCGCCGCCGGGCAGCCCGTCGAGGATCCTGCCGTACGACATCGCGCTGCGCGGGACGGTCTCGATGTGCCCGAGGTCGGCGCGGGCGAGGCCCAGCCCGATGGTGGTGTCCGGGCCCAGCCCGTCCGCCGGTTCCAGTACGACGAGACCGCGCCGGGCGCCCACGAGGGCGGATCCGGCGCGCAGCAGTTCCTGGAGGGCGTCGGCGAGCGCGTCCGTGCGGGCCAGGCGTTCGGTGAGTTCGTGCAGCGTCGTGAGGTCCGAGACCCAGCCGGCGAGACGGTCCTGAAGTACCGCGCCGGGTGCGTTCGGCGGGGGGACCGCTGGGGTTCCCGGGGCCGCGGGCGCGGGCGCGACAGTGTGTGCGGGCGAGGGAACCGTGGAATCGATTCCGGCCACTTTCGAAGGGTGAGGGGCGTTCATGGCGTCCGGCTTTCCGACCGGTGCGTATTGCTCAAAAGCATCGCAAACCCCCATGTCATTCTGCGCCGCTAGCAGTGTCTCCACATCTACACGCACTCGTAAGGGGATGTCCAGCATTGTCCTGCCGGGATTCCTGGTGTCCGTGGGTAACCTGAGTACTCGTCGCAGTCCTCTTGCGTAAAGGCAAAGTTGGCTTAAAACTGCCTCAGGGAACGGGGTATTGCGGTCGACTGGTTTCGTTCCACAGAGCGTCACAGCGGTCGTGATGGGTACGTACTCGGTGAAGGCCAGGGGTGGTTGACAGTCACCCGGAACCTGGTGACGGACCCGGGCGTCTTAGCCACCGACGATCGTGCCCCATCCTCCCGTGGCGGAGGCGAAGAGAAATACGCGCGACGGCAAACGCCATACTTCGCCACCCCCACGCCGTGCCCATGTTTTTGATGGACGACGTATGGACGAGGCTGCCGCGGAAGCAGCCAACGCTCGGCCGATAGGGGATCCCCTTGCTCGCGGCAGGGGTGTGATGCGCCTACAGGTACGCACAGTGAAGTGATCGACACATGGTGTGATGTGACCACGGTGTTGCCAGCGGTGCAACGGAAAGGAACGAGCGCTCATGCGCGAGATCCTCGGAAGGCGACGCAGGCTTCTGCGCGGCGACGGGAAGTCTGAGTTGATCAGCGCGGCCCTGACCTTCGCGACGGAATGGCGCTGGCCCGTACTCCCGGGCGCGACGACAAACCCGCAGGGACGCTCCCGCTGCGGCTGCCCCGACCCGGACTGCACGGTGCCCGGCGCGCACCCCTTCGATCCCGGACTCCTCGCGGCCACGACCGACGAGCGCATGGTGCGCTGGTGGTGGGCCAACCGGCCCGCGGCGCCGATCATCCTCGCCACCGGCGGCACGGCGCCCTGCGCGGTCAGCCTGCCCGCACTGCCGGCCGCGCACGCTCTCTCGGCACTCGACCGTATGGGCATGCGCCTCGGCCCGGTCGTCGCCTCGCCCGCCCGCTGGGCGATCCTGGTGAAGCCGTACTCCATGGAACAGCTGGGCGAACTGCTGTACGCCAAGGACTTCGTCCCCGGCTCCCTCCGCTTCCACGGCGAGGGCGGCTACATCGCCCTGCCGCCCTCCGAGACCGGCCAGGGCCCCATCACCTGGCACCGCGCCCCCCTCCCCGGCTCGGCCTCCCCGTGGGTGCCCGATGTCGAGGCCGTGGTGGACGCCGTGGTCGAGGCCCTCACTCGTACGGGTGTGAGCGCGCCCGAGTTGTAGGGCCATCCGGCGCGCGCGGAACGGCACATGCCCGTGCGGTCGTTACATTCCGCTGTATGCCGCGTCATACCAGGGGAAATAGGGCACCGTCGTCGCATCGCCGCGGGCCGAACCATCGAAGAGTCCGTCTGATCGCCCTCGCGTCCGTCGCGGCGGCCGCGGTCGCCCTGCCACTGGCCTGGGCGGCCGCCGGCCAGGTCGTGGACGCGGGCCGGGCCGCCGTGGGGGCAGCCGATCGAGAGGCCGTACGGCCCTCCTCGCCCGCCCCGAAGGACGGCGCCGTGCGTCCGTCACCGCGCGGCGACGCCAAGGCGCCCTCCGCCGATCCGACCGGCACCGCGCTGCTGCTCGACCTCGGTCTCTCCACCGCCGTGCGCTGCGGTCCCGAACTCACCTCGCCCGAGGGCATCGAGGCGCAGACCTGTGTCCTCACCCAGGGCGAGGAGACCTGGGCGCGCACGTACTTCCGCAATGCGACGGGCGGTGCGCTGGACTCCGTGCTGAGCCTCATGGGGCCCGGTGGGCGCACGCTTCAGATGCGCTGCGTCGTGGGCGCCGAGGACGAGCCGGGGACGTGCGAGACGCCTCGGGAGCGCACGCGCGGAGGTTCGGACGCCTATACGGCGGTCACGGAGTTCGCGGAGCGGGCCGGGCGCGGGGCGCTGTTGCTGCGTTCCGCGAGCAACTCCGAGCACGGCAATTCCGAGGAGTCCTCGGGCCGTTGACATGTGACCGCGTTCCGTAAAGGAACGCGCACATGGAAAGACCCGGTTGCTGGCGACGGGGGATGCACCAGCAACCGGGCTACTGGAACGGTAACAAGAGATCGGCGGTTCGCAAATTCGATCCGGGCTTTCCAGTCACGGATTCCCTTGCTCCGCATGGGAGTTGTGATCGGATTCACCGTCCCGGCGCGGGCCGGTTCGGCTGAACGGCCGTTCAGCCGAACCCGATCTCCGCGGCGCACGTCAGCTGAGCGTGACCTGCCGGTTGGTCAGTCCGCCGCGCGCGCGACGCTCGTCAGGAGTGAGCGGGGCGTCCGTGGCCAGGGCCGTGGCGAGGCGCTCGGCGAACTCGGCCGCCGGCTTCTCCACATCCTCCGCGCCGACACCGCTCGGCAGGTCCCAGACCGGCACGGTGAGACCGTGAGCGCGGAAGGAACCCACGAGGCGGGTGCCCTCGCCGAGGTTCGACCTGCCTGCCGCGTGCAGTCGCGCGAGGGCGTCCAGAAGCTGCTCCTCGGGGTGCGGCATGACCCAGCGCAGGTGGTTCTTCTCCGGCGTCTCGCACCAGTAGGCGGCGTCCACGCCGGTGAGCTTCACGGTCGGGATGGCCGCGGCGTTGGCCCGCTCCAGGGAGGCTGTCACTTCCGGAGTGGCGTTCTCCGCGTCCGGGACCCAGAACTCGAATCCCGGGTGCACAACTGGCTCGAACGCGCCTTCCGGGTCGAGCAGATCCTGCAGCCGCGGACCGTCGGCCGGGGCGCGTCGGCCCTGCACGGGGGTGCCGGGCTTGGCGGTGAGCGCCTGCTGGAGCGTGTCGGCGAGGTCGCGGCTGATGTCGCCGGACGCCGTGTCGTTCTGAAGGCCGAGCAGCACCGAGCCGTCGTCGCGGCGCAGGGCCGGCCAGGCCATCGGCAGCACCGTGGCCAGCGTGACGGACGGGACGCCCTCGGGGAGGCCGCCCTTCAGGGGCAGTTCGACGGTGGCGGCGGGCACCAGCTCGCGCAGGGCCACCCAGTCGCACTCGCCGGGCAGTCCCTCGAACGGGCGCTGCACCAGCTCGGTCACCGCCTGCGCGGCGGCCCGGCCATGACAGGCCTTGTAGCGTCGGCCGCTGCCACAGGGGCAGGGTTCGCGTGCGCCGACGACCGGGATCTCTTCATCGCTGAGCTGCGGGCGCTTGGCCTTGGTCTGGGGTCGCTTCTTGGCCATCGTGGGTGTCTCCCGGTTACGGCTCGTCTCGTACGGGCGCGAGCCTAGCCGTTCACGCCATGGTCGACGGGAGCCTGTGGACAACCCACGGGTCGTGCCGGAGGCGGTGCTCCGGCAACCGGGTGGCCTCAGCTGCCCTTAGTCCAGGTTGTCGAAGGCGTCCGCGAAGTCGAGGCCGGATATCGCGCTCACCGCGGGTGCCGCGACGCGCGTAGCGAAGTCGGCGCGACGGTGCCCCGCATCGGGATCGTGAACGTCGTCGTGGACCACGACCCAGACCGTGACCTCGCCCCGGGCGTCGTCCCGGACACCCCAGTCGTCGGCGAGGGCGGTGATGATGTTCAGCCCGCGGCCGCCGTGTGCGGTGACCGAGGGCGTGGCCGGAGCGGGGCGAGTGGGTCCGCCGCCGTCCGTCACCTCCACGGTGAGCCTGCCGCTCGCGTCCACGCGCCATGCGGCCCGGACGTCCCCGTCCCCGGCAAGCGCGTCACCCAGTGGTCGGCCGTGTTTGCACGCGTTGCTCAAGAGTTCGGAAAGAATGAGTACTGCATCGTCGATGACCGATTCCGCCACACCGCCCATGCGCAACTGCGAGCGCATACGGTGTCTCGCTTCCCCCACGCCCGCAGGACCATGGGGTACGGCCATGCTCGACGACGCGGGCACCTCCTGTGCCACCACCAACGCCACCCCCGAGACCTCCTTTGCCCCACGCCACGGTGTGGATGCCCCATTGGCCTGTACCGGAAACCGGCCAATCAAGGTCCGGTGACGCATTCGCAACGATCGAATACGGACCGAACGCGCCGGAGCACACCCTGTAATCGGGATGGCTGAAATCCGTCGGTGTGGCCGAGAGTGGAGGATGGGGCTGAAGAGGTCCGGGGGTCAATAGGTTGCGCAGAGATTGGTGAGGTTTCAGGGGTTTCCGGATGCGCGCTTTGCACAGGGCGCGTGTGTCTGCCGCCCGCGCGCGTGTCAGCGGCCGAGCTGGTGGAGCACCGCGCGCGGGCGGTTGGTGATGATGGCGTCGACGCCCAGTTCGACACAGAGGTCGACGTCCTGGGGCTCGTTCACGGTCCAGACGTGCACCTGGTGGCCGGCCCGCTTCAGGCGCTCCACGTACGCCGGGTGACTGCGCACGATCCGGATCGAGGGGCCCGCGATGTGGACACCCGCGGGCAGCCGCCCGTCCCGCAGTCTCGGTGAGACGAACTGCATCAGATAGACCGTCGGCAGCGTCGGCGAGGCGGCACGCACGCGATGCAACGAGCGAGCGGAGAAGCTCATGACGCGTACCGGGGACTCGGCGGCCGAGGCGGGCGCGTCGAGCCCGAACCGCTTCAGCAGAACCAGCAGCCGTTCCTCGACCTGCCCCGCCCACCGGGTCGGATGCTTGGTCTCGATCGCCATCTCCACGCGCCGCCCCGCGTCCGCGACGAGCTCCAGCAGCCGCTCCAGGGTCAGTACGGAGGTGTCCTCCGGGTCCTCCGGCCGGAACTCCCAGTCGGGCTCCTCGGCCCGGTTCTTCCACGAGTCGCGGTTCTTGCGGGAGCCGAAGTCCAGGGCGGCGAGCTCGGCGAGCTCCAGCGCGGAGACCGCGCCGCGGCCGTTGGACGTACGGTTGACGCGACGGTCGTGGACGCAGACGAGATGGCCGTCCGCGGTGAGGCGTACATCGCACTCAAGGGCGTCCGCACCGTCCTCGATCGCCTTCTTGTACGCGGCCAGGGTGTGCTCAGGAGCGTCTTCGGAGGCTCCGCGGTGGGCGACGACTTGGATCTGGTGCTGCCGTGCGTGGGTCACCGCGTCATGGTGCCACCGCAGAGGGGTAGACGTGCGGTCGGAGCAGGTGCGAGGACACTGAGATTGTGCCTTTTTGGTCGCACTTGACCTATGTAAGGAGTGGCCGTGGACGCACAGCAACCGCTTATGGTGCTCTGACGGCCCATGGGAAAAGCTGACCGCATACACAAAGGCATGCACAGCTGAGCGCACCGGCCGTGGACAAGCGTGAACGGGCGTGACCGAGTGCGACCGAAAACACCAGCCGTGGATCGAGGAGAGAAGCTGTGAGCACCGAGAACGAGGGCGCCGCGGTACCCCCGGCGCCGTCCGCACCCCCCGTGCCGGTGGACGCTCCTGCTGCTCCGGCGCCCCAGCAGCCCCCCGCTCCCGAGGGCGGTGCCGCCCCGACCACCCCGCTGCCGCCGGTGCCGAGCGACACCCCGGCGAGCTCGAACGGCACCCAGCCGTACGCCGCAGAGCCGCACGCGCCCGAGGTGCCCGCCAACGGGCCGCAGCCGACTCCCGCCGCGGCCGCCTCGCACGGAGCTCAGCCGACCGGCCCGACCGGTCCGCAGGGCTCGGCCCCCGACGCCTCCTGGCCGCCCCCGCCGCCGCCCGGCACTCCGCCGTACGCCGACGCCGGTGCCCCTGCGGGTGCCGGTGCCGGTATGGGCGCCGCCGGTATGGGCGGAGCCGGTGCGGGCTCCGGCTGGGGCGCGACGTATCAGCAGCCGGCGCCGAAGTCCGGCCGCGGGCGCGGTGGCCTGCTGGCCGCGGTGCTCATTGCCGCGCTGGTCGCGGGCGGCCTGGGCGGCGGCCTCGGCTACACGCTGGCCAGGAACGACGACAACACCTCCTCGACGACCGTCTCCGCCTCCGACAGCGGTGGCTCGCTGAAGCGCGACCCGGGAACGGTCGCCGGCGTGGCTTCCACGGCGCTGCCGAGCACCGTCACCATCCAGGCCGAGAGCAGCGCGGGCGAGGGCGGGACAGGCACGGGCTTCGTCTTCGACAGGGAGGGCCACATCCTCACCAACAACCACGTGGTGGCCGACGCGGTCGACGGCGGCAAGCTCACGGCGACCTTCCCGAGCGGCAAGAAGTACGACGCGGAGGTCGTCGGCCATGCGCAGGGCTACGACGTCGCGGTCATCAAGCTCAAGGGCGCCCCGCCGAACCTCAAGCCCCTGACGCTCGGCAACTCCGACAAGGTGGCGGTCGGCGACTCGACCATCGCGATCGGCGCCCCGTTCGGCCTCTCCAACACGGTCACCACGGGCATCATCAGCGCCAAGAACCGCCCGGTCGCCTCCAGCGACGGCACCAGCAGCAACGCGTCCTACATGAGCGCCCTCCAGACCGACGCCTCGATCAACCCCGGCAACTCCGGCGGCCCGCTGCTGGACGCCCAGGGCAATGTGATCGGCATCAACTCCGCGATCCAGTCCGCCGCCAACGGCCTGGGCGGCACCAGCCAGTCCGGCTCGATCGGCCTCGGCTTCGCCATCCCGGTCAACCAGGCCAAGTACGTCGCCCAGCAGTTGATCAAGACCGGTAAGCCGGTCTACGCCAAGATCGGTGCCTCCGTCTCCACGGGGGACACCACCGACGGCGCCAAGATCATCGACCAGAACACCGGCGGCTCGGACGCGATCGAGGCGGGCGGCCCCGCCGACAAGGCCGGCCTCAAGCCCGGTGACGTCATCACCAAGCTGGACGACACGGTGATCGACTCCGGCCCCACTCTGATCGGCGAGATCTGGACCCACCAGCCCGGCGACAAGGTCACGATCACCTACGAACGGGGCGGCCAGACCCACACCGTCGACGTCACCCTGGGCTCCCGCACGGGCGACAGCTGACCCGACCGCCACGCGCGCGCGTAGGGCCCGGCTTCGACAAGAGGGGATCACCATCCCGCGCAGCGGGCGGGGCCGGTAGTCTGTACGCGCTCCCGCCCCTGGTGGGCCGGGGCGAGGTGGGTTGCCCGAGCGGCCTAAGGGAACGGTCTTGAAAACCGTCGTGGCAGCGATGTCACCGTGGGTTCAAATCCCACACCCACCGCGCAGGTCAGCGTAGGTGCTGGTCAGGAGGGGTGCTCCCGTCGACGGAGCACCCCTTTCGCGTTCGGGTTGTCTCACCCTTTCTCGCCCGTATCCCAGCTTTGACCAGTGCGTATGGGCCATCTGTGGGCCAGGATCAGGGCTGATCCTCCTCGTCTAGCACCCGGGCAATCAGGTTGTTCGAGTGCTGCTGACCACCCTTGAGGATCTTGGCGTAGAAGCGGTACAGCACGGCAATGCTGTGGCCTGCTCGCGCCGCGACCTCCGCAGGGTCCACACCCGACTTGATCCAAAGGGAAACACCCGCGTGACGCAGGGAGTACGGCACATCCGCGAGCTTGGATTCCACCTCACCGGGCGAGAGCACCACCTTCCGCGCGCACTCCCAGACACCGCAGTACTCTGTGGACGGTACCCGCCCTCCCCGTGCTGCCCGGAACAGTCGTCCGTCGTCGGCGGTGCCATATCGGGCAATGTGCTCTCGGAGCAGATGCACGAGCACGGGCGGGATAGGCACAGTCCGCGTCGCGCCGCGCTTTCTGCGCTTTAGCCCACGCTTTTCGTACGACGTGCCCTCGTCTGTCCAACCGCCTCCGACCTCCGGGCGGCTCTCCCCGAGCAGTAGCTCACCCCACTCCTTCACGGCCTCCGGCGAGCTGGGCGGCAAAGTGCAGTCCGACTCCTTGAGCGCGACGATTTCGCCGGGGCGCATGGCCGCGTAGTAGAGGCATCCGAAGAACGCGTGCAGGTGCTCGCCGCGTGGTCCAGAGTCACGGACGGCCCCGAGCAGGGCGCGAGCCACAGCGGGTCCTGGGACGTACCGAAAGTCAATCTCGTCGTCGCTCTCGGGGGGCGTCCAGTCCACGCGGTGCAGAGGGTTCGCCGTGAGGAGTCCCTTCTCCTCGACCGTGTAGCGCAGCAGGTTGCTCAGCACCATGCGCTTGCGACGGACGGTGTTTTCCGCCGCCTTGCTTCCGTCCAGCCGAAGCGAAAGCGCCTCAAGGGCCGGACGCAGTAGCGCGGGATCCTCCAAGGCTTTGACCTTGATGGAATGGGCGGCGATCCACTCCAGGGCCGTGCGAATGTCGGCGGGCGGCTCTTCAACAACGTGACGCGACACCCAGGTTCCTTCGGGGTCGCGCACAGCCCGAAACGCCCACTGGTACAGGGCGGCACGCAGCACCGCGGCGCGGGGCGCTCCTCGCCTAGTCGTCACGAGCGTGGGGGTCACGACGGCGAGCGATTCCGCAATGCTCGCCCGGTGTTTGGCCGCGGCTCGGGGCCACTTCATGAGTGCGTACTCCGTGACGTGCTCGTACCAGGAAGGGGAGTTGCGGGCGATCAACTCGCCTTCGGGAAGGCCCGTTTCCTCGTCGAATTGCTGGCGGTCACGCAGAGCGGCCATCAACTGTGACTGGCGCCCCTCCGCTTGCGTCTTGAGCTTGAAACTCCGTGAGTGGGCCTGCTCGCCCACCCGCCACCGCAGCTCCCATGGCTTCGGGCGGCCGGCACGCTTGCGGATGGACCAGAAATCGACGTCGTACGTGAGCATGTCTCTCCAAGCAGAAGGAGGGGCCCGCGCTGAGCGCGGGCCCCAGTTGAAGCGATCGGATTTACGCGGCGCGTTGCCCGCAGCGCTCCCACCAGGCGTCGAGGTCGGCGCGGTTGACCCGGACCTGACCGTTGGGGAGCTTGTGGATGCGGGGGGCTTGGCCGCGGGCTCGCATGCGGTAGAACGCCGCGCGGCTCATCTTGATCTCTGAGAGGACTTCAGCGAGCTTGAGCTTCTCGGGGCGGGACATGGCACTCCTCAGCGCGGTGGGTGACGCGGTGATGGGGTTCTGAACACATTGCGCTGAGTCGCGACTCATCGCGACTCAGCGCCGCTTGAGGGGGCTTGAGCCGCGATGAGTCACGACTCAGGCTGATGTGGATCGGACGGGATGAGACCGATGCCGTTGTAGGTGGCCACCTGCCGGCCGTACTCATCCCGGGGGCGGGCGCGGTTGAGCTGGGGGACGACGGACAGCAGGTTGCGGCCGAAGACCTGCTTGGTTCCGGCCTTGACGTTGTTGTCCTCGGCCCAGTCCCGCCAGACGGACCACAGGGTGTCCACGGGCACGCTGCACGTGGCCCCGGTGGTGCAGCGTTCGCGGACGAACGCGCTGGTCGGGGAGGACGTGTCCTGCATGGTGGTGACCGCTTCGCGGCTGGAGGGCGGCTCCGTGATCCGCCCCTTGGCCTCCAGACGGGCCAGGCCGTCGAGGGCCCAGTTGAGGATGCCGGGCATCTCTGCGACGAGCTTGTCGAAGAGGGCGGGGTCTTCCTTGCCCAGCCACGAGACCGTGGTGTTGAGCACGATGAAGCGGCGGGCGATGACGCCGGAGGAGTCGCCGAAGTGCGGGAGTTCGTTGGACAGGATGACCAGCCGGGTCGGTAGTTTTCCCGTCCAGACCTCGCGGTACTTGCGGTCGATGTCGATGGTGTCTTCACCTGAGATGGTCAGCAGGCGTTCGACGACTTGGCTGTTGTCGTTGCCGGACAGCCGGGCATCGGAGATGACCGCCAGGGGCTTGCCGATCAGGGTGGACAGGCCGAAGTTCGTCCCCATGCCTGCGAGGGTGGGTCCTGCCAGGTTCTCCTTGCCGACCAGCTCTTTGAGCACACGGGCGATGGTGCCTTTGCCCGAGCGGGACGGGCCGACCATGAGCAGGATCTTCTGCTGGTCGGTCCGACCGGACAGCACGTAGCCGAACCACTCCTGAAGAGCCGCGATGGCGTCCGGATCGTTGGGCCAGATCTGCGACAGGAAGTGCTGCCACGTCGGCGCGGTCGCGGTGGGGTCGTAGGCGAAGGGGACGGAGACCAGGTTGAAGAACCCGGGCCCGTGCGACAGCAGGGCGCGGTCCCGGATCCGCAGCAACCCGTTCTGGCACGCCACGATCAGGCCGCCGTCATGCTCGCCGTCGCCGTCCTGGTCGATCCAGGCGGGGGCGTCGGTGTCTGTGGGCAGCAGGATGATGGACCCGAGGGCGTCAAGCAGGTTGCTGATCTTCGGCTTGGTGGGTGCCCAGTCGCGTTCCTCGGGCTGTCCGTCCTTGCCAGGGGCGAGGTAGACGGTGTGCTCAAGACGCTCGTACATGGCCTTTCGCACCTGGGCTTCATCCAGCTCGCGCCAGCACGTTCCCGTCCAGCGCATCCACGAGCCGCGCCAACGCCGGTAGGCCAGGCGCCCGTCATCGGTCTGCCAGTCAGGCAGCAGGCGCCGGGCGACGGCCAGGGGGTTGGACGGCGGCGGCAGTTCCTCGCTGGCGGGGGGAACGGTGAGGTCGGTCATGCCGCGTACCTCCCTTCCTGCGGGGTGCGGAGCGGGCAGTTTTCACGGTGGGCGGTGTGGTCGGCGATCAGGGCGAGCACCCGCTTGTTGCCGAATGCGCGACGGTCCCTGCCGCACAGGCACTTCGAGACGGCGGTTGGGGTGACGCCGCGGCCGGGCGCGCTGATGTGCAGCCACGCGATGGGGCGGCGCCCGTCGTCACCGTGCGGGTCAGTACCAAGAGCAGTTCGGACGCCTTCGGCGACGCCCTTCGGGTCGCCCACGGCAGGTGCGGGCGGGGCGAGTTCGGCGACCTGCCCTCCGCTGGCGAGCGGTTGGCCTTCCAAGGGGGAGTAGCGGGGGGCATTCATGCCGCCTCCCGGGGTCGGGCCTTGCGGATGGAACTATCCAGGGCGCTGCGGATCGTGGCGCGGCACTCGGCAGCGGTGAGTCCCCGCTCCTCTCCCGCCCCTTGGAAGGCCTCTTCCACCACGTGCCGGGGGATGTCGCCCCACGCGACGAAGCGCCCCACCTTGAAGGCGCACCGGTTGAGCGTGGTGTTGCGCTGCTTGTCCGGCGCGGCGGACACGACGGCGCATTCGGCTTCCAGGGCGGACAGGGCCACGCGACTACCATCGACCGCAGGGAGCCTCAGCGGACCCGTAGAGCGCACGGGGGCGGGTTTCAGGATGGTTTGTAGCCATTCAGGCAGAGGGGCCGCCACAGAGCCGCTCACGGCTTCGTACGTTCCGGTGTCGGTGATGCTGCCCGCCGCGACGACGTAGCCGCCCCATGCGCGGGTGTCGACCAACTCCCCGATGGTTCCTGCCGTGTTGTTCAGCCGAAGACCGTCGGGGGCCTTGAAGTACAGGTGCTCGCCACCGCTCGCGGTCCGCACCCGGTAGGTGTCGGGGACGGGGTGTCCGGCGCGCTCGCAGAGCGCCCTGAAGGTTGCCGCGCCGCTAGGCGCGTCCGAACTGCCCTTGCTGCTCTTGCGCTTGGGCATGTCGAGGTCGACCACGAGCAGGTTCGAGGGGCCGGTGGCGATGCCGATGTTGTACGGCGTGTGCCACCACGTGGTGCGGATGCGCTCGGGATCCCGGGTGGCGCGCTGTTCCCACTTCAGGTGCCCGCTCGCGCAGTCGCCGGTGTAGGTGCAGGAAGCTTCGCCGTGCAGGGCGGGCCGCTTGTCGCCGGGGCGGAGCGGGAAGACGTACCAGCCGCGTTCGGCCGCTTCCAGGGCGGCGCGCATCAGGGCCTCGTTCTGCTGCCTCATGCTGCTGCGCTCCCGTCTGCCCACAGGCTGAGGAGGCGGTGGCTGTAGCCGTCGATGGCGGTGTTGAAGGCGTCCCGGTCACCGGAGTCCAGCGCGTGCAGGAGGGCGGCGGTCTCAGGGGTGGGTCCGGGGTCGGGGATGCCGTCGAGGTCGCGGGCGAGGGTGTGGAGCAGGGCGCGGGTCAGGTGCGGGTTCAGGGCCATGCGGTGCTCGATCAGGGTGAGCGGCGGGCCCACGGTGAGCAGGACCAGGACGGTGCTGCCGTCGGGGCGGGGCTCGGTGCGGACCACGGTCACGCGTTCCGGGTCTCGCGGCTTGTCCGTGTGGTCGGTCATGCTGGAGGTCTCCAGTTCCTTGGTCGGTTCTGGTTGGCAAGGGCGGCCCCGTTCTTTGGCGAGATGCGGGGGCCGCCCTTGGCGCAGCTAGAGGCTGGTGTCTTCGTTGAGTAGGGCGGCGGGGTCGGGGTGGAACGCCTTGGTGTAGAGGCGGACGCGGTATCCGTCACGGGCGGTCCGACGCTCGATGGGGTCGCACTCGAACGCGGTGGTCAGGGCGTGCACGATCTCGGGTTCGTCGGCGGGGTCGCAGGTGATGCGGATGTCGAACACGGGTCTCCTTGGCGGTCGGTCAGTGCTGGTTGTTGGTCTTGGCCCACACGCCACGGGTGGTGGTGTGGGTGTGGTGCTGTTCCTGGTGGACGGGCCCGGTGTAGTGCTGGTGGATCTCGGGGGCGGGCTTGGCGCGCTTGACCAGTCGGGCGAGGGCGAGCACGAGGGCGGTGGGGGCGCCGAAGACGAGTCCGCACACGACCGGGTCGGCGTACTGGGATGCGTACATGAGCAGTGCTGCGGTGCCGCCGACCATGGCGGTGGTGGTGCCGCCGGCGAGCATGAGCACGCTGGCGTCGGTGGCGCCCTGGCTCATCGGGGGCCGTCCGGGCTGTGCGACGGGCGGGGTGTCGCCTCGGACGGGCACGGGGGTGTCGTCGCGGTAGGCGGTGGGTGTTTCCCGGGCCGGTCGGTAGGCGTCGGCGATGATCCGCCGGGCCTCGGTCTCGGCCTCAGCCTCGGTCAGCCTGTCGGGCTGGGCGGTGTGCTCGGGGTACATGCGGAATCCCTTCCGGTGCTGGGTTGGGGAGGCGGAGGCACCCCCTTGGAGGGGCGCTGTGGAGGGGGTTTCGGGGGTCTGACCTGGGGTGCCTCCCCGCCTCCCCGAAGCGGTGTTTTCGCTGATCAACGCGGGGGATGCGGGTCGGGGAGGCGGTTGGGGAGTTCTCCCCGCCTCCCCGGGCCGGGCGGCTCTGCCTCCCCGCTACTCGGAGGCGGAAGCGGAACCCTCCGCGTCGCGGTTGGCGAGGGCACGCAGGACGTGATCACGATGGACGACCATGCGGCCGTGGGACTTCTTCGGCTCCTCGCCCTCGGCCTCCAGCACCCGCTTGAGGTCGCCGTTGGTCCAGCCGTCGTAGGCGTCACGGTCGAGCATGGCGAGCCGCTTGAGGACGTCGGTGGTCAGCAGCCGGGGCGCGTCGGCGATGGCGGCGGCGATGTCGGCGAGCGGGTCACGCTCCTCGCCCCGCTCGATGACGCGCAGCGTGGTGACCCCGTCGCGCAGGGCCTTGGCTCGGTCGGCGATGGCCTTGGCGGGGTCGTCGTCGATGAAGTGGGTGCGGACCGTGATGAACGACTGGCCCTTGGGCATCTTGATGCCATCGGTGGCCACCACGAGGGTTCCCTTGTCCAGGCCCTGGCGCAGCATGTGCGGGGCGGCGCCTTCCTCAACAGCCTTGTCACCCAGCGCCATCTTGGCCTGTGACTCGCTGCCCAGCACGAGCGAGGCCCGGGTGTGTGCGCCCTCGCGGACCAGCTTGGGCAGGTTCTGGTCGGTGGGGTCCTGGGTGCCCTGCCACATCAGCACGTCGACCGCGCGCCCCTGGTTGTGGAGCTTGCGCACCGCCATGAAGTACCGGGAGGTGGCCTTGGAGCCGCCGTAGGGGCGCTTGGCGTCGTCGACGGCCGGGCACATGAACGCCAACTGCGCCTCGTCCACCGTCACGATCAGGGTGGGGAACACCGCCTTGGGGTCCTTGCGGCGCACCTCGATGCGGCGGTTCATCTCCTCGACCGCGTCTTCAACCATCTCGGTCGCCTGGATGACGTGGTCATCGGAGGGGCCCTCGATCAGCACGTCGGCGATGCCCTCGAACATCCCCCAGTCACCGACGCCCTTGAGGTCGGCGATCCAGAACGTCACCGACCGGTCCAGCGCGAGCCACAGAGCGAGCGCACGCAGCGCTGCGGTCTTGCCCTGGTTGGATCGGCCGGTGATGAGCAGGTGACGCTGGTACAGGCTCAGCTCCACCGCGTCCCCGCGCAGGTCCTGCCCCCACGGCGCGCGGCCGGTCTTGTAGTTCGCGGTCATCGTCTCGTCCGTGACCAGCGGAGACGGGCCGATCGGCTCGTCGAGGGCGCCGGAGTCGGCGATCCACACCCGGACGGTGCGGGCCGCCTCGGGAATCATGATGAACACCTCGTGCTCATGCCGGTTGAGGTTTTCGGCGAGCTTGCGGCGGCGCTGCTGCACCTCGACCGTCGACACCTCCAGGGGCAGGTGGACGTCGACCTCGACCCCGCACCCGGCGATCACGATCGGGGAGAGCATCGCGGCGCCTCCGTCGTCCATGGCCTTGATGGCGTTGCGCAGCGCCGGCAGACCCAGGTGACGCAGCGCCTTGACCACGATCGACGGGGTGATCGGCTCCCCCTCACTGCTGCGGACGTTCGCGGGCAGCGCCCACTGAGGTGCGGCCTGCTGCTTGGAGCCGACGGCCCACATGCCCAGCAGGGCGAACAGCGGACCGAGGATGAGCGCCGGGCCCCACACGATCTGCACGATGCGGATGAGCAGGGCGATGAAGTCGATGGTGGCCGTGAGCGGGGTGATGACGTCCTTGACGTCGCCGTTGCTGATGGCCATGACGATCCCGAGCGCGACCAGCGCCCCTATGCCCATGCCGGTGCCGACGGCCGCGCCCTTGGCGACCTCGATCGGGGAGTGCAGCAGGTCCATGCGGCGGCGGTGGCGGGCATCGCGGAAGCGCTGAAGGCGCTCCTCCCACTCCTCCGCGAGCTCGTTGTTCCCCGCGGCTTCAGCGGCCCGGATCATGCGCTCGTAGCGGGCACCAGTCCGGCCGTCCCAGGTGCGGCGGGCCACGATCCGGCCCCCGTTGAACGTGTAGAGGCCATGGCGGGCCACCGCGCGGACGGTGGTCTTGGTGCGCTCGTGGGTGGCGGCGGTCTTCACCGCGCGGCCGGAGCGCACCCACAGCGGCACCGGACGGGCGGGTGGCGCCTCGGGGACGACGGTCAGCGTGGTCACGGACGCCTCATCGGTCGGCGGTTCGGTGTTCTTGTACAGGTGGACGACGTTCTCGGTCATGCTGGGGTGTCTCCTGACTGCCCCGGGCCGGGGCGGGAGTTCGCGGGAGGTGCCCCGGGGTGGCCGTGTCCGTGGAAAGAGGCGGCCACCCCGGGTGTTGTGGCTGGTCAGAACCAGCCGGAGGACTTCTTCGCGGCCTTGGCGCGGGCGGCTTCGGTGATGAGCCGCTGACGCTCGCCGATCAGGGCGGTCAGTTCGGCGTTCAGCCGGGTCTCGACGGCGGAGCCGACGGAGTCCATCCGGTTCTCCGCACCGGCCGTGCTGCGGCCCCGGTGGATGCTGCGGGCGCCGCCCGCCATCGCGCGGCTCATGTCGAGCCGTTCACGGGCGGTCAGCGGCCACCACTCGCCCCGCTTGACGGCGTTCAGCTTGTTCGTCGTGCGCCGGATCTCCTTGTCCAGGCGGCGAATCTCGGAGCTGCCCATGTCAGGTACTCCCTTCGGACCCATACGGGTCGGGGTAGGCGCAGGGCACGCAGGTGCCGAGCGAGGTGGGGATGACGTATCCGGCGTCACGCCGGCAGGCCGGGCAGCGGCGGCGGGCGGCGTTGGCCTTGGCCAGAGCCGCCCACCGGGCCGGGGTCATCGGCCGTACCGGCTTCGCGCAGTCGATCCGGTACAGGTAGGCGACCAACGGCCCACGCCGACGACGCGGACGCTCCAACTGAGCCGCCACACCCTGACCACCGGGCCGCAGACCTTGCGCGCGCAGTTGGCGGCGGGTGGCGTAGCCGTCCGGGGCGAGATGCCACCGGAACACCGGCAGCGCGCCCATCAGACCGTTGAAGCGGCTGCGGCCCGCTCAGCGAGCAGGGCATCGCGCAACTTGCGCGCGTTCGTGGGCGATGTGTGGATCGCACGGCGGATGCCCTCGCCGGTCACCTTCGCGTCCGGCCAATCGGCCGTTGCCTTGCGTGCCTCATCGAGCAACTGCTCCGGGGTGCGCTTCGGGCGGGGCGATCGAGCCGCCTCGGGGAGTCGACCGGTCGCCCGTCGCGGCGGGGGCGACTCCGCCGCGATGCTCCGCCGCACGGGTGCAACGGCGGCGGGCTCGATCGGGGCGGCGATGGCGGGCACCGGCTTGAGCGGGGGAATCGACTTGCCCAGGTCGACCGCGACCGGATCCGGCACCGACAGTCGAGTCAGCGTCAATACGGGGTCCGGGGTCGATTCCCGCAGCTCAGCCATAGACCGTTTCATTATGGTCTCGGTGGATTCCTCCGCATTCAAGCCCGGGGCGGGATCGAGGGCGGGGGCGGTGCCGCCGAACATCGACGCGAGCGCGGCATCCGCACCGGCCGTGACCCGATCGCGCTGCACGTCCAGCAGCCTCGATCCGAGCGCCACATCCCCAACACCGACCTTGCGCGCCAGACGCCACGACTTGAGTTCCGACCACTTCCTGACCCAGCCGGTCGGGTGCTGGGTGGCGCGGGCGCGGTGGTAGGCGAGGGCCTGCACCAGGTCGGCGGTGCGGCGCTCGTGCTCCGCGTCGCGGCCGTCGGTGTGGACGACGATGCGGCGGGCGAGAAAGGCCATGCCCTCAGCCGAGACGGACATACCCATGGGGGTCAGGGCGTAAATGACGGTGCGGCCCATGTCGGGGGCGGCCATCGCGCCCATGACAGCGGCGGCAGCGGGCAGCGCCCACAAACCGGCGCGGACGATGCGCGGGGAGGACTGGCCCAGCATGGTCAAACCGAGCAGGACCAGGGCGAGCACGGCGGTGGCGCCTTCACCGGCCGCGAGTGCACCGAGCGCGGTGCCCTTGCCGTAGGAGTGGCCGATGTTGCTGTACGTGCCGATCCCGCCGAACACGCCCGTGGCGAGCATCGGCACGAACGCGGCAGCCAGCACACCGATCTGAACATGAGTCAGCTTGGTTGCGCTCAACGGAACCACCCCCGCTTCTTCGGCTTGACCTCGGTCTCGGCACGGCTCGCGGTGTCCCGCAGCGCCTTGCCGCGCGACCTCAGCCGGTCGGCCTCACGCTGAGCGCGGTCGGCCTTCACCGGATCGCTGTAGTCACGGCCCCGGCGCCCGTACACGTCGGCGGTCATCTGCTGCCGCTCCGACTCCTGCTCAGCCTGGTAGGCCATGCCACGCAGGCGCGGAGCCTGCTGGGCGGCCCACTGCTGTTCCGGGGTCTGCATGTCCTTGAATCGGCGACCCATTACGCGGCACCACCCGGCAGGGTCACGCCGGCCGTGCGGTTGGCCACGTCGCGCCGGGCGGTGAGCACCCGGTTCCGGGCGCGGCGGATACGGCGCGCGTCCAACTCGGTCGGCGTGCGGTCGAGGGTGATGATCTGCGCGTCCAGCAGGTCGACCTCCGCCAGGATGACGGGCAACTCCTGCTCGATCGCGTCCAGCTCCGCATCCGTCGGCTCGATGAAGTCGGCGAACGCGGTAACAGCGTCCTGAACAGTGACGATGGTCTTCATTGGGTCGTGGTCTCCCTAGCAGGTGGAAACGGCCCGAACAGCACCCCCGGAGCTGCAACTCCGGGGGTGCGCGCCGTTGAGGGGAAGAAGGGCCGCACGCATCCGTGCGGCGCGGCCACCGATCGGCGGCCGGAGTGCCCCGGGCCGGATTCGATCCGGCGCCCTCACGGCGGAATGCCGGGGCGGTGGTGCGAGGGGTCAGACGGCGAGGTACCGACCAGCGGCCGTGACAAGTGCGTCCGTGGCCTGGATCGCGATGTCACGGCAGCCCGCCAGTTCGGACTCGTGGGAGGGACGGCGCATCGCGTACGTAGCGTCGACGGCAGCCCGCGCGGCGGCCGCGACAGACGGCATGAGTAACTGCACCCGGAGCAGCGGCACTGTGATCGCGCTGCGGGTGCGGTGGCTTTCGGCTCGTGCCTCGGCCCAGTCCTCGCCGCGCAGCCGGAGATCCTCACGGACCCACATCGCGCGCCGATGGTCGGCGAGCGCAGCGGCCAGCTCGGCCACGGCGGTCAAGCCCTCGGAAAGCGCACGCTCAGCCTCGTCTGCACGTCGGGCGGCGCGCTGACTGGCGTGCTGGATCACGCCGGTAAGCAGTGAGCCCGAGAGGGTGCCGAGTACGGCGATCAGGGCAGTCAGCATGACGGGTGGTCCCTTTCTGGTCCGATGGCTGGGTCGGTACGCGGTGTGGCGGTAGGGGATCAGACGGTGGCGATGATGTCGGCGTGGTCGAACGCGAGCGGCGGCAGAGCGTCCAGGGGCCACCACTGGGCGTTGGTCGCGTCATCACCGGCCTCGACGATCGTTCCGGGAATGACGGTCAGGTGGTAGGCGACGGTGACGTACCTGCCGCGCGGGTCGCGGTCGGGCTGGTCGAACGTGCCGATCTGTTCCAGCTCTTCCGGTGCTGCGTGGACGCCGGCCTCTTCGGCGAGCTCACGGGCGGCGGCGGCACGGCTCGTCTCACCGGGGTCGACGTGGCCGCCGGGCAGCGCCCACTGGCCCTTGTGCGGGTCCCAGCCGCGCTCGATCAGCAGGACGTAGCCGTCGGTCGTGGTGACGACGACGTCGGCGGTGTAGCGGATGGTCTCTAAGGTCTCGGTGCAGGTCATGTCGGCTCCTGATCTGCTCAGTTGAAGTAGCGGAGTTTTCCGGCTCCCCGCGCTCCCGCCCGTACGGATCCCGACTGAGCAGGTCCGGACGGACGAGAGAGGCAGCCGGCCGCAGCGTGAGGCGCTGCGGAAGCCAGGAAGCGGACCAGAGCTGAGCCGGGCGCCGTCGGCAGGTCCGCGTACCGGCGGGGCCCCTGGTATGTCGTCGGCCCATGCCGACCTCCCGCAGATCGCAGGGACACGGCTTCACCGGTGCTCCGTTGTCACAGAGCGCCGGTCCCGAGCCGGGAAATTGGGTGCGTCATCGTCACTGCTCTGACGCCAGCAGGGCGGCGCGCACCAGGTGGCACCCGAGGGGTTGACCTCCCGAAAGGAAGGGATGATCCCCGCGACTGTTCTCCAGAGCTGGCACGCGGTGCGGGACAGGTTCGCCCACCACTAAGTGGCCGCCGACGGCCGTCACCCGGGCCGCTGCGGGGACGGGGAATCACACCCCGTCGGCTTGTCACGCTGTTGAGTTGTCAAGGCACTGCCGCTGCCTTCGTACTCACCCCTGCGGGGCTTTCCTCCGGGCGTCACCCCAGGTCACAGGACTCCGGGAGAAAGTGACCTAGGTCGCTTTCGTTGATGTGAAAGCTACCTAGGTCGCTTCTGGGTCGTCAAGTGCCTGCGCGACCCTAATTTCGAGTGACCTAGGTCAAGTACGCTCTTGGGGTGGACTCACAGCAGACGAGGAAGCCCAACGCCCGCGAAATCGCCGCAAGAATCAGAGGCCAGATCGCGGCAGGGACGTTCGGTCCTGGGGATCGTCTCCCTGCCGGACGGGCCTATGCCAAGAAGCTCGGCGTGTCCCTGATGACCGTGCAGAACGCCTACGCGCAGCTCCGGGAAGAGGGGCTGGTGGAAGGCGTCTCGGGTAGTGGCACTTACGTTCGCGACGCTGTCCCCGGCGAACCGGGGCCCCGGGAGGCAGCTCAGCACCTGACCAACCTGCAAGCCGAGGTCGCGCGCATCTCGACCGAACTGGCCGGCCTCGTTGAGCGCGTCCAGCAGCTTGAGGCGGCCGTGGGTCCCACTGAGGGGAAGTCCGGCGCCTAGTGTCTCTCGCGGTGTGCTTGTCGTCATGCATCTAGCGTGTCCCGGCAAGCGCTCCGTGAGTACGTACTCCCGCCGCCGTCGTACCGAACTAATCCGAACTTTTGGCTCTCGATGGGGTGTTGGCGCAGCCTGAGCGGCTGCAAGACTGGCCGCATGGCCGAACTCAACGGGAAACCCGTCACCCTCGACGACCTCCAGAGCCTCGCCCTCACGAACTACGGGCACTTCACGTCAATGCGGATGGAGGACGGCACTGTCCGGGGCTTGTCGCTCCATCTGGACCGGTTGGTGCGCGACTGCCGCATCGTCTTCGGTGTCGAGTTGGACCGAGAGCGGACGCTGAACTACATCCGGAAGGCAGCCGACGGCGTCACCGGGGTCGCCGGCCTCCGCGTCACGGTCTTCGATCCTGCGATCGACATGGGGCGCCCCAGCAACGCCAAGGACCCACACATCCTGGTCAACCTGCGGCCTGGGGGCGCCATGCCGCCGCCGCCTCTAACGGCCAAGACCTACACCTTCACCCGCGACAACGCGCAGGTGAAGCACATTGGCCTTTACCCTCAGCTCCGGATTCGCCGTGACGCTCAACTCGCCGGATTCGACGACGCCGTGTTCATTGAGCCGGACGGTCGGGTTTCCGAGGGGGGCACGTGGAACCTGGGCTTCGTGGATCGGGACGGGACAGTCATCTGGCCAGAGGCTCCCGTACTCCCCGGCACGACGATGCTGCTGCTCCAGAGCCTCGATGCTCCGAAGCAGATCACCACCCCGGTGCGGCTCGCTGACATCCCGAATATGGCGGCTGCGTTCGCAACGAATGTAACGATCGGTGTGCGCTCCGTGAGTGCGCTCGATGACGTGCAGTTCCCACAGGACCACCCCGTGCTCGCAGCGCTGCGTGACGCCTACGTCGGTATCCCCGGCGAGCGCCTGTAGACGCGTGCCGCCATCCCTCACCAGGGACTGGCGACTCACGACAGAGGTAGCCCATGCCACTCGTTACGAAATGGACCGGACGTGAAGTCAAGGCCCTGCGCGAAGCCGTGCGCATGAGCCTTATGGAGTTTGCCGAGAAGCTCGGGGTATCCGATCGCATCGTTTCTCGGTGGGAGGCCGACGGTGAACAGGCCTCCCTCCGCATGGTGAATCAGGCCGCCTTGGACACCCTGCTTGCCAAAGCCGACAAGGACGCCCAAGGACGCTTCGTCGGCATCCTGGCGGCGGATGATGTCCCCGCTCACGCCATCATCGAGCCTGACGGCGAGGAGACGAGCAGCGGCGAATACGTGAAGCACCCGGGCGACGGAAAGCTCATGGCGCACATCCCAGAGGGAATCTTTTTGTCAGGTGAGGACGATGAGCCCGTGTGGGTGGACGAATTCCACATAGACACGTTCCCGACGACCAATGCCGACTACGCGCGGTTCTGTGCGGCCACTCGGCACCCCGTGCCTGAGCACTGGGAGAACGGCCGATGTCCGCGCGAGCTGTACGACCACCCCGTGGTGCACGTGACCTGGCGAGACGCGAACGCGTATGCGGCGTGGGCAGGAAAGTCGCTGCCTTCGGCCGAGCAGTGGGAGAAAGTAGCGCGCGGTATCTCCGGCCGCACCTTCCCGTGGGGGGACCAGAAGACTGCCGCGAAGTGCAACGTCCGAGAGACCGGCGTGGAGCGCACCACGTCCGTCTCTCGGTACCACAGCGGCGTTTCGCCTTACGGGGTCTACGACATGGTGGGCAACGTGTGGGAATGGCTCGCAACGCCGACCACGCCAGGGCGGTACCAACTCCGCGGCAGCGCCTTCACGAGCCCTCTGTTCCGGGGGGCGCCGGCCGTCCCAACGACGCCAACGACACAATGCATGACGACGACACCGGATTCCGCTGCGTAGCGTCGTTGACGCAGATAGTCCCTCATAAGGGATGACGTATCGGTTGGACGGGGCGGACGCAGGGAGGCGCCGCGTACATGACGGTTCCGGCACGGGGAGGCGGTTTGAATGGATCTTGCGGCATTGAATGCAGCTACGCGTGTCGGCAGCAGCGCATTGAAGGCGCTGCGACAGCCGAAGATTCGGGTCGTACGTCTTGGCAGTCGCGAGGAGCGGCGGGACGTATACACGCGGTTCGCTATGGCTGCGATTGCCTACCTGTATGCACGGGTTGAACGCGTGGGTCATTTTCGAATGCTGACGGCTGAAGGGCGGTCAGCTTCAGAAGCCCAATGGCAGATACGTAGAGAGCTTGGCGCGTATGTGCGAGAAGCTCACGAGGAGTACATGTACGCACAGTTTGAGCTCGAACTAGTGGGTACGGAAGCGATCGTTGCCGCAGCCGAGCGCGTTAACACAGGAATGCGTGCAGCGCACCAACTGAAATGTGACGCTCTTGAGCCGGAAATTAAAGAGTTGAGCGACCTGGTTGAAGAGGCCGCCAACCAGTTCATCCAGGTCTGTCGAACGGAGCTCTGGTACACGCCACGATGGTGGCAGTTGCACCGCCACGTCGGTCAGGCTGCTGGCCGAGTCGCCGCACGGTCGTGGGCGGCGACGCAGCGCCTTCTGCCCAAACGCAAGAAGCGCGTAATGGAGCGGGAAACCAGTGCCTCCCCGGCGTCGGAGTGATCTTGGTCCGGAGTGCTGACTTCAGCGCCTATGGGCCATGCGTGGGCCATGGACCAGACTTCGGTATTCCAAGACGGAGTCTGCGCAGGTCAGGCCGTCCCCCCGTAGCTGATCCGTATCGGTCTTGAAAACCGTCGTGGCGCGAGTCACCGTGGGTTCAAATCCCACACCCACCGCGCGATGAGCAGCACAGAACGGCCCCTGACCAGCAGAATCGGTCGGGGGCCTTCGACGTCAGCGCACCTGACCGAGCCGCTCAGGACTTCTTCGCGGCAGTCCGTTTCGCGGTTCTGCCCCCACCCGCGCGAGTTCCCCCGGAACCGGCGGCCGCGCTCTTCCGCCTGCCCCCGGACTTCTCCGTGCCTGCCGACGCCTCGGGCTCCGTGGGCCGGGCGTCCGACGCGGTCGACCACTTGAGCTCGATCTCCAGCTCGATCTCCCCGTCACCGACCTCGACCTCGATCTCGCTGTGAAGGTCGGAGGGGACCCGGAGGCTCAACTTCCATGGCTCGAGCTCCAGCTCGGCATCTCCGCCCTGCCGCAACGCGGCCGCGAGCGCCGTGAGCTGATCAGCCGCCTCAAGGCGTGACAGCGAGCGCTTCTGCTCAAACTTGAGGTCCGTCATGGCAGCTCCGATCCAGCACGCGAACAGCTGACATTCATAGTCTGGAGCGAGGAGGCAAAGGGGACATCTCGGCGCCTTTTGGCGTCGTCGGTGGGACGGCTCAGCGCTCCGGCTGAGCCCGCAGCAGCAGCCGTAGCTGCCCGATCTCCGCGACGTTCTTCATCAGTTCGGCGTTCACCCAGCCGATCATGTGGGCGACGGTGTACTCCGGGTCGTTCGGCCAGGGGAACGGTGCCCTGGCGTCCAGGGCCGTGTCGTCGTCGAGTGCGTCCAGGGCCGCCAGCCAGTCCGTGCGCAGGTCGCGCAGCCAGGCGACAGTCGACTTGCCGTCGCCGGGCCAGGTGATGTCGGTGCGCTCCCGGGGCGGGCGGCCGTGCAGGTGGTCGGTGGCCACGCTCCACCACCAGCCGATGTGCCAGCTCACCCAGGCGATCGTCGGCACGGGGACGGGGTCGGGCTCGGTCTCCGCCCAGTCCGGCACCCAGGAGCCGTCGGCGGCCTGACGCACCGTCCAGCAGTGCGGCCCCGGTTCCCACAGGAAGTCCTCGGGCCGCAGCCGTTCCAGGTGGTACTCGAACAACGCCCAGGTCAGGTCGTACTGCCAGCGCAGCAGCTCACGTCGGGAAGCGCTCATCGACCGAGCCTGGCACAGGGGGTCCCTTCCGGGGCAAGCCGATTTCTCCGCTACGGCCTGTTCGGGAGTACCGACTCAAGCCAAGCCCTGGAGCTCGTAGTCCCGCGCCAAGGCCTCCCAGTCCACGCCCCGCAGCGTCTCCTCCGCGTCGGAGCCGTCCGGCACGCGCGCGGTGGGCTGGAACCAGACGATCGTGAGGGCGGAGCGGCGCAGGACCGGGTCGTGGTCGCGGTCGAGGGCCGTGGAGTGGAAGGCGCCGACGCAGGCCACGGCGGGCAGCACCTCGACCGGCCCGAACGCGCCCGCGTACTGGTCGGGATACTCGCGCGGCGGCGGGACGAGGTGCACCGGCACGGAAGGGTGGGCGCGTGCCGCGGCGCGGACGAGCCCCTTGATCTTCAGGTCGTTGACCGGCTTGCACGGGTAGCCCTGCGGCGTCCCGAACATTCCGAGCATTCCGCCGTACGTCGCGGACAGCCGCAGCTCGGAGAGGTCGAGTGAGCGGCCGGAGGCGAGGACGACACGGGTGAGTGACATCGTCGGCGTTTTCGGGCGGTGGTGCATCGTGCTCCCGTGCGTGTTCAAGCCCCGGTCGGGTGTCTGGGCGCAGGCGTCCGTCAGGGCCGGTGCCCCGTCATCCGCGCCGCTGACGCGATCGTCGCGCGGGCCTCGCGTTCGGTCAGGCCGGTGTTGAGCGCCGCCTCGACCAGGGGGTCTACGAGTGCGGGGCCGATGCCGTCCTCGTAGGCGCGACAGGCCGCCCAGAACAGACGGGTGTTGCGCTGGCCCTCGTGCGCGGCGAGCACGAACTGGACGAGCCCCTGGCCGTGGCCGCCGGCCGAGAGGGGGGTGAGGTGGTGCGTGCGGGGCGGGGGGAGCAGAAGGCGCAGGAGGGCGCGTGGACAGGGCGCGGGACCGATGTGGGAGGTGGCCGGGGCGGTGCTGTAGACGCCGTGGTCGGTGCGGGAGCCGGGTCCGACGAGGTAGCCGCCGGCGCCGCGGATGTCGATGCCGGGTGCGAGGCGGCCCGCCGAGTTGGGGACGACGACGTCCGGCGGGCCGGTCAGCCAGAGGTGACGGCCGCCGCTCGGGGTCAGGACGACGACCGTGGGCGGAATCGTGAACAGGTGGCGCAGGGCCAGTTCGCGCAGGGCGGCGGAGGCGTCGGTACCGGATTTGGTGTCGAGGTCGATGCCGATGAGGTGGTGCGGGGGCAGGCCGCAGGCGATGCCGTAGCCCGTGGCCCAGGGGGCGGCGGCGAAGAGCTCGCGTATGCGGGCGGGGTCGGTGGAGGCGTCGTAGACCCCGTGTCCGAAGCGGCCGCACTCGCCGTGGCAGGGGGCGGGGTCGGGGTCGTCGCGGTGCGGGGAGCGCAGGGCCGGGAGCTTCGTCCGGGACAGGGGGATGACGGCCAGTCCGCGCTCGGCGGCTGACAGGGCGTGTGCGAGGGCCAGCGTCGTGGCCTGCCGGTCGGTGGTGGCCATGCCTCCATGTTCGTACGAGTGTTCGAAAAAAGAAAGGGGTGATGGGTGTGACCTGCCGCCGACGCGCCGCTCCATGGTGAATGGCCGGAAGGCTGCCGGAACCTTTCCCCTCTTGTGGCGCTTGGGGTGGAGGTGGCCGTACTGCCCTGACATGAGTGCGGGAAGTGACGAAAGGGGTTTATCGACTTGTCATCACGCTTCAGGGCGAATAGGGGCTTCCGGGGTGGTTCGCCGGGGATTCGGTGGGCAACTCTGGTCTCGCGACGTCGTGCAGAACTCCGGGGCGGTCGGCCAACTGCCTTGGAAAGCGCAGTACTTCATGCACCACCAATGCGCCCGGCGGGGAGCCTGGGCGCACCTGTTCTGGAGGAACAACATGGCAAGCATCCGTACCGCCCGCGTCATCGCCGCCGTCTCCGCCCTCCCGCTGGCCGCCGTCCTGTTCGCCGGCGTCGCGACGGCTGACAGCGGCGCCTTCGCGGACGACGGATCCAGTGCGGCCGTCACGAACGCCGCGCAGGGCCTCATCGGCAGCGGGGTCGGCGGCGACAACTACGGCACCTCGTCCACCACCCAGCAGCAGGCGACCGGCTCCGGTGCCTCGAACCAGAGCAACACGGCCCAGGTCAACGGCTCCGCATTCACGTCGGTCAACCAGGGCAACGACAACACGTCCGTCAACTTCACCCCCCTGTGGTGGTGAGCTGAGGGGGCCGGTGCCCCGGTGCTCAGCACCGGCCTCCTCGGAGTTGTGTGGGGTGTGCTCTGTGGGGTGTGACGCGCCTGCGCGGCGGTACTTCGGTGCCGCCGCGCAGGCGTTTTCCCGTTGCTCCCTGCGGCCTTGACAGTGCGCTACATCTGACGGACAGTCAGAAACCTTCGTGGGGCCCGTGGATTTTCGTGGGAACCGGATCGGCGGTCGCGGTGTACCAGAAGTGTCAGTGCGATGCGCCGTGGGCGATGAGGGCGAGGGGGCGACGGTGAGCTACGAACCGGTGGTGAGCCATGTGGCGGACGTGGAAGCGGACGACGCGTTCGAGACGCGTCTGAAGATCTACGAGGGGCAGCGCGCCGCCGTGGCCCGTGTCGGCAAGGACCCCGTCAACGCGCCCATGATCCGCCACTGGTGCGAGGCGATGGGCGACACCAACCCGGCGTACTCGGGGCCGGACGCCATCGCACCGCCCACCATGCTCCAGGCGTGGACCATGAGCGGCCTCTCCGGCCATACGAGAGGCACGCACGCGTACGACGAACTGCTCGGCCTGCTCGACGAGGCCGGCTGCACCTCCGTGGTCGCCACGGACTGTGAGCAGGAGTATCTACGGCCCCTGCGGCCCGGGGACGAGATCACCTACGACTCGGTGATCGAGTCGGTCTCGGAGAAGAAGACGACCAGGCTCGGCACCGGGTACTTCGTCACGACCCGCATGGACATCCGCGTCGGCCCCGACCTCGCGGGCACCCACCGCTTCCGCATCCTCAAGTACGCGCCGCCACGCCGGGCGGACGGCCCGGGAGGCAGCCCGGCCCGACGCGACCGGTCGCAGAAGCCCGCACGCCCCCGCCCCGTCGTCAACCGCGACAACGCCGCCTTCTGGGAGGGCGTCCAGCAGCACAGACTCCTCATCCAGCGCTGCACCGGCTGCGGCACTCTCCGTCACCCCTGGCTGCCCGGCTGCAACGCCTGCGGCGGACTGGACTGGGACACGGTCGAGGCGAGCGGTGAGGGGACGGTCTATTCGTACGTCGTGATGCACCACCCGCCCTTCCCCGCCTTCGATCCTCCCTATGCGGTCGGGCTGATCGAACTGGCCGAGGGGGTTCGGATGATCGGCAATGTCCTCGGGGTGCCGTACGACAAGGTCCGGATCGGGTTGCCGGTTCGGCTCGAATTCCAGGAGTGCGACGAGGAGTTGGTGCTGCCGGTCTGGCGCGCTCAGGAGCCCCAGGAGATGCCGGAGACGGCGGACATGCAGGAGATGCAGGAGAAGCAGGAGATG
Organism: Streptomyces sp. AC550_RSS872; assembly: GCF_019049285.1. Classification (GTDB taxonomy): domain Bacteria; phylum Actinomycetota; class Actinomycetes; order Streptomycetales; family Streptomycetaceae; genus Streptomyces. The sequence goes on from NZ_JAGMUL010000024.1 coordinate 76,803, forward strand.
CAGGAGGTCGGCACATGAGGGGCGGTGAGGGGGTGACGGCAAGGCATCTGACGGCTGGTGACGAACTGCCCCCGCTGGAGATCCCGATCACCCGCACACTGGTCGTCGCCGGGGCCATCGCCTCACGCGACTATCAAGATGTCCACCACGACGCGGAGTCGGCCCGCCAGAAGGGCTCCCCGGACATCTTCATGAACATCCTGACGACGAACGGCCTGGTCGGCCGCTACATCACCGACCACTTCGGACCCACGGCCGAACTGCGCAGAGTGGCCATACGACTCGGAGCGCCCAACTATCCCGGGGACACGATGGTGTTGACGGGGCGCGTCGAGGAGGTCGACGGCGACACGGCGACGGTTCGGGTGGTCGGCGCGAACGGCATCGGCAAGCACGTGACCGGCACGGTGACGGTCACGGTGCCGGGCGGGGCGGCGGTCACCGTCACACCGTCGGAGAGCCCGGCATGAGCGTGCGAGCGAAGGACGCCCTGGCCGGGCGAGCGGCGATCGCCGGTGTGGGGGCCACCGACTTCTCGAAGGACTCCGGGCGCAGTGAGCTGCGGCTGGCCGTGGAGGCGGTGCGGGCCGCCCTGGACGATGCAGGGCTCACGCCGCGGGACGTGGACGGGATGGTGACGTTCACGATGGACACCAGCCCGGAGATCACCGTGGCCCAGGCCTGCGGGATGGGGGAGCTGTCCTTCTTCTCCCGTGTGCACTACGGCGGCGGCGCTGCCTGTGCGACGGTCCAGCAGGCGGCGCTGGCCGTGGCGACGGGCGTCGCGGAGGTGGTGGTCTGCTACCGGGCCTTCAACGAGCGGTCGGGCCGGAGATTCGGCTCGGGCGTGCAGCACCGGGAGCCCTCGGCGGAGGGTGTGGCGCTGGGCTGGTCCCTGCCGTTCGGGCTGCTCACCCCGGCCTCCTGGGTGGCGATGGCGGCCCAGCGGTATCTGCACACCTACGGGCTGACGCCGGATGTGTTCGGGCATGTGGCGGTGACCGACCGCAAGTACGCGGCGACCAACCCGGCCGCCTACTTCCACGGCAGACCCATCACCCTCGCCGACCACGCGGCCTCGCGCTGGATCGTCGAGCCGCTGCGGTTGCTGGACTGCTGCCAGGAGACGGACGGTGGCCAGGCGATCGTCGTCACGTCCGTCGAGCGGGCCCGTGATCTGCCCCGCCCGCCGGCCGTCATAGCGGCGGCGGCCCAGGGCGCCGGCCGAGGACAGGAGCAGATGACGAGCTTCTACCGGGACGACCTCACCGGCCTGCCCGAGATGGCCGTGGTGGCACGCCGGCTGTGGCGGACGGCTGGGTTGGGGCCGGGGGAGATCGACGTGGTGATCCTCTACGACCACTTCACCCCTTACGTCGTCATGCAGCTCGAGGAGTTCGGGTTCTGTGGGAAGGGAGAGGGAGGGGGCTTCGTGGCCGAGGAGCGGTTGCCGCTCAACACGCATGGAGGGCAGCTCGGGGAGGCGTATCTGCACGGGATGAACGGGATCGCAGAGGGAGTGAGACAGGTGCGCGGGACGTCCGTGAACCAGATAGCCGGGGCGGAAAGGGTGCTGGTGACGGCGGGGACCGGGGTGCCGACGTCGGGGCTGGTCCTTACGGCGGACCGATGACCCCCAGGGGTAATCCCGCAGTAGGTGTCCCCCGCTCGTCCACCTTCAGGAGGTGGAGTCGGCCCCACCCCTACAACCTGAGGCGGACGTCGCTTCGGCACCTGCGGCCGATCCGCTGAAGCAGGGCCCGCTCATAGCGTGGAGCCATGACCACACCCGTCTGCACCAGCGCTTCCGACGCCGCGACGCGGTCCCTGCCGAATGCGACGTATCCCTCCTTCACGTCGTACATGCGGGCCCGCCAGCCGGTGCTGCTGCGTACCGCCCGGTCGCTGACCGCGAACCCGAGCGACGCGGAGGACCTGCTGCAGACCGCGCTGACCAAGACATACGTGGCCTGGGAGCGTATCGAGGACCATCGTGCCCTCGACGGCTATGTGCGCAGGGCGCTGCTGAACACGCGGACATCGCAGTGGCGCAAGCGCAAGGTCGACGAATTCGCCTGCGACGAGCTGCCCGAGCCGGAGCCCCTGCCCGGGCACGACAACGACCCGGCCGAGCAGCAGGCGCTGCACGACGCCATGTGGCGCGCGATCATGCGGCTGCCGGCGCGGCAGCGGGCCATGGTCGTCCTGCGGTACTACGAGGATCTCAGCGAGGTCCAGACGGCCGAGGTGCTCGGCGTCTCCGTCGGCACGGTGAAGTCGGCGGTGTCGAGAGCGCTCGGGAAGCTGCGCGAGGATCCTGAGCTGGGGCTGGTTCGGTAGGACCGGAGCATGGGGAGCGCCGCGCAATACGCGCCCCCACATACGGCGGCGGGGTTTCACCCACCCCTAGCGGGAGAGCTCTGTGAACGCAACGTGACATGATCGATCGCCCGTCCCTAGTGACATACCGCGCGGTATGCGCGCAGAATCTCCGCAACCCTTACCACCGCGTAGGCAATGTCGCCCCGGGAGGACCGCCGTGCTGAGCACCATGCAGGACGTACCGCTGCTGATCTCGAGGATCCTGACCCACGGGTCGACGATCCACGGCACATCGCAGGTCACCACCTGGACCGGCGAGGCCGAGCCGCACCGCCGTTCCTTCGCCGAGGTCGGTGCCCGTGCGGCACAGCTGGTGCACGCCCTGCGCGAGGACCTGGGCGTGACCGGCGACGAACGGGTCGCGACCCTGATGTGGAACAACGCCGAGCACGTCGAGGCCTACTTCGCGATCCCCTCCATGGGCGCGATCCTGCACACCCTCAACCTGCGCCTCCCGGCCGAGCAGCTGGCCTGGATCGTCAACCACGCGGCCGACCGGGTCGTGATCGCCAACGGTTCGCTCCTCCCCCTGCTCGCCCCGCTCCTGCCCCACCTCAAGACGGTGGAGCACGTGGTGGTGTCGGGGCCGGGTGACCGTTCCGGGCTGGCGGGCGCGGCCGTGCGGGTGCACGAGTACGAGGAGCTGATCGCCGGGAAGCCGACGACGTACGACTGGCCGGAGCTGGACGAGCGTCAGGCCGCCGCCATGTGCTACACCTCCGGGACGACCGGGGACCCGAAGGGCGTCGTCTACTCCCACCGTTCGGTCTACCTGCACTCCATGCAGGTCAACATGGCCCAGTCGATGGGGCTGACGGACCAGGACACCTCGCTGATCGTGGTGCCGCAGTTCCACGTCAACGCCTGGGGCCTGCCGCACGCCACCTTCATGACCGGCGTCAACATGCTGATGCCGGACCGCTTCCTCCAGCCCGCGCCGCTCGCCGAGATGATCGAGGGCGAGAAGCCGACCCACGCGGCCGCCGTGCCCACCATCTGGCAGGGCCTGCTCGCCGAGCTCACGGCGAAGCCGCGGGACGTCTCCACCCTCGGCCAAGTCACCATCGGCGGTTCGGCCTGTCCGCCCTCGCTGATGGAGGCGTTCGACAAGCTGGGCATGCGGGTCTGCCACGCCTGGGGCATGACGGAGACCTCCCCGCTCGGCACGATCGCCCGGCCGCCGGCCCACGTGGTCGGTACGGAGGAGGAGTTCGCGTACCGGCTCACCCAGGGCCGTTTCCCGACGAGCGTCGAGGCCCGCCTCACCGGCCCCGGCGGCGAGCGCATCCCGTGGGACGGCGAGTCGGCCGGCGAGCTGGAGGTGCGCGGCCCCTGGATCGCGGGCGCCTACTACAACGGCCCCGACGCCGAACCCCTGCGCCCCGCCGACAAGTTCAGCGAGGACGGCTGGCTCAAGACCGGCGACGTCGGCATCATCTCCCCCGACGGCTTCCTCACGCTCACCGACCGTGCCAAGGACGTCATCAAGTCCGGCGGCGAGTGGATCTCCTCGGTCGAGCTGGAGAACGCGCTGATGTCCCACCCGGACGTCGCCGAGGCCGCCGTGGTCGCCGTCCCCGACGAGAAGTGGGGCGAGCGCCCGCTGGCCACGGTCGTCCTCAAGGAGGGCGCCACCACCGACTTCGAGACCCTGCGCACCTTCCTCGCCGACGAGGGCAAGATCGCCAAGTGGCAGCTGCCGGAGCGCTGGACGGTTATCGCCGCCGTGCCGAAGACGAGCGTCGGCAAGTTCGACAAGAAGGTGCTGCGCAGGCAGTACGCGGAGGGTGACCTGGACGTCACCGAGCTCTGACGGCTCGACGGCGCCCCGGAGGGCGCCGTTGCGGGGAACTGTCGGGCGGGCGCGGGCTGTTCGTGTTGCTCGCGCCCACGCGGCGGTAGCCGCACATCGACACAGTCCCGCGCCCTTTCAGAGGCGCCACCGCACCCTTTCTCAGTTGGTCCCGATCCTCGCCAGCAGGTCCACGATCCGGCTCTGCACCTCGTTGCTCGTCGACCGTTCCGCCAGGAACAGCACCGTCTCGCCGGAGGCCAGCCGGGGCAGGTCGGCCTGGTCGACGGCGGCGGTGTAGACGACGAGCGGGGTGCGGTTCAGCTGCCCGTTCGCGCGGAGCCAGTCGACGATTCCGGCCCGCCGGTGATGCACCTGCATCAGGTCCATCACGACCAGGTTCGGCCGGAAGTCCCCCGCCAGCGCCACCGCGTCCGCGTCACTCGCGGCCCGCGCCACCTGCATCCCGCGCCGCTCCAACGTCGCGGTCAGCGCCAGCGCGATCTCCGCGTGTTCCTCGATGAGCAGCACCCGCGGCGGGTGCTGCTCACTGTCCCGAGGCGCCAGCGCCTTGAGGAGTACGGCGGGATCGGCGCCGTACGCCGCCTCCCGCGAGGCCTGTCCGAGCCCCGCCGTCACCATCACCGGCACCGAGGCGGCGACCGCGGCCTGCCGCAGCGACTGCAACGCGGTCCGTGTGATCGGCCCGGTCAGCGGGTCGACGAACAGCGCGGCCGGGAACGCCGCGATCTGCGCGTCCACCTCCTCGCGCGAGTGCACGATCACCGGCCGGTAGCCGCGGTCGCTCAACGCCTGCTGGGTCGTCACATCCGGCGCGGGCCACACCAGCAGCCGTCGCGGGTTGTCGAGCGGCTCCGGGGGCAGTTCGTCGTCCATCGGCTGCGGCCGCGGCGTGTCGGCGACCTCGACGGCCCCGCCCGGCCCGTCCAACGGCTCGGGCCCCTCGGCGGCGTTCTCGTCCGGGGCACCTATGGCGTACGAGCGTCCGGCGCCCTCGGTCATCGGCGCGAGCCGCGACTGCCCGGCCAGCGACGGCTGGGGCTGAGGCTGCCCGCCGAGCGAGGGCTGCGGCTGTGGCTGTGCGGGTACCGGCGGTTGTTCGGGCGACGGATGCGGGCGCGCCGCCTGCTCCGCCGAGGCACCGGCCCGCGCGGCGGGGTCGGGCGGTGTACCCAGCTTGCGGCGCCGTCCGCCGTTGGTCTGATGCGGGGGAGGCGTCGCCGAGGACGGCCCGGGCGGGGCGGGCTGCTGCACCTGTGCCGCCTGTCGCGTGAACGGCACACCCTGCCCCAAGGTCCGCACACTGATCGCGCGCCCCTGCGTCGAGTTCGGGTCCACGGGGGCGGCGGCAGCGGCGCCTGAAGCACCGGCCTCGGCCGGCAACGGCTGGGCCGCCGCCCGCTCCTGCCGACCGGTCCCGGCCCCGGCCGCGGCCGCGCCGGCTTCCGGCGGCAGTGGCGTGCCCGGCGCCGGAGTGCCCGGTACGGGCTGAGGGGCGTTCGGATGCGGCGGTACGGGAGTGGCGGCGACGTTCGCCGGTACGGCCGTCCCGGCGTCAGGGGTGTCATCCGCGGCGGGCCATGGCTGAGGGGCCGGGACGCCCTGCGCCGGAGTGCCCTGCTCGGGCGCCTCGGCGGGCAGGGGCCGACCCGGGGCGGGCTGGGGCTGCCCGGCCTGCACGGGAGCCGCCTGTGCAAGAGCCGGCTGCGCTGAAGCCGCCTGCGCCGGAGCCGTCGGCCCCGCGGTGCCCTGCGCAGCCGTACCGACCGCTTCTGTCGGCTGCCCCACGGCACGGCGGCGACGCCCGGTCGGCGCACTGGTGGGGTGCGGCTGAGGCGGGGTGTGGTCCGCGGCCTGGTCGTGCGGCACGGCGTCGTGCCGGCCCTCGTCGCCGAGTACGTCCCCGGGAGTCCCCTGCCCGGGAGCCGGAACCGCGACCGGGACCGGGGCCTGCCCCGGAGCGCCGGCCACCGGCGAAGCCGGGGTCATGTTCGCGTGGGCGGCCGGAGTCGCGGGCGCAGTCGGCTCGGGGGTGCCGTCTCCCGGCCCCTCCGCCGGCGCGGCAGCAGCACGGTCCGCCGCGGCGGGCGGCAGCGCGAACACCGGACGGGGCCCCGCCTCCTGCGCCTGCGCGGCATTGCGCTCGGCCGCCGCGGCCAGGGCACGTCGACGCCGGCCCGTCGGCTGAGGAGCGTCGCCCGAGCCGGCCGTACCGGACCCGGAAGGCGGCTGAGCGGCGTCACCGGCCGCGGGCAGGGCGGGCGGCAGAGCGTGCTGCTCCCCGCCGTCGCGCCGGGCGCGTCGTCCACCGGGCGCGGGCACGCCCTGCGGCGGTACGGTCCCGCCCAGGTTGTTCCCGGCCGCCGCGGTCCCCGCCGCATGCTCGGCGGCCGTGACCACGGCCCCCTCGGCGACGCCGTCCCCGTCATCCACGGCGTCCTGGCCGTCCTCGGCCGGCCGGCCGCGCCGCCGCCCGGTACCGCCGGAGGCATCGCCGCCCTGCGGCAGCTCGGGTGCGGCCGCCGAGCGCCTGCGCCGACGTCCGGTGGGGGCCACACCCTCGGCATCCGCGGCCCCGGCCTCGGCGTCGGCACCGGGGATGTCGCTCTCCAGGAAGGCGTCGACGGAGGACCGCCGGGCCCGCCGCCGTCCGCCACCGCCACCCTGCTCGACGGCCTGCTGAATGCCCTGAGCGGCACCCTGGGCGGCGACCTCGGTCCCGGTACCGGCCTCGAGGGCGGCGGGGCCGCCGGGGGCCGCGGGAACGGCCCCGGCCCCACCCCCGATGGGCACTTCGAGGACGTAGGCGCTGCCGCTCATCCCCGGCACGTCGTGCGTCTGGAGCACACCGCCGTGCGCCCGCACGATCCCGCGCACGATCGGCTCGTGCACCGGGTCTCCCCCGGCATACGGCCCACGCACCTCGATCCGTACGACCTCACCGCGCTGCGCCGCCGCGACCACGACGGTGTTGTCCATGTAACCGCCCGCCGACACCGGCGAGTTCCCGGTCGCGTCGACCCCCGCGACATCCGCGACGAGATGCGCGAGCGCGGTGGCGAGGCGCCGCGGGTCGACCTCGGCCTCGATGGGCGGCGCGTGCACGGCGAACTGCACCCGCCCGGGCCCGATGAGCTCGACGGCCCCGTCGACACCCGCGGCGACGACGGCGTCGAGCATCATCTTCGTACGAACGATCCCGTCGCCGCCCGTCTCGAGCTGCTGGTAGCCGAGGACGTTGTCGATGAGAGTCGTGATGCGCGAGTAGCCGGCCGACAGGTGATGCAGCACCTGGTTGGCCTCGGGCCACAACTGCCCCGCGTCGTCCGCGGCGAGCGCGGCCAGTTCACGGCGGAGTTCGTCGAGCGGACCCCGAAGCGAACGGGCGAGCAGGGTCAGCAGCTGCTCATGCCGACCCGCCAGCGCCTCGTACCGGTCCTTCTCCCGCTCCCCGAGCGCGGCGTACCGCTCCTCGCCCGCGGCGAGTTCCTCCTCGTGCTGCTCCTTGAGCTCCTCGAGCTCGGCGACGTGCTTCTGGCGCAGCCCGGTCAGTTCGGAGGCGTGCTCCTCGGCGATCCGCTCCAGCTCCTCCGCGTGCCGCTTCTCGGCGGCGGTCTTCTCCTCGGCGAGGGAGTCGTAGGGCCGCCGGTCGGCGAAGGTCATCACGGCGCCGACGAGTTGGTCGCCGTCGCGCACCGGCGCGGTCGTCAGGTCGACCGGCACCTTGTCGCCGTTCTTGGCGAACAGCACCTGCCCGCGCACCCGGTGCTTGCGCCCGGAGCGCAGGGTGTCGGCGAGCGGGGACTCCTCGTACGGGAAGGGCGAGCCGTCGGGACGGGAGTGCAGGACGAGCGTGTGCAGCTCCCGGCCGCCCAGGTCGCTGGCCCGATAACCCAGTATCTGAGCGGCGGCCGGATTGACGAGGACGATCCGCCCGTCGGTGTCGGTGCCGACGACCCCCTCGGAGGCGGCGCGCAGGATCATCTCGGTCTGCCGCTGCGAACGCGCCAGCTCGGCCTCGGTGTCGACGGTCCCGGAGAGGTCCCGCACGACGAGCATCAGCAGCTCGTCACCCGTGTAGCCATAGCTGTCGTAGGCCTGCTGGCTGTTCTCGAGATTCGCGGACGTGACCTCGACCGGGAACTCGCTGCCGTCGGTCCGCCGGGCCATCATCCGGGTCGGCTTGGTCCGTCCCTGCGGGTCCATGTGATCGGGCCGCCGCATCGACCCCGGGATCAGCTTCGAGTCGAACTGCGGCAGCAGATCGAGGAGCCCCCGCCCCACCAGCGCGGTCCCCGGCGTCTCGAAGGCCTCCAGGGCGATGGTGTTGGCGTTGACGACGGTCCCATTGGCGTTGACCAGCAGCAACGCGTCGGGAAGCGCGTCGAGTATGGCTGCGAGGCGAGCAGCGCCTCGGGATGGCCTGCTGCTCACGAGACGCTTCCTCCCTGTTACCGCACCTTGCCGACCGCTCGGGCCATCTTGCCAACCGGCCCGCGGCGTGTCACGCGAGGGAGTCTAAAGGCTGGGGTTGCGCTCGCGACGCCGGATGAGAGGCAGGTCGCACGACGAAGTGACCCAGAACGTATGACCGCCTGTGCCGAGACCTTTTCCTGTGTACTTCCGGTGCCCCCACCGCGTCGGCCTTGCGCCGGTCCTGCGTCGATGCTGCGCCGGTCCCGCGCCGATCCGGCTCCGCGAGACCTTCGCGGGCCCTTCGCGGGACTTTTGCGGAGCCGGTTCTCCCGCCATGGAAAGTCTGTACGACGACGTACCGGAGCCCCTGCTTCCCTGACCGGGGAGGCTTGACCGGTGGCTACGGCCGCCCTGACTGCCGCAGGTCGGGAAGGAGCGGTACGAGCCGGTCCCACCGTGCGATCTCGCAGCCGTCACCGCGATCGAACCGCGCGTCGACGGGCCGTCCGGCCCAGGTGCCGGTGACGTGGGCGGTGGCCGGCCCGCCGTACTGCATGGTGCAGAAGCTGCCCTGCGGGACCGGGGCGAAGGTGTCCTTGCCCCACCGGGTACCGCGATCGAGCGCGGCACAGGCGCCGCCGACGTCGGGGTGATCGCCCCCGGCCGGATGACAGGACAGCTCGTACGTCCCGTCGGCACCGCCGCCGGCGTCGCGGACGGTGACGGTGAGGTGATCGCCGGAGCGGCCGGCGTCCTTCAGGGACGGGGACGCGAGGGAGAGCGGCGCGGCGTGGGCGTACGCGGTGGGCGCGAGGGCGGTGGAGCCGACGGCGGCGAGGGAACCGGCGGTGACGATGAGGGCCCGGCGTAGGCGCCCGGCCGCGGTGGAACGGTTGACCTGCAACATGACCTGACTAACGCCGCACGCCCCCGGATGTTGCGCCCGCCTCCGGGGACGTTGTGCCCCTCGCCCCGACGTCCGCGAAGCGCGCCGGGAAGAGCTTTGCCCTGCGGCCTCCCCGCCTAGTACCGTGGAGGTCGATTGGTGACAGCACGCTCGACTGTGTCATCATCTGCACGCACCACTCGCGCTCGCGCGAGCGGCTGTGCTGGAGGCGTCGCCTAGTCCGGTCTATGGCGCCGCACTGCTAATGCGGTTTGGGCCTTAAAGCCCATCGAGGGTTCAAATCCCTCCGCCTCCGCGCTAGATCACGAAGCCCCGGTCCACTGGACCGGGGCTTCGTCGTTCCCCTCGGCTCATGGCCCGCCCACTGAAGGCCTCGTACGGCTGTTTCCGCAGGTCACAAGGGGTGTGGCAAACGGATTTCACATGGCGGCGGCAGTCATGTAATGTTCTTCCTGTCGCCGCGAGCGGGCCGGAAGGGCCGGGAGCGGCGGAAAACAGAACAAGCACTCGTAGCTTAACGGATAGAGCATCTGACTACGGATCAGAAGGTTGCAGGTTCGAATCCTGCCGAGTGCACACAGGTCAAAGGCCCCGGATCACTCCGGGGCCTTTGAGTTTCACCGGCCGACATCAGCCGTTGCTGTACTGCGCTGCTTCGTCGGCGCGTTCCTGGCTGTCAACGAAGGTGACCTCTGGTCGAGTTTCGCCTCGCCTCGTCTCGAAAACCCCAGGTCAGCGGCGTGACGCGGTGGCCGCCTTCCGGGTCTGTGCCAATGGCCACAGCGAGCGGGATAAACGTAGGCTCATACTGAACCATGACAAAGCCTGCGGCACCGAAGCGTCACTTGCCCACCAGCCCCTTCAAGGCCCCCGTCACACCGGCTCTCAAGCACTTCGCCATGGGCGATCAGGTCACCCATGATGTGTACGGCCTCGGCCGGGTGGTCGGCATCGAGGACGGAATCGCGGCGCTCGTGGATTTCGGCTCGGCGCAAATGCGGATCTTGAGCCCGTACGCCAAGATGACCAAGCTCTAGTACCGCTGTGCCCGGTCACGGCACACCAGGCCCCATCGGGGACCTGTAACGAAAGGCAGACCTCTCATCGACCAGACGTCGCTGTTCTCGGCACTGGAAGGGCAACCCCGCCGTTCCAGTGCAGCATCGCCGCCTCCGACGACAAAACCCTTCCAGGCCCCGGACTTCGGAGAAGACGAGATCTTCTGGCCCGAGGAGGCACAGGAGCCCGCCCCTGGCACGCGTCCGGGGCGGCCCAAGGCCGCCTAGCGGTGGGTTCGACAGCCACCCGCGGGCTGTCTCCGGTGCTGCGGTGAGGAGTGCGGCCGTCTCAGTTTCCGTCTCCTCCAGCTCCGTTCGCGGTCGTACGGGCGAGGCCCGAAGCCGTCCCGGCACCCGCGGCTGGTACAGCCCGGCACCCTCGCCAACACAGTTGGACGTCGTGTGTGCCGGCGATCTCACGCGCTCATGCCGCGTCGGCCCCGCGGGTACTTCGCCGGAACGGTGTGCCCTTCCCGTCGGTGGAGGGCGCATCCGGGGTGGACGCCTGCGCGGAAATGGGCCTGTTGGCGGTGCTGAGGTTCCGTCGGCTAGTCCAGGATGCCCAACTCGCTGTCGGGGCGGCAGAACGCGCACGGTTCGATGTTGGGGTCGGTGAGGGCGGCACGGGCCTCGTGGGGTCTGATCGGGTGGGGGGTGCCCTCGATCATCGTGCAGTCGGTTGTGTGGATCACGGCGGGTTCCGGGCCGTCGGGGGTGCGCTTCTGTTGGACCACGTAGGTGCTGGCGTGGCGGGGCGTGAAGGAGGGGAGCGTCGGCCGGCGCCGCTCGGGGGCGGGTGGCGTTCGGGGGGCTCCCTCGGTGCCGGCGAGTGCCGTGCGTACGGCGTCGCTCTGGAGGCGCAGATAGATGCCGACGGTCTCGTTCTCGGCGATCCGGGCCTCGAGATAGGCCAGGATCGCGCGGAGGCGTCGGGCGTCAGGCGGTAGCGCGGCCATCGCCCGTACCGTCGCCGCGCGCGGTGGAGATCCTCACCTCCAGCTCCTTTCCCCACGGCCCAGGCCCCGCAGCTCCCACCATGCCGCTGGTGTTCTGCCACGCTCCTGCCAGTAGGGGTGGAAGAGGACCGCGGTCGACAGCTTGTACAGGCGTCGGCGCAGCTCGGTTCGGCCGGGCCGCCGGGCGAGCTGGTGGTAGGTGTGGCTCCACTCCTGCTGGGCCCGGACCAGGTCGTCGGGGAACGGTCGCGGTCGCATGGCTGGATTCAATCATGTGTTCGATTTTCTGCGCACGTCCAGTGGCTGGTCCGGTACGAGCCGGGACAGGGCTTCGGTGAGGTCGTCGCAGGCCTCCCGGAGTGCCCGGAGGGTCTGGTTGCGTTCGGCGATGATCGCTGAGAGGAGGAGGGCCGTCAGGGCCACGGTGCCGTTGAAGGCCTGGAGGATGACCATCTTGGCGAGGAGATCGTGGCCGGCGAAGGGGCCCGAGTCGACGGCGCCGGCGTAGATCGCGACGAGGGAGGCGATCAGGGCGCAGGGCGCGGCGCCGAGGATTTGGAAGCGGACGGCCGCCCAGATCAGGAAGGGGACGATGAGGAAGAGAAGGCTGAGCGAGGTGTGCGTGGCCACCACGGCGACCGTCGCCGTGCCGCCGAGCAGGAGCAGGGCCTCGGCCCAGCGCCACGCGGGCGAGCCGCGGGGCAGCCGGGCCATGCGGGCGGCCGGCAGGAGCGGCGTGATGAAGAGGACCCCCATGGCGTCGCCGGTCCACCACACCGACCAGGTCGGCCAGAAGTCCCGGGCCGCCAGCGCTTCGGAGGCCACCAGGACGCCGGTGCCGATCGTCGCGCTGAGCAGCATCCCGACCAGGGCGCCGAGGAAGACCAGGGCGAGGGCGTCCTGGAGGCGGTCGAGTGTCGTGCGGAATCCGACGCGCCGCAGGAGGAGGCAGGCGCAGACCGGGGCGATCGTGTTGCCCGCCGCGATGGCGAGGACCGGGAGGATCGACGGCCCGAGCGTCACGTTCACCACGAACGCCCCGAGCGCGATGGCCGGCCACATCCGAAGGCCCCACAGCATCAGGGCGACGAGGGCGATGCCGGTGGGCGGCCAGAACGGCGTGACCTGGCCGCGTACCAGCTGCTGTTCCAGGCCGAGCTTGGCGCTGCCGTAGTAGGCGGCGGTCACGGCGGCCAGCTTCAGGGCCTCGGTGCCGTACTGCCGGAGCCGCGCGTCGGAGGCCACGCCGGTCATCCCGGGTCGCCGCCGCTTTCCGATCGCTCCCCGAGTCGTCCGTAACGCAGGACCAGCACCGCGGCGTCGTCGTTGTGGCCGGTGAGGTCGGCGACCTTGATCACCTCGGCGGCCAGTTCGTCCGGGTCGGCGCAGCAGGCGTCGCCGACCAGCTCGGCCACCCTCTTCATCCCGTCGTCGATCGGGTACTCCGGGCCCTCCACCACCCCGTCGGTGAGCAGCACGAACGCGCCCGCCCCGGTCAGCAGCCGACGGGACGACGGGTAGTGCTCGCCGGCGTGGATGCCGAGCGGCAGACCGCCGTCGTCGAGGACGATCTCGCAGCGGCCGTCGCTCGTGGCCCAGACGGCCGGGACGTGTCCGGCGCGGGCGTCGCAGAGTTCTCCGGTGGCCGGGTCGAAGCGCAGGAACGAGCAGGTCACGAAGAGTTCGGTGGCCATTGCGACGAGGAGATCGTTCGTCCGGCCGAGGACCTCGGCCGGGTCGGTGGTGGCGGTCGCGACGGCGCGCAGACAGGTGCGTACCTGCCCCATGAGCGCCGCGGCCTCCACGTCATGGCCCTGGACGTCCCCTATCGCGAACCCCATCGAACCGTCCGGCATCGCGAAGCCGTCGTACCAGTCGCCCCCGATGTCCAGCCCGACCCGTGCGGGCGCGTACCGCCCCGCCGCCCGCAGAAACGGCAGCACCGGGAGTTGCGCGGCGAGGACCTGGCGCTGGAGTGCGGCGGCGAGTTCGACGCGGGCCTGCTGGAACTTGATCTGGTCCAGTATCCGGCCGGTGAGATCCCCGAGCTTCTGGAGCAGCTCTCTGGTGGCACCGGCCGAATCGGTGCGGCGGTGGGCCATGGCATCACACTCCGGGATCTTGCGGAGCGCCGCGCCATATGCGGCGTTCTCACGGTACTCCGGTGACGGGAGGGTCTCCCTGCAACGGCCGCGTCGGTGGCGTACGCCGTCCACGCCGGCGACGTACCTAGAACTCCTGGTCCCCCCACGCCAGCGCGTCCAGATCACCGTCGAAGTCCGCCCCCAGGCCCGCCACGCCCAGGAACATCCGCTCCAGCGGGTCCGGCGTCGTCGGCAGTACGGCCTGTTCCGTCCAGATGCACTTGCCGGTCGGCGTGTACCGCGTCCCCCACCGCTGCGACAGCGCGGTGACCAGCTGGAGCCCGCGGCCGCCCTCGTCGGTCTCCGTGGCGCGGCGTATGCGCGGCATGGTCAGGCTGCCGTCGAAGACCTCGCAGATCAGGTTGGCGTCGTGCAGGAGACGGAGGCGGAGGGGGCCCTTGGCGTGGCGGATGACGTTGCCGACGAGTTCGCTGGCGAGGAGTTCGGTGGTGGGGGTGAGGTCCTCGAGGCCCCAGGCCGCGAGTTGCTTGCGGATCAGGCTGCGGGCCTGGCCGGCCGCCTTGGGGTCCTTGGGGAGGGGCCAGGAGGCCATGCGGGAGGTGGGCAGTGCGTGCAGGCGGGCCAGCAGGAAGGCCGCGTCATCGGCCGCCTGCTGGTCGGCGGGCAGAAGGGTGGAGGTGACCCGCTCGCAGAGGCGTTCGAGATCCGTCGCCGTACCGTCCGCGTGCGCGGTGCGCAGGACGTCGGCGAGCGCCGCCATGCCCTCGTCCATCTCGCGCTTGGACGACTCCACCAGGCCGTCGGTGTACAGCACCAGCACGCTGCCCTCGGGGACCGGGACCTCCGTCGTGTCGAAGGGGGGCTCGGCCGCGCCGAGCGGCGGGTCGGCCGACAGGGGCGGGAACACCACCGTGCCGTCGGGGTGCAGCAGGGCCGGCGGCGGATGGCCCGCCCTGGATATGGAGCAGACGCGGGTCGTGGAGTCGTAGAGGGCGTACAGACAGGTCACGTACGACTCCTCGCCCATGCCGCCGACGAGGTCGTTGAGGTGGCTCATGATCTCGTCGGGCGGCAGTTCGAGGTCGGCGAGGGTGTGGACAGCGGTGCGCAGCCGGCCCATCGTCGCGGCCTCGGGCAGGCCGTGGCCCATGACGTCGCCGACGACCAGGGCGACCTGGCCGCCCGAGAGCGGGATGATGTCGTACCAGTCGCCGCCCACGTCCATGCCCTGGCCGGCCGGAAGGTAGCGGGCGGCGGCCGTGCAGGCGGGCAGGTCGGGCAGGTCGCGGGGGAGCAGGCTGCGCTGGAGTTCGCGGGACCGGGTGTGCTCGGCGTCGAAGAGGCGGGCCCGTTCCAGGGCCTGGGCGACCAGGGCGCTGGTCGCGGTGAGGAGGGTGCGCTCCTCGTCGGTGAGGCTGCGCGGGTGGTCGAAGGAGATCGCGCAGATGCCGAAGGTGTGCCCGGAGGCGGTCAGCGGGAGCAGCGCCCAGGCCTGCTTGCCGGCGCGGGCGGGCAGGTCGGCGAGCTCGGGGTAGCGGGCGGCGAACTCCCGCTGGGAGGACATGAACAGCGGCGTGCCGGCCCGGACCGCGTCCCACAGCGGGCTGGGTTCCGTACGCTCGCGGCCGTCGAGGATGGCGAGGATGTCCTGCGGGTAGCCGACGGACCCGACGGTGTGCAGCCGGTCGCCCTCCACGGCCTGCACCACCAGGCCTGTCGCCTCGAACGGCGGCAGCACCCGCCGTGCGACCGCGTCCACCACGTCCTTCGAGGTGGTCGCCTTGGCGAGCGCCTCCGTCAACTCCGCTATCCGCGCGGCCCGTTCGGACGCCGCCCGCTCGGCGGACCGGCGCTCCTCCTCCAGCCGCCGCTTCTCGGTGACGTCGGTGAAGTAGATGGTGCGGCCGTCGGGGCCCGGCACGAACCGGAGGTGGCACAGGCGGCCGTTGGGCAGCCGTACGTCGAAGCTGACCGACTTCTCCGCCGCGGCGGCCTGCCGGCAGCGGATCTCCAGGCCGGGCACCTGCTCGGCGGCGGGCAGGTCCCACAGCAGCCGGCCGAACAGCTCCTCCTCGGAGAAACCCAGGGTGCGTTCGGCCTCCAGGTTGGCGAAGGTGATCCGCCAGTCGTCGTCCATCGCGAGGAAGCCGTCGCTCATGTGGCGCAGGGCCCGGCCGAGCGCGTCACGGGCGGACCGCGGCTCGTTGCTGTCCCAGCCGACGCCTATCATCCGCTGCGGCTCGCCGTTGTCGTCGTACGTCGCCCTGCCGCGGGCCTGCGTCCAGCCCCAGCTGCCGTCCAGTTTGCGCACCCGGTACTCGGCCTCGAACACACCGTGCTCCAGGATCGCCCGGTCCACCAGGGCCAGCGTCGGCGCCAGGTCGTCGGGGTGGACGCACCTCATCCAGTTCTCGACCAGGGCGGTGTAGTCCTCCGGCCGGGTGCCGTACAGCTCCAGCGCCGCCTCGTCCCAGATGAGTTCGCCGGTCTGGATGTTCCAGTCCCAGGAGCCGACGCTGACCTCCTTCAGCGCCTGGCGCAGCCGCCCGCCGTTCTGCTCCGGCTGTACGGGCCGGGAGGGGCCGGCCGTCGGCGGTGCCTGGACCATGCGTTCCTCGGTCCAGGCGACGACGGCACGCAGGAACTCCCAGTGCTCGGGCCCCGGTTCGCCCTGGTCGCCCATCAGGACGCTGAGCGCGCCGGTGCTGCGCCTGCCCCGGTACATCGGCAGGGCGGCGAGGCCGGTACCGGGCCAGGCGGGGGTGGAGGTGGGGGTGGGGGTGCCG
>NZ_JAGMUL010000191.1 GCF_019049285.1 Streptomyces sp. AC550_RSS872
AGGGCGGTCTTCCAGCGCATGGTCCAGCGGGCCTGCCCCTCGCCGGTGGGGCCGAGGGACATGATCGCCATGTAGACACACTTCAGGGCGGCCTGCTCGTTGGGGAAGTGGCCACGGGCTTTCACCGCCCGGCGGATACGGGCGTTCACCGACTCGATCGCGTTCGTCGTGCAGACGATGCGGCGGATCTCGGTGTCGAACCGCAGGAACGGGGTGAACTCCTCCCAGGCGTTCTCCCACAGTTTCACGATTGCCGGATACTTCCGGCCCCAGACCTCGGCGAACTCGGCGAACCGCTCCAGGGCGGCCT
>NZ_JAGMUL010000192.1 GCF_019049285.1 Streptomyces sp. AC550_RSS872
GGCGGAGACCCTGAGGGTGGGCTGGCCAGGGAGGGGTGAGGGTGCCTGGGTGGTGTCCGGGGCTGATCGTGTGGCCGAAGCGGAGCAGGATTGCCGGGTCGTAGGTCGACTTGTCCTCGCACCCCGGGGGCGGGCGGCGCATGCGGGCCGACGGGCCGGGATTTCGTGCCGACGGCACGTCGGCAAAGGTGCTGCCGGGGCGGGCGTAGCGTAGGTGGCATGACGACGTACGGATCCTTCCCCGGTACGCGGCCGCGGCGTCTGCGGACCACCCCCGCCATGCGGCGCATGGTCGCCGAGACCAGGCTGCACCCCGCCGACTTCATCCTCCCGGCCTTCGTGCGCGAGGGCGTCAGCGAGCCGGTGCCGATCGCCGCCATGCCGGGGGTCGTCCAGCACACGCGGGACAGTCTGAAGAAGGCCGCCGCGGAGGCGGTGGCGGCCGGGATCTCCGGGATCATGCTCTTCGGGGTGCCGGAGGAAGCCAAGAAGGACGGCCTCGGGACGCCTGGTACGGATCCGGAGGGGATTCTCCAGGTCGCCATCCGGGATGTGCGGGCCGAGGTGGGGGACGAGCTGCTCGTCATGTCCGACCTGTGCCTCGACGAGACCACCGATCACGGGCACTGCGGGGTGCTGGACGCCGAAGGGCGCGTCGACAACGACGCCACCCTTGAGCGGTACGCCGAGATGGCGCAGGTCCAGGCCGACGCCGGGGCCCATGTGGTCGGGCCCAGCGGGATGATGGACGGGCAGATCGGGGTCGTCCGGGATGCTCTTGATCAGATCGGGCGGGAGGACGTCGCCATCCTCGCCTACACCGCCAAGTACGCCTCCGCCTTCTACGGGCCCTTCCGGGAGGCTGTCGCCTCGTCGTTGCAGGGGGACCGCAAGACGTATCAGCAGGATCCCGCGAATGTCCGGGAGTCGCTGCGCGAACTCGCCCTCGATCTGGAGGAGGGCGCCGACATGGTGATGGTCAAGCCGGCCGGGCCCTACCTCGACATCCTGGCGCGGGTCGCCGACACGGTGGACGTGCCGGTCGCCGCCTACCAGATCTCCGGCGAGTACTCGATGATCGAGGCCGCCGCCGAGAAGGGCTGGATCGACCGGGACCGGGCGATCTTCGAGGCGCTGACCGGCATCAAGCGGGCCGGTGCGCGCAACATCCTCACCTACTGGGCGACGGAGGCGGCGCAGAAGCTCGGCCGCGGCTGACGGCTAGGTATATGGGGCGGCGGGCGGCCGGCGAGCGGGGCATGCGAGGCGTACGAGGCGTACGGCACCTGTCACCTTCCGTCGGACGGCGACGGTGTCGTGGGGGTCGTGGCCGTGGGGCTCGTCGGGGTCGACGGGCCCTCGTCGCGCAGGCCCTGGCCGTCCTCGCACGCGGTGAGCGTCAGCGCGGCGACCGCCACCAGCGTGGCGGTCAGGGCGACACGCCCTAGCAACCGGGCGCGGGGGCGAGGGGGGTGTGCGGACGCGGACATGGTGCGGCCCTCTCCAAGTGTGGGGGTCGGTGTCGGGCCCCAGCCTGCGTGATCATCCGTCCCGGCCGCCACCATGGGCCGCGAATTCGGGACGCCCGAGCTGCGGGATAGCTGCTGACCTGCGGGGATGTGCCGTCCCGGTGGGTGGGTGTGGGACGTTCGGGGTG
>NZ_JAGMUL010000193.1 GCF_019049285.1 Streptomyces sp. AC550_RSS872
GCAAGGCCCCTATCGGGACACGCCCGCTGGTCCGGCGCAGCAAGCACCGCCCGGGACCCAAGCCGACAGATCCTCAACAAGGCAGCCAGGCCAGTTGTGCCACGGGTCAGACCCCGGTCCCGGACGGCGCCCCATGAGTCTCACAGTTGTCCCAGACCAGCACGATCGGGCCGCCGAGCTGCTGGTGGGCGGTCTGGATCAGGTCGCGGTAGTCCTTCCAGGAGAAGCTCTTGCGTCCGTCGGGCCGGGCGTCCGGGCAGGGGCGGTAGATCAGCCGTGAGGATTCGCCGGGCCCTTCGAGGCCAGGGCTCTCGGCCCGTCCTGCGACCAAGCCTTGCGCCAACGCTGTACCGACCGGACGCTGACCCGCAGGTCGTGAGCGATGACCGTGTTCTCGTCGCCCTGCCTGAACCGCTCGGCCGCCTCCAACCGCAACTTCTCGCGGAAGGCTCGCCGTTCGTCGGTCAGCCCGCCCCCTTGCGCATACCTCATGCAGTCGGCATACCGCAGGGATCATGGACCGTCAGCCCATACCGACACCACGCTTTGAAACTCAGTAACCGGAATTCTGCAGCCTTTTTTCGCGGACGGCCCAACCATCTCCGATCGGTGATGCTCTAAGTAGGCGAATCACTGGCGTGCGGGGAGTGACAGCCCCGGCTCCCTGGAGGTCTGTTGAGAATGGTCGGCGACAAGGGTCGGCGCACGCGTTTCCGTGGCCGCTTGCCGGACTTTGCCAGGTTTCCGGGCGTGAAGCCCAGCGGGAAGGCCGCCTTGTTCGCGGCCGTGCTCACCGTCACCGCGTTCTGTGCCGCCGATGTCGTCGCCCGCAGCTACCCCTTCGGTCCGCGCACCCGGAGCGTCAACGACCTGGGCAACCAGTACGTGCCGTTCCACGCCCACCTGTGGGACCTGCTGCACGGCAGGGCCGACGGCGGGCTGCTCGTCAACTGGCAGTCCGGGTTCGGGTCGAGCTTCCTGCCCGACCTCGGCACATACGTCAGCAGTCCGTTCGCCCTGCTCGTGGCGGTGTTCCCGCGGGACGGCATTGATCTCGCGGTGTATGTGATCACCGTGCTGAAGCTTGCGTCGGCCGGCGCCGCCATGGCCTGGCTGCTGCTCGTCATGCGCCCCGGCCGCTGGTGGGCGGCGGGCCTGCTCGGCATGTCGTACGCCCTGTGCGGCTGGACCCTGGCGTATGCCGCGTTCAACCCGATGTGGCTCGACGGTCTGATCGCCCTGCCGCTGCTGTGCCTGGTCGGCGAATGGGCGCTGCGCGGGCGGCGCCCGGTGATCGGGGCGCTGGTGGTGGGGCTCGCCTGGATCGCCAATTTCTACACGGCGTACATGGCCACCCTGGCCGCAGGCCTGGTGCTACTGCTCCGGCTGCTGCTCAGCGACCTCCCGCGGCGGCAGCGGTTCGCGGCGGCGGGCCGCGCCGCCGGGAGCACCGTCCTCGGCCTGGGCCTGGCCGCGCCGCTGGTGACGGTCGTGTACTTCGGCACGCGGCACGCCTATCCGGGTGCGGTCCGGCAGTTCGTGCCCAGCACGACCGAGGACGTGGTCGCCCGGCTGCTGCCGACTGCGTACCGCTACGGTTCGCCGGCCTTGTTCGTGGGCACCACCGCGCTGCTGCTCGCACTCGCCCTGCCCTTCCACCGGGCGGTCCCGGGGCGGGTGCGCGCCGGGTGGACGCTGCTGGTGCTCGTGGTGACCCTGTCGATGCAGTGGGGCCCGACGCACCTGCTCTGGCACGCCTTCGCGACCCCGCAGGGCAGCGCGTACCGCCAGGCCTTCGTGGTGTGCGGGCTGCTGGTGATCGCCGCCTGGCACGCGCTGTCGTACGGCCCTCCCGGCCCGCGCGCACTGACCGCGGCGGCGCTGCTGCTCGCGCTGATCATCGCTCTCGCGAGCGGCAGCACAGGGACGCTGCGCGCGTTCACTCTCCCGCTTGCCGTGCTCGCCGCCGTGGCGGTGCACGGCGGCCTGGTCCTGCTCTGGAGGAGTAAGGGACCTGGGCGCCAGAACGGCAGGCGCCTCGCCGCGTTCGCGGCTGTCCTGCTCGTGTGCACGCAGTTCGGCGAGGCCGCGGCCACCTCCGCTGTCGACACCCGGCTGCGCCTCGCGCACATGGACGACTACGCACCCTGGGGTACCCGGCAGCAGCGGCAGTCGGAGGCTGTCGACCGGGCCGACGGCTGGCCCCGGTACCGGACCGAGCCGGGTCGCGAGCAGACCGTCGGCAACGACCCGCTGATGGTGGGCGGACAGGGCGCCCAGTACTACAGCAGCGTCACCTCCGACGTCCTCGGCCGCATGCTCATCGCCCTCGGGGACGGCTACACCTCGCGCGGCCGCAGCCCGCAGAGCCTGGACAACGCCGTCACGGACGCGGTCTTCTCTGTCGGCGCGCGCGTGCACTCCCCGCCGGACCCGCACCAGAACTGGCACCCGCAGGACGGCAGCCGGGTGACCGTGACCCGGCAGGACGCGCCACCGCTGGTGACGGTACGGCCGCCCGACGGCCGTAGCGGCGCCTCCCGCTTCGGGCCGTCGCCGTACCGCAACCAGGAACTGCTGCTGGGCTCGCGCGTGTACACCGTCCCCCGGGTCACGGTGCGTACCGCGGCTGGGAAGCCGCCGTCGCGCAGCGACGGCGCGCGGCCGGGCCTGCGCCTCGGCCGCCTGCCCCAAGCGTCCGCCGAGCGGAAGCCGACGATCACGGGCAGCTGCCGGGCCGGCGAGGAGGTGTACCTGTGGGCGCCGCACTTCCAGGGCACCGCGCGGCTCGTCGGTGCCTCCGCCCACGGGCTGACCGGACGCTTCCGGTCCGACTACCCCGTCACCAAAATCGCCGCCATGCAGCGGCTGGGCACGGTGTCGGCCTCCGGACGGTTCCGGATCGACCTGTCGCCGACCCGCACGAGCGTCGTCCCGGACGGCGCGGTCGGCTGCCTGGACACCGCCCGGCTGCACTCCGCCGTCGAACGGCTGAAGGCCACCGGCGCCACCAGGGTGAGCGTCTCCGACGGCACCGTCCGGGCCGAACTCCCCGCCGGCAGCATGGGCACCGCGGTCCTCGCGGCCCCCCGGATCGCCGGCTGGCGCTGCGCCGCGGGTGACGATCCCGCCGTACCCGCCCAGAGCTTCCACGGCCTGATCGCCGTACCCCTCGACGGTAGCGCGTCCTCTGTGACCTGCACCTTCCACCCGCCCGGGCTGCGACTCGGCGCGGTCGTCGGCGTCACCTCACTCACTGCCCTGATCCTGCTGGCCGTCGCCGGAGCCGTCCGCCGCAGACGACGGGCCGGCGACGACGACACCACACCCCTGACCACATTCCGACCACTCACGAGCGTCTGACCATCGCTCGCCGACCGCACCGCCCGCTGGGGGAGAAACCATGCTCATCTCGATCGTCACGCCCTGCTACAACGAGGAAGCCGTCGTCGCGCGCTTCCACGACGAGGTCCAGAAGGTCGCGGAGGAACTCCTTCCGCTTGGCCACGACATGGAGTTCGTGTACGTCGACGACGGCAGCCGCGACCGAACTCTCACCGTCCTGAGGCACCTGGCCCGCCTTGACGCGCGGGTGCGATACGTCTCCTTCAGCCGCAACTTCGGCAAGGAGGCGGCACTGCTCGCGGGCCTGCGGCACGCCTCGGGAGACGCCGTGGTCGTCATGGACGCCGACCTCCAGCACCCGCCCGAACTGATCGCCCGCATGGTCCACCTGCACGAACAGGGCTATGACCAGGTCATCGCCCGGCGCACCAGGACCGGCGACGGCTTCCTGCGCACCGTCACCGCCCGCCTCTACTACCGGCTCGTCAACCGTCTGGTCGACGTGGAACTGGTGGACGGCGTCGGTGACTTCCGGCTGCTGTCCCGGCGCGTGGTGGACGCGGTCCTGGAGCTCACGGAGTACAACCGCTTCTCCAAGGGCCTGTTCGCCTGGGTGGGCTTCCCCAGCACGACCTTCGAGTACGAGAACGCCGTACGCGAACACGGTCACAGCTCCTGGAGCTTCAAGTCCCTGCTCGACTACGGCCTCGACGGCATCCTCTCCTTCAACAACAGGCCCCTGCGCGCCGCCCTCTACCTCGGCCTGGGCCTGCTGCTGTGCGCGGGTCTCTACACGGCGTGGATCATCGGTGGCGCGCTCGTCAACGGGGTGCAGACGCCCGGCTACGTCACCACCATCACCGCGGGCACGGCCTTCGCCGGCGTGCAGCTGATCATGCTCGGGGTGATCGGGGAGTACACCGGCAGGATCTACTACGAGGTGAAGGGGCGCCCGCACTTCCTGGTGAAGGCGACGAACGTGGAACCGGCGAAGCCGAAGCCGGTGGAAGACCGTACGTCGGAGGACCGTACGCCATGCAGCACTGCGAAGGACCTGATTCGCTGATGCACACGGCGATTCCCGCCCAAGAGCGCCCGCTGTCGGCCCAGGTCCTCACCTTCGCCGTGGTCGGTGTGGTCAACACCGCGACGTATTATGGACTTTACCTGCTGTTCCTCATCCGTTTGCCTTATCTCGCCGCGCACATTCTTGCCTTTGCGCTGAGCATGACAGGATCGTTTTTCCTGAATGCGCGGTTCACCTACCGCACCCGCCCGACCTGGCGGAAATTCCTGCTGTTCCCTCTGACCAACGCCACCAATTTCCTTGTCTCGACGGCAGGCGTGTACGTGATCGTCGATATCCTGCACGCCGGCAACCGTTTCGCTCCTCTGATTGCCTCTGCGGCTGCGATTCCGGTGACGTTCGTCGTCTCCCGGACGATCATGCTGCGGCGATCCCTGTGATGAGGATGCCAGGTCGGTCTTCCCCGCGTGACGGTGGAAGTCAGACGTGCTCGTGCTCTTTGGGGTGCGGGGTGGGCGGCTTCGAGCAGTCGTAGAGACGGAACGTCTGGCCGGGCACCCGGGCGCAATGGGCCTGTACCCGGACGGCGTCGACGCGGCCGGGATGGGTGCGGCGCGGCGGGACCATCCCCGCGGGCGCGGGATGAGGAGAACACCGTGCCCCTCCCCGAGCTCGGCCCGGGATCATCCCCATGAGCGCGGGGATGGTCCCAACACAGTTACGGCCGTGTCGGTGGCTTCCCGCGCGGCGTGGTCGCGGGCGTACTGCTGGGCTCGGCTGAAGGGGAGGCCCGCGGGGAGCTGGGTACTGACGGAGTCGATCCGGTGGCAGTCCTCAAGATCGAGCACGCCGTAGCCGACCAGTCGCCAGAGCGTGTCATGGCTGAGTTCACGTTCCTGCAACAGCTGGTGTTCGCGCCCTGGTTGGCGCTGGTGAGCGCGGCGGGTCATGCGGACGCAGCTGTGGCCGGCAGGCCGGTCGGCCTTGCGGTACTTCGGAGCCCGGACGCCGGTGCCGCTGCTGTTCCCACCTGCCGCGGGCACTGCTCGTCCCGGCGAACCTCGAAGCCGCCGCCGACGAATGAGCTACGCCCCGGACTGCCGCCCGCGACCAGCACGAGCACCAGCAGTCGAATCACACCATCGCGCATGGCCCGACGTCAGGCGGCCCGGGTCCGGTCCGCATTTCGGTGATCGCCGGGAACCCGGGCACGCTTTGCCGAGCAGCCACGGTGTCAGGCCGTCCGGATCCGGTCCCGCACCTCCGGCCGCGCCTCGAACCCGGCCGCCTTGTACGTGGCGATGCCACCGGCGTTGGAACTCGGCGTGCAAACGCGCACGCTCGACGAGCCCATCTCCCGCAGCGCGGCCGCCCCGGCCACAGTGATCGCCCGGCCGTAGCCGCGACCACGGTGGTCCTCGTGTACGCCCATCGGCTCGACCAGCCCCGGCTTCCCCGGGCCGGCCGACCACACCGTCACCACCGCCGCCACGTTGCCCTGGTCGTCATAGGCACCCAGGCAGCGGGCGTCTGCGTAGAACGGTCCCGCCGACATCGCGTGCCAGTACTCGCGCGTAGGCCTCGAGGTGTTGAACGCCGACCGCAGGACGTCGGCGAAATCCTGCGCCTGCTCCGGGCCGATCGCCCTGATCCGCACGCCGGGGTCCTCCACCGGCTCCGTGAGGCCGCGGAAGAGCGGCGTCCACGGCTCGTCAACGCCCCAGCCCTCCTTGGTCAACAGGTCGTGAAGCAGCAGGCCCAGCGGCGCCTCGATCGACACCGCTCCTTCCGGCAGCACGCCGCGCTCGGGCAGCGAGAAGTCCTCGACGAGCCGCCGCGCCAAGTCCTCGTCCTGGAAAGCGTCCGGAGCGACCGTCATCCGCACCAGCGTCGGCGAGTCCAGCATCCCGACCGCGACGATCCGTCCGTTCCGGCTCCAGGTCCGGACCGCCGCGGCCGTCTCGGCCGTTCCCAACCGGTGGTTCCAGCCGATGTCCCCCGAATGCAATTGCATCGGCGCTCCGTCGTACTGCCATTCCCGCAGCGCGGCCATGGCCTCGCGCACCCCGTCGACAGCCGGCGTTCCGAGCACAATCGTCATAGCCGGGATCAGACACCCCCTCCCGAAGGTCCGCAACCGATTAACCGACCCAGTCGTGCTCCCGCAGCGGCCCGACTGAGTGGCAGGGCCTCGATTCCGATGTGCGGCCCGGGGAGTCCCCTGGCCGTGCTCGGGCCGAACGGATCGGGCAGAGCCGGCCTCATGGACGCGCGCCACCGGGTCGGCGGCAGCTGTCCACCGGCACCGCTCACGGTCCCGGGCGGTCCGGCCCGGCAGGGGCAGCGGCACGTATGTCCCGCGGGCTCGCGCCGAGTTCACGGTGGCAGGCCTTGTTGAAGGCCTGGAGATCGGCGATGCCCACGGCCGCGGCGATGGCGGTGATGGACAGGGTGGAGGACAACAGGAGGTGGCGGGCGCGTTGGAGGCGTCGGTGCCGGATGTACGACACGACCGTGCGGCCGGTTTCGGCACGGAACACGCGTGTCAGGTGTGTGTGGGAGATTCCGACGGCGCGAGCGACGTCCGGTACGGACAGCGGGCCGGCCAGGTGTTCCTCGACGTAGGCCTGTGCGGCGGCCACGAAGGGGTGGCTGCGCCCGGCTCCCTCGCCCCTCGGCAACTCGGCGATGCGCCACAGAGCGGTCCAGACCTCGGCCGCGGCTCGCGGGGGAGACGTCGGCATGGCCGTCACGGCGTGCCGGAGCAGATCGGCCAGGCGGGTGCTCTCGGCCGCGGCGTCCTGCATCACCGGCACCACCCATGCGGTTCCGCCGTCGTGCAGCCGCAGATGGACGTAGTAATGCTCCGACCTGCCCCGGTAGTGGAAGTGCACCTCCGTGTCCGGCGGCACCAGGCTGACGTGGCCGGGGCGTATGGGGTGGACCGACTGTCCGAGGGACAGAGCACCCTCGTAGTTGTAGAGGTGCAGCTGCCACAGGTCGGGCAGCCGGAAGACGTCGTGGGCGGTGGAGACACCGTGCACCGCGATGCCGGCACCGACCACGGTGGGCGCCTCGTCGAGGCGTAGTGTCGCGTGTTTCACGAGGACGGAAAACTACCAGCACTGGACGATTTCAGCCCACGACCGAGCCGGACGGGCCACGTACGTTCGTCGCATGTCAACCAGCAAGCAACTCCTGACATCGGTTCAGGTGGCGCGCTTCGTCGCGCAGGGTTTCCTGCGCCTGGACGGGGTGGTGCCGCAGGAGATCAATGAACGGGCCATCGCGGCCCTGACCGAGGGCCTGCCGGAAGTGCCCTACGGCACTCCGCTGGGCGGGGCGTTCGCGCCGGACACCTTCGTCCACGAGCTGCTCGCCCTGCCGGTCGTCGCAGGCGCTGTCGAGAGCCTGGTCGGCCCCGAGCCGACCGTCGACCACCATGCCGTGCATGTGCGCGAGCCGCACGAGGGACAGGCGCAGAACCTCCACGGGGACGCGATCATCGACGTGCGGCCGGATGCGTTCGACATCCAGCTCATGTACTACCCGCACGAGGTGACCGCCGAGATGGGCGGCACCCTCAGTGTGCCCGGAAGCCATCTGCGCAGGATCAACGAGACGGACGTCGGACGCGTCCAGAACCTCAGGGGGCAGACGCGGCTGACCTGTCCGGCGGGCACGGTCGTCCTCGTGCACCACGGCATCTGGCACAGCGGCCGCCGCAACGACACCGCGCACCGTCGCTACATGTACAAACTCCGCCTCAACCCGACCGTGCCGCAGGTGCGTCTGTGGGACGTCTCCGACCTGCACGACCCCGCGGTGACCGCGGAACTCAACACGCACTTTCCTTGGTACGAGTGGGCCACGGGCCGACTGGAGATCTACAACCGGGTCCTGCTGTGGCGGGCCCTGACCGGTGACGACTCGTTCGATGTCGAGTACTGGGTCACGCGCGTCAGCAACCGGCCGGCCCTGAGGAGCCACGCATGAGGCAGCAGGTTCTGGTCCTCTATCTCGCGACGTCGGCGCTCGATTCCGTCGTCGTCGGCTGGTCCCGGTACGACGGGACCGGCACGACCCATCCGACGACCGGGGACAGCGACGAACCGCCCTATCCCACCGGGCTGGCCGCCCTGCACGACGGGTGGCGCCTGTTCCAGGCCTCCCAGCTGCTGCCGCCCCAGTCCGGTCACGAGTACGACGTCTCCTTCCTCAAACACGAGTTCTTCTTCGAGAAGCTGGAGGACGACTCTCGTCCCTGACCTGGCGATGGAACGGCTGCCGCCGTCCGGTGGGTGGCGTAGCCGCAGGGCCGAGGCCGGTCCGCCTCCTTCTCGGGCGCGGTCGGCCTCGGCCCGCAGCGCGTGGTAGTCCGCGATGGCGGCTTCGGCACCGGCGCCGCTCAGGCCGTAGCGGCTTGGGCCCGCGCCCGAGCGGCCCCGGATCAGTAGCCGTAGATCATCTTGTAGGCGACCTCCGGGAGGAACTGTCCGGCCGAGGAGCCGGTTCCCACGCCGCAGTTGCCGTCGGACTCCCCCGGGACCTTGATCCACAAGAGCATCTCGGCGCCTCCGCCCAGCTGGGTGGGGGTGCCGATACGGCGGCCCGACGGGTTGCACCACTGGCCGTTGGAGCCGTTGCCGTTGCGGCTGGTGTCCACGACGAACGGCTTGGTGTAGCCGTAGCGGGAGCTGAGTTCCCTGTTCACGGCGGCCCCGTACGCGGTGTTCTCGGCCGTGGTGAGGTAGTTGGAGACGTTGAGCGAGAAACCGTGGGCCTGCCGGAGGCCCGCCTCGTGCAGGCGCCGGGCCATGGTCGCCGCGCTCGCCCAGGCCGGGTTGCCGGCGTCGAGGTAGACCCAGGTGTTGGGGGCCTGACGGTTGAACTCGGCGAGCGCGCCGGTCAGCATCCCCTCGCGTTCGTCGATCTGGGCCTGGGTCATGCAGCCGTAGTCCCCGAGGGAGTCCGGTTCGAGGACCACGACGGCCGGGCGGGCGGCGATCCCGCCCGCGAACTGGGCGATCCAGTTCGCGTAGGCGGACGGCGAAGACGCTCCGCCCGCGGAGTGCCCGCCGCAGTAGTCGCGGTTGTAGATGTTGTACGCGACCAGGATGGGCAGCTTGTCCCGGGCGTCCGCGGCGCCCACGTACGCGCCGGTGGCGGTGCCGATGGTGCCGCTCCAGGAGCCGAACCAGCGGGCCGTGGGGACGTTGGCGATGGAGGCGTTGATCGCGGGCGTCCGGCCGTCACCGGGGTTGGCGGCGGCCCACCGCTTCGCGCTGGAGTCGGGGTCCACGTAGAACCCGTTGGTCATCGTCGTCGGGTCGGCCGCGTGAGCGGACGGGGCGGCGACGAGTGCCAGCGGAAGTGAGGAGAGTGCCGCCACCAGGGCGAGGAGTCTGCGGCGCATGACGGGTACCTCGGCTTTCTGACAGGGATGCGTCCGAAGGTCGGTGGGGAGCATGGGGGAGCGCTCCCATCTGAGGCGAAGCGCTCCCCACGGCACGGTCGGTCAGCAGGTCGAGTTGGTCAGCAGGTCGAGTTGGTCTGGGTAAGGAGGCCGAGCCGCCACGGGAGGAGGTTGTAGTCGCCGCCCGCGTTGGGGTTCATGCCCTGGTAGACGTACTGGAGCCGACAGGCGGGAATGGTCAGTGTCTGGTCGTGACCGGCACGAATCATCTCGCCGTGGCTGATGTCCCTGGTCCAGGCTCCCGACGGGAAGGCGACGTTGTTCGACCGGGCGAACGGGTTGCTCTCGGATGCGGCCAGCGGTGTCCAGGATCCGGCCAGGCTGCCCGAGGTCCAGGAGCGGAAGTAGCGTCGGCCGTCCGATCCGATGGCTTCGACGAGCAGCAGATACTGGTTACTGCCCTGCACCTTGTACACGTTGCTCGCTTCGAACAGGGCGTACTTGGAGTCCTGGGCCGCGATGACGGTGTTGGTGAAGCCGTTCGGGAACTGGCCGACGGTCGTCTGCGAGCGGTACAGGTGTCCGTTGTCGTCGGAGGAGAACAGGTAGCAGTTGGCGCTGTCGCAGATCACCCACATGTCGACCCAGTGGCCGTTGCCGATGTTCTGCTTGATGATGTCCGGCATCGACGAGTAGAAGTTGCGCGGCGCGCTCCACCCGTTCGGGTTGCTGATGTCGGGGTTGGTGGAGTACGAGGCGTTGCCGGTCTGGTACACGAGGTACCACAGGCGTTGCGGCGCGTAGTAGAAGACCTGCGGTGCGGCCCGGTACCCGCGGCCGATGGCACTGCGGTCCAGGTAGTGGTGCGTGGCCGAGCCGGCCTGGGACCAGTCGCTGAAGTTCAGGTACACCAGGTTGTATCCGGAGGAACTGGCGACGCTCGCGAACACGTGGTACTTGCCGTTGTACTGGACGACCGTCGGGTCCTTGATCCCGGCGACGTTGTGGGTCGAGTCCGGCTTCGGCGAGATCAGCGGGCCACCGGAGCTCCATGAGTAACGGCCGGGCAGAGCAGCGGCGTTGGCAGCGCTGCGCGGGGCGGCGGGCGTGCTGCGAGTAGCGGCGGGCGTGCCGCCCAGCGTCGTCAGTACCGCGTTGTACGCGGGCTTCTTGTTGCCGCCCCGGTCGAACAGCAGCGGGTTCTCCGTTGCCCGCCAGGAGTCGCTGTCGCGGATGCCCCAGACCGTGATGCCGGTGCACCGCGCGACGTTCATGCAGGCCCTGACCGTGTTCGCGTACGCGGTCGGCGACGCCTGCGCGATGTCCAGTTCGGTGATCTGCACGTCCACGCCGAGGGCGGCGAAGTTCGACAGCGTGCTCTGGAAACTGGCGGGCGGGCCGCCGGTGCCGAAGTGGGCCTGGAGGCCGACGCAGTCGATGGGCACGCCGCGCGCCTTGAAGTCGCGGACCATGCGGTAGACGCCCTGGGTCTTGGCGTCGCTCCAGTTCTCGATGTTGTAGTCGTTGTAGCAGAGCTTGGCCGCCGGGTCGGCGGAGCGCGCGGTGCGGAAGGCCTGCTCGATGAACCCGTTGCCCAGCACGTCGCGGAAGACCGAGCTGCGGAGCTGGCCGCTGGGGCCGTCGGCGAAGGCCTCGTTGACCACGTCCCAGGAGTGGATCCGGCCCTTGTAGCGGTTCATCACGGTGGTGATGTGGTTGTTCATCACGCCGCGCAGTGTGTTCGCGTCCCTGATGGAGCTGACCCAGCCGGGGAGTTGGGAGTGCCAGACCAGGGTGTGGCCGCGCAGGCGCTGACCGCGGGCCTGCGCGCGGTTGGCGATCTGGTCGGCGGGGCCGAAGTTGAACGAGCCGCGGGAGGGCTCGGTCGTGTCCCACTTCATCTCGTTCTCGGGGGTGACCGAGTTGAACTCACGGTCCAGGATGCCGGTGTACGTGCCGTCGCCGAGCCGTCCGGCAGCCACGGCGGTTCCGAAGTAACGTCCGGACTGGGCGGCTTGGGCGCCCAGCGTGGAGGCTTTGACGCCGTCGGGCGCACCGGTCGCGGTCCCGGGCGTCACCAGGATGACCGCGGCCAGGAGGGCTGACACCGAGGCTCGGCGACGGCCGAGCCGCTTCAGCGGGTTCATGGTTCTCCTCGTTCAGTTGGGTGGGGGGATGGGGGTGCGATCCTCCGTTCGTTCAGGGCGTGGACAGCTCGAACCGCGTGACACGGACCGCGCCGCCGAGTGCCTGCGTGGCGTGGTTGAAGAGGGCGAATCGGTAGCCCATGAAGAACCGCCAGTCGTTGCCCATGGAGAAGGCGGGCCCGAGGCGGGTGAAGGTGGTGCCGTCGGTGCTGTAGGAGAAGGTGCCGGGGCGTGCCGCGCCGGGGCGGATGTCCGCGTTCGCGCGCAGCCAGATCCGACCGCCGGGGGCGGGCGCGCTCGCGACCTCGGTGCCGGTGCCGGTGGTGTTCCAGTTGCCGTCCATGGTCAGCCCGTTGACCATCACCACCCGTGTCGTGCCGCCGACGCGTTTGAGACCGATCCAGGCGGAGGAGTCACGCAACAGCGCGAGTCCGGCCCGGTCGCCGTCCCGCATCGCGGAGTGGTCGAGCTGGACCGTGGCGGTGGAGGTGGGGCCCTGGATGCGGTGGGTGAGGGTGTTGCGGGCCCAGTACAGGTCGTTGGTGACGGTCGCGGTCCGCAGGGTCAGGCCGTTGTCCACCGACCACTTGGTGTTGTCCGGGTTGTGGTTCCACTCCCACCTCGGTTTGAGGGTCGTGCCGTCGAAGGTGTCGACGCCGATCAGGGGAGTGACCTGGCGGGGTGGAGTGGGCACGGCCGGGCTGGGATACGAGGTGCCCCATGCGCCGTTGACGAGTTGCACGACGGGCCAGCCGTCCGAGGTCCAGGTGACCGGCGCCAGGGCAGGCATCCGGCCACCGGGGTACGCGTCGACGAAGGCCATGTAGTACCAGGCACCGCTCTGCGTCCGCACCAGCCCGCCCTGGTGCGGGACACCGCCGCCGGGGATCGGCCCGCGCAGGTCGAGGAGGACCTGCCGCATCGTGTACGGACCGAAGGGGCCGCTCGACGACTTCAGGATGTACTGGCCGTTCGCGGGGCGGGTCAGGAAGATGTAGTACTGCCCGTTGATCTTGTAGAAGCGGGCGCCCTCAAGGGTGCCGACACTCGGCGGTGTGGTGAACACCTGCTGCGTGCGGACCTGGTTGCGGCCGTCGGGCGAGAGCTGGGCCACGCTGATGGTGGTGTTGCCGTACGCCACGTAGAGGGTGTCGTCGCTGTCGACGAGCAGTCCTGCGTCGTAGTAGGGGGTGCTGATCGTCGTCAGCCTGCTCCACGGCCCCTCGACGGCGGTGGCGGTGTAGACGTACGTCCGGGCGAAGTCGATCTGGCCGAGCCAGTAGAAGGTCCTGTTGCTCGGACGGTAGGCCAGCGATGACGCCCAGATCCCTCTGACATAGCCACGGGCACCGTTCAGGTCGTACTTGGCGCCGAAGTCGAGGACGGGGACCGAGTGGCCGGCGATCTCCCAGTTCACCAGGTCGTACGAACGCAGGACGGGTGCGCCCGGCGAGTAGTGCATGGTCGAGGCCGACGCGTAGTAGGTGTCGCCGACCCGGATCACATCGATGTCCGCGAAGTCCTGCCAGATCACCGGGTTCGTGTACTCCGCGGCGGCCGTGAGGGCCGACTCCTCGGCGGGAGTGGAGGCGGCAGTGCGGGAGGCTCCGGCCAGAGGAAGGAACGTGCCGGTGACCAGGCCGGTGGCAGCGGCCAGTGCCTGGCGGCGAGGCATGTATTGATGAGGGCATGACATATCCATGTGTCGCTCTCCCTGTGCGGCCCGGCCGATGTGGTTGGCGCGTCTGTGCGGAGTGACGGATCGATCCGGCGAGTTCGTTATCTCGAACGCAGATCGGTTTGTCGAGCATCCTGGATGATAGGAGGCCGTTGGATCCCGTCAATACCTCTCGCATGATTCGCATGCTTCATCGAAACATTCGGAGCTGAGTGTGCCGGGTCGCTGCGGGTCGGTTGTCCGGATATCGCAGATCAATGCGTCCATTTTTGATTGTCGGCGGTCGTGGGGGGAGTCTCGACGGTTGATGGTGTTGACATGTCGAGGTGCCTCTCTAGTATCCGTGAGGCCTGACTTTCCGAATGGCATCCGAAATTGCGAACCCCTGAAGAACCCTCTTCTCAAGTGTCATGGACGTGACACCATGGAAGGAGCCCGGTGCTCAGACGACTGCTCCACCTCTTCGCGACCGCCGCGCTGACGGTCACCGCAACTGTCACGGCCTCCGCCCACTCCACCGCTTCCGCCGCGCCGGGCAGCCCGGCGCTCACTCCGCCGCTCGGCTGGAACAGCTGGAACAGCTTCGGGTGCGGGATCACCGAGGCGCAGGTCCGCCAGGCCGC
>NZ_JAGMUL010000194.1:0-36772 GCF_019049285.1 Streptomyces sp. AC550_RSS872
GCCCCGCCCCCAGCGACCAGAACCTCAGCCCCACCATCCACCAGGCGCTGGTCGACCTGCTTGGCATCGGCCACCTCGGGGACCTCGGCCACCTCGGCCGCCACCGGCACCGTAGGCACCCCAACAGACCCACCCGGATCCCCGGGCACCCGCTCCCCGACCCCCGTCCCCGAACCAGGCCGCACCCCCGCCCCCGCCCCCGCCGACGGCTGCCCCACCGGCGCCTCCGCCAGCGGAACCCGCGGCGGCGCGGGCGTCGGCGTAGAGCTGCCCGTGCCCAGGGCCAGGACCATCGCGAGGGCCATACCCGTGACCGTCGCGCCGGCCGCGAGGGCGGCGGGTACCTTCGCAGCGCCGGCCCCACCGGACCCGCCTCCTGTCACCGCCTGGCGGGCCGCGTGCAGCGCGGCGCCGACCTGGCCGCTCAGGGCGGCCGTCGCGCCCGCGGACCCCGCGGCCAGCGGCAGCAGGAACTTGCCCGCGGCGCCCAGGCCGAAGACCAGCAGGGCCGGGCCGACCAGCGCGGGCAGCCGGTCGTTGGCGCGCATGAGTACCGCGAGCCGGCCGCGGCAGTCGTCGCAGGCGTCCACGTGGGCGAGCAGGCGTTCCGACTGGCGCGGGGTCGCGTTGCCGCGGACGTACGCCGGCATGCGCACCCAGTGGACCTCGCACGCGGGGTCGTCGGGCGCGCCCGTCTGGGAGCGGAGGAAGGCCTGCCGCATGCCTTCGCGGGCACGGTGCAGCAGTACGGCCGTCGCCCCCTCCTTGGCGCCGATGCGCCGCCCGACCGTCTCCAGCGGCTGCCCCTCGGCCTCCGCGAGCCACAGGGCCTGCACCCAGCGCTCGGGCAGTTGGCCCAGCACCCGCACCAACAGGTCGACCGAGGAGACCTGTTCGGCCGGGTCCGCCATGCCCTCGGCGTGGGCGGCGGCCTGCGCCCGCTCGGCGACCTGCGGGTCGTGGTGCGGGGTCTCGCGCGCCTCGCCGCCGGCCGTCGCCGCCAGGTGCCGCACCGTCGTCATCAGGTACGCAGGCACGTTCTCGATCTCGTGCCCGGCCGACAGCCGCCGCCAGACGCGGAAGTGCGCCTCGGCGACCAGGTCCTCGGCCGCCCAGGAGTTGTTGCGGGTGAGCGAGCGCGCGAACGCGACCAGGCGCGGCTGCTGTTCCTCGTAGATACGGGCGTACGAGGCGGTGGTGGACACGGGAGGTGTCGCCTGGGCGGGCACCTTTGCGGAACCGTCTGACATGGCTGGAACGCTCCGGTTGCCTGCTGGGCTGAAGGGCGCGAACGGGTTTGTCAGCGTAGATGACTAAAATCTCAAGTAAATGGTTCGCGTGACTTAGATCACAGGCGCGTGCGGTCGTTCCGCGTAATCAACAGGGCTGCCGCGTGGTCGAGAAAGCGCACCAAGACCGGCAGACCGGCAGACCGGCAGACCGGCAGCAGACATCGACCACGGAGAAGAACGTCCATGCCCCTCACCCTTGAACAGCCCGTTCGCGCCCGCCTCGTCACCCCCGGCTCCCCGCAGCTCCCGATCCGCCCCACGCTGCGCTACCTCGCCGCCGAACCCTTCGCCGTGCACATCGGCTTCCCCGCGCATGTCTCGGCCGACGCGGACGGGGTCACCTGGACGTTCGCCCGCTCGCTGCTGGAGGAGGGGCTTGACGCGGCGGCCGGGATCGGGGACGTACGCATACGACCGTGCGGGCGGTCCCGTACGGTCGTCGAGTTCCACGCGCCGCACGGCATGGCCGCGATCCGGTTCGGGACGGCTTCTCTCCGGCGGTTTCTGCAACGGTCGTACGCCGTCGTCGAGCCAGGGAGAGAGGAGCTGGGACCGGAACTCGACCACGGCCTCATGTCCCTGCTCGACGGGGTGTGAGGTTCAGTCGGTCACGATCGGCGTCAGTACGCGCGTGCCCGTCTGTCGGTGGATCAGTCTGGAAGTGTGTCCGGGAGTTCATCGGCGGCTCGGACGGGGCGCATCCGGCGATCCTGGCTCATCGGTGCCGTGTCCCGCTGAGCAAATGGATTGTTCCGCTGAACCGGCCCGCCCTACAGTGAGTTCACTTCGAAGAGACGTTCCCCGGAAAGAAGCCGCAGCGCGGGAGCGTCCCACCTCGTGGAGGTGCAGGAGGGGCGGCAGTCCTTGTCGACCCCTCATTCGGAGGCCCCTTCATGAACGTCGGTACAGACGTGGGCATCGGCCTGCCCATCGGCGACCCGGCCGCCCTTCTCACCTGGGCCCGGCGCGCCGACGCCGGCCCCTTCAGCACACTCGGCCTGCTCGACCGGCTCGTCTACGACAACCCGGAGCCGCTGGTCGCCCTGGCCGTCCTCGCGGGCGCGACCTCGCGGATCCGCGTCCAGACCGAGGTGCTGCTCGCCCCGCTGCGCAACACCGCCCTGCTGGTCAAGCAGGCCGCCACGCTGGACCGGATGACCGGAGGGCGGCTCGTCCTCGGCCTCGGCATCGGCGGCCGGGACGACGACCACCTGGCCGCGGGCACCGACCTGCGCACCAGGGGGCGGCGCCTCGACGAGCAGATGACCGCCATGAGCCGCCTGTGGCACGGCGAGCCGTACGGCGACGGCGTCGGCCCCATCGGCCCGGTGCCCGCCCGTATCGGCGGCCCGGAGATCCTCTTCGGCGGCTTCAAGCCCGCCGCGCTCGAACGCGTCGCACGCTGGGGCGACGGCTTCCTCTGCGCGGCGGCGCCCTCCTGGGCGGGCGGTCTGTTCGACACCGTCCGCGGGTTCTGGATGGAGTACGGCCGCGACGGGCAGCCCCGTCTCGTGGCCCAGGTGAACGTCGCGCTCGGCCCGCCGGACGTGATCGACGACGCGCGCGCCCGGATGCACGCGTACTACGCCTTCACCGGCATGGCCGACCGCATGGTCGCCGGGCTCCTCACCACCCCGGCCGAGATCCGCGCCGCGATGGCCGCCTTCGCCGACCTGGGCGCCGACGAGGTCGTGCTCTACTGCTACGGCGTCGACCCGGACCAGGTGGACCGCTTGGCGGACGTGCTGTGAGGCCATTGCGGCGGCGCCGTTTCCGTGACGCCCTGTCCGTGAACCCGCTTCTGTGAACCCGCTTCTGTGACACCGCTGTTGCCGAAAGTGTGGCGTCCGCCACAGCCGGGTGCATCGGGCCCTGTTGGACTCGGCGCACCCGGCGTCGTCGGCCCTGCCTGGAGGCCACGTGTTCCTGCTGATCCTGCTGTTCGTCGTGATCGCGGTGATCGTCGCCGTGGGCCTGTGCGGATACGGCGGCCGCACGCTGGCCGACCACGGTCTGCGGCGCGCGAGCGCTCCCGCCGTACTGCGCGGCCTCGCCGCCCTCGCGGGCGCCGGGGCGTGTGCCCTGTACGCATGGGGCCTGCTCGCCGTGTGCGGCGCGGTCATGACGGCGGAGGACGGTGGCACCGACTCGGCGCCGGCCCGGTCCTGCCGTACGGCGGGCTGGCAGGAGCGGAGTCGGCAGGGCATCGAGATCGTCGACCACCAGGTCACGTACATCCCGCTCGGGTTCGTCTGCGAGACGAGCGACGGCGGGAGTTACGACAACGGTGATGTGCCGGGGTACGTCAATCCGGCCGTCTTCGGGCTCGCCCTGGTCGCCGCCGGGGGTGCGATCGGCTCGGCGTACATGTCGGAGTTGCGGGCCCGGGCCGAGTTCCGCAGGCAGCAGGCCGGTTAGCCTCGGGTGTCCAGGCTCGGCCGAAGCGGTCGGCCGTGGTGTTCGGAGGCAGACATGGCGAAGGTTCCCAGCGCGGTGGTCGCCGCCGGAGGGCTCGTCGGCGGGTACGGCGTGGCCCGCTGGACCAGGAAGCGGCAGCTCGGCGGGGCCGTGCTGGCCGTCGCGGAGGCCGCGGCCGCGCAACAGTGGCGGCAGCAGGCGGGCGGGAAGGCGGCGGGGGCGCTGACCGCCGCGTATGTCGCCGCCTTCGCCGGGTCGCATCCGCTGGCCAAGAAGGTCGGCGCCTGGCCGGCGGTGTTCGGGGTGGCGGGGGCGGTGGCGCTGGCGTCCTGGGCGGTGGCGGACCGGCGTGGCGCGTAGCGCTCCGCGGGGGTGCCATTGGTTGTCGGGCGGCTGCGGCACCGTCGTGGCTGGTCGCGCCGTTCCCCGCGCCCCTTTTAGGGCGTTGCAGCACCGCCGAGCGCAATGCAGGGCGCCACAACCGGCCGTCAAGCGGCTGCGGCACCGTCGTGGCTGGTCGCGCAGTTCCCCGCGCCCCCCTTAGGACGTTGCAGCACCGCCGAGCGCAATGCAGGGCGCCACAACCGGCCGTCAAGCGGCTGCGGCACCGCCATGGCTCGTCACGCAGTTCCCCGCGCCCCCCTTAGGACGTTGCAGCACCGCCGAGCGCAATGCAGGGCGCCAAAACCGGCCGTCAAGCGGCTGCGGCACCGTCGTGGCTAGTCGCGCAGTTCCCCGCGCCCCTTTTAGGGCGTTGCGGCACCGCCATGGCTCGTCACGCAGTTCCCCGCGCCCCCTTAGGACGTTGCAGCACCGCCGAGCGCAATGCAGGGCGCCACAACCGGCCGTCAAGCGGCTGCGGCACCGCCATGGCTCGTCACGCAGTTCCCCGCGCCCCCCTTAGGACGTTGCAGCACCGCCGAGCGCAATGCAGGGCGCCAAAACCGGTCGTCAAGCGGCTGCGGCGCCATCGTGGCTTGTCGCGTCGTTCCCCGCGCCCCATTTGGGCGCTGCCGTGCCGTCGTTGAAACAGCCGCAGCCCTTCGGGGCGTGGCAGCTGGGCGGCTGGGGCTCGCCCCGAGCATCGGCGGGGGCTAGGCGCGGTGGGTCAGCACGTTCACCACGTGTCCGGCCGGGTCCCGTACGAAGAACCGTCGTACGCCCCAGTCCTCGTCCCGGATCTCCCGTACGACCTCCGCGCCCGACGCCACGACCTGCGCGTACACGGCGTCGACGTCCTCGACCTCCACGCTCAGGTCGGGGACGACGGGGGCGGTGCGTTCCTCGGTGAAGAAGCTGATCTGGGCGGTGGGGTTGGCGGGGGACGCCATGGTCATCACCCAGCCCATGTCCATGACCTTCTCGAAGCCGAGCAGGCCGTAGAAATCCCGGCTCGTCTCCAGCTGCTTCTCGGACTCGACCTGGTGGTTGGGGACGATCCTGCGGATGGTCATCGGATACGGCTCCTCATCGGCGTCGGCTGTGGCTCATCCGCGTCGGGCTTACCCACACCCGCAGGCGCTACGCGCACCCCCACCGGCCGGCAACGGGCCGCCGCAGGCATCCCGGCCCCACCGCCGGAGGCCTACGCCCCGAGCGCCCGCGACACCGTGTAGATCACCAGTCCGGCGAGCGAGCCCACCACCGTGCCGTTGATCCGGATGAACTGGAGGTCGCGGCCGATGTGCGCCTCGATCTTCTTGGTCGTGTGCCCGGCGTCCCAGCCGGCCACGGTGTCGGTGATCAGGGAGGTGATCTCCTTGCGGTAGGTGGTCACGACGTACACCGCCGCGCCCTCCACCCAGCTGTCGACCTTGGCCTGGAGCCGTGGTTCGACCGCCATCCGCGCGCCCAGCGACAGCAGCGAGGCACGTACGCGCAGCCGCAGCTCGCTGCGCTCGTCCTCCGCCGCCGAGACGATCATCGAGCGTACGGCGGTCCACGCGGAGGCGATCAGGTCCTGGACCTCGCCGCGCCCGAGCACCTCGCCCTTGAGCCGCTCGACCCGCGCGCGGGTGTCCGTGTCGGACTGGAGGTCGGAGGCGAAGTCGGTGAGGAAGCGGTCGAGGGCGCCGCGGGCCGGGTGGGAGGGCATGTCGCGCATCTCGGTGACGAAGCGGAGCAGCTCCTTGTAGACGCGCTCGCCGACCCTCTTGTCGACGAATCTCGGGGTCCAGCCGGGGGCGCCGCCCTGGACCGCGTGCATGATCTCCTCGTCGTGCAGGATCAACCAGTGCTGGGCCCGCGCGACGATCAGGTCGACGGCCCGCTTGTGGCCGCCGTCCGCGACGATCTTCTCCAGCATCTTTCCTATGCCGGGCGCGATCTCCTGGGCGTCGGCTCGCCGGGTGATCGCCTCGCCCACGACCGCCTGGACGTCCGAGTCCCGCATGACGGTCAGGGCGCCTCGCAGGGCCGCAGACAGCTCGGCCGTCACGCGGTCGGCGTGTTCGGGGTCGGCCAGCCAGGCGCCGAGGCGGCTGCCGATGCCGACGGCACGCAGGCGTTGTCGTACGACGTCCTCGGAGAGGAAGTTCTCGCCGACGAACTCGCCCAGGGAGACGCCCAGCTGGTCCTTCTTGTTGGGGATGATCGCGGTGTGCGGGATGGGCAGGCCGAGGGGGTGGCGGAACAGGGCCGTGACCGCGAACCAGTCGGCGAGGGCGCCGACCATGCCGGCCTCGGCGGCCGCGGCGACATAGTGCGCCCATTCGCCGGCACCCTGGTTCGAGGCGACCTTGGCGAGGACGTACACCAGCGCCACGAAGAGCAGCAGCCCGGTGGCGGTGATCTTCATCCGCCGTACGCCGCGCTGCTTCTCCTCGTCGGCGGCGGTGAACGTGCTCATCGCACGAACGGCCGACGCGGGCACGTGCCGGTTATCGGCGACGTCCGACCGGGCATGCATGTCTACGCCAGGTGTTCCCGTTTCATCCGGATTCGTACGTTCCATTCCACTCCACCCGTCCAGGATCCCCCGCACACATTGTCCCTTCCTGACCGACTCCTGGAACGAATCAAGAGTTCCCGGCGTCTGTCCGGTGGGGGGAGGCCGATGGCGAAGTCCGGGTGAACTCTGGCGGCCCAATGGGGGGTCCCTGCCACTCCTCTCTGCCTTATGACGCATCATGAGGTGATCACATCGGAGCCTCGGGCTCCCATCCGCCCGAGGAGATACGCACCGCATGACCAGGCGTTACGGTTATGCCCTGCTTTCGGGGGTCATCGCCCTGATCGTGGCGGTCTCGACCGCCATATACGTCGGAATCGCCTCCGACCACGGCAGTGCCACGGAAAGGACCGCCCCCACGGGGGAAGGCGCGCCGCGCAACCCCGCCGCACCCGCCTCCACCGGCATCTGGGTGGGTGCCTGGTCCGCCTCGCCGGTCGGCGCCGAGTCCGGCACCGAGGTCGAGGGCCTGGCGGGCCGTTCGGTGCGCAACGTCGTCCACACGAGCGTCGGCGGCACGAGCGTGCGGATCACGCTGTCCAACCTCTACGGCCAGTCCGCGCTGACCCTCACGCACGCGTCGATCGCCGTCGCCGCGGGCACCGGGACGGCGGCGGCCATCGCGGACACCATGCGGCGGCTGACCTTCGGCGGCAACACCCGTGTCGTCATCCCGCCCGGGCGGGAGGTGCTGAGCGACGCCGTGCGCCTCGCGATCCCCGCGGACACCGACATCCTCGTCACCACCTTCTCGCCCACCCCGTCCGGCCCGGTGACCTTCCATCCGCACGCGCGCCAGATCAGTTACGTCGCTCAGGGCGACCTCACCGAGGACACGACCGGCGTGGCGTACACCGGGAAGGTCGGCTCCTGGCGCTACCTGACCGCACTGGACGTCCTCAGCAACGAGTCCGACGGCACCGTGGTGGTCTTCGGCGACTCCCTGACCGACGGCATCACGTCCACCGAGAACGCCAACCGCCGCTGGACGGACGTCCTCTCGCGCCGGCTGCGCGCGGCGGTCGCGGCCGGCCAGGACGTGCCGCGCTACAGCGTCGTCAACCAGGGCATCAGCGGCAACCAGATCCTCGTCAACGGCCGCGGGCGCCCCGCGGACAACCAGGCGGGCGTCGGCCGCTTCCACCGTGACGTCCTGTCCCGTACGAACGTCAAGGTCGTCGTCATCGACCTCGGCGTCAACGACATCCTGCGCAACCCGAAACTCGCCGCCCCGAACCGCATCCTGAACGGCCTGCGCACCCTGGTCCGCCGGGCCCACGCCCGCGGCCTGAAGGTCGTCGGCGCCACCCTGATGCCCTTCCAGGGCCACCGCGGCTACACCGACGCCCGCGAGAACGTACGCCAGCAGATCAACGCCCAGATCCGGGCCGGCAAGGTCTTCGACGCGGTCACCGACTTCGACCAGGCCCTGCGGGACCCGTACAACCCCCGCAAGCTGCGCCCCGACTACGACTCCGGCGACCACCTCCACCCGAGCGACAGGGGCTACGAACGGATGGCGGAGACCTTCGATCTCAAGGACCTGAAGGGGGCGGCTCCGGCGGAGCTGTAGGCGGCAGGCTCCGCGGAGCCACGACGCCGGGTGCCGGACAACCCGCGGCTCAGTCCTCGCCCCGCTCCCGCGCCCCCCGCTTGCCGTGCCGCCACATGTCCCGATGCTCCTCCAGCAGCTCCCGGTGGGCCTCGTGCTGCTCCTCCCGGTGCGAGGCCCGCAGTTCCCGCCGCTCCTCGCGCCGCTCCTCGCGCCGCTCCAACCTCTCCTGCCGGCGTTCC
Organism: Streptomyces sp. AC550_RSS872; assembly: GCF_019049285.1. Lineage (GTDB taxonomy): Bacteria > Actinomycetota > Actinomycetes > Streptomycetales > Streptomycetaceae > Streptomyces. The sequence continues at coordinate 8,455 of NZ_JAGMUL010000194.1, forward strand.
TCGCGGAGCGCTCGCCGCTGCGCCCGCGTCTGCTTGCGCTGGACCTCGACGCCGCCCCAGAAGGCGAGCCCGGTCACGATCACCCGCGGCGCTCCCGGTTCCCCCGGCACGCTGTCCTCGCGTTCGTCGAAGCCGCCCATGATGCCGATACCGCGCACCACGACCTCGACGCCGGGCGGCACGATCACTTCGATCCCGCCCATGATCGCGATGCAGTTGATCACGATCTCCCGGTCGGCGAAGTCGGCCTCCCGCAGATCGATCTCCCCGCCGCCCATGAAGGCGACGCCGGTGAACCGCTTCGGTGCCGTCCACCGCCCCTTGCGCTGAAACCCCGCCATCACGGCGACGCCCCACGTCGACGACCCCTCCCCGCCGACGATCCGGTCAGCCCAACTCGCCTCCCACTCGGGCTTCTTGACCATGTCGACCTTGGGAACGGCCACCGCGCCGACGGGCAGGTCCCGGGTGATCGGCGCCAGTTCCCCGTAGGTACGAGCCTTGTACGTGGCGTCCAGGCGTTCCTCGAACTCCTCCATGTCGAGACGTCCCTCCGCGAGGGCGTCCCGCAGGACCTCGGCGACTCGTTCACGATCTGCGTCGGAGGCGCGAAGCTCCGGGACATCGTCGGTCATGTACAGCAGCCTACGAGCAACACCGCCCCGGGGCTACGAGATCGCCTTCCCGGCGTTCCCCGCCTGCTCCGTCTGCTCCGTCTGTTCCGCCTGCTCCGTCTGTTCCGCGTACATCTTCGCGATCACGGTCTCGATGTCCGGCTCCCGCACCGACAGGTCCACCAGCGGATACTCCGCCGCGACCCGCGCCACCAGCACCGCCGCCGACTCGGCCGCCGGGAACGCCAGCCACTGCCGCGGGCCCTCCACCTTGACCACGCGCGCGGGCGGCGCCTCGATCGGCGGCAGCTCGCGCTCCAGGTCGACGACCAGGGTGCGCTCGCTCTCCCCCACCTCGTGCAGGCCGGCCAGCGGGCCGTCGTACATCATCCGCCCGTGGTCGATGACCATCACCCGCGAGCACAGCTGCTCGATGTCCTGGAGGTCGTGCGTGGTCAGCAGCACCGTCGTACCGCGCTCGGCGTTCAACTCCCGTAGGAACTCCCGGACTTTGGCCTTCGAGATGACGTCAAGACCGATCGTCGGCTCGTCCAGGTACAGCACCTCCGGATCGTGCAGCAGCGCCGCGGCGATGTCGCCGCGCATCCGCTGCCCGAGGGAGAGCTGGCGCACCGGGACGTCCAACAGGGCGGACAGGTCGAGGAGTTCGACCAGACGGTCCAGGTTCTCGCGGTAACGGGCGTCCGGGATGCGGTACATGCGGTGCATCAGCTTGTACGAGTCGATCAGGGGGAGGTCCCACCACAGGGTGGTGCGCTGGCCGAAGACGACCCCGATGCGGTGCGCGAGCCGGTTGCGCTCGCGGGACGGGTCGATGCCGGCCACGCGCAGGCGGCCGCCGCTCGGGGTCAGGATGCCGGTCAGCATCTTGATCGTCGTCGACTTGCCGGCGCCGTTCGGTCCGATGTAGCCCACCATCTCGCCGCGCGGCACGGTGAAGGAGATCGAGTCGACGGCCCGTACCTGCCGCCGCTCCCGCTTCAGGAAACCGGTCTTCTTGCGTACGTCGAAGACCTTCTCGACGCCGTCGAGTTCGATGAACGCGTCCGTGTCCGTACGCGTGTCCGCGTCTGTGCTCGTGTTCGTGTCCGCCATCGTCCGCCCCTAACTTCCCGTACTCCGATACGACCGCAGCCCGGCCCGCCACGCCAGACCGGCCGGCGCACAGCACACCGCCGCCACCAGCGGCGACGCGAAGGCCGCCCACTGCGGCAGGTCGAGCGGATACGGCCGCTCCAGCACATACGCGGCCGGCACCCAGTTGACGAAGGCGAGCGGCAGCAGGAACGTCACCCCGCGCACGAAGTCCTTGCCGAACACGGTCGGGGGGTACTGCAACAGCGTGGTGCCGCCGTACGTGAACGCGTTCTGCACTTCGGCGGCGTCCTGTGCCAGGAACTGGAAGGCCGCGCCCGCCACGAACAGCGCGCAGAAGATCACCCCGCCGCTGACCAGCATCATCGGCACCAGGAGCACCTTGGCCGCCGTCCAGTCGACGTCGACCGTCAGCAGCCCCCAGCCCAGCACCAGCACACCCTGGGTGATCCGGCCCAGGCGGCGCAGCGCGAAGTGGTCCGCGGCGACCTGGGCGAGCACCGGGGCGGGCCGCACGAGCAGGATGTCGAAGGAGCCGTCGCGCATCCGGGCGCCCAGGACGTCCATCGAGCCGAAGGTCAGGTCGGCGAGCCCGAACGCGGTCGCCGACAGCCCGTACAGGAAGGCGACCTCGGGCAGCGACCAGCCGCCCAGCGAGTCGACCTGCGAGAACATCAGCAGGATCGCCACGAAGTCCAGGCCGGTCACCAGCAGGTTGCCGAGGACCGTGATGACGAAGGAGGCGCGGTAGGTCATGGAGGACCGGATCCACATCCCGGCGATCAGCCGGTAGGCCCGCAGCGCCTCACCCGCCCTGGACCCCCCGAAGGTCTCAGCCGTGCTGCCTGCGGATGTCTCAGCCACCCTGCACCACCACCCGCCGCGTCGCCGCCGACTGCACCAGCCGTCCGGCCGCCAGCAGCACCACCGCCCACGCCGCCTGGAAGGCGTACGCCCGCAAGGGGTCGGTCTCCCCCATCAGCACGTCCGCCGGCATCTGGATCTGCGCCGCCCACGGCAGCACCCGCACGATCTCGCCGAGGGCACCCGGGAAGGCGTTCAGGGGCAGCACCATGCCGGAGAAGAAGATCCCGGTGATCATCATGGCCTGGTTGACGCCCATGCCGTCCATCAGCCAGAACACGCTCAGGGCCGCCAGATAGCGGATCGCGAAGCTGACCACCGCCGCGAGCAGCAGGGTCACCAGGAAGGCCAGCCACGGGGTGATCTCCGTCGGCAGCGCCATCGGGAAGAAGACGGCGCCGAACACGAACGGGATCACCCCGCGTCCCAGCATCTGGAACAACGCCCGGCCCACGTCGCCCGCCAGCCACCACAGTTGGAGGTCGGCCGGCCGGTACAGGTCGACGGCGATCTCACCCGTGCGGATTCGCTCCATCAGGTCCTTCTCGGCTCCGCCGCCCTGGATGGCGAGGGTGGCGTAGAGGCACTGTCCGAGCCAGACATAGGTGACGGCCTGCGCCTGGTCGTAGCCGCCGAGATGCGGCTTCTCGTCCCACAGCGCCAGGTAGGTGTAGACGAGGATCACGCCGAAGACGGTGTTGGTGAACACCCCGGCCGCCGTCGCCGCCCGATAGGTCGCGTATCTTCTGAATCCGCCCACAGCGACGGCTAAGTACAACCGCCCCGATCCCACACCCACAGCCCTCCTCGCCCCCGCGCCCGGCACCGAAGCGCAGGAGCCTAGTGCGCGCGAGGCCCGGGCTGCCAGGCAATTTCCGGGCGGCGCGGTACGAGAGTCTGCTCACTTTCCGCAGACACGCTCCGGTTTCCGGGAACGGAACGCCCGGTGCGAGAGTCTTCAGCAATGGGGGCGCAGCAGGCGTACGAGGCGTACGGGAACGTACGACGCGAAACAGGAGTCCGTGCACGAGATGAGCGACGAGCCGCAGCCGCAGCCACAGGCGCAGCAGCCGAACGTGAAGCCCAAGCGGCCGAAGAGGACGGGCTGGCGGCGGATCATCCCGACCTGGCGGATGGTGCTGAGCACCTTCGTCATCGGCGCACTGTTGCTCTTCGGCCTGTTCTTCCTCGGCTACTCCATGGTCAAGATCCCGCCGGCCAACGCCCTCGCGACCAAGCAGGCCAACGTCTATCTGTACGCGGACGGGTCGGTGATCGCCCGTGACGGCGAGGTCAACCGGGAGAACGTGACCCTCGCGCAGATGTCCAAGGACGCCCAGCACGCGATCCTGGCCGCCGAGGACCGTGACTTCTACAGCGAGTCCGCGATCGACCCGAAGGCGATGCTGCGCGCCGGCTGGAACACGGTCACCGGCAAGGGCAAGCAGTCGGGCTCGACGATCACCCAGCAGTACGTGAAGAACTACTACCTGCGTCAGGAGCAGACCGTCACCCGCAAGGTGAAGGAGTTCTTCATCTCGATCAAGCTGGACCGCGAGAAGAGCAAGGACGAGATCCTCGAGGGCTACCTCAACACCAGCTTCTTCGGCCGTAACGCCTACGGCATCCAGGCCGCCGCCCAGGCCTACTACGGCATCGACGCGGCGGACCTCGACCCGGCCCAGGCCGCCTATCTGGCCGCGCTGGTCAACGCGCCCAGCGAGTACGACGTCGTCGCGCACCCGGAGAACAAGGGCGCGGCGGTGGCCCGTTGGAACTACGTGCTGGACGGCATGGTCACCAAGGGCTGGCTCAGCCAGTCCGAGCGGGCGGGCATGAAGTTCCCGATGCCGAAGGAGGCCTCGACCTCCACCAACCTCTCCGGTCAGCGCGGCTACATCGTGCAGATCGTGAAGGACTACCTGACCCAGAACAAGATCGTCGACAAGGACTCCCTGGAGGCCGGCGGCTACCGCATCACCACCACGCTCCAGAAGGACAAGCAGAACGCCTTCGTCGACGCCGTGAACGACCAGCTGATGTCGAAGCTGGACAAGAAGAACAACAAGGTCGACAACTACGTCCGGGCGGGCGGCGCCTCCGTCGACCCGAAGACCGGCAAGGTCGTCGCGATGTACAACGGCATCGACTACGTGAAGCAGTACACCCCGAACGCCACCCGCCGGGACTTCCAGGTCGGCTCCACCTTCAAGCCGTTCGTGTTCACCTCGGCCGTGCAGAACGAGTCGACCACGCAGGACGGCCGCCCGATCACCCCGAACACGATCTACGACGGCACCAACAAGCGCCCCGTGCAGGGCTGGAGCGGCGGGACCTACGACCCGGAGAACGAGGACCAGCACTCCTACGGCGACATCACCGTCCGCTCGGCCACCAACAGCTCCGTCAACGCGGTGTACGCGCAGATGGCCGTGGACGTGGGCCCGGAGAAGGTGAAGGACACCGCGGTCGGGCTCGGCCTGCCCGGCAGCACCCCGGAGCTGTACCCGTCCCCGTCCATCGCGCTGGGCGTCGCCACGGCCAGCGTCCTCGACATGGCGCAGGCCTACGCGACGCTCGCCAACCACGGCAAGCACGGCACGTACACCATGATCGAGCGGGTCACCAAGGACGGCGCCGACGTCATCGAGCTGCCGGAGCGCAAGACCTCCCAGGCCGTCAGCCGTGAGGCCGCCGACACCACGACGTCCGTGCTGCGGAGTGTCGTCGACAGCGGCACCGCCACCGCGGCCCTGGCCGCCGGCCGCCCGGCCGCGGGCAAGACCGGTACGGCGGAGGAGGACACCGCGGCCTGGTTCGCCGGCTACACCCCCGACCTGGCCACCGTCGTGTCCGTCATGGGCCAGGACCCGGTCACGGCCAAGCACAAGTCGCTGTACGGCGTGATGGGCCTGAACCGCATCAACGGCGGTGGCGCGCCCACCGACATCTGGGCGCAGTACACCAAGACGGCGCTGAAGGGTGAGCCGGTCCGCGACTTCGACCTGGAGCTCCAGGAGGGCGCCGACCAGCCCCAGTACCCGACGACGGACCCGACGCAGGGCGATGGGAGCACCGGCGGCCAGAACGACGGCGGGACCACCGGGGACACGACGACCGCGGGCCAGGACACCGAGGGCCAGACCGGTGGCGGTGAGACGCCGGGCCAGACGGACGGCGGCACCACGGGCGACACGACGACCGGGGGCAGCGACAACGGCGGTACGACCACCGACGGCGGCACGACCGGCGACACGACGACCGGGGGCACCGACACCGGAGGCACCACCGACGGCGGCACCACGGGCGACACCTCAACCGGAGGCACCGACACCGGAGGCGGCACGGGCGGCGACACCTCCACCGGCGGCACGGACACCGGTGGCGGAGGCACGACGGGAACCACGGCCGGGCCGCAGAGCGCGACCCGCAGACAGTGAACACCGGGCGGCCGGACCAGTGACCGCTCAGTAAGCACAGAAACACAAGGGGCTGGTGACGATGGTCACCAGCCCCTTGAACCACAGAATCACGGGTACTGCTGGGTCACAGGTACCGCAGTTACAGGTAGAGGCCGGTCGAGTCCTCGGACCCCTCGAAGCGGTCCGCGGCCACGGCGTGCAGGTCGCGCTCGCGCATGAGCACGTACGCGACGCCGCGCACCTCGACCTCGGCGCGGTCCTCCGGGTCGTACAGGACCCGGTCGCCGGTCTCCACGGTCCGTACGTTCTGCCCCACCGCGACGACCTCGGCCCAGGCCAGCCGGCGGCCGACGGCCGCGGTGGCGGGGATCAGGATGCCGCCACCGGAACGCCGCTCGCCCTCGCTCGTGTCCTGCCGCACGAGTACACGGTCGTGCAGCATCCGGATGGGCAGCTTGTCGTGGTGGCTGCTGTGCTCGTTTCTGTTGGCGCTCACGCCTTTGAACCTACCTGCCTTTGCCGCCCGGGTACGTCGCCGGGTCTGCCGTCGCTCAGCCCTTGCGGCGCCGGGTGCCGAGGGCCAGCAGGCCCACGAGACCGACGGCGACGAGGGCGACGGGCACGATCCGCTCCAGCCGGGGCGCGCCCTCCTCGTCGGTGAACTTGGCCCGCACATCGCTCACGGCCCGGTTGACCCCGACATAGGCCCGTCCGAGCGTGTGGTCGATGTTCGAGACGACCTTGGCCTTGGCGTCGCCGACGATCGTCTTCGGGTGCACACGTACCCCGATCTCGTCGAGCGTCTCCGCCAGGGCTGCGCGACGGGCCTTGATGTCCGCCTCGATCTGCGCCGGGGTTCTGGTGTCCGACGTGTCCGCCACGGTTCGGCCTCCGAAGTGAAGCTGATGCTGTTTCCGGACAGTCTGTCAGCTCCACGCCGGACCGCACTGTCAGGCTCCCCGGTTACGCTGGTCCGATGAGCGAGCGACTCCAGCCGGGGGACGTGGCCCCCGCCTTCACCCTGCCCGACGCCGACGGCACCGAGGTGTCCCTGTCGGACCACAAGGGCCGCAAGGTCATCGTGTACTTCTACCCGGCGGCCCTGACGCCCGGCTGCACCAAGCAGGCCTGCGACTTCACGGACAACCTGGAGCTGCTGGCGGGCGCGGGCTACGACGTCATCGGGGTCTCCCCCGACAAGCCGGAGAAGCTCGCCAAGTTCCGCGACAAGGAGTCCCTGAAGGTCACGCTGCTCGCTGACCCGGAGAAGTCCGTCACCGAGGCGTACGGGGCGTACGGCGAGAAGAAGAACTACGGCAAGACGTACATGGGCGTCATCCGGTCCACGATCGTCGTGGACGAGGAGGGCAAGGTCGAGCGGGCGCTGTACAACGTGCGGGCGACCGGCCACGTGGCGAAGATCATCAAGGATCTGGGCATCTGACCACCCGGCCCGGCCAGTAGCATGGCCGGGCAAGGTCACGCGGCCGTGGTGGAATTGGCAGTCACGCTGGGTTTAGGTCCCAGTGGGGTAACACCCGTGAGGGTTCGAGTCCCTCCGGCCGCACCACTTCCTGCTCGCTTCTGCGCTCACTTCGCGAGCAGTTCCCGTACGACCGGCACGAGCGCCCGGAAGGCCTTGCCGCGGTGGCTGATGGCGTTCTTCTCCTCGGCGCTCAGCTCGGCGCAGGTGCGGGTGTCGCCCTCCGGCTGGAGGATCGGGTCGTACCCGAACCCGTTGGTGCCGACGGGGGCGTGCCGCAAAGTGCCCCTGAGCTGTCCCTCGACCACCCGTTCCGTGCCGTCCGGCAACGCCAGCGCCGCCGCACACGCGAAGTGCGCCCCCCGATGGGCGTCGTCGATGTCGCCCAGCTGGGCCAGCAGCAGCTCCAGATTGGCCCGGTCGTCCCCGTGCTTGCCCGCCCAGCGGGCAGAGAAGATGCCGGGGGCACCGTTGAGCACGTCGACACACAGCCCCGAGTCGTCGGCGACAGCGGGCAGCCCGGTCGCCTGCGCCAGGGCATGCGCCTTGAGCAACGCGTTCTCGGCGAAGGTGACGCCGGTTTCCTTGACGTCGGGGATGTCGGGGTAGGCGTCCGCGCCGACGAGGTCATGAGGCAGCCCTGCGTCGGCGAGGATCGCCCGGAGCTCGGTGATCTTTCCGGCGTTACGGGTGGCGAGGATGAGGCGGGTCATGGGCACCAGTATCGCGTGGACCTTTTAACGCCCTCGCGGCCGCGCCCCCGGAAGGGGCGCGGGGCTGTATCGATATGCGGCTCCGCCGCGTGGGCGCGACCAGCCACAACGAACCCGCAGACGCCCGCGCACCCCGCCACGCAAACGCTACGGCGTACAAACCTTGGTCAGTTCCCCGGCCGCATCCGTGACAGGGCTGATGTCCGGCGTCTCGTCACCGTTCTTCACCGCGTCGCGAACGTTCGTGACGGCCGTCTGTAGATCGTCCACGGCCTTGTTGACGTCGGCGTCGTCCGTCTTGTCGCCGATCTTGTCGAGGTTCTTGTCGATGGAGGTCAGCGACTCCTCGAGCTGCGTCGGGTCGTTCGCGGCGCTCTCCACGGCCCGCTGGAGTTCGGTGACGCTGTCGGCGATGGCGTCTGCGGTCTGGACGCAGTCCATCGCCTTGCTGACGGCGTCGCAGCCGGTGGTCAGCCCGGCCGTCAGTCCGACTGCCGCAACGGCTGCGGCGGCTATGGCGATACGGCTCCGGCGGCGTCGGCTCGTGGCCATGGTTGACGTTTCCCTCCCTGCTCCCAGGCCTCGCAGGGCCCCCGTCGGTCACTGGCCGGGCGTACAGCGGTGTGCCGTACGCCCGTACCCCTACTGACGCCGGGGAAGGCTGCGCGGTTGCCCGGAGCTGCGGCTCTTCTTGGTGCGTCCTTTACTTTTCGAGGACGGTATCAAGCGCCTTGCGCTGGAGTTCCGCCAGCTCCCCGCAACCCGAAACCGCCAGGTCCAGCAGGGCGTTGAGCTCCTCGCGGGCGAAGGGTTCGGCCTCGGCGGTGCCCTGGACCTCGACGAAGCGGCCGTCGCCGGTGCAGACGACGTTCATGTCGGTGTCGGCCTTCACGTCCTCCTCGTAGCAGAGGTCGAGGAGCGGCACGCCGCCGACGATGCCGACCGAGACGGCGCTGACCGTGCCGGTGAGCGGCTTGCGGCCGGCCTTGATCACCTTCTTGCCCTGGGCCCAGGAGATGGCGTCGGCGAGGGCGACGTACGCGCCGGTGATGGCCGCCGTACGCGTGCCGCCGTCGGCCTGGAGGACGTCGCAGTCGAGGACGATCGTGTTCTCGCCGAGCGCCTTGTAGTCGATGACGGCGCGCAGGGAGCGGCCGATGAGGCGGCTGATCTCGTGCGTACGGCCGCCGATCTTGCCCCGGACGGACTCGCGGTCGCCGCGGGTGTTGGTGGCACGCGGCAGCATGGCGTACTCCGCGGTGACCCAGCCTTCGCCACTGCCCTTGCGCCAGCGCGGGACACCTTCGGTGAAGGAGGCGGTGCACAGGACCTTCGTGTCGCCGAAGGAGACGAGGACGGAGCCCTCTGCGTGCTTGCTCCAGGCGCGTTCGATGGTGACCGGGCGGAGCTGTCCGGGGGTGCGGCCGTCGATTCGGGAAACTGAGGAGGTAGCTGCCATGGCGCTGAGCCTAGCCCCCCACGGGGAAGGGCCCCCTCCCGTGGTGGGAAGGGGCCCTCAGGGGTGATGCCGGGAGTCCCTCAGAGGCTGAAGCCGGGGACGATGCCCGCGCTTCACATCATGTCTTCGATCTCCGCCGCGATCGGGTCGGCGTCGGTGCCGATGACGACCTGGATGGCGGTGCCCATCTTCACGACACCGTGGGCGCCGGCGGCCTTCAGGGCGGTCTCGTCGACCAGCGAGGCGTCGCTCACCTCGGTGCGGAGCCGGGTGATGCAGCCCTCGATCTCCTCGATGTTCTCGATGCCGCCGAGCCCGGCGACGATCTTCTCAGCCTTGCTGGCCATTTCGGTCTCCTCACGCACGGTTGGCCCAACTTTACGAGCGGGTGCGTGGTGAGTACCGAAGGATGACGTCACAGCAACCCAATCGTCGGTAACTGGTCTACACCACCTGACAGGCGGTCGCCAACCCATGAGTGCCGAGACCGAGACCTCCCCCGCCCGCCGGCGGGGGCAGGCCGCGTTCCAGGGGCTACAGAAGATGGGCCGCAGCCTCCAGCTCCCGATCGCCGTCCTGCCGGCCGCGGGCATCCTCAACCGCCTCGGCCAGCCTGACGTGTTCGGAGAGGACGGGCTGGGCTGGGACAACGTCTCGAAGGTGATGGACGGCGCAGGCGGCGGACTGCTCGACAGCTCGCTCGGGCTGCCGTTGCTGTTCTGCGTCGGTGTGGCCATCGGCATGGCGAAGAAGGCGGACGGCTCGACGGCGCTGGCGGCGGTGACGGGGTTCCTCGTCTACTACAGCGTGCTGCGGGAGTTCCCGCAGGACTGCCCGCCCGGGACGAAGGAGATCGCCCCCCTCGGATGCGCCGTGACCGACGTGGCGGGGGTGGCGTACGAGTACCAGAACCCGGGTGTGTTCGGCGGCATCGTCATCGGTCTGCTGGCGGCCTTCTTCTGGCAGCGCTACCACCGGACCAAACTGGTGGACTGGCTCGGCTTCTTCAACGGGCGGCGGCTCGTCCCGATCATCATGGCGTTCGTGTCGATCGTCTTCGCGGTGCTGTGCCTGTGGGTCTGGCCGCCGATCGGTGACGCGCTGGAGAACTTCAGCGACTGGATGCGGGACCTGGGCGCCTGGGGCGCGGGCGTGTTCGGCGTCGCCAACCGCGCGCTGCTGGTGATCGGGCTGCACCAGTTCCTGAACGTGCCCATCTGGTTCCAGTTCGGCAGCTACACCAAGCCCGACGGCGAGGTGGTGCACGGCGACATCAACATGTTCCTCGATGGCGACCCGAACGCCGGCCTGTTCACCACGGGCTTCTTCCCGATCATGATGTTCGCGCTGCCGGCCGCGGCCCTCGCCATCACGCACTGCGCCAAGCCGCACCGCCGCAAGGAGATCGCCGGTCTGATGACGTCGGTGGCGCTGACCTCGTTCGTCACGGGGATCACGGAACCGATCGAGTACTCGTTCCTGTTCATCGCCCCGCTGCTGTACGCGGTGCACGCCCTGCTGACGGGGGTGTCCATGGCGGTGACCTGGGGGCTGGGGGTCCACGACGGGTTCAGCTTCTCGGCCGGCCTGATCGACTACATCATCAACTGGCAGCTGGCCACGAAACCCTGGGCGATCATTCCGATCGGCCTCGGCTTCGCCGTCGTGTATTACGCGATCTTCCGTTTCGCTATCACGAAGTTCGATCTCAGGACTCCGGGCAGAGAGCCGGAGGAGGAGGTCGAGGACGTCACGAAGGGCTGACCAGAGGTCCGAAGATCCAGGGCACTGCGTGTAGCACTCCGGTTGCGGATTTCACGGGTTCCTTATATCGCCCCCACCGTGCTACAACAGGTCTACACCACTGAGTGGTGTAGACCAGACGCCGCCGTCCCTTCCTGTCCCCGGGCGGCGCCATGCCCTTCCCCAGCCTACGGCCGGGGGGACCCCCTGGAGGAAGTTGTGACCACGGCCAGCGCCGCTCCGGCGGCCGAGAAGAAAAAGGGCGCCGCGGCGATGGCTGTGATGCAGCGCATTGGCCGCAGCCTGATGCTGCCGGTGGCGGTCCTGCCCGCAGCCGCCCTCCTGGTCCGCTTCGGCAACGAGGACATGCTGGGTGACCCGGAGTACCCCGCGTTCCTGACGAAGATCGCGGGCTTCATGGCGGCCGGCGGCAACGCGATCCTCGACAACATGGCGCTGCTGTTCGCCGTCGGTATCGCGATCGGCTTCGCGAAGAAGTCGGACGGCTCCACGGCGCTCGCGGCCGTGGTCGGTTACCTGGTCTTCAAGAACGTGCTGGCCACGTTCACCGACCCGAACCTGCCGCAGGTGGCGAAGGCCGTCGACGGCAAGGTCGTGATGGTCGACGCACCCGTGGACGCCAAGGTCCTCGGCGGTGTGGTCATGGGCATCGTCGTCGCCCTCCTCTACCAGCGCCTGTACCGCACCAAGCTCCCGGACTGGGCGGGCTTCTTCGGCGGCCGCCGGCTGGTCCCGATCGTCTCCGCCTTCGCGGGCCTGGTCATCGGCATCGTCTTCGGCTACATCTGGCCGGTCCTCGGTACGGGCCTGCACAACTTCGGTGAGTGGCTGGTCGGTTCGGGCGCCGTCGGCGCCGGCATATTCGGTGTTGCCAACCGCGCCCTGATCCCGATCGGCATGCACCACCTGCTGAACTCGTTCCCGTGGTTCCAGGCGGGCGAGTACGAGGGCAAGAGCGGCGACATCGCGCGCTTCCTGGCCGGTGACCCGAGCGCCGGACAGTTCATGACCGGCTTCTTCCCGATCATGATGTTCGCACTGCCGGCCGCGTGCCTCGCGATCGTCCACTGCGCCCGTCCGGAGCGCCGCAAGGTCGTCGGCGGCATGATGTTCTCCCTCGCGCTGACGTCCTTCGTCACCGGCGTGACCGAGCCCATCGAGTTCACCTTCATGTTCATCGCGCCGGTCCTGTACGCCGTCCACGCGGTCCTCACCGGCGTCTCGATGGCTCTCACCTGGGCGCTCGGCATGAAGGACGGCTTCGGCTTCTCGGCCGGCGCGGTCGACTTCGGCCTGAACCTGGGCATCGCGACCAACCCGTGGGGCCTGGCCCTGGTGGGCCTGTGCTTCGCCGCGCTCTACTACGTGATCTTCCGGTTCGCGATCACCAAGTTCAACCTGCCGACGCCGGGACGCGAGTCCGACGAGGAACTCGCCGAACTCCAGAAGGCGGAGGCGAAGTAGGCCGTCCGGCCCACGACCTCCGGCGAACGACGAAGGCCCCGGAACCGGGAAGGTTCCGGGGCCTTCGCGCGCATACGGGCCTGAACCCCGTACGGGCTCGACCGGCTAGATCTCGTACGTCTGCCTGGGCGCCGCCAGCTCCACCGGACCGCCGTAGACCTCGCGCGCGTCGGCCAGGTTGACCTGGGGGTCGGTCCACGGCGGGATGTGGGTGAGGACCAGGCGGCGGGCGCCCGCGCGGGCCGCGGTCTGACCCGCCTCGCGGCCGTTGAGGTGCAGGTCGGGGATGTTCTCCTTGCCGTGCGTGAACGCGGCCTCGCACAGGAACAGGTCGGCGTCGCGGGCCAGTTCGTCCAGGGCCGTGCTGATGCCCGTGTCACCGGAGTAGGTCAGGATCTTCCCGGCGTGCTCGATCCGGATGCCGTACGCCTCCACCGGGTGGGCCACGCGTTCCGTGTGCACCGTGAACGGGCCGATCTCGAAGGTGGACGGCTTGACCGTGTGGAAGTCGAAGACCTCGCTCATGGACGAGGCGGTGGGGGTGTCGGCGTAGGCGGTGGTCAGGCGCTGTTCCGTGCCCTCGGGTCCGTAGACCGGGATCGGGTCGCAGCGGCCGCCGTCGTGCCGGTAGTAGCGCGCGACGAAATACGCGCACATGTCGATGCAGTGGTCGGCGTGCAGATGGCTGAGGAAGATCGCGTCAAGGTCGTAGAGACCGCAGTGGCGCTGCAACTCGCCCAGGGCGCCGTTGCCCAGGTCGAGGAGCAGCCGGAAGCCGTCGGCCTCGACGAGGTAGCTCGAGCAGGCCGATTCCGCGGACGGGAACGACCCCGAGCAGCCGACGACGGTGAGCTTCATGAAACAGAAACCTCCGCTGGCGGGAAATCCAGAAGATCGAGAGTTGGGGCGTCGGGGGTCGTGCGGTTTGTCGAGCGTAAGGCGCAAAACCTCCGGTCGCTCCTCCGCCAAGGGCTGTTGTGGGCGAACTCACCTGTGGTGTCACCGGTTCGGCTGCTGACGCTGTCCAGTTGTTCGAGGTCGGCCCCGGGTGGCGTAGAGAGGGTCATCTCCGGTCGCTGTCACCTATACCCGGACGTAGCGTCGGAAAGAGAGTTGCCCGAGTGAGTGGAGGGATCCGGACATGGCCGTGCTGGTCGTCAATCAGGGTGCGGAGTGGAACCAGGAGCTTTACCAGGCCACCTTCGACCGGGCGATCCCGGATCGCACGAATCCGCCCGCCGGACTCGTCGCGCACTTCGGAGCACCTGGCGAGGGGGGTGGGTGGCAGGTCATCGACGTGTGGGAGACGGAAGAACAGTTCCGACGCTTCCTGGAGGAGTCGGTCATCCCGGCGGCGAAGGCGCTCGGAGCACCACCGTTCGACAGTCAGGTGGTCAAGCTGTACAACTCCCTGATCCCGTAGAGCCGTGACGCGCGGGGGTGGTGGGGCGCCGGTACCGTCGTGCCTATGGACACGTCATGGTGGCTGGCGCTCGCGGCGGTGATACTGCTCGCGCTCGTCGCCGCGCTCGTGGACGGGTGGGGGCTCGGGCGGCGTCCCGAGAAGCGGCGGACGCGTCCGCCGGGGCGGTCGGACCGGCGCACTCCGGCTCGTTCGCGGGGGCGTGGTGCCGTCCGACCGGCGCCCGCGGAGATCTGGTGGGCGAACGTGCCCTACGAGGACGGGCCGGGAGCCAAGGACCGGCCGTGTCTGGTGCTCGCGGTGCGCGGGCAGCAGGTCACCGTCGCCAAGATCACCAGCAAGTACCGGGACGAGCGCTGCGGCGTGATCCCGTTGCCGCCGGGGTCCGTCGGGGACACCCGGGGGCGGGCGAGCTTCCTGGAGACGGGCGAGCTGCGGGACGTACCGGTGTCGGACTTCCGGCGGAGGGTTGGGGTGATGGACCCGGTCGTGTGGGACCAGGTCCGTCACCTCGCGTAGGCGCTCCGCCGAGCAGCAGGATTCCGTCTGCGGGCCCGCTACGGGGCGCGTTTCACGCCCACAGCTGGCCCTGCAAGGTCTCGATGGCCGCCTCCGTCGTGGCGGCCGTGTAGACGCCGGTCGAGAGGTACTTCCAGCCGCCGTCGGCCACGACGAACACGATGTCGGCGGACTCCCCCGCCTTCAGCGCCTTCTTCCCGACGCCGATCGCGGCGTGCAGCGCGGCCCCGGTGGAGATGCCCGCGAAGATGCCCTCCTGCTGGAGGAGTTCGCGGGTGCGGGTGACCGCGTCGGCCGAGCCCACCGAGAAGCGGGTGGTCAGGACGGAGGCGTCGTACAGCTCGGGTACGAAGCCCTCGTCGAGGTTGCGCAGGCCGTAGACCAGGTCGTCGTAGCGCGGTTCGGCGGCGACGATCTTGACGTCCGGCTTGTGCTCGCGCAGATACCGGCCGACGCCCATCAGGGTGCCCGTGGTGCCGAGGCCGGCGACGAAGTGGGTGACCGAGGGGAGGTCGGCGAGGATCTCCGGGCCGGTCGTGGCGTAGTGGGCGCCCGCGTTGTCCGGGTTGCCGTACTGGTAGAGCATCACCCAGTCGGGATGCTCGGCGGACAGTTCCTTGGCGACCCGTACGGCGGTGTTGGAGCCGCCCGCGGCCGGGCTGGAGATGATCTCCGCGCCCCACATGGCGAGCAGGTCCCGGCGCTCCTGCGAGGTGTTCTCGGGCATCACGCACACGATCCGGTAGCCCTTGAGCTTCGCCGCCATCGCCAGGGAGATGCCGGTGTTGCCGGAGGTGGGCTCCAGGATGGTGCAGCCGGGCGTCAGACGGCCGTCCTTCTCCGCCTGCTCGATCATGTGCAGGGCGGGGCGGTCCTTGACCGAGCCGGTGGGGTTGCGGTCCTCCAGCTTGGCCCAGATGCGGACGTCGGCGGACGGCGACAACCGCGGCAGGCACACCAGAGGGGTGTTGCCCACCGCGGCCAGCGGGGAGTCGTAACGCATCCGGATCAGGCCATGCCGCCGGCCACGGCCGGCAGGATCGTGACGTTGTCGCCGTCGGCGAGCTTGGTGTTGATGCCGTCGAGGAAGCGGACGTCCTCGTCGTTCAGGTAGACGTTGACGAAGCGGCGCAGCTGCTCGCCCTCCACGATGCGGGCCTGGATGCCCGTGTGCCGGGTCTCGAGGTCGGTGAGCAGCTCGGCGAGGGTGTCCCCGTTGCCCTCCACCGCCTTCTGACCGTCGGTGTAGGTGCGGAGGATGGTGGGGATGCGGACCTCGATGGCCATGGCTCAGGGCTCCTGTCGGGAGTAGTCAGTCGGGGGCGCGCGGCAGCGCAAGTGCAGCAGGGGTGGTGCGTGGTGCAGCGCCGCGGCTCACGGCCGTACGGCGGCAGGGTGTCGCGTCAACAGATGGCGCTGGCGAGCCTGCACAGGTCGACGTGCAGCCGCGCCACGAGCAGCATGCCCGGCGTCTTTTCGCTCACGTCATGGGAAACCATGGGGTCATCGTATCGATTCCCGGTCCGGCTTTCGGAAGGTGATCCCACATCGTGGACGGATGAGGATCGGAGAGTGAGACCGCGCTGTTCACAACCCCTTGGCACGCCTCGACTAGTACGCCTCGACGACCTTGACCTCCTCCTCCGCCACCTCGCCGTCGACGATCCGGAAGGAGCGGAACTGGAACTCGCCGAGGCCGTCGGTGTCGGCCGTGGAGACGAGGACGTAGTGCGCGCCGGGCTCGTTGGCGTAGGAGATGTCGGTGCGGGAGGGGTAGGCCTCGGTGGCGGTGTGGGAGTGGTAGATGACCACGGGTTCCTCGTCGCGGTCGTCCATCTCGCGGTAGAGCTTGAGCAGGTCGCCGGAGTCGAACTCGTAGAACGTGGGCGACATCGCGGCGTTCAGCATCGGGATGAAGCGCTCGGGCCGGTCCGAGCCGGCCGGGCCCGCGACGACGCCGCACGCCTCGTCGGGGTGGTCCTTGCGCGCATGGGCGACGATCTGGTCGACGAGGGCCTGGGTGATGGTCAGCATGTCGGTCAGGATAAGCAGACAGGCCGCCCCGTACCGGAGGTTGGTACGGGGCGGCCCATATGCCGGACGCCCTGAGCGGCAGCCGCCGGGAGCGCCACGAGTGCTCCCGAGGGCGGAACGTCCTGGACAGGCGGCTCGGCAACGCCCTGAAGCTGCGCGAGGCCGCGGCGATCACCTCACGGCCCGCTCAGCGAAGCGTTCGGTTCAGCCGACCTTCTCGAGCTCCGGCTCCTCGCCGCCGCGAGTGGCGATCTGCGGGTTCCGGCTCTTGAGGATTGCCCAGCCGACGCCGAGGGCGACGGCCCAGCCGGCCGCGACGTACAGACAGATCCGCGCGTCCTTGTCGTACGCGATCATGCAGGTCACGCCGACGAGGAAGAGGAGCGCGACCCAGCTGAAGAGCGCCCCGCCGGGAGCGGGGAAGGAGGAGGCGCGCAGCCGGCCGGCGTCGACCGCGGCCCGGTAGCGGATGTGGCTGACGAGGATCATCATCCAGGTCCAGATGCCGGCCGCGGTGGCGACGGAGGTGACGTACTGGAACGCCTTCTCCGGGACGACGTAGTTCAGGACGACGCCGATGCCCATGAGCGCCACGGAGACCGCGATGCCGACGGCGGGCGTCTTGCGGGTGGTGAGCTTGCCGAAGGCCTGCGGGGCCTCGCTGTTGGCGGCGAGGTCGCGCAGCATCCGGCCGGTCGAGTACATGCCCGAGTTGCAGGACGACAGGGCCGCGGTGAGCACCACGAAGTTGACGATGCCCGCGGCGAGCGGAATGCCGATCTTGCCGAAGGCGTGGACGAACGGGCTCTCGCCGTCATGGAACTCGGTCCACTTGACGACGGAGAGGATCACCAGCAGCGCGCCGACGTAGAAGACGATGATGCGCCAGGGCAGGGTGTTGATGGCCTTGGGCAGGGTCTTCTCGGGGTTCTCGGACTCGCCCGCGGTGACACCGACGAGCTCGACGGCGAGGTAGGCGAACATGACGCCCTGGAGCGTCATCAGGCTGGAGCCGATGCCGTTGGGGAAGAAGCCGTTGTGCGACCAGAGGTTGGAGACGGTGGCGGTGTCACCGGCGTCGGAGAAGCCGAGGGTGAGCACGCCGAGGCCGATGACGATCATGCCGATGATGGCCGTGACCTTGATCATCGAGAACCAGAACTCGACCTCGCCGAAGATCTTGACGGAGATCAGGTTGACGCCGAACAGCACCACCAGGAAGACCAGGGCGCTGACCCACTGCGGGATCTCGGGGAACCAGAAGTGGATGTAGATCGCGGCGGCCGTGAGCTCGGCCATGCCGGTGACCACCCACATGAGCCAGTACGTCCAGCCGGTGACGAAGCCGAAGAACGGGCCGAGGAATTCGCGGGCGTACTCGGCGAAGGAGCCGGAGACGGGCCGGTAGAGCAGCAGTTCGCCCAGGGCTCGCATGATGAAGAAGATGACGACGCCCGCGAGGGCGTACATGAGGATGATGCTGGGGCCGGCCTTCTCGATGTTCGCTCCGGCACCCATGAACAGCCCGACGCCGATGGCGCCGCCGATCGCGATCATCTGGACCTGACGGCTGCCGAGGCCGCGCTCGTACCCCTCTTCCGGGGCACCCGTGGCCTTCGCGTCCGTGACCTTCGCAGAGGTCATGTGTTGTGCGCCTTTCTCCATGCCGACCCGGGCCCTTCGTCGGCCTCGGATCGGGTCTCGATCCCCCCGGATTGCTGGAGCTGTGCCCGGCCGACGATCCGCCGGCCATGTGGCGCACCCGGCCGAACATACGGGTGGTGTTCGCCGGGCGGTCGTGAAGATTTATCACGGCCGCAACAGTGATCGGCTCCTGGGCATGTGGCGCATCACACAAGAAGAACCGGACAAACGCGCCGCCGCCACCCCTATCAGGCGACGGCGGTGATGCGATCGTTATTCGGATTTGAGCGTCCTCTGAGCGAACACAGAATGGTCACATATCGCCACAAGAACGTTGCGGCCTACGGCATGAGTGTCGCGACCAGCGTCTCCTGGAGCCCGCCCAGCCACAGGTACGCCATCACCATCGGCTTGCGCGGGTCCTCGTCCGGCAGCCGGTAGAGCAGGTCGGTGTCGTCCTCGTCGGTGATGTCCAGCCGGGAGCCGATGGCAAGCCGCAGGTCGTTGAGGGCGCCGAGCCAGCGCTGGGACTCCTCCGGGGAGAGCTTGAGCACCGCGCCGCCCTCGCCGGAGGAGGCGGAGCTGAGCTCGTCCAGGGAGCGGACCACCGCGAGCGCGTTGTCGCGCTTGCCGGCCCGCAGGTCGTTCTCGGTGTAGCGGCGGAACTCCGCGGAGTACGCCCGCTGCTCCTCGGCCTCCTTCGCCTGCGGGGCGCCCTCGGGGTCGCTGTAGGCGTCCGGGAACAGGCGCCTGAGGACCGGGTCGGCGGGCGGCTCGCTCGGGCCCTCGGCGAACAGCTCGGCGAGCGGGTCGTCGGGGGCCTCCTCGGCGGGGCCGGGGCCGATGAGTTCCAGGAGCTGGACGGCCAGCGAGCGGATGATGGAGATCTCGACGTCGTCGAGGGCGACGGCCGCGCCGCCGCCGGGGAGCGGTTCGAAGGTTCCTGGCATAGGGACGATTCGCTACTTCCGGTCCTGCGCGGGCGTACGGGTCACTTGCGGTCGTGCTGGAGGGTGGCCCACAGACCGTAGCCGTGCATGGCCTGCACGTCGCGTTCCATCTCCTCACGGGTGCCGCTGGAGACGACCGCCCGGCCCTTGTGGTGGACGTCGAGCATGAGCTTGGTCGCCTTGTCCTTCGTGTAGCCGAAGTAGGACTGGAAGACGTAGGTCACATAGCTCATGAGGTTGACCGGGTCGTTGTGGACGATCGTGACCCAGGGGACGTCCGGCTCGGGGACGGCGAAGACCTCCTCCGCCGACTCGGTGCGTTCGATCTCCAGGGGTGCGGGTGACGTCACAGAGCCCATGCTGCCACCGGAGGGGGGTGGTCGCACAAATCCCCGGCGATCCACCGGACCAAATCGTCAGAGTGACGAAATGGGGGTAGCATCTGTCGTCATGAACACAGCGGACCTTGGGCTGCCGGTGGACGTTCCCTCGACGGCGCTCTTCACGGATCAGTACGAGTTCACGATGCTTCAGGCCGCCCTGAAGGCCGGCACCGCCGACCGGCGCAGCGTCTTCGAGGTTTTCACCCGGCGGCTGCCCGAGGGGCGGCGCTACGGCGTGGTGGCCGGCACCGGCCGGGTCCTGGACGCCGTCGAGAACTTCCGCTTCGACGCCGACGTCCTCGGCTTCCTGCGCGAGCGGAACATCCTCGACGAGCAGACCCTCACGTGGCTCGCGGACTACCGCTTCTCCGGCGACGTCTGGGGCTACCCCGAGGGCGAGGTCTACTTCCCGGGCTCGCCGATCATGCGGGTCGAGGGCAGCTTCGCCGAGTGCGTGCTGCTGGAGACGGTGATCCTCTCCATCCTCAACCACGACTCCGCCATCGCCGCGGCCGCCTCCCGGATGGCGTCGGCCGCCGGGGAGCGCCCGCTCATCGAGATGGGCGCCCGCCGCACCCACGAGCTGGCCGCCGTCGCCGCCTCACGCGCCGCGTACCTCGGCGGCTTCACCTCCACCTCCGATCTGGCCGCCGGCTTCCGCTACGGCATACCCACCGTCGGCACCAGCGCCCACGCCTTCACCCTGCTGCACGACCGCGAGCGCGACGCCTTCCAGGCCCAGGTGGACTCCATGGGCCGCGGCACCACGCTGCTGGTCGACACCTACGACGTCGCCGAGGCGGTGCGTACGGCCGTGGAGGTCGCCGGCCCCGAGCTGGGCGCCGTACGGATCGACTCGGGCGACCTGCTGCTGGTCGCGCACCGGGTCCGCCAGCAGCTGGACGAGCTGGGCGCCACCGGCACGAAGATCATCGTGACCTCCGACCTGGACGAGTACGCCATCGCCTCGCTGGCGGCGGCCCCCGTGGACGCGTACGGCGTCGGCACCCAGCTGGTGACCGGGTCGGGGCATCCGACCTGCTCGATGGTCTACAAGCTGGTCGCCCGCGCCGAGTCCGGCGACGCCACGGCGCCGCTGGTGCCGGTGGCGAAGAAGTCGAGCGGCGGCAAGACGTCCATCGGCGGCCGCAAGTGGGCCGCGCGGCGCCTCGACGAGTACGGCGTCGCGGAGGCCGAGGTCGTCGGCACCGGGCCGGTTCCGGACGGGCTCGCCGACCGGCAGCTGCTGGTGCAGCTGATCAAGAGCGGTGACGTGGTGGCCCGTGAGCCGCTGGACGTCGTGCGGGACCGGCACACGTCCGCGCGCGGCAAGCTGCCGCTGTCCGCCACGCAGCTCTCGCGCGGGGAGCCTGTCATCCCGACCGAGTATGTCAACGGGCGCTCGGGTAGCCGGACGGGGGCGTGAAGCGAGCGCGCCCGGCGTGCGCGCGCCATGCCCCCTCCCGCAGCGCACCCGAAGTCTCTAGGCTCGGAAGTTCACGGCCGGGCCAGCACCCTTTTTCACCGTCCCGACCTCAGCGTCCATAACCGAAGGACACCGACCATGCGCCGCGCCTTGATCGTCGTAGATGTGCAGAACGACTTCTGCGAGGGAGGCAGCCTCGCGGTGGCCGGCGGTGCCGACGTGGCCGCCGCCGTCACCGAGCTGATCGGGCAGGCGGCCGGGTCCGGCTACCAGCACGTCGTCGCCACCCGCGACCACCACATCGCCCCCGGCGGTCACTTCTCCACCAATCCCGACTTCGCCCACTCCTGGCCGGCGCACTGCGTCGCAGGTACCGAGGGCGTCGGCTTCCACCCGAACTTCGCCCCCGCGGTCGCGTCCGGCGCGATCGACGCCGTGTTCGACAAGGGGGCGTACGCGGCGGCGTACAGCGGGTTCGAGGGGGCCGACGAGAACGGGGTGCGGCTGGCGGACTGGCTGCGGGCGCGGGACGTCTCGGAGGTGGACGTGGTGGGGATCGCCACGGATCACTGCGTGCGGGCCACTGCCGTGGATGCGGTACGGGAGGGGTTCCGTACGCAGGTGTTGCTGGATCTGACTGCCGGGGTGGCTTCCGAGACGACGGAGCGGGCGCTGGAGGAGATGCGGGAGGCGGGTGTGGAGCTGTCCGGCAAGCCGGTGGTCGCGTAGCGCTACACCGGGTGCCTCGTCCGGTCGGCTGGCGGCTGCGGCGCCGTCGTGGCTGGTCGCGCAGCTCCCCGCGCCCCTTGGGGGCGTTGCAGGCGCCGCACATGACACAGTCGCCCCGCGCCGCTTAAGGCGTTGCCGCCGGGCGTCTCAGCAGCGCTCGGATCGGGTGCCACAGCTCCTGTGCCAGCTCGGGTCCCAGGGCGACACCGTTGTCAGGGGCCGTTCGCCATATCAGGCCGTCGGGGTGGTGCAGGACCGCCGTGATCTCGTCGGGTGACGGCGGGGCGGCGTTGCCGCGTAGGTAGACCGCGCGCATGCCGAGGTTGCGGAGCCTGGTCAGGGCTCGGGCGCGGTTCTGGGCGTGGACGAGGACACGGACGCTGCCCGTGCCGTCGGCGGTGGGTCTGGGCAGGTTCAGAGCCACCACCACGCTGCCGGTCGGCAGCTTGCAGAAACCTCCTGCGGCCATGCGGTCACACCCCCGTGCGAGTCGGTGTCGATGTCGGTGTCGATGTCGGTGTCAATAACGGAAGCACAGGGTGCACCTAAACACGATCGGCGGCAACCCGCCAAGAGGGTTGCCGCCGATCACGCTCTGACCTGCGAATATGCCGTTTACTTCACTGCGGCGCCGACCTCGACCGTGATCGTCGAGCCGTCGCGCGGCTCCTTGATGATCTTGATCTTGGTGTTGGTGTCAGTGATCTTGACGCCCGCGGTGGGCGTCTCGGCGCTGTAGTACGTGCTGGTGTGGTCATTGAAGACCGGCACCCCGGCACGCGACGGGATCCAGGCCGCGACGCCCGCGTTGTGCAGCGTCATGCCGTCCGTGCGGAACGTGCTGAACGGCGAGTCGTAGGACTGGATGCGGTTGCGCATCAGCGTGCCGTCGGACCACTTCAGCGGCGTCGGGTGGGAGTCGACCGGGAGGATCAGACCGACACCCTGGTGCTGGCTGGTGTTGTTGTCCGCCTGGGAGGTGTCCCACTTCCAGATCAACAGGCCGTTCTGGTAGGCGTAGTGCTCCACCCAGTCCGGACGGGTCGACGAGAAGCCGAAGTTGTACGGGCCCGTCTTCAGGGTCTTGTCGTACGACACGTACTGACGGTTCTCGGCGATGTAGTACTGCTCGTAGTCCTTGGTGAACGAAGCGCCCATGCGCGTGAAGCCGGTCGCCGTCCAGGCGTTGTCCACGCTCTCCACGTCGTCCGAGAAGACCGCGGAGCCGTCGGCGGTGACCGTGATGCGGTCGGCCGCGAAGCCCTTCATCGCCAGGCCGCCGTCGGTCGCGTAGCGGAAGCGGAGGTCGATCTTCTTGCCGGCGTAGGCGTCCAGCGGGTAGACGAGCTTCTGGTACGCGTCCACCGTGCCGTCGAGCGCGGGCTTGTCACTGCCGTCACGGCTGATCGGGTTGCCGTTCGCGGTGCCGTCGATCGCCGTCCAGTTGGCGCCGCCGTCGGTCGACACCTCGGTGTAGAGGTAGTCGTAGCCCTTCTCGATGTCCCACCAGCCGTCGAGGGTGAGACTGGCGGAGGACTTGCCGGTGAGGTCGACGCTGCGGCTCAGCGTGTTCTTCAGGTTGTTGCCGCTGCCGCTCCACCACTGGGTCGCGCCCTGTGCGGGAGTCACGAGTTCGGTGGTGACGGCCTTCTTGGGCAGCGAGACCACGAGGGCCTGCTTGTGCCGGGTGTTGTACTCGGCAAGGCCCAGCTTGTGCTCGGACGTCGTCGCGGCCTTGGCCGTGTCGTAGTTGAGCCAGCCCAGCTGGAGCTTGTCCCAGGCGGTCATGTCGCCGGGCAGGTCACCGATCTCCTTCTTGCCGGTGCCCAGCCAGGAACCGGAGGACATCAGCGTCCAGAAGCCGGTGGAGTTCTCGCCGCCGGCGGTGTCGTAGTGGTCCGGCAGACCGAGGTCGTGGCCGTACTCGTGGGCGAAGACGCCGAGGCCGCCGTTCTCCGGCTGGACGGTGTAGTCGCCGACCCAGATGCCGGTGGAGCCGATCTGCGCGCCGCCCAGCCTGTTGTTCGCGGGGCCGGTGGCACCGGCGTCGGTGCCGAAGGCGTACCAGCGGTGGGCCCAGATCGCGTCCTCGCCCTGGGCGCCGCCGCCCGCGGACTCGTCCTCACCGGCGTGCACGATCTGGAAGTGGTCGATGTAGCCGTCGGCCTCGTTGAAGTCGCCGTCGCCGTCGAAGTCGTAGCGGTCCCACTGGTCGAACTGCGTCACGGCGGCCTTGATCTCGGCGTCGGTCTTCCCAGCTGCCTTCTGCTGGGAGACCCACGCGTTCAGACCGTCGCTGACGACGTTCCACACGCTGGCGCAGTTGGTTTCGCCGCAGGCGTTGTTGCCGTAGCGGGCCTCGTTGTAGGGGACCTTGACCCAGTCGGTGACCTCGCCCTCGACCGAGTAGCGGCCCGAGGACTGCTTCTCGTAGTACTTCTTCAGCGACTCGGTCTTCTTGCCGGTGCCGAAGTAGAGGTCCTGGTAGTGCTTCTGGTTGTAGTCCGCCTGCCAGGCCGTCGAGTTGTCCTTCTCGCGGTCGGGCTCGGCTATCTGGTTGTGGGCCGGGCCGGGCGTGCCGCCGAACTCGCTGATCCGGTCGCCGAACTCGACCAGGATCGTGAAGATCTTGTCGGTCTTCTCGCGGCCCAGCTCGACGTACTTGCTGTCGCCCTTCTTGCTCTTGAGCTCGACGACCTGCGAGCCGTCGCGCTTCTTGACCTTGCTCCGGCCGGATATGACCTGGTTCAGGGCCTCCTCGCGCTGGGCCTCCTGCGTCTTGCTCATGGGGCCGTCGAGGTTGTGTTCGGCGTGAGTGTGCTCCGCCGGGTCGTGCCGCTCCACGGACGCCGGCGCGCCTTCGTCGGCCTGAGCCACCGCGAAGGTCGAGAACGTCGCCGCTGCCGTCGTGAGCGCGACGGCGGTCGCCGCCGTTCTGAACGTCCAGGGTCTACTGGTCACTTGCTTCCTCCCCCGCGTCCGGGCGCGCGGAAGGAAGGGTTCCTGGTCCTGGAGGTTCCGCGAGCGCCTGATCAACGCGTGTAGTCAAGTGACGACATTTGACTAGAGGTTAGTCAGAAAAAACAGACCTTGACTTGAACAGGTCAATTGCACTATGCGGAGTCCATGTTCGTTTAGCGAACAACCACCTTTCGGGGCGGGCGCGTTGCGCTGTCCACCTGTTGGACGAGATGACTCCGTGCGCCCCCCGTGCACCGGCACTGTTGGTTAGGTCACGCTTACGGTTTGTTCCGCTCGGGCATGCACGCGGTTAGAGTCGGATGGCGGAACGCCCGGACGTCGGCGGAAAGCCAGGCCGAGACCCCCGTGCACCCCTGATTCCGAGGACACGATGATCATGCCTCGTCCGACTGCCGCACAGCTCGCTTACGGCTCGTGCACCGTGATCTTCTCGACGCTCGCCATGCTGCTGCTGTCACAGACGAGTTCGGGTGTGGGGATCGCGGTCATCGCCGTCGCGGCGCTTCTGCTCGGGCTGCTGGTCGCCATGACAGTGCCCATGCCGAGGAAGCCCCGCGTGGTGGCGATCCGCAAGCCCGCTCCTACCGAACGGGAACAGGCGGAGGAACCCGTGCTGACCCAGTCCTGACGCTCAGTTGCCCGTGCTGACCACGACCGTCTTCGCCGCCTTGTCGTGCAGGCCCTGTTTGTAGGGCTTGTCGAAGAAACTCCAGCCGCCGCAGATCACGGTCCAGATGCAGGCGCAGCAGAACGCGAACGGGATCCACAGCACCAATGCCCGGATCAGCGAGGCCTGCACCGAGGGGGTGGCGCCGTTGTCGAGGTTGGCCGTGCGCAGGTTGAGCAGCTTCTTGCCGAGCGTCTGCCCCGTCCTGGCGGTCATGACGGTGTCGTAGCCGATGAACAGCACGGCGGCGACCAGTGACTGCACGAAGGACTTGCTGTACTCCACCTCGTCGGTGTTCACGTCGTACTCGGTGACGCCGAATCCCCAGGTGAGCAGCCAGACGACGACGCCCACCAGGATCATGTCGATGATGCGGGCCAGCGTGCGCTTGCCGCTGTCGGCGAGCGGCGGCATCCCGGCGAGGGGGTCGGCGGGCCCGCCTCCGCCGCCGTACGGGTCACCGCCGTAGGGGCCGCCGCCGTAGGGGCCGCCGCCGTAGGAGGGCGGGGGCTGGCCGCCATACGGTGGCTGGTCACCGTACGGCGAACCCGGGCCCTCGGACGGCGGGGGCTGCTTCCTGAACGGATCGTCTTCCGGGGGTTGCTGACCGGAGCCGGGAGGCGGTTCGCTGCTCATGGCCCGAGTCGACCGCGAACCGTCCGGCTTCGCATCCGGCGCGGGGCCGTCCGGGGTACGGAATCTTCCGGGCCGTTCGCGGTATGCGGTCAGCCCGCGACGAACGTACGCGCCGCCTTGTCGTGCCAGCACTGGCGCCACGGCCGGTCGAACACGCACCACAGCACGCCGACGACGCCGACGACGAGCAGGCCGGGGATGCTGTAGACGAGCCAGCGCTTCAGGGCCGCGCCGAACTCCGGGGGTTCGTGCGCCTCGATGTCCCGCACCTCCAGGCCGAGCACCTTCTTGCCGAGCGTGCGGCCCCACTTGACGGTGGGCAGGACCTCGTAGACCGCGCCGAACAGCAGCAGGACGGCCAGGATGATGCCGAGGTAGACCGACGTGGTGCCGTCCAGCAGCCACACGGTGACCGTCTCGCCGGACAGCTTGGCGGCGTCGATCTTGCCGTTGACGTGGTCGATCGCCTTGGTTCCGAGCGGGACGGCGGCCACCGCGGTGACGGCGGCCAGGACGACGGTGTCCAGCAGCCGTGCGGCCAGCCGCTTGCCGAGGCCCGCGGGGCGGGCGGCGGCCTGACGCATGGCGGCCGCCTGGAACGGGTCCAGGGTCGGGGGCTTCCACGGCGCGACCGGCTGGTCCTCGCCGGGGCCCGCGAGCCGGTGGACCTGCTGCGCCCAGGAGGACTGGCCGCCTCCGGGGCCCGACGTCATGGGCGCGCCGGAGGCCGCTGCCGCGGGCTGCGGGCCGCCCGACTGCTGGGGGATGCTCGGCGCGGCCGCCGGCTGGGCCTGCTGCGGGCCGGAGAGGGCCGTGGGAGAGCCGTCGGCGGCCTGGGCGGCGGCCGCGGCTCCGGCGGCCGTCTGGGCCTGTCCCTGGGCCACGGCGGCCCGTTCGGCGGCGGCCTTCCCGGCGCCGAAGCCGGGACCCTGCGGGGCGCCGGTCGCGGCGTCCGTACGTGCGGCGCCCGATCCGGCGGACGCGCCCGTGCTTCCGCCCTGCGCCCCCGTGCGCGGGGACACCGCGCGGATGGCCATGGTGCCGTCGGCAGGGGCGGGGCCGCCGGGACTGGGGATGCCGGCGCCGGAGGACTGCGCTCCGCCCGCCACGGGCCGACGGATCATGAACGTGTCCCCGGAGGCGACGCCCCCGGAGTCCGCGTCCGGCTCGGCGGGCGCAACGGTGGCCGTGCCGTCGGTGCCGACGGCCTGCCCGTCCGGCTCGGCCGCCGCGCGTGGGTCCCTCGGGCCGGGCTCCTGCTGGGCGCCCCAGGAGACGCGGTGGTCCTGGTCGCCGCCGAAGCCGGCCTGGTGGGCCGGGTCGGCGCCCCACGCGGACGCCGGCTCCGGGCGGCTGCCGTGCTGGGCCTGGGCCGACGCGGGTTCCCGCGCCGGTTCCTCGTCGAAGAAGTGCGGGCCGGTCTCCTCGACCGAGGCGGCCGGGGCAGCGGCGGACCCTTCAGGGCCGGCGCCCGGCGGCGGGGCGAGCGGTTCGCCGTCCGTCGGCGCCGGACGGCTGGTGCCCGGCACCCAGGAGGCACCGTTCCAGTACCGGACATATCCAGGAATGGACGGGTCCGGGTAATACCCTTCGCGGGGCCTGTCGTCACCGGGGGCCGGGGTTGGGGCGCTCATGTCCGTCGTCCGGTATCTGCTCGGGGGTCAAATAGAGGCCTCCACATCTATCAGACCGACGCAACAAGCACCGCCCGTCCCGAAGGACCCACTCCTTTCCGGGCAACCTCGTACACGTACTTCACACCAGCGGAACCAGGACCGGAACGCCGACGACACACGGCCCCGCCACCGGCCCGACGCCACCCGTTCGAGGCCGACCGCCCGGCCTTCGGCTGGGGGCCCGGGGGTCAGCCCCCGGGAAGACACAGCCAGACCGACGCAACAAGCACCGCCCGTCCCGAAGGACCCACCCCTTTCCGGGCAACCTCGTACACGTACTTCACACCAGCGGAACCAGGACCGGAACGCCGACGACACACGGCCCCGCCACCGGCCCGACGCCACCCGTT
>NZ_JAGMUL010000194.1:36782-107547 GCF_019049285.1 Streptomyces sp. AC550_RSS872
CGTCCGGGAACAGGGCCGGAAAAAAGTTCCGCGAACCCGCGTAATGATCCGTGCCCCCGGTCCCTCTCCACTCGTACGGGCCCGCCCACGCGGCCCGCACGCGTCACGAGAGAGGACACGTACGTCATGCATCAGACCGTAGAGCGCGAGCTGGAGCTGCGGCTCATCCTGTCGCCGGAGCGGCGCATCCCCGTGCCGGCCCTGCTGAGCTATCACAGTGACGATCCGTACGCCGTGCACATCGCCTTTCACATCAACTCCGATCACCCGGTGCACTGGACCTTCTCCCGCGATCTGCTCGTGGAGGGGGTGTTCCGGCCGAGTGGGCACGGGGACGTGCGGGTGTGGCCGACGAAGGTGGACGGGCGCAGCCTGGTGCTCATGGGGCTGAGCTCGCCCGACGGGGACGCTCTGCTGGAGGCGCCGGCGGCGCAGGTGTCGGCCTGGCTGGAGCGGACGTTGCGGCTGGTGCCGCCGGGGGCCGAGGGCGAGCAGCTGGGGATCGACGACGCGCTCGACCAACTGCTCGCCAGGTGAGCCGTATCGAAGGGACGGATCAGAACAGCTTGCCCGGGTTCAGAATGCCCAGCGGGTCGAAGACCTGTTTGATGCCGCGCTGCAACTCGATCCCGACCGGGCCGATCTCGCGCGCCAGCCACTCCTTCTTCAGGACGCCCACGCCGTGCTCACCGGTGATCGTGCCGCCGAGTTCCAGGCCGAGCGCCATGATCTCGTCGAAGGACTCGCGGGCGCGCCGGGACTCGTCGGCGTCGGTCGCGTCGAAGCAGACGGTGGGGTGCGTGTTGCCGTCACCGGCGTGGGCGACGACGCCGATGGTGAGCTGGTGCTTGTCGGCGATCCGCTCCACGCCCTCGATCAGGTCGGCGAGCCGGGAGCGGGGCACGCACACGTCGTCGATCATCGTCACGCCCCGCACCGCCTCCAGTGCAGTGAGGGACAACCGCCTTGCCTGGAGCAGGAGTTCGGACTCGGCCGCGTCGTCCGCCGGGACCACCTGGGTGGCACCGGCCGCCTCGCACAGCGCGCCGACGGCCGCGAGGTCGGGGCCGGGGTCCGGGGTGTCGAAGGCGGCCAGGAGGAGGGCCTCGGTCGTCTCCGGCAGCCCCATGTTCGCGATGTCGTTGACCGCCTTGACCGTCGTACGGTCCATCAGTTCCAGCAACGACGGGACATGCCCGCCTTCCATGATCCGGCACACCGCGTCGCACGCGGCCGCCGCGGTCGCGAACTCGGCGGCGAGCACCAGCTGCTGCGGCGGCTGCGGCTTCAGCGCCAGGACGGCCCGTACGACGATGCCGAGCGAGCCCTCGGAGCCGACGAAGAGGCGGGTCATGTCGTACCCGGCGACGCCCTTGGCGGTACGGCGGCCCGTGGACATCAGGCGCCCGTCGGCGAGGACGACGTCCAGGCCGAGGACGTACTCCGCCGTCACCCCGTACTTCACACAGCACAGGCCGCCGGAGGCCGTGCCGATGTTGCCGCCGATCGTGCACATCTCCCAGCTGGAGGGGTCCGGCGGGTAGTACAGGCCGAGTTCGCCGACCGCGCGGGAGAGGGTGGCGTTGATGACACCGGGCTCGACGACGGCGATGCGGTCGACGGGGTTGATCTCCAGGATCCGGTCCATCTTGGTCAGGGACAGCACGATGCAGCCGTCGGAGGCGTTGGCCCCGCCCGACAGGCCCGTGCGGGCGCCCTGCGGGACGACCGGGACGCGCAGCTCGGTGGCGGTGCGCATGACGTGCTGGACCTCTTCGACCGTGCGCGGCAGCACGACCACGGCGGGGGCGCCGGCCGGGCAGAAGCTGGCCATGTCGTTGGCGTAGGAGGCCGTGATGTCGGGGTCGGTGAGGACGGCCTCGACAGGCAGACCCGCGAGCAGCCGCTCGGTGAGGTCACCCCGGGCCTGGTCGGGTGCGGCTTCGATACGGCTCATGATCACAGCGTGACACCCGGGGGCCATCGGTGTGAACCCCATGTACGGCAGCCGGGGTCGGACGGGTGTGGTCGTCGTATTGACGCAGGGTTTCACGCACAGTGATCGCCATGGAGAACAGCGCCCCGAAGAAGGCCGGGTCGGACAACGACGGCTCTGAGAACGCCGGGTCCGAGAAGGCCGGCTCAGAGAAGGCCGGCTCTGCGAACGACGCCTCGAAGGACCGGCAGGGCACGCCCGGCCGCCGCCCGCGCAACCGGGGGCGCGTGCTGATCGCCGCCGTGGCGGGGTGTGCCGTGCTCGGCGGGGTGCTGACGCTGTTGCCGTGGGGGCCCAGCGGGACACGGGCGGCTCCGCCGGCACCGGGGGCGCAAGCGCTGACCGCCGTCACCACGGGGGTGACCGCCGCGCTGCCCGATCTGGCGGTGCTGATCGACGAGCGCGAGGCTCACCTGCGGACGCATCCCAAGGACGCCCGGGCGTGGGCGGTGCTGGGGGCGGCGTATGTGGAACAGGGCCGGCGGACCGCGGAGCCGGCGAACTACCCGAAGGCCGAGAAGGCACTGCGGGCGTCGCTGCGGGTGCGCGAGCGCAACGCCGAGGCGCTGGACGGCATGGCGGCGCTGGCGAACGCCCGGCGGGACTTCCACGCGGCGCGCACGTGGAGCGAGGCGGCGCTGAAAGTGGACCGGAAGCGGTGGACGACGTATCCGCTGCTGATCGAGGCGCAGACGGGGATGGGTGACTACAAGGCCGCCAAGCGGACCCTGGACCGGCTGCTGAAGCTGCGCTCGGGACCGGCGGTGCAGGCCCGGGCGGCGGCCCTCTACCGGGACCGGGGCTGGCGGGAGGACGCGGCGGCGGCCCTCTCCGACGCGGCGGCGGCCACCGAGGCCCCGGCCGAGCGGGCGGCGTATCTCGAACAGGCCGGGCAACTCGCCTGGGAACGCGGCGACCTGGAGGTGGCCCTGCGCCACTTCCAGGAGGCGGTACGCCTCGACCCCGACCAGCGGGCCGCGCTCGCCGGGCAGGGTCGGACCCTGGCGGCACTGGGCCGCTCGACGGAGGCGCTGAACGCGTACCGGGTCGCCCTCGCCAAGCAGCCGCTGCCCGAATACGCCCTGGAGCTGGGCGAGTTGTACGAGTCGCTGGGCCTGGGCCAGGCGGCACGCGTGCAGTACGACCTGCTGCGCGAGCGGGCGGCGCGGGCCGCGGCCGGCGGGGTCGACGAGGAGTTGGTGCTTGGCCGCTTCGAGGCGGACCACGGCGACACGGAGATGGCCGTACGACGGCTCAGGGTCGAGTGGCGCCGGCAGCCGGGGATCGCGGTGGCCGACGCGCTGGGCTGGGCGCTGCACCGGGCCGGGGAGGACAAGGAGGCGCTGAAGTTCGCCCGGCGTGCGACCGACCGGCAGAAGGGGGGCGGGGTGCGCAGCGCGCTGTACGCCTATCACCTGGGGATGATCGAGCGGTCGCTGGAGATGACGGGGCCCGCGCGACGGCATCTGGAGGAGGCGCTGCGGATCAATCCGCACTTCTCGCCGACGCGGGTGCCGCTGGCGGAGGCGGCGTTGGAGGAGCTCGGGGAGCCGTCGGTGGAGGACGTACCGGACATGGACGCCAAGCCGCGCCGGAAGTGACCTTCGGCGGCCTTCTTCCACGGCCGTCGCTCGGACGGCACGGACAGATCGAACCGGTCCTCCACCGACGTCCCCCTGGTCGTGCGGGTGCCCCGTGACACCCGCACGACCGGACAGGCTCAACCAGCCGTCACAGGTTCCCGCGCTTGGCCTGCTCCCGCTCGATCGCCTCGAACAGGGCCTTGAAGTTGCCCTTGCCGAAGCCCATGGAGCCGTGGCGTTCGATGATCTCGAAGAAGACCGTCGGACGGTCCTGGACCGGCTTGGTGAAGATTTGCAGCAGATAGCCGTCCTCGTCGCGGTCGGCGAGGATCTTCAGCTCGCGCAGGGTCTCGACGGGGACGCGGGTGTCGCCGACCCACTCGCCGAGGGTGTCGTAGTACGAGTCCGGGGTGTCGAGGAACTGGACGCCGGCCGCGCGCATCGTGCGGACCGTCGCCACGATGTCGTTCGTGTTCAGCGCGATGTGCTGGACACCGGCGCCGCCGTAGAACTCCAGGTACTCGTCGATCTGGGACTTCTTCTTGGCGATGGCGGGCTCGTTGATCGGGAACTTGACCTTGAGCGTGCCGTCGGCCACGACCTTCGACATCAGCGCGCTGTACTCGGTCGCGATGTCGTCGCCCACGAACTCCTTCATGTTCGTGAAGCCCATGACCTTGTTGTAGAAGCCGACCCATTCGTTCATCCGGCCGAGCTCGACGTTGCCGACGCAGTGGTCGATGGCCTGGAAGGTGCGCTGGGCGGGCGGTTCGACCATCGGCTGCGCGGCGACGTAGCCGGGCAGGTAGGGGCCGTCGTAGCCGGTGCGCTCGACGAGGGTGTGGCGGGTCTCGCCGTACGTCGCGATGGCGGCCAGGACGACGGTGCCGTGCTCGTCCTTCAGCTCGTACGGCTCGGAGACGGACGTGGCGCCGTGCTCCAGCGCGTACGCGTACGCCCGGCGCGCGTCCGGGACCTCGATGGCGAGGTCGACGACTCCGTCGCCGTGCTCGGCCACGTGCTGGGCGAGGAAGTGGCCCCAGGTGGTGGCGGGCTTGATGACGGAGGTGAGGACGAAGCGGGCAGAGCCGTTCTCCAGCACGTAGCTCGCCGTCTCGCGGCTGCCGTTCTCCGGTCCGGAGTACGCCACGAGGCGCATGCCGAAGGCGGTCGAGTAGTAGTGCGCCGCCTGCTTGGCGTTGCCCACGGCGAAGACGACCGCGTCCATTCCCTTGACCGGGAAGGGGTCGGCCTGCCGGGCGGTGTCGGGAGTGTGGTGTGTGGTCTGCGTCATAGGCGCAGCCTCACTCCGATACGGCAAGGTGCGCAATAGTTTGGTTTCCGGCTGGGCAATCTGCTCAGTGACCGACCCGCTTCGGCGGGCTTTCTGTACAGGATGACCACCCACCCGGGGGCTGCTGTGGCGATCGATCATCTGGACGGGCGGATCATCGTGCTGCTGGCGCGGGAGCCGCGGATCGGGGTGCTGGAGATGTCCCGGCGACTGGGGGTGGCCCGCGGGACCGTGCAGGCGCGGCTGGACCGGCTTCAGTCGAACGGAGTCATCCGCGGGTTCGGTCCCGAGGTGGATCCGGCCGCGCTCGGGTATCCGGTCACCGCCTTCGCCACGCTTCAGATCCGGCAGGGGCAAGGGGCCGACGTACGGGCGCACTTGGCGACCGTGCCGGAGGTGCTGGAGCTGCACACCACCACCGGGACCGGGGACATGATGTGCCGTCTCGTGGCGCGTTCCAACGCCGATCTCCAGCGTGTGATCGACCGGGTTGTCGGTTTCGATGGGATCGTCCGGGCCTCCACCGCGATCGTGATGGAGAACCCCGTTCCGCTGCGGATCATCCCGTTGGTGGAGCAGGCGGCGGAGGACCCGGAGAGGTAGCCGACCCCGGGTGGTGCGCTTGTGAGCTTCTGGGAGTACCTGGGCAACCGCCACCAGCAGCTGTTCACCGACGCCCTACAGCACGCCAGCGCGGTCTTCCAGTGCATGGTGGTGGCGACCCTGCTCGGGGTGCTCATCGGTGTGGTCACCTATCGCAGCGAGTGGGCCGGCAATTTCGCCACCCTGTCCACCTCGGGCATCCTGACCATTCCGTCGCTCGCCATGATCGGTCTGCTCATCCCGATCGTGGGGCTGGGCGTACCGCCCACGGTGATCGCTCTGACCCTGTACGGCCTGCTGCCGATCGTGCGCAACGCGATCGTCGGGCTGCGCGGCGTCGACCCGGCGCTGGTGGACGCGGCCCGGGGCAT
This sequence comes from Streptomyces sp. AC550_RSS872, assembly GCF_019049285.1. Taxonomy (GTDB): domain Bacteria; phylum Actinomycetota; class Actinomycetes; order Streptomycetales; family Streptomycetaceae; genus Streptomyces. Next base: position 42,630 of record NZ_JAGMUL010000194.1, read on the forward strand.
CGGGATGTCCCGGCTCGCGCAGTTGCTGCGGGTGGAGCTGCCGCTGGCCTGGCCGCCGATCCTGACCGGGATCCGGGTCTCGACGCAGATGCTGATGGGCATCGCGGCCATCGCGGCGTACGCGTCGGGACCCGGGCTCGGCAACGTGATCTTCCGCGGCCTGGCCTCGCTGGGCAGCGCGAACGCGCTCAACCAGGTGCTCGCGGGGACGCTCGGGATCATCGTCCTGGCCCTGCTGTTCGACGCCGCGTACGTCCTGATCGGGCGGCTGACCATTCCCAGGGGGATCCGTGTCTGAGTACGGCAGCACCGCCGACGCCCCCGCCGACATCCCCGCCGGCACCCCCTCCGACGCTCCGCCCGACGCCACCGGTGAGCATCACGGCGCCTCCATCGAGCTGGAGAACCTGACCAAGCGGTATCCGGGCAGCCCGCAGCCGGCCGTGGACAACGTGAACATGGAGATCAAGGCGGGCGAGGTGGTCATCTTCGTCGGCCCTTCCGGGTGCGGAAAGTCGACGACGCTCAAGATGATCAACCGGCTGATCGAACCGACCGGTGGCCGTATCCGCATCGGCGGCGAGGACGTCACCGACATCGACCCGGTGAAGCTGCGTCGCAAGGTCGGCTACGCGATCCAGTCCGCCGGCCTCTTCCCGCACATGACGGTCGCCCAGAACATCGCGCTGGTGCCGAAGATGATCGGCTGGCCGAAGGCGCGGATCCGGGACCGGGTCGAGGAGCTGCTGGACCTGGTCGGCCTCGATCCCGGGGAGTTCCACGGCCGCTATCCACGTCAGCTCTCCGGTGGCCAGCAGCAACGGGTGGGGGTGGCGAGGGCGCTGGCCGCCGATCCGCCCGTCCTGCTGATGGACGAGCCGTTCGGGGCGGTCGACCCGATCACCCGTGATCATCTCCAGGACGAGTTGATCAGGCTCCAGCACGAGCTGCACAAGACGATCGTCTTCGTCACGCACGACTTCGACGAGGCGATCAAGCTCGGTGACCGTATCGCCGTTCTGCGCGAACGGTCCCACATCGCTCAGTTCGACACCCCCGAGGCGATCCTCACCAACCCGGCGGACGACTTCGTGTCCGGGTTCGTGGGCGCAGGGGCGGCGCTGAAGCGGCTGAACCTGACCCGCGTGCGGGATGTGGAGATCACCGACTACCCGACGGTGACCGTCGACGACCCGCTCCAGGAGATCTTCAACCGGCTCCGGTCCAGCGGCACCAACGAGATCCTGCTGCTGGACAAGCGCCGGCGGCCGTACAAGTGGCTGCGGCGCGGTGACCTGATGCGGGCCAGGGGTTCACTCGCCCGGGCCGGGACGCTGGTCACCGACACGGTGACGCGGGACGCCACGCTGCGGGACGCCCTGGAGGCGGTCCTCACCGACAACGCGGGGCGGGTCGCGGTGACCGGGCGGCGCGGTGAGTACACGGGCGTCGTCGACATGGAGACGCTGATCAACTCGGTGCACGAGCTGCTGGAGGCGGACCGTCTTGAGGCGCTGGAGGCCCAGCACGACCTGGAGGAGACACGGGCCGACCTGACGCACGCCGAGCAGGAGGGCGACGGAGGGGAGAGGAAGGCGTGAGCAGCCCCGAGGCTCCGAGGACCGGGACGGCGACGCCGGAGGAGACCGACACGGCCGACGTGACCGACGTGACCGACGTGACCGGTGTGACCGACGCGCCCTCCGCCGCCTCCTCCCCCACCGCCGCGAAGCCCCCGCGCCGGAAGGTGAGCTGGCAGAAGCTCACCTTCGTGCCGGCCCTGCTGGTGGCGATGCTGCTGGCGACCTGGCTGTGGTTCCAGCAGGCCGACCTGGACGCGGTCTCCGAGAACGCGCTGTCGAACGGCCAGGTCTCCAAGGCGTTGTGGCAGCACGTAGAACTCACGGTGATCTCCACGTTCTTCGTGCTGATCATCGCGATCCCGCTGGGGATCCTGCTCACCCGACGGGCGTTCCGGAAGGCGACCCCGGTGGCCATGGCGTTCGCCAACATGGGCCAGGCGACCCCCGCGATCGGCCTCCTCGCACTGCTGGTGATCTGGCTCGGCATCGGCCGGAAAGCCGCCCTGATCGGCATGATCGCCTACGCCGTCCTACCCGTGCTGTCCAACACGATCGCGGGCCTGAAGGCGAACGATCCGACGCTGCTGGAGGCGGCGCGCGGCATCGGCATGTCCCCGACGGGCGTGCTGACCCGGGTGGAGCTGCCCCTCGCGGTCCCGCTGATCCTGGCGGGCGTCCGCACGGCCCTGGTCCTCAACGTCGGTACGGCCACCCTGGCGGTCTTCGGCGGGGGCGGCGGCCTGGGCGTGCTGATCACGGCCGGCATCACCAACCAGCGCATGCCGGTGCTGGTGCTGGGCTCGATCCTCACGGTCGCCCTCGCCCTGCTGGTGGACTGGCTGGCGTCGCTGGCGGAAGTGCTGCTGCGGCCACGGGGGTTGGGGACATGAGGCGCCGGACGCGCGTATTCCTGGCGGTGGCACTCCTGGCGCCCTCGGGGTGCGGTCTGACCAGCGGCTCCCCCATGGTCGACGACGTACGGCCCGGCTCGATCGGGCGGGGCGAGCCGTTGAAGGGGGCCGAGCTGACGGTGACGTCGAAGTCGTTCACCGAGCAGCTGATCCTCGGCGCGATCATGGGCATCGCCTTCGAGGCGGCCGGCGCGGAGGTGCTCGACCGCACCGGCATCCAGGGTTCCATCGGCAGCCGGGAGGCGGTGCGGAAGGGGGAGGCCGACGCCGGGTACGAGTACACGGGCACGGCCTGGATCACGTACCTGGGCCGCAGCGAGCCGATCCCCGACCCGCGCGCGCAGTGGGAGGCGGTGCGGAAGGAGGACGCGAGGAACGGGGTGACCTGGCTGGAGCCCTCCGCCCTGAACAACACCTACGCCCTGGCGATGAACCAGGCCAACCACCGGAAGTACCGCACGAACACCCTGTCCGAGGTCGCCGCGCTGTCGAAGTCGGACCCCGGTGCGGTGACCCTGTGCGTCGAGGTCGAGTTCGCCAACCGCGCGGACGGGCTGCCGGGCATGGCGAAGGCGTACGGCATGGACCTGCCGACGAGGAACATCACCCAGATGGACACCGGGATCATCTACACCCAGGTCGCGAAGGGAAGTTGTGTCTACGGCGAGGTCTTCACGACGGACGGCCGCATCAAGTCGATGAACCTCGTGGTCATGGAGGACGACAAGAAGTTCTTCCCCAACTACAACGCCGCCCCCATGATCAACACCAGGACTCTCGAGGAGTGGCCGGCCATCCCGGAGGTCCTCGACCCGATCAGCAAGAAGCTGAACAACTCCGTGGCGCAGGACCTGAACGCGAAGGTGGACGTGGACGGGGAGGATCCGCATCAGGTGGCGTTGGACTGGATGAAGGAGGAGGGGTTCGTGAAGTAGGGGGACTTACAAAGAAGTTGTTGCAAAGAACCCTTTGCAACGCTACCTTTGCATGCATGGCGAACCCCGACCAGCCCAAGGTTCACGACCTCGACGCCCGGTCCCTGCGCGGACTGGCTCATCCCCTACGCATGCAGCTGCTCGACGCCCTGCGCATCGGCGGACCGGCCACCGCCTCCCAACTCGCCGGGAAACTGGGCGAGTCCAGCGGAGCCACCAGCTACCACCTGCGACAGCTGGCGGCGCACGGATTCGTCGAGGACGACCCCGGGCGGGGCAAGGGGCGGGAGCGGTGGTGGAAGGCGGCGGTGCAGGGACTGCGATTCGACGACGCCCTTCTGCGCGACCCGAGTCCCGACGTGCGCGGCGCCGCCGACCTGTATCTCCACGAGGTCGCCACCCAGCAGACCCGGGAGCTGTCTACCTGGCTCGGCACCCGTGAGGAGTGGTCGGACGCCTGGAACCGCAGCATGGACATGAGCAGCATGACGCTCCGCCTGACGCCGCAGCTCGCGACCGAACTTGCGCACAAGATGCACGAGTTGGTCGACAGCTACCGCGACCGGCCCGGCGTCGAGGACGCCCCCGAGGCGAGCACCGTTCGCGTACAGACCCGCACCTTCCCCCTCAGCACGGACTGAAAGGCAGCAGCCGATGCAGCACCCCGAGACCCACCTCGCCCTGCACCACGCCCGCGCCGCCGACCTCCACGCCGAAGCGCGTATGCACGCCCTCGCGGTTCAGGCCACACCCGCCCGGGATCTGCGGACGAGGGTGGGCTGGACGCTCATGGAAGTGGGTCTGCGGCTCGCCACCACGAAGCCGGCGTTAAACCCCTAGGCCGGACACGGTCTAAGCCCTGTCGTTTGGATCAGCCCGGCTGTGAGGCGCGGCTCCTTTCAGCCGACCCGAGCGGGGCCTGGTGCGTGCAGCTGCAAGGCGGAGGAGGGCGCCAACGCGGAGCGTTGGCAACCGACGACAACGCCGCAGATGCGCGTGCCAGGCCCCGCGACGCCGGGGTGATCCAAACGACAGGGCCTAGCAGCTGGGGACGGAGCCCTTCCCGCTGTCCAGGGCCTCCAGTGCGTTCACCGCGCCCTTCAGTGTGGTCACCGGGATGAGGCGCAGGCCCTTCGGGAGTTCCGCCTTCGCGTCGGAGCACTCTGCCTTCGGGACGAGGAAGACCGTCGCCCCGTCGCGCTTGGCCGCCTGGGTCTTGAGGGAGACGCCGCCGACCGCGCCGACCTTGCCGGCGACGTCGATCGTGCCGGTGCCGGCGATGGTGCGGCCGCCGGTGAGGTCGCCGTCGGCGCCGTCGCCGTTCAGCTTGTCGATGATGCCGAGGGAGAAGAGGAGGCCGGCGCTGGGGCCGCCCACGTCCGCGAGGGTGAGGGTGACCTCGATGTTCTTGTCGTTCAGGTCCAGGTAGTTCAGCGCGGCCTCGGTCGCGGCGTCCTGGGACTGCTTCATCTGCTCGGTGTTGTACTGCTCGATCTCCCGGGTGCTCTGCCCGCTCGGATACACCGAGTCACGCGGCATGACCGCCTCGTCCGTGCGGAACCAGGCGTCGATCACATCGCCCAGCCGCACATCCGTGTCCGGGGAGGTCGCCTCGATGGTCGTCATGCGCAGCTCACCGCTCGTGTCCCGGGTCGGCGCGCCGGAGATCGTGATCACCGGCTCGCCCTTGTTCTCGCCCAGGACGTCCGCCGTCAGGCCGGGCTGCGTCAGCGAGAACGGCAGTGGCGCGAAGGCCGCCGTGGCGAGCAGGGCCACGACCGGCAGGGCGCAGACGGCGACGGCCCGGGGGCGCGTGAGACGAGAGAACACGGGATCAATCTAACGTGGCGACGGAATCCGGCCGGGTGCAGGTCGGAGCTGCCCAGGATGCCCCGTTCAGATCACGTACAGGTCTCGGCGTTCCTCGGTGAAGCGCCGCAGCGCCTCCGGCAGCGGCTCCACCCCGATGCCCGGTGACCGCGGAACCGGAAGGTGGCCGTCCACCAGCACGAACGGCTCCGTGATGTCCTCGGCGAAGTAGCGGCCGGACGCCGAGGTGTCCCCGGGCAGTGTGAAACCGGGCAGGGCAGCCAGCACCAGGTTGGGCGCACGCCCGATGCCCGTCTCCAGCATGCCCCCGCACCACACCGGCACCCCGTGCGCGTAGGCCACGTCATGGACCCGCCGCGCCTCCAGGTATCCCCCGACCCGCGCGGGCTTGACGTTCACGACCCGGCACGCGTCCATCGCGATGGCGGACGCGGTGTCACGGGCGTTGTGCAGGGATTCGTCCAGGCAGACGGGGGTCGCGATGCGCTGCTGAAGGCGGGCGTGGGCGTACAGGTCGTTCTCGTTCAACGGCTCTTCGATCAGCAGCAGCCCGAACTCGTCCAGGCGCCGCAGATGCTCGGCGTCCGCGAGGGTGTACGCCGTGTTCGCGTCGACCTGGAGCGGCAGGTCCCTTCCGAAGCGGTCCCGCACGGCCCGTACGGGTTCGAGGTCCCAGCCGGGTTCGATCTTCAGCTTGATCCGCACATACCCGTCGGCGAGATAGCCCTCGACGGCGTCCAGCAGCTCGGCGATCGTCCGGTGGATCCCGACCGACACCCCCGCCGGCACCCGCTCCCGCACCGCCCCGAGATACGTGGCCAGCGGCATCCCGTACGACCGCAGCTCCGCGTCGAGTACGGCCGTCTCCAGCGCCGCCTTCGCCAGCTCGTGCCCCTTGATCCCGGCCATCGCGGGCGCGAGGTGGGCGGCGGCGAGCACGGGGAGCGCGGCGGCGCGCGGCAGCAGGAAGTCGCGCAGGACGATCTCCGCGCCGGCCACGAACTCCGAGCAGTACAGCGGCTCGGGGTCGCCCGCGAACTCCGACCAGCCCTCGGCGGTGTCCGTGACGACGTGCAGCAGGAAGGTGTCCTTCGCCGTCATCGTGCCGAACGACGTACGGAAGGGGGTGACCAGCGGGATCGCGACGTGGACGAGCTCGACGCGTTCGAGTTTCACGAGGCGGCCTCCCGCCGGGTCAGCGTGTACCAGCCGTCCCGGGACATACCCGTCGCGAGGAAACCGTCGGCGAACGCCTTCGTGAACACGTCCCGCACCGCCCGCCGCCAGCGCAGCGCCAGCTCGGGGTCGGCGGCCCGCAGCGCCACGATGTCGTCCGGCACCCGGCACCAGACGTACCGGTCGGAGAGGTCGCGGCGGGCGAGGGGGCCGCCATCGGGGGCCGCGTGGGTGGTGGGCGCCGCTTCTCGCTCACCGGGCCGGCCGTCGTCCTCGTCACGCTCCGGCTCGATCAGGTCCCAGGTCACCGCCAGCCGGTCGGTCTCGTCGCCGTCGTTCACGCCGTCCGCCATGGGGCCGTAGAAGTCGACGAGGTACTCGGTGCCGGCCGCGCCGAGTTTGACGAAGTTGAACCGCGCGTTGCGGCCGACCAGCGGATCGAAGGTCCAGCGCATGGTGCGCGCCCCCAGCTCCACCGCCCACGCGCGCTGCGCCTCCTTGAGCCGCACCCCGAGCCCCCGCTCGGCGGCGGCCAGCACGGAGTACGCCTCTCTCGACACCGGCGGCCCGAACACGGCCACACAGGCACCGGCGAGCCGCTCCCCGTCCCACGCGGCGTGCACCGCCCCGCCCGCGTGGGCGATGCTGTGCAGCGTCTCGGGCAGTAAGGGCGGCGCGCTGCGGGGCGTCCGCCATACGTCGCTGAAGTAGTCGGCGACCGCGGCGAACCCGGCGACGTCGTGAACGGTACGGATGCTGAGTGAGGTCATGTACCGAGTGTCGGAGCCGGTGACCGCCCTGCCTAGGGTGCCTCGGGCCCGCCGTACCGACGCCGGACGCCGCCCGCCCGTACCCCGCCTCAGCGCAACGCCTCCGCCACCTCCCGTGCCGCGTCCACGACCCGCGGCCCCACCCGCTCCGGCACCGCGTCGGCCAGCATCACCACTCCCACACTGCCCTCGACGCCGGTGACCCCGATGAGCGGCGCGGCGGCCCCACTCGCTCCCGCCTCCAGCTCCCCGTGGGTCAGGGTGTATCCGGGGTCGTCCAGCGGCTGCTGCCGGGCGGCGAGGATGGCCCGGCCCGCGGCACCGCGGTCCAGGGGGTGCCGGAAACCGGCCCGGTAGGCCACGTGATAGTCCGTCCAGGTCGGTTCGACCACGGCGACCGCCAACGCCTCCGTGCCGTCCACCAGTGTCAGATGGGCCGTGGCCCCTATGTCCTCGGCGAGCGAGCGCAGCGCGGGCAGCGCGGCCTCCCGTACCAGCGGGTGCACCTGGCGGCCAAGGCGCAGCACGCCGAGCCCGACCCGGGCGCGGCCGCCCAGGTCGCGGCGTACGAGTGCGTGCTGTTCCAGCGTGGCGAGCAGCCGGTACACAACGGTCCGGTTCACGCCCAGTTTGTTGGATAGCTCGGTGACGGTCAGCCCGTGGTCCGTGTCGGCCAGCAGCTTGAGGACGCGCAGTCCCCGGTCGAGCGTCTGAGAGGTCTCCGCGGTCACGACGCCCACTCCTTAGTGGTGAGGTCGGCAGCCCCCTCGCGGCGGATGCGTCACCGAGTCCCGTCAGTGACGCGCTTCAGAGGCCGCCGATCGGCCCGCGGCCCGGGCTGTCCCGGACCGCGTCGCTTCACGGCTGCGCTCCGCGGCGGCGCTGCCACGGGGCGTGTGCGTAGCGGGACATTAGCGAAGCCGGTTCGCTGAGCGGAAGGCTCCGTCCAGAATCCGGTCAGCGCCGGGTACGGAGCACGCCGGTATGCCCGGAAAGGCACGGGCCGTGGAGCGCCCCGAAGGGGCGCGGAGCGCCTTTCAGGGCGCGGGGCTGTGTCGACATGCGCCTCCGCCGCGTGGGCGCGACCAGCCCCACCGGCCCGGCAGCCGACATACGGCCTGCCGAACCACTCACCTCATGCGCGTGGCCCACTCCTGCACCTTGGCGATGCGCTGCCGCAACTGCCCCGCCGTCGCCTCCGCACTCGGCGGCCCGCCGCACACCCGCCGCAGCTCGGTGTGGATCACCCCGTGCGGCTTGCCGCTCTGGTGGACGTACGCGCTGACCATCGTGTTGAGCTGCTTGCGGAGCTCCATCATCTCCTTGTGCGAGACGACGGGCCGTCGCTCGGCGGGCAGCTCCAGCAGGTCGGCCTCGGAATCCGGCTTCTTACGGCTGTGCGCGATCTGCCGGGCCTGCCTCTTCTGGAGGAGCAGCTGAACCTGATCGGGCTCCAGCAGCCCGGGGATCCCGAGGTAGTCCTGCTCCTCCTCGCTCCCCGGGTGGGCCTGCATGCCGAACTCGGCACCGTCGTAGAGCACGCGGTCGAAGACGGCCTCGGACTCCAGCGCCTCGAAGGAGAACTGCTCCTGCTCGCCGGTGTCCTCGTCCTGCTCCTTGTTCGCCTCCTCCATCTCCTTCTCGGACTCGGCGTAAGGGTCCTCCTCGCCCTCCTTCTTCGGCTTGTCGAGGGCGTGGTCGCGCTCGACCTCCATCTCGTTGGCGAAGGTGAGGAGATCGGGGACGGTCGGCAGGAAGACGGAGGCGGTCTCACCGCGCCGGCGCGACCGTACGAAACGTCCGACGGCCTGCGCGAAGAAGAGCGGGGTGGAGATGGTGGTGGCGTACACGCCCACCGCGAGCCGAGGCACGTCGACGCCCTCGGACACCATCCGCACGGCGACCATCCACCGGTCGTTGCTGCCGCTGAAGTCGTCGATCCGCTTGGACGCGCCCGCGTCGTCGGAGAGGACGAGGGTGGCCCTGGTGCCGGTGATCTCGCGGATGAGCTTGGCGTAGGCGCGGGCGGAGTCCTGGTCGGAGGCGATGACGAGGGCGCCGGCGTCCGGGATGCCCTTCCTGACCTCGGTCAGCCGCTGGTCGGCGGCGCGCAGCACGCTCGGCATCCACTCACCGCGCGGATCGAGGGCGGTACGCCAGGCCTGGCTGACCGCGTCCTTGGTCATCGGCTCACCGAGCCGGGCGGCGATCTCGTCACCCGCCTTGGTCCGCCAGCGCATGTTGCCGCTGTAGGAGAGGAAGATGACGGGCCGCACGACATGGTCGGCGAGCGCGTTGCCGTAGCCGTAGGTGTAGTCGGCGGCGGACCGCCGGATTCCGTCGTTCCCCTCCTCGTACGTGACGAAGGGGATGGGGTTGGTGTCCGACCGGAAGGGCGTACCGGTGAGCGCGAGCCGGCGCGTGGCGGGCTCGAAGGCTTCGAGACAGGCCTCGCCCCAGGACTTGCTGTCACCCGCGTGATGGATCTCGTCGAGGATCACGAGGGTCTTGCGCTGTTCGACCCGGTTCCGGTGGAGCATGGGCCGCACACCGACACCGGCGTACGTCACGGCGACGCCGTGGTAGTCCTTGCCGAGCGGCCCCGCGCTGTACTCGGGATCGAGCTTGATGCCTATCCGCGCGGCGGCCTCGGCCCACTGCTTCTTCAGATGCTCGGTCGGCGCGACCACGGTCACCTGCTGCACGACATGGTGGTGCAACAGCCAGGACGCGAGCGTCAGGGCGAACGTCGTCTTGCCGGCGCCGGGCGTGGCGACCGCGAGGAAGTCACGCGGCTGCTCCTGGATGTACTTCTCCATCGCCCCCTGCTGCCAGGCACGCAGCTTGCTGGCGGTGCCCCAGGGGGCACGGCCGGGGAAGGCGGGGGACAGGTGGTGGGAGGAGGAGGCGGCGGTGGTAGTCACGGTCTCCGTAAGGGGTCAGGGCTCGGCTACGTATGACAACCGGGCCACCCTACCGGCGGCCCGGTTGTGCCAACGCGCGGACGGGGCCTGCTCGCACGCGGGTGGGACCGAGGTCACAGTCAGCGCGCGAAGCGGGCCAGCTGAGCCGCGATCTTGGGCACGTCCCACGCGCCCTGGCAGACGTCCAGCACGAACCGCTCGGCCTCGTCCACGTCGAAGTCCGCGTCCAGGGGGTGCCCATTCATGTGCAGGAAGACCCAGGTCGCGTACCAGGCGATGCGCTTGTTCCCGTCGACCAGTGCACGGTTGCGGGCGAGGGACTCGATCAGCGCAGCAGCCTTCTGCCATACGTCCGGGTAGGCGTCCTGCCCGAACACGCTCGACCGAGGACGTGCCAGCGCGGAATCCAGCAGCCCGTAGTCGCGCACCTCGTCCGCCCCGAGCCGCTGCGCCAGATTCAGCAGCTCCGGCAGAGTGAGGTAGTGCATCAGGCGAGCCTCCGGTTCAGCTCGGCGCTGGCCTTCAGCACGTGCTCGGCGGCCTCGTTGAACAGCCGTGAGTGCTCGTTTATCGCCGCGATCACGGCGTCGTGCGCGAAGGCCTGCATGCTGCGCCCTTCCGCCGCCGCGCGCTCACGCAGGGCGTCGAGCTCTTCGTCCGAAAAACGCAGGTTCAGTCCAGCCACGCCTCGACGGTACTACGCGGTACCACTCGGTTTCACCGGGGTTCGCCACGCAACCGCGTAGTCACCCAAGCCCCCACCAACGCCACCCCCGCCATCGGCAGGAACACCGCCGCGAACGCCGCCGGATGCGAACCGGACACCTCCGTGGCGGCATGACTCACCGCGCCGCCGCCCAACGCGGCGAACGCGGCGCCACCCGCGGCCAGCAGCACGACGTTGGACAGCGCGTCGGAGATCTGGAGCGCCGCCGAGTTCGTACCCGCCTCCTCGGGCGCGGAGAGCTGGAGCAGCAGCACGCTGGTGGAGGAGATCACCAGGCCCATCCCGAAGCACCCGAAGGCCCACGCCACGGCCAGTGCCCAGGCCGGCACGGAGTCGATCAGCACGCTCGGCGCGGCGGCGATGGACGCCGCCACCAGCACCATCCCCAGCGTCATCAGACGTTCCCGGTACGGCTCCGCCCGCGGCCGCGACTGCACCCACGACCCCAGCGCCCACGTCCCGCCACCCGCCGCGAGCGAGAACCCGGCCAGCGTCGGCGACAGCCCCCGCTGGGTGACCAGCATCAACGGTACGAAGGACTCGGCCGCGATGAACGATCCCGCGGCGACCCCACGCAACAGCACCACCGACGGCAACCCGCGCGCCGCCCGGTACGTGCCGCGCGGGAGCAGCCCGAGCACGGCCGGCACGAGGAGCGCGGCGCCGGCGACGCCGGGGACGAGGGAAATCCACCGCAGATCCTGGGCGGCGTACTGCAACAGCCCCGCGCCGAGGGAGATACCGAGGGCGAGCCGGATACGCCGCCGGTCGAAGGAGGCGCTGCCCGCCGCGCCGTCGACCGGTCCCGCCGCCCGCCGCCGTATCTGCGGCAGCGCGAGCGCGAGCGGAAAGATGACGAGCACCGGGATCCCGACGAACACCCAGCGCCAGCCCAGATGTTCGGTCACGGCCCCGGACGCCAAGGGCCCCACGATCGACGGCACGACCCAGCTCGCCGCGAACGCCGCCATGATCGCCGGCCGCAGCCGCCCGGGGTAGGCCCGGCCGACGACGACGTACAAGGCGACGATCACCAGCCCGCCGCCCAGCCCCTGCACGGCCCGCCCGAGGACGAACAGCCACATGGCCCCCGCGGTCCCCGACAACAGCAGCCCGGCCCCGAAGGCCGCGATCCCGGCCGTCAGCGCCCCGAGCGGACCCCGCCGGTCCGACCACTGTCCCGCGAGCACCATCCCGAAGAGGCTGGTGGTGAAGTACCCCGAGAACGCGAAGGCGTACAACGACACCCCGTCCAGCTCCCGCGCCGCCACCGGCATGGCCGTCCCGACGGCGGTCGCCTCGAAGGCGATGAGCAGCACGACGGAGACGATCCCGACGCTGAGGGCCCGATAGGTCCTGCTCAGCACGGTCTCCTCGGCCTCGGGGACCAGGGGGACGTCGGCTCTCTTCGTGACGTCGGCGTCACGCGGTTCAAGGGCGGTCATGGCCGCCAGCGTAAGGGCCACAACCAAGTTTGACCCCTGTCGGGAGACGGGGCCCGACCTGCGACCTTGGTCGTAGGACCGCGGCTTTCATGAACGCGGTGTGGCAGTCCCGTTGCACCACCCCCGATTCCCTTGAGCCACGCACGAACCCCTACGTACGCTCGGTTCACCGATCGAGCCCGGCTCAACCCGACCCAACCGGACCGGACTTGCCGACGGCCGTGTGCCCGAGTGGTTCAGGGGCTCGCCTGCGCTGCGTCCATCAGCGAGCTCCGCTCGCGGGGAGTTACGTGGGTTCGAATCCCGCCACGGCCTCAACACGCCTACCCGAACACGCCTACCCGACGTTCGGCAGCGCCTCCGCAGTGCCGCTCTCGTCCGCCTTCCGCCGAGCGCGACGCTCGTTGTCCGCACGCACAGCGTCCAACCACCGCCATAGCCCGATCTCCTCCAGCCGCAGCCCGGGACACGCCACCTGATGCGGGATCCGGCACATGGCGCCCGGCTCGGGCTCGTCCTCGCGGCTGTTCCAGGCCGTCCCGTTGGAGTCGACGTACCAGCGGTGCCATGCGGGCACCCTGTGCGCAGGCACCGGCAGGCCCGGCTCGAGGAGAACGTAGAAGCCGTAGTAGGTGACATGCCGATCGCCGGCGAGGCCGCAGTGGGGGCACAGGGGTGGAGCGGGCGGCTCCGGCCCGGTGGCGCCCTCCTCCGCGGCCTGGGCGCGGTCGGTCTTCTCCCATGGCTGCGGCGCGCCCGGTGGCTGCTGCCGGTGTCCGTCCGGGTCGGGTTCGGAGTCAGGTTCGGGGTCGGGTAACGGGATGATGCTCGACTCGCCTGTATCCCCCATGGGTCCGAGCATGTGGGCGGGCCCAGGAGTGAGGTAGGGCGCGACCAGGGCGCAACGGGAGCAGACCGGTGGGGAGCGGCAGCGTGGTCGTGCCCCGGCGTTGCCTTGCGGATGCGGCCCGCAGATCGCGGGTGTTGAATGGATATCAGCGTCCGCCGCGTCACGCCGCGTCCAGCGCGCCACCGCGATTCGCGATCGGCACTCGACGCCGAAACCCTTCCTCATGCCGTTCGAGGTCAGCCATGAGCAGGACATTCCGGATGCGCATATGCGCGGCAGTGATCACGTCGATACTGCTCGCCAGCGGAGGTTACGCATACGGCGCGCCCGCGAAATACGGTGACCCGATGCAGGAGGACATAGACGCGGCGGTGCAGGGCGTGGACGAGTTCTGGAAGAAGCACTGGTCGGACTACTTCACCGAAAGCTACACCTCACCCCAGGTGTTGGGCCTGTACGACGGCACGGCGCCGGACGCGCCCACCTGCGACGGCGCCCCTCTGGAGGCGGGCAATGCGGTCTACTGCCCGTCGGAGGACTTTCTCGCGTGGGACGTCGGTCTGATGAAACAGGGATATTCGACCGGGGACAGCTACGTCTATTTCGTCGTTGCCCATGAATGGGGACACGCGATACAGAGCCGGCTGGACGTCGCACTTCAGGAAGTCTCCACGGAACTCCAGGCGGACTGTCTCGCGGGAGCGGAACTCCAGGGTGCCCAGGACGACGGAACGATCGGCTTCGAGGAAGGGGATGCCGCCGAACTGGAGCAGGCAATACACAGTGTTTCCGATCAGCTCCCCTGGACCAATCCAGAAGACCACGGGGACGCCGACCAGCGGACCAAGGCCTTCGTCCGGGGCCTGGACGGCGGCGTCAACGCCTGTCTCCCCCTGACGGCCTAGCGGCGCCCCTTCGCAACATCTCCTCAAACAGCGGCACAACCCTGGGCATCCACCGCATGTCCAGGGCATGACTGGACGGTAATCCTCCGGTCGCCGTGCTTCCTGTCCCGAGGAGACAACCTGTGCGCCAGCGCATCCTCCCCTCGCACATCCGTCACTCGGCGGCCCTCGTGGCCGCCACCGCGATCGTCGCGGCCGTTCCCGCGGCCCTCGCGCCCTCGGCCTACGCCGAGGAGGGCGAACCCTCCCTCGTGATCTCGAATCTGCCGCGCACGTCTCCCAAGCCCGGCGAGGTGTACGACGAGTCCGTCGTCATCACCAACAAGGGCACCGCGGCGGCGGACGGCGTCACCTTCCGGATCCGGCTGACCCGAGGGCTCGACTTCCCCGACGAGACGGCGAAGGGCTGCACCTACTCGACCACCGACGACCAGGTCAGGCAGGCGCTCTGCGAGCTCGACACCGTGATCGGACCCGGCGCCTCCGTCGAGACGCCCGTACGGTTCAAGGCCCTGCCCCACGCGCTGATGGAGGCCGTCGAGTACGGCACCTCGGCGACCGGTGCGGCCCCGGGCGAGGGGTTCGACGACAGCAACCGTCGGCTCACCCTGACCGCGGACAGCACGGCCGATCTCGTCGCCGTCGGTGAGGACACCGAGGCGCTCGCGGGCGAACGGCAGTCCGTCACGGTGAAGCTCCGTAACCACGGACCCGGCTGGATCCAGAACCAGGACAGCGACGACCAGACGGCGCTCATGGTGCAGATCCCGCCGGGCACGGCCGCGGCCGAAGTACCCGACGAGTGCGCGCCGTTCGGGATCGACGGTCCGTCCGGGCCCGCGGGCACACCGGGCAAGGCCAAGTACGTCTGCCGGCCCGCCGACCACACCCTCGACGTCGGCGAGTCCCTCTCCTTCACCTTCATGCTGGACATCAAGGACGACGCGAAGACCACCACGGGCGAGGTGAAGGCGACCTCCGTCTACGACATCCACCCGGCCTTCGACAAGAACCCCGCCAACGACAAGGCGCAGATCCGCATCGCCATCCCGACCGACTACGAGCCCGAACCGTCCCCCTCCGACGGCTCGACCGACGGCGGCTCCACCACGGCCGGCAACGGCAACGACCCCGAGGGCCAGGCCGTCGGCGGCACGGGCAGCACCGGCGGCACGGGCAGCACGGCGGCCGGTTCCTCCACGGGCACCTCGACCGGCGGGAGCGGCACCTCCACCACCGGCTCCGTCAACGGCAACCTCGCGAGCACCGGCTCCGACGGCACCCCGCTCATCGCCGGCGCCGCAGCCACCGCGGCCGCCCTCGGCGGCATTCTGGTCATGGCCGTACGCCGCCGCCGCGCCACCACGAAGACCGGCTGAAGGCCTCAGGGATACGGCGTCGTCCGCGCGACGTGCGCCTGGAGGAGACGCGGCGAATTCCCGAACCCCTGGCGGGCGTACGCGGGGATGGCCCGGGGTGAGGAGTGGACGGTGACCCGCTCCAGCCCCAGGTGCTTCGCCTGCGCCAGGGTCTCGGTGATCAGCCGGCCGCCCAACCCCGCGTCACGCGCCTCCGGCACCACGTACACGCACTGGAGATCACCGGAAGCCCGGTGCAGCGCGTGCGGCGTCGGTACCCGCTGCACCACCGCCAGCCATGCCATGCCGATGACCCCGGAGTCATCGGTGCCGTCACCGCCGACAGCACCGTTCACCAGCACCATGCAGCGGTGCGACTCGGCGTTCTGCTCGGCCCAGGTGACGAAGTGGCGTACGAAGGCGTCGCGGTCGACGCTCGCCGCTGCCGCGCCGTCGTTCTCCAGGATCCACTGCCAGCGCAGTCGCGCGACGGCCGCCAACTCACCCGGTTCCGCCAGGCGGACCATCACATGGTCCC
The DNA here is from genome assembly GCF_019049285.1 of Streptomyces sp. AC550_RSS872. Classification (GTDB taxonomy): domain Bacteria; phylum Actinomycetota; class Actinomycetes; order Streptomycetales; family Streptomycetaceae; genus Streptomyces. The sequence goes on from NZ_JAGMUL010000194.1 coordinate 58,582, forward strand.
TGCCTGTCACCACACACCGCCCACCGACTCGAAGATCCCGCTCGCCTCGTCCTGGAACAACTCCGTCCAGTAGTGCCGGCCGTCGTCGGCCCGGGTGCCGGTCGGGTCGACCGCCGCCAGGACCTGGAGCATCGTGATGGCCAGGTGGTCGTAGGTGTCGGGGGTCGTCAGCTCGTGGCCGGACTCCTCGTCGATCGCCTGCTCGCGATGGAGCAGCCAGAGCGTGAACGCGAGGGTCGAGACGTCGGTGTTCAGGGGGAACAGTCTCGCCTCGGGCTCGCTCCAGTTCAGGACCGCGCCCGTCTCGCCGTCGATGAGCAGGCTGTTGTCCTCGACGAGGTGGCCCAGGCGTATCAAGCGGTCGGCCCGGGCGGGGAGTTCGGCGGCCCGCTCCTCGTCGGCGTAGTACTCGGCCAGTGTCTGGAGCGGCACGTCCGTATCCAGGCAGAACAGGAAGCCGTTCTCCGGGAGGCCCACCTCGCGCAGGAAGCGACGGGTCGGCTCGTGCGTCAGCGTGGCGGGGAAGTCGACCTCCTCGAAACGCACCACCTTGCCCTGACCGAACTCCTGGTCCAGCAGGCGCGACGGAAGGTCCAGGGCCAGGCCCGACGCCCCGGCCCGGCCCGCCACCAGCGCCAGGGGGCGGATCAGCGCGGCCATCTTCCAGAACGGCGCAGGCTCGCCGTTCGTGCCCTCCTCGAACACGGCCAGCAGGTGCTGCGAGGCCTCCGCGACCGCCTTCGGGCCGTAGCGGCCGACGTAGGACGCGAACTGGCCGCGCAGGCCCGCCAGTTCGTCCGTCGCCTCGGCGAACCGGATCAGGGTCCGCAGCGACGGTGCGAGCGTGCGGCGGTCCATCAGGTCGGGGCGGTCGTACAGGAGGTACGTCGTCGAGATCTCGCCCGTCGCGCCGTCCAGCAGGACCGACTCCGCCTCCAGGCCACCGGGGCCCAGCAGCCCGCCTATCACCAGCTGATCCCGCAGCTCCGCCGCCAGCCGGTCACCCGGACCGCCCGTCGCTTCCGCCACGGTCCGCAGAACCTCCCGGCCCTCCTGGCCCTCCTGGCCCTCCTGGCCCGCCCGGTTCTCCCGGCACAGCTCGGCGAAGCTCAACACCCCGCTGTCGTACGGCAGTCCGGGTCCCGTCAGCCAGCGCCGCGTCTCCGCGTGCGTGACGTACGGCTCCAGCTCGGCCTCGGTCAGGATGATCGCCGTATCACCGGTGTCCGTCGTGATCGTCGTGCTCATGGCTCCCCCGCATGCGCTTGCTCACCGCCCCAGGGCAGGACACGGCCGACCGACCGGCCCACCGGACCCAGCCGCCGCCCCCACTGCCCAGAACACTACGCGCCACCACTGACAACGCCCCCGGATCAGCCCAACCGCCCACAAGCCCCCGGCCCAGCGCCCCCACTGACAGCGCTTCACCTCAGTAGACGCTCAGCCCACCCTCGCGCGTTCCCTTCGAGCCAGCACGCGTCCGCCGTCGCCAGCCGGTACCGCAGTCGGAGTTGAGCCTCTCTCGCCGATCCCGCCACGCTGGGCATCCTCGGCTTCCGGCTCGTACTCCACGCGCCCCGAGACGATCATCCGCCCGGACAGGTCACCCGTGATCAGGACAGCCCCGTCCACGACAGCCGTCCACGACAGCCCTCAACGCAGCCGGGACGAGCTGTTCACTGCCCGGTCACCACCGCCGCCTGCGGACGGATCGGCAGGCGGTTGACCGGGCGGCCCGTCGCCGCGCGTACGGCTGACGCGATGGCCGCCGGCGAAGTCACCACCGGTACCGCGCTCACCGCCTTCGCGCCGAAGGGGGCGACCACGTCGCGTTCCTCGACGAGTTTCACGATGCGGATGTCCGGGGCGTCCAGGGCCGTCGGCAGGGAGTAGCCCGTCAGGTCCGGGTGGCGGATCAGGCCGCGTGCCGAGCGCAGGTTCTCGGTGAGCGCGATGCCCACGCCCTGCGTCACGCCCGCCTCGATCCGCGCCTCCAGCTGGGCCGGGTTCAGCACCCGGCCGACGTCCTGGGCGAGCGCCAGCTCGACCACGCGGACCGAGCCCAGCTCGATGTCGACGTCGACGACCGCGCGGATGGCGCAGAAGGCCATGCCGACGAAGGCGTCGCCCTGGCCGGCCTCGTTCAGCGGTTCGGTCGGGTGCGGGCGGCACTGGGCCGTGGCCCACAGTTCCTTGCCGTCCAGCGCCTCCGTCACGGTGGTCGACAGGACGCCGTCGTACGACGTGATCTTGCCGTCCGTGATCTGGAGCAGCTCGGTGGACATGCCGAACTTGTGGGCCAGGGGCTGGAGCAGCTGCGTACGGACCATCTTGGCCGCCCGCTCCACCGCGCCGCCCGACACCCACGTGTGGCGGCCGCGGCAGCCCGCGCCCGCCGGGGGCTGGTCGGTGTCGACGGGGGCAACGTGCACCTCGTCGATGCCCAGCGTGTCCTGGACGATCTGCCGGGCCAGCGTCGCGAAGCCCTGGCCGGTCTCGACGGCGGCGCACAGCACCGTGGCCACCCCGTCGTGGACCTTGACCGTGGCCGTGGAGACCTCGTCCGCGCCCTCGGCGCCGAGCATGTGCACCATGCCCAGGCCGTAGCCGACGCCGCGCCGCACCGCGCCCGGTTCGCCCGCGCCCTCGGGGCCGCCGGGCAGCAGCCACTCGTCCTCGGGCGTGTCCTTGGGGAGGGCGGGCAGCGGGTAGTCCCGCACGGCCTGGAGCAGTTCCGCGACCGGGGCCGGGCAGGTCACCGTCTGGCCGGTCGGGAGTACGTCGCCCGTGGCCATGGCGTTGCGCAGGCGCAGCTCCGCCGGGTCCACGCCGAGCTTCTTGGCCAGCTTGTCCATCTGCGCCTCGTAGGCGGCGCACACCTGCATGGCACCCTCGCCGCGTACGTGGCCGGAGGGCGGGTTGTTGGTGCGTACGGCCCAGCCCTCGATGAAGGCGTTCGGGACGACGTACGGGCCGCACGCGAAGCCGACGGCGGCGGCCAGGGCCTCGGAGGAGGTGTCGGCGTAGGCACCCGCGTCCAGCAGGATCTGCGCCTCGACCTTCACCAGCCTGCCCTCGGCGTCCGCGTGGTGGCGGTAGCGCAGGAGGGTGGGATGCCGGTGCACATGGCCGAGGAAGGACTCCTCGCGCGTGGCCGTCAGTTTCACCGGGCAGCCGGTCTTCAGCGCCAGCAGGCCGAGCGGGAGCTGGAAGCCCTGGTCCTCGCGGTCGGCGGTGGCGCCGGGGACGCCGGTGACGACGACCTTGACGCGCTCGGGCTCCAGGCCGTAGCAGGCGGCGGCCCGGTCTCGGTCGGTGTGCGGGTCGGTGGAGGCCAGGTAGAGCTCCACGCCGCCGTCGGGACGCGGAACGGCGAGGCCCGCCTCGGCGCCGATGGGGGCCGGGTCCTGGCGGCCGATGCGGTACAGGCCCTCCACGACGATGTCGCCGGCCGCGTCGGGGTCGCCGTGGCGCAGCGGGATGTGGCGGATCAGGTTGCCGTCGGGGTGCAGCGGCTCGGCCTCGAAGGCCTGCTCGGGGTCGGTCACCGGGTCGAGTACCTCGTACTCGACGATGACGGCGGCGGCGGCCAGCCGCGCGGTGTCCGGGTGGTCGGCGGCGACCGCGGCGATGGGCTCGCCGTGGTGGCGTACGACCTCGGAGGCGAAGACCGGGCGGTCCGCCGTGCCGCGGCCGTGCAGCGGGCTGCCCGGCACGTCCTCGTGCGTGACGACGGCCCGGACGCCGGGCATCTCGCGCGCGTGGGTGATGTCGATGGACTTGATGCGCGCGTGCGGGTGCGGCGAGCGCAGTACGGCCGCCCAGAGCAGGCCCTCGGCCCACAGGTCGGCCGCGTACGGGAACGTGCCCTCGGTCTTGGCGCGGGCGTCGGCGGCCGGCAGGGAGGCGCCGAGGCCGTGCGGGATCGGCTCGGGGGCGGGTGCTGCCTCCGCGGCTGTGGTCGCGGTGGCGGCTTCGTTGCTCACGCCTGGCCTCCGTCGTGTCCGTACGCCTGGTCATGCGGTCCCCTGGGCCCCGGGTTCATGGCCCCGGGTGCCTCGAACGCCGACGGGTTGACCCCGCCGGCCCCGGGGCCCGCCTGGTGAGGGATACGCGGCTCGTCGCCGTCCTGTTCGCCGTCTGCGGACGCCGTGTGGGCCTCGCGCTCGGCGACGACCTCCTTGACGGCCTCGACCACGCCCCGGTAGCCGGAGCAACGGCAGAGGTTGCCGCAGAGTGCCTGGCGGGTCTCCATCTCGGTCGGCGCCGGGTTGCCCTCCAGCAGGTCGTGCACGGTCATCGCCATGCCCGGCACGCAGAAGCCGCACTGCACGGCGCCGCACCGCGCGAGCGCCCGCTGCACGTCGGAGGGCTGCCCGTCCTCGGCGAGGCCCTCGACGGTGCGGACCTCGCTGCCCGCGGCGGTCACGGCGGGCACCAGGCAGGACGCCACGAGCCGTCCGTCGACCTGCACGTTGCAGGCCCCGCACTCGCCCTGCGAGCAGCCGTCCTTGGCGCCCGCGAGGCCGAGCCGCTCACGCAGCACGTAGAGCAGCGACTCGCCGATCCAGGCGTCCGGGACGGGCCGGTCGACGCCGTTGACGCGCAGCACGTAGGAGGCGAGGGGGTGTTCCTCGCCGGTGGGCGCCGGTACGTCGTCGGAGGCGGCGGTCTGCGTCGCGGCTCCCTCGGCGCCCTCCGGGGCGGGGTCGCCGTCCTCGGCCGGGGCGGTCTCGGCGGAAGCCTCTGCCGGGCCCTCTACGGCCTCCGGGGCGCCCTGGGTGTCCGGTGCCGCCTCAGGGGCTTCGGGAGCGGCCTGTGAGGCCTGTGCGGGCTCTGAGGGGCTCTCGGCGGAGTCCTCGGCGGGCGGCTCGGGCGTGAACTCGGGTGCGCTCGCGGCCTGCTGGTCCTGCGCGTGCGGGACGGGCTGCTCGCCGGAGTACGCGTCGGGGTGTCCCGGCTGCCCGTGCACGTGCCCGGCCGCGGGCCCGGCTCCCAGCGCTTCCTCGGCCGTCGCCGCGGCCTCCGCCTGCTGTCCCCACGGCTGCCCGGTCGGCTGCGTCGCCCAGGGTGCGGGCGCACCGCCCGGCAGTGTGGCCGGAGGGGTTCCGCCCCACTGCTCGACGAGCGACGACGTGGTGAACTCGCCCGATTCGTCCGGTAGGTCGCCGTCGGCGACGGGGATCGACCACTGCCCGGTGACGTCGTGACCGGGCGCGGCGGCGGCATCGTGACCTGCCCGGCCGGCCTGGCCCTGCACGGTCTCCGAGAAGTCCCACTGCTGGGTCGCCCCGGGGTTGTAGCCGAACTGGCCCGTGCCGACGCCCTGCGCCATGGCGTTCGGGTCGGGCCACTGGCTGCCGTCGCCGGGTGTGCCCGCGACCGGCCAGCCGCCCGGTGCCGCGGGGTCGGCGCCCGCGGTCGATCCCGGTGTGGCTGTTATCTGCGGGGGCACATAGCCGTGGCCGCGCGCGGCGAGCGGGGTGTCCGAGGAGGCCAGGAGGGCGTCGATGCCCCCTTCGGGAAGTTTGACGAAGGCGGTGGCGCCGTCGTCGTAGTCGCCCTGGGGCAGCGGGTCCCAGCGACCGCCGCCCTGGGGCGTGCCCTCTTGGTGCTGGTCGTCGGTCACGACAGCGCCCTCCCCAGTGCTCGTCGGGCCAGCGCGGCGACGGTGCGCCGCAGGTGCAGTACGGCGGGCGGATGCTGCGGTACGGAGCCGTCCTCGGCCGGGGCCGGGTCCGGGATGCAGGCCGCGGCGACGTACTCCCCGAAGGCGTTCAGGGCCTCGGGGACGATCGCGCGGCCGTTGTCCCAGTCGATCAGCTGGGCGACCCAGTGCTCGGCGTCCAGCGGCCGCAGCGGCATCGGCGCTATGGCGCCCACGGCGCACCTGATGCCACGCCGGGCCGGGTCGAGCACGACCGCGACGGATGCCATGGCACGCCCCGGGCCGGTGCGGCCGGTGGCCTTGAGGAAGACCTGCGGGGCGTGCAGCAGCGGCACGCGCACGTAGCCGATGAGTTCACCGGCCCGCAGCATGTCCATGCCGGCCAGCAGATGCGACACCGGGATCTCCCGGCGGGCTCCGCCCGGGCCCGCGATGATCAGGGTCGCTTCCAGGGCGGCGAGGACCGGCAGCGCGTCACCGGTCGGGGACGCCGAGGCGATGTTGCCGCCCAGGGTGCCCGCGTTGCGGATCTGCGGCGGGCCCGCGGCGCGGGCGGCGGCCGCGAGCGCCGGGATCAGGGCGGCGAAGTCGGGGCGGCCCATACGCGCGTGCGTGAGGCCCGCGCCGAGCAGGGCGTGACCGTCCTGGTACTGCCAGCCACGGATCTCGCTGATCTTGCCGAGGCCGACCAGCGCGGCGGGCCTGAGCTGCCCGGAGTTGACGGCGGCCATGAGGTCGGTGCCGCCCGCGACGGGCACGGCGGCGGGCATGGCGGCCAGTGCCGCCACGGCCTCGTCCAGCGTCGTGGGCAGCGTGACGGCCTGCGCCGCCTGCGGTGCGCTCGTGGTCAAACCGGCTGCCCCTTCCCGCTGCCCCACCTGGTCCCACCTGTGCTGCCGTACGGTACGTGCTGACAGGGCGGACGTGGCAACTCTGGCACATCTTCGCAGGACCCGAAGACAGGGGTCCGCTAGGAGGCATTCGCCCACCTCACCGGGGAGATGGTCCGTTTTCATACGGCATCACCGGTGTTTACCGATTGACACTCTTCGGTGACCCCTTGCCGGTTTTTTTCAATTACCTGTTCGGGGGTGGGCCGTCGATCGGGCGGCCGAGCACGCCGGGCCGCCGCTGCCACGGCCGCGGTCCCGCCGGCGGACGGTAGGCGACCCCCAGGGCGTCAAGCCGCCCGTAGTGGGCGGCCATCCGCTGCTGGAAGCCGGCGAAGTCCCGTTCCGCGGGGGCGGGCAGGCGGCTCCAGGCGACCTCGGCGAAGGCGGCGAGGCGCGGGAACGCCTGGTAATCCACGCGCGCGGGATCCTCCATCACCTCGGTCCACAGGTTGGCCTGCGCGCCGAGCACGTGCCGGGCCTCGTCGGGCGTCAACTCCGGTGGCACCGGTTCGAACCGATAGACGTCCTCCAGGGTGCGCACGTAGCCGATCGGCACCGGCTCGTCGGCGCCCGCGTCCTGACGGTGGTCCAGGTACACCTGCTGCTCGGGGCACATGACGACGTCGTGGCCCGCGCGGGCCGCCGCGATGCCGCCCGCGTACCCGCGCCAGGACGACACGGCAGCCCCGTCCGCGAGGCCGCCCTCCAGGATCTCGTCCCAGCCGATGAGCCTGCGCCCGCGCGCGGTGAGCCACTTGTCGAAGTGGCCGATGAACCACGCCTGGAGCTCGTCCTCGTCCTTCAGCCCGAGTTCCCTGATGCGCTCCTGCGCGGTGGCCGACTGCCGCCACTGGTCCTTGAGGCATTCGTCACCCCCGACATGGATGAACTCCGAGGGGAACAGCTCCAGGACTTCCTCGAACACCCCCTCGTAGAAGCGCAGGGTGTTGTCAGTGGGGGCGAGTACGTTCGGAGAGATCCCCCAGTTGTCCCAGACCGAGAGTGCGGAGCCCCCCTCGATGGATGCAGTGATGACGTCGGTGTTGCCGAGTTCCGGGTACGCGGCGATCGCGGCCTGCGAGTGGCCGGGTACGTCGATTTCGGGGACGACGGTGATATGCCGCTCAGCGGCGTAGGCGACGATCTCGCGGATGTCGTCCCGGGTGTAGTAGCCGCCGTGTGGCTTCTCCTCCCACAGCGGGGAGGCCCGATGGCCGAATTTCGTACGAGCCCGCCAGGAGCCGACCTCCGTCAGCCGCGGATACTTCTCGATCTCGATGCGCCAGCCCTGGTCGTCCGTCAGATGGAAGTGGAAGACGTTGAGTTTGTGGGCGGCCATCAGGTCCAGGTAGCGCAGGACGCCGTCCTTGGGCATGAAGTGCCGGGCCACGTCGAGCATGAGGCCGCGCCAGCGGAAGCGAGGAGAGTCCCGGATCTCCGTCAGGGGCAGCCGCCACGTACGGCCGGGAAGGGGTGCGCGCCGGAAGGCGTCGCGGCCGAGAAGCTGGCGCATCGTCTGGGCGCCCCAGAAGACACCGGCGGGCGAGCCGCCCTGGATATGGACGCCATGGGGGGCGATGACGAGGCGGTATCCCTCGGCGTCGAGTCCGGGCCGTACGGACAGATGCAGGACGTCGTACTCGTCCCCCTTCCTGGGCGGCAGCGCGAGCCCGGTCGCCGCGCCGAGCGTCGAGCGCAGCCATCGCGCGGTGTCCTCGGTGCCCGGCCCGGCCTCGATCCCGAAGTCGTCGCCGAGTTCGAGGAAGCGGTCGGTCCGCTCCACCAGGTGAGGTACCGGAATGAGATCCATGAACAATCAGGCCTTTCAGTCCTTGACCGCGCCGCCCAGCCCGGACACCAGGCGCCGCTGTACGAGTACGAAGAACACCAGCACCGGAATCGTCATCACCGTCGACGCCGCCATCACGCCGCCCCAGTCCGGCTCGTCCGGCTTGTAGAAGACGAGCAGCGCCATCGGCAGGGTTGACTGCGAGGTGTCGCTGATGATGAAGGACTTGGCGAACAGGAAGTCGTTCCAGGCGGAGATGAAGGAGAAAACGCTGGTGGCCACGAGGCCGGGGAAGACCAGCGGGAAAAGGATCTGCCACAGGAATCGCGACCGGCTCGCCCCGTCCATGTACGCGGCCTCCTCCAGCGCCTCGGGAACGGCCTTCACAAATCCTCGCAGCATCCAGATCGCGAACGGCAGCGAGAAGGCGATGTGCGGCAGGATCAGCGAGCCCAGCGTGTTCAGTTGGCCGAAGTCCCGCATGAGGAAGAACAGGGGGATCGTCAGGGCCTCCACCGGCACCATCTGGGCCACCAGAAACATGATCAGCAGGGTGGTCCGGAAGCGGAAGCGGAAGCGTGTCACCGCGGTGGCGGCGAGAAACGCGATCAACGCCGAAACGATCACGACACTGCACGCGACGACAAGACTGTTGAGGAAGTACCGGCCGAATTCGTTCTGCTCGAAGACCCGCCGGAAGGAATCCAGCGAGGGCGCGAGCGTCCACGGCCGTGGCTCGCTCGACTCGATCTCCCCGGCCGGTTTGAAGGCGCTGAGCACCATCCAGTACAGCGGAAAGGCCACCACCACGGCGATCAGCAGCGCGGACGCCTCGGCGAGGAGCCGCCAGGGCCGCCGGAACCATGTCACCGACCTCATATCTCCTCCCCCTGCCTGCGCAGCAGCCGCAGGTACACCAGCGTCACCGCCAGCAGGATCAGCAGCATCACCACGCCGATCGCCGAGCCGAGGCTGTACTGCGAGGACGCGAACGCCTTCTGATAGGCGTACACGTTCAGCACGAGGTTCTGCCCCGCGATGCCGCCGCCGTTCGTCATGACGTAGATCTGGGTGAAGACCTTGAAGTCCCAGATGACCGACTGAATGGTGACGACCACCAGGATCGGCCGCAGCATCGGCGCCAGCACCGACCGCCAGATCCGCCACTGCGAGGCCCCGTCCAGCGAGGCGGCCTCCAGCACCTCGGCCGGGACGGCCCGGATACCGGCGTACACCGTGACCATCACGAACGGGAAAGAGCACCAGACCACTTCGAGCAGCACGAGGAAGAAGGCACCGAACCTCCCGTACGTCCACGAGTGGTCACCGAGCCCGAGCACACGGTTCACCGCCCCGAAGTCCGGATCGAACAGAAACAGCCACACGGTCGACCCGGTGATGGCGGGAGTGGCCCACGCTCCGAGCGCGGCCAGCATCAACACCAGCCGCGGTACGGCACGCACACGCGTGAGCAGCACGGCGAGCGAACAGCCGACCGCGAGCGTCGAGACGACGCAAGCCGCCGCGAAGACGACCGTGGCCAGCAGCACCTGCCAGAACTGCGAGTCCGAGAACAGCTCCGAGTAGTTCCCGAACCCCTGAAAGGTCGTGGGCTCCCCACCGCTGACCTGAGCCTGCGTGTACTCGAAGAACGAGATCAGCCCGAGCTGATAGACGGGATAGACAAGCAGCCCACCGAGAACGACGAGGGCAGGGGCGAGACAGAGCCAGGGCGCCTTCTGGCTCGGCCCACCGGAACGCCGACGGGGGCGCGGGGCTGTGTTGGACTTGCGGCTACCGCCGCGTGGGCGCGAGAAACCACGATCCACCCGCACCCGCCGACGCTCCACAACCCCCGAGCTACCAGGCACTGTCATCCGACGGACCCGAAGGCCTCGTCCATCTTCTTCGCCGCATCCCCCGAAGCCCCGGCAACATCCTTCTTACCGCTGATGACCTCCTGCAACATCGTCGGCAGCACAAGAGACGAGTCGATCTCGGACCACGCAGGCGACGCGGGCACGAACTTCGTACCCGCGGCAAGGGTCTCCACAAAAGGCTTCACGTACGGCTTCTCCGCCGCAGCCTTCTCCCGCATGTCCCCGAACGTGGGCAGGAACCCCATCGCCTCGAACATCGAAGCCTGCGTCTGCTTCGAGGCAAGCTGCTCCGTCAGCTCAACCGCCAGCGTCCGATGCGACGTGCTCTTCAGGACACCGATGTTGTTGCCCCCGGCGAACGCAGGCGCGACCGACCCGGCCTTCACCCCCGGCAACGGCACGACCGCGTACTTCCCCTTCACCTTCCCGGCCTCCACCGCGGTGTGACTGAAGTCGCCGCCGATCGCCATCCCCGCCTTGCCGGCCGCGAACGCGGTGATCGTGTCGTTGCCGCCCATGCCGGCGCACTTGGCGGCGGGACAGTTGTCGTCGCTGAAGAGGGACGTGTACGCCTTGATGCCCTTCTGGGCGGCCGCGCTGTCGATGGCGGAGGTGTACGAGTCGCCCTCGCCGGTGGCGAGTTCGCCGCCGTTGGCCCAGACGTAGGGCATCGCGCCGTACGTGTAGGCACCGCCGACGACCAGGCCGTACAGCTCGGGCTTCGCGGCGCGGATCTCGCGGGCCGTCGTCGCCAACTCGGCCATGGTCCCCGGCACTTCGAGACCGAGCTCCTTGAAGACGTCCGTGCGGTAGTACAGGGCGCGGACGCCGACGTAGAACGGGGCGCCGTAGACCTTGCCGTCCACGGTGACGGACTGCTTGGCGGTGGGGTCGGTGTCCTTGGCCTCGGTCCAGTCGCCGAACTCCTTCGTGACGTCGAGGAGTCCGCCGTCCTTCACATAGCCGGCGGTGTCGGTGTTGCCGTACTCCATGACGTCGGGGGCGGACTTCGGGTCGTTGAAGGCGGCCTTGACGCGCTGGGCCCGGGTCTCGACCGGGATGTACTCGACGTCGACCTTCGTGCCGTCGTGGGCCTTCTCGAAGGCGGTGACGACGGAGTCGACGACCTTCTCCTTCGGCTTGTTGCCGACCTCCTGGAAGAGCCAGACCCGCAGGGTGCCGGTCTTGTCGTCCTTGTCGGAGGAGGAGTTGGCGGAGGTCTGCGGGGCGCAGGCGGTGACGGTCAGGGCGGTGAGCAGTACGGCGAGTCTGGGCGCGAGCTTCATGGAGCGGTCCTCCGGGCGTGCGTTGCAACATATGCAATGACGGTTTCGCTCTGCACAACGCATCGGAGCCTAGGGACTACGTGAACATGCCCACAAGAGGTCTCAACCACTTCGTGACACGCAAAGGCCCCCGGGGCGCGCTGAAACGCGCCCCGGGGGCCTCGCGGACCTCAGGCCGAGGGGACCCTCAAGCCGAGGGGAGGACTACTTCTTGTCGCCGCCCTTGCCCTTGTCGTCGCCGCCGGAGCCCATGGACTCGTAGATCTCCTTGCACATGGGACACACCGGGTACTTCTTCGGGTCGCGGCCGGGCACCCAGACCTTGCCGCACAGCGCCACGACGGGGGTCCCGTCGAGGGCGCTCGCCATGATCTTGTCCTTCTGGACGTAGTGGGCGAAGCGCTCGTGGTCGCCGTCGCCGTGGGAAGTCTGCGGCGTGGGCTCGACGAGGGTCCCCGTACCAGTCCCGCGCTCGGGCTCGAGAGTGCTCATACCGCCAAGAGTACTGAAGCTCACACGCATCAGTTGAGCGAAGGGTCGTCCGGATACGTGGCCACCATCGCGAGCTCGTTGCGCTGCCGGCGCAGTACCTCGCGCCAGAGTCTTTCCGGCGACGGCGAGGACACGTCCCCGGGTTCGGACTCGACGACGTACCAGGCGCCCTCCACCAGCTCGTCCTCCAGCTGGCCGGGTCCCCACCCGGCGTATCCGGCGAAGATCCTCAAGGATCCGACGGCCGAGGCGAGCAGTTCCGGCGGCGCCTCCAGGTCCACGAGCCCGATCGCGCCGTGCACCCGGCGCCAGCCCAGCGGCGCGCTCTCGCCGTTCGCGTCGCCGGGGATGACGGCGACGCCGAGTGCCGAGTCCAGGGACACCGGGCCGCCCTGGAAGACGACACCGGGCTCACCGGCGAGGTCCGCCCAGCCCTCCAGGATGTCGCCCACGTCCACGGGGGTCGGACGGTTGAGGACGACACCGAGGGAGCCCTCCTCGTCGTGGTCGAGAAGGAGCACCACCGCGCGGTCGAAGTTCGGGTCCGCCAGGGCGGGCGTTGCCACGAGCAACCGCCCTGTGAGCGAGGACACCTCGGTCATGCCAGACATGATCCCGCATCTTCCCTCCATGTGGGGAGGCAATGCCGGTTCGGGAGTGAATGCAGCTCAGGGCGGACGGAAGCGCCGCCCGGCGCGCGGGCGGGGCGGTGACCGCTCGTGCCCGACGGGGAACCGTTCGTGTTGTGACAGAGCTATGACGTTCCTGAGCCGCCCTTGGGCTTACAGAAGGGGGGTCGGCGGCGATTACCCTTTCCCTCCTGGCCCCTGCCCAACTCATCGGAACGCGAGATACATGACCGTCAACGACGATGTCCTGCTTGTCCACGGCGGAACCCCGCTGGAGGGCGAGATCCGTGTCCGAGGTGCGAAGAACCTCGTACCGAAGGCCATGGTGGCTGCCCTGCTGGGCAGCGCGCCAAGTCGACTGCGCAACGTGCCGGACATCCGTGACGTGCGGGTCGTACGCGGTCTGCTCCAGTTGCACGGGGTGACGGTCCGTCCGGGTGAGGAACCGGGCGAACTGGTGATGGACCCCTCCCACGTGGAGAGCGCGAACGTCGCTGACATCGATGCCCACGCGGGTTCGAGCCGTATCCCGATCCTTCTGTGCGGTCCGCTGCTGCACCGCCTCGGGCACGCGTTCATCCCGGGCCTCGGCGGCTGCGACATCGGCGGCCGGCCCATCGACTTCCACTTCGAGGTGCTGCGGCAGTTCGGCGCGACGATCGAGAAGCGCGCCGACGGCCAGTACCTGGAGGCCCCGCAGCGGCTGCGCGGCACGAAGATCCGGCTGCCGTACCCGTCCGTGGGCGCGACCGAGCAGGTCCTGCTGACGGCCGTGCTCGCCGAAGGCGTCACCGAGCTCTCGAACGCGGCCGTGGAGCCGGAGATCGAGGACCTCATCTGCGTCCTACAGAAGATGGGCGCCATCATCGCGATGGACACCGACCGCACCATCCGCGTCACCGGTGTGGACAGCCTCGGCGGCTACACCCACCGCGCCCTCCCGGACCGCCTGGAGGCCGCTTCCTGGGCGTCCGCGGCGCTCGCGACCGAGGGCAACATCTACGTCCGTGGCGCCCAGCAGCGCTCGATGATGACGTTCCTCAACACCTACCGGAAGGTGGGCGGTGCCTTCGAGATCGACGACGAGGGCATCCGTTTCTGGCACCCCGGTGGCCAGTTGAAGTCCATCGCCCTCGAAACGGACGTCCACCCGGGATTCCAGACGGACTGGCAGCAGCCGCTGGTGGTGGCCCTCACGCAGGCCACGGGCCTGTCCATCATCCACGAGACGGTCTACGAGTCCCGCCTCGGCTTCACGTCCGCGCTGAACCAGATGGGCGCCCACATCCAGCTCTACCGCGAGTGCCTCGGCGGCTCCGACTGCCGCTTCGGCCAGCGCAACTTCCTGCACTCCGCGGTCGTCTCGGGCCCGACCAAGCTCCAGGGCGCCGACCTGGTCATCCCCGACCTCCGCGGCGGCTTCTCGTACCTCATCGCGGCCCTGGCCGCCCAGGGCACGTCCCGGGTCCACGGCATCGACCTGATCAACCGGGGCTACGAGAACTTCATGGAGAAGCTCGTGGAGTTGGGCGCGAAGGTGGAACTGCCGGGCAAGGCGCTGGGATAACAAGCGCAGTCGTACGAACGCCGATGGGCGGTCACCCTGATTCAGGGTGACCGCCCATCGGCGTTCACTGGGGCGCCCCGAAAGGGGCGCGGGGAACTGCGCGACCAGCCACAACGGACCGGCAGACACAAACGGCGCTCAGTCCCCGGCGCTCGAAGCGGAGCGCTTACTTGCCCTTGGCCGCTTCCTTGAGCTTGCTGCCCGCGGAGACCTTCACGCTGTAGCCGGCCGGGATCTGGATCGGGTCGCCGGTCTGCGGGTTGCGGGCGGTGCGAGCGGCACGGTGGGTGCGCTCGAAGGTCAGGAAGCCAGGGATGGTGACCTTCTCGTCGCCCTTGGCGACAACCTCGCCGACGGTCTCGGCGAACGCGGCCAGCACGGCGTCGGCGTCCTTGCGGGTCACCTCGGCGCGGTCGGCCAGCGCGGCCACCAGCTCACTGCGGTTCATGTTGTTACTCCCGTGTTCAATTGCCTTGAGGCGTGCCACGCGGCAGGGCCGCATGTCGGGCACAGCGATGTCGATGCTGCCAGGGTCCTCGGTGAGACCCGGGACCCGGGTCCGTCGTCAGACCCTCGCGCCCAGAGACGCATCCTGCCCCTACCTGCGGCGGGAAAGCCAATCCGGCGCCCGGAGGAGTCGTGAGACAACCCTTGGGAGTCACACGAAGAGAGGGCCTGAACTTGGCCGTCACGATAAACGGCGTCCAGAGGCCCCAGGTTCCACGACGCGCCGGTACAAGGGCTTGCCGTGGCGATCCTCACAGCCCACGCACACTTCGCGGGCTGTGAGGCACTGATTCCGGGTGACTACTCGCCCGCAGCCGCGGTCGTGGCGGCCCTCGCGGCCTCACGCACCGCGCCGGCGACCGCGCCCGCGACCTTGTCGTTGAAGACGCTCGGGATGATGTAGTTCGGGTTCAGCTCGTCCTCGGTCACCACGTCCGCCAGCGCCTTCGCGGCCGCGAGCATCATCTCGGTGTTGACGGTGCGGGACTGCGCGTCCAGCAGACCGCGGAAGACACCCGGGAAGACCAGCACGTTGTTGATCTGGTTCGGGAAGTCGGAGCGGCCCGTGGCCACAACTGCGGCCGTCTGACGGGCGATTGCCGGGTCGACCTCGGGGTCCGGGTTCGCGAGTGCGAACACGATCGCGTCGTCGGCCATGGCGGCCACGTCGTCGCCGTCGAGGACGTTCGGGGCGGAGACGCCGATGAAGACGTCCGCGCCGCGCACGGCCTCCTTCAACGTGCCGGTCAGACCCTCGGGGTTGGTGTTGTCGGCGATCCAGCGCAGCGGCGAGTCCGCGGGGGCGTCCCGCAGGTCCTCGCGGCCGGCGTGCACGACGCCGTGAATGTCGGCGACGACGGCGTTCTTCACGCCGGCCGCGAGCAGCAGCTTGAGGATGGCCGTACCGGCAGCGCCGGCACCGGACATCACGACGCGAATGTTCTCAATCGCCTTGCCCGCCACGCGAAGTGCGTTGGTGAGGGCGGCCAGGACGACGATCGCGGTGCCGTGCTGGTCGTCGTGGAAGACGGGGATGTCGAGGGCCTCGCGCAGCCGCGCCTCGATCTCGAAGCAGCGGGGCGCGGAGATGTCCTCCAGGTTGATGCCGGCGAACCCCGGGGCGATGGCCTTGACGATCTCGACGATCGCGTCGGTGTCCTGGGTGTCGAGGCAGATCGGCCAGGCGTCGATGCCGGCGAACCGCTTGAAGAGGGCCGCCTTGCCCTCCATGACGGGCAGCGCGGCCTTCGGGCCGATGTTGCCGAGGCCCAGCACCGCCGAACCGTCCGTCACAACCGCAACGGAGTTGCGCTTGATGGTCAGACGCCGTGCGTCCTCGGGGTTCTCGGCGATGGCCATGCAGACCCGGGCCACGCCGGGCGTGTAGATCATCGAGAGGTCGTCACGGTTGCGGATGGGGTGCTTGGACGCCATCTCGATCTTGCCGCCGAGGTGCATCAGGAACGTACGGTCGGAGACCTTGCCGAGCGTGACGCCCTCGATGGTGCGCAGCTGCTCGACGATCTCGTCGGCGTGCGCCGTGGAGGTGGCGGCGATGGTGACGTCGATGCGGAGCTTCTCGTGCCCGGAGGCGGTGACGTCGAGGCCGGTGACCGAGCCTCCGTGGGACTCGACGGCTCCGGTGAGCTGGGAGACCGCGGTTCCGCTCGCGGGCACCTCCAGCCGGACCGTCATCGAGTAGGAGACGCTGGGCGCCGTTGCCATGGCCGACTTCCTCTGCTTTCACCTGTGACGCTGGGTATGCCGTCCGATCGTCGCACCTACCGCCGAGTAGGAGTTAGCCGGGCTTGAATTGCGAACGTATTGTTCGCCACGTCTTCTCATGAAAAGAGACCCACGTCACTTGGTGACGTGGGTCTCTTCTCTCCGTTCATGACACCGGCCCGCCATGCTCGCCTCGCGGCAAGTGGTCGCTCGTAGCGACGAAGGTTGGGCCCGGGGGCTTGGATCGAGCCGGTGCCACACCCAGGCTAACAAACGGATCCCCCAAGGCCATTCCCGCACCGAGTGTTCATCCGAATCGGTCTCCGCTCAGGCCTCCGGTCAGTCCCTGAGCAGGTCGGGCACCCCGGACACGTCCGGTTCGTCCCGCTCCCCCGAGACCACCGTCAGCTGCTGGGTGGCCCGGGTCAGCGCGACGTACAGCACGCGCAGTCCGGCCGGCGACTCGTCCGCGATCTCCGCCGGGGAGACGACGACCGTCGCGTCGTACTCCAGGCCCTTCGCCTCCAGGCTGCCGAGCGCCACGACCCGGTCGCCGAGTCCGGCGAGCCACTTGGCCGCCTCCTCGCGCCGCTGCATGGCGACGACGACGCCGACCGTGCCGTCGACGCGGTCGAGCAGCCGGGCGGCCTCCTCGCGGACGGTGTGGGCGAGCGAGTCCCGCACCACGGTGAACCGCGGCTCGACGCCGGTGGAGCGGACGGCCGACGGTGAGGTCGAGCCGGGCATGGCCAGCGCCAGGACCTTTGCCGCCAGCTGGGCGATCTCGGCCGGGTTGCGGTAGTTCACGGTGAGCTGGAAGCGGCGGCGCGGACGGGTGCCCAGCGCCTCGTCCCTGGCCTCGGCCGCCTCGTCGACGTCGGACCAGGACGACTGGGCCGGGTCGCCGACGACCGTCCAGGTGGCGTGGCGGCCCCTGCGTCCGAGCATCCGCCACTGCATCGGCGTGACGTCCTGGGCCTCGTCGACGATGACGTGGGCGTACTCGGTGCGCTCGGCGGCCAGCCGCTCGGCGCGCTCGCGCTGTGACTCCTCGCGGACCGGCATCAGCTCCTCGAGGCCGGTGAGCTGGTCGAGCGGGTCGAGGTCGCGCTTCTTCCTGGGGCGGGCCGGGGTGCCGAGGATCGCCTGGAGCTCGTCGAGCAGGGCGATGTCGTGCACGGAGTAGCCGTCCCGTCTGAGCGAACGGGCCACCTTGCGGATCTCGCCGGGGTTGAGGATGCGGCGGGCCCAGCGGCCGAGGCGGCGCTCGTCGGCCATCGCGGCCAGGACGGTGTGCGGCGTCAGCTCCGGCCACCAGGCGTCGAGGAAGGTGAGGAAGCTGTCCTCCGTGCTGACGTCCTCGTCGAAGGAGGAGCGCAGCTCGGCGGCGAGTTCCGGGTCGCTGTGGCGGGTGGCGCCGCCCGACTGCGTCCACAGGGCGTCGAGCAGCAGCTTTCGGGCGCGGGGGCGCAGCAGGTTCACGGGGGCCGTGCCGCCGAGGGCGGCGTGGCGGATACGTTCCAGCTCCGCGGCCTCCAGCTCGAGGCGGCGGCCGAAGGCGACCACGCGCAGCCGGGTGGGCGGTCCGGCCGGGGTCCGCGCGGGCGTGCCGGTGTCGTCGTCGCCCGGGTCGTCACCGAAGGCGAGCCGGCCCGTCCGGTTCGCCGCCGCGTCACCGGAGGCGGGTCGGCCCTGCGCGCTGCGGCCTCCGGGCCCGAGCTCCAGCGTGCCGCGCGCCGCCTTCCGCAGCACCTTGAGCATGCGGTACGAGCCCTTGGCGCGGGCCGTGGACGGGGAGTCGTACAGCGTGGCCTCGGCGCCGTCGACCAGCGAGCCGATCGCCCGGATGGCGACCTGGCCCTCTTCGCCGAGCGACGGGAGGACGCCCTCGGTGTACGCGACGAGCAGGGGGGTCGGGGAGACGATCAGGATGCCGCCCGCGTACCGGCGGCGGTCCTGGTAGAGCAGGTAGGCGGCGCGGTGCAGGGCGACGGCCGTCTTGCCCGTGCCGGGTCCGCCCTCGACGTACGTCACGGAGGCGGCGGGGGCGCGGATGACCAGGTCCTGCTCGGCCTGGATGGAGGCCACGATGTCCCGCATGGTGTGGCTGCGGGCCTGGCCGAGGGCGGCCATGAGGGCGCCGTCGCCGATGACGGCCAGCTCGTGGCCGTCGAGGAAGGCCTTGAGCTCGGGGCGCATGAGGTCGTCCTCGACGCCGAGCACACGGCGTCCCTTGGAGCGGATGACCCGGCGCCGTACGACCCGCCCCGGGTCGACCGGGGTGGAGCGGTAGAAGGGCGCCGCGGCCGGGGCCCGCCAGTCGATGACGAGCGGGGCGTAGTCCTGGTCGAGCACGCCGATACGGCCGATGTGCAGGGTCTCGGCGATGTCGGCGGTGTTGTCCTCGCGGACCGCGCCCTCGGCGGGCTCGACGGCGGTGTACGCGCCGTCGGGCCCCTTCTTGCCGTCCTTGCCGAGCAGCAGGTCGATCCGGCCGAAGAGGAAGTCCTCGAACTCGTTGTTGAGCCGGTTGAGGTGGACACCCGCCCGGAAGACCTGGGCGTCCCGCTCGGCGAGTGCGCCGGGCGTGCCGACCTGGCCGCGCTTGGCCGCGTCGTTCATGAGGAACTCGGCCTCGTGGATCTTCTCCTCGAGCCGTCGGTACACCCGGTCCAGGTGTTCCTGTTCAACGCCGATCTCCCGGTCTCTCAAGGAGTCTTCGAGCGCGGTTTCCTGTGGAGCCTGAGCGGCCACCGGGCCCCCTTCTGACGTGCTGGGCAGCCGTCAACCGTACGCGAAGGGGACCCGGAAAAGCTACGCCACGACTAGACGTCGACCTCGGCAAGCTTGTTCCCGTCGAAGTCCATGACCTCCACGTGGTCCACGTCGTCCGGGGACATGGACACGCCGCCGCTGACGTAGAGCGGGTTCCTGGCCTGCTCGGTCTTGGCGTCCGGGATGCCGTAGCCCCACTTCGGGACGGACCAGGAGGCGGCCGTCTCGCGTTCGCCGTTCTTGCTGACGAAGATCAGGGAACACTTGAGCGGCCCCTTGACGCCCTTGAGTTCAAGGGCCGTCTCGGTGCCCCAGAGCTTCTCCGACATGGCGACGGTCGCGCTGACGCCGGTCGTCGCGTCGTTGCCCGAGGCCTTGGTCCCGATGCTGTTGAACAGGTCCTTGGCGGGGTTGGCCGCGGCCACGGTCGGGTTCCCCTCGGCACCACCGCCGCTGCCGTCGTCGCCGTTCGTCGCCACGGCCACGAACGGGCCGCCGACGATGAGCGCGGCCGCGGCGGCGACCATGTAGAAGCTGCGCCGGCGCTTCTGGGCGCGGCGCTCGGCGACCTCGTCGACGAGCTTGTTCACCAGGCGCGGGCTGGGCTTGGCGGACAGGGAGTCACCGATCGCGGGCGTGCCGGCGCCGGGCAGGTCCGCGAGCGCGGCCAGCATGGGCTCCATTCCGGCGAGCTCGTCCAGCTGCTGGGCGCACCATTCGCAGGTCGCGAGGTGGGCCTCGAAAGCGGTTGCCTCGGCGTCGTCGAGGATCCCGAGGGCGTAGGCGCCGACGGTCTCGTGCTCGCTCGGGGCCGAATGTCCCTGCATGGGTCCAGACATACCCGAACCGCCCATCCCGAATCCCTGGTTTCCCCCGTAAACACTCATCACGCCGTCACCCCCCGCTCCTCCAGAGCCAGCTTCATCGACCGCAGGGCGTAGAAGACCCTTGAGCGAACGGTGCCGCTGGGTATGCCCAGGGTCTCGGCCGCCTCATTGACCGTACGCCCCTTGAAGTACGTCTCGACCAGGACCTCCCGGTGGGCGGGGGTCAGGTCGTCGAGTGCGTCCGACAGCGTCATCAGCCACAGCGCCTTGTCGATCTCGTCCTCCGCGGGGATGACCTCCAGCGGCGACGGATCGACCTCCTGCGGCCGGGCCTGCCGGCTGCGGTGGCCGTCGATGACGATGCGCCGGGCGACCGTCACCAGCCAGGGGCGTACCGATCCGGTCGCTCGATTGAGCTGTCCGGCGTTCTTCCAGGCACGGATGAGCGTCTCCTGCACGACGTCCTCTGCTCGTTGCCGGTCACCGGCGACCAGTCGAAGGACATACGCAAGGAGGGGTCCGGCGTGCTCTCTGTACAGCGCACGCATCAGCTCCTCATCAGGTTCCGAGGGCTGGGACATGCGATGTCGGGCCCTCGATCCACGTTCATTGGCCACGACGGAATCCTTGCGCACGCCCACCTCCGATGTCCGGGGGTTCCCCCAGTCGGTCGCTCGACCACCCGTACGCAAGCGGCGCGTTGAGTGTTCAAAGTGAAGCGACAGTTTTCTTCGGAGTGACGTGACGAGCGGGACATGACAGCACATTCCCACCGTGCGATCTTTACATTTCCGTCACATCGGCAAGATCGATCGAGGGCTTCCCTACGGGTGCGTAGGTAAACGGCATGTAATCGAAATCACTTCGACGGCCGTTCCACAGAAGCCGCATAACGGACCGTCAGGCGCGGGTGAGGGCCGCGCGACGACGGTGCCGGGCCACTCTTTCCCGGTTTCCGCAGACCTCACTGGAGCACCAGCGCCTCCTGCGCCCCCGGGACGTATCGACATAAACGATCGGGCAGTTGTCGCCCTCGCACTCCCGCAGCCCGGCCCGCGCGACCGGATCGGTGAGCAGTTCCAGGGCGTCCCGCGCGAGGGCGCCGAGCAGCGCCGCGCACTCGGGCGGATGATCCAACTGCCGGACGAGGGTGCCGTCTTCCCCGCGTACGGCACGAGGCGCGGGCGGCGCCGCACGGGCGACGTCGTTGACCCGGGCGAGCGCGATGTCGTACGAGGGCCAGGGCTCGGGCGCGAGGCCGCCGCGCACCAACTGCCCGATTCGTCCGCGCAGTTCACGGAAGCCGACGAGCCAGGAGGCGTCGGCGTGGCCCAGCGGTGTGCCCGGCGGCGCGAGACCGGCCCCGACGATCCAGGTGCGCAACACCTCGACCGAGTCGAACCGTTCCTCGGGGTGCGTCGTCGCGAGGAGATCCAGACAGAGCCGCCCCGCGTCGAACCGCAGCTCGTACGCGCCCGTGGCCGAACCCAGTGCCATGTGCCTGTCACCCCCTAGGGGTCACCCCGGTCAGAAGGGGTCGGTGTTCCCTCTAACAGTGCCTGCCCAGGGGCGGAGCCGGAACCCCTCGTACCGGCCGTTGCCCGGCCCGGCCCGGTCGGCGCTCGCGGACGAGGCCGGCCAGGCCGACGGAGGTCACACGTCCGCGTACTTGGAGTCGGCAGCGGGGTCCAGCGCCAGCCGGTACCCCCGCTTCACCACCGTCTGGATCAACTTCGGCGCCCCCAGGGCCGTACGCAGCCGTGCCATCGCCGTCTCGACGGCGTGCTCGTCGCGCCCCGCCCCCGGCAGCGCCCGCAGCAGATCCGCCCGCGGCACGACCCATCCCGGCCGTCGCGACAGCGCCCGCAGCAGGGACATCCCCGCCGGCGGCACCGGCCGCAGCACCCCGTCGACGAGCACGGCGTGCCCGCGGATCTCCACCCGGTGCCCGGCGATCGGCAGGGACCTGGCCCGCCCGGGCAGCTCCTGGCACAGCAGCTGGACCAGCGGCCCGAGCCGGAAGCGTTCGGGCTGGACGGTGTCGACGCCGAGGGCCTGGAGGGGCAGCGCGGTGACCGGCCCGACGCAGGCCGGCAGGACGTCGTGGTGGAGGGCGGCGAGCAGCTCGGGAAGCAGCCCGCGCTCCTCCGCCCGCGACAGCAGGGACGCGGCGGCCGGGGCGCTGGTGAAGGTGACGGCGTCCAGACCGCGGGAGACCGTGGCGTCCAGCAGCCGGTCGACCGGCCCGATGTCCACCGGCGGCAGCCACCGGTACACCGGCACCCCGAGCACCTCCGCTCCCCCGGCCTTCAAGGACTCCACGAACCCGGGCAGCGGCTCCCCGTGCAGCTGGATGGCGACCCGGCGCCCTTCGACGCCCTCCTCCAGCAGCCGGTCCAGCACCTCGGCCATGGACTCGCTGGACGGCGACCATTCCTCGGTCAGCCCGGCGGCCCGTACCGCGCCCTTGACCTTGGGGCCGCGCGCGAGCAGCTCGACGCCGCGCAGCCGGGCCAGCAGGTCCTCGCCCAGCCCCCACCCGTCGGCGGCCTCGATCCAGCCCCGGAAGCCGATCGCGGTCGTGGCGACCACGACGTCCGGCGTCCGCTGGATGATCTCCTTGGTGGCGGCGAGCAGTTCGCTGTCGTCGGCGAGCGGCACGATGCGCAGGGCAGGGGCGTGCAGCACGGCGGCGCCGCGCCGCTGGAGCAGCGCCCCGAGCTCGTCGGCCCGGCGCGCGGCGGTGACGCCCACGGTGAAGCCCGCGAGAGGTCCGTGGTCAGGTTGCTGCTGTTCGTCGTACATAACTCTCGTCCCGCACTCGAGTTGTGGTGCCTGCGCCAGGTGGCGCCACCGGGGGTGGCTGGGAGCGGCTCCTGATCGCACCCATGGTGGTCACACCTGCATGCCGAGCGAGCCTGTCAACGGTGCGTGACAGGCTCGGTTCGGCTTGATGTCGGTGGTGTTACGTCACACCTCCGCGTAGCTGAGCTGCGGCTTTGCCTCCGTCGTCGCTGTGGCGTTGGTCTCGGAGGCAGCCGGGCGGCGAAGGTATACGGCCCAGGTGACCACGAAGCAGACGCCGTAGAAGGCAAGGAAGGCGAGGAAGGCGCCGGTGCCGGAGCCCACGGTGAGGAAGGACTGACGGAAGGCGAGGTTGATGCCGAGCCCGCCGAGCGCGCCCACCGCGCCGATCAGGCCCATGGAGGCACCGGAGAGCCGGCGGCCGTAGACGGCGGCCTCCTCACCGGTGAGCCCCTTGGCGAGGGCCTTGGTGTGGAAGATGCCGGGGATCATCTTGAACGTCGAGCCGTTGCCGAGGCCGGTCAGCACGAACAGGGCGATGAAGGCGACGGTGAACAGCGGCAGCGACTCCCGCATCGAGGCCACGATGATGACGGCGGTCGCGGCGGCCATGGCGACGTAGTTCCACAGCGTGATCTTCGCGCCGCCGAACTTGTCGGCGAGCGAGCCGCCGAGGGGGCGGATCAGGGAGCCGAGCAGCGGGCCGATGAAGGTGACGTAGGCGGCCTGGAGCGGCGTGCGGCCGAACTGTGTTTGCAGGACCAGGCCGAACGCGAAGCTGTAGCCGATGAACGAGCCGAACGTCCCGATGTAGAGGAAGGACATGATCCAGGTGTGAGCGTCCTTCGCGGCGTCCTTGGCGGCGCCGGTGTCGTTCTTGACGGACGCGATGCTGTCCATCTTCAGCCAGGCGAGGACGGCGGCGATCACGATGAACGGGATGTAGATCCCGAGCAGCAGGCGCGGGCCGCCGCTCGCGCCGATGACCGCGAGACCGATGAGCTGTACGACGGGGACGCCGATGTTGCCGCCGCCGGCGTTGAGTCCGAGCGCCCATCCCTTCTTCCTGAGCGGGAAGAAGGCGTTGATGTTGGTCATGCTGGAAGCGAAGTTCCCGCCACCGACACCGGCCAGCATCGCGCACACCAGGAACGTGCCGAACGACGTCCCCGGCTCCATCGCCACGAACGCGGCGACCGTCGGCACGAGCAGCAGACTCGCCGAGACGACCGTCCACATCCGGCCGCCGAAGATCGCCACGGCGAAGGTGTACGGCACGCGGACGACAGCGCCGACCAGCGTTGCCATGGAGACGATGGTGAACTTGTCGGCGGGGGTGAGGCCGTACTGCGGACCCATGAACAGCACCATCACCGACCACAGGGTCCAGATCGAGAACCCGATGTGCTCGGAGAGGACGGAGAAGAAGAGGTTGCGCTTGGCGACCTTCTCTCCGGTCTCGTTCCAGAAGGTCTCGTCCTCGGGATCCCAGTGCTCGATCCAGCGGCCTCCCCTGCTCGCAGCGGGGGCTGTGCTACTGGCTGTCATGACGCCTCCACGGTACTTCGGGCTCGGTCGCGCTATGAGTGGCTGATCCCGAAGGTAGGGAGGGCTCGTTTCCACACTGTGGCACCGAGTGACCGGAAAGGAACTTTGCTCTCACCCAGCGAGATGGACGGATGAGAGGTTTGTTGGCCGTGCCCTGTACAGGGGACGTCGGCATGGGGGCTTCAGCGCTGCGGGGGCTGCCACTGGGGGTTCTGCTGGGGGTAGGGCTGGGGCTGGCCGTACGGCTGCGGCGGTGGCTGCTGACCGTACGGGGGCTGCGGCGGCTGGGGCTGCGGCTGGCCGTACCCCTGCTGGTGCGGGGCACCGCCGTAGGGGCCGGGGGCTGGTTGCCGTAAGGCCCGGAGGCGAAGGAGTTGTGCTGTCCCGGGATCTGCGCGCCGGGCGGCAGGTAGCGCACCCGACCCGCCTGGTCGGTGATCGGCATGAACCCGGCGGCCTGGAGGCGGGCCGCGAACTTGACGTTGCGCTTGCGGGTGACGGCGAAGCCGATGCCGACGATCGCCATGAAGAACGCCCAGGTGAGGAACGCGGCGACCCAGGCGGCACCGTCCGCGCCGAGCCGCAGTCCGAGGATCACGGCGCCGATGGTGAGGCCGATGGCGGCGTAGCCCATCCGCTTCTCGGCACTCTTGCCGGTGAGATCGAAGTTAATACGGGCCTTGAGCAGTTCGAAGGCGTCGGGGATCAGGGGCGGTACGGACACTCCGTCGCCGGCGTTCGGATACTGCGCCCAGTTCTGCCCGGCGCGGGCGCGGGCCTGCGGGCTGGGGTCGGGGGCGATGAGCATCACGAGCGCGTTGTTCCGCCCGGCGCTCTGCCGTACGTCCACGTACTCGTACCCGAACTGCTGGGCGATGAAGGCGAGTCTGGCGAGCTTCTTCACCGAGGCCAGGGGACTGGTGAGCTCGACCGGCTCCCCGCTCGCCATCAGCCGCAGCATCTTCTGTACTTGCCGCTTGCTCATCAGTACCTGCTCCCCACCGGCCACCCGGGCCCGCCCGGCCACATGGGCCGCCCCGTTCACTTCCGCAACGCGATCAGTGTTCCACGGGGGTCTGACAGTCGGGTACCTCGGCCGGTGGGTTCACAGGATCTTGGACGAACCTTGCCGGAGTTGACAGGTTCAGGCGCGCTTGGCCCGCTTGGCCCGGCGACCGCCCGTCCGCTTTGAGGAACCGTCCGGCCACAACTGCGGCCTCCTCTTCGCCGCCAGGTCCTCCGCCCACCCGAACCACACGATGCAGCTGCCGATGAGCACCCAGGTGAACGCCAGCACCGGCCAGGGGCTCTCCAGGAGCCAGGAGAAGTGCATCCACATCAGGTCGATGCCCCACAGCCGGTCCCACATCGTCGCGGCGACGAGGATGCAGGTGTTGTGCCAGAGGTAGATCGTCACCGCGCGGGAGTTGAGCAGGGTGATCAGTCGGTCCCAGCGGCGCAGGCGGCGTGGCCACTCGGACCAGGAAGGGCTGAGGTGGAGGAGGAGCAGGACCGTGCCGAAGGACCAGAGGGCCTGGGCCAGGGGCATGCTGTCGAGGTCGTTGCCTTCGCCGAAGTCGTGGTTCAGGGCGTACCACAGCCCGACCGCGGCGAAGATCGGGGCGATGGACGGCACGACGTAGCGGGGCAGCCGGCGCATGATGCCCTCCTGGTGTGCCATGCCGAGGATCCAGCAGGCGCCGAAGGTGCTGAAGTCCGTGAGGGCGGACGGGATCCGCTCGCCGGGGAGGCTGAGGTAGCCCAGCTCGAAGGCCGCCGACAGGGCGAGCGGCGCGAGGACGGTGGCCAGCGGCATCGTGCGCAGGGCCTTGAGCAGGAACGGGGAGAGCAGGACGTACCAGAGGTAGGCGCGGATGTACCAGAGCGGTCCGGCCAGGTCGGAGGCCCAGTTCTCGCCGACGAAGCCGGGGAGGCCGGGGAGGCCCTCGCCGTACGGCGGGTCGCTGAGCGGGACGACCCAGTAGGCGAGGTGGACCCACCACCAGCCGGGGTGGCCGTCGGCGTCCGGGCCCCAGCCCTGGATCACCATGCCGGCGACGCCGACCACGCCCAGCAGCCACAGCGGAGGCAGCAGGCGGCGTATGCGGCCTTTGATGACCTGCGCGGCCGGGCGCTTCAGGGAGCGGGCCATGAGGTTGCCGGCGAGGGCGAACATCACGCCCATGGAGGGGAAGACGAGGGGCAGCCAGGCCCAGCCCGTCAGGTGGTACAGGACCACGCGGAACAGGGCGAGGGCGCGCAGGAGGTCGAAGTAGCGGTCGCGTACCGGGGCTTTGCGGGCGGCCTGCTCGGTCGTCTCCGATGGGAGCGGGGGCGCCGCGTCGGACGGCAGAGCCGTCGCGGGGGTGGGCGGGTTCATCGGACCGGCCTCTCGTCCATGATCTGCCGACGCTGAGGAGCCGGAACGGTCGGCGGTGCGGACACCCCGCCCTTGCGCCGCAGCTTCTGCCAGCGCAGCCGGCCGCCGGTGAGGGCGGTGATCCAGGACTGGAGCAGGACGACGTACATGAGCTGTCGGTAGAGGATCTGCTGGAGCGGGAGGGAGATGAGCGGGGTGAGGCGCTCGCGGTCCAGGACGAAGGCGTAGGCCGCGCAGACCACCTGGATGGCGAGGACGCCGAACCAGGCCAGGATCGTCTTCTCGGTGGGGCCGAAGATCAGGCCGTAGACGAGGAAGACGTCGATGAGCGGGGCCAGCAGCGGGGCCAGGACCATGAAGAGGGAGACGAGAGGAAGGCCCACCCGGCCGAAGCGGCCCGACGGGCCCCGTTCCACGAGCGCCCTGCGGTGCTTCCAGATCGCCTGCATGGTGCCGTACGACCAGCGGTAGCGCTGGGACCACAGCTGCTGGACGGACTCGGGTGCCTCGGTCCAGGCCCGGGCCTTCTCGGCGTACACCACGCGCCAGCCGTCGCGGTGGATCGCCATCGTGATGTCGGTGTCCTCGGCGAGGGTGTCGTCGCTCATGCCGCCGACCCGTTCCAGGGCCGAGCGCCGGAAGGCTCCGACGGCGCCGGGGATGGTCGGCATGCACTGAAGGACGTCGTACATACGGCGGTCCAGGTTGAAGCCCATCACGTACTCGATGTGCTGCCAGGCGCCGATGAGGGTGTCCTTGTTGCCGACCTTGGCGTTGCCGGCGACCGCGCCGACGCGCGGGTCGGCGAACGGCTGGACGAGTTCGCGGACCGTGGACGGTTCGAAGACGGTGTCGCCGTCCATCATCACGATCAGGTCGTGGCGGGCGTTCGCCAGGCCGCGGTTGAGCGCCGCGGGCTTGCCCGCGTTGAGCTGGCGGATGACGCGGACGTTCGGAAGTCCCAGCCCCTCGACGATCCGGGCCGTGCCGTCGCTGGAGCCGTCGTCGATGACGATGATCTCGACGGGGTGTTCGCTGCGCATCAGGGACCGCACGGTGTTCTCGATGCACTTGGCCTCGTTGTACGCCGGGACCAGCACCGACACCGGTTCGGTGACCGGCGCGTTCGGGCCCCAGGTGAAGTCGCGGCTGCGGGTGCGGCGGGCGTGGATGCCGGAGAGCAGCAGCATCAGGCCGAAACGGGCGATGACGAGGGAGCCGATGGCGGCGAGGCCGACGACCAGGACCGCGGTGATGTTGTCGGAGGCGTCGACCAGGAAGACCCAGGCCTTGCCCTTCCACAGGTCGAGGCCGGTGACCTGGGTGTGCGCGCTGGGGGCGTCCAGGGCCTCGGTGAGGTTCTGGAACTCGTAGCCCTTGCCCTGGAGCTGAGGGATGAGCCGGTCCAGTGCCTGGACCGTCTGGTGCCGGTCGCCGCCGGAGTCGTGCATCAGGACGATCGCGCCCTTGCCGGGCTTGGGTGTGGAGTTGCGGATGACGGCCTCGACGCCCGGCTTGCGCCAGTCCTCGCTGTCGGTGTCGTTGACGATCGTGATGTAGCCGCGGCTGCCGATGTACTCGGTGACCGGCCAGGAGTTGTTGTCCATGTTCTCGGACTTGGACGAGTACGGCGGCCGGAACAGGGAACTGCGGATGCCGACCGCGCCCGCGAGCGCGAGCTGGTTCTGGGAGAGCTCCCAGTCGACGCGCTTCTTGGACTGGTAGGAGAGGTCGGGGTGGTTGAAAGTGTGCAGACCGATCTCGTGTCCCTCGTCCACCATGCGCTGGACGAGGTCCGGGTAGCGGGAGGCCATCGTGCCGGTGATGAAGAAGACGGCGTGCGCGTCGTTGCGCTTCAGGGCGTCCAGCACCTTCGGCGTCCACTCGGGGTCCGGGCCGTCGTCGAAGGTGAGGACGACGCTGTCGTCCGGCACGCCCAGCGTGGTGGCCTTGCCGCCGCGGGTGTCGATGACCGGGCCGCCCTTGAGGATCTCCTGCGGCACCTTGTCGTTGGCCGCGGCGGGCGCCACGCGATAGTCGGCCAGGATCTCGCTGTGGACGTAGCCCCGCAGCATCAGCATCGCCATCAGCGCGACGAGGACGAGGCAGGGCAGCAGCAGGCGCATGGGCACGCGTCGGCGCCGGGAGCCGTCGGGGGCTCCCTTCGCGGGGCCGTGACGGCGGGTGCGGGATGCCATCAGAGGGTGTACTCCGGGGACGGGGCGGCGAGGGCGGAAGCGGTGGCGCCCGGTTCCTGGGCGATGGGCGACGGGTCGCTCGGACCGTCGGCGACCGTGCCGGTGCCGGGTTCGTCGATGGTCGGGGTGTCGGTCGGGGCCTCGGTGGGGCCGCCGCCGTCCGTCGGGGTCGGGTCGGGGCCGGGGTCGGGCACGGTGGGCTCGACGGTCGGATCGGTGCCCGGGGTGGGATCCGTGTCCGGTTTCACGGTGGGTTTCGTGGCGCTCGGCTTCGGGTCGGCGGACGCGCCCGGGCTCTCGACGCCGGCCGACGCACCGGGCTCGGAGACGCCGGCGCCCGGGGACGGGGTGGTGCCGGCGTCGGCCGTCGGGGAGACGCCCGGGGCGACGCCGCCGGTGCCGGAGGGCACCGGTGCCGACTCGGCGGGCAACGGCGGGGTGTCGACCTGACCGGCCGGCTGTTCCTTGGGTCCCTCCACGGGCAGCCACGGCGCGTCGGAGTTGCCGGACAGCACCGTGGCGACGATGACGACGGCGTAGACCGCGCAGGCGAGGGCCACGGCCATGCCGATCCGGCGGAAACGACGACTGCGGCGCCCCGACTCGTCGACGAACACCGGCCCGTCGGACCCCTCGCCGCCCCCGCCCGGCCCGTCCTTGGCCGCGCGCAGCATGTTGTCCAGCTGAAGCCCTACGCCGTCGAGCTGGATGGTGACTTCGTGCGGGTCGTGGGTGGCACCGGGCGCGCCGGGCGTCGCCGCCTCGGCGGCCTCGTCGCCCTCGGCCCACGGGTCACGGACGGCGGCACGCGTCTCACCGGGTGCCGGGAACAGGTCGTTCCGGGAAGCCGGGGCCGCGCCGCCCCCCGTGGCCGACGACCCAGCACTCCCGGAGGCCGGAGACGGGCAGTCCCCGGAAGCAGACGCCCCGTCGCTTCTGCGAGTCGGCCGGCCTCGGTCGAAGGCCGACCAGGGCTCCGTCTTCCCCGTGGGCCGGCCAGAGCCCCCCGCCGCCGGTCTCCCGACCGCCGGAAGCACCGCGGTCTCGTCCGCGCCGGACGCGGACGCGGCGGAAGAGCAACCAGAAGCGGACGAACCGGAACCGCCCCCCAGGACCTGTGTCTCGTCGGCGTCCGAAGACGCGCGCCCGCCACCGTGGAGTATCTCCGTCTCCCTTGCCTCGGATCGGGAGCGATGGCCCCGACCAGGGACCTCGGTCTCCCCGGTCGCCGGGAAGGCCTGGGTGTCACCCCGGGAGCCCCCCGCGGAAGCGCCGCCTCCGGAGCCCTCAGCGATCTCGGGCCACTCCGGTCGGGCGTCTTCTCGCCACTTCTTCACACGCACGCACATCCCCCCACGGGACCGTTCCGGGTGCGCGCACGACACTGAGCACCCGTCGCCGTACCGAGCCCCCACCCGGCCGAGCGCCCCCCTATTACCACACCGTGCTCAGGCCACGAATGTAGCGCACGCGGAGGTTTCGTGTTGGCCGCGTGTCAATTGTGCACGCCCATACTGGCTGAATCCTTGGCCGATATCCATCCGTTCGCGGGCCTCCGCAGCCAGCCCTCCTCGGCCGCGACCTGGGCCGCAGCCCGTCGAAGGGTGTCGAACGCGGGGTGCGCGAGCCCCTTTCGCCACACCAGCGAAACGGGTGACAGCGGCACCGGATCGATCAAGGGACGCAGCACGGTCCGGGGCATGGGCGGGAAGTCCACGACGGCGAGCACGGGCGTGCGCGTCTTGGCCATGACCCGCTCGAACTCCTCGTCGCCCACGGCGAGCGGAGCGGGCGCCGCGACCTCGATGCCCCGCCCGTCGAACAGCCGGCGCGCGAGATCGGTCCACTCCGGGGTACGGGGGTTCCCGGCCCCGGCGTAGACGACCTCCCCCGCGAGCGCGGCGAGCGGTACCGCCTCCAGGGCCGCCAGCGGATGGTCCTCGGGGAGGAGGATCGCCATGGGCTCGTAGCGGACCGGCTGATGGTCGAGCCCCGCCCGCAGCGCCGGGTCCAGCCCCGCGAACCGTCCGAAGGACGCGTCCAGCCGCCCCGCCACCATCTCACCGGCCGCCCACGTCAGGCCGCTCTCGTAGCGCGCCATCAGCTCGTACTCGGGGGCGAGTTCGCGGGCCCGGTGCAGGACGCGGCGCGGGGTGCCCAGGCCCGGGGAGTTGAGGTCCACCAGCAGGGCGCGTGCCTGCCCGAAGGCGGCGAGCAGATCGTCCTGGGCCCGCAGGGCGCGGCGCGCGTACGGCACCAGCCGCTCGCCGTCACCCGTCAGCGTGACCTGCCGGGTCGTCCGTACGAACAACTCGGCGCCCAAGTCCCGCTCCAGCCGCCGTACGTCCCGGCTGAGCGCCTGCTGGGCGACGTACAGCCGCGCCGCGGCACGCGTGAAGTGCAGTTCCTCCGCAACGGCGAGGAACGCACGCAGGAGACGGGGGTCGAGGTGAGCGGGCATGCTGGGAAACCTACAGCTCACGCCCGTCTCACAACACAGGTGCGTGAATCCGCGCCCAGCAGGTGTTGGACCCCGTGATCCACTCCGGACGACGGTGGATCCATGCCGCAACCGCCGTACCGAGAAGCCCCGAAGACCTCGAACACGCAGAACACACCCGCCACCCCTCTCCTCACCGTCACCGCCGACGCCCTCGTCGCCGTCGACTTCGGCGCCCGCACGAAGAGCCGTCCCCCCGGCCCGTACCGCCGGCTCTTCACCCGTCCCGGCACTCGCGCCTTCACCTTGGCGAACCTCACCGCCCGTCTGCCCATGGGCATGTTCAGCGTGAGCGCGGTCGTGATGATCGCCGGCACCCGGGGTTCGTACGCCCTCGCCGGCGCCGTAACCGCGACCGGCCTCGCGGCGACCGCGCTGGTCGCCCCCTGGACCGCGAGGCTCGTCGACCGGTACGGACAGGCGCGGGTCGCCGTACCCGCCACGCTCCTCGCCGCACTGGGCAGCCTCGCGCTGCTGCTGTGCGTGCGCTACGACGCCCCGGCCTGGACCCTCTTCGCCGCGTACGCCGCCACCGCGACCACCCCCAACACCGGCGGCATGTCCCGCGCCCGCTGGGCCCATCTGCTGAAGGGCGACCCCGAGTCCCTGCACACGGCGAACTCCTTCGAGCAGGCCGCCGACGAACTGTGCTTCATGCTGGGCCCGGTGCTCGCGGCCTTCCTGTGCGGGACGCTGTTCCCGGAGGCGGGGACGCTGGCCGGCGTGGTGCTGCTGGTGACGGGTGTGCTGGCCTTCGCGGCACAGCGCTCGACCGAGCCGCCGACGCCGCCCCGGGACCGCACGGGTGCGGCGGCCCGTACGACCGCGCCGTCCCCGCTGCGCGCCCCCGGCATGCCCGGGCTGCTCGCCGTCTGCCTCGCCATGGGCGCGGTGTTCGGCGCGACAGAGGTCGTCACCCTCGCGTTCGCCGACGCGCAGGGCCACCGTACGGCCGCGGGCGCGGTCCTGGCGCTTCAGGCGGCCGGATCCTGCGCGGCGGGCCTCCTGTACGGCCGGCTCAAGCTCTCCGGCCCCGCCGAGCACCGCTATCCCCGGTGCATAGCGGCGATGACCGCGCTGCTGACGCTGCCCCTGCTGGCTGCCACCCTCACCGGCTCGCTGGCCCTGCTCTCACTCGCCCTGCTGATCGCCGGCATGGCCACGGCCCCAACCATGATCATCAACATGAGCCTGGTCCAGCAACGCACTCCGCCCGCCCGCCTGAACGAGGGCATGACCCTCGCCGTGACCGCCCTCCTGGGCGGAATCGCCTGCGGCAGCGCGATCGGAGGCTGGGTGGTGGAGCACCTGACGCCGGCAGCCGCCTACGGAGTTCCCCTCACCGCAGCGGCGGCAGCACTCCTCATCACCCTGGCAGCAACCCCCTGAGTGCCACCGCCCCATTGACTCGCCCCGACGGCGCACATACCTTCGCCAATCGAAGCGCTTCGACACAATTGATCGAAACGATTCGACAGGACCGAGGACCGGACCGGACGCTGCGAGGGACCCCACATGAAGTTCACCGACGGCTACTGGCTGCTGCGCGAAGGCGTCACCGCCGCCTATCCGGCCGAAGTCCTGGACGTCACCGAGTCGGACGGCGTCCTGGAGATCCACGCGCCGACCCGGCCCATCCGCTCGCGCGGCGACCTGATGACGGGACCGGTCATGACGATCAACGCCCACACCCCGATGCCCGACGTGATCGGTCTCACCCTCACGCACTTCAGCGGTGAACAGCCGCGCGGCCCCGAGTTCGAGCTCACCGAGTCGGCGCAGACGGTCCCGCAGATCTCGTACGACGACGAGCACGCGACCCTGACCTCCGGAGCGCTGTCGGTCCGGGTCGCCCGCGCCGGTTCCTGGCAGGTCGACTTCCTGGCGGGCGGCCGCACCCTCACCTCCAGCGGTCCCAAGAGCATGGGCATCATGCGGGACGCGAGCGGGGCGCACTATCTGCGCGAGCAGCTGGGTCTCGGTGTCGGTACGGCCGTCTACGGTCTCGGCGAGCGCTTCGGCCCGCTGGTCAAGAACGGGCAGGTCGTCGACATCTGGCAGGCCGACGGCGGCACGTCCAGCGAGCAGGCGTACAAGAACGTGCCGTTCTTCCTGACCGACTCGGGCTACGGCGTCTTCGTCGACCACCCGGGCAAGGTCTCCTTCGAGGTGGCCTCGGAGGTCGTCTCCCGGGTGCAGTTCAGCGCGGAGACCCAGGAGCTGACGTACTACGTCATCTACGGCCCGACCCCGAAGGACATCCTCCGCAAGTACACGGCCCTGACCGGCCGCCCCGCGCTGCCGCCCGCGTGGTCCTTCGGCCTGTGGCTGTCGACGTCCTTCACCACGTCGTACGACGAGGAGACGGTGACGTCGTTCGTGGACGGCATGCGGGAGCGTGAACTGCCGCTGTCGGTCTTCCACTTCGACTGCTTCTGGATGCGGGAGTTCCACTGGTGCGACTTCCAGTGGGACCCGCGCGTCTTCCCCGATCCCGAGGGGATGCTGGCCCGGCTGAAGGCGAGGGACCTGCGGATCTGTGTCTGGATCAACCCGTACATCGCCCAGCGCTCCCCGCTGTTCGCGGAAGGCAAGGAGCTGGGGTACCTGCTGAAGCGGCCGGACGGGAGCGTCTGGCAGTGGGATCTGTGGCAGCCGGGCATGGCGCTGGTCGACTTCACCCTGCCGGCCGCCCGCGACTGGTACGCGGCGAAGCTGGAGGCGCTGCTCGCGCAGGGCGTCGACTGCTTCAAGACCGACTTCGGCGAGCGGGTGCCGGTCGACGTGGTGTGGTCGGACGGCTCCGACCCGGAGCGGATGCACAACTACTACACGTACCTGTACAACAGCACCGTCTTCGACGTGCTGCGCAAGCACCGCGGCGAGGAGGAGGCGGTGGTCTTCGCGCGCTCGGCGACCGCGGGCAGCCAGAAGTTCCCCGTGCACTGGGGCGGCGACTGCGAGGCCACGTACGAGTCGATGGCGGAGTCGCTGCGCGGCGGCCTCTCCCTGGGGCTGTCCGGCTTCGGGTACTGGAGCCATGACATCGGCGGCTTCGAGGGCACGCCGTCGGCCGCGCTGTTCAAGCGGTGGCTGGCGTTCGGGCTGCTGTCCTCGCACAGCCGGCTGCACGGGTCGTCGTCGTACCGGGTGCCGTGGCTGTTCGACGAGGAGTCGGTGGACGTGGCCCGCCACTTCACCCGGCTGAAGCTGCGCCTGATGCCCTATCTCTACGAGGCCGCCCGTACCGCCCACACCGAGGGTGTGCCGATGATGCGGGCGATGGTGCTGGAGTTCCCCGACGATCCCGGGTGCGCGCATCTGGAGCGGCAGTACATGCTCGGGCCCGACCTGCTGGTGGCGCCCGTCTTCAGCGACGAGGGCGACGTCTCGTACTACGTCCCCGAGGGCACCTGGACCGACTTCCTCAGCGGGCGGACGGTGACCGGGCCGCGCTGGGTGCGCGAACGGCACGACTTCACCAGTGTGCCGCTGCTGGTGCGGCCGGGCGCGGTGATCCCGGTGGGCGCGGTGGACGACCGGCCCGACTACGACCATGCCGACGGGGTGACGCTGCGGGCGTTCGGGCTGGAGCGGGGCGCGCAGGTGACGGTGCGGGTCGGGGAGGTGGCCTACACCGTCGTACGGGAAGGGGACACCTTGCGGGCGTCGTGCGGTGACCCGGCCGCGCCCTGGGGGCTGGCGGCGGGCGAGCGCGAGGTGCGGGCGCAGGCGGGGACCGGGTTTCTCTCCCTGGAGCTGGGCTGATGGTGAAGATCACGGACGTGGCGCGGCATGCCGGGGTCTCCGCCAGCACCGTGTCGTATGTGCTCAGCGGCAAGCGTCCGATCTCCGAGGAGACCCGGCGCCGTGTCGAGGAGTCCATCCGCCGGCTCGGCTACCGCCCGCACGCCGGCGCCCGCGCGCTGGCCGGCCGCAGTTCGAACGTGCTGGCCCTGGCGGTGCCGCTGCGGCCGGGCATCGACGTGCCGGTGGCGATGCGGTTCGCGGTGGCGGTGGTGACCACGGCCCGGCGCCATGGCCATGACGTGCTGCTGCTGACCCAGGAGGAGGGCGAGGAGGGGCTGCGGCGAGTCGTGGACACGGCGTTGGTGGACGGCCTGATCGTCATGGACGTGCAGCTGGACGATGCGCGCCCGGCGCTGTTACGCGGCCTGGACCGGCCGTCGGTGATGATCGGCTTCCCGGCGGATCCGGAGGGTCTGACCTGCATCGACCTGGACTTCAAGGCGGCCGGTGAGGCGTGTGTGGAGCATCTGGCGCGGCTCGGCCACCGGGCGGTGGCGCTGGTGGGGTCGCCGCCGGAGGTGTATGTCCGGGGGACGGCGTTCGCCCAGCGGGTGATGCGCGGCTTCACGGCCGCCGCGGACCGGGGGCGGCTCGCCTCCGCCGTGCACCCCTGCGAGGCCTCGCCCGCCGCGGCGCGCGTGGTCGCCGAGCGACTGCTGCGGGAGCAGCCGGGGTTGACGGGGGTCGTCGTCCACAACGAGGCGGTCCTGGAGCCGCTGATCGACGCGTTCGAGGAACTGGGCCTGCGGGTGCCGGCCGACCTGTCGGTCACCGCGATCTGCCCGGACGAGCTCGCCGCGTCGCTGCGGGTGCCGGTCACGTCGATCGCGCTGCCCGCCGACGAGGTCGGTGCGCAGGCCGTGGAGCTGCTGATGAAGAAGCTGAACGGGACGGCCGTACCGGAGGCGACGCTGCTGCCGCCGAGGATGACGGAGCGGGGGAGCACAGCGCCGCGGGCGGTCGCGTGAGGGGGCTCGGGTCGGCGCAAGGGCGGTCGCGTAAGGAGGGCACGGGTCGGCGCCGCGGGCTTCGCGTAAGCAGGGCACGGATCGGCGCCGCGGGCAGTCACGCAAGAGCACACAGACCACCGCCACAGGCAGCCACGCAAAAGGGCACAGACCGCCGCCACGGGCAGTCACGCAAAAGGGCACAGACCGCCGCCACGGGCAGTCGCGCAAAAGGGCACGGATCGGCGCCGCGGGCTTCGCGTAAGCAGGGCACGGATCGGCGCCGCGGGCAGCCACCCAAGAGCACACAAACCACCGCCACAGGCAGCCACGCAAAAGGGCACGGGTCGGCGCCGCGGGCTTCGCGTAAGCAGGGCACGGATCGGCGCCGCGGGCAGTCACGCAAGAGCACACAAACCGCCGCCACAGGCAGCCACCCAAGAACACACAGACCATCGCCACAGGCAGTCACGCAAAAGGGCACGGGTGAGGGCGCGGTGTCGCGATGAGTTCTGGGCAGGACGGGAGTCTGTCGTGGTGACCGGCGTAGGACGGCTACGACGGTCACCACGACACGACACGCCACGGAGGACGCCATGACGACCACGCCGGACGAACCGAACACCGAGCTGGCCGGCCGCCCGCCCGTCGTCGACCTGGCCACCTGGCAGGCCGCCCGGGACGAGCTGCTGGTCCGCGAGAAGGCGCACACCCGCGAGGGCGACGCCATCGCCGCGGCCCGCCGGCGGCTGCCGATGGTGGAGTTCGACGGGACCGTCGAGGTCGTCGGGCCCGACGGGCCGGTGCGGTTCCTGGACCTGTTCGATGGGCGCGACGAGCTCGTGGTCTACAAGCACATGTGGTACGACGGCGCACCGCACCAGGGGCAGTGCGAGGGCTGCACCACCACGGCCTGGCATCTGAAGGACGCCCTCTACCTCAACGCCCGCGGTGTGTCGTTCGCCGTCCTGACCACGGGCCGCTGGGACGAGGTGGCCGCCTACGTGGAGTTCATGGGTTACACCCAGCCCTGGTACTCGGTGCGCGGCGTGGACGGGCCGGTCGGCGGCGACATGGGGTACCTCACCAGCTACCTGCGCGACGGTGACCGCGTCTTCCTCACCTACTCCACGACGGGCCGCGGCAACGAGCGGGTCAACGGCTCCCTCGGCCTGCTCGACATGACGCCCTACGGCCGCGGCGAGGCCTGGGAGGACAACCCCGAGGGCCGGCCCAAGGGTGGCGACGCGTGCTGGTCCTGGCGCACGGACGCGGACGGAAACGCCACCTGGGGCCCGACCAGCCGCCCCGTACCCCAGTGGACCCGCCCCGGCGCGACCCCCGTGGACACCCTCGGCCGACAGGGCCACCACCACTGACGCGCTTTCACCTGCGGCGCCCCCGCCTCGAGATCGACGACGGGGGTGGAGCCACCGCGCGCCGGCCCACGGGAACTCAGCACGAGAGCGGCTTGCGCCACGAGCACTCGACGTCGGCCTTCGCCTCGCTCCTGAGCGTGGCGGCCGGCGTCGCGGCCTCGGCGGTCGAGCGCGCCAGCGTCACCACGATGGCGTCCTCCAGGGGCTTCACGGACGAGGCCAGATAGTTGTTCAGGACGATGCCGTAGACGAGTTCCCGCCCGTCAGCGCCGGTGACGTACCCGGACAGACCCGACGCGCCCGTCAACGACCCTGTCTTGGCACGGGCGTTGAGCGCGGCAGGCGTCCCGCACATCCGTGAGCGCAGGGTGCCGCCGACGAACCGGTCGGGGTCGCAGGCGACGGGCAGCGAGCGGTGCCAGTCGGCGTACCAGGGCTCGGCGCGCACGGCGAGGAGCAGTTCGACGAGCTGCCCGGCGGGGAAGTTGTCCATCCGCGAGAGCCCCGACCCGTCGACCTGCCGCACCTTCCCGGCGTCGACGCCGACGCCCTTGAGGTACCCGCTGATCGCCGCGAGCCCGGCGCTCCAGCTCCCCTGCCGCGACGCCTCGTACCCCATGGCCTTCGTGAGGATCTCGGCGTGCATGTTGTTGGACAGTTTCATGAACGGGATGAGCAGTTCCCTCAGGGGCATGGACCGATGGGAGGCCAGCTCCACAGCCGTACCGGGCGTCTGCCGCCCCAGCCGGGTGGGGCCGCTCACTCTGACCCCGTGCTCCGCGAGCGCGTCCCGGAAGACGGCGGCGGCGTATCCGGTGGGCTCCCACACGGTGGCCCACTCCTTGGCACCTGCCCCGCCGACCGGGGTCGTCCCGCTGACCACGATCGTGTTCGTGCCGTGCTCCCGCTCGACGGTGAGATCGTTCGCCCCGCCGGCGGCGACGGTCGTGGCCCGTACGTCGATGTCGACGTAGTCGGTGTCGGGGGTGACGGACACGACCGGCTCGTCACCGGCCGCCTTCCCCGGCGCGACCGTGACGATCACGGTCCCGGTGTCGTAGTCGGTGTCCGGCGCCACGCTCAACGCGCTGATCTGCGCGGAGTAGTAGGAGGACTCGTCGTCGGCGGCCCAGGACCGCCCGAGCCGTACGTCGTCGAACCGGGTGTCGTCGGCGAGCAGCCGCCCGTCCACGCGGGTGATCCCCGCCGCGGCGATGCGCGCGGCCAGTTCGTCGTAGTCGTCGGCGAGCAGGGTCGGGTCGCCGGTGCCGCGCAGATACAGGTCGCCGCGCAGCACGGAGCCGTGCCGCCGTCCGGTGGCCAGCACATCGGTGGTGAACCGGTACTCCGGCCCGAGGATCTCCATGGCCGCCGCCGAGGTGGCGAGCTTGGTGTTGGAGGCGGGCATCAGCCTGGTGGACGGCAGGTGCTGGTAGAGGAGTTCACCGGTGCCGGCGTCCGCGATCACCACGCTCGCCACACCGCCCTCCATCCGCGCATCGCCCAGGATGGTGTCGACGGCCTCCGGCAGGCCGGTACGGTCAGCGTCCGCACCGGCCTGCGCGCCGGGCCCCAGAACAGCGGCGACGAGCGCCACGACTGCGGGCCAAATCCACGTTCTTCCCCGGGAGTTGAAACCTCTCCCGGACGTTCTCACGGGTTCGCTCATGCTTCAGCAGCATCCCGGACAACCGCCCCCCGCAACAGAGCGCCTCGCTCCCGCGGCCGGCTCAGCCCAGCCCCCAGGCCCGCCCCATCCGGTACGCGCCGCACAGGTTCACGTCCAGGACATACGCCCCCGCGCTTCCGCACTGCTCGCTCCCGCTCCCCGGATCGACGGGCTGCCCGTGCCCCATGCCGGTGACGCCGTACGTCTCCACGACCGCACGCCCGCCCGCGTCCCGGAAGACCTGGTGCGGATACCCGGCGACGGTGTCGCCGACGTCGGCGGCCTGATCGGCCCCGTGCACCTCGGTCCACTGCTTCATCAGGTCGGTCATGTTGACGGGCTTCACGGTGTAGTCGGCCGTGCCCTGGAAGGCGACGAGCGTGGGCCAGGGGCCGGCGTACCCGGGCCGGGCGGCGCGCACCCGGTCGCCCCACTGCCTCGGGGTCTGCGTAGCCCCGGCGTACATGCACACCCACGGCGACCCGGCGGCCTGCGCACATCCGTACGGCAGCCCGGCGACGATCCCGCCCGACGCGAACTTCTCCGGGTACGCCGCCATCATCACGGCTGTCATCCCGCCCCCGGCGGACAGCCCGGTGACATGAACCCGCGACCCGTCCCCGGAGGTGTCGGCGAGCTGCCGGTCGACCATCTGCGCGACGGACGCGGCCTCGCCCTGGCCGCGCGCGATGTCGCCGTTCTGGAACCAGTTGAAGCAGGACGAGGCGTTGTTGGCGGTCTGCTGCTGCGGCAGGACGACGGAGAAGCCCCAGCGGTCGGCGAGCTGGAGCCATCCGCTGCCGGTGCCGTATCCGGAGGCGTTCTGGGTGCACCCGTGCAGCGCGACGACCACGGGCCGGCCGGCGGGCAGCCCGTCGGGGACGTACCGGAACATGCGCAGGGCACCGGGGTTGGAGCCGAACCCGGTCACCTCCTGAAGGGAGGCGGCCGTGGCGCGGCCCGGCGAGAGGAAGGCGGCGATCAGGGCGACGACGAGAAGAGTCGCCCCCAGGAGGATGCGACGGCTTGCGGCTCTGGTCTGTGTCATGCGGAGGGACCGTAGAAGCACGAACGACCCGTCGATATGGAGTCGGACACCACAACGGACGTGTCCGCCATGGTGGTTCACCCGGTAAGCGACCCGTCCTTACGGAACTGCCGCACGAACGTCCTGGGGTCCCGCAGGACCTCCCACAGCCCGGCCCCGAGCAGCAGCAGGCTGCTGACGAAGCACACCCAGAACACGAACTGGGCGCCCGGCGCGAGGTTGTCGGTGCCGCCACCCTCGTGGAGGCAGTACGCCTGCGGGGGAAACGCCTTGGAGACGCCGACGCCGCCGTAGTACATCGAGCACGGGTCCTCGCCGGGGTCCTTGGCCGTGTCGTCCGCCGTGACCACCATCAGCCAGGCCAGCGCCGCCACCGGGACCGTGACGAACACCGACATCTTCGCCCAGAGCGGCAGCCGCGGATGGCCGAGGAGCCCGATCAGCGCGATCACCACGACGACGAACACCGCGCCGACGGCCACGGCGGCGGAGGTCATCCCGAGCACCACGTCCATCAGCCAGACCACTCCCACCACGGGAGGCGCGGTGAGGACGACGACCTTGACGCCGGGCGCGATCCTCGGGTGCGCGAGCAGACCCAGCGCGACCGCGCACCCGAGGGCGAACAGGAAACCGGTCACCGGGGGCCGCGGTTCAGGGGGCCGGGAAGGTCGGCGGGACGAGGGACGGGGGCGGTGGCGGTGGCGCCGGTCGCTCGGTGGGGCTGCCGGCCGCTCGGGACGTCTCGTCCTTCTGCCATGGCCCGACGCCGAGCCGCCCCGTCGTCCCGAGGTCCAGCTCCGGCTGCACGATCACGGGATCGGCACCGGACTTCGCCCGCACCCGGACGTACGGCACGTTCACCGCATCGCCGAACCCGGTGGTGTTCCGCCACGCCAGCGTCGACCGGGCGGCCTCACCCGGCCGCAGGGCCACGAGCCGCGGGCTGCCGCCCCCGCCGACGGCTGTACTGATCTGCCCGGTCCCCTGGAGGATCCGCACACTGTCCACGGAGTCGTGGCGCTCGTCGAGGAGTTCCAGCTCCGGGTAGCCGTTGAGCTCGTAGGTCTTGGTGCCGCAGTTGACGAGATGCAGTCCTATGACGCGCAGCCCCATCGCGGCGTCCCCCTGGTCCGCGTAGACGTGCAGCCCGGACGCGGGGCACGGTCCCGAGGCGGACGTCGCCTCGTCGGCGGGAACGCCGCGCACCTTGAGCACGTCGATGCCCGAGACGTCGGGCGCGTGCGTGACCGACTGCCTCATGGCGACGGCTCCCTTGACGGTCCGCCCCGGTCCGACGGCCTGGACGGTCTGCTCGACGTTGTCGACCGCGCCGCCGGACGGCGAGAGAAAGGAGAAGGTCACCGTGTAAGTGACCGTCTTCGTCCCGGAGTTGGTGATCTCGAACGCGGCCGAGTAGTCGGCCTCGCAGCCGCTCCCCACAGCCCAGGCGTACAGGCCGGTGACCTGCACGCCGTCCTCGTCCGGCCCGGTGGGAGAGGGCAGGGGCAGCGGCGTCGGCGTACCGGACGGGGTGACGGACGGATCGTCCCCGGCGGACGGCGGCAGGCTGCCGTACTGGGAGTAGCCCGACGGGCACAGCGCGGCGGCGTCGGCCGACACCCCGGCGCCGCGCGCCCGTGTCGTGTCATCGCCCTGCGTGGCGCTCTGGGAACCACAGGCGGCGAGCAGCAGGACACCGGCCAAGGCGGCGGGAACGGTGCGCGAGGCGGTAGGCATCCGCCCACCTCACCAGTGCGCGAACCCGCAGGCCGTGACGGAAGCCACAGCTCCGGTCACAGCGCTGTCACAGATCATGGCAAAGGCCCCGCTGCCCGAAGGTAGCGGGGCCTTTGCCCACATGGGTTAGGAAGGTTCGAAAACCTCCCGATCGTGGAGATGGCGGGAATCGAACCCGCGTCCACCGGTGCTAAATCAGGGCTTCTCCGTGTGCAGTTCGCTGCGATTTTCTCGGCCCCGGCGATCACGCGAACAAGTCGCCGACGGGCCCAGTCACTGTTTGGTTTCCCATCCGACCCCGTGACCGGGCCGGATGGTTTAGTTCCCTAGATTATGCCAGGGTCCGGGTCGGGAACATCCCCGGTCTGACACCCGTAAGGGCCTTCACTCACTGCTTATCAGGCAGCGAGGGCGAAGGCGCGGGAATCGCTCTTGGAATTGGCGATTATTGGTTGCGACATATGGTTTACGAGATCATTGCCGCTTCCTCGACACGCTTCCCCTGCTTCAACAGCCGCTGTCGAAACCGATCATCCCCATGTTGTTTTTTCAATCCTCCGGAGACCGGAGGGGCGCGCACCCTCTGTGAGGTGCAGTGCCATCGTACGTGACCAACGCACGACGATGCCACCGTATTCCCGGCCGGTCCGCGGACTACGCGCCCCGCTGCTTCCGCTTCGCCGCGGCGATGGCCCGGTCCGACTCCCGCCGGTCCTGCTTCTCCCGCAGGGTCTGCCGCTTGTCGTACTCCTTCTTGCCCCGCGCGAGAGCGATCTCGGCCTTCGCCCGGCCGTCCTTGAAGTACAGGGCGAGGGGCACGATCGTGTGACCCGTCTCCTGGGCCTTGGCCTCCAGCTTGTCGATCTCCTCGCGGTGCAGCAGGAGCTTGCGCTTGCGGCGCGCGGAGTGGTTGGTCCAGCTGCCCTGGTGGTACTCCGGGATGTGGGCGTTGTGCAGCCACGCCTCGCCCCGGTCGATCTGGACGAAGCCGTCGGTCAGCGACGTCCGGCCCTCGCGCAGCGACTTGACCTCGGTGCCCATGAGCACCAGACCGGCCTCATAGGTGTCGATGATCGCGTAGTCGTGCCGGGCCTTCTTGTTCTGGGCGACGATCTTGCGCTTGCCGCCCTTCTCGCCGTCCCTGGCCTTCGCGGCCGCTCCGCCCTGCTTGGGCTGGGACTCCTTCGGTACGTACATTCCCTTGCTCATAGTGCCGTCCATTTTCGCACCAGGGAGGGGGTGCGCGGAAAGCCGATTTACGAGCCGCTACCAGTCGCCACGAATCGCTACGAATCGCTACGAGACTCTATGAGTCGCCGAGGCCGCTGAGGACCGTCTCGGCCCGCTCCAGGACGCCGCGGTCGGCCTCCAGGTCGGGGGTGATCCCCCGACCGTCGACGGCACGGCCGGAGGGGGTGCGGTAGTGCCCGACGGTCAGCTCGGCGACGGAGCCGTCGGGGAGGCGGCTCGGCATCTGGACCGAGCCCTTGCCGAAGGTGCGGGTGCCGACGACGACCGCGCGGCCGCGGTCCTGGAGGGCGCCGGTGAGCAGCTCGGCCGCGCTCATCGTGCCGCCGTCGACGAGCGCGACCAGAGGTCTGCCGGTGTCGCCGGCCGGGTCGGCGTGCAGGGCGCGCTGGTCGCCGTCGACGTCGTAGGTGGCGACCAGGCCGCCGTCGAGGAAGGCGGAGGCGGCGGTGACGGCCTCGGTGACCAGGCCTCCGGAGTTGCCGCGCAGGTCCAGTACGACACCGGCGGCGGCGGGGGCCTGCCGCACGGCCTCGCGGACCGCGTCGCCGGAGCCCTTGGTGAAGGAGGAGATCCGGATGACGGTGATACCGCCGGCGAGTTCTGAGACGGTGACCGAGTCGGTGGACAGCCGGGCGCGGCGCAGCGTGAGGTCCCACGCGCGCGTGCCCCGCTCCAGGCCCACCTTCACCGGCGTCCCGGCGGGCGCGTCCTTCGCGTCGCCCCGCAGTAAGGAGACGACCTCGGTGACGGGACGCCCGTCGACCGTCCTGCCGTCGACGCTGCGCAACAGGTCGCCGGAGCGGATCCCGGCGGTGGCCGCGGGCGACCCGGCCCGGACCTTCGTCACCTCGATACGGCCGTCCCGCTCACGCCGGGCCCACAGCCCGACGCCGGTGTACTGGCCGTCGAGGGCCTCCTCGAACTCCTCGTACTCGCCCTCGGAGTAGACGGCGCCCCAGCGGTCCCCGCTGCGGCTGACCGCGCGTTCGGCGGCCT
Source organism: Streptomyces sp. AC550_RSS872 (assembly GCF_019049285.1). Taxonomy (GTDB): domain Bacteria; phylum Actinomycetota; class Actinomycetes; order Streptomycetales; family Streptomycetaceae; genus Streptomyces. The sequence continues at coordinate 102,891 of NZ_JAGMUL010000194.1, forward strand.
CCACGGGGGACTTGCCCGCCGCCATGGCCTCGGCGGCCGCCTCGGCGACGTCCACGTGCCGGCCCGCGGGGGCGGCCGAACCGGCCGCGTCGGCCGAGGATTTCCGGTCACCGGGCAGGGAGCCGGTCGCCGCACCGGCGACGAGCACGCTCGCGAACACCAATGTCAGGGCGGCCCCGCGGCCGAAGCGGCGGGGCTGACAGAACAGGTCACGACCTGACATGCCGGTGAGTCTAGGACAACGCGAAGGGGCCGTACGGTCCGTTGCCCGTACGGCCCCCTTGGCGTTGGTCACACCTTCAGATACTTGCGCAGCGCGAAGAACGCCGCCAACGCGGGCATCAGCAGGCTCGTCGCGAGGATGAGCGGCAGCTTGGTCAACACCGCTTCCCAGCCGATGAAGTTGACCAAGGTCAGCTGGTCGGCCAGGGCGAGCCCGTGGTCGATGAGGAAGTACCGCGCGATGACCAGGAACGCACAGGCGACCGTCCCGCCGATGAGCCCGGCGACCGCGGCCTCCATGATGAACGGCGCCTGGATGTAGAAGCCCGAGGCGCCGACCAGACGCATGATCCCGGTCTCCCGCCGACGGCTGAACGCCGAGACACGCACCGTGTTGACGATCAGCATCAGCGCGACGACGAGCATCAGCGCCATCACCGCGCGCGCCGCCCAGTTCATGCCGTTGAGCAGCTTGAAGAGGTTGTCCAGGATGCCCTTCTGGTCCTGCACGGACTGCACGCCGTCACGCCCGTTGAAGGCGGTCGCGACGACCTGGTACTTCTCGGGGTCCTTCAGCTTGATCCGGTACGACTCCTGAAGCTGGTCCGGCGTGAGCGAGGCGGCCAGCGGGGAGTCGCCGAACTGCTCCTTGTAGTGCTTGTACGCCTGGTCCTGCGACTCGTACGTCACCTTGTCGACGACCGTCATCTTGTCCAGGTCGGCGAGGATCTGCTTCTTCTGGTCGTCGGTGACCGCGCCCTTGGCGCAGTTGGGGTCGGACTCGGCGTCGGCCTTGTTGCACAGGAAGACCGAGACGTTGACCTTGTCGTACCAGTAGCCCTTCATGGTGTTGACCTGGTCGCTCATCAGGAGCGACCCGCCGAACAGGGCGAGCGACAGGGCGACGGAGACGACGACGGCGAACGTCATCGTCAGATTGCGGCGGAGACCGACACCGATCTCGGAGAGTACGAACTGGGCGCGCATGGCGGCTTCTTCAGGCCTTTCCGGACTTCTACGGGGGTCAGTGCTGGTAGCCGTAGACGCCGCGCGCCTGGTCGCGGACGAGGCGGCCCTTCTCCAGCTCGATGACGCGCTTGCGCATCTGGTCCACGATGTTCTGATCGTGCGTGGCCATCACGACCGTCGTACCGGTCCGGTTGATCCGGTCGAGCAGCTTCATGATGCCGACGGAGGTCTGCGGGTCGAGGTTGCCCGTGGGCTCGTCCGCGATCAGCAGCTTGGGCCGGTTGACGAACGCGCGCGCGATCGCCACTCGCTGCTGCTCACCGCCGGACAGCTCACCGGGCATCCGGTCCTCCTTGCCGCCGAGACCGACGAGGTCGAGCACCTGCGGGACGGACTTGCGGATCTCGCCGCGGGACTTGCCGATGACCTCCTGCGCGAAGGCCACGTTCTCGGCGACCGTCTTGTTCGGCAGCAGCCGGAAGTCCTGGAACACCGTCCCCAGCTGGCGCCGCATCTGCGGCACCTTCCAGTTGGACAGGCGCGCGAGGTCCTTGCCCAGAACGTGCACCTGCCCGTGACTGCACCGCTCCTCGCGGAGGATCAGCCGCAGGAAGGTGGACTTTCCGGAGCCCGAGGACCCCACGAGGAACACGAACTCGCCCTTCTCCACTTCCAGGGACACATCCCTGAGTGCGGGGCGGTTCTGCTTGGGGTAGACCTTGGAGACGTTGTCGAATCGGATCACGGATGCACCACGGGTCGCCGGGGGTAGATGGGGGGACCATACGCGAACCGGGGGCAGGGGTGCAGTCGCCGGGAGGGTTGCGCGCCCCTTGTGCACTTATGTACGGGGTTCGCTCTTTGACGGACGGCGAGGGCGCGGGGCTGTATCGATCTGCGGCTCCGCCGCGTGGGCGCGACCAGCCCCATACGACCCGCAGCCGCGAGACAATGGCAACCACCCCCTCCCAGAGCGCCCGAGCCCTTTCTGGAGGAACCTGGCACAGTAGAGGAGGGGAACATTCTCGGGGCCGTATCCGTTGATCCCGTTGAACCCCCGGAGGGAAGGGTGGCGCATGACGTACGACCGGCTGGTGTGCGCGAACTGTGCCGCACCCGTGAACGAAGGCCGCTGCCCCGTGTGCCGGGCGAACCGAGAGCGGCTCCAGCAGGAGAACCCGTTCGCGGGCCTGAACCCGATGACGCTGATCGCCCTGCTGGCGGTGCTGATCGCGGCGGTGGCTCTGCTGGCGCACCAGACCGCATAGGCGGACCTCAGGCGGACATGACGAGGGGCCCGGAGCGAGCGCGCTCCGGGCCCCTCGGCCGTTACGGCGTGAATCACGCGGCGTGGACGACCGGCTACCGTCAGGCAGCCGCACCGCCACGGCCGCTCACGAGGCGCGGCAGGATGCGGAAGCCGATACCGCCGGCGATCATCGTGGCGGCGCCGACCAGCAGGAACGTGGTCTGAGCGGCACCGGTCTCGGCGAGCTCGTCACCGCCGCCCTGGGGCGTGCCGGCACCCGTGCCGGTACCGGTGGTCTCCGTGCCGGTGTCCGTCAGGGAGGAGGAGCCCTCCTCCTGCGGGGACGTGCCACCGTCGGGGTCGGTGTTGTCGTTACCGCCGCCGTTGTTGCCGTTCCCGTTGCCGTTGCCGTTACCCGGGTCGCTCGGGCCCTCGGTGGGCTGGCCGGGATCGGTCGGCTCCAGCGTCGGCTCCGTCGGGTCGACCGTGGGCTCGTCGGTCGGAAGGCCCGGGTCCGTCGGAAGACCCGGGTCCGTCGGGAGGTCGGTCGGGACCGGCGGGTCCGTCGGAACAGGCGGGTCCGTGGGAGCCGGCGGCTCGGTCGGGTCCTCGCCCAGGCACAGGATGCCGATGATGCAGCCCTCGCCCGGCTCCTCCGCGGCAGATGCGGCACCCGCAGCGGTCAGCGAGGCGCCAGCCGCGATCACCGTGCCGGCCGCGAGGCGCGCGATACGGATCCGCGTCTTCTTCGTCATGTGGTTGCTACCCCCAGTAGCTGAATCGTCAGTGAGGCGGCGCTCGGGGGCCGTGATCGACGGAGGTAGTACTGAACTCAAGCCCCCCGGTTCACATGCGCCCCAGAGATACGCATGCCACGCTTTACCCTTCCCATTTTTCAAAGACACGTCAAGGCCGTTTACCAGCGCAATGTCCAAGTACGGGAGCTATGCCAGGGGTTGGAGCCTGTGAGTGTGATGTAAAACCCAGACATGCAGGCACAGAAAAGGCAACTGCCGCCGAGATGGCGGCAGTTGCCTTGTCGATAAAGTTACTTCTCCTGCTGCTTGCGCCAGCGAATTCCGGCTTCGAGGAACCCGTCGATCTCACCGTTGAACACGGCCTCGGGGTTGCCGACTTCGAACTCGGTGCGCAGGTCCTTGACCATCTGGTACGGGTGCACCACGTACGACCGCATCTGGTTGCCCCAGGAGTTGCCGCCGTCGCCCTTGAGTGCGTTCATCTTCTCCTGCTCCTCCTGGCGGCGCCGCTCGAGCAGCTTGGCCTGGAGGACGTTCATCGCGGTCGCCTTGTTCTGGATCTGCGACCGCTCGTTCTGGCAGGAGACGACGATGCCGGTGGGGAGGTGGGTGAGGCGCACCGCGGAGTCGGTGGTGTTCACGCCCTGGCCGCCGGGGCCGGACGACCGGTACACGTCCACCCGCAGCTCGGACTCGTCGATCTCGATGTGGTCGGTCTGCTCGACCACGGGGAGGATCTCGACGCCCGCGAAGGAGGTCTGGCGCCGCCCTTGGTTGTCGAAGGGCGAGATGCGGACGAGCCGGTGGGTGCCCTGCTCCACGGAGAGGGTGCCGTAGGCGTACGGCGCCTGGACGGCGAAGGTGGTCGACTTGATGCCGGCCTCTTCGGCGTACGACGTCTCGTAGATCTCGGTCTTGTAGCCCTTCTGCTCCGCCCAGCGCAGGTACATGCGCTGGAGCTTCTCGGCGAAGTCGGCGGCGTCGACGCCACCGGCCTCGGCACGGATGTTGACGAGCGCCTCACGGGCGTCGTACTCACCGCTGAGAAGCGTCCGGACCTCCATCTCGTCCAGCGCCTTGCGGACGGCGGCCAGCTCGGACTCGGCCTCGGCACGGGTGTCCGGGTCGTCCTCCTCCTCGGCCATCTCGAAGAGAACGCCGAGGTCGTCGATACGACCGCGGAGGGCCTCGGCCTTCCTCACCTCCGCCTGGAGGTGGGAGAGCTTGCTGGTGATCTTCTGCGCCTCGTCCGGGTTGTCCCACAGGGACGGCGCGGCTGCCTGCTCCTCGAGCACGGCGATGTCTGCCCTCAGCTTGTCGAGGTCCAGAACGGCCTCGATCGACTCCATGGTCGAGGAGAGGGACTTGAGCTCTTCGGATACATCGACGACTGCCACGCCTCCAGCGTAACGGCTCCGCCAAGCGCCGGGCCCCGCTGCCCTGGGCCCGAGACACACCG
>NZ_JAGMUL010000195.1:0-61617 GCF_019049285.1 Streptomyces sp. AC550_RSS872
GGAGCGCAACGGCGGGGTGGGGGACGTCGAGCTGCCCCAGGCCGGAGCCGAGCCCCCCGGGCGGGCGCCGGACAGTGTCGCCGGGATCGCCGCTCGGGACGGGAGCGGGTTCGGCGGCTACCGGGGCCTGGGCCGGGGGCGCCGACGGCGCGGGCGTGCCATGCGTCGGTGAGGGTGGCAACGGTACGGCCGTCCCGTGCGCCGGTGTGGTCGCCGGGTGCTGGACCGGCGGAGCGGGGGCCCAGGGGCCGGGTTCGCCGTAGGGCGGGGTGCTGTAGGGGTCGGGGTCGTGCAGGGGCTTGGGGCGTGCGTCGACGGGTTCTGCGGGAGCGGAGGCAGTGGAGGCGGGAGCAGCGGGAACAGGGGCCGCAGGGATAGGCGCGGCAGGAAGAGGGGTGGAGGGAACAGGGGTGGAGGGAACAGGGGTGGTGTCACCCGCCGAGGGGACGGAGGCCTCGGGGGCCCCGGTCGGCCGCGCCAGCTCGAAGTCGCCCTCGGCCGAAGCCGTGCCGTCGGCCGCGCTCGCCATGGGGCGCGCCAGCTCGAAGTCGCCCTTGGGCGAAGCCATGCCGGCGACCGCGCTCGCCGCGGGCCGCGCCAGCTCGAAGTCACCGTCCGTGTCGTCGGCCCGGCCCCGCTCGCCGGCGCCTTCAGGCGCCGATACGGCCGGCTCGGCCCCGCTCGCCTCGTCCGGCGTCGGTGCCATCCCGTCCGCCGGACCCGAAGGTCCCTGCGGTCTGGGTCGGTTCCACCACTTCGCCTTCGCGGGCTTCCCCTCGTTCATGCTCTGCTTCCTGCTCGCTGCTGACCATGGCTCGAGTAGGACGCTTCGCTCCGGGCCGCATCCGCACGGAGAACCGAACGGCGCCGCGTCGGCGGAGGCGGACGCAGGTGACCCCGGCTTCACGGCAGGCCGCAACCAGGAACGCCCTGGCGCCCGAACGCCTACTCGACTCTGCGCTGTCGCACTCAAGTTCCCTCAGGGAACCGGGCGACCCCGTCCTACCTCCCCCATCTGGCACGCGGCGTCAACGGCGGCCGCAGTTCCTCGACTCCGCGCCCGGCCCACCTGCACGGCGCGCGGCCCACCCTGGATTCAACCAGGTTCGTGGGCCGCTGCGCAGAGGCCGGGTCAGCGGCCGGTGGCCGGAGAGGTGGAGGGGGAGGAGATCGCGTCGGGGACGGGCGCGGCGAACAGATCGGGAGTCGTCGTGATTCCGGGGGTCGTCGACCACGCGGTCAGGGCGAGCGGCGGGTTCGCGCTGAGCGAGCGTATCAGCGGGGACATGGCGGCCGCGCCGGCCACGACGGGCGCCGTCAGGGTGTGCAGGTCCGCGTCGACGGGCTGGGCCGGCATGCCGGGCAGGAGCGGCGCCGACACCTCGGTCGGTGCCAGCGGGGTGTCGGAGGTTCCCTGGCCCTGCGCGAGGAGCGGGCCGACCGCACGGCGGCGCTGGTTCTCGGCTGTCGCCGCGGCGCCGGTGCCCTGGGTCCGGGCCGGCGTCACATTGCTGCCGCCCGAGCCGCCGCGGGCCTCCGCGTCGGTCGGCGCACTCGATGTGACACCGCCCAGCGCGATGGCGGCCAGCGACACCGCGCCCGCCGCGACGAACGCGAACCGCATCCGGGAGGACGCGGAGCGGTCGGCGTCCTGACGGCCCACGGGGTGGGTGCGGAAGCCGCTGTCGGTGGCGGGGAGCGCCGAGCCGTGCGAACGGGAAGGGACGTAGCCGAACTCGAAGCGGTCGCCGCGCTTCATGCCGAAGGCCCCGGAGGCGCCGGGTCGTCCGGACAGTCCGCCGAATCCTCCCCCGGGGAGTTCCTGAAGACGGGCCAGGAAACTCTCGGAGGGAGGCGGCGGGGCCGCCTCCGCGAAGACGTTCTTCAGCCGGCGCTGGGCGTCGACCTCGGACTTGCACCGGGCGCAGGTCGCCAGATGGGCCAGGACGCGCTCACGCGTCTCATGACCGAGCTCTCCGTCGACGAGGGCGGAGAGTCGGTCGCCAAGGTGCTGCTCGGCGAGGAGCCGTTCAGCCGGGTTGGGTCGGGAGCCACTCACGCGGTCGCGCCCCCTCCCCCCAGAGCGGCCACACGTGGCACGAAGGAGCGACGCTCGGCGCGCGCCTCCGGCGAACGGTGGGCGAGGGCCTTGCGCAGCTGCGAGCGGCCGCGGTGGATACGGGACCGCACGGTGCCGAGCTTGACGCCGAGGGTCGCGGCGATCTCCTCGTACGACAGTCCTTCGATGTCGCACAGGACGACCGCGGCACGGAACTCGGGCGCGAGCGTGTCGAGGGCCTGCTGGACGTCGGCGTCGAAGTGCGCGTCGTTGAAGACCTGCTGGGGCGTGGGCTCCTTGCTGGGCAGCCGCTCGGCCGCGTCCTCGCCCAGCGCGTCGAAGCGGATGCGCTGCTTGCGGCGGACCATGTCCAGGAACAGGTTCGTGGTGATGCGGTGCAGCCAGCCCTCGAAGGTGCCCGGCGTGTACGTCGACAGGGAGCGGAAGACGCGGACGAAGACCTCCTGGGTGAGATCCTCGGCGTCGTGCTGGTTGCCGGTGAGGCGGTACGCCAGTCGGTAGACGCGGCCGCTGTGCGTGCTGACGATCTCCTCCCAGGTGGGCGGAGTCCACGCCTGCCCGTCCGCGTCGGTGGAGAAGGTCGCGGTCTGGGCGTAGTCGCCGGCGTGGCTGTGGTCAGCGGTGTCGTTCACGGATTTCGGCCTGCCCGCCGATCCGAGAAAGCGCCGCAGCACTCCTCCCCGATCCACAGGCGCAGCCGCACCTCCCCTATCGGCTCTGGTGGTGTCCAGTGGAGCCCCTACCATAGCCACCTCGCCCGTTAGCTCCGGATAAGCGGTTTTACGAGAAATTGATCTGAGCTGGGACGGCTGATGCGCGTGCGTCAGCACTTGCTCGCGGCCCCGCTCTGCATCGTGATCCAACTGTGTCCCCCCGCTCGTCTTCCCACCCCTCTAAACGCCCGGTCCCATCTGCGGGTTCCCGCCCGCAACGGATACAGTCACGCCCAGGCAACCACGGGGACAGGAGAGGGTCATTACCGGCAACCGGCAGACGAGCTGGGCGTTCGCCGACGCCTACGTCGCCGAGGACGACGTCCTGCGCTGGGCCCGGGACCGGGCCCGTGAGGCGGGACTGCGCTCGGTGTCGCCCGGCACGGGCGCCGCGCTGCGACTGCTGGCCGCCTCCGTGGACGCGAAGGCGGTGGCGGAGATCGGTACCGGCACCGGCGTCTCCGGTATCCACCTCCTGCACGGCATGCGCCCCGACGGCGTCCTGACGACCGTCGACCCCGAGCCCGAGCACCAGCAGTTCGCCCGCCAGGCCTTCCGCGCCTCCGGCTTCGCCAGCAACCGCGCCCGCTTCATCCCGGGCCGCGCCCTGGACGTCCTGCCCCGCCTCGCGGACGCCGGCTACGACCTCGTCTTCTGTGACGGCGACCGGCTGGAGTTCCTCGACTATCTCGCTGAATCGTTGCGCCTGCTGCGTCCGGGTGGCCTCGTCGTCTTCGAGGGCGTCTTCGCCAACGGCCGCACGGTCGACTCGGGCCCCCAGCCCACCGAGGTCATACGCATCCGGGAGCTGCTGCGCGCGGTGCGCGAGAGCCAGGAGCTGGTGCCGTCGCTGCTGCCGGTCGGGGACGGCCTGCTGTGCGCGGTCAAACGCTGACCGCGGGCAAAGCAACGGCCCCGGCACCATGTGCGATGCCGGGGCCGCCGAAAGGGTAGGGGTCGCGTGCCGCGTCAGCCGACGACCTTCTTGAGGGCGTCGCCGAGCGCGTCGGCCTCATCAGGGGTCAGCTCGACGACGAGCCGACCGCCGCCTTCGAGCGGAACGCGCATGACGATGCCCCGCCCCTCCTTGGTCACCTCGAGCGGGCCATCGCCCGTCCGCGGCTTCATGGCCGCCATGCTCGTTCCCCTTCCTGAAACCAGCTCATAGTCAAAGCCGACGGCCCCATGGAGGGCACGCGCGTCTGGCATGAGACACGCGACACCGGCATCGAACACATTGCTTCCAAGCCATTATCCCGCATCTCAGGACCCGATGACCAACATCAGTCGGCATCGCTTGGGCAACGCACGCGAGCAAAACCACTCAATTCGGCGATGTGACTGCGATACTGCGCCGCCGCACCGGCTTCCGCCGAACGGAACCGGTCACGAATTCTTTGACGCAGGTCACACGTCCGGTCAGGGCCCTTGTCGATGATCTCCGCCATGCTGTCCTTCAGACAGGCGCGTACCGACCAGTACGCCCGAGCCACGACAGCGGAGGGGACACCCCATGGCCGACACCGTGCTCTACGAGGTGAGCGACGGACTCGCGACGATCACGCTGAACCGCCCCGAGGCGATGAACGCGCTGAATGTCGGGACCAAGGTCGCCCTGCGGGAGGCGGTGCGCTCCGCTGCGGACGACAGTGCCGTGCGGGCGGTGCTGCTGACCGCCGCGGGGGACCGGGCCTTCTGCGTGGGGCAGGACCTCAAGGAGCACATCGGGCTGCTGCTCACGGACCGGGAGACCGGGTCCAGGCAGACGATGAGCACGGTGCGGGAGCACTACAACCCGATCACGCGAGCGCTGGCCGGGATGCGGAAGCCCGTGGTGGCCGGGGTGAACGGGGTCGCTGCCGGAGCGGGTTTCGGTTTCGCGCTGGCCGCGGACTATCGGGTCGTGGCGGACACGGCGGCCTTCAACACGTCGTTCGCGGGGGTCGCGCTGACTGCCGACTCCGGTATCTCGTGGACGCTGCCGCGGGTGGTGGGGCCGGGCCGGGCAGCCGACCTGCTGCTCTTCCCGCGGAACATCAAGGCGCAGGAGGCGTACGAACTGGGTATCGCCAACCGGGTTGTGCCCTCGGCTGATCTGCGCGAGGAGGCCGAGAAGGTGGCGCGGGCGTTGGCCGAGGGGCCGACGGTGGCGTACGGGGCGATCAAGGAGGCGGTGGCGTTCGGGATGTCGCACTCCTTGGAAGAGACCTTGGAGAAGGAGGACGAGTTGCAGACTCGGGCGGGGTCTTCCGAGGACCATGCGATCGCGGTGCAGGCCTTCGTCAACAAGGAGAAGCCGAAGTACTTGGGCCGGTGAACTCGGGGCGGGGGCGCCGTCGGGGGCCAGGGGTTCGTCGTGGTTGATCGCGCCCACGCGGCGGAGCCGCAGATCGACACGGCCCCGCGCCCCTAAAGGGCGCTCCTCGCCACGCATGTCTCCAAGTGGTCGTCGACCAGGCCGCACGCCTGCATCAGGGCGTATGCCGTGGTCGGGCCCACGAAGCGCAGGCCGCGCTTCTTCAGGGCCTTGGACAGGGCCGTTGATTCCGGGGTGACCGCAGGGACGTCCGCCAAGGTCTTCGGGGCCGGGCGAGTCACCGGGTCCGGGGCGTGGGACCAGATCAGTTCGTCCAGGTCGCCGGGGGTCCAGTCGGCCAGTGCGCGGGCGTTGGCGAGGGTCGCGTCGATCTTGGCTCGGTTGCGGATGATGCCCGCGTCCGCGAGGAGCCGGTCTCTGTCGGCGTCCGTGAACGTCGCGACCTTGGCGATCTCGAAGCCCGCGAAGGCGGCGCGGAAGCCCTCGCGGCGGCGCAGGATCGTGATCCAGGACAGGCCCGACTGGAAGGCCTCCAGGCTGAGGCGTTCGAACAGGGCGTCGTCGCCGTGGACCGGGCGGCCCCACTCCTCGTCGTGGTACGTGACGTAGTCCGGGGTGGACAGGGCCCACGGGCAGCGCAGGGCACCGTCCGGGCCGGCGAGGGCCGCGCCGTCGCTCACTGCTGGTCCTCCTGATCGGGCTTCTCCATCGACACATGGCCTGCCGACGTCTGCGCCCCGGACAGCGCGGACTCCAGGTCGGCGATCCGGGCGTCGCGCTCGGCGAGCTCGGCGGCGAGACGGCTGAGGGCGTCGTCGACGTCGGACATGCGGTAGCCGCGGGCGGCGAGCGGGAAGCGGAGGCTGTCGATGTCCGCGCGGTCGAGCGGGCGGTCCAGCGGCAGCAGATCCTGGAGGCGCTCCGGTACGGCCTCCGGCAGCGGACCGTCGCCCTCGCCGCCGCCCACCACGGCGAGGGTCACCGCGGCGACCACCACGGCCAGCGCGATGACCAGGAACAAGAACATAACCATCGCGGCGGCCCCCACGGTCGGTGAATACGAACGGTCGGATCTGTCAGTGTCCGATCGTGCCATGCGACTCTGACAGTTAGGGTCGCAGGCGGCCGAAAGGCCAGGACATGCAAGGACGTGCCAGGGCGCACAGGGAGAGGTCACAGGGGATGCTCAGGCTGGGCAGGCGTGAGTTCGACACGCACGAGCCGGTGATCATGGCGATCGTGAACCGGACCCCGGACTCCTTCTACGACCAAGGGGCGACGTTCCGGGACGAGCCGGCCCTCGCGCGCGTGGAGCAGGCCGTGGCGGAGGGCGCCGCGATCATCGACATCGGCGGGGTCAAGGCCGGGCCGGGGGAAGAGGTGACCGCCGAGGAGGAGGCGCGGCGGACGGTCGGGTTCGTGGCGGAGGTGCGGCGGCGCTTCCCGGCTGTCGTGATCAGCGTGGACACCTGGCGGGCCGAGGTGGGGGCGGCCGTGTGCGAGGCGGGGGCGGATCTGCTGAACGACGCGTGGGGTGGCGTGGATCCTGGGCTCGCGGAGGTTGCCGCACGGTACGGGGTGGGGCTGGTGTGTACGCATGCCGGGGGCGCGGAGCCTCGGACTCGGCCGCATCGGGTGGCGTACGACGACGTCATGGCCGACATTCTGCGGGTGACCGTGGGGCTGGCGGAGCGGGCGTTGGCCTTGGGGGTGCCTCGGGAGTCGATTCTGATCGACCCCGGGCATGACTTCGGGAAGAACACCCGGCACAGCCTTGAGGCGACGCGGCGGCTCGGGGAGATGGTGGAGACGGGGTGGCCGGTGCTGGTGTCGCTGTCCAACAAGGACTTCGTCGGGGAGACGTTGGACAAGCCGGTGAAGGAGCGGGTGGTGGGGACGTTGGCGACGACCGCGGTGTCGGCGTGGCTGGGGGCGCAGGTGTATCGGGTGCATGAGGTGGCGGAGACGCGGCAGGTGCTGGACATGGTGGCGTCGATCGCGGGGCGTCGGGCTCCGGCGGTGGCGCGGCGGGGGCTGGCGTAGGGCTTTTCCTCGCCCCCGCCGCCCCTGCCCGTCCCATCCTGAAGGGGCTCCGCCCCTTCGACCCCGCCAGGGGGGTCCGCCCCCCTGGACCCCCGTCGGCCCTTAAGGGCCTCGTCCTCAAACGCCGGACGGGCTGAAAAGACCTAGCGCCCCGCCTCCTTCGACACCAGCGCCACCGCCTCCTCCACGTCGTCCGTCACGTGGAACAGGAGCAGGTCCTTCTCCGACGCCTTGCCCTGGGCGATCAGGGTGTTCTTCAGCCAGTCGACCAGGCCGCCCCAGTACTCGCTGCCGAAGAGGACGATCGGGAAGCGGGTGACCTTCTGGGTCTGGACGAGGGTGAGGGCCTCGAAGAGTTCGTCGAGGGTGCCGAGGCCGCCGGGGAGGACCACGAAGCCCTGGGCGTACTTGACGAACATCATCTTGCGGACGAAGAAGTACCGGAAGTTCAGGCCGATGTCGACGTAGGGGTTGAGGCCCTGCTCGAAGGGCAGCTCGATGCCGAGGCCGACCGAGATGCCGCCCGCCTCGCAGGCGCCCTTGTTCGCGGCCTCCATGGCGCCGGGACCACCGCCGGTGATCACCGCGAAGCCGGCCTCGACCAGACCGCGGCCGAGGCGGACTCCGGCGTCGTACTCGGGAGAGTCGACCAGTGTGCGGGCCGAGCCGAAGACGCTGATCGCCGACGGGAGTTCGGCGAGGGTGCCGAAGCCCTCGATGAACTCCGACTGGATGCGCAGGACCCGCCAGGGGTCCGTGTGGACCCAGTCGGAGGGCCCGCCCGCGTCCAGCAGTCGCTGGTCGGTCGTACTCGCCTTCACCTGGCTCCGCCGTCGGATGACCGGGCCCAGGCGCTGCTCCGACGGTGGCTGCTTCTTCCCCTCGGGGTTGCCGGTAGCCATGTGCGCTCCCTCCGCTGCGGGGCCTGCGAGTGTTGCAGGTCGTTCCACCTCAGCGTAGATCCACGTGGGTTACGGACGGGGGACGTGAGCATGACCGCCGTGAAGCGCCGTCCCGCCGGCCCTCGGCCCCGCGTCGCCGCCCCTCGTCACTACGCCGTGAGCCACGCCCTCAGCCGCTCCTCCCCCGCGAGGATCTTCGCCGTGTCGACGCGCTCGTCCCGCTTGTGCGCCAAGTGCGGGTTGCCGGGGCCGTAGTTGACCGCCGGGATGCCCAGGGACGAGAAGCGCGAGACGTCCGTCCAGCCGTACTTGGGGCGAGCCGTGCCCCCGACCGCCGCCATGAACGCCGCGGCCGCCGGGTGGGACAGGCCCGGCAGCGCGCCGCCGCTGTGGTCGTCCACCACGAACTCCTCCACCCCGCAGTCGGCGAAGACCTCTCGGACGTGCGCGACGGCCTCCTCCTCGGTGCGGTCCGGCGCGTAGCGGAAGTTGACGGTCACCACGCACTCGTCGGGGATGACGTTGCCGGCCACACCGCCCTTGATGCCGACCGCGTTCAGGCCCTCGCGGTACTCCAGGCCGTCGATCACCGGGTAGCGCGGTTCGTACGAGGCCAGGCGGGCCAGGATCGGGGACGCCGCGTGGATCGCGTTCGAGCCCATCCAGCCGCGCGCGGAGTGGGCGCGCTCGCCCTTGGTCTTCAGGAGCACCCTGAGCGTGCCCTGGCAGCCGCCCTCGACCTCGCCGTCCGACGGCTCCAGGAGCACCGCGAAGTCGCCCTCCAGCCACTCCGGGCGGGCCTCGGAGATGTGCTTGAGGCCGTTGAGGTCCGCGGTCACCTCTTCGTTGTCGTAGAAGACGAAGGTCAGGTCGCGGTTGGGGGCCGGGACCGTCGCGGCGATACGGAGCTGGACCGCGACGCCCGACTTCATGTCGCAGGTGCCGCAGCCCCAGAGCACACCGTCCTCGTCCAGCCTCGACGGGACGTTGTCCGCGATCGGCACCGTGTCGATGTGCCCGGCGAGGATCACGCGCTCCGGCCGGCCGAGGTTCGTGCGCGCCACGACGTTGTTGCCGTACCGGTCGACCGTCAGGTGCGGCAGGGCGCGCAGAGCGGTCTCGACGGCGTCCGCGAGGGGCTGCTCGGTGCCGCTGACGGAGGGGAAGTCGACGAGCTGCGCGGTGAGCTTCGCGGCGTCCAGCGTGAGGTCAAGGGAGGTGTCGGCCATGGAGCCGACCCTAACGCGCCTGGCCATCGGCCCACTTTTCGCACCGATTTTCCACAGCGCTCATACCCCTCAGTAACCTCAGCTACCTTGTAGGGCGTGCCAGAGCCGTCACCCTCCTCCAAGCGTCGTGGCCGCCTCCTCCGTCGTGGGGCGGCCTTCGTGGTCCTGCTCGCCGTCGCGGGGTATCTCGCGGTGCAGTACGTCACCGGCGGCACGGGCACACCGGGCTGCGAGGTCGTCTCGGGCAAGGGCGACGGGGCGCGCTACGAGTTCACGCCGGAGCAGGCGGTGAACGCGGCGACCATCGCCGCCGTCGGCACCGGGCGCGGGCTGCCCCAGCGGGCCGTGACCATCGCGCTCGCCACCGCGCTCCAGGAGTCGGGGCTGCGCAACATCGGCCATGGCGACCGTGACTCGCTGGGCCTGTTCCAGCAGCGGCCCTCGCAGGGCTGGGGCACCGAGAAGGAGATCCAGGACCCGATCTACTCGGCGGGCATCTTCTACGAGCACCTGGTCAAGGTCCGCGGCTATACGGAGCTGCCGCTCACCGTCGCCGCGCAGCGCGTCCAGCGCAGCGGCTTCCCGGAGGCGTACGCCAAGCACGAGCCGGACGCGACGCTGCTCGCCGCGGCCCTCACCGGACGTTCGGCGGCCACGCTGACCTGCGAGGGGCGCCTGGGTGCCACGCGCGCCTCGGGTCCGGACGCCGTACGGGCCGCGCTCGTACGGGACTTCGGGCAGGACGCGCTCCAGTCGGCCGGGGCCGAGGTGGGCGCCCGGAAGGCCGCGCCCTCGCCCACTCCCACCGTGATCCGGCGCGACGGGCGGACCGTCCTGCTTCCGGTGACCGGCGACTCCGGTGCCGGTGCCGGGCGCGGTGTCCGCGAGCGGGGCTGGCAGTTGGCCCACTGGGCCGTGGCCAACGCCTCCGATCTGCACATCAAGCGGGTCGCGTACGCCGGCCGGGAGTGGACCGCCGGGAACACCGACAGCCAGTGGCGGACCATCGCGGCGGCGGGCACTTCGGGAGCGGAGAGCAGTCTGGGCTCGGTCCGGATCGTGACGACCCCCTAGGACCCACCGGTCGTACGTGCCTGCCGTACATGCCTGCCGTACGCGCGGGCCGTACGCGCAGGAGTTCGGCGGCTCACTCGTGAGGATTACCCGAGGTGTCGGTCGGCGATGGTGTGGGCAGGTTTTGGCGCGGTCACCCCGCTATCGGCCAAAACCCTTGAGAATCAAGGGCTGTAAGGATTCGGCAGACTTTCCGGCGAGGATCTTTTTGCCCGTATTTATCCGCAGGCGATAATGCGACGCATTGCCAACTCTTTACGTTGCGGCGCCGCAACCTTCACGGGCTTCGAGCGGTAGTCACTGCGTCCGAGCCCGGAGATCAACAGCCAGTCGGTCAACTGCCGGGTGCGGTCGGACACTTCATCGTTCTCATCCGACATACCCGTCGAAGGAGCATCATGTCCCTCCCCCTGACCCGCCGGATCGCCCGTGCCGCGCTGATCGTCGCTGCGGGAGCGGCTGCCGGGGTCGGTGCGGCCGGCTCCGCCAGCGCGGCCCCCGAACTGCCCGACGCCACCAAGGTCGGCGGGCTGACCGCCCTGGACGGCGCGAGCGTCGTCGACGGCGCGGCCACCAACGCCACCGGGATCGCGGGTGGCGCCGTCGACACCGCGGTCGACGGCGCGCTGCCGACCGCCACGAAGGCCGGCGACAAGGTGACCAAGGCCGGCGGCAAGGTGACCAAGACCGGCGGCAAGGCCGCGAAGAAGGCCGTGCCGACCGCGACGAAGGCCGGCAGCAAGGTTGCGAAGAAGGCGACGCCCGCGGCGCAGCAGACCGCTGGTGGCGTGGCCGGGTCGGTCGGGACCGTCCTCGGTGAGGCGGCCGGTACCGCCACGCAGGGTGGCGTGCCGACGACCGGTTCGCTGCCGGTGCAGGCGCTGCCCCTCAGCTGACGACGGTCGGCTGACGCCGGGCTTGAGCCGACGGGGTCCAGGGAGTTCCCTGGGCCCCGTCGGCCTTTGTGCGTGCCCGCGTTCGCCTACGTCGGCAGGGGCCGGGGCGTGTTCGGACGGCATCCGGCACTGCAAGCTGTGCCCACCCGTTCCGCCCTGCGGAACGACTGCCCACAGCGGGAGCGGCGGTGGCCGTGGGCCCGGCAGCAGACGCGGGAGCCGCCCCAGACTGCGGGAGCCACCCCAGACTGCGGGAGCCACCCCAGATTGCGGGAGCCACCCCAGACTGCGGGAGCCGCCCCAGACTGCGGGAGCCGCCGCAGGCTGCGGGAGCCCGTGTTGCTATGCCAGGCGCTGTACCGCTGCCCGGACCCGCTCGTCTGTTGCCGTGAAGGCCACGCGTACGTGCTGGGCGCCCGCCTCGCCGTAGAAGTCGCCCGGGGCCACCAGGATGCCGAGATCGGCCAGGCCGGCGACCGTGGTCCAGCAGGACTCGCCCTTCGTGGCCCAGAGGTAGAGGCTGGCCTCGCTGTGTTCGATGCGGAAGCCGTGGGACTCCAGGGCCTGGCGCAGGGCCGTGCGGCGGGCGGCGTAGCGGTCGCGCTGGACGCGGACGTGTTCGTCGTCGCCCAGGGCCGCGACGACCGCTGCCTGGGTGGGTGCCGACGTCATCATGCCGCCGTGCTTGCGGATCTGGAGGAGGGGGCCGAGGACGTCCGGGTCGCCGGCCAGGAACGCGGCCCGGTAGCCGGCCAGGTTGGAGCGCTTGGAGAGGCTGTGGACGGCGACGATGCCCTCGTACGAGCCGCCGTTCACGTCCGGGTGCAGGACCGAGACCGGGTCGGCCTCCCAGCCCAGCTCCAGGTAGCACTCGTCGGAGAAGATCAGGATGCCGTGCGAGCGGGCCCACGCCACGATGCGGGTGAGGTCCGCCTTCGACAGGACCTTGCCGGTGGGGTTGGACGGGGAGTTCAGCCAGAGGAGCTTCAGGCCGGCCGGGTCCAGGTCGGTCGGGTCGTCGTAGACCTCGTGGTCGGCGCGGGCGAGACGGGCGCCGACCTCGTACGTGGGGTAGGCAAGGCGCGGGTGGGCGACCCTGTCGCCGGGGCCCAGGCCCAGCTGGGTGGGGAGCCAGGCGACGAGTTCCTTGGAGCCGACGACGGGCAGGACGTGCCGGTGGGTGACCTCGCGGGCGCCCAGGCGGCGCTCCACCCAGCCCGTGATCGCGTCCCGCAGCGCGGGGGTGCCCCAGACCGTGGGATAGCCCGGGGAGTCCGCCGCGTCGATCAGGGCCTTCTGGATCAGCTCGGGGACCGGGTCGACCGGCGTGCCGACGGAGAGGTCGACGATGCCGTCCGGGTGCGCGGCGGCCGTCTTCTTGTACGGCTCCAGCTTGTCCCAGGGGAAGGTCGGAAGGCGGTCGGAGACTGCGGACACGGGCTCTGGCTCACTTTCTGGTACTGCCGGTACTGGCCGTACTGCCAGTACTGCCGGATACGGCAACGCCTCGGTCCCGTACGGTGATCAAGGGCGATCAGGCCGTACGAGACCGAGGCGGCACGCTGTGCGGGTCGCCGGTGCGGACTACTCGGCCTGCGGCGGCAGTGCGGCGATGAAGGGGTGGTCCCGCTCGATCAGGCCCAGCTTGCTGGCGCCGCCGGGGGAGCCGAGCTCGTCGAAGAACTCGACGTTCGCCTTGTAGTAGTCCTTCCACTCCTCCGGAGTGTCGTCCTCGTAGAAGATCGCCTCGACCGGGCAGACCGGCTCACAGGCTCCGCAGTCGACGCATTCGTCCGGGTGGATGTACAAGGACCGCTGGCCCTCGTAGATGCAGTCGACCGGGCACTCCTCGATGCACGCCTTGTCCTTGACGTCGACACAAGGCTGCGCGATGACGTAGGTCACGCTGTCGTTCCTCCTCGATAGGGCGCTGGCGGGCCTCCACAGGCTCCGCCGCCTGGCGCGCGGGAGCGCGGCGTCGTCGATGCCCGCCCCTAGTATCTCCGTTCTTGGGCATGATCCGAACAGGAGGGGTGAACCGACCTGTGGAAATCTCTGCGGCAGGGCGCCTTGAGGTCCGTATCACCACTGCTGACGTGGGTAAACGGGTCTCCGTACGCCGCCTGAACGATCCTGCGGCCGGGGGTGAGAAATTCACCGACACGGTGGGTGTTCTCGCATCATGGGACGAAGGTGTGCTGCTGATCACACGGAAGAGTGGCGACACCGTCCGCATCGCGGAATCGTCGCTGGTGGCGGGCAAGGTCGTGCCGAGTGCGCCGGCCCGTCGCCGGGGGCCCTCCGCCTCGTACGCGGAACTCGCGCACGTCTCCACGCGCGCGTGGCGGCCCGTGGAGAGCGAGATGCTCGGCGCCTGGGAGCTGCGGGCCGCGTCCGGGTTCACCCGTCGGGCCAACTCGGTGCTGCCTCTCGGCGACCCCGGAATGCCGCTGCCGGCCGCGCTGGATGTCGTACGGCGCTGGTACGGCGACCGTGGGCTCCCCGCGTACGTCCAGACCGCGACGGGGGCCGAGGGGACTCAGGAGCTCCTGTGCGCGGAGCTGGAGCGGCTGGGGTGGGTGCGGGAGGTCTCCGCCGAGATGTGGGTCGGGGCGCTGGCGCCGGTCGCCGACCGGGGTGAGGGTGCCGGAGTGGTGCTGTCCCGGGAGGCCGACGAGGCTTGGCTTGCGCGGTATCAGCGCAAGGGGGTGAGCGAGGTGGCCCTGAAGGTGCTGGGCAGCGGGCCGTCGGTGTGGTTCGCGACGGTTCCCGGTGCGGGCGGCGGTGCGCCCGCCGCCATCGGGCGGTGTGTCGTGGACGGGCGGTGGGCGGGGTTCGGCGCCGTGGAGGTCGATCCGGCGCTGCGTCGGCAGGGGCTGGCGACCCGGGTGATGACCGCGCTGGCGCGGCGGGCCCTGGACGAGGGGGCGTCGGCGGCGTGGCTGCACGTCGAGGCGGAGAACGCGGGTGCGCGGGAGATGTACGCCGGGATGGGGTTCGGTGCGCATCACTCGTATCACCACTACCGATCAGCGTGAGCAGCACTGTCGATCAGTGTGAGCCGCGGTACCGATCGTCGTGAAAGGGCACGAGCCAGCTATGCGTCCCCCCTACCCCCCGCCGCCCGAACGCTCCGCCGAACTGCGGCGGCGTTTCGCCGAAGAGGCACGGTCCGAGCGGCCCGATCTGTCCCTGCTCTGTCTGCTGGTGGGGGCCGAGGCGGACGGGGAGCTGGACGACGCGGGGATGGACGCCGTGCAGATGGAGCTGGACTCGCTGGCGGGCCAGCTGCCCTTCCGGCCCGGGGGGCCGCGGGAGTGGGCGGTCGCCCTGCGGGAGCTGCTCGGGGAGCGGTACGGGTTCCGCGGGTCCGCCGCGGACTATCAGCGGCTGGAGTCGTCGTTGCTGCACGAGGTGCTTCGGCGGCGGCGTGGGTTGCCGATTCTGCTGTCGGTGGTGTGGATGGAGGTCGCGCGGCGGGCGGGGGCGCCGGTGTACGGGGTCGCACTGCCGGGGCACTTTGTCGTGGGGTTCGGGCCCGCCGAGGATCAGGTGCTCGCCGATCCGTTCGACGGGGGGCGGGTGTTGACCGGGAGCGATGCGGAGTTGCTGGTGGCGGGGGCTACGGGGGCGGGGTTGCAGCCGTCGATGCTGGCGCCGGCGGATCCGTTGGACGTGGTGTCGCGGATTCTGAACAACGTTCGGGCATGGGCCGCGGCTCGGCCTGAGCGGACGGATGTGGCTCTGTGGGCCGTGGAGTTGTCGCTGTCGTTGCCTTCGCATCCGGCTCGGTTGCGGTTCGAGCGGGCGCGGTTGCTTGTTCAGCGGGGTGACTTCGTCGATGGGGCCGTGGAGTTGGAGCAGTACGCGGAGTTGATCAGTGGGGTGGACGAAGGGGCGGCTGAGCGGGTGCGGGGGGAGGCTCGGGCTGCTCGGGCGATGTTGAACTGAAGGTTCGCCCAGGCGCCGTACGGGGTGCGGCGATTCGGCGAGTGCGGGTGCGTTATGGCTTGTCGCGCCCACGCGGCGGAGCCGCATATTGATACAGCCCCGCGCCCCTGGGGGTTGCCCTGGGCGGCGCTTATAGCCACCCCTTTTCTCTCGCTATCCTCACCGCCTCCGACCTGTTTCGTGCCGCCAGCTTCTGGATCGCTGTCGAGAGGTAGTTGCGGACCGTGCCCTGGGACAGGTGCAGGGCCGCTGCCAGGTCCGCGTTCGTGGAGCCGTCCTCCGCTGCTCTCAGGATCTCTCGCTCGCGGTCCGTCAGCGGGTTGGCGCCCTCCGCCAGGGCCGCTGCCGCCAAGGTGGGGTCGATGACCCGTTCGCCTGCCAGGACCTTGCGTACCGCCTCTGCCAGTCGGGCCGCGGGGGCGTCCTTGACCAGGAAGGCGTCGGCGCCGGACTCCATGGCGCTGCGGAGGTAGCCGGGGCGGCCGAAGGTGGTGAGGACGACCAGTTTCACGGCGGGGAGTTCCTTGTGCAGCAGGGCCGCGGCCTCTATGCCCGTCGCGCCCGGCATCTCGATGTCCAGGAGTGCCACGTCGATGTCGTGCTCGCGGGCGGCCGGGAGGACCTCGTCGCCGCGGGCCACCTGGGCGACGACCTCGATGTCGTCCTCCAGGCCGAGCAGGGCGGCCAGGGCCTCGCGGACCATCGACTGGTCCTCGGCGAGCAGGACCTTGATCATGCGGCTCATGCGCCGGATCCTACGTCCGCCGTGGTCGCGGCGGCCGGGGCCCGGGCGATCAGGCGGAAACCATGCCGGGTTCCGCCCGCCTCCAGGGTGCCGCCGGCCTTCGTCAGGCGTTCCGTCAGGCCCGTCAGGCCGTGACCGGGGCCGTTGCCCTGGTCGCCGGAGCCGTCGTCCTCGACGGAGAGTTCGACGGCGGGGCCGTCGAGGGTCTGGCGGCGCAGGAGTTCCACCGTGCAGCGCCGGGCGCCGCTGTGCCGTACGACGTTGGTGACCGCCTCGCGCAGCGCCCAGGCGAGGGCCGTCTCGCTGTCCTCGGGGACGCCGGAGAGGTCGGGCTCGGCGGGGAGTACGGCGGTCACCCCGGCCGCCGTCAGGGCGACCCTGACGCCTGCCAGTTCTGCCGCGAGGCGCGGGCGGCGGTAGCCCGACACCGCCTCGCGCACGTCGACCAGGGCCTGGCGGCTGACCTGCTCGATGTCGGCGACCTGCTGGGCCGCCTTTTCGGGGTGGGCGGGGAGCATACGGCCGGCGAGTTCGCTCTTCAGCGTGATCAGCGACAGCGAGTGTCCCAGCAGGTCGTGCAGATCGCGGGCGAGGCGCAATCGTTCCTCGTTGGCCGCGAGTTGGGCGACGGTGGCGCGGGCCTCACGCAACTCGACGGTGGTACGGACCAGTTCACGGACGCCGGTCATGGAGAAGCCGCCGAGCAGGGCCGGGAAGAGCAGTCCGGACAGGAACGCCGCGCCGCCGGGGACTGCGAGGGCGACCCCGGTCAGCAAGGCGGACGCGGCCGGGACGGTCCAGCGGGCGAGGTGAAACGGCAGGGCGGCGCCTGAGGAGATCGCCACGTACACGAACAGGACGAGCCACTCGCGGCCGAGGGTGAGGGCGAGGACGGTCGACTGGGTGGCCAGGACCGCCACCGAGCCGAGCACGACGGCGTTGGTCTCGCCGCGTCCGGTGCGGAAGATCAGGGCGAAGTACCAGGCGACGAAGGCGACCAGGCCGATCCAGCCGAGGACGACGACACCGTCGCTGTGCCCGCCGTGCAGCAGGTCGCCCACCGGCGCGCTCAGGTAGGCGAGCCAGATCCCGATCCACAGGAACTTGACGGCCTTCTGCCTGCGGTTCTGCGGGCGCTGCCCGATCCCGACCCCTGTGCCGCTCACGCCTTCAACGTGTCCTTCCGGTACAGCCAGGCCGCGCCGCCCGTGAACAGGGCGAAGGAGACGGCGAGGACGACGAGGTCCTTCGCGTGCGGGGCCTGGCTCTGTTCGATGGCCTGCCCGAGGGCAGCGTACGCGTGCGTGGGGACCCAGGCGGCGATGTCCTGGAGCCACTGCGGGAAGTCCGTCGTGGGCGACCACAGGCCGCCGAGCAGGGACATCCCGAAGTAGACGATCATCGTGATCGGGCGCACCGCGTCCCCGCTCGCTGAGTATCCGATCGCCACCCCGAGCGCGGCGAAGACCAGGCTCCCGGCCCAGATCGCGCCGGTGAGCGCGAGCCACTGCCAGGCGTCGAGCCGTACGTCCTTCACCACGGCGGCGACGACGAAGATGACGACGATGGACGGCAGGCTGACCACGGCGGCGCTCGCGGTCTTGGCGAACACGTACCCGCGGCCGGGCAGGGTCGTCAGCCGCAGCTGCCGTACCCAGCCGCTCTCGCGCTCCTTGGCTATGCGCTCGCTGTTGCCCATCAGGACGGCCGTCAGGGCGCCGAAGGAGGCCATCGAGACCATCATGTAGGTCGGCAGTGTCAGGCCGGTGCCGTCGACCTTCGTCGTGCTGTCGGCGCTGCCCGCGATCAGCAGGAACAGGATCGACGGGTAGACCACCGAGAAGAACAGGAACTTGCGGTTGCGCAGGGCGCGGGTGAGTTCCAGCCGGATCAGGCCCTTCATGACGTGCGCGCCTCCTCGGCGGTGGTGATGGCGACGAAGGCCTGCTCAAGGCCGAGCCCGGCGACTTCGAGGTTGCGGGGGTAGAGGCCGAGGCCGTAGAGGGCGTGGACGGTCGCGTCGGCGTCGGCGGACTGGAGCCGGACCGTACGGCCGGACACGTCGTAGGTGGTCAGGAAGGGCAGGTTGCGCAGTGCGGCCTCGTCGACCGGGCCGTCGGGCAGGTCGAAGGAGATCCTGCGGGCGCCCGCCTTCGCCTTGATCTCGGCCGCCGTGGCGTCGGCCAGGAGCCGGCCGCGGTGCAGGACGAGCACTCGGTCGGCGATGGCGTCGGCCTCCTCCAGGTAGTGCGTGGCGAACAGGACCGTACGGCCCTGGTCGGCCTGTTCGCGCATGGTGGCCCAGAAGGCCTGGCGGGTGGTGACGTCCATGCCGGTCGTCGGCTCGTCCAGGACGATCAGGTCGCTGTCGCCGGCGGTGGCGAGGGCGAAGCGGACGCGCTGGGCCTGACCGCCGGAGAGCTTGTCGACCCTGCGGTCGGCGATCTGGGTGACGCCGGCCCGGGCGAGGACCTCGGAGACGGGGTACGGCCGCGGATGCAGATCGCAGGCCAGCCGCACCAGCTCGGCCACCGTGACCTCGTCCATCAGTCCGCCGCTCTGGAGCATGGCCCCCACCCGCCCGGCGGCGATCGCCTCGCGCGGCTCGGTGCCGAAGAGGCCGATCGTGCCGCTGTCGGGCCGTTTGAGGCCGAGCAGCAGGTCGAGCGTGGTCGACTTGCCCGCCCCGTTCGGGCCCAGCAGGGCCACGGTCTCCCCCGGGTGCAGCGCGAGCGTCAGCCCGTCGACGGCGCGCACATCCCCGTAGCTCTTGGTCACCTGGTCGAATCCGACCACTGTCGTTGTCATGTGCTCCAGGGTGGCCGCGCGGGCCCCCGGGCCGGCAGTGTCGGCGGTCCTGACTGCCGGATGACAGATGTCATACCGATCTTCTACGGCGAGAGGGGGCACCCGGTCTCGCCGGGTGCCCCCTCTCGCCGTACGCGACGAACCGCTAGCTGGGGTTCGTTTCGATGACCGCCACGCGGTTGGTCCTGCTCTTCAGCGCCTCACGCAGGGCGACGTAGACGTCCTGCGGTGTGACGGCCGTCTTCTTGCCGTTGGCCCGGGTGATGAGCACGCCGTCGAAGGCGCCGCCGTAGAGCTCCTTCAGCGCGGCCAGGTCGGGAGCGTCGACGAGCTTGCCGTTGACCGCCTTGACCTTGAGGAACTTCCACAGGGACTTCTCCGGGCTCATGAGGACGGGGCTCGCCCCGGCCGCCTGGACCGTCACCTTGGCCGACATCGCCGGCTCCGCGAACTCCTTCATCATCCGGTCGACCTCGGCGTTCGGGACCGTCGGCTGCCGGGTCGTCGTCGGGACGGTCACCGGGTCGCTCGCACCGGTCTCGACCTGGGTGCGGTAGGCCTGCTCGACCGCCTCGGTGGACTTGGCGACGTCGATGCCCTTGCCCGCCTTGCCGTAGACGGCGACGGCCTTGCCGGACTCGAACTTGATCGTGCCGTCGGTCACCGAGCCGGAGCCGCCGGAGGCGTCCTCGAGGGCGGCGTGCAGTTTCTCCTCGTCGGTGGGCATGACCGGGTCGACGACGCGGTGGTTGCCGAAGAGGGAGCCGATGACCGAGACCGGGTTGTAGTCGCTGGTCGCGGCCGCGCTGACGGTCTGCTGCATGTCGAACTGAAGCCCGGCCTTGTCCGGTTCCAGCGTCACCGTCCTGCCGCCCACGGACAGCTTCAGCGGCTTGCCCACCCGCTCGTCGAAGGCGTCGTTGAGCTTCTTGACCGCGTCGTCGCGGGTGCCGCCGCCGATGTCGACGCCGAGCACGGTGGTGCCCTTGGGCACGTCGGCGTGGGCCATCAGCAGGCCCGCGCCGTAGACGCCGCCCGCGAGGACGATCACTCCGCCGCCGACCAGCGCCAGCTTGTTGCGGCCCTTCTTCTTGGGCGCGCGGGAGGACTGGGTGTCCGACGAGCCGGTTTCGGGCAGCTTCGGGGGCGTGTGCGGCCCGGAGGGCTCGGTGCCGCCCGGCCCGAAGGGTCCGCTCTGGGCGCCGGAGGGCACGACGGGGATGCCGCTGGTGACGGTGTGGCCGGAGACGTTGTCGGCGACGCCGCCGTAGTGCGGGTTGCCGGGCTCGGGGGCCGGTTTCTGCGGGGTGAGGATCGCGGTGTCGTCGCTGAGCCCACCACCGGGGCCGTGGCCGGGGGCGTGCGGAGAGCCACCGGGGCCCGCGGGGCCGCCGGGGCCTGCGGAGATACCGGGACCGCCCGGGGCACCCGGACCGGAGGGACCGGGAGAACCGCCGGGGCCGGAGGGACCGCCGGGGCCGCTGCCGGGGCCGCCAGGACCACCGGGACGGCTCGGACCTGCGGAGATACCGGGAGCACCCGGACCACCCGGACCGCCCGGACCGGCAGAAATGCCGGGGCCGACCGGGCCTCGCGGACCGCCCGGGCGGCCGTGCGCACCGGAACCACGCTGGCTTCCGGGGCCACCCGGGCCGCCGGGGCCGCCGAGTCCGCCCTGGCCGCCGCCCGCGACCGGCGGCACCGCCGGGCCGTCGCCGGTGACCGGGCCGGTCGTCGGGCCCGTGGGACCCTGTGGGCCGCCCTGGCCGCCGCGGCCGTTCGGGCCGTTGAAGTCGCTCGGGCCGCCGAAGTCGTCGAGGCCGTGGGGGGTGCCGAAGTCGTTCGGGGCGTCGAAGTCGTTCGGAGCGTTGAAGTCGGCGGACGGGTCGAAGCCGCCGGGGCCGCCCTGCGTGCCGTAACCGTTCTGGCCGCCTTGGCCGTTCTGGCCGTGCCGGCTGCCGCCGCCGTTGTCCGAGAAGTACGGCAGGTCGTCGCGGCGGGCCTCGTCGCCGGGGCGGGCGCCGTTGCCGTTGCCGCGCGGGCCGGCCGCCAGTGCCTCGGTCACGTCGAAGGAACCGGTGCCTCCGCCGTGTCCGGGAGCCACGGGGCCGCCGGTCGCGCCGGGGAGGCCCGCGCCGTTCGTGGCGCCGGGGCGGGAGCCGCCCGGGACGTTCATCGAGCCGACGACACCACCGGGCCGACCGGCACCGGAACCCGGACGCGCACCACCGGCGCTCGTCCCGGCGGAACCGCCCGCGCCGGGGCCCGAACCGCCGGGCAGACCGGCACCGTTGGAGGGCGTGCCGCCCTGACCGCCCTTGGGTGCGCCGGACTTGCGCGGCGCGAACCAGTCGCTCGTCTTCTCCCCCGCCTGCCCCGTGGGCTCGGCCGGGGGTTCCACGGTGCCCATGGACATGGAGGTGGCGGCGGACGGCGTCGGCGTCGGCGTCTCGGCGGGCGCGCCGGAGCCGGAGCCGGAGGCCTGCCCGTCGGCGTCGGCGACGGGCTGGCGTACGACCACGGGCGGAATGGGCCGCGATCCGGGGATGTTGATCCGGATCCGCGTCGTCAGCGTGGTCTCGGTTTTACGTTCCTCCGGCTGCGTGGCCGAACGGCCCGCGTCCGCACCGCTGTCGGAAGCCATGGGGGTCCCGTACGGCGGCGTGCCCGAGGGGTATGCGGCTCCGCCGTGCCCGTTGGGCCCGGAGGACGGAGTGTCAGTTTCACGACTCAAGGCAGGTTCTCCCGGTTGGCTCCGCCGCCGTTTCGACCCCATTGCTCCGGGCGGCTCGGCGGCGCGCACCACCATACTGGCCACTTCTGGCCCGTATCCCACGACCGCCTGGGAAACCCACACGGGACTCGCACGAGTGCGTAGTGGAGAAGTGGTACGTCACTTGCCAAGTCGGACCCCGTCGCCGCCAGGTTGCCGCACCGGGGCGAGGGTGGCACAGATCACAGCCACGGCCATGCCGCCGAGCAGGAAGAGATAGGACGCGGCTCCTGTGCCGAAGACGAAGTCGCCTTCCGGGCGGCTGGCGGTGAGCAGGATGACAGTGATCATCCAGCCGCCGGCGGATACGACGGCCCCGGCCCGGCTGCCCGTCGCGCGGGCGGCGCCCAGGCAGAGGCCCGCCTCACCGGCGAGCGCGAGCAACAGGCCGCCCGGGAACCAGGCGGGCTGTACCAGGGCCCCGGCCAGTGCGACGACCGCCCCGAGCACGAAGAGTCCGAGGTGGGCGAGGACACGCAGGGCGGAAGGCCGCTTCAGCGGCTGGGCGAGCATCGAGCTCATGACGCCTCCCCGAGGGTCACTCCGGCGAACAGGTCGGTCTCCGTCTCGGCCCCCGGCTCCGTCGTTCTCTCTCCGCGTACCAACTCGTAGTACTCGGTGGTGAAGAGGGGTTGCGCGAGTTCGTTGGAGAGCGCGAAGTACGGCGTGGTCGGCTCGGCCACCTCGATCTGGGTGGCGTGCGCCCGCATCGCGGCGGCCTTGGCGGTGGCGTGCGCGGTGCCGTCGATCACGGTGGTGATCCGCTGGTCGTCGACTACGCCCGGGACGTCGGCGACGGAGGCCGCCTTGCCGAACGGCAGCCCGGGCAGATCCACCTGAAGTCGGGCGAAGGCCTCGTCGGCGACCGTGCGCGGGACGCGGTTCCAGTAGACCTTGGGGATCCGCCAGCCGGCGTCGTCGGCCAGCTCGGCCGCGCGCATGGCGATGCGGTGGGCCTGGATGTGGTCGGGGTGGCCGTAGCCGCCGTCGGGGTCGTAGGTGACCAGGACCTGGGGGCGTACCTCCAGGATCACCTCGACGAGCTCGCGGGCCGCCTCGTCGACGTCGGCCTGCCACAGACTGGCCGGGTCGTCGTTGTCGGCGATGCCCATCATCCCGGAGTCCTCGTAGCGGCCCTTGCCGCCGAGGAGACGGAAGTCCTCGACGCCGAGCTCGCGCATGGCGGCCGTGAGCTCACCCAGGCGGTGTTCGCCGAGCGCGGTGCCGGTCAGGTGCCGGAGCTCGGGGGGAATGACCTCGCCGTGCTCACCGAGGGTGCAGGTGACCAGGGTCACCCGGGCACCCTCGGCCGCGTACTTGGCCATGGTGGCGCCGTTGTTGATCGACTCGTCGTCCGGATGCGCGTGCACCAGGAGCAGACGCCGGTCGGGCAGTTCCGTCATGGGCACCACCCTACGAGGCGCCACCGACAGCGCCGCGCGGCGTCGCTCAGAACTTGATGCTGCCGATCATGCCCGCGATGTTCGTCGTCAGCTCGCTGATGGTGGGAGCGACCGTCGACGACGCCAGGTAGAAGCCGAGCAGCATGCAGACCACCGCGTGACCCGCCTTCAGTCCTGATTTCTTGATCAGCAGGAAGACGATGATCGCCAGCAGCACCACCGCCGAAATCGAGAGTGCCACGGCGGTTCACCTCCAAGAATCCCAGGGGCGGGGGGTCGGACTATGGGGGCAGATAAATCCATGCAGCAGCCAGCAGGTTCATACCCACTTGGCGCTTGTGATCATAACTATCCGTCCGTGCGCATCGATCGGCGCACAGCCGCACAAGGGGGCGCACTGGCCAATATGGTCAGGGCATGACGAACGAGCCTGTCTCCTTCCCCCGCCGGCACGCCCGCACCCAGAGGTTCACGCTCGGCGCGCCGCGCGCGTTCGCGGTGGCGCCCGACGGTTCCCGTGTCGTGTTCCTGCGCTCCAGCTCCGGTACGGATCCGGCGAGTTCGCTGTGGGTGCTCGACACGGCGGACGGCCAGGAGCGCGTGGCGGCCGACCCGCGCGCCCTGCTGGGCGGCGCCTCCGAGGACCTCTCGGCCGAGGAGCGGGCGCGGCGCGAGCGCAGCCGTGAGGGCGGCGCCGGCATCGTCGCCCAGGCCACCGACGCGGCTGTCGAATTGGCGTCCTTCGCCTTGTCAGGGCGGCTTTTCACGGCCGAGCTGCGGGCCGGTACGGCGCGTGAACTCCCGGTCCCCGGGCCGGTGATCGACCCGCGCCCCTCCCCCGACGGACGGCACATCGCGTACGTCGCGCAGGGCGCACTCAGGGTGGTCGGGGCCGAGGGAGAGGGCGACCGTGCGCTCGCCGAGCCGGAGTCGGACGGGGTGACGTACGGACTGGCCGAGTTCATCGCCGCCGAGGAGATGGGGCGCCACCGGGGCTTCTGGTGGGGTCCGGAGTCGGACTCGCTGCTGGTGGCGCGCGCGGACGACACACCGGTGCGCCGGTGGTGGATCGCCGATCCGGCGCGTCCCGAGCGCGAGCCGCAGCAGGTGGCGTACCCGGCGGCGGGGACGGCGAACGCGGAGGTACGGCTGTTCGTGATCGGTCTCGACGGGGTGCGCACGGAGGTCGCGTGGGACCGGGCGCGGTACCCGTATCTGGCGCGAGTGCACTGGTCAGCGGCGGGTGCGCCGCTGCTGCTCGTACAAGCGCGCGATCAGCGCAGTCAGCTGTTCCTGGCCGTGGACCCGGCGACCGGGGCGACCCGGATGGTGCACGCGGACGAAGATCCACAATGGCTGGAACTTTTCCCTGGCGTGCCCTGCTGGAGCCCTTCCGGACACCTCGTGCGCATCGCCGACGAGGGCGGGGCGCGGGTGCTCACGGTGGGCGAACGTCCGTTGACCGGGCCGCAGTTGCATGTCCGGGCGGTCCTCGACGTCTCCGACGACGACGTGCTGATCTCGGCGTCGGCGGGCGAGGGTGCGGCGGAGCCCGAGATCGGTGAAGTGCATGTGTACCGGGTGAACGAGCTCGGCATGGAGCGCGTGTCACAGGAGCCCGGCGTGCATTCGGCGGTGCGCGCCGGGGGCGTGACAGTGCTGGTGTCCCATACGCCGGATCGGCCCGGGGCCCAGGTCCGGGTACTGCGCGACGGGAAGCAGACGGCGGCGGTCCGGTCGTATGCCGAAGATCCCGGTTTGACCCCGCGCGTGACCCTCACCGAAGGGGGCGCACGGCGAATCCCGTGCGCCGTGCTTATGCCTCGGGACTACGCCGGTGACACGCCGCTCCCGGTTTTGCTGGATCCCTACGGGGGACCGCACGCCTCCCGGGTGGTCGCCGCGCACAACGCGTACCTGACCTCGCAGTGGTTCGCCGACCAGGGGTTCGCGGTGATCGTCGCGGACGGGCGCGGGACACCGGGGCGCTCGCCCGCCTGGGAGAAGGCCGTCAAGGACGACATCGCGGCGATCGTGGTGCAGGACCAGGTCGACGCTCTGCACGCGCTCGCCGAGCGGTTCCCGCTCGATCTGACCCGCGTGGCCATCCGGGGCTGGTCCTTCGGCGGCTATCTGGCAGGGCTCGCCGCGCTGCGCCGCCCGGATGTCTTCCACGCGGCGGTGGTCGGCGCGCCGGTCACCGACCTGCGCCTGTACGACACCCACTACCAGGAGCGGTACGTCGGACACCCCGACGAGCAGCCGGAGGTCTACCGCCGCAACTCACTGATCGACGACACGGGGCTGGTGGACCCGGCCGAACCGCACCGCCCGATGATGATCGTCCACGGCCTCGCCGACGACAACGTGGTCGTCGCCCACTCCCTGCGCCTGTCCTCGGCCCTGCTTGCCGCCGGCCGTCCGCACGAGGTGCTGCCGCTGTCCGGCGTCACGCACATGACCCCGCAGGAAGCGGTCGCGGAGAACCTGCTGCTGCTTCAGCTGGACTTCCTACAGCGGTCCCTGACATAGCGGCTCAAAGGCACCCGAACCGCGTTAACACCGAGGCAACTTCACCGAAGCGGTACCGATATACGGACGGTGGAGGCTGAACAGCGTACGGCCGTGCGGGTGCCGTAAACGGGCCGGGGTGCGCCATGTCACCCCGGCCCGTTGCCTTGCCCCGCCACCGCCGCTGCCGCCTCCGCGAAATGGCACGCCGAGTCGTGCGCCTCGGGCCCGCTCAGCGCCCGGAACCGCGCGGGCACCGCGAGCAGCGGTACCTCCTGGGCGCAGCGGTCCTCGGCCTTCCAGCAGCGGGTGCGGAAGCGGCAGCCGGAGGGGACGTTGGTCGGGGACGGGACGTCACCGGCGAGGATGATGCGCTCACGGCGGTCGCGGGCCTCCGGGTCGGGGACGGGGACCGCGGAGAGCAGGGCCTGGGTGTAGGGGTGCGTGGGGTGGTCGTAGATCTCGGCGTCCCTGCCGATCTCCACGATCCGGCCGAGGTACATCACGCCGACTCGGTCGGAGATGTGCCGGACGATGGACAGGTCGTGGGCGATGAAGACGTAGGAGAGGTCGAACTCGTTCTGGAGGCGGTCCATCAGGTTGATGACCTGGGCCTGCACGGAGACGTCCAGGGCGGATACGGGTTCGTCGGCGACGATGACCTCCGGGCGCAGTGCCAACCCCCGTGCGATGCCGATGCGTTGGCGCTGGCCGCCGGAGAACTGGTGCGGGTAGCGGTTGATGTGCTCGGGGTTGAGGCCGACCACGTCGAGCAGGTCCTGGACCCTGCGGCGACGGTCGCCCCTGGGGGCGACCTCGGGGTGGATGTCGTACGGCTCGCCGATGATGTCACCCACCGTCATACGGGGGTTGAGCGAGGTGTACGGGTCCTGGAAGACCATCTGGATGTTGCGGCGTACGGCCTTCAGGGCGCGGCCGGAGAGCCTGGTGATGTCCTCGCCCTTGTACTTGATCGAACCGGCCGTCGGGCGTTCCAGGTTGACCAGCATCTTCGCGACCGTCGACTTGCCGCAGCCGGACTCGCCGACGATGCCCAGGGTCTCACCGCGGTGCAGGGTGAAGTCGACGCCGTCGACGGCCTTGACGGCGCCGATCTGCTTCCTGAAGAGGATGCCCCGGGTGAGCGGGTAGTGCTTGACGAGCCCGCTCACCTCAAGAATCGCCTCGGCCATGCAGGCACTCCCTCCAGAAGTGGCAGGCGCTGTGCCGGGTGGTGTCCGTGCCGGTGACCTCGTACAGCGGGGGTACGTCGGTACGGCACAGGTCCTGGGCCAGGGGGCAGCGGGGGTGGAAGGCGCAGCCCTGCGGGATGTTCATGAGATTGGGGGGCAGGCCCTTGATGGCGTAGAGCTCCCGCCCCTTCTGGTCCAGGCGCGGGATCGACTCCAGCAGGCCCTTGGTGTACGGGTGGGCGGGCGCCTTGTAGATGTCGTGGACCGGCGCGGACTCGACGATGCGGCCCGCGTACATGACGGCGATCCGGTCGGCCACGTCGGCAACGACGCCGAGGTCGTGGGTGATGAGGATCAGCCCCATGCGGTACTCGCGCTGCAACTCCGCGAGCAGGTCCATGACCTGGGCCTGGACGGTGACGTCGAGGGCCGTGGTGGGCTCGTCGGCGATGATGAGGGCCGGTTCGAGGGCGAGGGCCATCGCGATCATGATGCGCTGGCGCATACCGCCGGAGAACTGGTGCGGGTACTGCCTGACGCGCTCCTTCGCGGCCGGGATGCGCACGCGGTCCATCAGCTCCACGGCCTTCGCGCGCGCGTCCTTCCGCGACATCCCCCGGTGCACCACGAACATCTCGCCGAGCTGGTCGCCGACGGTCAGCACGGGGTTCAGGGACGACAGGGCGTCCTGGAAGATCATCGCCATCTCGGCGCCGCGGAGCCTGCGGCGCTCGTCTTCCCTCAGCTTCAGCAGGTCCCGTCCCTGGAAGAGGATCTCGCCCCCGGTGATCCGCCCGGGCGGCATGTCGAGGATCCCCATCACCGCCTGCGCGGTGACCGACTTCCCGGAGCCGGACTCTCCGAGGACGGCCAGGGTCTCCCCCTCGTCGACGGCGTAGCTGACGCCGTTCACGGCCTTGGCGACCAGCCCGTCCCGGGTTCGGAACTCCACCTTCAGGTCACGTACTTCGAGCAGCATGGCGCTCCGCTGGTTGTGCCGCGATGGGTCGTCGGTTGCGTGCAGGTTCGTTGTGGCTGGTCGCGCCCGCGCGGCGGAGCCGAACATCAACACAGCCCCGCGCCCCTGGGGCGCTGCCGCGCCCGTCGGCTGAAGATGCCCCCGCGTTGCCTCGCACCCCGTCACCTCAGCTTCGGATCCAGGGCGTCGCGTACCGCGTCGCCCAGCATGATGAAGGCGAGGACCGTGATGGCCAGGGCGCCTGAGGGCCACAGGAGGGCGTGGGGGGCGTTGCGGATGTAGGGGGAGGCCGCCGAGATGTCGATGCCCCAGGAGACGCTGGGGGGTTTGAGGCCCACGCCCAGATAGGACAGCGTTGCCTCCAGGGCGATGTACGTGCCCAGTGCGATGGTGGCGACCACGATCACCGGGGCCACGGCGTTGGGCGCGATGTGACGGAGCAGGATGCGGGAGTTGGAGGCGCCGAGGGCGCGGGCGGCCTGGACGTAGTCGTTCTGCCTGGCGGTGATGACCGCGCCGCGGGCGATGCGGGAGATCTGGGGCCAGCCGAGCAGCACGATGAAGCCGATGACCGGCCAGATGCTGTTGCTGGTGACCACGGAGAGCAGGACCAGGCCCCCGAGGATCACCGGGATCGCGAAGAAGACGTCGGTGACGCGGGAGAGGAGCGAATCCCACAGGCCGCCGAAGAAGCCGGCGAGCGCGCCCAGCACCGAGCCGAGGACCGCGACGCCGAGCGTGGCGCAGACGCCGACGGCGACGGACGTACGGGCGCCGTAGACCGTGCGGGTGTAGACGTCGCAGCCCTGGCCGTCGTAGCCGAAGGGATGACCGGGCGCGGAGCCCTGCTGGGCCTTGGCGAGGTCGCACTTGAGGGGGCTGCCGGAGGCGATGGCCGAAGGCCACAGGGAGATGAGGACCAGGAACGCGATGATCAGGGTCGAGAGGATGAAGACCGGGTTGCGGCGCAGGTCCCGCCAGGCGTCGGACCACAGGCTGCGGGGTTGTTCGGGAGAGGCGGAGGGTGCAGCCGGGTCTTCGGGGGCTGAGGGTGCTGAGGGCTTCAGGGTGGCCTTGTGAGGGGTCGGAGGGCTTTCCAGGGTTTCCGCCTCGCTCGCGGCCCACTGCACCGCGCCGCCCGTGCCCCCGCTGCCGGCGACGGCTCCCGCGCCCTCGGACTGGAACGGCTGTTCAGGCATAGCGGATCCTCGGGTCGAGTACGGCGTACAGGAGGTCGACGAGCAGGTTGCAGAGGAGGAAGACAAGGACGAGGACCGTCACGAAGCCGACGACCGTCTGGGTGTTCTGGCGCAGGATGCCCTGGTAGAGCTGGAAGCCGACGCCGTGGATGTTGAAGATCCGCTCGGTGACGATGGCGCCGCCCATGAGGAAGCCGATGTCGGCACCGAGGAAGGTGACGACAGGGATGAGGGAGTTGCGCAGGAGGTGCCGGGTGACCACCCGGTGTCGGGGCAGGCCCTTGGCGATGGCGGTGCGGACGTAGTCGGAGCGCCGGTTCTCCGCGATGGACGTACGGGTCAGACGGGTGACGTAGGCGAGGGAGACCGTGGCCAGGACGAGGCCCGGGAGGAGCAGTTCACCGAAGGGGGCGGCCGGGGAGACCGACGGGCGGATCCAGCCCCACTCCACGCCGAGCAGCAGTTGGAGCAGCAGGCCGGTGACGAAGGTGGGGACGCTGATGACGACGAGGGTGAGCAGCAGGACGCCGGTGTCGACGGGGCGGCCGCGGCGCAGACCGGTGAGGACGCCCAGGGTGATGCCGATGACGATCTCGAAGAGGACGGCCACGATCGTGAGGCGGAGGGTCACGGGGAACGCCGTCGACATCAGCTCGGTGACTTCCTGGCCGTTGAACGCCGTACCGAAGTCTCCGGTGAAGACGTTCCCCATGTAGGTCAGGTACTGCTGCCACACGGGCTTGTCGAGGCCGAACTCCTTGCGCAGCTGGGCCGCCGTCGCCGGGTCGCACTGCCGGTCGCCGCACAGGCCCGCGATGGGGTCGCCCATCACGTTGACCATGAGGAAGATCAGCAGGGTGGCTCCGACGAACACCGGGACCATCTGGAGCAGACGGCGTACGACGTACTGGCCCATGGCGGGCTCAGCCGACCTTGATCTCGTGGTAGACGGGGACGCTGAAGGGGTTGAGGGCCACGTTGGACAGCCGCTGCGACCAGCCGGCGCTGCCGTTCTGGTACCAGAGCGGGATGGAGGCCATGTTGTCCCGGACGACCGTCTCGGCCTTCTGGAACATCTTCACGGCCTTCGCGGGGTCCGTCTCGGCGTTCGCCTCGTCGACGAGGCGGTCGAACTCCTCGCTCGACCACTTGCCGTCGTTGGAGGAGGCGTTGGTGTAGTAGAGGGGCTGGAGGAAGTTCTGGGTCAGCGGGTAGTCCATCTGCCAGCCCGCCCGGAACGGCCCGGACAGCTTCTGGGTCGTGGACTTGGCTCGGAAGTCGGCGAAGGTGCCGATCGGGTTGCCGACACAGGCCCGGTCGTTGCCCAGGGCGTTGTTGATGGAGTTGCAGACGGCGTCGACCCACAGCTTGTGGGAGCCGGTGTCCGCGTTGTACGTGATCTTCACCTGCCCGCCGGGCAGCCCGCCGCCCTCCTTGATCAGCTTCTTCGCCGCGGCGGCGTCGTACCGGCACCACTCACCGCACAGCCCCGCCTGGTAACCGCCGTCCTTGCCGAGGACGGGTGAGGTCCAGTCGGTGGCGGGGGTGCGGGTCTTCTGGAAGATGGTGTCGGTGATCTGCTCGCGGTCGATCGCCCGGGACAGTCCCTTGCGGACCTTGACCGAGCCGGCGGTGTTCCATTTCCTGTCGTAGTGGGGGAAGGCCAGGGTCTGGATGATGCCGGCGGGGGTGCTCAGGTAGCGGTCGCCGAGGTCGCCGCGGACGTTCTTCAGCTGCTGGGCCGGGACGTCGTCGACGAGGTCGAGGTTGCCGGCCATCAGGTCGGTGTAGGCCGTGTTGTTGTCCGTGTAGACCTTGAGGGTGACGCCGTCGTTCTGTGCCGCGTCCGGGCCCGGGTAGGTGTCCCACTTCGTCAGGCGCATCTCGGAGCCCTTGGTGTACGACTCCACCGTGTAGGGGCCGTTGCCAACGGGCTTGGCCAGCCAGCCGGCGTGGTCGTCGTAGAACGCCCTCGGCAACGGGACGAAGGCGTTGTAGCCGAGGGTGTCGGGGAAGCTGGAGAACGTCTGGCTGAGCCGGACGGTGAACGTCCGGTCGTCGACGACCTTCAGTCCGGACAGGGTGCCGGCGCGCTGCTCGCCCTGCTCGGGGTGGACCTCGTCGTATCCCTCGATGTAGCTGAAGAAGTAGGCGTTCTTCTGGTTGTTCTTCAGGCTCGCCCCGTAGTTCCAGGCGTCCACGAAGGACTTGGCGGTGACCTTCTCGCCGTTGCTGAAGGTCCAGCCGTCCTTGACGGTGATCGTGTAGTTCCGCGAGTCGGAGGTCTCGATCTTCTCGGCGAGCATGTCCTCGGCGGCGCCGGTCTTCGGGTCGTACTGCTTGAGCCCCCGGAAGATCATGGAGAGGACCTTGCCGCCCTGCACCTCGTTGGTGTTGGCGGGTTCCAGCGGGTTCTGCGGATCGGTCCACGAGGAGCTGAACACGGCGCCGCCGGCGCCGGCGCTGTCGCCCCCGCCTCCGCAGGCCGTGGCCGCGAGTGCGACCACCACCGCGCATACGGCCCGTCCGGCGTGCGTGGCTCCCCGCATGGAGTGCCTCCTCTTCGTGCGCTGCACTGGCCGGCGCCTGAGACACCGATCCCTTATCGGTCAATATCAACCCATAAGGTGCGCAACGCATGAGTACGCCCCCCTTTCGGGGTGGCGAGGAGGCCGGCCGCCCCCGGGTCAGGCGGCGCCGGCCTCACGGCCCGGGCGGTGGGCGCGGCCGACGACCACCACCACCTCGCACGGGAGGAGAACCGGAGTTTCTTGGAGATCCGGCGCGGATGGGTCTCGACCGTCGTGTGGCTGACGGCCGGCGCCCGGGCGATCTGCCGGTTCGTCCGTCCGCCGCCGGCCAGTACGGCGATCTCCGTCTCCCGGTGCTCAACGAGCCCAGCGGGCGGGGGCGCGGCACCGACGTTCGGCGTCAGCGGCGGCCCGGCGTCCGGTACGCCGTCCGCCTGCCCGCCCGGTCCCGGGTCCTGGAGGTGGGCGAGCGCGGCGCACAGCGCGCCGGCCTCCTGCCGCAGTCGGTGGCTGTCGGTGCCGGTCGCGGCGTCCCCCCGGCTCAGATCCAGGGCGCCCACGGCCGCGGCGGATCCAGGCACCAGGGCACGCAGTGAGCGGGACTCGGCGAGCCAGAGTCCGCTTTCGTGGTGCCCACGCGCCGGCTCCTCACGTCCCCGGGCCGACTCCGCCACCGCCGGCCAGAACACGCCGTCGAGACGGGGGACGACGGCCGGAGCACCGCGCGGCCGGGCCCTGACCCATCTGATCGAGGAGACCGCCCGGCACAAGGGTCGCCTGACATCCTCCGGTAACCGGCGGGCGGCACCACCGGCATGTGACCTGGGGCTCTTCACCGGTGTGGACCACTGGCTGTCTCAATCTCATCACTTCGTTGTTCTCGCAGGCCACATGGGGTTTCATGCGCTGTCGGCGCGCGCAGTAAAGCGCTGACGGCGCAACTGGCCGTACCTGTGCAGGCGATGACGTGAGGTCACGATCATGAGCACACGAGAGCAGCACAGCAGAGCGCGGCGGCTCCTCGCCGCCGCAGCCGCCGCCCTGACGGTGCCGGCCGGACTCGCGCCGCACCAGGCGGTGGCGGCGGACGGCGACAAGGTCCTCACCGTCGCGGTCGCCCAGAGTGTCGACTCACTGAGCCCGTTCCTGGCACAGCGGCTCGTGAGCACGAGCATCCACCGGCTGATGTACGAGTACCTCACGAACTACGACCCCAAGGACGCCCACGCCGTCCCGGCGCTGGCGACGGAGTGGAAGTCGTCGCCGGACAAGCTGACCTGGACGTACACGATCCGTTCCGACTCCAAGTGGTCGGACGGGCAGCGGGTCACCGCGCAGGACGCGGCGTGGACGTTTCAGAAGATGATGACCGACGAGGGCGCGGCCACCGCCAACGGCAGCTTCGTCGGCAACTTCCGCGAGGTGACCGCCCCGAGCCCCACCGAGCTGGTCATCCGGCTGAAGAAGCCGCAGGCCACGATGACGTCCCTGGACGTGCCGATCGCGCCGAAGCACATCTGGGAGAAGGTCGGCGACTTCTCGAAGTTCAACAACGACAAGGACTTCCCCGTCGTCGGGAACGGGCCGTTCGTCCTCACCGACTACAAGCCCGACAGCTACGTCCGGCTCAAGGCCAACAAGGACTTCTGGCGCGGGGCACCCAAGTTCGACGAGCTGGTCTTCCGTTACTACAAGGACCAGGACGCCGCGGTCGCCGCCCTGCGCAAGGGCGAGGTCTCCTTCGTCGCCGGCTCGCCGTCCCTGACACCCGCTCAGGCGGCCTCGCTCAAGGGCGAGAAGAACATCCACGTCAACGACGCGCCCGGCCGCCGCTTCTACGCCCTCGCCGCCAACCCGGGGGCACAGGCCAGGAACGGGCAGAAGTTCGGTGACGGCCACCCCTCCCTGCTGGACGAGCGGGTGCGGCACGCCCTGTTCCGGGCGGTCGACCGCGAGACCGTCATCGAGCGGGTGTTCCAGGGACACGCGGTGCGGGGCGAGGGCTATATCCCGCCGCGTTTCTCCACGTACTTCTGGAAACCGGCGGACGGACAGGAACTCTCCTACGACCCCGCCCAGGCCGCCCGGCTCCTCGACCAGGCCGGCTACAAGAAGAACGGCGACGGCAAACGCCTCGGCAAGGACGGCAAGCCGATCACCTACCGCGTCCTGTGCCACGCCACCGACCCCAACGACAAGGCGATCGGCCAGTACCTCGAGGAGTGGTGGGGCGAACTCGGCATCGGCGTGAGACTCGACTGCCTGGACAACGTCACCGACCCCTGGCTCGCGGGCACCTACGACCTCGCCTTCGACGGCTGGTCCGTCAACCCCGACCCGGACTTCGTGCTGTCCATCCACACCTGCGCCGCACTGCCCGCGACCCCGAAGGACACGGGCGCGACCGACAACTTCATCTGCGACAAGCGCTACGACGAGCTGTACGCGCGACAGCTCGCCGAGTACGACCCGGCCGAACGGGCGGACCTCGTCAAGCAGATGCAGTCCCGGCTGTACGACACCGGGTACATGAACGTCATGGCGTATCCGAACGCGGTCGAGGCCTATCGCACGGACCACATCAAGTCGATCACGACGATGCCCGAGAAGGCGGGCAACATCTACGGGCAGGACGGCTACTGGAGTTGGTGGTCGGCGACGCCGGCCGACTCCGACGGCTCCTCCGGCGGCTCCGGCTCGGCAGGCGTCGTCATCGGGCTCGTCGCCGGCGGTGCCGTCCTCGTCGCCGCGGGTGTGTTCTTCGCTCTGCGGCGCCGGGCGACCGCCGAGGACCGCGAGTAGCCGCCCATGACCGCCGACGCTCCCTCCGCCTCGACCGTCAAGGCCGCCGCGCCCGTTGCCCGGGGACAGCGGGCGCGTACTGCCACGCGCTATCTGCGCTACGGCGCCGGCAAGGTGGGCGGCGCCGCCGTCTCCCTGCTCGCCGTCCTCGTCACCGGGTTCTTCCTGTTCCGGCTGATCCCCGGCGACCCGGTCAAGACCATGACGGGCGGCCGGCCCATCTCGGCGGAGCAACTCGCCGCCTACCGCGAGGAGTTCGGGCTCGATCTGCCGCTGTGGCAGCAGTTCACCGACTACTGCGGCAAGGCGCTCACCGGGGACCTGGGGACGTCGTACCAGTTCCGGGCGCCCGTCGTCGACAAGATCTCCGAGGCGCTGCCCAACACCCTGCTGCTCACCGGTACCGCGTTCGTCCTGTACACGCTGCTCGGCATCGTGTTGGGCACCCGCTCGGCCTGGCGGCACGGCGGGCTCGGCGACCGTCTGAACACGGGCCTGGCCCTGACCCTGTACTCGATCCCGTCCTTCTGGCTGGGGCTGCTGCTGATCATCGTGTTCTCGGTGGGCATCGGCCCGATTCCCGGGCTGTTCCCGACCGGGGGAATGGAGTCGGGCGGTGAGGAGGGCTTCGCGTACGTCCTCGACGTCGCCCACCATCTGATCCTGCCCGTTGTCACACTGGTCGCGGTCGAGTACGGCCAGACGCTGCTGGTGGCCCGTTCGGCGCTGCTGGACGAGATGGGCAGCGACTATCTGACGACCGCCCGCGCCAAGGGCCTCAGGGACGACGTGGTCCGGCGCCGGCATGCCGTGCCGAACGCGCTGCTGCCGACGGTGACGCTGGTCTTCGTCAATCTGGGCCGGACGGTCGCGGGCGTGATCCTCGTCGAGACGGTGTTCTCCTGGCCGGGGCTGGGCGGGCTGTTCTACCAGGCGCTGAGCGTGCCCGATCTGCCGCTGGTGCAGGGCCTGTTCCTCTTCTTCGCCGCGGCGGTGATCGTCATGAACACCCTGGCCGACCTGGTCTATCCGCTGCTCGACCCGAGGGTGGGGCGATGACGACCGGGACGAAGGCGGGAACGGCCGGTCCGCGGGCGCTCGCCAGGCAGCGGCGGCGCCAGTCCGTCGTACGTTTCTGGAAGCAGTACCGCACCCACCGCGCGGGGCTGGTGGGGCTGATCGCGCTCGCCCTGTTCGCCCTGCTGGCGCTGACCGCCCCGCTGACGGTCGGCTCGGACGTGTCCAGTGTGACCGGGGCGCCCGGCCGGCCCATGGAGAGCCCGAGCGGCCAGTTCCCCCTGGGGACCGACCGGTTCGGGCGGGATCTGCTGGGCCTGCTGGTGTGGGGCTCGCGGGTGTCGCTGCTGGTCGGGCTGCTCGCGGCCGCGCTGTCGGTGGCGATCGGCACGACGGTCGGGGTCACCGCGGGGCACTTCAAGGGGGCGTACGCCACCGTGCTGATGCGGATCACCGACTGGTTCCTGGTGATGCCCACCCTGGTCCTCGCCATCGCGCTGGCCACCGTGCTGCCCCGGTCGCTGGGCACGGTCGTCCTGGCCATCGGCGTGACCTCCTGGCCGACCACGGCCCGGCTGGTGCGGGCGCAGACGCTGGCGGTGGAGTCACGGCCGTACATCGAACGCGCGAAGGCGCTGGGCGGCGGGCACTGGCACGTCATGTCCCGGCATGTGCTGCCCAATGTGATGCCGCTGGTGCTCGCCCAGACGACCCTGATGATCTCGTCCTCCGTCCTCGCCGAGGCGACCCTCGCCTTCCTGGGGGTCAGCGATCCGACCGTCCTGTCCTGGGGCGGGTTACTCCAGGACGCGCGGGAGGCGGGGGCGGTCAGCTCCGGGAACTGGTGGTATCTGGTGCCGCCGGGCATCGCGATCGCGGTGGTGGCCCTGGCGTTCACGCTGTGCGGGCGCGCCGTGGAGTCGGTGCTGAACCCCAGGCTGGGGGTGGGGCGTTGACGCCGCCGGAGGCCCGGGAACCGGAGATCCGGCAGCCGGAGGTGACGTACCCGGGCGGGGCGTCGGCCGTGCGGACCCTCGGCCGTTCAGCCGTGCCGGGCAGGCCCGTCAGCCGTGGCGGGTGTCGCCCTCCAGCGGTGACGGGTCGGCCCGTCAGCCGTGGCGAGTGTCGCCCTCCAGCGGTGACGGGTCGGCCCGTCAGCCGTGGCGAGTGTCACCCTCCAACGGTGCCGGATCGGCCCGTCAGCCGTGGCGAGCGTCACCCTCCAACGGTGCCGGATCGGCCCGTCAGCCGTGGCGAGCGTCACCCTCCAACGGTGCCGGATCGGCCCTTCAGCCGTGGCGAGCGTCACCCTCCAACGGTGCCGGATCGGCCCGTCAGCCGTGGCGAGCGTCACCCTCCAACGGTGCCGGATCGGCCCGTCAGCCGTGGCGAGCGTCACCCTCCAACGGTGCCGGATCGGCCCGTCAGCCGTGGCGAGCGTCACCCTCCGGCCGTGGCAAGCGCCGGCCCTCCAACCGCCGCGAGCGCCGCCCCTCCGGCCAAGGCGAGCGCCGGCCCTCCAACCGCCGCGGATGTCAGCCCTCCAGCCTCGCCGGGCGTCAGCCCTTCACCGGCCGCACGGAGGCCGACCGGCGCCTTCGCGGCGCCCAGCCGCCGCCCGGCACGCGGGCCTGCCATGAAGACCGCCCTCCACACCACACCGGAGGTGACCCCTTGAGCCTGCTCGACGTCAGAGAACTCACGGTGACCTACCCCGGCGGGGCGGCCGCCGTGCGGGGCGTCGATCTGACGCTGGCGGCCGGGCAGAAGCTCGGGATCGCGGGCGAGTCGGGCTGCGGCAAGTCCACGCTCGCCCTCGCCCTGCTGCGGCTGCTGCCGCCCGGGACGCGGATCGGCGGGCAGGTCCTGCTGGACGGCGAGGACGTCCTCACCATGAAGTGGGGCCGGGTGCGGGCGGTGCGCTGGGCCGGGGCGTCCATCGTCTTCCAGGGCGCGATGCACTCGCTCAACGCCGTCCACCGCGTCGGCGACCAGATCGCCGAGCCGATCCTGCTGCACCGGAAGGCGACCCCGGCGGGCGCCCGCAAGAGGGCCGGCGAGCTCCTGGAGCAGGTGGGGCTTCCCGCGGCGCGGGCGTCGGCGTATCCGCACGAACTCTCCGGCGGCCAGCGTCAGCGCGTCATGATCGCCATGGCGCTCGCCTGCGACCCCCGGCTGATCGTCGCCGACGAGCCGACCACCGCGCTGGACGTGATGATCCAGGCGCAGATCCTCCGCCTGATCGAACAGCTCGTCGCGGAGCAGGAACTGGGCCTGATCGCGATCAGCCACGACCTGGCCGTGCTCGCCGACACCTGTGACCGGCTGGCGGTGATGTACGCCGGCCGGGTGGTCGAGGAGGGCCCGGCCCGCCAGGTCTACGAGGACGCCCGGCACCCCTACGGCAAGGCCCTGTCCGAGGCGTTCCCGAGAATCGGCGACCCGGCGTCGCGCTTCGCCCCGCGCGGCCTTCCCGGTGATCCACCCGACCCGTCCGCCGTGCCCACCGGATGCGCCTTCCATCCCCGCTGCCCGGTCGCCCTGGACTCCTGCGCGACGGACGACCAGGCACTGCGCACGGCCGACGAGGACCGCCGGGCGGCCTGTGTACACGTAAGCGCGACAGGGAGCGGCCCATGACCCTCTTGACCGCACGGTCCCCGCACGACGCCCGAGAGGGCCGGGCCACTGCCGACGAATCCGCCCGCGGCAGGACGACGCCCACCTGCACTCCGCACACGCCGGTCTACCAGGCACAGGCCGGCGGACCAACACCCCCGCCGCGGCCGCCGCACCCGCCGCACCCGCCGCACCTGCCGCCGACGCAAGCCGCGAGGACCCGCCCATGCCCCTCCTGAGCGCACAGACCCTGCACGTCACCTACCCCGCCCGCCACGGCACCCGGCCCGCCCGCGCGGTGGACGGCGTCGAACTCGACATCGGCGCCGGGGAGATCGTGGCGCTGGTCGGCGAGTCGGGGTGCGGCAAGACGACGCTGGCGCGTGCTCTGCTCGGGCTTGAGCCACCGACTCAGGGGCGGGTCGTCTTCGACGGGGAGCCGCTGCGGTACTCGTCGCGGGCGCTGAAGGCGTACCGGCGGCGAGTCCAGCTGGTGCTCCAGGATCCGACGGGGTCGCTGAACCCACGGCACACGGTGTACGAGGCGGTGGCGGAGGGCCTGCGGATCCACGGTCACGGCGGCGACGAGCGTACGACGGTGGCCGAGGCGCTGTCGCGGGCCGGTCTGCGGCCTCCGGAGCGCTTCTTCCTGCGGTATCCGCACGAGCTGTCCGGCGGGCAGCGGCAACGCGTCGTCATCGCGGGCGCGTTGGTACTCGAACCCGAACTCCTCGTCGCCGACGAGCCGGTGGCCTCCCTGGACGCCTCCGTACGCGGCGAGATCCTCGCCCTGCTGCTGCGGCTGCGCGCCGATCTCGGTCTGTCGGCGCTGGTCGTGACGCACGACCTGGGTCTTGCGTGGAACATCGCGGACCGGGTGGCGGTGATGTACCTGGGCCGGATCGTGGAGACCGGGGACGTGGAGCAGGTGCTCACGGCGCCCCGGCATCCGTACACCCAGGCTCTGCTGTCGGTCCTGCCGGAGGCACCGGGCGACCCGGTGGTACTGACCGGCGAGCCTCCGGACCCGACCCGTATCCCCGGCGGGTGTCGTTTCCACGCCCGGTGTCAGGTGCTGGCGGGCGGGGAGGCGGAGCGGGCGGGGGTGGCCGACGCCTGCCGGACCGAGGATCCGGAGGTGCTCGGCGGGGACGCGGGGGCGCAGGTGGCGTGTCACTGGGCGCGGGCGCGGATCACCGCGTGAGGCCCGCGCAGGGAAGGTGAAAGGCCGGGGGCGGGAGTGTTCGCTCCCGCCCCCGGCCTCCTGACGATCAGTAGGATCCGGCCGGTCAGCCCTTCGAGACCGCCGTGTCACCGTCGGCGCTGTCCTCCAGGGCCTTCAGACCCTGGTCCAGCACCACGTCCTCGCCCCGGTCCGCGATGGTCGGTTCCTCCGGGAAGTGGCATGCCGTCAGGTGCCCCGGCTTGCTGCCCTCGATACGGAGCAGCGGCGGCTCCTGCGTCGCGCACTTGTCCTGCGCCTTCCAGCAGCGCGTACGGAACCGGCAGCCGGACGGCGGGCTGATCGGCGAGGGCACGTCGCCCGCGAGCCGGATCCGCTCCCGCTTGGCCGCGTCGATGTCAGCGTCCGGCACCGCCGACAGCAGCGCGTGCGTGTAGGGGTGACGGGGCCGGTTGTAGAGCGAGTCGCGGTCCGCGATCTCCACGACCTTGCCGAGGTACATCACCGCGATGCGCTGCGAGAAGTGCCGCACGATCG
Organism: Streptomyces sp. AC550_RSS872; assembly: GCF_019049285.1. Lineage (GTDB taxonomy): Bacteria > Actinomycetota > Actinomycetes > Streptomycetales > Streptomycetaceae > Streptomyces. Next base: position 39,506 of record NZ_JAGMUL010000195.1, read on the forward strand.
CCAGGTCGTGGGCGATGAAGACGAACGCGATCCCCATCTCCCGCTGCACCTCCTGCAGCAGGTTCACCACCTGGGCCTGGATCGACACGTCGAGGGCCGAGACCGGCTCGTCCGCGATGATCAGCTTCGGCTCCAGCGCGACGGCGCGCGCGACACCGATGCGCTGGCGCTGGCCGCCGGAGAACTCGTGCGGGAAGCGGTTGTAGTGCTCGGGGTTGAGGCCGACGATCTCCAGGAGCTCCCGGACCCGCTTCTCACGGCCGCCGGGCGGGTTGATCCCGTTGATCTCCATCGGGCCCGAGATGATCTTGCCGACCGTCTGCCGCGGGTTCAGCGAGGCGTACGGGTCCTGGAAGATCATCTGGATCTCGGACCTGATCGGCGCCATCTGCGACCGGCTGGCGCGACTGATGTCCCGCCCCTTGTACTCGATGGTGCCCTCGGTCGGCTCGTACAGCCGGGTCAGCAGTCGCCCGGTGGTCGACTTGCCGCAGCCGGACTCGCCGACCAGGCCGAGGCTCTCGCCCGGGAAGACCTCCAGGTCGACCCCGTCGACGGCCTTGACGTGGCCGACGGTGCGCCGGATCGGGAAGCCGCCCTTGATCGGGAAGTGCTTCTTCAGGCCGGTGACCCGAAGGAGCGGCGCGCCGTCCTCGTCCCGCTTCTGCGGGATCGCGTCGGCGACCGCCGTGGTGGTGTTGCTGTTGTCGCTCATGGTGATGCCCCAGTCCCGGTTTGGCTCAGCCCAGCCGGGGCTGAATCGTCTCGATGAACAGCTGCTGCCGCTGATCCCCCGACAGATGGCACGCGGCTGCGCGCCCCGGGGCGAGCAGCGGCCGCTCGCTGGAGCAACGGCCCCCGGCCACGTCCTCGGTGAACGCGCACCGCGGATGGAAGGCGCAGCCCGAGGGCGGGTTGAGCAGCGAGGGCGGCGATCCGGGGATCGGCACCAGCGGCTCGTCGACATCGGAGGTGAGCCTCGGCATCGACCCCAGCAGGCCCCAGGTGTACGGGTGCTGAGGCGTCTTGAGCACCTCGCGCACCGTGCCCCGCTCGACCGCCCGGCCCGCGTACATCACGAGGATGTCGTCGGCCATGTTGGCGACCACTCCGAGGTCGTGGGTGATCATGACGATGGCGGAGCCGAACTCCTGCTGGAGGTCCTTGAGCAGGTCCAGGATCTGCGCCTGCACCGTCACGTCGAGTGCCGTGGTGGGCTCGTCGGCGATGAGCAGGTCCGGGTCGCAGGAGAGCGCCATCGCGATCATGGCGCGCTGGCGCATACCGCCGGAGAACTGGTGCGGGTAGTCGTCGACCCGCTGCTGCGGGTGCGGGATGCCGACCTTCTCCAACAGGTCGATGGCGCGCACCCGGGCGTCCCGCTTGGAGGCCCCGGTGTGCTTCATGAACGGCTCGCCGATCTGCCGGCCGACCGTGTAGTACGGCGACAGCGCGGTCAGCGCGTCCTGGAAGATCATCGCCATCTTCTTGCCGCGCAGCGACTCCAGCTGCTTCTCGCCGGCGTCGGTCAGCTCCTGGCCGTCCAGCGTGATCGACCCGTCGATGGCGGTGTTCTTGCGGTTGTGCAGGCCGAGGACGGCGAGGTTGGTCACCGACTTGCCGGACCCGGACTCGCCCACGATGCCGAGGGTCTTGCCGCGCTCCAGGTCGAAGGAGAGCCCGTCCACCGCCTTGACGACGCCGTCCTCGGTGGAGAAGTGGACCTTGAGGTCACGTACCGAGAGGAAGGCCCGCTCCGCGGCGGTGGCCGCGGCCTCTTCGGGCTTGGTCTGAGTGGTCACGGTGGTTCTCCTAGGACAGGCGCACGCGCGGGTCGATGACGGCGTACAGGGCGTCCACGATCAGGTTGAAGACGATGATGAGCGCGGCGCTGACCAGCATGACGCCCATCAGCATCGGCAGGTCCTTGTTGACGACGGACTCCAGCGCGAGCCGGCCGAGACCGGCCAGACCGAACGTGAACTCCGTCACCATGCCGCCCGCCAGCAGGGAGGACAGGTCGATGCCGAGGATGGTGACGATGGGGATGAGCGAGCCCCGCCAGGCGTAGCGGAAGAACACGTAGTTGGCCGACATGCCCTTGGCGCGGGCCGCCTTCACGTGTTCTTCCTGTAGTTGCTCGATCATCGAGGAGCGGCTCATACGGGTGTAGTTGGCCGTGAAGATGGTCGCCATGACGACCCAGGGGATCAACAGGCCCATGAACCAGCCGCCGAGGTCCTCGGAGAACGGCACGTACTTCGGCTTCTCGAGCCAGCCGGTGCTGTAGACCAGCGCGAGCAGGACCAGCGGGCCGAGGAAGTAGATCTGCATCGAGCTGATGACCAGCGAGGCCGAGCTGAACGTCTTGTCCAGCCAGGTGCCGCGGTACTTGGCGGCCAGCAGACCGGCGCCGAGGCCGAGCGTGAGGAAGACCAGCAGGCTGCCGACGGTCAGCGAGAGGGTCAGCGGGAAGCGGTCGAGGATCGTGTCCCAGACGTTCTGGTTGTTGGCGAAGGAGACACCGAAGCAGGGGGCGGCGCAGTGGCCGACGGCGAAGTCCCGGCCGGCGAAGATGCCGACGAGGAAGTTCCAGTACTGCACCGGGACCGGCGAGTCGAGGCCGAGGTTCTTGTGGATGATCGCCAACGCGTCCGGAGTGCAGTTCTTGCCACAGGCCAGCAGTGCCGGGTCCTGCGGGATGGCGAAGAACATGAAGAACGTGAACGCGCTGATCAACAGCAGGATCAGCGCCGCGCCGAATGTCCGGCGAATGAGGAATTGAAGCATGGCAGGCAGCTGCTCTCAGGACGGCGGCAGTCGATGGTGAGGTCTGGAAGATCCGGGCCCCGGTGGTGGGCGCTCCGCCACGCGCCCACCACCGGTTTCCCGACGAACCGGGTTACTTCTTGAGGAAGACCCGGGTGACGTCCACGTAGCTCGAGTCGGAGCTGTAGCGGATGCCGCCGATGTTCGAACCGAAGATCTGGAAGACCTTGGTGTAGTAGATCGGGGCGGCCGGGTTGACCTTCTCGGTGATGTACTTGTTCAGCGCGTCCCAGGCCTTGGTGGCCTCAGCGATGTCGGTGATCTTCACGATGCGCGCGATCTCGGAGTTCACGTGCGGGTCGTTGATGTGCGAGTAGTTCGACGCGCCGTCCTGGATGGTGGTGCCGTCGTACAGCGGCGGGAAGACGGTGGACGCGGACGGCCAGTCCTGACCCCAACCGGTCATGTACAGGTCGTAGCCGTTCTTGACCTTGCCGACCTGCTCGTACCAGGTGGCGGAGTCGATCTCCTTCTTCTGGATGTCGAGGCCGATCTTCTCCAGCGCGTCGGCGATCAGGACGGCCTGCTGCTGACGGACCGGCGTGTTGCCGTAGGCGTAGACGATCTTCTTGCCCTTGAAGCCGCCTTCCTCGATCAGCTTCTTGGCGGCCGCGATGTCACCGTTGGGCTTCTTGGACCGGTTGAACGGGTCGTACTTCTCGTCGTAGCCCGGAGTGGTGGGCGACATCAGCGAGTTGGCGACCTCACCGCCGTAGGCACCACCGTCGGCCTTGAAGACCGAGGCGGACGGCAGGGCCAGCGTGATGGCGTCACGGAGCTTCTTGTCCTTGACGCGGTCCATGTTGAAGTTGAGCTGCCACACGTAGGGCGCGTAGCCCTGGATGGTGCGCTTCATGGCGGCCTTGTCGCTCACGACGGCCTGGAGCTGCGTGGTGGCGACCTGGCCCGTGAACATCATCGTGTTCTTGGCGTCGCCCTGGTCGGCGAGGAGGGTCTTGGTCTGGTCCTCGTCGTCGTGGTTCATCTCGATGTTGAAGCCGTCGACGTACTGGTGACGCACCGAGTCGGACTTCGGGTCCCACTGGGTGTTCTTGACGAGCTTCATCGACTTGCCCGGCTTGAAGTCGGCGATCTTGTACGGGCCGACCGCGACCGGGGCGTTGTCGTACTTCTCCTTGGTGTCCGTCTCCTCCGGGACGACGCTGTAACCGGGCATGGTCAGCATCTGCGGGAGGTCGGGCTGCGCGTCCTTGAAGTGGAAGACGATCGTCTTGTCGTCCGGCGTCTCCAGGACGTTGTCGGGCAGGTGCTTGCCCTTGTCCGGACCCGCGTAGGCCTTGCGGTAGGTGGTGCCGGCACCGGACAGCCACTGCTGGAGGTAGGTCGGGCCGTCGGTGATGTACGACGCGTACAGGCGCTCGACCGTGTGGCGGATGTCCGCCGAGTTGATCGGGTTGCCGTTCGCGTCCTTCAGGCCGGACTTCAGGGTGTAGGTCCAGGTCTTGCCGCCGTCGGACACCTTGCCGGCGTCGGTGGCGAGGTCGCCCACGACGGTCAGGTTGCCCTGGTCGTCCTCGGAGTACTGGGTCAGACCGCGGAAGATGAGGCGGCTGAGCAGCTTGCCGTCCGAGACGTAGATCTGGCCCGGGTCCAGGTGCGAGAAGTCCGCCTCCTGGTAGACGTTCGCGGTGCCGCCCGCCTTGGCACCGGGGACCTCGGGGGCCGGGCCGGTGGACGCCTTGGCATCGCCGATCTGCACCGGCTTGGACTGCGCCTTGGCATCCTCCTTCTTCTTGCTGTTGTCCTTGGCCGCGCTGTCGCTGCCGCCGCCGCAAGCTGTAAGGGTCAGGGCGCCGGCTGCCACCGCGACAAGCGCGGCTGTCGTGGTGCGATTACGGAAGATGCTCATGGAGTGGAATCCACCTGCCTGTGAGTAGTGAGCAGTGCTGGTAGCTGGCCGGAGCCGGGCCGTGGGGACCGAGGCCGACGTGGGCAAGAGCGTGTGGCCTGCCCGTGAGTGGGGGGTCTCAGCGACCGGTCTTGGGATCGAAGGCGTCCCGGACCGAGTCACCGAGGAGGTTGAAGGCCACGACGAAGACCACCATGGCCACGCCGGGGAAGAGCATGTAGTACGGATCCTGCTCGATGATGTTGGCGCCGATGGCGAACATCCGCCCCCAGTCCGGGGTGGGTTCGACGTAGCCCACTCCCACGAAGGAGAGGAAGGCGATGCTCAGGATGGTGCTCGGCAGCGTGAGCGTGAACTGCACCAGCGTCGGGGTGACGATGTTGGGCAGCAGCTCCTTGCGGATGATCCGCCAGGGCGAGGCCCCGGAGATCCGCGCCGCCTCGATGAACTCCCGGTCGCGCAGCGACATGCTGGCGGCCCGGACGATCCGCGCCATGCTCATCCAGCCCAGGAAGGACAGGACGATGATGATCGCGCAGGTGCGCACATAGGTGGGCGTCTCCTCGTCGGGAGCGACGAAGACCGTGGTGATGACCGGCATCGCGGCGACGAAGAACAGCTGGTTGGGCAGCGCCATGAAGAAGTCGGTGATCCGGCCGAGCCAGTAGTCGGCCTTGCCGCCGAAGTAGCCGCCCGCGAGGCCGATCAGCACACCCACCACGGTCATCAGCACCGTCGCGGCCAGGGCCGTGAACATCGACGTCCGCATGCCGTAGAGCAACTGCGTGAAGACATCACGGCCGAGGCCCGGCTCGATACCGAACCAGAACTCCCCGTTCATGCCACCGGCGGGCCCCGCCGGCATGGTGAACATGTCCAGGAGTTCCGGCCGCTCCTGCCCGTAGAGGGTGTACGGGTCCTTGCCGTACACCTTCGAGATCAGCGGCGCCGCTGTCGCGACCGTGAAGAAGAACAGAACGACGACGGCGGAGATCACACCGGTTCGGTCGCGCTTGAAGCGGCCCCACATCAACTGCCCGGGGCTGCGTCCCTCAAGCTTCTTCGACTCCTTGGCGTCGCTCTGCGGCGCGCTCTCCTTGTCCACGAGGGAAGGGGTTTCAGCACCCTCGAGCTCGATTGGACTCGTCATGATTCGTCCGTTTCACAGATGTTGGAGGCCGTCTGCACTGCACAGTGCCCGACGGCCTTCGCACGGCGTACATCTTTCGCAGCGCGCGAGGAGAACAACAACGGCTGGGGGTGAACCCCCTGAGGAACCCTGGCTCGCGATCGGAACCGACCGCCGACGGAACGTGCCGTCAGGGAAGTTCGCGACGCCTGGCCGCGGCCACAACCGCCGCAGCAGGACTCCACGCACCCGCGGGGCCTACATCTGCCATCCGGGACGACGTGACCCATATGGCGCTTGTGGCACCTCGCATGGGTTCCTCCTCATGAATCCGCTGGTTCACTGCAAAAGGGGCAGCACGCGACACGTTTGGGCCCGTCGCCGGTGCCCAGGTTCGCCAGGTGCCCCCACGCTCGCGAGTCGGCGCCCCGTCAGCGCCTGACCCTTCCGAGCTCTACGCGCCTAACTATCTGCCATCGCCCAGGGGGCGAACCACACTCTCGAGGTCTCGGTTCGATCACAGATAGGGGCCAGGTCTTCCAAAAACCGGACAAAGGGTTTGGTGAGAGATCACTGCGAAACGGACTTGTTACACATCTATCGGGGGGAGGTGTCCGTTTACCGGACGCATTGCGCCGGAAAAACGGTTGCCAGTCACGCACTCTCGGTGCAGGGTGCCCTGCCGGGCTGTGTCGTGCTCAACACACCTGGCGGAAAACCGTCAGGCGAGCTGCTTCCGGGCAGGTTAATAGGCCTCGACCCGCTCAACGGCCTCTCACAACAGATTCAAGGGTTTTCCCTACACTCCCGCGTGCGCCGTCGCCGCAGCCGCGTCGGCCCCTCTCGCGCAAAACGGCACCGGGCACCCGCTTGGCGGGGTACCCCGGTGCCGTCCTTGGCGTGAATCAGCAGTGCTCAGCCGCGCTCAAGCCGCGCTCGGCGCGTCCTCAGCCGTGCTTGGCGCGGCTCGCGGCCCGGGCGCGCTCGCGGGCGTCCAGGTTCACCTTCCGGATGCGCACGGCCTCCGGGGTGACCTCCACGCACTCGTCGTCGCGGCAGAACTCCAGGGACTGCTCCAGCGACAGCTTGCGCGGCGGGACGATCGACTCGGCCACATCGGCCGTGGACGACCGCATGTTGGTGAGCTTCTTCTCCTTGGTGATGTTGACGTCCATGTCGTCGGAGCGCGAGTTCTCGCCGACGATCATGCCCTCGTACACCTCGGTGCCCGGCTCGGTGAACAGCACGCCGCGCTCCTGGAGGTTCGTCATCGCGAACGCGGTGACGGCACCGGCGCGGTCGGCGACCAGCGAGCCGTTGTTGCGGGTCTGGAGCGCGCCGAACCAGGGCTCGTGGCCCTCGTGGATGGAGTGGGCGATGCCGGTACCGCGCGTCTGGGTCAGGAACTCGGTCCGGAACCCGATGAGGCCGCGCGAGGGCACGACGAACTCCATGCGCACCCAACCGGAGCCGTGATTGGACATGTTGTCCATACGGCCCTTGCGGACACCCATCAGCTGGGTGACGGCGCCCATGTGCTCCTCGGGCACGTCGATGGTCATGCGCTCGACGGGCTCGTAGACCTTGCCGTCGACGTCCTTGGTGACGACCTGCGGCTTGCCGATGGTCAGCTCGAATCCCTCACGGCGCATCTGCTCGACCAGGATGGCCAGCGCCAGCTCACCACGGCCCTGCACCTCCCAGGCGTCGGGGCGCTCGGTCTCGAGCACCCGCAGGCTGACGTTACCGATCAGCTCGCGGTCGAGCCGGTCCTTCACCTGTCGTGCGGTGACCTTGCGGTCCTTGACGGCCGCCTTCGCGTCGGCGCCCTTGCCGGTGCCGCCGCGGCCGACCAGCGGGGAGGTGTTGGTGCCGATGGTCATGGAGATCGCGGGCTCGTCGACCGTGATCAGCGGCAGCGGCACGGGGTTCTCGGTGTCGGCGAGCGTCTCACCGATCATGATGTCCGGGATACCGGCGACGGCACAGATGTCACCGGGGCCCGCCTTCTCGGCCGGCTTGCGCGTCAGCGCCTCGGTCATCATCAGCTCGGAGATCCGCACATTGCTGACGGACCCGTCGCGCTTCATCCACGCGACCGTCTGGCCCTTCTTCAGCTCGCCCTGGTGGACGCGGAGCAGGGCGATACGGCCGAGGAAGTTGTCGGCGTCGAGGTTCGTCACGTGCGCCTGGAGCGGGGCGGCCTCGTCATAGGTCGGGGCCGGGATGTGCTCGAGGATGGTCGAGAAGAACGGCTCGAGGCTGGTGGAGTCGGAGGGTACGGTCCCGTCCTCGGGCTTGGTGAGGGAGGCGATCCCGTCACGGCCGCAGGCGTAGACGATCGGGAACTCGATCTGCTCCTCGTCGGCGTCCAGGTCGAGGAAGAGGTCGTACGTCTCGTTGACGACCTCGTCGATCCGGGCGTCGGGCCGGTCGGTCTTGTTGATGCACAGGATGATCGGCAGGCGGGCCTGGAGGGCCTTGCGCAGCACGAAGCGGGTCTGCGGGAGCGGTCCCTCGGAGGCGTCGACGAGCAGCACCACCCCGTCGACCATGGACAGACCGCGCTCCACCTCACCGCCGAAGTCGGCGTGGCCGGGGGTGTCGATGATGTTGATGGTGATCACGTCCCCCCCGTCCTTGGGGTGGTACTTCACCGCCGTGTTCTTGGCGAGGATCGTGATGCCCTTCTCACGCTCCAGGTCGTTCGAGTCCATCATGCGGTCGTCGACGGAGTCGAGCTGGTGGGCGGCGAAGGCACCGGCCTGCTTCAGCATGCCGTCGACGATGGTGGTCTTGCCGTGGTCGACGTGGGCGACGATGGCGACGTTGCGGATGTCGTGGCGCGTGGCCATATTGCGGCGTACTCCCGGAGTGGTGAGGACGGCTCTCGCGTACGTCTGTGTTACGCGGGCCCTGCCGGGCTTGACACGCCACGGCCTCACCCCATGGTACGTGGCCGTCGCCACTAGGGCTCGCCAGGCTACGTCACCGCAGGTGAAACCCCTTTTGATCGCCCCCGCCGCCCCTACCCGTCCCATCCTTCCGGGGCTCCGCCCCAGACCCCGCTCCTCAAACGCCGGAGGGGCTGAGTTCTTCAGCCCGTCCGGCGTTCGAGGACGAGGCCCGAAGGGCCGACAAAGGGACGGGACGGGTAGGGGCGGCGGGGGCGGAGAACGTCAGTTGGTCGACGCGCTCGCGGCGGGCTTCGCGCTCTTGTTCAGGAAGCCCATGTCCTCGTACACCGGCGTGCCGAAACCGAAGGCCCCGGCGTTGGCGACGTTCGACCTCGTGGCCACCAGCTGCGGACGCTGGAAGAGAGGGAGGGAACCGGCCGCCGCCCAGATACGGGAGTCGGCCTTCCGGATCAGCGACCGCGACTCGGACTCGTCCAACGTGGCGAGCGCCTGGTCGAAGAGCTGATCCACCTGATCGGTACCGACACGCGTGTAGTTCTGCTCGACGTTCAGGGACCCGTCGGCGGCCGGGACGGGCTTGGCGTAGATGGGCCGGGCGTCGGTGGCGGGATACGCGGAGGCGGGCCAGGAGTAGAGCGCGAGGTCGTACTGACCGGACGCGATGTGGTCCTTGAAGTAGCTCTCGTCCGAGACCTTCATGATCTCGGTACGGATCCCGACCCGCTCCAGCATCACCGAGATCCGGTCCGCCACGGTCCGCAGCGTCTGCGACCCCTCCCCCTCCGGCACCACGAACCGCAACGTCAACGCCTTGCCGTCCTTGGCCAAGGGCCGAGCCGCCGCACCCGCCGGAGCGGGAGTGCCCTGCGGGGCGTACGCCCCGGGCGCCCCACCCTGCTGCACCTGCTTGGTGCCGTACTGCTTGCCGTCCTGAGCGAGATGCCGCCCACCGTCGTGATCGGCGTCCTCCCCCTCCCTCTTCTCCTTCCCCTTGTCGCCCTCGTGCCGGGGCGCCTTGTTGTCCTCCCCGACGATGTACGTCCCGTCGTCACCGGCCTCGTCCCCGGCCTTGGACTTGGACTTCGCCGTGGACTCGGAGCCGGAGTCCTTATCAGCCTTGTCAGCCTTGTCAACCTTCTCGGCCTTCTTCCCCTCACTCCCCGCAGCCTTCTCGGCCTTCTCAGCCTTCTCGGCCTTCTCCCCCTTGCTCCCCGCCGCCTCCTCCCCCTTCTTCTTCTCCTCCTTGACCGGCCCGCCCGGCACCCATCCCGCATCCGCGAGCAGCGCCTGCGCCTCCGCCGTGTCCTGGTCACCGATGGCGCCGCTGTTGTCGGCGTACGCGGCCTGCCCGGACAGGGCGAGATGGCTGCCGACCGGCTTGGCGGGCAGGCCCAGCGGGGACAGGACCAGCTTCGCCAGTTCCTCCCGGTCGATGGCGCGGGCCACGGCCCGTCGGATCCGCTCGTCGGCGAGCAGACTGTCGCCGCCGTTGAGCGCCAGCTGGGTGTACGCCGGCTCCAGGGACTTCCGTACCTCGAAGCCGCGGAACCTCGCCCTGTCCTGCCGCTGCTTCGCGGTGAGGGTGCGCCGGTCGGGGCCCATCAGCGGCGTACCGGAGGGGCCGGCGGACGCGGCCCGCGGCGGCGCGGCGAGCGCGATGCGCCGGGCCGCGGCGGAGTCGATCTCGGCCAGGTCGATATCCCCGGCGGCCAGGGCGGCGGCCCGCTGGTCGCGCGGTACGGCGCGCAGCACGATCTCGTTCAGCTTGGCCGGCTCCCCCCACCAGCGGGGGTTGCGGGTGAGGGTGACGTCGCCGCCCTTGCGGTCGATCTTCTGCACGGTGAACGGCCCGGCGGTGACCTTGAGCTTGCTCCGTGCCCCGTCGTTGAACGAGTCCGGCGTGCCCATGACCTCCTTCGGGTACAGCGGCGAGAAGAGGGAGCGCCAGTCCGCGTACGGGCGCCCGAAGGTGACCCGCACCTCCAGGTCGTTCTCGCCGCGCTCGATCTTCTCGATGCGGTCGTAGCCGGCGTTGCGGGCGGTCCAGTAGGCGCTGTCCTTGCCGGACAGGGCCCGCCACTGGGCGGCGAAGTCGGCGGCGCCGATCTCCCGGCCGTCGCTCCAGACGGCCTGCTGGTTGAGCTTGTACAGGACGACCTGCTTGGGCTCGGTCTTGACGATCTTCGCGGACTCCAGGTACTCCGGATTGCGCTCCGGGCGCCCGTTCTCGTCGAGTCGGAACATCGACGGCAGGGTGGCCTGCGCGATCCGGGTCGTGGCCGCGTCGGCGTCCGACTGGAAGGTGTTCAGCGTCTCCGGTACGGCGTCCACGGCCCACCGCAGCGTGCCGCCGTCGAGGAGCTGGGCCCGGGCGGCCGTGGCGATGTCCTGCCCGGCCAGCGGCTTTCCGGCCGGATCCGGGTCGCTGCAACCGGCGAGCGCGGGCATCGCGAGCACGCCCGCGACGAGGAAGGTGGCCGAGCGCAGGACCGCGCTGCGGCCAGGCCTGGGTCCGACGCTGGGTCCGATGCCGACGTGGGACATCTCAGGTACCTCCGGGGAGCGGCTCCCGCCGGTGACAATAAGTGCGTTCTGATCACATTTGGCGTTATTTTGGAGCTGATCAGATGTAAGGCACCCCACTGAAGAGGAAGGGGTTCGCCAGGCGGAGACGACACGGCGGCAGGGGCGGAGAAGGCCACCCGTGCGGAGCAACGCGCTCCGCACGGCGCAGTCCTCGCAAGCTTTCGGCTCCCCGGCGTGCACAGAGCGCTTGCGGGCGTGCAATGGAGGCGTGCAATCCGCCAATCGCTGCACATCCCTTCACAGCGATAGGTGTGACGCGCAACACTCGCAGGCGCATGAACGTTGCCACCCAGGGCCGTAGGGCCCACGGAAGTGAGGTCACGTCATGTCCGTGCAAGACGACCTGACAGCTGTCCAGCGCTGCCTCGACGACCTGGCCCGGTCCGTGGGCCGGCTGGAGAAGCAGCTGGGCACCGGCGGAATCGAGATGCGCCGCGTCCGCACCGACGCCAACCATCTCCGCGAGAGCGTCGCGCTGCTCAGGGACGCCGCCGCGTCCCCCGCCGCCACCCAGCGCAAACCGGAGCTCGTCACCATCCCCGACACGCCGTACGACGACTCTCTGTGGATCGACACGGATGACGAGGGTCTCGGCGCCCGGGACCGCCACGCCCCCTGAGCCGTCCCCTGACCCGACCGGAGTCATGCATTGGCCACTGGTACGGAACCTCATCTGAACAGCGGCGGCGTACGCACCGGCACGCGCGCCGCGATCACCGCCCCGCACCTGCGGACCGACCGCTGGTGGCTGGCCCCTGCCGCCACCGCGGCCGGTCTGCTGGCGTTCATCGTGTACTCGACCTGGCGGGCCTTCGCAGGCGCGGACTACTACGCGGCGCCGTACGTCTCCCCGTTCTACTCGCCCTGTCTGGCGGAGAACTGCGAGCCCATGCGCGCCGGGCCGAACTGGGAGCTCTTCGGGAGCTGGTGGGGCATCTCCCCCGCGATCATCATCCTGATCTTCCCGCTCGGCTTCCGTCTGACCTGCTACTACTACCGCAAGGCCTACTACCGGGGTTTCTGGGCCTCGCCCCCGGCCTGCGCGGTGGCCGAGCCGCACAAGAAGTACACCGGTGAGACCCGCTTCCCGCTGATCATGCAGAACATCCACCGGTACTTCTTCTACGCCGCGATCCCGGTCGCCGGGATCCTCACGTACGACACGGTGCTCGCCTTCCGCGACGAGCACTACGAGTGGGGTCACATGGGCCTCGGCACCCTCGTCTTCCTCGTCAACATCGTGCTGATCTGGGCGTACACCCTCTCCTGCCACTCCTGCCGGCACATCGTCGGCGGCAAGCTCAAGCACTTCTCCAGGCACCCGGTGCGCTACCGGATGTGGCAGTGGATCGGGAAGCTCAACGCCCGCCACATGCTGCTCGCCTGGACGTCGCTGGTGAGCGTGGCGCTCGCCGACTTCTACGTCTATCTCGTCGCATCCGGGGTCTTCGACGATCCGCGCTTCTTCTAGATTTGGTGGGGACTGAACAGATGTCGGTGGTCGAACGGCAGGAGTGGGACGTCGTCGTGGTCGGCGCGGGAGGCGCGGGCCTGCGTGCCGCGATCGAGGCACGCGAGCGAGGCGCCCGTACGGCCGTGATCTGCAAGTCACTGTTCGGCAAGGCGCACACCGTGATGGCCGAGGGCGGCATCGCGGCGGCCATGGCCAACGCCAACGAGCACGACAACTGGCAGGTCCACTTCCGCGACACCATGCGCGGCGGCAAGTTCCTCAACCAGTGGCGGATGGCAGAGCTGCACGCGCAGGAGGCGCCGGAGCGGGTGTGGGAGCTGGAGACCTGGGGCGCGCTCTTCGACCGTACGAAGGACGGCCGTATCTCCCAGCGCAACTTCGGCGGCCACGAGTACCCGCGTCTCGCGCACGTCGGCGACCGCACGGGACTGGAGCTGATCCGCACGCTGCAACAGAAGATCGTGTCGTTGCAGCAGGAGGACAAGAAGGAGACCGGGGACTACGAGTCCCGGCTCAAGGTCTACCAGGAGTGCACGGTCACCCGGATCCTGAAGACCGAGTCCGACAGCGGCTCCGCCGCGGGCAGCCGGGTCAGCGGGGTCTTCGCCTACGACCGCGAGACGGGCCGCTTCTTCGTCCTGGACGCCCCCGCCGTCGTCGTCGCGACGGGCGGGATCGGCAAGTCCTTCAAGGTGACGTCGAACTCCTGGGAGTACACCGGCGACGGCCACGCGCTGGCGCTGCTGGCGGGCGCGCCGCTGCTCAACATGGAGTTCGTGCAGTTCCATCCGACGGGCATGGTCTGGCCGCCGTCGGTGAAGGGGATCCTGGTCACGGAGTCGGTGCGCGGCGACGGAGGGGTGCTGCGCAACTCCGAGGGCAAGCGGTTCATGTTCGACTACATCCCCGACGTCTTCAAGGAGAAGTACGCCCAGTCGGAGGAGGAGGGCGACCGCTGGTACGAGGACCCGGACAACAACCGGCGTCCTCCGGAGCTGTTGCCGAGGGACGAGGTGGCCAGGGCCATCAACGCCGAGGTGAAGGCGGGGCGCGGCTCCCCGCACGGCGGGGTCTTCCTGGACGTGTCGACGCGTATGCCCGCCGAGGTGATCCGGCGTCGTCTGCCCTCCATGTACCACCAGTTCAAGGAGCTGGCGGACGTGGACATCACGGCGGAGGCGATGGAGGTCGGGCCGACCTGTCACTACGTCATGGGCGGCATCGCGGTCGAGTCGGACACGGCGGCGGCGCGCGGCGTGCCCGGCCTGTACGCGGCCGGCGAGGTCGCGGGCGGCATGCACGGCTCGAACCGGCTCGGCGGGAACTCCCTGTCCGACCTGCTGGTGTTCGGGCGCCGGGCCGGCTGGCACGCCGCCGAGTACGCGGCCGCGCAGGCCTTCGAACGCCCCGAGGTCAGCGACCTACAGGTCGACACGGCGGCGGCGGAGGCGCTGCGGCCCTTCTCGGCGGAGGGTCCGGCCGGGGGCACGGACGACGGGCGTCCACCGGAGAACCCGTACACCCTCCACCAGGAGCTCCAGCAGACGATGAACGACCTCGTCGGCATCATCCGCCGCGAGGCCGAGATGGAGCAGGCGCTGGAGAAGCTGGCGGAGTTGCGCGTACGGGCCCGAAGGGCCGGAGTCGAGGGCCACCGCCAGTTCAACCCCGGCTGGCACCTCGCGCTCGACCTGCGCAACATGCTGCTGGTCAGCGAGTGCGTGGCGCGGGCGGCGCTGGAGCGCACCGAGTCACGCGGCGGACACACCCGCGAGGACCATCCGACGATGGACCGCAAGTGGCGCAACATCAACCTGCTGTGCCAACTGGCCGACCCGACGGGCGGTTTGGCGGCCACGGACCCCGAGCGCGGCCAGATCAACCTGCTGCGCGAGACCACCGACCCCGTCCGCCCGGACCTGCTGGCTCTCTTCGACAAGGAAGAGCTGGTCAAGTACCTCGCCGAGGAGGAGCTCTACCAGTGAGCAGCTACGAGGCCCGTTTCAAGGTGTGGCGGGGCGATGTGCAGGGCGGCGGCCTGGAGGACTTCGAGGTCGAGGTGAACGACGGCGAGGTGGTCCTCGACATCATCCACCGCCTCCAGGCCACCCAGGCCCCGGACCTGGCCGTCCGCTGGAACTGCAAGGCCGGCAAGTGCGGTTCGTGCTCCGCGGAGATCAACGGGCGGCCGCGGCTGATGTGCATGACGCGGATGTCGGTGTTCACCCGGGAGGAGACGATCACGGTGACGCCACTGCGGGCGTTCCCGGTGGTCCGGGATCTCGTCACGGACGTCGGCTTCAACTACACCAAGGCACGGGAGGTCCCGGCCTTCGTCCCGCCCGCGGAGCTGGGCCCCGGCGAGTACCGGATGATGCAGGAGGACGTGGACCGCTCGCAGGAGTTCCGCAAGTGCATCGAGTGCTTCCTGTGCCAGGACACCTGCCATGTGGTCCGTGACCACGAGGAGAACAAACCGGCGTTCGCCGGCCCGCGCTTCCTGATGCGGGTCGCGGAACTGGACATGCACCCGCTGGACGCCGCGGCGGAGACCGGCCTGGACCGCAAGGCCACGGCCCAGGAGGAGCACGGCCTCGGCTACTGCAACATCACCAAGTGCTGCACGGAGGTCTGCCCCGAGGGCATCAAGATCACGGACAACGCGTTGATCCCCTTGAAGGAACGGGCGGTCGACCGGAAGTACGACCCGTTGGTGTGGCTCGGGAACAAGATCATGCGGCGGACGTCGTCGGGCTGAGGCCGAATCCGGCACAGGCGAGTGCGCGGCGGCCCGGCCCACCCCGGGCCCATCCCGGTCGCGCCCGGGCATTCCTCCTCATACGCTCCGAAATGTGACCTCATCCTTGATACGGGGCCGGCCGCGGCGGGGCGGCTCGCACATACGGGCGCGGGTGGTGCACGCGCTGGTGGGCGGGCTGATCGGGGTGGCGTGGCTGGTGTTGCCCGCGGTGACGGTCCTGGGCGGGGGTGCGGTCGCGGGCGGGGCGGACCGGCCTGTGGCCGGTGCGGTGGCCCAGAGGGAGGGCGAGGGGACCTCGGACTTCGATCTGGTGCTGCCGGTGCTGGCGGTCGTCGCGGCGGCGGTGGTCGGCGGGTACGGGTTCCTGCGGCGCAGGCGGCGGGCGCGGGGGCGTACGACACCCGGTGCAGCGCCGGTTGAGGCCACCGGGCCACCCGCCGGGAAACTCGACGAGCGGGCCCGGGCGCTGCTGGTCGAGGCGGACGACTGGGTGCGGGTCAGTACGGAGGAGCTCGGGTTCGTCGCGGAGAAGGTCGAGGACGCCGAGCTGGTCGAGCCCTTCGCCCGGGCCCTGCGGGAGGCCCGGGCCGAGTTGGCGGTCGCCTTTCGGATGCGGTGGCAGTACGAGGGCGGGGTGCCGGAGGAGGACGCGGCGCGGCAGCACGCGCTCGCCGGGATCGTCGGTCGGTGCGAGGAGGCGGGGCGGCTGCTGGACGCGCAGGCCGCCGCGTTCGACCAGGTACGGGGGTTGGAGGAGGGCCTGGGCGGAGGGCTGGGGCGGGCCCTGGCCGTCGCGGAGGTCCGGTTCCGGGAACTGACCGGCCGTACCGGACGTGCCGGCGCGGCGCTCCGGGAGCTCGGCGAGCGGTACGCCCCGTCGGCCACCACCGCCGTCGCGGGCCATGTCGAGCAGGCCAAGGACCGGCTCGTCTTCGCCACCACCCGCCTCAACCAGGCCCGCCAGGCCGCCGACTCGGGCGACCACGAGCGGGCGGCGGGCCGGCTGCGTGCCGCCGAGGGGGCGATCAGCCAGGCCGCCGTCTTCATCGACGGCGTGGAACGCCTCGCCGACGTCCTCGCCAGGGCCGCGACGATGGTGCCGGCCGCGCTGACCGGCGGCGAGGCGGAGATCGCCGGCGCGCGGGGTTCACCGCCCGGCGCCGGAGCCCCGTCGTACTCGTCCATACCGCCCGGCGAGCTGCGCGCCCGTGTCACCCACGCGGACCTCGCCCTGGCCGGCGTACGCGAGGAGCTGACCTCGGGGCGGCCGTACGACCCCCTGGACCTGCTGCGCCGGATCGTACGGACCGTCTCGCCCGTCGCCGCGGGGCGGGCCGGGGTGCTTCCGGCCGCCGCGCGGCTGTGCGCCCGTGCCGCGGTGGCCGGCACGGACGACGTGGTCGCGACCCACCGGGCCGCGGTGGGCAGCGAGCCCCGCACCCACCTGGCCGAGGCCCGCCGCCTGCTCGCTCCCCCGGCCCCCCTCGCCGACCTCCTGTCCGCCGACACGCTCGCCCGACAGGCCCAGGACCTGGCCGAACAGAACATCCGCCTGCACGGCCACCCCACGGCCACCCCCGCCGAAACCACCCACGGCCTCACCGGCGCCCTCCTGGGCGGCATCCAGCCAACCACCGGCTCCCCGGCAAGCTACGGCGGCCCACACACCCGGCACCGCCGCGGAGGCACGCCGGACACCTGAGCACGACAACCACACGGCCCCCGGGGAGAAGCCGTCCAACAGACCGACGGACCGTGGCCCCGAAGTCCCCCCGACGGCCTCCTGCCGGGCGACACCCACGATCAAGCACCCACCACACAACCCCACCAAAGCCACCGCACCCGACACGGAAACCCGGCCCCGCACACCAGTGACCACGCGGAACCGACCCCGACGGCCTCCTGCCAGGCAGCACCCACGATCAAGCACCCACCACACAACCCCACCAAAGCCACCGCACCCGACACGGAAACCCGGCCCCGCGGACCAGTGACCGCGCGGAGCCGGCCCCGGCGGTCTCCTGCCGGGCGACGCCCGCAGGCGAGGCCTCACCGCACGAACCCGCGGGCGCCGACGGTGAGATGGCCCCACCTGGGCCACCCGCACCCGGCGACGAGAGCCGCACGGGTCGTGCGGGTGGGAAACGATCCGGTCGAAGGCGAAGCCGAGGCCGGGCGTCAGAAGAGGCTCAGCAACGCCTCCGCAGGGTCCGCCAGCGGGTTCTCACCGTCCGGCAGCGGCAGTTCGAACCACACCGTCTTGCCGCGCGGCGTCCGACGGGAGCCCCACGCCGCGCTGAGCAGCCCGACCAGTTGCAGCCCCCGGCCGCCCTCGTCCGTGTCCCGGGCTCGACGCCGACGCGGCTGGACCAACCCCGAGTCCCAGACCTCGCACACCAGCGTGCGGTCCAGCAGCAACCGCAGCCGAATCTCGCCCTCGCCGTACCGCAGCGCGTTCGTGACCAGCTCGCTGACCAACAGCTCCGTGGTGTCGACCAGCGGCTCCATGTCCCAGGACAGCAGCTGTCCGCGGGCGTACTCCCGGGCGCGCCCCACACTGCGCGGCTCCCGCGGCAGCGTCCAGTCGCCGACCGACTCGGCGGGCAACCCCTGGACGCGCGCCATCAGCAACGCGATGTCGTCCTCGCCGTGGTGGCTGTCGAGGGTGTTGAGGACGTGGTCGCAGACGTCCTCCAGCGGGCGTGTGGGGTCGGTGAGCGCCCCGACGAACGCCTGGAGGCCCTCGTCCAGGGGATGGTCGCGGGACTCGACCAGGCCGTCCGTGTAGAGCGCCAGCAGCGCGCCCTCCGGCAGTTCGACCTCCACCTCCTCGAAGGGCTCCCCGCCCACGCCCAGTGGCATCCCCGGCGGCACGTCGAGCATCAGCGCGGCCTCGCCGGGTTCGACGAGGACCGGCGGCAGATGACCGGCGTTCGCGAAGGTGCAGCGGCGCGTGACGGAGTCGTAGACCGCGTACACGCAGGTCGCGAGGTACACCTCGGACAGGTCCGCCTCCCGGGGCCGGCGGGCCGCGCGGGTGGCCTGCTGGACACCGCCGGGGGCGCCGAGACCGCGCGCGATCTCGTCCAGCGCCGAGAGGACCTCGGCCGGTTCGAGGTCCAGCAGCGCCAGCGTTCGTACGGCCGAACGAAGTTCGCCCATCGCCACGGCCGCGCGCAGCCCACGGCCCATGACGTCCCCGACGACCAACGCCGTGCGGTGGCCGGGGAGTTCTATGACGTCGAACCAGTCGCCGCCCACCTCGCTGGGTCGGTCGGAGGAGGAGTTGCCCGGCAGATAGCGGCAGGCGATGTCGAGGCCCGACGCGACCGGGTCCCCGGGCGGCAGCAGGGACCGTTGCAGTATCAGTGCCCGCTCGTGCTCGCGCCGGTAGAGACGGGCGTTGTCGATGCAGACCGCCGCCCGCGCCGCCAGCTCGACCGCGAGATTGCGGTCCCGGTCGCCGAACGGCTCGCTGCCCTTCGTCCGGGCGAACTGGGCGAGTCCTACGACGGTGTCGTGGGCGACCATCGGCACCGCGAGCGTGGACTGGACGAGGCCACCCTCCTCGCCGGGCACGTACTGCGGCCGGGCCGTGCGCAGGGCGTCCGCGCAGGGCGAGTTGAACGGGTAGTGGTGGACGGCGCCGACCGCGACGGGCACGCCGCCGCCGACGAAGGGCGCGTCGGAGACGGCGCTGGAGAAGGCGACGCGGCGTAGTTCCGCGCTGCCGTCGGCGAGGCCGGGCGGGGTCTCGTCGCCGGCCAGCAGCCCCTGGTAGAGGTCGACCGTGGCCAGGTCGCAGAAGCCGGGGACGACGACGTCGAGGAGTTCGCGAGCGGTTGTCTCCAGGTCGAGGGAGTTGCCGATGCGGGCGCCGGCCTCGTTCAGCAGGGCGAGATTGCGCCGGGCGGCGGCGGCCTCGCGGGCGGCTGCGCGGCGCGCGGTGATGTCGATCCCGAGCCAGGCGATGCCGATGGGGCGGCCGCTTCCGCTGTGCACCCGGTAGAGGTTGACGGACCAGTGGCGGCGCTCGTCGGAGCCGGGCAGAAAGCCGGTGACATGCATGTCGGTGATGGAGTCGCCGCTGTCCAGGACGCGGCGCAGGGTCGCCGCGACCCGGTCGGCCTCGGGGCGCGGCAGATAGTCGTGGACGCCTCGGCCGCGATGGTCGTCGGGGGTGCCGCCGAAGAGGGAGGCGAACCGGTGGTTGACGCGGCGCACCCGCAGATCGGGGTCGATCAGCAGGAAACCGAACGGAGATTGACCGAATATCGACTGCGAGGCGGCGAGGTCGGTCTCCATCCGACGGAGCGTGCGGACGTCGACGACGATACAGACGGCGGCCTTCTCGCCCTCCTCGGTCCGCGTCGGCATGACGTACACCTCGGCGAGACCGTCCTGGCCGCGCCGTCCGTCCACGTCGTCCGGCGCACGGAAGGGGACCACACCGGTCCACTCCCGTCCGTCCAGGATCTCGGCCATCTTGCGCTGCCCCTGCTCGCGCAGGTCGGGGTCGATGAACGCCTCGATGGGGTCCATGCCGACGGCACGCCGGGCCGGGATGCCGAACAACTGCTCGGCGCGCAGGCTCCACTGGTCGACCAGACCGTCGGGGCCGATGGAGAAGGACGCGACCTTGATGTAGTCGTAGATCGAGCCGGGCGGACTGCTCTGCCAGACGGGGTCGCCGGGGCGGGGCTCGTCGGAGGCGAAGCCGGGGTCGCGGGGAGCGGGGGGTTCCTGTGCGCCCTGTGCGACGGCTTGCGAGTCCTGTGTGTCGTGAGAGGCACGTGTGCCCCGGGAGGTGAGGTGGGAGGCCTGGGTGTCGTCGGAGGCCTGTGGGTCGTGGGCCCGCTCTCCCGCGGCCCTCGCCCTCGCGCCGTCCGACGGGTCCTCGGACTCCGTGGCCTTCGCTGGTATCTCGCTCACGCGAACCGTCCCCTCCAGCTCACCGCGCCCGGCACCGGTCACCGGGGGCGGCTGCCCGCAGTATCCAGCACTACGGCCCCGCACAACACGGTGTTCACGATCACAGCACGTTCCCGATGGTTTTCGGTCCCGGCACCGGAAACACTTCCAGTCTTCTAACCAGCTGACACACAGTCGAATCACGCGGTTCGACAACTGCCACTGGCCTGAACCAGTCGCTCGACAGGGCGGGGGTGGGCGTACACCGCCTGTACCGCCACGGTCACCGCGGGACCGCGAGTTCGAACCACACCGTCTTGCCCGTGTTGCGGCCCGGCCGGGTTCCCCAGCGGCGCGAGGAGTGCGCCACGAGCTGGAGTCCGCGGCCGCTCTCGTCCTCGAGGTGGGGGGCACGTTCGCGCGGGGGATCCGGGAGGGGGTCGGAGACCTCGACCAGGAGGACGCCGTCGAGGTCGGCGGGGCGTACCAGACGTACTCCGATGGGGCCCGTGGCGTGCCGCAGGGAGTTGGTCACCAGCTCGCTGACCAGCAGCGCCGTGAGGTCGGCGAGGCTGTCCAGATCCCAGTCCCGCAGCCGGCCGCGCACGGCGGCACGGGCCGCGCGCACCGCGCCCGCCTCCGCGGGAAAGGTCCACTCGGCGCAGCCGCCATCAGTGTCGATCACACCGATCACTTCCCAGGCCAGCGGGTTCGCCCATGTCCGGTTTCGCAGGGTTAGTGACCACATACCCGATATTCGGGGGGCGGTACCGCGCGCAAGGTATGCGAACGGGTAGGAATTCGGGAAGTTTCCTCAGGAACGAAGCCGCTCGGCCACTTCCTGGACCGCCGGGACGTCCGGGTCCAGCCAGTCGACGTCCCAGAGTTCCCCGGCGCCGAGCCAGCGCAGGGCGTCGTGGTCCTGGAGGGGCTCGGGGGCCCCGGAGCCGGGGAGCAGACGCGTCGTCCACACCTGCAAGACGTAAGGGGGTTTCAGGGGCCACGTCCCCGGCAGGCGCTCGATCACCTCGGCGTCCACGCCGAGTTCCTCCCGCAGCTCCCGCACGAGCGCCACCTCGGGCGCCTCGCCGGGCTCGACCTTGCCACCGGGCAACTCCCAGCGCCCTGCCAGTTCCTCGGGCGCACTTCGCCGCGCCGCGAGCAGGCGGCCCGCCTCCAACAACGCGGCCCCGACCACGATCCGTTCCGTCATGCGCCGGAGCCTAGGCGCTCCGCTTGTAACGCCGGAACACACCGCCCTTCGACTGCGGCGCCGTCGCGGCCGAGCGCACAGTTCCCCGCGCCCCTTCAGGACGCGCCGGAGCCCAGACGCTCCGCTCGGAACGCCGGAACACACCGGCCCTTCGGCCGCGACACCGTCACGGCCGAGCGCACAGTTCCCCGCGCCCCTTCAGGACGCGCCGGAGCCCAGGCGCTCCCCTCGGAACGCCAGGACACACCAGCCCTTCGACTGCGACGCCCTCGCGGCCGAGCGCACAGTTCCCCGCGCCCCTTCAGGACGCGCCGGAGCCCAGACGCTCCCCTCGGAACGCCAGGACACACCAGCCCTTCGACTGCGACGCCGTCACGGCCGAGCGCACAGTTCCCCGCGCCCCTTCAGGACGCGCCGGAGC
>NZ_JAGMUL010000195.1:61627-119570 GCF_019049285.1 Streptomyces sp. AC550_RSS872
AGAGCCCAGGCGCTCCGCTCAGAACGCCAGGACACGCCGGCCCTTCGACTGCGGCGCCGTCGCGGCCGAGCGCGCAGTTCCCCGCGCCCCTTCAGGACGCGCGCCACGCGGCGGAGCCGCATATCGGCACAGCCCCGCGCCCCCTCAGGGCGCGACACAGCGCTGCGGCCTGTCAGGACGCGCTGTCGCTGTTCTGGGTGAGTCGTTCGACCCAGTACAGCTGCTTGTGGCCGCGGCTGTCGAGGCTGTCCGCGATCTTCTGGGCCTCTGCCCGGGTCGCGTACCGGCCCACGCGGTAGCGATTGCCGTTGTCGTCCTGGCGAATCACGAGCCAAGGAAGAGTGATCGTGCTGTCGTTCATCGCGCCCCACCGCTCCTTCCCGCCCACGACCGCCCGGGTACCGCTCGCGGCCTGTGCCGTGCCCCGCCCGCTAAGGAAACCGCAATCCGCATATGCCCGAGCCTACGCCTAACCTTTACGCTGCGAATACGGCTTTTCACAAAGAGGTACGCAACCAGCCAAGTCGGAGGGGGCGCACGGCAACGAACGCGCCGTGCGGAGACGTCGACGCATCCGGTCACGGACATACCGCGCATGCTCGCGACGACCTGCGAAGACGGCCAGATTCGAACGGCGGGCGAAGGGACGGGAGTTGAGGCCCTGCCGGAGGTAACTGCGGTGAAGGTGTGCGCTACTTCACGAACAAGTGCGCTACTTCACCGGGAGGTGGTACGCGACCCGGTAGCGGTCGGCCGGAATCACGACGTCCGCCGTCTCCACCGGACGCCCGGACGCGAAGTAGGTGCGCTGGATGACCACGACCACATGACCGGGGACGCCGCCCAGCGTCAGCAGCTCCTCCGCGAGGCCGGGGCGGGCGCCCACTTCCTCGGTGACGTTGTCCACGACGACGTCGATGGCCGCCATGCGCTCGACGACGCCCATGCCGCCGAGCGGGCCCTCCTCGGGCAGCATCACGGGCGTACGGCCGGTGACGGCGAGCGGCTCCCAGGAGGTGGAGAGCATCATCGCCTCGCCGGCGTCACGGAAGAGGTACTTGGTGCACATGACGCGGTCGCCGGGCCGGATGCCGAGCCGCTCGGCGACGGCGACGCTCGCCTCGGCCTGCCGGCTGCTGGACTCCCAGGTGCCGCGCGCCTCGCCGTCGGCCTGCTCCTGGCGGAAGGGCGTGGCCCCGTTCGGCGGGCGGAAGCCGGAGCGGGAGATCCGGCGGGGCACGGGGCGCTCACGGACGTACGTCCCGGAGCCGGAGCGGCCCTCGACCAGCCCCTCGGCCATCAGCACCTTGCGGGCCTCCAGCGCGACGGTGTCCGAGACGCCGTACTCCTCGCGGATGCGGGCCTGGGACGGGAGTCGGGTGTGCGGTGGCAGCGAACCGTCGACGATCTTCTTGCGGAGATCACCCGCGACGCGCAGGTAGGCCGGCTGCTCACCGAAAGTCACTGGCCGCTCCCATCAGCTTGTACAGACAGCAACAGCGTGGCAACCGTGGGTTGTCCCGTGCAAGCAAAGGCCAGAGAATCACTCGATGTGATGACTTGTGGCCCCGGGGGGCTTTACGCAGGCACTTTCTCCCCGCTATAGCCGCGCTCACACCTCCGCTCACACATCGACGACACCCACGATCCCGCTCCCGCCGTCCTCGGAGTCGTCCTCATAGGGCGTCGGCATCGTGGTGTCCAGGCCCAGAGCCTTGCGCGCGGTGACGGTCGTGGGGCCGTCGACGTACTCGTACCCGCGTTCGTAGTGCGTGTAGTACGTGTCCACGTCCTTCGCCACGGCCGCCCGCGACCACTCCTTGCGGGCGGCCTCCATCTCGTCGATCAGATCGGCGACCGGCTCCTCGGCATCGGCCGGCCACCTGTGTCCGCGCAGCGCCTCGATCTGCTCGCCGAGCGCGGCGTGGACGTCCTTCGCCCAGGCGTGGTTGGGGGCCAGGTCCTCCTCGGGGTATTCCGAGGGCTCCTCGTACAGGGCCGTGTCGATGGCGTTGGTCGCGGTGAGGAAGGCGGTCTGGTCGGCGTCGAGCGTCGTCGGGTCGGTGCGCAACGAGCCGGTGAGGCCGCCGTTCTCGGCCGTGCTGCCCCACATGCAGGTGATCTCGCGGTCACCGTCGCGCCAGCTCTGCCGGGACGGGACGAGGTAGTGGACCTCCACGTCGTCCGGTACGGCCCAGGTGTCCATGGCGTAGTCGCCCTGGAGCGTGTAGCACTTCTCGTCCGCGGTCCGCTCGATCTCGTCGTGGCCCGGGAAGGAGCCGCCCGGCAAAGTGACGACGGCGAACACCTCGGCGTCGTGCTCGCCGGCGCAGGACACCTCGTCGACGTCGTAGGCGTCGCCCTCCAGATCGCCGTTCGGCGTGTCGAAGCAGTCGCCCTTGGCGAGCGCGTAAGCGGTGCCCTCGCCGCTCGCGGCGCCCTTGAAGCCGTCCCAGACGTCGGAGGCGGACCCCGTGGACAGCGCCAGTGCCCACAGCGCGAGCCCGACCGAGGACAGCACGGAACCGGCCACCGCCATGCCCTTGCCGTGCTCGCCCCGCCTCCTGATCTGCGCCAGCGCGATCAGCCCCAGCACCAGTCCGACGGCCGGCACGAAGCAGAGGACGCCGAGGACGAGGGAGCTGATGGCGACGCCGTTGACGGGGACGGGACGGCCGTAGGGACCGTGGGGGCTGTAGGGGCCGTAGGGGCCGCCATAGGGCTGGTACGGGTGCGCAAACGGTCCCGGGGCACCGGCTGCGCCCTGCGGGTACGGCGACGGCGACGGGTGCTGGCCCTGCCCGTACGGCCCTTGGGGCTGTTCCGGGCCGGCAGGCGGAGGTATGGACACGAGTACCGTGCTCCTGGTTCAGGCGGCGGCGCCGGGGAGTGGGAACGGGCGTACGACTTGGGCGAATGGTAAGCGGGGGACGAGGGGGGATGTCATGCGGGTGACGAATGCGACGATCCGGGCGGCCAACGCGCTCACCGCGCGATGGGC
The DNA here is from genome assembly GCF_019049285.1 of Streptomyces sp. AC550_RSS872. Lineage (GTDB taxonomy): Bacteria > Actinomycetota > Actinomycetes > Streptomycetales > Streptomycetaceae > Streptomyces. The sequence goes on from NZ_JAGMUL010000195.1 coordinate 64,629, forward strand.
GGGGGCGGTGCGGGCCTCGGAGGACGGTGCGGGCGGCACGGTCTTCTCGGCGGCGGGCGTGTGGCCGCTGCTCGCGTTTCTCGCGGACGGGGCGGGTGGTGCGGCGAAGGCGGAGCTGGCCGACGCGTTGGGGCTGCCGGCGGACCAGGCGGCGGATGCGGCGCGGGAGTTGTTGGGCGCGACGGGGGCGATGCGCGGGCTGGACTCGGCGCTCGGGCTGTGGACCAAGCGGACGCTGGAGCTGCGGGAGCGCTGGGAGGCGGGGTTGCCCGCTGAGGCGCACGGGGTGCTGACGGGGGATGCGGCGGCCGACAAGGCGGCGTTGGACGCCTGGGCGGTGAAGCGGACCGGTGGGCTGATCGACGCGATGCCCGTCCTGCTGGACGAGGACACCGAGATGGTGCTGGCGAGTGCGCTGGCGTTGCGGACCGCGTGGCTCCAGCCGTTCCGGGAGTCGTGCTGGATGCCGGAGGCCGGGCCGTGGTCCGGGCGGGAAGTGCTGGGGCTGTGGCGCAAGAGCACGTTGCTGGACCGGATCGGCGTGGCGGACACCCCGCAGGGGCATGTCACCGAACTGAAGGTACTGGGCGACGGTGCGATCGACGTTCATCTGCTGCTGGGCGAGGAGGGGATGACGCCCGGGCAGGTGCTGGCGGCGGGGGTGGGCATCCTGGACCGTCGGCATCCCGTCGTCGCGGGGCCCCGGCTCCCGTACGGCGACGTGGGCCCCGGTCTGTGGGTCGTGAAGGAGCGCGCCACGTCGCCGGAGCCGCCGACCCTGGAGGTCCGGACCGTGGCGTACGCGGTGCGGGCGGACCATGATCTCCTCGACCACCACGAGGTGTTCGGGCTCACGACGGCGTTGCGGGAGCAGCGCCCCGGTCACTTTCCCGGCATCGGCGACTTTCCTCTGTACGTCGGGTCGGCCCGGCAGTCCGCGGTGGCGAGGTTCGGTGCCCGCGGCTTCGAGGCGGCCGCGGTGACGGCCTTCGGCATGGCCGGTGCCGGGATGCCGAAGCCCCGCTGGGTGACCACCACCGTCAAGGCCGGCTTCGATCGCCCCTTCGGCTTCCTCGCGCTGCACCGGCACACGCGGCTCGTCCTCGCGGCCGGCTGGGTCATGGACCCGGAGCCGTTCCGCGAGGACGAGGAGGACTACTGACGTCGGGCTAGAGCTGGAGCGCCCAGGCGTCGATCCGTCCGGTGTCGTAGTTCGCGTTGTCGCTCACGCGCAGCTTCCACGTGCCGTTCGCGGTCTCCGAGGAGGCGTTCACCGAGTACGTGGTGTCGATGTTGTCCGAACTGCCGCCCGTGCCGTACGACTTCAGTGTGTACGCCGTGCCGTCGGGGGCGATCAGCTGGACCTGGAGGTCGCCGATGTACGTGTGCACGATGTGGACCTCGACGGCCAGGGAAGAGGGCGCGTTGCCGGAGACGCCGGAGACCGTCACCGGGGACTCGACCGTGGAGTTGTCGCTGATCGCGACGTCAGCGGTGTTCTCGAAGCGCGGGCCGGGCGGGGTGGTCGTGCCGCCGCCGACGTGGAGGAGGCGGTTGGGCGAGCCCGTGCCGGGGCTGGTGACGACGCCGGTCGTGGCGGCGGACGTCAGGGCCGAGGCAACCTGGGACGGGGTGGCCGTGGGGTTGGCGGCGAGGTGGAGCGCGGCCGCGCCCGCCACGTGCGGGCTCGCCATCGACGTACCGGAGATGGTGTTGGTCGCCGAGTCGCCGGAGTTCCAGGCCGAGGTGATGGACGAGCCCGGCGCGAAGAGGTCGAGCACCGAGCCGTAGTTGGAGTAGCTCGCCTTGGCGTCCGAGCTCGTTGTCGCGCCGACCGTGATGGCCTCGGTGACGCGTGCGGGCGACTTGGTGGAGGCGTTCGTCGACTCGTTGCCCGCCGCCACCGCGAAGGTGATGCCGGAGGCGATGGCGTTGCGTACGGCCGTGTCGAGGGCGGTGTCGGCGCCGCCGCCGAGGGACATGTTGGCGACGGCCGGCTTGACCGCGTTCCGGGCGACCCAGTCGATGCCGGCGACGACCTGGTCGGTGGTGCCCTGGCCGGAGTTGTTCAGCACCCGGACGCCGACGACCTTCGCCTTCTTCGCCACGCCGTACGAGGATCCGGCGACCGTGCCCGCGACGTGCGTGCCGTGGCCGTGGCCGTCCTGGGCGGTGTTGTCGTTGTCGATGGCGTCGTAGCCGTAGGAGGCGCGGCCGCCGAAGTCACTGTGGGTGATGCGCACGCCGGTGTCGATGACGTACGCCGTCACGCCCTGCCCGGCCGAGTCCGGGTAGGTGTAGGAGCTGTTCAGCGGCAGGTTCTTCTGGTCGATGCGGTCCAGGCCCCAGGAGGGCGGGTTGGTCTGGGTCGCGTCGATGCTGAACGTGCGGTTCTGGACCACGGAGGCGACGGCCGGGTCGGCGGCGAGCCGCCTGGCCTCGGCCTCGGAGGCCTCGATCGCGTAGCCGTTGAGCGCCTTCCTGTACGTGCGCTCGATGCCGGCGCCGTACTGCTCGACGAGCGTGCGCCCGGCCTGGGAACCCGAACGGGCGTGGTCCGCCTTCAGGGTCACGATGTAGCTGTCGGCCACGGCGTTGGCGGCGCCCGCGTACTGGATACGGCCCTCGGGAGCGGCCGCGGCGGGGAGAGCGGAGACGAGGCCCGCGGTGAGGGCCGCGGCGGCCGTCACGCCGAGCGCGGCCAGTCTTCGCCGGGTGTCTCTTCGGGTGTTACGCATCACTGCCATCTGAGGGGTCCTCCTCGATCGGTGGTGCGCTGGTGGGGGCAACCCGAAGTGGACAGGAGCATGTCAATTTCCTGTGCCACTCCTGTGCGTCAGCCGAAAGATTGAGGCCTCCACAGGAATTGCACAAGGGGCGTGCACGGCGAACTCCGCCCGCCCGGAAGGGGTTTCACTCCCCAGCACCTCGCCGGGCCACCGGCACGGCGACCAGCCGCCCGATCACTGTCCGTGAGCTTTCGACGTGCAGGCCGTGCGGGTCTACGCAAGCCTGGGAGGCATTCCGCCAGGACGACGTGTCCTGGCGGGCCCCAGAAAGGACGTTCGACATGCGCTACGCAGCTGCCCTTTTCATCGCCGCCATACTCGCGGCCGTCTCCGCCCCCGCCGCTTCGGCCGCCCCCGCCGCCCCCATGCCGTGCGACTCCCACACCCTGAGCAAGCTCTGCTGGTGACCGCTTCCTGAGCGGGGGGACAGGCCGTCCGACCTGGCGTCGCGGCCTGTCCCCGTTCTCACGGAACGGCAGACGTGAACGGCCGGACGGCGTCAGTCGTCGAACGCCGTCGCCCGCGTCGACTTCTCCCACGCCCCGATGTCCTCGCGCACCTGGTCCAGATGGCCGAGGACGGCCGTGACCCCGTCGTCGCCCAGGGGCAACCGCAGGGGGGTCCGCTCGGCCTCCAGCGCGGCCCGGATCAGGGCCGCCGCCTTCGCCGGGTCGCCGGGCTGGGTGCCGTCACCCGCGGAGACGGATGCGCGGGTCTGCGCCACCTTGGCGTACAGGCCGCTGTCCGTGCTCGTTCCCGCCCGGCCGGTCTCGAAGAGCGCCGTGCGGAAGGAACCCGGCTCGACGATCAGCACCTTGATGCCGTACTCGGCGACCTCGTCGGCGAGGCCCTCGGACAGGCCCTCCAGGGCGAACTTCGTGCCGCTGTACGCCGAGAAGCCCGCGAAGGACATCTGTCCACCCATGCTGCTCATCTGCACGATCGCCCCGGAGCGGCGCTCGCGCATGTGCGGCAGTACGGCCCGGGTCAGGGCGGCCGGCCCGAAGACATGCACGTCGAACAACTCGCGCAGTTCCCGCTCGGTCGTCTCCTCGAAGGCGCCGACGTGGGTGCGCCCCGCGTTGTTGACCAGGACGTCGATCCGTCCGTGCCGCGCGACGACGTCCTGTACGGCCGCTTCCGCCGCCCCCGTCTCCGTGACGTCCAGCCGCAGCGCCTCCGCCTGGTCGGGGTGCGCGGCCACCAGGTCGTCCAGCCCTTCGGGCCGGCGGGCCGCGCCGACCACCACGTCGCCCTCCGCCAGCGCCGCCTCCACCAGCGCCCGTCCGAAACCGCTGGTCGCGCCGGTGATCAGCCACACCTTGTTCATGACAGCTCCTCGTAGTCGCATCGGCCTACTGTCCAGCGTGCGGCAGGCAGCGGTTCGTCACCCGGCCGGTCAACGATGCGGCGGGCGTATGCGAGGACGCCCACCGTCCCCTCGTACGGGCCTACGCGCAGGCGTGCCGGCGGGCGGCCGTGATCCCCGTACGGTGCCCCGCTCACGCCTGTTCCGCCGCGGGCTCGGCGGTCGTCGTGTTCAGCCGTGCCTGCTCCTCCTCGACGATGCGGCGGGCCAGGGCGAGGTCCGAGATGTCGACGGCGTCCGGTGTCGACTCGGCGACCACGCTGCGGCGGGCGTACGCGTCGAACAGGCGGGACTTGTTCTCCAGCAGCCGCACGAGCCGTTCGTCCACCCCGCCCGTGCAGAGCAGACGGTGCACATGGACCGAGCGGACCTGGCCCATGCGGTGGGCGCGGGCGGCCGCCTGGTGTTCGACGGTCGGCTTGAGCTGCGGCTCGCAGAGGATGACGACGGAGGCGGCCTGCATGTTCAGGCCCACTCCCCCCGCCTCGATCTGCGCGAGCAGCACCGCGTGGCCGGGCACGGCGGCGAAGTCGTCGACGAGCTGCTGCCGGCGGGTGGGCGGCACGCTGCCCGAGATCGGCCCGAAGACCCGGCCGTGTGCCGGACCCGTGCCCGCTGCCCCTGCCTCGGCGTTCGCCAGTGCGTCCCGCACCACCCCCAGTACGTCCCGGAAACCGGAGAACACGACGACCTTCAGCCCGTTCTCGGCGGCCTCGCCGGCTATCTCGCGCAGCCGGTCCAGCTTCGCCGAGCGCTCGGGACGGGCGTACGCCGCTCTGCGCATCGCCATGAAGTTGCCGGCGCGCACGGCCTCGCGGTAGGCCTCCTCGTCCGCCGCGCTGGGCTCCTCCCACTCGTCGGTGTGCTGGAGCGCGGGGAGCTCGGTGAGGACGTCCTGCTGGTTGCGGCGCAGGTAGACCGGCGCGACGGCCTTGCGGAACGCCTTCGAGCCGGCCACCGAGTCGTGGTCGTCGACGGCCTCGGTCAGGTCGGGCCGCAGGATCCGCACCAGGCTGCGGAACTCCTCGACGCGGTTCTCCATCGGCGTACCGGTCAGGAACAGCACCCGCTCGCACGTCCCGGCCCATGCGGAGACGGTCCTGGAGCGGAGGGTCTCGGGGTTCTTCACGTAGTGCGCCTCGTCGACGACGAGCATGCCCAGCTCGCCGACGCCGGGCGCCGGGAAGCCGCGCAGGGCGTCGAAGGTGGTGACCGCGACGCCGCCGCGGCCCTTCCAGTCGGCGAACGCCTCCTGCCGGTCGGGGCCGTGCAGCGGCGTCACGCGCAGCGTGCTGCGCTTCTCGATCTCCCGGGTCCAGTTGATCAGCACGCTGGCCGGGCTGACCACCAGGAAGTGGCTCTGCCCGGCAGCGGCGAGATGCGCCAGCGCGGCGATGGCCTGGATCGTCTTGCCGAGCCCCATCTCGTCGCCGAGGATCGTGCGGCGCTGGGCGAGGGCGAAGCGCGTGCCGAAGGCCTGGTAGCCGCGCAGCGAGACCCGGCGGTGGGTGTCGTCGAGCGTCTGGGCCCTGACCCGCTCGGCCACCTCGTCCGGCAGGAACCCCTCGGCCGCCGCGGGGTCGGGAGCGCGGCCGGAGACCTCGGCGAGCAGGCCGTAGTACTCGGCGGAGCGCAGCTCGAAGTCGACCAGGGCGGCCGGCTCGGACTCCGGGCGGCGCAACAGGTCGACCGAGGCCTGCGCGAGCAGTTCGGGTACGCCGTCCTGGTCGGCCCGTTCGGTCAGGGCGCGGATCTCGGCGGCGGCCGCGAGCGCGCGTTCCCGCTTGGCCTGCCCGGCGAACAGCATGCGCAGCCGCCCGGCCACCGGCCCCGCCTCGGCCAGCAGCGGGCCGAGCCGCCGGGTCAGCGCTTCGGCCGCGTCGACGGCCCGGCGCGCCTCGGGGCCCGCCTCCACCAGCACGCCGAGCGCCATGAGCAGGGCGGTGGTCCGGGGTTCCGGCCGGTCCACGTCGATGTGTACGGCGATGGTGTCCCGTACGGCGTCGGCGATCCGCCTGGCCGCGGCCACCGTCTGGTCGGCGGTCTGCTGTCCGACCCCGGGCAGCTGGCGCAGCCGGTACGGCCCGGCATCGAGCACCTGTCCGACCGTCCGGAACCCGCCCTTCTCCACCTCGCCGAGCCGCAGCCTGCCCTCCGTGACGTCCTTGAGCCGGGCCACCGGGATGACGTCCAGCTCGCGCCGGGCCAGGTCGTCGTGGATCGGCGCCAGGGCCTCCCGTACGGCTTCCACGGCACGCGCGTGGTCGCCGGCCACCGCCTGTGCCGCCTCGTACAGCCGCCCGCCCCGGGCCACCGTCTCCCGCTCGCTCCGCCCCATCGCGCCCCGGCCCCCTTCCCGCCCCTCCCGCCGCGTCCTCGCATCCTGCCATCCGGGTGCGGGCGGGTCCGAGCGGCGGTCCGCGGTCCCACTGACCGGCAGTGGCCCCCATCTACTGTGACTGCTCCCCCGCCTGAAGGCGGGGGATTCCCTCCTTCTGAGCCCGTGCTTACGGCCCCTCTCGATCAGGGCCGTCTTCGTGGCGCCGATCGCCGCGTCCGCTGCCTTGCGGGCGGTGTCCTGTCGTCGCCGGACGATCTTCTGGTCCGTCTTCGCCCGCCACTTCTTCGTCGCCGCCCGACAGCCCTCCGCTCCGGCCTGCCCCTTCTTCGGCTTGCTGCGGGCCGTCATCCGGTCGTACCGGTCAGTTGGGCCTGGCTTCCTCGGAGCTGCGCGACGCTGGGAGTCGAAGCCTCCTGGCCGAGTTGGTCAGACGGGCGGCTCCGCCTCGCCGGAGACCGTACCGCCGTATGACCCGTACCCTTCGTCATGTCTACGGCGTCACATAGCGGGCGCAAAACCACTGGAGGCAACACCCCGTGCTGATTGCTCAGCGTCCGTCCCTGACCGAAGAGGTAGTCGACGAGTTCCGCTCCCGGTTCGTGATCGAGCCCCTGGAGCCGGGCTTCGGCTACACCCTTGGCAACTCCCTCCGCCGCACCCTCCTGTCCTCGATCCCCGGCGCGGCTGTCACCAGCATCCGCATCGACGGCATCCTGCACGAGTTCACCACCGTGCCGGGCGTCAAGGAGGACATCACCGATCTGATCCTCAACATCAAGCAGCTGGTCGTGAGCAGTGAGCAGGACGAGCCGGTCGTGATGTACCTGCGCAAGCAGGGCCCGGGTCTGGTCACCGCCGCCGACATCGCGCCCCCGGCCGGTGTCGAGGTGCACAACCCCGACCTCGTCCTCGCCACGCTCAACGGCAAGGGCAAGCTGGAGATGGAGCTCACGGTCGAGCGTGGCCGTGGTTACGTCTCCGCCGTGCAGAACAAGCAGGTGGGCCAGGAGATCGGTCGTATCCCGGTCGACTCCATCTACTCGCCGGTTCTGAAGGTCACGTACAAGGTCGAGGCGACCCGTGTCGAGCAGCGCACCGACTTCGACAAGCTGATCGTCGACGTCGAGACCAAGCAGGCCATGCGTCCGCGGGATGCGATGGCGTCGGCCGGTAAGACCCTGGTCGAGCTGTTCGGTCTCGCCCGCGAACTGAACATCGACGCCGAGGGCATCGACATGGGCCCGTCCCCCACGGACACCGCCCTCGCCGCCGATCTCGCCCTGCCGATCGAGGAGCTCGAGCTCACCGTCCGCTCGTACAACTGCCTGAAGCGTGAGGGCGTCCATTCCGTGGGCGAGCTCCTGGCGCGCTCCGAGGCCGACCTGCTCGACATCCGCAACTTCGGTGCGAAGTCCATCGACGAGGTCAAGGCGAAGCTGGCCGGCCTGGGCCTGGGCCTCAAGGACAGTCCGCCCGGATTCGACCCGACCGCCGCTGCCGACGCCTTCGGCGCGAGCAACGACACGGACGCCGGTTTCGTGGAGACCGAGCAGTACTGAACGCCGCGCCGCGTCGGGGCCGGTGCTGCCGCCGGACTGCTCCACGTCAGAATATCCAGCACCGTCCAGCACGGTGACGACGAAGGGGTCGGACTCGACGGAGTCCGACCCCTTCTGGCCTGCACGTTTGACTCAGCAGCCAACGTGCCGAATGCGCATGATCACACGTTGAAGCGGAACTCCACGACGTCCCCGTCCTGCATCACATAGTCCTTGCCCTCCATCCGCGCCTTCCCCTTGGCGCGGGCCTCCGCCACCGAACCGGTCTCCACCAGGTCGGCGAAGGAGATGACCTCCGCCTTGATGAAGCCCTTCTGGAAGTCGGTGTGGATGACTCCGGCGGCCTCGGGGGCGGTGGCGCCCTTCTTGATGGTCCAGGCGCGGGATTCCTTGGGGCCGGCCGTGAGGTAGGTCTGGAGGCCGAGGGTGTTGAAGCCGACGCGGGCGAGGGTGGCGAGGCCGGGCTCCTCGGCGCCGACCGACTCCAGCAGCTCCATCGCGTCCTCCTCGTCGAGCTCGGCGAGGTCCGCCTCCAGCTTGGCGTTGAGGAAGATCGCCTCGGCGGGGGCGACCAGGGCGCGCTGCTCGTTCTTGAAGTCGTCGTCGACCAGCTCGTCCTCGTCGACGTTGAAGACGTAGAGGAAGGGCTTGGTGGTCAGGAGGTGCAGGTCGTGCAGGAGCTCCTCGTTGCCGGATCCCTGGACGATGCCCGCGGAGAACAGCGTGTCACCCTTCTCCAGGATCTCCTTGGCCTCCTCGACGGCCTTCACCTTCGGTGCGATGTCCTTCTTGATCCGCGACTCCTTCTGGAGCCGGGGCAGGACCTTCTCGATGGTCTGGAGGTCGGCGAGGATCAGCTCGGTGTTGATCGTCTCGATGTCGTCCTTGGGCGAGACCTTGCCGTCGACGTGGACGACGTTCTCGTCCTTGAAGGCGCGGATGACCTGGCAGATCGCGTCGGACTCACGGATGTTCGCGAGGAACTTGTTGCCCAGGCCCTCCCCCTCGGAGGCGCCGCGCACGATGCCGGCGATGTCCACGAAGTCGACCGTCGCCGGGAGGATGCGCTGCGAGCCGAAGATCTCGGCCAGCTTGCCGAGACGGGTGTCGGGGACGCCGACCACGCCCACGTTCGGCTCGATCGTGGCGAACGGGTAGTTGGCCGCCAGCACGTCGTTCTTGGTCAGGGCGTTGAACAGGGTCGACTTGCCGACATTCGGCAGACCGACGATTCCGATCGTGAGCGACACGTTGCGACTTCCCGTACGTGAGAGGACTTCAGGCGGCTGGGCGGGGCCCGGTCCTTCTTCGATCTTCGCTGCGATGACGCAGACGACGCAGATGCACGGGCCGATCCACCAGTCTACGGCGTACCCGGCCGGGCCCCGGCGCCGTATCGAACACCTGGCCAAGGTCCGCCCCAAGGTGTGTCCGAGGGCGAATTCGCCACATAAACCGACCTAGGTTGGACGGGTGGAGCAGGACAGGGCGCGACCTGCCGGGTTCGGATCGCGACGCGGTACTCCGCCACCGTTGCCGCCGCAGGCGGTGCGGGGTGGGGGTGGTGCGGGGCGGGGTGAGCGCGGGTTCGCGCCGTACGGGAACAGCGATGGGGACGGTGTGGAGCGGGGCGAGGGGCGCGCGAGGCGCGACGGGGGCGGATGGGCGCCGGAGGTGAGCGGTGCGAGCCGTGCGAGGGGTGTGAGCGGGCAGAGGGGTGTGAGCGGGGGAAGGGATCCGGGCGGGCGGTCCGTCTGGGCCTCCCGGTCGTCCGGACCCGGCCCGGAGGGCCGAGCCTCCCGTCCCGCCCGGACCTCCCGAGTCGCCGCGCCCGCCCAGCCCGCCCGCGCCACCCGGCCCGTCTCCCAGCGCCGGCCGAGCACGGCCCCGGCGGCAGCGGCCGCCGTACGGCGCTCCGGGTCGCCGCCCGTGCAGCAGGCCCTACGCCGGTTTCCCAACCCCCGGCTCACAGGCCTCGGCTGCGGCCTGTTCTGCGGCGCCGTGATGTTCCTGCTCGGTCACCTCGAAGCGCTGCTGCTCGGGTCGTCGCTCACGGTGTACAGCGTGCTGTTCCTGCCGGTGTGCGTGCTGACCGCGGTCTGGGTGCGCCGGGGCGACCTGATGACCGCGCCGGTGGTGGTGCCGATCGCGTTCGCCGTGGGGCTGGTCCCGGTGGCCGACGAGGGCGGCGGGATCGGCGGTCATCTGATGGGTCTCTTCACCGCCCTCGCCACACAGGCCGGGTGGCTGTACGGGGGGACCCTGATCGCCGGTCTCATCGTGCTCGTACGCAGGGTCCGCCTGGTGGCACGCAGGGCGGCGGCCCGACGACAGCAGGCGTGACGTCACCGTCGGCGGGCGGCCCTTCGTCGCAGCGGCTCTTCCGGCGCTGCGCTCAGCCGTCCTTCTCCGCCGCGTGCATCGCCGCACCCACGATCCCCGCGTTGTTCTGCAACTGCGCCGGGACGATCTCCGCCTTGATTCCCTCGACATGGGGCAGGAACTTGTGGGACTTGCGGCTCACCCCGCCGCCGATGATGAACAGCTCCGGGGAGAACAGCATCTCGACATGGGCGAGGTACTTCTGGACGCGGTGAGCCCAGTGCTCCCACGTCAGCTCCTCGTCCTCCTTCGCCTTGCTGGAGGCACGCTTCTCGGCGTCATGCCCGTGGAGTTCGAGGTGGCCCAGCTCGGTGTTGGGGACCAGGCGGCCGTCGATGAAGACCGCGCTGCCGATGCCCGTGCCGAAGGTGAGGAGGATCACGGTGCCCCGGCGGTCGCGGCCCGCGCCGAAGTGCATCTCGGCGACGCCGGCCGCGTCCGCGTCGTTGACCACGGTCACCGGCAGGCCGCCGAGGCGGTCACTGAACAAGGCGCGCGCGTCCGTGTCGATCCAGCTCTTGTCGACGTTCGCCGCCGTACGGATCGTGGATCCGTCGGTGACCACGCCGGGGAAGGTCAGCCCGACCGGCCCGGTCCAGCCGTAGTGCTCGACGACCCGCTTCACACCGTCGGCCACCCCGTCGGGCGTGGCCGGGTGCGGAGTGAGCACCTTGAAGCGCTCCTGGGCGAGATCGCCTCTGTCGAGGTCCACCGGGGCACCCTTGATCCCGGATCCACCGATGTCCAAGCCGAAGATCTGCATGGCCCCACGTTACGACGCGGGACCGACAGTCACTCCCCGGAGTCGCCGGAGCCTGTGGCCCCGGTGCGCTCGGCGATCAGCGCGGCCGCCTCCTCGCGCAGGTCACGGCGGAGTTCCTTGGGCAGCGAGAAGGTGATCGACTCCTCGGCCGCCCTGACCAGCTCCACGTCGCCGTAGCCGCGCTGGGCGAGCCACTCCAGGACCTCCTCGACCAGCACCTCCGGGACGGAGGCGCCGGAGGTGACGCCGACCGTCGTCACACCCTCCAGCCAGGCCTCGTCGATCTCGCTCGCGAAGTCCACGAGGTAGGCCTCGCGGGAGCCGGCCAGCTTGGCGACCTCGACCAGTCGCTTGGAGTTGGAGGAGTTGCGGGAACCGACCACGATGACCAGCTCGGCCTCGGCGCCCATCTGCTTCACGGCGAGCTGACGGTTCTGCGTGGCGTAGCAGATGTCGTCGCTGGGCGGGGAGATGAGCTGCGGGAACTTCTCCTTCAGCGCGTCGACGGTCTCCATGGTCTCGTCGACGGAGAGGGTGGTCTGGGAGAGCCAGACGACCTTGGAATCGTCACGGACCTCGACCTTGGCGACGTCGCCCGGGCCGTCGACCAGCTGGATGTGGTCCGGTGCCTCGCCGGACGTACCGATGACCTCCTCGTGGCCCTCGTGCCCGATGAGGAGGATGTCGTAGTCCTCGTTCGCGAAGCGGACGGCTTCCTTGTGGACCTTGGTGACCAGCGGGCAGGTCGCGTCGATGGTGGCGAGCTTGCCGCGCGCGGCCTCCTCGTGGACGACGGGGGCGACGCCGTGCGCGGAGAACATCACGATGTTCCCCTCCGGCACCTCCTCCGTCCGCTCGACGAAGATGGCGCCCTTCTTCTCCAGGGTCTGCACGACGTACTTGTTGTGGACGATCTCGTGCCGGACGTACACCGGAGCGCCGTACTGCTCCAGGGCTTTCTCGACGGCGATCACGGCGCGGTCCACACCCGCGCAGTAGCCACGGGGGGCGGCGAGCAGGACACGGCGGCCAGGCGAAGCAGTCATGCGTCCCATCGTAAGGGTGCGTTCGGAGGCCCGAAGATCGCGTAGGTGTGGGGGCGGTGGGGGGCTGACGGTGCTGAACGGTCAGGGCCTGTCCGGCGGATCTTGGCTGATGGTCGCCAGCAGGCGTGTGACCAGGGGATTATGGTCGTTCTCTCGCCAGGCGACGGCCACTCGTGTACGGGCGGTGCCGGGTTCGATCCTGCGGAAGGCGACGCCTTCGAGGCGGATGCGTCGGATGCTCGCCGGGGCCAGGGAGACGCCCAGACCGGTTTCCACGAGGGCGCACACGGTCTGCCACTCCACCGCGTACTGGACTACCTGCGGTGTGAACCCCGCTGCGGTGCACAGGCCGATGATCTGGTCGTGCAGTGGCGGGCCGACCGTGCGGGGCAGCAGCACGAAGGGCGAGTCCGCCAACTGTGCAAGCTGCACGGTCCGTTGCGTGGCCAGCGGATGGGTGGACGGCAACACGGCCACGAAAGGTTCGCTGAGTACGGTCCTGAAGCCGAGCCCTGACTCGTCGGCGGGGGGTTCGCGCAGCAGGCCGATGTCGATGGTCCTGTCGTGCAGGGCGGCGATCTGCGGCGCGGTGGTCATCTCGTGGATGTCCAGGTGCACGCCGGGAAACTGGTGACGGAAGGTGCGCAGCAGGCCCGGCAGGACCGTCAGGGCGAGGGAGGCGGCGAAGCCGATCCGCAGGCGGCCGGCCCGGCCGCTGCCGACGGCCCGGGCTGCGGCCAGGCCGTCCGCGAGGTCGGTGAGAGCCCGCCGGGCGACGGGCAGCAGTTCGCGGCCGGCTGGGGTGAGGGTGACGCGCCCTGGGGCGCGGGTGAACAGCGCATGGCCGACCTTGTCCTCCAGGCGGCGGATCTGCTGGCTCAGCGGCGGCTGGGCGATGCCCAGGCGGGCGGCCGCGTTACCGAAGTGGAGTTCCTCTGCGAGCACGACGAAGGCGTGCAGTTGCGGGAGGGGAAGTTCGGGGCGCTCCATACGCCCAGAGATATCAGATCATGCATGCGACCGTATTAGACGTATCAGTACTGGTCATTTAGCGTTCGGCGCATGACAGAGCGACGCGCCATCCTCAGCGGCTCGGCCTTTGAGGAGCAGATCGGCTATGCCCGTGCTGTGGTCGACGGCGACTGGGTACATGTGTCCGGGACGACCGGGTTCGACTACGCCACCATGACGATCTCCGACGATGTGGTGGAGCAGGCCGAGCAGTGCCTGCGCAACGTCGAGGCCGCACTGGCCGAGGCGAAGTGCACCTTCGCCGACGTCGTGCGCGTGCGCTACCTGCTGCCCGACCGCGAGGACTTCGAACCCTGCTGGCCGGTCCTGCGTCGCTGCTTCGGCGACGTTCGGCCGGCCGCCACGATGCTCATGTGCGGTCTCGCCGACCCACGGATGAAGATCGAGATAGAGGTGTCCGCGCGGCGGCGCACCCCGCCTCACGAAGACGCGACGAGCAATCACTCCGAAGCGCCTGTCGTGCCCGTCGGGGCCTATGAACCCCCCTACTACGTGGCCGTCTTCACGACGGTGCGAACCCAGGACCAGAGCGGCTACAACGAGACCGGTGCACGCCTGGAGGACCTGGTGAAGGACGTCCCCGGGTACCTGGGGACGGACCACGCGCAGACTCCTGGCGGGCTGGGCATCACCGTCAGCTACTTCCGCGACGCCGACGCCCTCACGCAGTGGCGGACCAACGCCGAGCACCGCGCGGCGCAGCAGCGCGGGCGAGCCGAGTGGTACCAGAGCTACACGCTGCACGTGGCGAAAGTGGAACGGAGCAACGGGTTCACGCGAGCGGAGGACCCGCAGAGTCCGACAGCAGGCTGACCAACCGGGGCCACCTCAGCGACCGTCCCGCCGCAAGCTCGCATCGAACGGGTTGGCGTGCCCCTCGCGAGCCCGAGGGAACGCCCGGGCTGTGGTGGCGTCGTCGCAGGTAATGGCGGTTGTGGCGGGACGAATGGGCTTTGTCTCGGCCGAGGTGGTCGGGCCCAGTGCCTCATCCGAGGGGCATCGCCCCACTGGCCGCCGGAGAAGCATTGCATGGGCGCGGCGTTGTCGGTGGTCGCCGTTACGCTCGGCGCATGGCTTTGACTGCTCCTCTCCCTGCGGGGAGAGGATTCCTGACTCAGGCAGCCTTCGGGAGCAGCGCTCCCGAAGGCCTTACGCCCTCAACGCCAGCAGGGTTCAGACCAGCCCGGACGAGCATCACGCGGGCGGAATTCTTTTCCGGCTCCCCCTCGAACTTCACGAACGCCTTGCGGCGCGTGCAAAGCGAGAGCACAGGTCGGTCAACGGCGAAATCGTGCACCTCTTGGATGTCGCGCTCACCGATCAGTCGGCAAACGCCGAGGCGCCCTGACGACGATTCGCCTCGTCCTGACCCGCTCTGCGGGACGCCGAATCCACCCCGGACCGAAGGCCGTGACACCCTCGGAGGACCCCGATGAAGACATCCCCCGAATCCCCCCTGCCCGTCGGCGAGGTGTCGCGGCTCATCGGGGGGTGGATCGACCGCCTCGGCGCGATCTGGGTCGAGGGCCAGATCACCCAGCTGTCCCGACGCCCCGGCGCCGGCGTCGTGTTCCTGACGCTGCGCGACCCGTCGTACGACATCTCCGTGAGCGTGACGGCGTACCGGCAGGTGTTCGACGCCGTCGCCGACGTGGTGAGCGAGGGCGCCCGCGTCGTCGTCCTCGCCAAGCCCGAGTGGTACGCCCCGCGCGGCCAGCTCTCCCTGCGCGCCGCCGAGATAAAGCCGGTCGGCGTCGGTGAGCTCCTCGCCCGGCTGGAGATGCTGAAGAAGTCACTCGCCGCCGAGGGACTCTTCGCCCCGGAGCGGAAGAAGCCGCTCCCCTTCCTCCCTCAGCTCATCGGCCTCGTCTGCGGCCGGGCCTCCGCGGCCGAGCGGGACGTGCTGGAGAACGCCCGCCACCGCTGGCCCGCCGTCCGCTTCGAGGTCCGCAACGTCCCCGTGCAGGGCGTCCACGCCGTACCGCAGGTCGTGCAGGCGGTGAAGGAGCTCGACGAGATCGACGCCGTGGACGTGATCATCGTCGCCCGCGGCGGCGGCAGCGTCGAGGACCTGCTGCCCTTCTCCGACGAGCAGCTCGTGCGGGCCGTCGCCTCCTGCCGTACTCCCGTCGTCTCCGCGATCGGGCACGAGCCCGACAACCCCCTCCTCGACCACGTCGCCGACCTGCGCGCCTCCACCCCCACCGACGCCGCGAAGAAGGTCGTACCGGACGTGGGCGAGGAGTACGAGCGGGTGCGGATGCTGCGTGACCGGGCCCGGCGGTGCGTCGAGGCGTTCGTCGAGCGCGAGGAGCGAGGGCTCGCGCACGCCCTCGCGCGGCCGTCGATAGAGGATCCGCACCGGATGATCGACGAGCGGGCCGATCACGTGGCCTCGCTCCTCGACCGCGGCCGCCGCTGCCTCGGCCACCTCCTCGGCCGCGCCGAGTCCGAGCTGACACACACGCACGCGCGCGTGGTGGCCCTCTCCCCCGCCGCGACCCTGAAGCGGGGATACGCGGTGCTCCAGCGGGCCGACGGGCATGTGGTCCGGGACCCGGGCGAGGTGACGGCCGACGAGGCGCTGCGGGCGCGCGTCGCCGAGGGTGAGTTCTCGGTACGAGTCGAAGCACAGAACGAAGCGCGAAGCGACGCACGAAGCGATGCACGAAGCGATGCATAGGGTGGGCGAATGACCAGCAAGGTGGAAGAGGCACTCGGGTACGAGCAGGCCCGGGACGAGCTGATCGAGGTCGTACGGCGGCTGGAGGCCGGCGGTACGACGCTTGAGGAGTCCCTGGCGCTCTGGGAGCGGGGCGAGGAGCTGGCCAAGGTGTGCCGGCGCTGGCTGGACGGGGCGCGGGCCCGGCTGGACGCGGCTCTCGCCGAGGAGGCCGAGGCGGAGGCCGCACAGGAGAACGCCGGGGGCGAGTCCTAGAGCCGGCCTGTAGTCGACCGGCGGCTGGTCGGCCGGTAGGCGAGCGGCGGCTGAGCGGCCGGTAGGCGACCGGCGGCTGAGCGGCCGGTAGGCGACCGGCGGCTGAGCGGCCGGTCGGCTGAGGCCCGCCTCACGCGATCAGACTGTGAAGCGGATCACCACATCCCACCTTTTGTTGAACCTTGAACTTGTCTCGCGTACTGTCGTTCCTGTAAACGGGCCCCGGTCCGTTTACGCCACCCACGACGCCAGGCACAACCCGAGAAGGTGCACGCATGTCTCTCGTTCTTGACCCCGCTGCCCAGGACCTGCTCTTCCGCGAGGCCCGCACCGCGAACACCTTCACCGACGAGCCGGTGACCGAGGAGCAGGTCCAGGCGATCTACGACCTGGTCAAGTACGGCCCCACCGCCTTCAACCAGACCCCGCTGCGCATCACCCTGGTCCGCTCGGCCGAGGCCCGTGAGCGTCTGGTCCAGCACATGGCCGAGGGCAACCAGGCCAAGACCGCTGCCGCCCCGCTGGTCGCGATCCTGTCCGCGGACAACGAGTTCCACGAGGAGCTGCCGGCCCTGTTCCCGGCGTTCCCGCAGGCCAAGGACGTCTTCTTCAGCGAGCGCGCGGCCCGTGAGAACGCCGCCGGGATGAACGCCGCCCTCCAGGCCGCGTACTTCATCGTCGGTATCCGCGCCGCCGGGCTGGCCGCCGGACCGATGACCGGCTGCGACTTCGAGGGCGTCCGCAAGGAGTTCCTGGACGACGACCACACCCCCCTGATGGTCGTCAACATCGGCAAGCCGGGCGCCGACGCCTGGTACCCGCGCTCCCCGCGTCTGGAGTACGACCAGGTCATCACCACGGTCTGAGCTGAACCGACCCGCACAACAGAGGCCCTCGGCGGTATGCCGAGGGCCTTTCGTCATCCGCGGACGGTCGGTCGCCGCCACCAGGGCGTACCCGACCCTCAGGTCACTCCGCCTTCAGCGACTTCGCCATCTGCGTCAGCTGCTCGAACGACCCCGTGCCCGCCACCACCGTGGTCACGCCCTTCTCCTGATGCACGAGCGCGTCGTACCGGCCGCCCGTGTAGCGCGTCCACGTCCGGTCGCCGATCTTCTCGGTGACGTCGGTGGCCCGCCCGCCCTGGGTGGCCTCCTCCAGGAACGTCGCCGGCTTCTCGGCGGACTGCTGGACCTGGACGTAGTCCCCGGCCGAGGTGTGGAAGCCGAGGTGCCACGCGTCGAAGTCGTCGCCCTTGAAGCGGACGGACGTCGGCTTCCAGGTGTCGGGCAGCCCCTGCGGCGCGACCACCGGGTAGGACGCCGCGCGGCGGGCCGTGAGCAGCTCGACGCGGTAGTCGACCCGCGGGAGGTCGGGAGCGCCGTCCTCATGGGGAACGAAGAGATAGATGACTCCCGCCGCGAGCACGGTCACTCCCAAGGAGAGGACCATGTTGCGGACCGACTTCTGCTTGCCGTTCGAACCTGCCACGCCCCCTATCGTCGCAGGTGCCCTGGCCTGCTCATCCGTGGGGCCCCCTGCTCATTCTGCGCGCCCGGGGATAGAGTCAGGGCGGTCACCCTCATCCGGCCGTCGTCGTATCAGAAAGGTGCGCTCCGATGACCGAGAATCATCATCATTTGCCGTCCGAGCTCGAAGTACCCAGCGAAGCCCCCGATCGCAACCTCGCCCTGGAACTGGTCCGTGTGACCGAGGCGGCGGCGATGGCCGCGGGCCGCTGGGTCGGGCGCGGCGACAAGAACGGCGCCGACGGTGCCGCGGTGCGCGCCATGCGGACCCTCGTCCACACCGTGTCGATGAACGGCGTCGTCGTCATCGGTGAGGGCGAGAAGGACGAAGCGCCGATGCTCTTCAACGGGGAGCGGGTCGGCGACGGAACCGGGGCCGAGGTCGACATCGCCGTCGACCCGATCGACGGGACCACGCTGACCGCGAAGGGCATGCCCAACGCGATCTCCGTGCTCGCCGCGGCGGACCGGGGATCCATGTTCGACCCGTCCGCCGTCTTCTACATGGACAAGCTGGTCACCGGCCCCGAGGCCGCCGACTTCGTCGACATCGACGCGCCCGTGTCCGTGAACATCCGCCGGGTCGCCAAGGCGAAGCGGTCCACGCCCGAGGACGTCACCGTCGTCATCCTCGACCGGCCCCGGCACGAGGGCATCATCAAGGAGATCCGGGATGCCGGTGCGCGCATCAAGCTGATCTCCGACGGCGATGTCGCGGGGTCGATCTACGCCCTGCGCGAGGGCACCGGTGTCGACATGCTGCTCGGCATCGGCGGTACGCCGGAGGGGATCATCTCGGCCTGTGCGGTGAAGTGCCTGGGCGGCACGATCCAGGGCAAGCTCTGGCCGAAGGACGACGAGGAGCGGCAGCGGGCCATCGACGCCGGCCACGACCTCGACCGGGTGCTGCTGACGGACGACCTGGTCGCCGGGGACAACGTGTTCTTCGTCGCGACCGGCATCACCGACGGCGAGCTGCTGCGGGGTGTGCGGTACCGGTCGGAGAACGCGACGACCGACTCGATCGTGATGCGCTCGAAGTCGGGGACGGTGCGGCGGATCGACTCCGAGCACCGGCTGAGCAAGCTGCGGGCCTACAGCGCGATTGATTTCGACCGCGCGAAGTAGAGAGTTCGCCCAGTAGCCCGGGGCTGCGGATCGTCGGCGACTGCGGGTGATGCGTGGCTGGTCGCGCCCACGCGACCGCCAATCAAACACAGTCCCGCGCCCCTGGGGCGGCGCGCTTCCCGGCGACAGAAAGGCGCCCCCGGTGCGGAGGGGGCGCCTTTCCTGATGTCTAACCCGCCTGCGCTATCCGGTTCGCCGTCCCCGCCGTCTTCTTCAGCTCCATCTCGCGGCGGCGGCGCCTGGCCAGGACCACTCGGCGTTCCGCCGCGGTCAGGCCGCCCCAGACGCCGTACGGCTCGGGCTGGAGGAGGGCGTGTTCGCGGCACTCGACCATGACGGGGCAGCGGGCACAGACCCGCTTGGCCGCCTCCTCGCGGGAGAGTCGGGCCGCGGTGGGCTCTTTCGAAGGCGCGAAGAACAGGCCGGCCTCGTCGCGGCGGCACACGGCTTCCGTATGCCATGGGGCGTCTTGGTCCCTGTCTCGCACTGGCACCCGCTGGGCCGGAACGGCAGCTACCTGCAGGGACGAATGCGGCGGTTGCAGCACGGTCTACTCCTGACGACGGCTTCGCGAGCGAGAGACGATGCAGCAAGGTCTACCCGCTGTGCGCGCGCCTATGCAGGGAGTTCCGAACCGCTGGATCCCAGGGGGTTCGGCACCCTTGTCCGGGGCGTCCGCAACGGCCGAAAGGTGCGGCGGAAGCCGGTCCGATTCACAACCGTCAACGATCCAGATGCTTGCGCAAACTCTTGTCGACCTTGCGCTGGACACGGTCGAGAATGTCGGCGACGACTTTCCCCCGCTTCGGCCGGCCCTCGATGTTGCCCAGCACCGCCCAGCCGTCGACATGGACGACCGGCGCCTGCGGGTCCTCCGCGTCGAGGTGGTCCACCTCGAAGTTGCCGAGCACTCCGCCGCCGGTGCCGCGCAGCGAGACGTTCTCCGGGACGCGGACCTCGACGTTGCCGAAGACCGAGAACGCCCGGATCACGACCTGCTGGTACTCGAACAGGGCCTCGCTGAGGTCTATCTCCACGCTGCCGAAGATCGCGTACGCATGGATACGGCGGCCCGCGCGCCAGCGGCCCTTGCGGACGGCGCTGCTGAAGACCGCGACCACGTTGTCGTCGGGGTCGGCCGGTATCGCGCCCGGGTCGGGTCGGCCGGGGGCGGGGATGTGTGGTGTGCGGCGCACATGGGCGGCGGGCAGGTCCCGTATGAAGACATCCAGTTCACCCACCGTCCTGGCCGCCAGCACGCCTTCGACGCGCTCGGCGTGCTCGTCGGCGGTGAGGCGGCCCTCGGCCAGGGCGTCGCGCAGGATGTCGGCGATCCGGTCGCGGTCGGCGTCGGAGGCACGGAGTTCGGTGGCGGCAGCGGGTGCGGTCTGCTTCTGAAGGTCCACGGGCAGCAGCGTACCGAAACACGATAGATCGCGATAGCCCTGTGGATGACCGCCTGTGGATGACCGCCCATGGATGACCGCCCGGGGATGCCGACCCATGGATGACGACCCATGGATGACGAACTGAGCCTTACCTCACAAGCTCGTCGTCAGTGGCAGGTTCTACGCTGGTGGACGCTGCCAACGGAGGCCAGCCGCGCTGTCTGTTTAGTGAGGAATGGGCGACATGCCTGAGTTCGCGTACACCGATCTGCTCCCCATGGGAGAGGACACCACCCCGTACCGGCTGGTGACCTCCGAAGGTGTCTCCACCTTCGAGGCCGACGGGCGGACGTTCCTCAAGGTCGAGCCCGAGGCGCTGCGCAAGCTCGCCGAGGAGGCCATCCACGACATCCAGCACTACCTGCGCCCCGCCCATCTCGCGCAGCTGCGCCGGATCATCGACGACCCCGAGGCGTCCAGCAACGACAAGTTCGTCGCCCTGGACCTCCTCAAGAACGCGAACATCGCGGCCGCGGGCGTCCTGCCGATGTGCCAGGACACCGGTACGGCGATCGTGATGGGCAAGCGCGGACAGAACGTGCTGACCGAGGGCGGCGACGAGGAAGCGCTGTCGCGCGGCATCTACGACGCGTACCTCAATCTGAACCTGCGGTACTCGCAGATGGCTCCGCTCACCATGTGGGAGGAGAAGAACACCGGGTCGAACCTGCCGGCCCAGATCGAGCTGTACGCCACCGACGGCGGCGCCTACAAGTTCCTGTTCATGGCGAAGGGCGGCGGCTCGGCCAACAAGTCCTTCCTCTACCAGGAGACCAAGGCCGTCCTGAACGAGGCCTCCATGATGAAGTTCCTGGAGGAGAAGATCCGTTCACTGGGAACGGCCGCCTGTCCGCCGTACCACCTGGCGATCGTGGTCGGCGGTACGAGCGCGGAGTACGCCCTCAAGACCGCCAAGTACGCCTCCGCCCACTACCTGGACGAGATCCCCGCCGAGGGCTCGCCGCTCGGGCACGGGTTCCGGGACAAGGAGCTGGAGGAGAAGGTCTTCGAGCTGACGCAGAAGATCGGGATCGGGGCGCAGTTCGGCGGCAAGTACTTCTGCCACGACGTGCGCGTCGTGCGCCTGCCGCGGCACGGCGCCTCCTGCCCGGTCGCCATCGCCGTGTCCTGCTCGGCCGACCGGCAGGCCGTCGCGAAGATCACGGCCGAGGGTGTCTTCCTGGAGCAGCTGGAGACGGACCCGGCGCGGTTCCTGCCGGAGACGACGGACGAGCACCTCGAGCAGGACGGTGACGTCGTCAAGATCGACCTCAGCCAGCCGATGGACTCCATCCTCGCGGAGCTCACCAAGTACCCGGTGAAGACCCGGCTTTCGCTCACCGGTCCGCTGGTCGTGGCCCGCGACATCGCGCACGCCAAGATCAAGGAGCGGCTGGACGCCGGTGAGGAGATGCCGCAGTACCTGAAGGACCACCCGGTGTACTACGCCGGGCCGGCGAAGACGCCCGAGGGCTACGCGTCCGGCTCCTTCGGCCCGACGACGGCCGGGCGGATGGACTCCTACGTCGAGCAGTTCCAGGCGGCGGGCGGGTCCAAGGTGATGCTGGCGAAGGGGAACCGGAGCAAGCAGGTCACGGACGCGTGCGGCACGCACGGCGGGTTCTACCTCGGCTCCATCGGCGGCCCGGCCGCCCGGCTCGCCCAGGACTGCATCAAGAAGGTCGAGGTCGTCGAGTACGAGGAGCTCGGCATGGAGGCCGTGTGGAAGATCGAGGTCGAGGACTTCCCGGCGTTCATCGTTGTCGACGACAAGGGCAACGACTTCTTCCAGGACCCGGCGCCTCAGCCGACGTTCACGTCGATTCCGGTGCGGGGGCCGGGGCTGGCGTAGCGGCTCGGGTGCGGCGGGGGACAGAACTCGCCCCCCGCCGCCCCTGCCCGTCCCGTCCTCGAAGGGGCTCCGCCCCTTCAACCCCGCTGGGGGCCTTCGCCCCCAGACCCCCGCTTCGGCCCTGGACGGGCCTCGTCCTCAAACGCCGGACGGTCTGAAATGCCTGGACCGGCACCGAGAAGTGAGCCCTTCGACGGCACCCGTCTCCCCGCCTCGACGTGCGCGACATGCGTCCGCGGCATGATCGCCTCGTTGGCCGGTCGCTGTCCGCGGTTGCCCCACCTGCTCGGGCGTGAGGGCGTCGAAGACCGCGCGACGTACGGCTTCCACACGGCCGGGGACGGCCCGCTCCAGCAGGGCCAGACCCTCGTCCGTGAGGATGGCAAGTCGGCTGCGGTCGTCGGTGGGGCCCTCCGGCCGGTCCACGAGGCCGACCTCGCGCAGTCGGTTCACCGCGTGCGTGAGCCGGCTGCGGGTGATCTTCAGCCGACAGGCCGGTTCGGACATGCCAAGGGTGCGGTCGGGCGCAGGGCGACCACGCCACACCAGGTGCCGCCTGGACCACCACTGAAGCCCGGAACCCTGTTCGGCCGGTCGGGCTCTGTGATGTTCACGGTGGCTTCCCATCTCGGCCAATAGAGGCAAACATCACCGATCCGTCCCTGTCTGGGAGTTGAGGACATTTGCCTCTATCACCGCATGGCTCCTCGCGGAAATTCTGATCAAGGTCACAGCCACCGAACCGAGAGGAACCGCTGTGCGCACATCGACCAGCCCGAAGGGGCGTCGTCTCCGAAACCGTTCACTGGGAGTGCTGCTCGCGGGCGGCGCGGGGCTCGGCCTGGTCGCCACGACCGGCGTCCCGGCCTACGCCTCGCTGAACAACTCCGACGGAAGCCTCACCCCGGTCTTCGTCCAGGGCGGCTCGGTCAGCATTCCCGACCAGGCCAACAGCATCAAGATCACCGTGCCGGGCACGGGCTCCTTCTGCACCGCCCGTCCGTCCGACCGCAGCGCCAACATCAGCACGGGCACGCAACTGTCCGAGGGCAACCAGTTCACGATCGACGCGTACAGCGACAGTGCCTGCCAGGGAACCTCGGTCGGCGGCATCGGCTACACGGCCACGTACAACGGCCCCGACCCCCGCAGCGGGAAGTTCACGCGCGTGCAGGTCCGCGTCAGGAACGCGGCCATGTTCGTCTGCACCGACGGCGGCTGGACCGACGGCAACCCGGCCGGCTGCCGGCAAGGGTGACCAACCCGTTCCGGCGGCGGCACCGTCGCGAGCCGGGCCATCCCCGCGGGGGTCGGCTTCGTCATCCTGACGGATATCGGCGCCACGAACGACATCTCCGGCTTCGTCGAGTTCACTCCGGGCGGCAGCGTCACGATCAGCGGCTTCGACGTCGAGGCCGGCGACAACGTGCACTTCGACTGGCGCCCCTCCGACTGCGGCAACAACACCCTGCGCAATGACGGGCACAGGGCCCCCAGCCCGCTGCCGACCTTCTGGAACGTCAACTGCGACCTTCTGGAACGTCAACTGACGTACGGCACAACAGGGCTGGGTCCGGGAAACCGGGCCCAGCCCTGCGCGCGCACCGTGCCGGAACGCGCCATGAGCGCGGCGCCTCAGGCGGCTTCGGGCCCTGAGGTGCGCACCCGTTCGCGCACCGGCGCGTCGTCGGTTGCCGCTGCGCCCATGTGCCCGAGCCAGCGCAGAATGGCCTCGGACCGTCCCCGCACCTCAAGCTTTCCGTATATACGGCTCAGATAGTTGCGCACCGTCTTCTCGGTCAGGAACATTTCCCGGGCGATGTCGCGGACGCTCTGTCCGGCGGTGAGCAGTTCCATGAGCTGCCGCTCCCGCTGGGAGAGCTTGCGCAGCCCGCGCTCCTTCCCGCGTTCCAGGGCCCGCGCCCGGCCGGCGGCCTGTTCGGCGGCGATCGCCGGATCGAGGCAACTGCCCCCATGCGCCGTGAACTTCAGCATCCAGGGGAGTGCCGGCATGACGTAACGGGTGGCCAGCAGGTAGCTGTTGGCGCCGTGGCCCAGGGCCTGCGACACGTCCTGCCAGTCGAGCCGGTGCGCCAGCACCGCGACGGGCGGCAGATCGCCCTCCGCCTCGGCCGAGAACCGCGTCAGCTCCTGCGCCATGCCAGAGCCGTAGAACAGGACGACATCGTCGCTTGTGTGAACCTCGTGCGGCCCGCTGACCAGACGGCTGTCGAGGTCGGCCAGGCCGGATGGCCGGGTGCCGTCACGGCTGACCAGGGCCACGGTCATTGAATCGACGCAAAGCGGATCTGACGGGACAGCGAGGTCGTTCAACACCATGTCTCCATGCTGAGTGCGTGACAGGTGGAGGTGGAGGGGGATCCCACCGGAACCTTCGGATGACCCACACCGATATGATCTAATGTTCTAACATGCTACTGGCGGGTAGCAAATTTGCTGAATGTCACAACGAAGCCCGCACGACAGAGGCAACCGGGGGAATACCTGATGCATCCGCCCAGTGCCCGGAACATCCGCCCCGCCCCGATCGCTGTACGCGATATGAGCGACTACCGCATCGAGCACGACTCCATGGGCGAGGTCCGCGTCCCCGCGGACGCCAAGTGGCGGGCCCAGACGCAGCGTGCCGTCGAGAACTTCCCGATCTCCGGCCAGCGCATCGAGCGCGCCCACATCGAGGCGCTCGCGCGCATCAAGGGCGCCGCCGCCAAGGTGAACGCGCGGCTCGGGGTGCTCGACAAGGACATCGCCGAGGCCATTCAGGAGGCGGCCGGCGAGGTCGCCGAGGGGCGGTGGGACGAGCACTTCCCCGTGGACGTGTTCCAGACCGGGTCCGGCACCTCGTCCAACATGAACGCCAACGAGGTGATCGCCACCCTCGCGACCGAGCGGCTCGGGCGGGACGTCCACCCCAACGACCATGTGAACGCCTCACAGTCGTCCAACGACGTCTTCCCCTCCTCCATCCACATCGCCGCCACCGCCGCCGTCACCCGTGACCTGGTCCCGGCCCTGGAGCACCTCGCCGCCTCCCTGGAGCGCAAGGCCGAGGAGTTCGCCGACGTCGTGAAGTCGGGGCGGACCCATCTCATGGACGCAACGCCGGTGACGCTGGGACAGGAGTTCGGCGGTTACGCCGCCCAAGTGCGGTACGGCGTCGAGCGGCTGGGCGCCTCCCTGCCCCGGCTCGCCGAACTGCCCCTCGGAGGGACGGCGGTGGGCACCGGCATCAACACCCCGCCCGGCTTCTCCGCCGCCGTCATCGAGGAGGTCGCCCGCGCCACCGGGCTGCCGCTCACCGAGGCACGCGACCACTTCGAGGCGCAGGGTGCCCGGGACGGGATCGTGGAGACCAGTGGGCAGCTGCGGACCATCGCGGTCGGCCTGACGAAGATCTCGAACGATCTGCGGTGGATGTCCTCCGGGCCGCGCACCGGACTCGCCGAGATCTCGCTCCCCGACCTCCAGCCGGGGTCCTCGATCATGCCGGGCAAGGTGAACCCGGTCATTCCGGAGGCCGTGCTCATGGTCGCCGCGCAGGTCGTCGGCAACGACGCCACCGTGGCCACCGCCGGCGCCTCCGGCAACTTCGAGCTGAACGTGATGCTGCCGGTCATCGCGAAGAACGTCCTGGAATCCGTCCGGTTGCTCGCGGGCGCCTCCCGGCTGCTGGCCGACCGGACCGTCGACGGCATCGTCGCCCATCGCGAACGGGCCCTGGAGTACGCGGAGTCGTCGCCCTCCGTCGTGACGCCGCTCAACAGGTACATCGGGTACGAGGAGGCCGCCAAGGTCGCCAAGAAGGCGCTGGCGGAGCGGAAGACCATCCGCCAAGTCGTCCTGGAGGGCGGGTATGTGGAGCGGGGCGACCTCACGACGGAGCAGCTGGACGAGGCCCTCGATGTCCTGCGGATGACGCGGCCGTAACGACTCGTCGCGAGGTCGCCGTGCCGTCGGTGAACCGTGACGCTCGCCGCAGCGTCGTATGCCTGTGGCACCTAATATCTGTACATGGCAGACGGTGGAGCGGTGACGACGGAAGTGGAAGCGGGCGGCTCGACGGGATTCTGGGCGCCCGGGACACAGATCCTGTGGCGGTACCGGGAGAACGCCGGCCGTCGCTTCCACATCGCGCGTCCCGTCACCGTCGTACGGGACGACCAGGAGATCCTCGCCGTATGGCTGGCTCCGGGCACGGAGTGTGTGAAACCCGTGCTCGCCGACGGGACGTCGGTACACGAGGAACCGCTGGAGACGCGGTACACCAAGCCGCGTACGGTCCAGCGCGACCGCTGGTTCGGGACCGGGGTGCTGAAGCTGGCGCGGCCCGGTGAGCCGTGGTCGGTGTGGCTGTTCTGGGAGCCCGGGTGGCAGTTCAAGAACTGGTATGTGAACCTTGAGGAGCCACTGGCCCGTTGGACGGGCGGGGTGGACTCCGAGGACCACTTCCTCGACATCTCCGTGCATCCTGACCGCAGTTGGCACTGGCGGGACGAGGACGAGTTCGCGCAGGCCCAGCGGGACGGGCTGGTGGACGACCGGCTGGCCGCGCGGGTACGGGCGGCGGGGCGCGGCGCGGTCGAGGTGATCCGCGCCTGGGGGCCGCCGTTCGCCGACGGCTGGCAGCACTGGCGCCCGGATCCCGCCTGGGCTGTACCTTCTTTGCCTGAGGACTGGGATCGCACGCCGGCGCACATGTCCTCATGAGACCCTTGATGCGCCCCCGGGCATCAAACGTAGGATCGTCCTCCGCAAGGGCGCGCATCGGCAGCAACTACCAGAGTGCGCGCCGGGCTTGACCGATCGTCACCGAGGGGCGGCAGGACGTGAGCGAGGGTTACCAGGGCAACGCCGTGACGGGCGGACGCCCCACGGGCGGCACAGGAACTGCCTCCGGTCACGCGGGAATTCCGTTCCTGGGGCACGTATTCCGGGTATCGGAGTTTCGGCGGGCCGAACTGCACGCGTGGTGCGCAGCCCCGGACGGATGGATTCGAAAGGCGTGACGGAGCAGCCGATCTCCTTCGAACGCCCCGAGACGGGCGTCGACCCCGCGGAGTCCCGCGGGGCGCTCGCGCGTACCTCGACACCACCGGACACACCGTCGACGACGCACTCCACGCCGCCGCACCCCCCTGGCGGCGGAGCCTGCGCCGGCGGCACCGCCTTGCCCGCGCAGGCACGCACCGGAGAGACCCCTTCCACGCCGGGCACCACCGCACCGTCCGGCCCGAGCAAGGAGCCCTCAGACATCGCCGGCAACGGCCCCGAGCACTCGCAGCCCTCCGTCGCCGCCGAGCCCGGCTCGCACCGGCCGCGGCCCGTCCCCGAGGCCATCCCGCCGCAGCCCGGCACCGAGCCGCCCCAGTCCGCCGCCGAGCGGCGCACCGGAGAGGGGCTGCCGCCCGGGCGGCCCACGCCGATGCGGCGGGACGGGGACCGGCTGCGCTTCGTGGGCGCCGCCACCCGGCGGATCGCCCGCGGCATAGACCTGGACGAGATCGTGATGGGGCTGTGCCGGGCGACCGTGCCGACCTTCTCCGACGCGATCCTCGTCTATCTGCGCGACCCGCTGCCGGTCGGCGACGAGCGGCCCACGGGTCCCGTCGTGCTGCGGTTGCGCCGCACGGACCGCATCCCGGAGGAGCGGGACACCGACAGCGGCGGCTTCCTGCCCGCACCGCAGCAGCCGGAGCCGCCCGAGCTGGCCGACCTGTCCACGGTCACTGCCGAACTGTGCGAGGTCCGGCCCGGCGGCGCGCTCGCCGAGGTGCTGCGCGGCGTACGTCCCGTCTTCGCCGACGCCCCAGCGGCCCGCGCCGCCCTGCCCGAACTCCTCGGCGAGAACGGCGAGTTGATCATCCCGGACGGCCAGCGCGCGATCCTCGCCCCGCTGCGCGGCCGGCGCCGTGTCATCGGCGCCGCCGTCTTCCTGCGCCGCCCCGACCGCCTCGCCTTCGAGCCCGACGACCTCCTCGTCGCCGCCCAGCTCGCCACGCACAGCGCGCTCGGCATCGACAAGGCGGTGCTGTACGGCCGTGAGGCGTACATCGCCGACGAGCTCCAGCGCACCATGCTGCCGGAGACGCTGCCGCGCCCGACGGGCGTACGGCTCGCCTCCCGCTATCTCCCGGCCGCCGAGACCGCCCGGGTGGGCGGCGACTGGTACGACGCGATCCCGCTGCCGGGCAGCCGCGTGGCGCTGGTCGTCGGTGACGTCATGGGCCACTCCATGACCTCGGCCGCGATCATGGGCCAGCTACGGACGACGGCCCAGACGCTCGCCGGACTCGATCTGCCCCCGCAGGAGGTCCTGCACCACCTCGACGAGCAGGCCCAGCGCCTGGGCACCGACCGCATGGCGACCTGCCTCTACGCCGTCTACGACCCGGTCTCGCACCGCATCACCATCGCCAACGCCGGCCATCCGCCGCCCGTCCTGCTGCACCTGGGCGGCCGCGCGGAGGTACTGCGGGTTCCGGCGGGCGCGCCGATCGGTGTCGGTGGCGTCGACTTCGAGGCCGTTGAGCTGGACGCGCCGGCCGGAGCGACCCTGTTCCTCTACACGGACGGTCTGGTCGAGTCGCGGCTGCGTGACGTGTGGACCGGCATAGAGCAGCTGCGCGAGAAGCTCGCCGCGACCGCGCAGCTGACGGGGCCGGACCATCCGCCGCCCCTGGAGGCCCTGTGTGACGAGGTGCTGGACATGCTCGGGCCGGGCGACCGGGACGACGACATCGCGCTGCTCGCCGCCCGCTTCGACGGGATCGCGCCGAGCGACGTGGCGTACTGGTTCCTGGAGCCGGAGGACTCGGCGCCGGGTCGTGCCCGACGTCTGGCCCGGCGTGCGCTGGCCCGCTGGGGCCTGGAGGAACTCACCGATTCGGTGGAGCTGTTGGTCAGTGAGGTCGTGACGAATGCGGTGCGGTATGCCACGCGGCCGGTGACGTTGCGGCTGTTGCGGACCGATGTGCTGCGGTGCGAGGTCGGGGACGATGTGCCGCAGTTGCCGCGGCTCAGGCAGGCTCGGGCCACGGATGAGGGTGGGCGGGGGCTGTACCTCGTGAACCGGCTGGCTCGGCGGTGGGGGGCCACGCGGTTGAGCACCGGGAAAGTTGTCTGGTTCGAGTTGAATCGCGGCTGAGCGCCGTTGGGGAACTGCGCGTCGCCGACCGCGCGGGTGCGTCGTGGCTTGTCGCGCCCGCGCGGCGGAGCCGCAGATTCAACACAGCCCCGCGCCCCTTCAGGGCGCTGTCCTACTGGTCGTCACCGGGTCTGACCGGGTCCAGGCTGACGTCGTCCGTCGGCTCTCCCGTCGGGGTCGGCGGGGCCGGCTTTGTCGTCGGGGTCTGCGTCGGCGGCTCGGTCGTCGGGGTCTCCGTCGGCTCCTCGGTCGTCGGGGTCTCCGTGGGCTTCTGAGTCGTCGGTTCCTCCGTCGGCTCCTGGGTCGTCGGCTCCTGGCTCGGGGTCGGGGTCCAGGTCGGCTGGACGGCGGCGCCCTGGTCGGTGTTCAGGTCGAACCTGGCGTCCGGATCGGTCACGCCGAACATGTACGCCGCCCAGATCTGCGCCGGGAAACCGCCACCGTTGACGCGGGGCTCGCCGCCCGCGCCGTACATCTTGACCTGCGGGTGCGGAGGCTTTTCGTCCTCACCGAACAGGCCCACGGACGTGACCAGGTCCGGCGTGAAACCGGTGAACCAGGCCGACTTGTTGTCGTCGGACGTACCCGTCTTGCCGGCGACCTTCTGGCCGTCACGCTTGGGGTTGTTCGCCACGGACGCGCTCGCCGTACCGTCGTCGACGACGCCCGTCAGCACCGAGGTCACCGAGTCGGCGGCCTCACGGCTGATGACCTGCTCGCCGATCGCGCTCGGGATCTCGACCTTGCCGCTGTTGTGCTCGGCTGCCTTGAGGATGCCCGGGGTGACCTTCTGGCCGTGGTTGTCGAGGGTCGCGTACACACCGGCCATCTGAAGCGGGCTCGCGCCCATGGAGCCGAGCGTCTGCGCGGGTACGGCCTGCTCGTCGCTGGTGTCCATGCCGAGCTTGCCGGCCACGTCCATGACGTTCTTCATGCCGACGTCGACGCCCATCTGCGCGAAGACGGAGTTGACGGACTTGTTCATCGCCGTCTGGACGGTGATGGGGCCGTAGTTCCGGTCGTCCTCGTTCTCCGGTGCGAAGCCGACCTTGCTGCCGTCGGCGTTCAGAACCTGGCGCTTGCTGGTGCCGTCGTAGACCGTGTTCGCGGTGATCGGCTTGCCGGACCGTGTCTGGGCGCTCTCCTCCAGGGCGGCGGCCAGGATCACCGGCTTGAACGTCGACGCGGGCTGGTAGTCGGTGCGGGTCGCGTTGCTGGTGTAGTGCTTGAAGTAGTCCACGCCGCCGTACAGCGCGACGATCTTGCCCGTCTTGGGGTCGACGGAGACCGCGCCGGCCTGGACGTCCGCGTCGACCGGCCGCTTCTTCTTGTCCAGCTTGCTGGTGAGCTGCGCCTTGACGGCCTTCTCCAGCTGCGCCTGCTTCTTCTTGTCGATGTTCAGGGTGATGGTCCAGCCCTGGTCGACGACCGCCGCCTCGGCCTGGGAGCGGGTGAGGCTCTTCTGCTTCATCAGCTGGTCCTCCAGCTGACGGTTGGCGAGCTCGATCAGATAGCCCTTCTGGCCCTCCCGGCCTGCGGTGGGCCTGGGCTCCTTCGGCTCCGGGAAGGTCATGCCCTGACGCTTGGACTTGTCGAGCCAGCCCTCCTCGACCATGTTGTCCAGGACGTAGTTCCAGCGGGCCTTGACCAGCTTCTTGCCGGTGTCGGACGCGGAATGCCAGTCGTACTGGCTCGGCGCCTGGAGCAGCGCGGCGAGGTACGCGCCCTGCTCGACCTTGAGCTTCTCGGCGTCGACCCGGTAGTAGGCCTGGGCGGCGGCCTGGATGCCGTAGGCGCCGCGGCCGTAGTAGCTGGTGTTGATGTAGCCGGCGAGGATGTCGTCCTTGGACATCTGACGGTCGACCTTCAGGGAGATCACGATCTCCTTGAGCTTGCGGCTGACCGTCTGTTCCTGGCTGAGGTAGTAGTTCTTGACGTACTGCTGGGTGATGGTCGAACCACCCTGCGCGCCCTTGCCCATCAGCGTGTTGAGCACACCGCGGGCGGTGCCCTTCAGGTCGATGCCGTTGTCGTTGTAGAACGACTTGTTCTCGGCCGCGACGAAGGTGTCCCGGACCTCCCTCGGCACCTTGGACAGGTCCACGATCTCGCGGTTGACCTTGCCGTCGCGGGCCAGGGTCGCGCCGTCGCTGTACTTGTAGACGTTGCTCTGGCGCTGGGCGGCCTGGGCGGCGGCGTTGCCGTCGGGCACGTCCACGTACAGGTAGAGCCCGATGAACGCGGCGATGGCGAGCAGGCAGGTGCCGAGGAACGTGCCGAGGATCTTCTTCCAGGTGAAGAGCCGGCGCAGGAGGCCCTTGCCGTCGCCGCCCCTGCCTCCGGACCTGGCCGCCCGCCGGGCCGCGGCCCGGCCGCCCGTGGCGGCCGACGGTGTCCCGATGACGGTGGCCGACGCATCTCCCCCGGTGGCCGACGGCGACCCGGAAGGACGCCGGGGCGCCGCGCGGCGGCCACCGCGCTGTCGCGCTCGTCTGTCTTCCGCTCGTCCCATGGGTCCGTTCCGCTCCGCTTCGTTCTTGTGTGCACTTCTGCCACACAGGTTCGCCGCTCAGGTCAGCTCAGAAAGCTAACACCGGAAGTTGTGACAAAGCCCTGTCGATCCGGGCTTTTGGGGACGTGACAATCAGCACCTGTCCCAACTGAACCGACGGCTGAGGCGCGCACAGGGTTGCTCGGACGGGGTAAAGTGATATCACTTAGCTATTGGCTGGATCCATGATCACGGAGCCAGGCGTGCGCCGCCCGCGACTCCACGAAGGACGGGGGACCACCCATGCCGAAGGGCCAGAACGACAAGACCGACGCCACAACCGGCGGCACCACCACACCGGCCGCACCCGACGTACCCGAGATGCCGGCCCCGCGCGTCCGCGAGTTCACCGCGCACAGCATCGGCGGCGGACTCGCCCTGCTGCTCGGGCTGGGCGGGCTGCTGGCCGCGGGTGGGCTGATCGCGGGCGGGGCCGTGGCCGCCGCCGCGGCAGGCGTCAAGGCCTCGCTGATCGTTCCGGGCGTAGTGGTCGCCCTCAGCTCACTCCTCGCGATGTCCGGCCTGAACATGGTCGCACCGGGCGAGGCGCGGGTCGTCCAGCTCTTCGGGCGGTACCGGGGGACGATCCGGGAGGACGGGCTGCGCTGGGTGAACCCCTTCACCTCTCGCACCAAGATCTCGACCCGGGTCCGCAACCACGAGACGGCCGTCCTCAAGGTCAACGACGCCTACGGCAACCCGATCGAGCTCGCCGCGGTCGTGGTGTGGAGAGTCGAGGACACCGCGCAGGCCACGTTCGAGGTGGACGACTTCCTGGAGTTCGTCTCCACCCAGACGGAGGCGGCGGTGCGGCACATCGCCATCGAGTACCCGTACGACGCCCATGACGAGGGCGGCCTCTCGCTGCGCGGGAACGCCGAGGAAATCACCGAGAAGCTCGCCGTCGAACTGCACGCGCGCGTGGAGGCGGCCGGGGTGCAGATCATCGAGTCGCGCTTCACGCATCTCGCGTACGCTCCCGAGATCGCCTCCGCGATGCTCCAGCGACAGCAGGCCGGGGCGGTCGTCGCGGCGCGGCGGCAGATCGTCGACGGGGCGGTGGGCATGGTCGAGGCGGCGCTCGCGCGGATCTCCGAGCAGGACATCGTGGAGCTGGACGAGGAACGCAAGGCGGCGATGGTGTCCAACCTGATGGTGGTGCTGTGCGGCGACCGGGCCCCGCAGCCGGTCCTCAACACCGGGACGCTCTACCAGTGACGGCACCCTCCGACCCGTTCGAGAACTCCGCCGAGCCCGCCCCTCGGCGTCGGCCGCAGCAGCGCAAGCAGGTCCTGCTGCGGCTCGACCCGTCGGTGTACGAGGCACTCGCGCGGTGGGCGGGCGATGAGCTGCGCTCGGCCAACGCACAGATCGAGTTCCTGCTGCGGCGCGCTCTCGCGGAGGCGGGGCGGCTGCCGGGCGAGGCCAAGCCGATCCCGCGGCGCGGCCGGCCTCCCGTGCAGCCCCCTGAGTCGCAGTAGCAGAACCGTGACAATCGGCCCCCAGCTGCCCCTTCACACCCACCGCCATGATCTCCACACTCGGCGTATACATGCGGCGTATACACGCCGTGTAGAGTCCTGCTCATGTCCATCGGTCACACCCTCCTAGGGCTCCTGGAGTCGGGCCCCCGCCACGGCTACGACCTCAAGCGGGCCTTCGACGAGAAGTTCGGTCACGACCGGCCGCTGCACTACGGCCAGGTCTACTCGACGATGTCCCGGCTGCTGAAGAACGGGCTCGTCGAGGTCGACGGGATCGAGCCCGGCGGCGGGCCCGAGCGCAAGCGTTACGCCATCACGGAAGCCGGTATCACCGACGTACAGCGGTGGCTCGCGACGCCCGAGAAGCCGGAGCCGTACCTCCAGTCGACCCTCTACACCAAGGTCGTGCTCGCGCTGCTCACCCGGCGCGACGCGGCCGACATCCTCGACACCCAGCGTGCCGAGCATCTGCGCATGATGCGGATCCTCACCGACCGCAAGCGGAAGGGGGACCTGGCCGACCAGCTGATCTGCGACCACGCCCTCTTCCATCTGGAGGCCGACCTGCGCTGGCTGGAGCTCACCGCCGCGCGCCTCGACAAGCTGGCCGAGGTGGTGGTCAAGTGACTCCGCCTCCCGGTTCCCTGCTCGCGGCCCAGGAGCTGCGCAAGGCCTACGGCCCGACCGTCGCGCTCGACGGGGCCGAGTTCTCCATCCACCCCGGCGAGGTCGTCGCCGTGATGGGGCCGTCCGGCTCCGGCAAGTCGACGCTGCTGCACTGCCTCGCCGGCATCGTGCCGCCCGACTCGGGGTCCATCACCTACAACGGCCGTGAGCTGGCCACCATGAACGACGCCCAGCGCAGTGCGCTGCGGCGCTCGGAGTTCGGGTTCGTCTTCCAGTTCGGTCAGCTGGTGCCGGAGTTGACGTGCGTCGAGAACGTCGCCCTTCCGCTGCGGCTGAACGGCACCTCCCGCAAGCAGGCCGAGCGGGCCGCGCTGACCTGGATGGAGCGGCTGGAGGTCGACGACCTGCGCAAGAAGCGGCCCGGTGAGGTCTCCGGCGGTCAGGGGCAGCGCGTCGCCGTCGCCCGTGCGCTGGTCACCAACCCGCGCGTGCTGTTCGCCGACGAGCCGACCGGCGCGCTCGACTCCCTCAACGGCGAGCGCGTGATGGAGCTGCTGACGGACGCCGCCCGGTCGGCCAACGCCGCCGTCGTCCTCGTCACCCACGAGGCCCGTGTGGCCGCCTACTCCGACCGCGAGATCGTCGTACGGGACGGCAGGTCCCGGGACATGGAGCGCGTCATATGAGCGTGGGCCAGTGGGCCAAGGACCTGGCGATGGGGGTGCGGTTCGCCTTCGCCGGCGGACGTGAGGGCTGGGTCCGGGCCCTGCTGACCGCCGTCGGCGTCGGGCTCGGCGTGGCGCTGCTGCTGCTGACGACGGCGATCCCGAACATGCAGCAGGTCCGGCACGACCGGGAGAGCGCCCGCGCCGACATCGACTACAGCTACACGGAGACCAAGAGGTCGGACGCCACCCTGATCGTCGCGGACGTCGACACCGACTTCGAGGACAAGGACATCCGCGGCCGGGCGCTGGAGCCCGAGGGACCCCGCGCTCCGCTCCCTCCGGGGCTGGAGAAGTTCCCGGCGGTGGGCGAGATGGTCGTCTCCCCCGCGCTGAAGCGGCTGCTGGAGTCGGACGGCGCGAAGCTGCTGCGTGAACGGCTGCCCGAGCGGATCGTCGGCACCATCGGGGAGAGCGGGCTGATCGGCTCGCACGAACTCGCCTTCTTCCGGGGCGGCGCCGACCTCGCGCCGTACATCGACGGCTCCCGGGTCGCCCGTATCGAACGGTTCGGGGACACCAGCCCGACCGAGGCCCGGACCGACCCCGTGCTGCTCCTGCTGGTCATCGTCGTCTTCGTGGCGCTGCTGATGCCGGTCGCCGTGTTCATCGCCGCGGCCGTGCGCTTCGGCGGCGAGCGGCGCGACCGACGGCTCGCGGCACTACGGCTGGTCGGTTCCGACAGCCGGATGACCCGGCGGATCGCGGCCGGCGAGGCGCTGGCGGGCGCGGTGCTCGGACTGGTCTTCGGTACGGTCTTCTTCCTGGTCGGCCGCCAGATCGCGGGCTCGGTAGAGGTGTTCGAGGTCAGCGTCTTCCCGAGCTACCTCAACCCCTCCCCCGCGCTGGCCCTGCTGGTCGGCCTCGCGGTCCCGGCGGCAGCCGTGGTGGTCACGCTGTTCGCGATGCGGGGCGTGGTGATCGAGCCGCTCGGTGTGGTCCGTACGGCGAAGCCCTCGCGGCGCCGGCTGTGGTGGCGGCTGCTGCTGCCGCTGGCCGGCCTCGCGATGCTGTGGCCGATGATCGGCCAGGGCAGTGACCAGGGCACCTTCAACGAGTATCTGGTGATCGGCGGTGTGCTGCTGCTGCTCATCGGCGTGACCACGCTGCTGCCGTGGGCCGTCGAGGCGGTCGTCGCCCGGCTCGGCTCGGGTGGCGTCGCCTGGCAACTCGCCGTCCGCAGGCTCCAGTTGAGCAGCGGTACGGCGGCCCGCATGGTGAACGGCGTCGCGGTCGCGGTCGCCGGGGCCATCGCGTTGCAGATGCTGTTCGCCGGGGTGGCGAGCAGGTACACGAAGGAGTCCCTGCACGACATCGAGCGGGCGCAGATGGAGGTGGCCCTGTCCCCCAACACGCCGCTCGACCCGGCGGTCGCGGAGTTCCGGGACACCAAGGGCGTCCAGGAGGTCTACGCGTACGCCGAGGGCTATCTGGGTGAGCGGCCCAAGGACCCGGACATGGTTGTCGAGATGACCGTCGGCGACTGCGCGTCGCTGCGCCAGACGGCCCGGCTTCCCTCCTGCCGGGACGGCGACATCTTCTACGTGTCGAACTCCGAGTACGACAAGGACACCCCGAAGCTGGCCAAGCAGCCGGGCCGGACGGTGTATCTGGGCCCCTCCTACGATGGCGGACCGCCGCGGCAGGAGATCGCCTGGACCGTGCCGAAGGGCCTGAAGGAGGCCCGGACGCAGGAGGACTTGACGGGGCAGCGGCGGGGTGGCTTCCTCGTCACCCCGAAGGCCATGCCCGCGGCGGCCGCGCCGGCGCTGAAGGGCCAGGTGTACCTCAAGCTCGACCAGTCGGTGTCGGACGTGTACGACCGCGTACGGAACACGGCGACGGCCGCGGACCCGCTCGCGTACCCCATGACGTGGTCCTCCACCCAGACGACCGACCGCTACGGCACCATCCGCACCGGTCTGTTCGTCGGCGCCGTGTTCGTCATGCTGCTGATCGGCGCGAGCCTGCTGGTCTCCCAGCTGGAGCAGCTGCGCGACCGCAAGAAGCTCCTGTCGTCCCTGGTCGCCTTCGGCACCCGGCGCCGCACCCTGAGCCTGTCGGTCCTGTGGCAGACGGCGATCCCGATCGCCCTGGGCCTGCTGCTGGCCTCGGCGGTGGGCTTGACCCTGGGCGCGGTCCTGCTCCGCATGGCGGACACCCCGGTCGCCGTGGACTGGCCGAGCGTCCTCGCCATGACGGGCGTGGCCGCGGGCGTAGTCCTGGGAGTGACCCTGCTCAGCCTGCCCCCACTGCTGCGGCTGATGCGGCCGGACGGGTTGCGCACGGAGTAGTCCCGGCGTGAGGGGCGTCACCCCGCCACTGGCCGCAGGCCGTCCGAACCGCACGGGTCCGGACGGCCTGCGGCCGTCAGCCCTGCCGGGGCCCCGATGCCGCGCGGCCAGGCCCTGTCCTGGACGTCGTTCCACTGGCCCGGGCCTCGGCCGTCCCCGTTCGGACGAAGGTGCGCGCGACAGCACAGGCGCGATCGACGCTCAGGACGAAGTCGCCCGTGAACTCCGCGAGATGGATCACGCCGGTGAGCCCGATGCCGGCGTCGGCGGCCTCCGCGACGGCCGCCCTGGCGAAAGCGGGCGGCACGATCGGCCTCACCCGTCCGGCCTCCGCGACGGCCGCCCTGGCGAAAGCGGGCGGCACGATCGGCCTCACCCGTCCGCGCCCACCACCCGCACCGGCAACGGCCGCAGGGCCTCGCGCAGGGCCGCTGCCAGCTCCTCGTACTCCGCGCCGCGTGCCGCGCCCGTTCGCATGGCGAGGGCGACGCGGCGGGTGGGGGCCGGGTCCGCGAAGTATCCGGTGAGGAGTTGGCTGCTGCGGCTGGTCTCGACCTTGAGGGCGGTGCGCGGCAGGAGGGTCACACCCAGCCCGCCGGCGACCAGTTGGACCAGCGTGGACAGTCCCGCCGCCGTCGTGGTCACCGGCGCGTCCTTGCGCCCGGCTTCCCGGCAGATGTCCAGGGCCTGGTCGCGCAGGCAGTGGCCCTCGTCGAGCAGGAGCAGCTTCAGCTCGCGCAGCGCCTCCCGGGGAA
This sequence comes from Streptomyces sp. AC550_RSS872, assembly GCF_019049285.1. Lineage (GTDB taxonomy): Bacteria > Actinomycetota > Actinomycetes > Streptomycetales > Streptomycetaceae > Streptomyces. The sequence continues at coordinate 102,406 of NZ_JAGMUL010000195.1, forward strand.
TGCCCTCGCGGCCGCCGAGCCCGTGGTCGAGCGGCGTGACGAGCACGAAGTCCTCGTCGAAGAGCGGGAGTTCGGCGACACCGGGCACACCGAGGGGGACCGCGAGCAGCAGCAGGTCCAGGCGCCCGGAGGTGAGGCCGTCCACGAGGCTCGCGGTCTGCTCCTCGTGCACCTGGAGGTCGAGGTGCGGATACCGGTCGTGGACGAGCCGCAGCACGGTGGGCAGGAGGTACGGCGCCACCGTGGGGATCACGCCGAGGCGCAGCACTCCCGTGAACGGCGCCCGGACCGCCGCCGCCTCCTCCATCAACGCCCCGACCTCCACCAACACCGCCTTCGCCCGCACCGCCAGCCGCTCGCCGGCCGGCGACAGCAGCACCTTGCGCGTGGTGCGCTCCAGAAGCGTCACTCCCAGTGACTCCTCGAGCGCCGATACGGCACCGGACAGCGCGGGCTGGCTCATGCCGATCGCGGCGGCGGCGTCCCGGAAGTGGAGGTGCTCGGCGACGGCCGCGAACGCACGCAACTGGGCGAGGCTGGGCTGCCTCCTCTTACTCACAGTCACTGATAGCACCCTCCGATCAACCTGACCGAGTGTAGCTATTTCCCGTATCAATGCACCCTGTGCCAGGATCGGTAAGGTCCAACCCAAAGGGAGACACCTGTCCGAACGGGTGTCTCTTCGCTGCAAGGAGAGCGTGTGCTCACTGTCGGTGACAAGTTCCCCGAGTTCGAACTGACCGCCTGCGTCTCGCTGGAGAAGGGCAAGGAGTTCGAGACGATCAACCACAAGACCTACGAGGGCAAGTGGAAGATCGTCTTCGCCTGGCCGAAGGACTTCACCTTCGTCTGCCCGACAGAGATCGCGGCCTTCGGCAAGCTGAACGAGGAGTTCGCCGACCGCGACGCCCAGGTCCTCGGCTTCTCCGGTGACTCGGAGTTCGTCCACCACGCCTGGCGCAAGGACCACGACGACCTGCGCGACCTGCCGTTCCCGATGATGGCCGACTCCAAGCACGAGCTGATGCGCGACCTCGGCATCGAGGGCGAGGACGGCTTCGCCAAGCGCGCCGTCTTCATCGTCGACCAGAACAACGAGATCCAGTTCTCCATGGTGACCGCCGGCTCGGTCGGCCGTAACCCCAAGGAGGTCCTGCGGGTCCTGGACGCTCTCCAGACGGACGAGCTGTGCCCGTGCAACTGGACCAAGGGCGAGGACACCCTGGACCCGGTCAAGCTGCTTGCCGGAGAGTGAGTGACATGTCCCTCGACTCCCTCAAGTCCCGTGTACCGGACTACGCCAAGGACCTGAAGCTCAACCTCGGCTCGGTCATCGGCAATTCCGACCTCCCGGCGCAGCAGCTGTGGGGCACGGTACTGGCGACCGCCATCGCCGCGCGCTCCCCGATCGTGCTGCGCGAGCTGGCACCGGAGGCGAAGGCGAACCTCACGCCGGAGGCGTACCGCGCGGCGAAGTCCGCGGCCGCCGTGATGGCGATGAACAACGTCTTCTACCGCACCCGGCATCTGCTGTCCGACCACGAGTACGGCAACCTGCGCGCGGGTCTCCGGATGAACGTCATCGGCAACCCCGGTGTCGACAAGGTCGACTTCGAGCTGTGGTCGTTCGCCGTGTCCGCCATCAACGGCTGCGGCATGTGCCTCGACTCGCACGAGCAGGTGCTGCGCAAGGCGGGCGTCGACCGCGAGGTCGTCCAGGAGGCGTTCAAGATCGCCTCGGTGATTCAGGCCGTGGGCTCCACCTTGGAGGCCGAGGCCGTACTGGCCGACGTCGAGTAGTCGCCGTCGCCCTGTGGACCCCGCTCACCGTCGGTGGGCGGGGTCTGCTGCGTCTCCGGGGGCCGCGGTGCCACCGCCTCCTGCGAATACGCCCGCAGATACCCCACGATCGAGTTCGACACCGCCACCAAAGGCACCGCCACCACCGCACCGCCGATCCCCGCCACCATGCCCCCGGCCGCCACCGACAGCACCACCGCCAGCGGATGGACGCGTACCGCACGGCCCAGGATGAACGGCTGGAGGACGTGGCCCTCGATCTGCTGCACGGCGAGGACGACCACCAGGGTCATGACCGCGGTGAAGACGCCCTGGGTCACCAGCGCCACGACCACGGCCAGCGCGCCGGAGGCCACCGCGCCGACGAGCGGGATGAAGGAGAACAGGAAGATGAAGACGGCCAGCGGGACGGCCATCGGGACGTCCAGGAAGTAGATGCCGATGCCGATGAACACGGCGTCGATCAGGGCGACGAGGACCGTGCCGCGTACGTATGCCGTGAGCGTCGCCCACGCGCGCGGACCGGCGCCGGCGACGCCCGGACGCGCGGCGGCCGGGACCAGCTTCAGCGTCCACTGCCAGATCCGCTTGCCGTCGTAGAGCAGGAACAGAGTGGAGAAGGCGGCCAGCAGAATGCCGGTGAGGGCCTCGACGACGACCGTGACGCCTTCCAGACCGGCCGAGGTGATCTCGTCGGTGTTGGCGCCGATCGCCTCCCGGAGGTTCTCGGCGATCTCGTTGATCTGCTTGTCGGTGACGTGGAAGGGGCTGTTGAGCAGCCAGTTGCGCAGTTCGTCGATGCCGTCCTGGACCTGGTCGGAGAGGTTGTCGATGTTCTCCATGACCTGCCAGGTCACGAACCAGCCCATCAGCCCGATGACGACGAACCCGAGGATCGCGGTCAGGGCGGTGGCGAGCCCGTGCGGCACGCCCCGCCGGGTCAGCCAGGCCACCGAGGGCTGCATCAGCGCGGTGAGGAGCAACGCGATGACGAAGGCGAACACGACGAGTTGGACGGCGCTGATGACCCGCATCAGCACCCAGACCGTGCCGGCCAGCACCAGCAGCCGCCAGCCGGCCTCCGCCGCGACCCGTACGCCCCACGGCACGACCTGTGCGGGGTCGGGCCGTGGCGGCGGAACGGTGGGCGCGTAGTCGGGGGGCCGTGGCACGTGGCCGGTGGGCGTCGCTGGGGCGTCGGCGGAGGAGGACTCGGGCTCAGTGAAGGACTTCCGCACCGGCTGGAGCTCGCCGCTCTCCCGTTCCACCGCGGCGCGGCGTTCGTCCAACCGCTCACTCACCTCGGTCAGTCCGGCGCCGAGCCGACCGAGCCACCCTGGCACTCGCGACATGATCCGTCCTCTTCCCCCGTCTCTCCCCACCACTCCCCCTGGAGTCGCTGCGTCCGACCGTACATGGAGCTGCACGGGGAAGCGCGAAAGCCCCTCACCAAAGGACGGCGAGGGGCGACGCAGGGTTGAGAAAGCGGATCTCAGGGGCGCGGGGCTGTACTGGATCTGCGGCTACCGCCGCGCGGGCGCGACAAGCCACAACGGCGCCGCGGACGAACCACGACACTCATGGCTCTCCCAGCGGAGCGCTCAGTACCAGCGGTTGGCCTGCCAGAACGACCACGCACCACAAGGGCTGTCGTAGCGCTCGTTCATGTAGTTCAGGCCCCACTTGATCTGGGTGGCCGGGTTCGTCTGCCAGTCCGAGCCGACGGACGACATCTTGGAGCCGGGCAGGGCCTGGAAGAGGCCGTACGCACCGGAGGAGGGGTTGACGGCCCGGTAGTTCCAGTCGGACTCGTGGTCCACGATGTTGCTGAAGCACTGGAACTGGTCGCTCGGCACCATCTGGCGCGCCATCGCCTGGATCTGCGCGATGCTGTACGAGCTCTGGACGGGGAAGTCCGCGGAGGAGGACCGGGAGGCCTTCGCCTCGGTCTCTTCGCGCTCCTTGGCTTCCTTCGCCGCCTTCTCGGCGGCTTCCTTCTTCTCGATCGCGCTCTGGGCGGCGGCCTTGCGGGCGGCCTCCTCGGCGTCCTTCTTTGCGCTCACGTCCGCGGCAATGGCCTGGACATCCGCCTGCGCCGACAGGGACTCGGTCTGCACCTGGGCCTGCTGGCCCGCGGGTATGTCCGCGAGGAGCGTCGAATCGGCAGCCGTCGCCTCGGCGTCGTTGTTCTGCGCGGTGCTGCCCGAGGCAACGCCGACGACGCTTCCGACAGCGGTGACCGCGGTGGCCGACGCCACTGCGAATCCCCTGACCGAAATCGGACTCACACGGTTTCCTTCCAGCATCGCCCGCTTCGGTGACCCTGGCGGACGCAATCGTGCCCCTGGCGCTGGCCTCCCAACTGCGGGGTCACGGGAGGCACGGACCCGGTGGGCAACTCCCTCGAGGGAAGCGCCGCGTGAAGACTCGGGCGGCATACGACGGCGCTATGCAGTTGGTTGTGGTGCTGCTGTGGTTCCGTACCGCTGGGGGCACAGGTGTGTCGTATGCGGGGCCTGACAGGAGTGAGACTCTGCCGTAACCCGACACCGCAAGGCAATTCTGTGTTGCGTGTGAAAGCTCACACCTCGTTTGTGCCAGGGGTTTTACGGAAAGCCGCACACGCCGAGGCGCCGCCCGGATAGGCTCACTGCCTTTTCCGAACGGCGCCAACCAACGAGTAGCTACCGCAAGTTGAGCACTTGGGTCAGATCTGCCCGTCTTCCAGCATTTCGGTCACAAGGGCCGCGATCTGGGACCTCTCGGACCTCGTCAGCGTGACGTGGGCGAAGAGCGGATGTCCCTTCAGCTTCTCCACGACGGCGACGACACCGTCGTAGCGCCCGACCCGCAGATTGTCCCGCTGAGCCACATCATGGGTGAGAACCACCCGCGAATTGGCGCCAATTCGGGACAGAACAGTCAGCAGGACATTCCTTTCCAGTGACTGCGCCTCGTCCACGATCACAAACGCGTCGTGCAGCGAGCGCCCACGGATATGGGTGAGCGGAAGCACCTCCAGCATTCCCCGCGAGGTGACCTCTTCGATGACCTCGCGGCTGGTGACCGCGGACAGCGTGTCGAAGACCGCCTGGGCCCAGGGGCTCATCTTCTCGGCCTCGGAACCCGGCAGATAGCCGAGCTCCTGCCCGCCCACCGCGTACAGCGGCCGGAAGACCATCACCTTCTGGTGCTGACGGCGTTCCAGCACCGCCTCCAGGCCCGCGCACAGCGCCAGCGCCGACTTGCCGGTGCCGGCGCGACCGCCCATGGAGACGATCCCGACGTCCGGGTCGAGCAGCAGGTCGAGTGCGATCCGCTGCTCGGCGCTGCGGCCCTTGATACCGAAGGCCTCCCGATCTCCGCGCACCAGACGGACGTTGCCCTCGGGTGTGATCCGGCCCAGCGCCTTGCCGCGCTCGGAGTGGATCGTCAGCCCGGTGTGGACGGGCATGTCGGAGGCTTCGGGGACGTAGATGTGACCTTCCTCGAAGAGGATGTCCACCTGCTCGCCCGGCAGGGTCAGTTCGGACATTCCGGTCCAGCCGGAGGAGTCCGTGATGGCGAGCTCGGCGCGGTACTCCTCGGCGAGGAGGCCGACGGACGAGGCCTTGATCCTGAGCGGCAGGTCCTTCGACACGACGGTGACGTCGAACCCCTCGGCCTGCAGATTGCGGGCGACCGCGAGGATGCGGGAGTCGTTGTCCCCCAGGCGGTAGCCGGTCGGCAGAACGCTGGGGTCCGAGTGGTTGAGCTCGACACGGACGGTGCCGCCGAGGTCCCCGATCGGAATGGGGGCGTCGAGGCGACCGTGCCGGACCCTGAACTCGTCCAGCAGGCGCAGCGCCTGCCGGGCGAAGTAGCCGAGTTCGGGATGGTGCCGCTTGGCCTCCAGTTCCGTCACCACGACGATGGGGAGCACGACCTCGTGCTCGTCGAAGCGGTTCAGGGCGTTCGGGTCGGCCAGCAGGACGCTGGTGTCGAGAACGTAGGTGCGCCGGTCTGGCTTGTGGCGCTTTGTGCTGGTCACCACGGAAGGACGTACCCCCTCGGATGAGGTCGGGGAGCGACGGAGTGGAGCTGGACCGGTCGTCGGCCGCCCTGCACGCCATGCACGGGCCGAAAACCGGCCCTCCACTGCTTCTTCCGTGCCGTGACCGCACGGTAGGGCTGGTGCAAAGGGCCTCCCGGGCGGACGGCTCCGGTGCCGCCCGCTGAGATACGACACCCGTGGTTCGGGTGTCGACCTGCTTGGCTTATGCCCTCGAACATGCGGTGCCATGCCAGCGCATATGACGGCGCGCTGGTGAACTCCTTGTTACTTCCGTCCCGCGGTGGGGGTTTTCTCAGCCGCCGTAACGCCGGTGCCGGGCCGCGTAGTCACGCAGGGCGCGCAGGAAGTCCACCTTGCGGAAGGCCGGCCAGAAGACCTCGCAGAAGTAGTACTCGGAATGGGCCGTCTGCCACAGCATGAAACCGGACAACCGCTGCTCGCCGCTGGTGCGGATGACGAGGTCGGGGTCGGGCTGGTCCCCGGTGTAGAGGTGCCGGCCGATCAGGTCGACGCTGACGGACTCGGCCAGGTCCTCCATCGAGGTGCCCTTGTCGTGGGCGTCCACGATCATCGAGCGCACGGCGTCGGCGATCTCCTGGCGGCCGCCGTAGCCGATGGCGACGTTGACCAGTATCCCGTCGATGTGGGCGGTGGCTTCCTCGGCCTCTTTGAGCGTGGTCTGCATCCCGGACGGCAGCAGGTCGGGCGTGCCGACGTGGTGCACGCGCCAGCGGCCGTCGGCGACGAGGGTGCGGACGACGTCCTCGATGATCCCGAGGAGCGGGACCAGCTCGTCCTGCGGCCGGTCGAAGTTGTCCGTCGACAGCAGCCAGAGGGTGACGACCTCGACGTCCGTCTCGGAGCACCAGCCGAGGAACTCCTCGATCTTCTCGGCCCCGGCCCGGTGACCGTGCACGGTGGTGGAACCCGCGGCCTTCGCCCAGCGCCGGTTGCCGTCCATGATGACGCCGATGTGCTTGGGCACCTGAGCGTGGTCCAGGTGACCCTCCACCCGGCGTGCGTACAGCCTGACCAGCAGGCCGCGCAGCTTGTCGCGCAGGTTCACGTGATTGTCCGCCCCTCCGTACGAATGCGGTCCCCGCGCCTTGGAGCGTACCGGGGTTTGGGGTGGGCGCGTCTTTGGGGGTGCGGGTGGGTGTTTGGCGCCTTGGGTGGGGGCGGCCGGGGTGCGTCGGCGGGTGCGTGTGGTGGGGGCTGATCGCGCAGTTCCCCGCGCCCCTATAGGCACGTGCAGTCCCCCGGCGCTTGGATGCGCGCCCCGGTCCGGGGCAAAAAAACGGGCCGGTCCGTGGGGGGGAGACGGACCGGCCCGAGGGGGGGTTTCCACCATAACCCTTCGTAAGGGATGGTGCGTGCATCGGCGTGCCACAACTACTCTCCGAAATCGCTCGGCGACGGCCCGGTAGCCGCGAGAGGGCTCTTTCGTGGCCGATTCATGGCCGCTCCGGGGCGGATTTCCAGGGGAAACGGGCAGGATGCGGCCGGATACGGAGGGTTTGGCTCGGCTTGGGGCCTGCTCGGCGACTTGTCCGCGCTTCCCTCCCCCGGGTGACGCCGACCGCGAACGTCGACTTGACGGGGCGCATGGCTTCGAGGGTCGGACGCGGTTTCGATGCGACGCGCGTCCATCAGGGACACATACGGGGGCATGGCACCGCGCAGCCCCCTCCACTGCGCGGTGCCGCCGCGCAGCTTTGCGTACGCGAATTACCTTGGTCCGAACTTACGCGAGAGGTGAGGGGAAATCGAGTCGGCCTCCATAACAATGTGGAAAAGGTGTGGGCTCCTTGGATGCGCAGGGACCTAAGGCGCATCGCGTACGGATGCACGGTTTGCACCAGGTAGCGCTCAGCGGACAGCAGCTGACCTGTATACGGCCTACCGTCGGCCCATGACCGCAAGGGCGAGCAAGACGATCACCTGGGGCGAGGCGTGTGCGCGGCGCATGGAGCGGCAGTTCCTGGCGCGTCCCGCCGAGCGCGGCACACCGGTGGCCGACGTGGTCGGGGCGATGCTGGGCGCGCACGCGCAGGTGTTGTCCGCGGCCGAGATGTCGGTGGGGGTGCGGGCCGCCGGGGTCACCCGGGCGGACGTACGGTCCGCGCTCTGGGACGACCGCTCACTGGTGAAGACGTTCGGCCCGCGCGGAACCGTCCATCTGCTCCCCGCCGCCGAACTGCCCCTGTGGTGCGGCGCCCTGACCGCGATTCCGACGGGCCCGAGCCCGTTTCCGCCGGATGTCCGGGTCACGGCAGAGCAGGCGGCACAGATCGTGGCGGCGATCGGGGACGCTCTCGACGGGGTGTGCCTGACCGTGGAGGAGCTGGGCGAGGAGGTTGTGGCGCGCACCGGTCCGTGGGCCGGCGACCTGGTGATGCCCGCGTTCCAGGACCTGTGGCCGCGCTGGCGCCAGGTAATACACCGGGCCGGCCAGTCGGGCGCGCTGTGCTTCGGGCCGAATCGGGGGCGGAAGGTGACGTATACGCGGCCGCCGGGGTTCGAGCCGGGCCCGGTGCCGGGGGAGGCGGCCCTGTGGGAGCTTGCGCGACGGTATCTGCGCGCGTACGGCCCGGCGACGTCTCAGCACCTCGCCAAGTGGCTGGCGGCGCCCGCGGGGTGGGCAGCCTCCTTGTTCAGGGAGCTGGCGGAGGCCGGTGCCGTCGAGGAAGTCCCCTTCGAGGGATCGAGGGCCTGGGTCGCGGCGGGCGACACCGAGTTCCCGGACGGGCGCGTGCGTGGGGTGCGGTTGCTGCCGTACTTCGACGCGTACGCCATCGCCGCGCAGCCGCGGGAGTCGCTGTTCCCCGGGGAGGCCTACCGGCGGGCGCTGGCCGGCGGTCAGGCGGGGAACTTTCCGGTGCTGCTGGTGGACGGGGTCGTCGCCGGGGTCTGGCACCAGCGGCGCCAGGGCCGTCGTACGACGGTGACGGTGGAGCTGATCGGACGGCGTCTGACGGCGCGGCAGGAGCGGGAGTTGGGCGAGCAGGTGGAGCGGGTGGGGGACGTACTGGAGGCGAAGGCGGAGTTGGTGGTGGGGACGGTGACGGTCGGTCCGCACGCCTAGACCCTGTCGTTCGGATCATCCCGGCGTCGGCTCAGACGCCGGGCCTGCGGGCCTCGAAGAGGTGGCGGGTGCTGTGGGCGACGAAGGGGCCGTCGGACTCGATCTGCTCGTGCAGGGCGCGGAGTTGGGGCCGATAGGCCTCGACGGTGAAGCCGGGGACCATCCACACCACCTTGCGCAGGAAGTGGACGACGGCGGCGATGTCGTGGAACTCCATGCGGAGTTCCTCGGCGCGCAGGTCGACGATCTCCAGGCCGGCGGCCTCGGCGTCGGCGCGCTCGCGGTCGGGGTGACGGCCGCTGCGGACCTCGTCCGGCTGGGGACCGAGGAAGTACTCGACGAGTTCGAAGACGCTGTGCGGCCCGACGTGCTGGGCGAAGTAGGTGCCACCGGGGCGCAGCACGCGGGAGATCTCCGTCCAGTTCGCCCGCACCGGGTGCCGGCTCGTGACCAGATCGAAGGCCTCGTCGGCGAACGGCAGCGGGGCGTCCTCGGGCGAGGCGACGACCGCGACACCGCGCGGGGCGAGCAGGGCGGTGGCCTTGGCGACGTTCGGCGGCCAGCCCTCGGTGGCGACGGTCAGCGCGGGCGCCTTCGGGGCCCGGCCGAGCGCGAAGTCGAGGACCTCGCCTCCCCCGGTCTGGAGGTCGAGCGCGGCACTCGCACCGGCCAGCCGCCCGGCGAGGGACACGGCATACCCCCAGCTGGGCCGCGCCTCGCCGGCCCGCCCCTCGAACCAGGAGAAGTCCCAGCCCTCGGTGGGCACGGCTACACCCTCGGCGACGAGGTCCTCGAACGACCGGCTGTTCTCTCCCATGCCGTCATGATCGCAGGGTGTTGTCGGTGGCCGCTGCCGGTTTTCCGCGCCATGGCGGACCAGCACCTCGGCTCAGTGGAGTACGGCTGGTTCGTGTCGGCCTTCGGCGGTGCGGCACCGTACGGGAGTTGCTCGACGGGGCGACGGGAGATCAGCGGCCGGACTGAAGGGGACCGGACAGCACCAGCAGTATGTGCTCGTCGTCGCCGTGGCGGACGGTGCCGGTCCGCTCAAAGCCGTGGTGTTCGAGGAGGCGCACGGAGGCGGTATTGGCGTGGAAGGGGTCGGCGTACAGGGGACGGGTCCGCTCCGTGTCGAGGAAGAGGGCGAGGGCCTTGGTGCCGACGCCTCGCCCCCAGTACGGCCGCCCGAGCCAGTACCCGAGGAAGCGGCGCTCCCCCTCCCACCATGAGACGACGCTGCCGGCGACCTCGTCCCCGGCCAGGACCGTCCGCACGAGACAGGTCTCGTCCCCGAGCACGCTCGTCCGCCAGTGCTTCATGAAGGCCTCGCGCGGCCGGGGCGTGGACCTCGATCGCCGGATGGCCTCGGGGTCGTGCTCGTGGGCGAGGAAGGCCTCCAGGTCGGCGTCCAGCACCTCCCGGAGCCGTACGTCCACAGCGTTGCCGATGTTCGGGTCATCGCTCATACCCGGAGTGTGGCAGCAGCCACTGACAACGCCCCCGCGCCGACCGACGCCCTACGGCACCAACGGCCGCACTTCCTCCGCGACGAACCGCACGAACCCCTCGGGATCGGGCTCGTCCCCGGTCGGCTGGAGCACCACGGTGTCGGCACCGGCGTCAGCGAGCCGCTGCACGGCCTCCGCCACGGCTCCCGCGTCCCCGGCGACGCCGAGATCGGGCACGGAGGCGAGCCCCTCGGCCCCGAGCTCGGCCTTGAGCCGGGCGGGCCCGTCGGTCCCGGTGGCGGTGAGCAGGTAGACGACGACTTCATGCGGCTCGGCACCGGGGCGTCCGGCCGACTCCCGGCCCTCCTCGATGAGTTTCCGCGCCTTGCGCACGCCCTCGGGCGGAGTCGAGGCGGTGAGCAGCGTCCCGTCGGCGGCGGAACCGGCCAGCCGCAGCGAGCGGGGCCCGGTGGCCCCGGCGAGCACGGGCACCGGCTCGGCGGGCGGCCAGTCCAGGGCGACGTCGTCGAGCTTGACGTACCGCCCCTCGACGGTGACCGTCTCCCCTCGCAACAGGGCGCGCAGCGCGTCGAGATGCTCCCGCAGCAGGGTGACCGGTGACTCGACCCGAGCCCCGACCTGGCCCATCCAGTCCTGCACACCGTGTCCGACGGCGAGGATCGGCCGCCCCGGGAACATCCGGTGCAGAGTGGCGGCCTCCATGGCCGTGATCGCGACGTTCCGCAGCGGCACGGGCAGCAGCCCGACACCGACCTTGATCCGCTCGGTCCAGGCGAGGGCGGCCGCCGCGGTGGAGATCCCTCCCTCCCGGAAACAGTCCTCCCAGAGCCAGAGCTCTTCGAGGCCCGCGTCGTCGGCGAGCCGGGCGACGGTGCGGAGTCTTTCGGGGGCCAGCTGGGGGCGGAAAACTGCGCCGAGTCCGGTCATGGGGCCTTCCTACCCGGGTAACACTGGGCGGACAACCGAAAATCCAGGAGGTTGCTGAGGATGGGGCGGCGGTGGCGTGACGGGTGGGGGACGCTGCTCGTGCACGGCGAGCGGGGTGACGTGCCGGTCCCTCTGGAGATCGCGGCGTCGTACCGGGCCCGTACGAAGGGACTGCTGGGGCGGGATGCCGTCGACGGGGCGATGCTGCTCACGCCGGCGGGCAGTGTCCACACGTTCCGTATGCGCATGCCCATCGACGTCGCCTACCTCGACCAGGGGATGCGTGTCATCGCCGTACGGACCATGAAGCCGGGTCGGTTGGGGCTGCCCCGGCTGCGGTCGCGGCATGTACTGGAGGCGCAGGCCGGGGTCATGGCGGGGTGGGGGGTGCGGGTCGGGGTGCGGGTGACGGTCGAGGCCGACTGATGGCGCGGTGGACCGGGACTCACGGAGTTCAGCGGGCCACGTCGTCGATCGAGCTGGGTCCCATCTGGGACGCGGTGGTGAATTCCGGCAGCGTCGAAGGCTGGTCGAAGAGGAAGAAGCTCTGGTTCATGCCGAGGGTGAATTCCAGGTAGGCACCCGTGGTGGCGTCGAAGCCGTAGTACGTGTTGCAGGTGCCGGCCCCGTTGCTGTAAGTGCCGTCCATTTCCGGCAGCGGGACGTTGACCATGCCGCCGTTGCTCGATTCCGTCTTCGACGGTGGCGTACCCAGCGAACAGTACGAGACTGGCAGTCCCTTGAGAACGAAGTACCCGTACTCACCCTTGGCGTTCTGAAGGTAGACGTAGCTGAGTTTGCCCTTCGAGCTCGCCTTCCCCCACGTCTTGATCCACCTGTTGATGGTCTCTCGCGTCGTCGAGTACTCGGGGATTTCTATGGGCTGGTTCGCCACCATTTTGTCGTAGGCCTTCTCCTTCGCCTTCGTCTCCTTCGCCTGTGAGGAGTCGTCCTCGCAGGCGGTGACGCCGAAGCCGGACAGCAGAACGGCGGCGACGACGAGCGCGGTACGGGCGCCTTTCATCTTCTCCCCCTCTTCGTCAGGGCGCGCACGTGGTGTTCATGTCGTCCACGGCCAACCGCGGCGGCAGATCCTTGTCCTTGAACGCGGCCCGGTGCTCCTGCGCGGCCTTGGCGTTGTATTCGTTGACCGCTTCGATCCGGGACGCCTTCAGGGCGGTGAGGGAGGTGCTGATCTGAGCCCGCCTGGGCTCGGAGGCGGTCTTGTTCTCCTCCTCCAGGGCTTTCATGGCCCCTTCTTTCGACTGCACCGTGGAGCAGAGTCCGAAGAACTCCTCGTAAGTGGCGATCCGGAACGAGCCTGAACCTTCGGTGCGGTCGCGCTTGTCGACTTCGCCGCGGAACGGCGCGGTCAGCCGGCTGACCCCACCGATGGCGAGGGTGAGGGTCAGACCGATCGTGACGAGGGCGGCGATACCGCCGATGACCCAGATCCCGGCTTTGACGTCTTCTCGGGTCTTGCTCATGGCGCCTCCTTTCCCGTCCCCTGGGACAGAACTGGACGGAGAACAGAGCCGGTTGTGAACTGCTCGCTCACGCACGCTACAGAGCCGGTCCCGGGACCCCTCCCGGTCGTCGCCGTCGAGACGATGTACGGCGGAGATGGATGTTCGGCGGAGATGGATGTTCGGCGGCCGAAACCCGCGATGCGCAATTCACGCCGTCGCCCGCGGGATTGTCAGCTCTGACTCTCCCCGCCCATGAGGCCCGTCTGCACCAGCAGGTTCCCCCGCCTGCGCGAGACGAAGATTCCCCGTCCCGCCGGCATCCGACTCGGACGTACGTTGCCGAGGATGTCGCCCTCGTTCGGATCGCCGGAGAGCACGACGCCCTGGGCACCCAGTTCCTTGATCCGCTGCATGAAGGGTTCGTAGGAGGAGCGGCCGGCGCCTGCGGTGTTGCGGGCGACGATGAAGCGGATGCCCACGTCGCGGGCGAACGGGAGGAGTTCCGTGAGGGGGGCGAGGGGGTTGCCGCCGGAGGTCGACACCAGGTCGTAGTCGTCGACGATCACGTAGATCGTCGGACCGCTCCACCAGTTGCGGGCCCGCAACTGTTCGGCTGTGACGTCGGGCGAGGGTGTCCGGCGGCGCATGAGGTCGGCCAGGGCCTCCACATGGTGGTCCATGGCGTTGGACATGGGCACGTACTCGGCCAGGTGGGTTGCCGGGGTGGCGTCCAGAAGGGAGCGGCGGTTGTCGATGACGAAGAGCTTGCAGGAGTCCCCGTCGTGCAGGTCGGTCAGCTGCTTGATGAGCAGGCGCAGCAGGTTGGACTTGCCGGACTCGCTTTCGCCGAAGACGAGGAAGAAGAGGGCTTGGTCGAAGTCGTCGGCGGCCCGCAGCAGCGTCGGCATCGACTCATGCCGCCACCGCCGAAGTCGAGAACCGTGTCGGCCAGCGAATCGTTCCCGCCCGCCCGGGGTCCGGCACCTGGGCCAGGGGCCGGGCTACAGATGGTGCACGGTCACCGGGGCCGGGGTGAACGGCCCGGGGCGGCCGTCCACCGGCAGCTGTCCGTCCCCTGTGGTGACTCGGGCAGAGGCGGGCCGGTACAGGCCGGACACCTAGGCCGCCTTGAAACGGACCATTTCGTCGGTGCCGTACTCCAGATATCCCGAGCCCGGGACGTTCGGCAGGTGGTGGGTGTCGGGGACACCGAGGGCGGCGCGCGGCCAGCAGTTCGGGGCCGGAGTACACCTCGGCCATGTGCTGCCAGGCGACGAGCAGTTGGGCGACGGACGCGGGGCGGCAGCGATCGTCCTAGGGCATCAAGAGGTTGTCGACGCGGCTGCGCTGGGTTCTGCGTCCAGCAGGTTCTGGTCGCGGATCTCCTGGATCGTGGACGCACCGATGGTCTTGACGCGTTCGCAAGCGGCGTCAGCAGTGGACGGGCGCTTGTCACCGACGACGAGTTGGACGACCGTTCCCTGTTCAGGGAGGAACACCGAGGCACACGCCGGCCTGACATCGCTCTTGCCGATGACGACACCCACACCGTCGAGGTTCACGTCGTCCTCGCCGGGGACCGGAAAGGCCTGGCCGAAGTCGACCAGTGTCTGGGAGTCCCACCTGACGAGGATCATCATCGAGAACTTGGCAGAGGTCCAGGTGCAACTGCGGGACGTTTCGCTGATGTCCTTGCCCACCTTCTTGAGGTCGTAGGCAGTCACCCGGGACCTCGGGAGGAAGGAGCAAGGGTCGGCCTCCCGCAGACTTTCGGGCGGTGGGGCGGAACTCTTCGATGCCCTCGGCGACGGGTCCTCACTTCCGCCGCAGCCGACCAGGATCGTGGCAAGCAGCGTGACCGCCAACAGGCGAATCGCTCGGGACGCAGGCGTACGAGTCATGCGCGGCAACGTACTGGTACGCCGACGGGACCCGTCCCGAAGCAGCGCGGACGAGGAGGGGCAGAGGGGCGGAGGGGCGGAGGGGCGGAGGACAGGCTGGGACTTCCACACCTTCAGGTCTTCTGGCGAGGCCGCAGGCACCTGACATTCAGCGCCACTCGAGGGAGTACGCCGCTTGGCATACCGCCGCACCGCACGGCCTCAGCGACGACGGACGATCGCCCCGACCACGAAGGTTCCGACATACGCCCCGAGCGGCAGCACCATGCACAGCGCCATGGGGTGGAACACGATGTCCGCAAAGACGTTGGGTTCGGAGCCGTCGTACACGCCCGAGGCCAGCGCGAGGAGGAAGAGCACGATTCCCAGCACGAGTCCGCCGAACATCATCTTGACCGCGATGTGCACCAGCGGTGTCGGATGTCTGCGCACGCGCGCGATCTTGTTCGCGGCCTCGGGAACGGGTGCCCAGTCCTCACCCCTGCGCAGCACCCACAGCTCGCGCAGGGCAGCCACCTCGTGCGCGAGGTCGGGAGTGTTGCGGTCGTTGAGATGCGGCAGGGTGCGCCGCCGGCCCGACGCGTCGTACAGCACGACGATCTGGCCCGGCGCTCCTTGCGCCCCCGCCCCGGGGTTGATCTCGATCTCGATGCCCTGCACGTCCGGCCAGGCCGTGGCGTGGCTGCGGAAGGCTCCCCGGGCCGTCAGATGGGTCTCGTCGCTGATCGTCGCCGTCACCTTGACCAGGCGCAGCACGAAGAGGAACAGGGCGGCGAGCGTCGCGCCGACGGCGGCGGGGACGGTGGTCGGCACCTCGTCGTCCAGGGCCATCCGCGCGATCAGCCCGATGCCTGCCACGAAGGGAGCGGCCAGGCCGATCCACAGCCAACTGCCGCCCGAGTAACGGTACTCACGACGATGCGAGTCATCAGCGATCACGGGCGCAGGTTAGCCACCGGCCGTCGGGACCGGTCCCGGCCGCCAGTGGTGAGAGGTGCTCAGCCTTTGTCAGCCCTCGCTGCGCGGGAACGACACCTCCACCCGGCGGTTCTTCTTACGCCCCGCCTCCGTCGAGTTCGAGGAGATCGGGTACTGCTCGCCGTACCCCCGCACCTCGTACGTCACCGTCGAGTCGGTCAGTTCCGCCTCCAGGATCCCCTGTACGGCGTTCGCGCGCTTCCTGGACAGGACGTCGCCGTGGGCGGAGGAGCCGAGGTTGTCGGTGAAGCCGAAGACTCGGATGCGGGTGGCGTTCTGGGTCTTGATCTCCTCGGCGATCTCCGCGATACGGGCCTTTGCCTCGCCGGTGAGCTTGGCGCTGTCCTTGGGGAAGAGGACCTCGGCCTGGAGGGCGAACTTCACGTCCGCGTTGGTGTCCTCGCGGCGTTCCTCGCCGGCCTGGTCCTCGACGACCTGCTTGATGTCCAGGACCTTGGGTTCGGCGAGGGTGGCGCCTTCGGGGATTTTGAGGTCGGGATCGTTGGCGTCGACCTCGACCGGGGCGGAGGCTGTGGCTTCCGTCCCCGGAGGGACGCTGGGATCGTCCGCCGCGTCGGCTGTCGTGGCCACGAGCAGGTTCGCGGCGACCATGACCGTGGCGGCGGTGAGGGTCAGGGTGAGGCGGGGGGTGCGGGTCATGGTTGCCTCACCCGGAGATCTGGATGGTGGCGGCGGCGAAGGTCGGGAGCTGGAAGGTGACTTCGGTCGTGTCCGTGGGCGGAGACGGGAACTGCATGAAGACGGCCAGGGTCTCGCCGGACTTCAGGGTCGAGAAGCCCGTGGTCGTCAGCGGGCGGCCGTCCGTGTCCCGTAGGACGTAGTACCGCTTCTTGCTCTTCGAGTCGACGAGTGTGGCGCCTCCGAAAGACCGGCCGTTTCGGGTGATCTCGGTCTCGTTGCCACTCAAGGCGGACGGGACCGACATGCTCTTGTCCCCGTCGTTCTTCAGACTGCCGTTCACGGTGACGAAGCCACCGGAGTCACGCTGGGCGGAGGTGATCTGGAGGAGCAGTCCGTCCGACCCCTTCAGCTCCGCCAGGGGCTCGTCCGACTGCCCCTCCTGGGCGCTCGGGTCGGATCCCCGTTCCGTGGCGGCGGACGCCGACGTCTCCGGCTTGTCGCCGTCGTCCCCGCCGCTGCCGCAGCCGGCCACGCCGAGGGCCAGTCCAGCCGCAACGGTCAGCGCGACCATCCCCCTGTGGGCCTTCGTCGTGAACCGAATACTCATGCCTCTGCTTCCTTAGTCACTCGTCAGTCACTCGTCGTTCGCCGGTGAGTCGGCCAGATGGACGTCGAAGAGATCCTCGGGGGCCGGGAGGGTGGTCGGATCCTCCGGGTCCGGGTCCCAGTTGTTGCCGTCCTCGCAGGTGAGTCGCGGAAGCGGGAGCGTGGCGTTTCCGTCGCCCGGCTCGGCCTCGCCTCCGGCGCCGTCCCCGGCATCCCCGCCGCCCCCTGCACTGC
>NZ_JAGMUL010000025.1 GCF_019049285.1 Streptomyces sp. AC550_RSS872
AAACACGAAACACCCCCGGGCCAATTCACGCCCGAGGGTGTTTCGCTGCGGCTCCGATTTACACCGCCCGCTCACGCTCCTTCTTCCGCCGATTAACGGTGTCGGGTCAGCCTGTCCCGGCCGCGCGCGGCCCTGCCGACGCGCGCGAGGGGACCGGCTGGCGCCCGATCCCCCGAGGCGCTCACCGCGTCCCGCCCGCTTCCCTCCCACCCTTCTTCTTCCAGGCCCGGGCGGTCGTTGGGGTGCTCTGAGGGGGATGTCAGCACCCCGACCACGCTCCGGTAGGCCCCTGACCAGGGGTGATAGGCACGCCCGCCACCAGGCCGCGCAACATCTACCGCAACCCCTACCGCAACACCTTGGCGCAACGTCTACCGCAACCCCCTGGCGCAACAGCGCCGTTCGCCGCCGCCCCGCTGTCTCCCTGCTCCACCGCCCGGACGCTCCAGCGGCCGGGCAGCGCGGAGGCGCCGCCGACGCGCAACACCGCCGCCAGGGCGCCCGATCCCCCCGGCGAGCCGACCTCCGCCCCGCCCCCGCCCTACTCTCCTTCTTCCTGATCGTGGGCGGCTGAGGGAGGCTCCAGGGGGGATGTCAGACCCCCGACCACGCTCGAAAGGGCGTGGTGACCTGCGCCCACGCGCGGCGTCCCGGATAGCGCGCGCAGGAGATGGCGCAGGGGAAGGCGCAGGAGATCGTGCAGGAGATGCCGCAAGAGATGTTGCCGCCGGGCGGGGGCGGGGGTCGCCCGTGTGGGTGATGACGGCGAGTGCCGGCGGCGAGATGCTCCGCAGAAAGCCTTGGAGGGGCCGGGTGCGCAGCGCGTCCGGCCCCCGCGCCGTGCGCG
Organism: Streptomyces sp. AC550_RSS872; assembly: GCF_019049285.1. Taxonomy (GTDB): domain Bacteria; phylum Actinomycetota; class Actinomycetes; order Streptomycetales; family Streptomycetaceae; genus Streptomyces. The sequence goes on from NZ_JAGMUL010000025.1 coordinate 848, forward strand.
GCCTGGCTGGTCCTTCGGTGGCCGGTCGGGCCGTGCACGGCTGTGACCTGCGATGGTCGGGCCCGTGGTCGGGGCTGGCGGTCAGGTGGCGGTGCGGCGGTCGAGGACGTCGGCCAGGCGGTCGGCCACCGGGCCGGGGCGGGCCGCGAGGTGGACCAGGGCGCGGACGATCTCGCTCTTGTCGACGGGGCGCCCGACCTGGCGGCGCAGCTCCAGCGCCAGGCCGTCGAAGACCAGGGCGTCGTCCTGGTCGAACAGGATCGTGTACTTGCTGGGCTTGGGCGCCTTCGGTGCTGCGGCGGGTTCGGGTGCCGTCGTGCCGTCGTGACGGTCTGCCGTTGTGCCGTCAGGGTGCGGCTGGCCTGGTACTTCGGGGCCGAACCGGCCGGACAGGCCGGTGAGCAGGGCGCTGACGCCGCCGGTGTCGACGGCGAAGTCGTCCTTCTTCTTGGCGTTCATGCTGCGGGGGTCTCCGGGAGGTAGCCGGCCTTCACGGCCAGGTCGCGGAACATGCGCGCGACGTCGGACTTCGGTTCGTACTGGGCGATGGTCTGGCCCTTGTTCTTGGCCTCCGCCACGGCGGTGCGCAGCGGGATCTCGCCGACCACGGGCAGCGGGAGCTGGTGTATGGCGTCGTAGACCTTCTGGTGGAAGCCCGAGAACGGGCGGTCGATGCGGTTGATGACCAGCCCGCGGTAGTGCGGCATCGGCATGCGCGTCTCGGTCACCAGGGTCTGCACCTGGCCCAGGAGCAGCTCCAGGGCCTCGATGGAGAACTCGTCGACGTCGACCGGGATGAGCACGTGTTCGGCCCACCGCAGGACGTTGTCCGTGTCGACGTCCAGCGCCGGGCGGCAGTCCACCAGGCAGTGGTCGAACTCGTCCTCCAGGAGCTCCAGCACCCACGCCAGGCGCTCCTCCTTGCTGCGCGTGCTGTGCAGCTGGCGCGGCAGGGTGAACAGGTCCAGCGCGCTCGGGATGACCCACAGGTTCTCCGAGTGCTGGCGCACCAGGGACCGGGCCTGTTCCCGGGTGCAGGTCTCCAGCATCGCCCGGGCGAGCGTCAGCTCCCCGCCCGGGTGAAGCCTCGGGATCTTCAACGCGGTGGTCAGGTTGCCCTGCCCGTCCATGTCCACCAGGAGTGTCTTGCGGCCCGCGGCCGCGAGCGTGCCGCCCAGATGCAGCGTGGTCGTCGTCTTGGCGACCCCGCCTTTCTGGTTCAGCAGCGCATCTCTCGTCATCGCCATAACGGCAGACCGTACCGCCGCAACAACGTCATGCCGTAGCTACGGCATGACGGCACACCTTCGTGTCTGCGGATCGGTCAAGGGGTCCGGCCTGGGGAATTGGCAACGGACAAGGGGGAGTTGCCTGTGATCCGCAGGGCGCGGCGGGTCAGGTGCGGCGGCGCCGGCCGAAGATGCCGCCCCCGGTCGGCGGCTGCTCGGTCTGCTCCTGGGCGGCTTCGGCCGCGCGTCGGCGGTCGGCGTGGCAGGGGCCGCACTCGCCGCCGGGCGTCAGGCCGTCTGCGGGGTAGACGAAGCGCTGGCAGGTCGGGCACACCCACTTGCCCGCCTCCAACCGGCGGCGCTCGGCTTCCTGCTCGCGCCGGGCGCGCTCGAGTTCGGCCTCCTGCGCCTTGCGACGGGCCTCCGCGCGCACCGAGTAGGCGCGGTAGTCGTCGGGGTTGTCGAGCGCTTCCACGAGGGGCTGCCAGGACGCATGGCCGTAGCGCCACCACACGGGCCCGTGCGGGCCGTGCGCGGCGAGCAGGCGCAGCGTCGTGGCCAGCAGCGGCACCGTGCGGTCGTAGTCGCGGTAGCCGTCCGGCTTCTGCCCCTCGGGCGCGTAGCCGTCGCCGTTCCACTCCCCGCGCCAGTGCTCGCGGGCGAGTTCGCCGACCTCCCGCATGCGGGTCTGCATGGCGAGCTGCCCCACGTTCTTGGTGAACACCAGCGCCACCGGCGGGTAGCCGTCGCGCGGCGAGGCCGGCCACACGGTCCGCCACAGCGGCACCTCCCGCCCGGCCAGGCTGACGCGGCGGGCGAAGAACCGGCGGTAGCGCTCGATCTTGTCCGCCACGATCGGCGGGCCCTCGGTGCCGTTGTCGACCTCCACGAACAGCAGCGGCGTGACGTCGTGGCCGGGCGAGGCGAACACCATGTCGGCGCGCAGCGAACCGCGGGCCGGGGACAGGAACGTGCCGCCGACCGGCAGCACCGCCTCCGTGGACCAGGCCGTGAGCGGCCCGAGCCCCTCCGGCCGCTCCACCAGGGCGGCTGGCGGCGCGGCGGGGGCGAGCTGGTGCTTGCGGACAACGGGCTGCGTCGGCTCGGGTGGGGTCTGCAGGAACGCGTCCAGGACGTCAGTCACCGCCCGGGCGTGCTTCGCGCCGGAGGCCGCCGCCGCCTTCGCGGTGCCGCCCATCTCCCTCGCCGGGCGGTCGAGGACGACGGCGGCTGCCTCCAGCCCGGCCGGGGTCAGCGTCCACAGCTTCTCGGTGACCCGGACGCCGTCGTCGTTCACGCGCACCGCGCTGCCCGGCGAGATCACCAGCTTCTCGGTCTCCAGGTCCTTCAGCCCGCCGCGCACGGTCGCCGCGTCCTTCGTGCCCGGGCACATCAGCCGCCGTATCTGGTCCGGCGTGGCGACCTTGACCACCCCGAGGGCGGCCAGGCACATCGTGCGCGTGCGGCCCGTCGACCCGTACCGGCGCAACCTCGAACCGCCCACCCCGCTGCCCCTTCCCTCCCGGCGCACCCCTCCCACGGGTGGCCCCTCTGTCCAGCCTGATCATGCAGGACAGAGGGGTGTCGAGGTGTGGCCGGGGCCCGGAACCCCGTGGTGATCTGCGCAAACACGGGCCGGGCAAGCCCTGCGCACCGCAGGGGGAACACAGGGGAGATCACAGTGGCAACCGCAGGGAACCGGGATGGCTTGCCTGGACCCCTTGTCCGATCCGCCGCACTGGGGTGACGGCATGCCGTTGTGCCGTCATGACGGCATGAACAGTGCGGCGGCTGAACAGTGACACAGACCGCCGCGCGTGCTCCGTTCACCTGGGGAAACGGCGGTCCGATGACACAGATGACACAGGTCCGGTCGGGCTCTGGCCGTGCGTGGTCGGGGCTCCCCGATGCCCCGACCACGCACGGGTACGGCCGGTTCACCGGGCGAGGATCACGCCGACCAGCGCGGCCATGACCGTGACCGCGCCGAACGCGGCGCCGAGCGGCTGGCTCCACGACGGGTGGCGGTGCACGACGTACGCGGCGCCGGCCGCGAACAGCAGCACGACGACGACCAGGAGCAGCGCGACGAGCAGAGCGAGCGTGGACACGAACGGTTCCCCCTCGGGATTCGGGCACGCCCCGGGCAGGGGCGTGCGGTGGTTGGGCGGTGGAGCGTCGGAGTTGCGTGGTGCTTGTGTCGTGGGCAGATGGCCCGGACAGGGCGGCGCCAGGGTCTTTGCTGCGGGGGTTAGCCGCGCAACCCCCGCTCTGACCAGGCCGTTTACAGGCGTGTGTGTTCCTGGTCACATGGGTTGCGGCGGGTAGGCAGCGCGACCGGGCGCCGATGGGGCGACCATGACACCCGCGCGGCCCGTATTCGATACCGCTGACCTGCGGCTTTCCGACCGGCCGGGGCTTGAATGAGCGCCGCCGGTCCGGTAGGCGCCCGCCGTGGTGAGGGGACGCAGGCGACGTAGTGCACGAGGCGGTGCCCCGGGGTTCAGTGAGGGAGTCGATTGCCTGGTCAGCGCCGCGAAGCGAAGGACAGACAGCGCAGCCCACGACGCGTCCCCGGCGTATAGGTCGCGAACCGCAGGTCAGAGACCTATGCGCAGGTCAGGACCGCCACCCGGCACCGCCAGACCACCGCCACCGCACCGCCACCCGTCCTGGCGGGTGGCGGTCAGCCGCGCCCGGGTGGCGGTCCCGTGGCGGTGCCGGGTGGCGGTCCGGCAGCAGGAGCAGCGCCCGGGCCCGCTGGTGGCGAAGTTCGCAGATACGCATCGCGGCGCGGCAGCGAATCCCGGGGCCAACGCGTAGCCGCGCCCGCGTGCCCACGCGAGAGCAGTGCAGCAGCGTGGGCTTCCCGGCGCTGATGCACGCCGCGGCGCCGGTTTCGCCCGGCCCGGAGTTCACCGCCTCGCACGCGCACGACACGCGCGCGCCTTGGGCCCCGCCGCCGCGCCAGGCCGGGGCGGTGAAGAAGAACTTCCCGCCCCGGGTCACTGCTCCGTGCGGTCCGGCGACATCTGCACGCCCCGCCACCCGGGCCCGAGTCCTCTCCGGCGGGGCCGGCCGGAACGGGGAGCCGGTGGAGCAGCGGCCGTGGGTTCATCGCCGGGCGGCGCCAGCGCGGCCCGCAGTCCGGCCGCCGCCACGAGGATCCGGGCCGCTTCCGCACGCCGGGACAGCAGCGCCTCGGCAAGCGTCTCGATGGCGTCGACGACGTCGTCGACGGCCGCCGGGCTCCACTCCCCTGCGGCCACGGCATCCGCCAGTTCGCACGCGGCCTCCGCGACGTCGTCGGCCAGCTGCTCCACCACCGGACGCTCCATGCCCTCCCCGACTCCCCTTCCGGTCCGCACCCGCTGCCGGGCAAACGACCGGACCGGGCAATGGTGCCCGGGCTGTGACCGCAGCTGTGACAGACGCTGTGACACGGCGGTTGTGACGGCCGGATGGGGCCGACCCGTACGGGCACGCGCACGTACGCGTGGACCGCGCGTGCGTGAAACCGCGCCACGCCCGCCACGCGGCACGCGCGGCACGCGTTGGACCGCCCCGAAGATCCGTCGGCGGCACTGCGCACCGCGCCTTGCAGCACCCCGGCCCGGACCGCCGCCCCGTCGTCGAACGCGGGCGCGGCCCCGGACGCGCGGCCGTTCACGGACAGGCGCACCGCCCCCGCGCCCGTGAAGATCGAAGTGAACGCCACACGCGCGCGTAAGGCGCGCGTGTTTCGCGCCCGCGAGGCACCGCCGGAGTGAACGTGATGAACGATGAACGCGGCCCGCCCCGGCCGCCGTCCCGGCTTCCGTCCGAGCAGCCCCGGCCACCGCCACCTCTCGTGTGCACGCGTGTGCTCGTGCACCTGTGCACGCTTTTTCGCGCCCGACCCCCGGCCACGGCGAAACCGGGCCCCAGACCCGCCCGGCACCCCGGGTGCGGACCGGCCGCCGCCAGTCCGGGCCGGTCCTCCCGTACGGCCCGCGCCCGTGATGATCGGGATGACATTCCACGCACGCGTACGTCGCACGCGTGGTTCCGCGAGGGCGAGGCACTTCCGCGGCCGTGATGATGACGGTGATGACAACCGGCCCGCCCGGCTCCTGGCGGCGCCTGCCGCGACCTGTCCGCCGCCGCCGCGCCGTCCGGCGACCGACACGTCGACGACGCGTTCGCGGACAGGCCCGGACTGCCCGGACGGGCCGGACAGGCCAATCAGCCGATGCCCGGCCCCGGGGCCAAAACGGCCCCGTACGGCCCGGAGCCCCGGGGGTGCGGCGGCTGATCGGATCGATCGGCCCACGCAGGCCAGCATCGGCCCCGCCATCGGCCGGCCATCGGACCCGATCGGCCAACGCCCGCCGATCAGCGGCCGATCGGGCCTCACAGCTCACAAACGGCATGCGGACCAGGCGGAACGCCGTGTGAGGCTCACACCTCACACGGCGCCCGGCGGTGTCACGCTCCGGCTGTCACGCTCGCCCGCCCGGCGAGAAACCGGCGAAAGGCCCAGGTCACAGTGGCGCGTGACAGCGTGACGAGCAACCAGGCCAGCCCGTGGCATCGGGAGGGGACCCAGGACCCAGCTACCGGGCCGGTCCACGCCCGCCAGGGAAAACGCCGGACCCAGGACCCAAAGACCCAGGTTTCAGGGGCGGTTCCGGGCGGGGGAGCCGAGCGGGGGCAGCCCGCCAACGCGAAGCGCTGTACGCCCACCTGACGGCCGAACAGGCCCCGCCCCGCCCAAGGAGACCCGGCGCGGGGTGAAAACGCGGGAGAGGGGCGTACAGGAGCGCTGGCGGGGCCGTGCACGGGTGAACGGACGAACCCTCGTGCGCTCACGTACGCGCGTAGGGCCGACCGGAGTTCACCCCGCCCGGCCCGGGTGAACGAGTGAACTCCCGCCCCCGAGGGGCTGTATGGGCGATCTGAGCGCCGAACGCACCCCGCCCCGCCCGGAGATGCCCAGGCGGGGCGAAAACGCGGGAGACGGCCGTACAGCGGCACTGCCGAGCCCTAGAACGGCGCGGGCGTCCCTGCTGCTGCGGCTTGCCGCTCCTCGTCGGTCATCGCGGTGACGGCCGCGACCTGTGCCGCCCACTCCGCGTCCCGGGTCTTCTTCGCAGCCGCAGCCCTGACCTGGCACCGAGGGCAGAGACCCTCAGTTGCCACCGGCCGCCCGCACGGCTGGCCGTCGAAACCGGGGCAGGTGCCGACGTGATCGGCGTCGTCGTCCTGCGGCGGCGCCACGGCGCAGGACGGGCAAAGGCCTCCCTCACGCACCCGCCGCTTGCACCCGCCCTCGCACAGCGGCCACCCCCGGCAGGCGCCGCACAGGTCTCCGTCCGGCGAGTCCAGCCCGCACTCAGGGCACTCCGGCCGCCGGGTGATGTGCAGCTCCATCGACGGCGCAGGCCTGCCCGCATCCGGTGCCGCAGCCTGAGCCGGCACCTGCCGCACCGCATCCAGCCCTAGCGGCGGGACGATCTTCGTCAGCCGGGCCGCGATCAGCGCCGCCATGGTCCGCTTGCGCTCCGCCGGAGCCGGGTACGGCCGGTCAACCAGCACCGCCCGCACCTGCTCCTGGCTCACCCCGGACAGCAGCAGCCCGTCGACCAGCCGGGCCTGGTCCCGCAGCGTCGTGCCCTGCGCCAGCCCCGCACCGATCTCCGGGTGATGCCGGCCGATCCGCTCCAACAGCCGCTCCCCCGGCGTCCACTCCCGCTCGCCGGGCTCCTGCTCCTGGTCCCCAATGCCGCCGCCGCTGTCCGTCCGTCCCTCCGTGTCCGAGCCGCTCGCGCGCGCCACCTCAGCTTCATGGACGGACGGGGGGGACGCAGGGGGGTTCTCGGATGGTGACTCGGAAGGTGACTCAGAAGGTTGGGGGACTTGTAGTCCGGGGGGTAGGGACTTGTAGTCCGGGGGGTAGGGACTTGTAGTCCCTACCCCCCCCGCTTCGGTGTCCGCTTTGCCCCGGGGACTTGTAGTCCCCGGGGTGGCCTTCTTCGGGCGCTTCACACCCTTGTCGGCGCGGGCCTTCTTAGGGGGTGCGGGAGCCAGTGCCGGACGGTTCTCAGGGGTGAGCGGGGGGCGTCCCAGTCCTGCTCTCTGCTCGTTGATGGACTCCAGCTGTGCGGCGCTCCACCACTCGGCGGGGATCATGACCTCCCAGATCACGGGCCGCTGCTCCTTGGGGATGGACAGCCACGTCCGCGACCGGTGTGCGGTCTGGCGGCGCAGGATGCCCCGGGACTCCATGGCACGGCACTTTCGGCCGGCGGTCTTGGCGTCCACTCGCGCTGCGGCGGCCAGGGTGGGGTACGACCGGAAACAGTTCATCCCGTCGAAGTCGCCCTTAACCACCAGAGCCACGAGGACGGCACGCTCCTCGGCGTCGTACACCGGAGCATGATCAATGGCCCACAGGACCGGGTACATGCTCACCGCGCCACCCCCGTGAGCAGGGCCGCAGCGTGACGATGTGGTGCTGTGCGGGTCGTGCGTCGTACGCTCAAGGCGAGCGCACCTCCTTGCTGGGAGTCGAAGTGCTTCTCCGCCCCCGGGCCGCGAACCCGGGAGTGGACCTGCGGGCCCCGCCGTCTGGCGGGGCCTGTTGCGTTGTGCGGGCCATCCTGCACCCGCCTGCCTGTGGACAGAGGACGGAGAGACGGGGGGTCAGTCGTGATCGAACGCTTCGCCGCAGCCGTGCCCGGTGGTCGGTTCGGCGAGCGCGGTGAAGGCGGTCAGCGGCTGCTCGATCCACTCGGTGCGCGCGGTGCGGGCGTGTTCGTCGCACGCGTAGACCTCGGTGCGGATGGGCCCGTAGGCGAGGCCGTCGACCGGTTCACGGCCTTCGATCAGGATGGCTGCGGGCCGGGTGCAGGTACCGATGTGCCGGATGGTCTTGGACATATGTAGATCCTTCGTGTCGGGTGAGACGGCCGGGGAAATGGCTATGGAGCCGGTGAAACAGGTTCCGTAGGCCAACCGGCAGTTTTGTCACGCCGTAGCTCGGAAACAAGTTCCACGCGATCCGCAGGGATTGCGCGGATCGTTACCTCTATCGTGGATCCGTCTTTTGCAGACTTTCCGACGATTGCCGTTTCGAGCACCGGCATTTCTTCAGAAATCTCCAGCAATTGCGCTTCTTCCCTGCTTGGCATTCGCGTCCGGATGAATTCCGTCCATGAAATTGGGCCGTGCCCCGCCTCTTCTAGGCGATCGAGATAGCCGCCGGGGCCGGTAGATGCTTCGGCGATTTGTGGGGCATCGCGAATCGCTTCTTCACTGAGCCAGGTGTCCACTACCTGAAAGGGAGGCTCCCCGGCCGGGCTGGTCACGCGACGACGCCGCAGGGTCTCCGTGCCAGCCTCGATGCCCATCAGTTCTGCCACGCGCTCAGGGGCGGGCAGACGCTCGCGGAACGGGCGGCCGTGCGGCACCCATCGTTCATCCGGGCGGGAAGCCGCAGGGAACACGTAACCCGCGCGCGGGCTACGGGTCACGAGCTGGCCCCGAGCGATGCGGCGCCTCTCGATGCGCCAGTCCAGGACGACGATCCCGCGCCGCTTGATCGGCCGCACGAGTCCCTCGCGTTCTAGGACCGCCAGTGCTGCCGAGATGACGCCGCGTCCGACGCCGTACATGGCCGTCAGGTCTTCGTACTTCGGCAAGGTGCCGCCCACCTCATACTCGCCACCCCTGATGCGAGTCCGCAGCTCAGCGGCGACTTCCTCATATCGGGCCACGCCTTGTCTCCCTCCTTGGGGCCGGTGCTGATCTTCCGGCCACGACTCCACAGTACCGGTACTGATCGGATACGGCATAGAGAACAGTACCGGTACTGTTGACGGAACAGTACCGGTACTGTTCTATGGGTCGTGCCGGTCGAGCTTCAGGGCCGGAGCAGTGAAGACCTGCATAAACGCAGGTGCCCGGCCGGTGTTGGAAGCACCGGCCGGGCGGCGGACCGGGTGTTGGAGCACCTGGGCCCGCTTTGGGCGGTGGTCGGGGTGTTGGAAGCACCCAGACCGCTGTCGGACCGATCCACATGGCTTGGGTGAAGGGGTTCGACGTGTCGATTGTCGCTGAGCGTCCGGTGATCCCGCAGGTAGCGAAGCGGGACAAGGACCGGTCGTCGCATCGGTCGAGGGCGGAGCGGGACCGGGTGCGGCCGGCGGTGACGGAGCAGACGCCGTCGCGGATGATCCGCTCGGGTTACACCACGGGTGACCGGGTGAGTCTGCGGGTGGCGGTGGACGTGCCGCTTCAGCAGGAGCAGGCGGAGCGGGTGGGCCGGTTGTTCGCCCTGTACGGCGTCCGGCTGGAGCGTTACCTGTGCGTGCGGGTGGGCTGGGACCGCCAGGCGCTGGCGCAGGACCTGGCGCAGGACGTGTGGGTGGAGATGTGCCGCCCGGGCGCGCTGGCGGCACTGGGGGACCGGCCGGATGACGAGGCGTTCCCGTTCCTGGCGGGCCGGGCGAAGTGGGCGATCGGCCAGCACTTCGCGGCGATGCCGAACCGGTGCGAGCGGCCCGTGGCGCTGGCGAACGAGGACGACACGGTGGACCAGGCGCTGGAGCGTCTGGCGGCCGGGTGCACGGTGGTGCCTGCTGCTCCGGAGGCGACCGAGCTGACGGGCCGGTTCGCCGCGGCGGTGGCGAAGATGCCCGAGGAGCTGCGGTTGTGGGCGCATCTGCGGTTCGAGCTGGGCATGTCGACGCGGGCGATCGAGGACCTGACGGGATGGCCGGCGGCCACGGTGTGGCGGCGCGGGCAGAAGGTCGTGGCGCTGCTGCACAAGGTCGCGGACGGGGAGGACATCGAGGCGGCGCTGCCGCAGAAGGCTCCCGAGCTGCCGGAGGGCTACGAGCGGGTGCTTGACCAGCTGCCCGACCACTACCGGGCGGTGGTGCGGCTGCGTGCCGATGGGCTGTCCCACACGGCGATCGCCGCGCGGATCGGCTACAGCAAGGGCGGTGCCGGGAAGCTCGTGGCGAAGGCGGTCACGGCGCTGAAGGCGGCGCTGCGCGACGTCGGCGCGGCGGTGGAGCAGGACGCCCCGGCCCGCCGTACCGCCTCGCTGCCGGAGGGCTGGGAGTCGGTGGTGGGCGAGCTGCCCGAGGATCTGCGCGCGATCGTGGCGCTGCGCGACCAGGGGCTGTCGTACGCGCAGATCGGCGAGCGTCTGGGCTGCGGGTTCGCGTACGCGGGTGAGCGGTTCCGCCGCGCCTGCGCCCGCCTGGAGGCCCTGCTGCGCATCCAGAACCGCGAGGTGCGGTCATGAGCCCGGAGGCGCAGGCCGCCCAGGAAGCGGCCCGGCAGATGGAGGAGGCACGGCGCGCGGCGGAGCTGCTCGCGGCAGAGGTCGCCGCGCACCTGGCCCGCCTGCACCCCGGTCAGGGGGTGCAGCGGTGAGCACCAACGCCGACCGCAAGCCGGGCTCGAAGCGCCGGCGTCTGCTCAAGGCGCGCCTGGCGGAGCGGGACGGGGCGCAGTGCTTCTACTGCGCGACGCCGTTCGGCCCCGAACTCGAGGGCGCCACCGTCGATCACCTGATCCCGCGCTCGCTGCTGCACACGTGGGCGCAGGCCGCGCTGGTGCTGGCCTGCCACCCCTGCAACGAGGCCAAGGCCGACCAGCTCCCCCAGGCGCTGCTGCGCCCGGCGCCCGGCATGTTCCGCCCGGGCCTGGTCCCGGTCGGCGGCACGGCCGCGTGACGGCTGCCTGTCCACCCCACGGCCCGAGTGCCGGGGGTGGGCGGGGAGCCGGGCACCCGGCCCGGCCCGCGATCAGCAGGGAGAACCCCATGCGCAACGTGACGCGTTCGAAGAAGGCCCCCGAGGGCGCCCGCCGTGTCGGCTACCTCGCCCGCCCCCTGGTCGGCGTGACCAGCGACGGCCGCGCGCTCCACGCGCTGCCGTTCGGGACGACCGGCGGCGGCAAGTTCGCGGGGCCCCTGGTGGGCGTCACCGCCGACGGCCGCATGGCCCACGCGGCTGGTGCTCCGTCGGCCGGAGAGACCGCGACCGGCAAGACGCCCCGCCCGACTTCGTAACCGAACGTGACCGGCTGCGGGGTGCGGACAGTGCGCACCGTGCGAACAGTGCGCACCCCGCCCGGCCCTTAGAAGGAAGCGGGTGTGCGCCGCGCACACCCCTCGCGCACAGTCCGACGCGTACCGGTTTGTCCGACGCGAACAGTTCGCGCGCACCGTGCGCGCACACTACGGAGAGTCAGGAAAAGATGGGTAGGAAGAAGCTGGAGGAAGCCGGACCGCCCGGCTCGTCGGCGCGGCTGCGTGTGGAGCTGGTGGCGGCGGACCGGTTCATCTCGTTCGTCACGTGGGGCGTGGCGGCGGGGATGATCGTGTGGTCGATCCTGAACGCGACCCCGTACGTGCGGGCGCACCTGGCGCCGGAGTGGCAGGACACGGCGTTCGTGCTGCCCCTGGTGGTCGACCTGGCGTTCCTCGGGAGCCTGCGAGCGGACGAGATCGCCTCCCGCCACAACGTCAGCGGCGGGGTATGGGCGGGGCTGCTGCGCCTGTTCACCGGCGCGGGGAGCGTGTTCCTGAACATCGGGCACTCGGCCGAGAAAAGCGACTGGACCGGAGTGTTCCAGCACCTGATCACGCCGGGCATCCTCGTGCTGCTCGCGGAGGCCGGCCCCGTCTACCGGCGCCGCCTCGCCAAGCGCCTGGACGACGTCGAGCAGATCGAGGCCGACAAGGCCGAAGCCGCCCGCAAGGTGGCCGCCGCGGAAGAGGAGCGCCAGCGCCGCATCGCCCAGGAGGAAACCGACCGCAAGGCCGCCCAGGAGCGCGCCGAAGCCGACCGCGAGCGGCAGCAGCGCCGGGAGGACCAGGTGTTCGCCCTCGACCTGGAGGAGAAGCGCGAGACCGCCCGCGCCGCCCGCGAGCTTCAGGCCCGGCGCCTGGACCTCGAAGAGAAGCGCCTCACCACGCCCGTTCCCGCAGCCCACAACGGTGCTGACGGCATGACGGCACACCGTAACAACGGCACGACGGCACACGGCGCCCTGGCTCCGCAGCCGGAGCCCCGCCCCGCGGCCGTCCCCGTGCCCGTCAACGGGCACGCCCCGGCGGCGGCCCCGGCCGCACCGGTACGTGTACCTGTCGCGCCTGTCGCGTCCGCGCCCCGCACAGGGGTTCCGGCCCCGCAGGCCCGCACTGGAGGCGACAACGGCCCTACTGTCGCGCCCACGGCCGACCCCCGCGCGACAACCGCCGACAACCCCGCCCCGGCCCGCAAGGACGCCCCGGCGCCCGTGGCCGCCAGCCACACCACCCCGGCCCGGGTCACCGCCCGAGTCGACGACAACGAGCACCAGGAGCAGCAGCCCAAGCAGCCGACCGGCCCCGCCAAGGACTGGGACCTCCCCGGCCTCCCCGCCGACTGCGCACCCGGCCGCACGCCCGAGCTGCTCACCGACACCCAGGTGAACGCCCGCATCGACTACGGCCTCACCCAGGGATGGACCCAGCGCCGAATCGGCGAATTCGCCGGACGATCCGCCACGGTCGTTAATCGGCGGAAGAAGGAGCGTGAGCGGGCGGTGTAAATCGGAGCCGCAGCGAAACACCCTCGGGCGTGAATTGGCCCGGGGGTGTTTCGTGTTT
>NZ_JAGMUL010000196.1:0-58755 GCF_019049285.1 Streptomyces sp. AC550_RSS872
CACAACAACCACCCCAACACCACCCCGAAACGACGCAGCCAACACAGCACAAGGAGGTTCAAAGCCCCCCGCAAAACAACTCCGAACAGCCAAACCCCTCACCTTCCACACAAGCCCGCAACAAGACCCTCCCCCCACACCGAACCCCACCCTTACCCTCACGACACACCAACCCACGAAACACCACCCCTCCGACATGACAGCACCCTGATCAGCAGTCCTGACACAGGCACTACAACGGCGGCCCGGCTCGCCCGCGGTCCTAGCTGTGTCTGGACTGGGGCGTGCCCCGACTACTCGTGGGACTGTGCTGGAGCTGTTTCAACTGGCTCAAACAGCGCCCTGGCCAGAGGGTTTGTGCCCGCTGCCGTCGGATCCGGCAGGTGGATGGCGATGTCCTGTGCCGCCCGTACGTGATCGCGGTACAGGAGGAGAACCAGTTCGGGATCGAGGCTGTTTCCCGGCGCCGACCCAGCTGCACCTGTACGTAGCGGGACTCGGCCAGCAGGGCGGACGGAAACTGCCGCGCCCGCGCCCTTTATCCGGGGCCGAGCAACGTGCGTCTGCTGACCGACCAAGGATCCGCTGACCCAGATGAACTGGCCACCGCCGACGCCCCGCGTCGACGGTCAGCTCGCCTTCCGTGGATGGGGGGGGCTGTCAAACGAGTGGTGTAACTGCAGTAGTTGAGGGTTACTGACGGGCCGCCGACAGGCGGCCGTCGAAGGTGATGTCGAAAGCGTTCAGGGCGGTCTTCCAGCGCATGGTCCAGCGGGCCTGCCCCTCGCCGGTGGGGCCGAGGGACATGATCGCCATGTAGACACACTTCAGGGCGGCCTGCTCGTTGGGGAAGTGGCCACGGGCTTTCACCGCCCGGCGGATACGGGCGTTCACCGACTCGATCGCGTTCGTCGTGCAGACGATGCGGCGGATCTCGGTGTCGAACCGCAGGAACGGGGTGAACTCCTCCCAGGCGTTCTCCCACAGTTTCACGATTGCCGGATACTTCCGGCCCCAGACCTCGGCGAACTCGGCGAACCGCTCCAGGGCGGCCTTTTCGGTGGGAGCGGTGTAGACGGGCTTGAGAAGCTTGGCGATCTTGTCCCAGTCCTGGCGGGCGGCATAGCGGAAGGAGTTTTGCAGTAGATGCACGACGCAGGTCTGCACGATCGTCCTGGGCCAGACGGTCTCGACCGCTTCGGGCAGGCCCTTGAGCCCGTCGCAGACCAGCATGAGGACGTCGCTGACGCCGCGGTTCTTGATCTCGGTGAGGATGTTCAGCCAGTGCTTGGCGCCCTCGCCGCCGTCGCCGGCCCACAGCCCAAGGATCTCCCGCCGGCCCTCGGCGGTGACGGCCAGAGCCACATAGACAGGCCGGTTGGCGACCGCGCCGTCACGGATCTTCACATGGATGGCGTCAATGAAGACGACCGGATAGACGGCGTCGAGCGGGCGGCTCTGCCATTCGGCCATGCCCTCGAGCACCTTGTCGGTGATGGTGGAGATGGTCTGGCGGGAGACCTCGGCACCGTAGACCTCGGCCAGGTGGGCCTGCCCCTTGCCGGTGGTCAGGCCCTTCGCGGCCAGCGAGATGACCATCTCGTCGACGCCGGTCAGGCGCTTCTGCCGCTTCTTGACGATCCTCGGTTCGAAGGAGCCGTCGCGGTCGCGGGGCACGGTTACCTCCACCGGGCCGACGCCGGTCAGCACGGTCTTGGAGCGTCTGCCGTTGCGGGAGTTGCCGCCGTTCCTGCCGGCCGCATCGTGCTTGTCATAGCCGAGGTGGTCGGTGATCTCGCCCTCCAGGGCGGACTCGAGCAGCCGCTTGGTCAGTTGCTGCAGCAGCCCGCCCTCGCCGGTCAGTTGCAGGCCCTCGGCCTGGGCGCGGCCGACCAGCTCGTCAATCAACTGGTCGTCCACGGCCTTCGTCGACGCAGCTTTCGTGGGCTCGACGGTCTCGGACTCGGACACGTTCTCACTGGTCATCGATGCATCTTCCATGATCGGGAGTTACACCGAACGTCTTACAGTCCCCGACGGTCAGCTCGCCTTACGTGGATGGGGCCAGGGGCCTGCCCGGACAGCGGGGAGTGAGAGACCGGACAGGCCCTGACGGACGGGATGGGAGCGGGGCCGTTACACCGTGAGCCAGGCCGCCTGGTCCGGTGCCAGCCGGTCGTCCTCTATGGGGCCGCTGGTCAGCAAGATCGTGGTGTGGTTGGGCAACTGGTATGCCTCGTCGGAAAGGTTGACCACGCAGACGAAGCTGGGTTCGCGGCGGAAGGCAAGGACACCGCCCGGCGTGTCCAGCCAGGTCAGAGTGCCGTCGCCGAGGGCGGGGTGTTCACGGCGCAGGCGCAGGGCGGTGCGGTACAGCTCCAGCATTGAGGTCTCGTCGCCCGTCTGAGTCTCCACGCTGCGCTCGCCCCAGTTCGTGGGCTGCGGCAGCCAGGGCGCGGCGATGGCGTCGGCGGGGCTGAAGCCGAAGGGCGCGGTGCCCCCGGACCAGGGGATGGGGACGCGGCAGGCGTCGCGGCCGCGGTCGGTGCGGCCGGAGCGTTCCCAGATGGGGTCCTGGAGGACGGACTCGGGGAGGTCCTCGACCTCTGGGAGACCGAGTTCGTCGCCCTGGTAGATGTAGGCGCCGCCGGGCAGGGCGAGCATCAGGAGGGCGGCGGCCCGGGCACGCCGGATGCCGAGGTCCAGGTCGACGTCGCCTTCGGGCTCGTACCGCTCGTTGGGTGCCCAGCGTGCGACGGTTTTGCGGGCGTAGCGGCTGGTGTGGCGCATGACGTCGTGGTTGGACAGGACCCAGGGTGGCCGGGGCGCCCACGCCGCTGAGCATGGCCAGCGAGTCGTCGATGACCATACGCAGGTCCTTGGCGGTCCAGCTGGCCATGAGGAAGTCGAAGTTGAAGGCGGTGTGCAGTCCGCCGGGGCGTACGTAGGAGGCGAGGCGTTCGGGGGTGTCCGCCCAGGCTTCGGCGACGAAGGCGCGGTCGCCGTCGAACTCGTCGGCCACCTTGCGCCAGGTGCGGTAGATGGCGTGGACCTCGTCGCGGTCCCAGTGCGGGTGCCGGGCGTACTGCCGGGGCTGCCCGCCGGCCGTGGCGGGGCGGGGTGGGAGATCGGGCAGTTCGGGGTCCTTGACGAGGCCGTGGGCGACGTCGATGCGGAAGCCGTCGACGCCCCGGGCGAACCAGAAGCGCAGGATGGACTCGAACTCGGCGTGCACGTCGGGGTGTTGCCAGTTGAGGTCGGGCTGCTCGGGGGCGAAGAGGTGGAGGTACCACTCGCCGTCGGGCAGCCGTGTCCAGGCGGGGCCGCCGAAGACGGAGACCCAGTCGCTGGGCGGCTGAGCGCCGTCGGCGCCGTGGCCGGGCCGGAAGGTGTAGCGGTCGCGTTCCGGGCTGCCGGGGCCGGCCGCGAGGGCGGCCTGGAACCAGGCGTGCTGGTCGGAGGTGTGGTTGGGCACGATGTCGGGGATGATCCGGATTCCGTGCCGGTGGGCTTCCTCGATGAGCTGTTCGGCCTCGGCCACGGTGCCGAACAGCGGGTCGATGGCCCGGAAATCGGCCACGTCGTAGCCGTGGTCGGCCATCGGGGACGTGTACCAGGGGTTGATCCACAGGGCGTCGACGCCGAGGGACTTGAGGTAGGGCAGGCGGGAGCGGATGCCGGCGATGTCGCCGACGCCGTCGCCGTTCCCGTCGGCGAAGCTGCGGATGTAGACCTGGTAGATGACGGCGCTGCGCCACCAGGGTGTGCTCGGGGACATGTGGTGCGGTGCTCCTTCGGAGTGCGGGACAGGGCACGGTGCCCTACTTCGCTGCGCCGGCGGTGAGTCCGGCGACGATGCGGCGCTGGAAGAGCAGCACCATGACCACCAGGGGGATGGTGACCAGGACCCCTGCCGCCATCTGGCTGCCGAAGGGGGTCTCGAACTGGGTGGCTCCGGAGAACTTGGAGATGGCGACCGGCGCGGTCTGCATGTTCGGCTTGTTGGTCATCGACAAGGCGATGAGGAACTCGTTCCAGGCGGCGATGAAGGTGATGATCGCGGTGGTGAAGATGCCCGGTGCGGCAAGCGGGATGATGACCTTGCGGAACGCCTGCCCGCGGGTGCAGCCGTCGATCATCGCGGCCTGCTCCAGTTCGTCGGGCATCTGCCGGAAGAACGTGGTCAGGTTCCACACCGCCAGCGGCAGCGCGAAGGACATGCTCGGCACGATCATCGCCTGGTAGGTGTTGATCCAGCCGATGTCCGTGAACAGCTTCAGCAGCGGCACCACGATCGACACCACCGGGAACATCGAGATGGAGATGATCAGTGTGAGGACCAGCCGCTTGAAACGGAACTCCAGCCGGGCCATCGCGTAGGCCGTGAACGTGGCCAGCAGCAGCGCCAGGACAGTGGTGATGCCGGCGACGATCAGGCTGTTGAGCAGAGCGCGGCCGAAGCCCTGGGAGGGATCGAACACCGCCCGGTAGTTCTCCAACGACACCGACGACGGGATGAGTGAGGTGTCGAAGATGTCGGAGGTGCTCCGCAGGCTGGAGACGACCATCCAGTAGAACGGGGCCAGGCAATACGCCACAACTGCGGCGACTCCTGCGTACACCAGCCACGTGCGCCATTTCGTTGAGATCGTCATGACGTCGCCTCCGCCCGGCGGGTGCTCGTGAACCACCGGCGTTTGCCGGCAGACTTGCGTGGGCCGCCGGTGTCGCCGACGACGTCGGCGCCCAGCAGCCGGACGAAGCCGAGCGCGATGAGCAGGACGTAGAGGAAGAGCAGGACGGCGTAGGCGGCGGCCGGTCCGAAGCGGACGTTGGACGCCTCGTTCTGGGCGAGCATGGAGAGGGTTTCCACCGAGTGTTTCTGGGCGCCGATGAGGATGTAGGGCAGATCGAACATCCGCAGGGCGTCCAGGCAGCGGAAGAGGACTGCCACGAGCAGTGCGGGCTTCACCAGGGGCAGGGTGATGTGCCAGAACCGGCGCAACGCGCTCGCCCCGTCCATCCGGGCGGCCTCGTACACCTCCGCCGGGATGACCTGCAGGCCGGCCAGGACCAGCAGTCCGATGAAGGGGGCGGTCTTCCACACTTCGGCGATGATGACCGCGACCTTGGCGTGGAAGCCCTCGGTGGTCCACAGGATCTGGTGGCCGATCAGGGCGTTGGCGACGCCGTCGCTGTTGAAGATCCACCGCCACAGCAGCGCGGACATGGCGGTGGGGACCGCCCAGGGGACGAGGATGCTGGCCCGCACCAGTGCCCGGCCCTGAAATGCTGTTCGCCAGCCCGCCCGGCGGCCCGACGCTGGTCGCTCACTCATGCTGTCGTCGATCGTCTGGACCAGCACGACATACCTACGACGGCGAAAGCACCAAGGAACGGAAGAGCTGAAGGACATGAGACAACAGACCCATGACCCGTTCGTCGACCGCAGGCATGTCGTCATACCCGAAGAGCACACTCACGCTGCGGGCCCGAGATGCCAAGGACTTCCTCGCATCAGTCGGCCCGATGCGCTTGTGGTGCGGCCGTGGGAGTACACCACAGCCGCAACCTTCTGGTCCGTAGCTCTAGCCGGATCGGTCAGTGACGGCCAGACCGGCCGCGCGCGTTGTCGACCGCCGAAGCACGGTCGCTGAACCGGGCGTCCTGAGCCCCGGAAGCGGCTCGCGCCAGGTCATGGTCCTGGCGAGCGAAATTCTTGCATCCACTGCTCTGCGCGCGCGTCCGGCGATCTCGGATTCAGACAACTGACCTCAGCCACGAGGCGGCTTAAAGACCGCCAGAAGCGCCCTGGCCGCCCCGTCAGGAGTTGGCGGGGGATTCGTCCGGAAAGATCTTGGTCGTGATCGTGCCGTCGTTCGTGAGGTAGCCGTAGAGCATCCCGCTGCTGCTGTGCGGCGCGTCGAACGTGCCGTCGGCACCGAGCGCGATCACCCCGCCGGTCCCGCCGAGCTGCGGCAGTCGCTCGACGATCACCTGGTACGCCGCCTGGGCCACGTTCCTCTTGCCGAACTCGATCAGGTTCGCGATCGTCGACGTCGCCGCTCCCCGGATGAACACCTCGCCCGCGCCGGTCGCACTCGCTGCCACGACATCGTTCTTCGCGTACGTACCGGCTCCGATGATCGGTGAATCGCCCACTCGGCCGGGCAGCTTGTTCGTCAGCCCGCCGGTCGACGTCGCTGCGGCCAGATCCTTGTCGTGGTCGATCGCCACCGAGCCCACTGTGCCCTTGGACTGCTCGTCGGCCAGCAGCTCCTTGGACTTGGCGGCGTTCTTGTCACCCGCTGCGGCGGCCTTCGCCTTCATCAGGGCGTCCCACCGGGCCTGGGTGAAGTAGTAGTCCTGGGTCACCATCTTCAGGCCGTGCTGCGCGCCGAAGTCGTCCGCTCCTTCCCCGGCCAGCATGACGTGGTTCGACTCGTCCATCACGAGGCGGGCCGCCTGGACGGGATTGCGCACGTTGCGCACCCCGGCGACGGCGCCTGCCTTCAGGTCGGAGCCGCGCATGATGGAGGCGTCCAGCTCGTGCCCGGCGTCGGCGTTGAACACCGCCCCCTTTCCCGCGTTGAACAGAGGGTTGTCCTCGAGTCGCTCCACTGCCGCCTGCACGGCGTCGGTGCTGTTGCCGCCTCGGTCGAGTACCTTCTGCCCCGCTCGCAGGGCCTCGGTGAGTCCTTCCCGGTACGCCTTGGCGAGTTCCGGCGAGGTCGTGGCACGGTCGAGTGCCGTTCCGGCGCCGCCATGCACCGCGAGCACCACGCCCTTGGCGTCCGGCTCGGGCTTCGTGCCGACCTTGCCTCCCGTCTGCTCGGCGGCGGGCAGAGTCCGCTCGGTGGCCGAGGCGGAGGTCCCGCCCTGGGGGGCGGCGACCACTGCGGCCACCGCTACGGATGCTGCCAGGGCGGGAAGAATCAGCTTCACAGGTCGCATATGGGTGTACCTCTCTGGTTCGCTGCTTCGGATCGGTTGTGTTGGTTTCATTGGTTTCATGAGCACCTGGCGCGGGGACGGGCCGCCGTGCCCTCCGGCCCGCAGCCACTCGGTGCACCGACGGGACGGGTCACACGAGGGCCTTCGATGGCTGCTTCGCCGTGATGTCGGGCGTCTTGATCCTGGCGATGCCGAATCCGGTGAAGCCGCAGATGATCGCGAACACCGCGCCGAGGTAGTTGAGGAAGGCGTACGGCGCGTAGGCGATCGTCGCCACGCCCAGCGTCGTGGACATGTACATCCCTGCCTCGGTCCACGGCACCAGCGGGACGAACACCGTCCCGGAGTCCTCCAGCGTCCGCGAGAGGTTCTTGGCGGCGAGGCCGCGCTCTCGGTAGACGTCCTTGAACGCCTGGCCGGGGATCAGGATCGACAGGTAGGACACGCCCATGGCCATCGCTGTACCGAGCGAGGAGATGGAGGTGGCGAGGATGATGCCGCCGGTGCGGCGCACGCGTCGCAGCAGGCGATGCATGAGTACGTCCATGCAGCCGGCCTCGGTGAGGATCCCGGCGAGCGCGAAGCCGACCAGGCCGATGAGGATGGTCTGCGCCATGGAGGTCATGCCGCCACGGTTGAGCAACGTCTCGGCAGCGGCGGGCAGTTGGGCGGGGTCGACGCCGTGCCCGGCCAGCATCGTCACATTGAAGCCCGTCGATGCGGCGTCGCTGACGTCGTGGATCGTGAAGCCCTGGATGACCATGCCCAGGACGGCCGCGACCACCGAGGACAGCACGATCGTCGGCACCGGAGGCTTCTTCAGCATCGCGCCCGCCAGCACCACGACGGGCGGCAGCAGGAGCAGGACGTTGAAGTCGAAGGCGTGGTTGAGCACCGTCAGCAGGGCATCCGAGCGGGAAGCGGCGTGCGCGTCGGTGTGCTGGGTCAGGCCGAGGGCGAAGTAGAGGGCCGCCGAGACCCCGGCAGCCGGGAGCGTGGTGTAGAAGAGATGGCGGATGTGCTCGAAGAGGGTCGCACCTGCCACCGCCGGCGCGAGGTTGGTGGTGTCGGACAGGGGTGACATCTTGTCGCCGAAGTAGGCGCCGCTCACGATCGCGCCCGCGGTCATCGGAAGGGAGGCCCCGAGTCCGGCGGCGACGCCCATGAGTGCGACGCCGACCGTGCCGACCGAGCCCCACGAGGTGCCGGTCATGGTGGAGACCACCATGGTGATCAGGAACGCCACCAGGACGATCCAGGTCGGCTGGATGACCCGCAGTCCGAAGTCCACGATCATCGGGATGGTGCCGCAGAGCGTCCAGGTGCCGATGAGCATGCCGATGGCGACGAGGATGAGCAGCGCCGGCATCGCCGAGTCGATCTTCTCGCGGATGCCCTGGAGCATCTCGTCCCACGTCACCCCCAGTCGCCAGGCGATGACCCCGGCGCATGAGCCGGCCGCTATGAGCAGGACGACCGGGTTGAGCCTGAGCCAGATCGAACCGGGGATGACGAGCGCCAGCAGGAGCACGATGGGCAGAGCCGCCTGGAACAGCGTCGGTGTGCGGCGCGGGCGGCGGCGTGGTGACGCCTGCGCGGCGTCGACAACGGGCATTTCAGACATGGGGGCGGTGCTCCTCGGAGCCGGGCATGCCGGCAGACGGGTGCGAGGGTGTGAGGATGCGAGAAGGGGGGTGTGAGAAAGGAGGGTGGGTGTGGGGAGCGGTAGAGCAGTAGAGCTGTGAAGGACAGCAGCGGCGCCGGACTTGGACCGTCAGGCGTTCAGGTGCTCAGGCGCCGGCGCCCGTCATGCTGGTGATCATCTGCAGCCGTACACGGTCGAGATGACGTTCCATCAACTCGGCAGCACGGTCTGCCTGCCCGTCGGCGATGGCCTCCGCGAGCTCCTCGTGGTCGGCGAGCGAGGCGTCGGTGTGCGACGCGGCCACGTCCTGCCGGCTGCGCATCACGATGATCTGCTGCTGCACCCGCCACACCTGCTCGGTGATACGGGGGCTGCGGGCCGCGTCGAGCAGCGCGCGATGGAAGTCGAGGTCGGTGCGGTGGGCGAACTGGCGGCCCTGGGCGAGGAGTTTCCTCGACCGTTCGCAGGCGCGGCGCAGCGCGGTGATGTCCTTGCGATCACGCCGTACGGCGGCCAGACGCGCGGCAGCGGTCTCGAGCGCTGATCGAAGCTCGAAGAGCGCCTCGACCTCGTCCGGCTCGGCCTCGAACACGACAGCGCCCTTGTTGGGGCGGTGCACCAGGAGGCCCTCACTGACGAGCTGCCGGATCGCCTCGCGCAGGGGTCCCCTGCTGATGTTCAGCTCGCGGGCGAGCTCGACCTCGTTGATCCGGGTGCCGGAGGCGATCTGGCCGCTGAGGAGGCGTTCGCGAAGCGTCTCGACCATCTGGACGGCAAGGCCGCGCTGAAGGGTCTCAGGCATGTGTGCCTCCCGTCCGTTCAAGGCTGACCGCTGGTGAATCGCGAGGCCAGGAGTGTGTCCGGCGTCGGCGACCGCAGCGGCGAACTGTTGACAGATGACAGTGGACAGGGGCGGATCGGAGTCTGTCAATAGGTCCGGGCGGGATCGACGCGAGGATCCCCAAAGTGATAACTGTTGACAGTTTGAGTCGCCCGGCCGGTCCGGCCGAAGAGCTAGGGAGCGCGGTATGCACGCGGTGGTGGCGGAGGTCTGGCGAGGAGACTTCCTCGAGTCGGTGCATCACGGAACGGTCCACGCGGCCGGACCGGACGGGCAGACCGTGCTGAGCGTCGGTGAGCCGGACCGCCCGATGTATCCCCGGTCGGCCAACAAGCCCCTCCAGGCGCTCGGCATGCTGCGCGCCGGACTCGACCTGGACGGCGAGCTGCTGGCCCTGGCCTGCGCGAGCCACTCCGGCGAGAACTTCCACCTCGACGGCGTACGCAGGATCCTCAAGGACGCCGGCCTCGACACCGGGGCACTGCAGTGCACGGCCGCCCTGCCCATAGGCGAAGCCGCGCTGCGCACCTACCTCGCAGACGGCGGCGTACCCACTCCTCTGACGATGAACTGCTCGGGCAAGCACGCCGCGATGCTCGCCACCTGCGTCGCCAACGACTGGGACACGGCGACGTACCTGGATCCGCACCACCCGCTGCAGCGCGCGTTGCGCGAGACGATCGAGGACCTGGCCGGCGAAAAGGTCGCCGCGACCGGCGTCGACGGCTGCGGCGCCCCGCTGTTCGCCATCGGCTACCGGGGCCTGGCACGGGCGTTCGCCAAGTTGGCCACGGGCCATGAAGGATCGCTGGAGCAGCGGGTCGCCCAGGCCATGAACACCCACGCCGAATACGTCGGCGGAACCGGCCGGGACGTGACCCGGCTCATGGGCGCGCTGCCCGGGTCGGTCGCCAAGGACGGCGCGGAAGGCGTCTACGCGATGGCACTGCCCGACGGCTCGTCGGTCGCCCTGAAGATCGCCGACGGCTCCAACCGGGCCCGCCCCGTCGTCATGATCGCCGCACTACAGCGGCTCGGCGTCACCACAGACACCGACGCGGCCCTCGCCGAACTGGCCACCGCCCCCGTCCTCGGACACGGCGAACCGGTCGGCGCGGTGCGCGTGGCAGGGATTCTGCACGGGTAGTCATCGGCTCCGGATGCCCCCTTCGGCCCGGGTCCGGCCGGACGACGCCCAGCGCCGAAATCGATCAAGGTCGCACGGTCGGCGTCGGCCCTCGCCCCGCGCAAGAGGGCGCCCCTCCTGTCTGCTGTGATCGCGCGCCGCGTGCCAGATTCGTGCCAGATCGCTTCTCGGCAGTCGCGCGTGGCCGTCGCGGCAGTTCCCCCACGCCGCGGCCAGGGATGATGACCACGAGTTCCTCATGCGTGGCGGCGGGGGTGAGCTCGAAGCGGATGGCTGTGCAGCGGAGGCCGCACTGGCCGTAGAGGGACTGGTGCGACACCGGCTGGACATGGGCGAAGGGGGAAGCACCCTTCCTTGAGCGATGAAGTCACACAACGAACCTGGGTGACCACCTCGACCGGTGTGTGCGGCCGCCGTGCGGCGGGCCGCCGACTCAGCCCCCGTCGCCGCGAGCGGCCAACCTGAGCCGGCAGTGGCGAAGCGACAGCCGGATGCCATGCCCGCCTCCATCAGGCGCGTCCTGTCTCTTCCCGCGGCACGCGACGAGCCCGACTTCGCGGCGTAACCGATCGGCAGCCCACGCACCCTCCAGCTGCCCGTCCCGGCACGCATCTCGGCTCTGGATGATCGCCCGGTTCAGTGCCACGCTTCCGACAGGCGCCGCGTGACGACCGAGCTGAAAATGCGCACGCCGCGCGTCGAGCCGGGATCGATGCCGGTGAGCTCCCGCACCCGGCGGAGGCGATAGTCCAGGGTGCGGGGGTGGACGTTGAGGGCTGCGGCCGTGGCGCCCCGGTGCATGTCGTGGCGATAGTACGCGTCAAGCGTGACAAGGAGGTCCGGACCGGGCTGCAGGCTCCGGCCCACAGCGTGGAGCCATTCGTCGACGAACGGCGCGTCTGCAACGGCGAGTTCGACGAACACGTCCGACACGGTGTGCGGCCGCAGCCGGGCGGACGCCCGTCGCAGCGGCGCCGCCCTGCTGATCCGCCGGGCCAGGTCGAGGGCGTCGGCAACCTCGGACAGCGGTGAGGTGGCGGTGCCGGCGGCGCAGGGGCGACCGAGAACCTGGGCGAAGTCCCGTACGAGATCGGATACGAGGTCCGGTGCAAGGTCGGGTACGGAGTGCGGCTGTACGGTCTCAGATGTACTGGGCCCCAAAGACGCCTGGGGTGTGGGGAGATGCAAGGGAATCAGGGCAATCAGCTCACCGCTCCTGCTTCCACTGCCCGGGCACCACGTGATCGGCGCGTGGTGGGTTTTCACCAGCGCCTCGATCTCGCTTTCCAGATCGCGATCGCCGGCGGGACGGTCCGGCACCCGGATCACCGTCACTGCGCAGCGCTCGGGAAGTTCCATTCCCAGTGCCGAAGCGAGTTCCGCCGATATGGGGTCTTGGTTCAGCAGCGACCTGGCCAGCAGGGCGGCCTGCTCGACGTACGGCAGACGGTGTCGCAGCGCCGTCACGAATCCCTGGCTGTAGGCACGGATACCGCGTTCTCCCTGCGGGGCGAACCAGCTCATCATCCGCATGAGTTCGTCGACGCCGACGCCGCGCTGAGCTTCGGTCGCTTCGTTGATCTCGCGCAGCATGAGTGAGGTGTGCAGTCGCAGGACCCGCTGCCGTGCATCGAGCGGCATCCCCGCTGCGGCCCGCACCTCGCCGATCGCCGCGATGTAGCCGAGGTCGTCGTCGCTCAGTTCGCTGTTGTCCGGGGACAGTTCGACCGTACGGCGCCGCAGCCACAACGCGTACTCCAGCGTCTCGGCCCGTGCCCGCGAGTTCGTGTCCAGGAACCCGAACTCCGGAATCTCGCGTGCGTACGCCTCGACCTCCCGGCGCGCGTTGGCCGGCGCCCGCCGGGCCAACTCGGCGAAGAAGCTCCCCATGGGCGCGAGCATGCCATTTCGGCCGAAGCAGCCGACAGGGGGAATCCGGACGGCATTTATCACTCTGCGCACATCGGAGACGACCGCGTCTGGGGCGCTTTGTCACAGTGCGCAAAATCCCTGGATCAGGACATTCCCATCGCCTGTTCCACTTGTGGAGACACTGTGAACTGGCCTTAATGGGAACCGCGTACCAGCCCGTGGGGGAACACCACAGCAATCATTCCGGCCATCGCTCCGGATCAGCGTGGGAATCGGTACGGGAATCTCTCATCTGCGCGCCACTCACTGGTGCTTGTCCAAACGGGAGGGAAACACCGATGAATGCAGGAACGCGAAAGAGAATCGCGACGGCGGCAGCGGTCATGGCCACGTCGGCAGCGCTCATGCTGAGCGCACCGGGCAGTGGCTCGGCCGCTCCCGCCGCCACGCCCAGCCTGCGCGCGTTCGGGATCACAGGTGACGGCACCCAGATGGCCACGTTCACCACCGACCGGCCGAACGTGCTCGACTGGGTCAGGGACGTCATCGGGCTCAGTGGCGACACGGCTCTGATCGGCATCGACTTCCGGGTGCAGAACGGCCTGATGTACGGCGTCGGCAACAAGGGCGGCATCTACACGATCAAGACCCCGCCGGCCACCGCGGACGTCGTGATCACCAAAGTGTCCCAGCTCCAGTACTCGCTGCACGGCACGAACTTCGGCGTCGACTTCAACCCGGCCGCCGACCGGCTGCGTGTGATCAGCGACAACGGCCAGAACCTGCGGCACAACCTCAACGACCACACAACCATCCAGGACCTGAACCTCACCACCCCGCCGATCGAGGGCACGACCAAGGGCGTCTCCGCCGCCGCCTACACGAACAACGACCTCAACGGGGCCACCGCGACCACGCTGTTCGACATCAACACGGCCGGCGACCAGGTCGTCATCCAGTCCCCGGCCAACAACGGCACGCTCGCACCGACCGGCGGCCTCGGCATCGACGCGCAGATCAACGCGGGCATGGACATCTTCAGCACCCTGTCGAGCGGCAAAACGGTCAGCAACGCCGCCTTCGCCACTCTCACCGCCTCCGGCGCCAACAGGCCCTCCCTCTACAGCATCAACATCTTCACCGGCGAGGCCACGCTCGTGTCCGACGCCCTCACGTCCAAGTTCCCCTTGAACATCACGGACCTGGCCATCTCCCTCACCGGCAGCTGAGCCGCTCCCGCAGGTCACTTGCTCGCCGCGGCCCGGCTGCTTCCGGGCCGCGGCGAGCCCGAGACGTGGCCCTTCGGGCGCACCCTGTCGCGGCCATTCCTGATCGGGCTGCCCTGGACGGCACACCTGGCACATGGCCTCGACCACGCCGCGACGACCGTCGGCCTCGCGGACGTGCCCGGGTCAGGGGACAACCACTGATCGAGCTCCGCGCCAGGTTGTTCGGCCGCCGCTGATCCCTCCAGAACCTGACGCTCGACGATTGCGTCGACTTCGCACACACCAACGTCCTGACCCCCAATAGCGTCTGGGGCGGCGTCCCGGTCGCGCGTCCGTCGTACCCAAAGGATGTGCAGCATGCTGCGTGGACCGAGGCGGTGTCCCGTTGCGCCGCGTTCTTCGGTATCGCAGAGATGCGCCTTCCCGCCGTTCTCGTTCTTTGTCTCCGGGAGCGAGCAGACGTACTGATCCAGCTTCGCCCGGAGACCAGCCTCTACCAGCTGTGCAAGAAGATCGCGTCGCACCCCGGCTACTCGCCCGAGGACGCCATCCAACTGCGCAGGAACGGGCCCGCCTCACCGACCTCGTGGAACGCTTCCCTCTGCACCGGCGCGGGCGGTACGAGTGGCAGAAGGTCGACGACGCCCCAAGAAGTATGGCGCGGCTGCTGGATGTTGAGGCTGTGCGCAAGCAGATCGACGGGCTGCGACACCATATGACCCAGGTCGTGCACATCGACCCCAACGCGCATCGCGCCTGGTCGCAGAGCCTTGAGGAGCTGATCCGCACCGACGCCGCCGAAGAGACGGCGCAGGCCCGCCTGTCGGAGATCGCCCGTGAGGTCCGCGGGCACCCCAGGAAGGTCGACTGGCGCAGGCTGGACCACAAGGTCAGGAAGGTCCAGCTCGCTTTGCGGAAGGCCGCCGATCCACCCGAGAAGTTCCAATATGTCCCGGAGAGTCAAGAGGAGAAGGCAGAGCGAGAGGCAGAGTTCGCCGCTCTGCAGGCGGAGTTAGCCCAGACGGAACGATGGCTGGACAGCAGGCCGGGGCTGGCAGAAGCCTACAGGCAGGCAGCTCTGGACGAGATCGGCCCGTGCGCCGTCGAATCGCTGGAACTCTCCGAGTACATCGGCCTTGGAAGGGGCTATTCCGCCGAGCGCATCCAGGCAATTCGCCCTACAGGCCCGGAGCCCGCATCCAAGGACGCGGACAGGTACGCGGGTGCGGGCATCACGGCCAGAACAGACAATGACTTGTCGGGGGGGCGTCCACGGCCCCGCCGTACAGGCGGGGCGCATGGGAGACGTCCATGTTCATGTCCACGGGCGGCGACGCCCGCCAGGGACCGAACAGGCCACCTGGCTCCAACGCCTCTGGACCTGGAGGAGACGCCGGGACTGAACGCGTTCCGGTGGCGTGCGGCTACTGACACGACCTCAAAGGCGGGCGTACTGACGGCGCACGCTGATCGCGTCGTCGATGTCCCGGTACACCTCCAGCTCAAGCGTGGCCCGCGATCGGCAGCTCACTCGGGTACGGCTGGCGCTCGGCCACGCTTCCCAGCGGACCGCACCCCGGTCGACCGGGAAGCCCGAGCATCGGACTAAATGCTCTAAACCCCCGAAAGCTCACAGAACACCCTCTAAGAGGGCGTTTATACAGGTAAAACCCCATATGTGGCTCTCGCCCCTGCCCTGCTTTGAGGGCCTTCATCCCATAGGCGGCGAATAATGCTCTCCAGGGCGGATGCTCTCCCATCCGTCTCGTTCGCATCTGTGCCTGGGAGTCCGTCTGGTTTGAAGTTGCCGTGGAATCACCCAATGAACGGCGGAACCGAGCCCTCCGCCTCGTTCATGATCACGCTACGCCGCGAGCGAGCGCAAGCCGTACCCCAGCGACCTGTCCGACGCCCGATGGGCCCTGATCGAGCCGACGTTGACGGCCTGGAGGAAGGCCCGACTCGACCGCAGACCAACCGGACAGCCGGCCAAGGTCGATTTACGGGACGTCTTCAACGCGATCCTCTACGTGAACCGCACCGGAATCCCCTGGAAATACCTCCCGCACGACTTTCCGAACCACGGCACCGTCTATGCCTACTACGCCGCCTGGCGCGACGAGGGAATCTTTGCCCAGCTCAACTACGACCTGACCGGACTGGCGCGCGTGAAGGAGGGGCGCAAGCCCGAGCCGGCCGCATCCGTAATCGACACCCAGAGCGTGAAGACTTCCACCAACGTGCCCGTGACCAGCCAGGGTACGGACGCCGCGAAGAAGATCGTCGGCAGGAAGCGCGGCATCCTCACCGACACGATCGGGCTCATCCTCGCCGTGACCGTCACCGCCGCCGGCCTGTCGGAGAACGCCCTGGGAATCCGCCTCCTCGACCAGGCGAAAGAGACGTACCCGACCATCTCCAAGAGCTGGGTCGACACCGGCTTCAAGAATGCCGTCGTTGAGCACGGCGCCAGCCTTGGAATCGACGTCGAAGTCGTGAACCGGAATCCGGAGGCCCGCGGCTTTCAGGTCGTGAAAAGGCGATGGGTGGTGGAGCGGAGTATCGGTTGGATCATGATGCACCGCCGTCTCGCCCGCGACTACGAGACCCTCACTGCCAGTTCCAAAGCCATGATCCGCATCGCCTCGATCGACAACCTCGCCAAACGCATAACGGACGAGACCACGCCAACCTGGCGAGGAACCTACTAGTGCATACAGGGCAATACGCCTAGATCAAATGCCCTCTTAAGAGCAGCCACCCATGCACCTGTAGCACCTATGACTCCCCCACCAAGCGCCCCGACCAGCCCCGCAACACCAGCGTCCACGCGGCGACATTAGACCAGGGCTGAAGTGGCGTCACGGATGCCCGCGGTCCCATGCCGCTTTACCTCGACGAGGTGACGGACCAGCCCGAGCAGCACGCCCAAGAGGATGTGCCCGTCCGCGACCGCTCCCCAAGATCTGTGACAGAACCGAGTTCTGGCAACGCCCGGGGTCTTGCGGTGGAAGCCTGGGGATGCTCTGCGGGACGAAGGTGCGATGGCGTCACCGACGTCCAAGGTCACGCCTTGATCCGCGAGCACGGTGTCAGATTCCGCACGGCAAAGCGGCGTTGGAGTGGGTGTGGCCGGAGGGCCGTGCCCTTCTGGACGGAAGTCATGCGCTCGTGGACGAAAGGCGGATGCCCGGCCGTCGGCGGTCTCTCTAGTGTCGACCGGACCGATGACGACCCGGCCTCCCTGAACCACCACGCAGAGGATTCCCATGTCCCCACTGTCCACCCCTGCCGCACTGCCGCGGTTTCGGCACCGCTGGGCGGCCGTGGCCGGCCTGCTGGTGCTGTCCCCGATCAGCGCGGAGTACCTCATCGGCTACGGCGAAAGCACTGGTCGGCCGCTGGAGCTGTTGGCGGGTCTGCTCATCCTTGCGCCGCTCTACGGAACCGTTGCGGTGCTCATCCGCGAGATCACTCGGCGCACGGGACGCGGCTGGCCGACGATCCTGCTGTTGAGCGCGGCCTTCGGGGTGATCCAGGCCGGCTTGATCGATCAGAGCCTGTTCGATAATGAGGTCGACGCTGATGGCCCCGACTGGGCGACTCAGGCGCTGGTCACCCTCATCCCGGGCCTGGGGGTCGATGCGGCGAGCTTGCTCAACTATGTCGGGGGGCATGTGATCTGGAGTTTCGCCGCTCCGATCGCGGTGGTCGAATCCTGTGCCCCGCGCGTCGCGGACCGGCGGTGGCTGGGCCCGGTCGGCGGCGGCGTCATGGTGCTGCTGTGGGCGCTGAGCGCCGCGCTGGTCTACAACGACACGGCAGCGGACTCCACCGCTCGCCCGGCGCAGCTGATCGGCGCCGCAGTGGTCGCCGTTGCCTTGATCGCCGCCGCGTTCAACGTCCGGCCTGCGACGACCAAGTCGTCTGCGAAGGCGCCGTCGTGGTGGCTGGTCGGCGGTGTCACAGGAGTCGCATGGTGTGCCAGTCAGCTGCTGCCGGCGACCTGGGCGGGGGTGACGGTGAACGTCGTCGCGATGGTCGTGCTGGGCTGGCTGCTGCTGCGCTGGTCGCGCCGCCGGGGCTGGGGCCGGCGGCACGTACTGGCCGCCGCGGGAAGTGCCCTCGTCGTTCGCGCCGGGTTGTCCTTCCTGGTCGAACCGCTCGGCGACAACGTGGATTTCGCGGTGAAGTACGCGGTCAACGCCGCGATGCTCGGTGGTGTCGCCGCCCTTCTCCTCATGGCCGCCCACCGTCTGCGTCGAGGGGAGCCGAGCGCATGCTGACCGTCCGAGGCATCTCCTACCTGGTCGGCGAGGGAAGCTCCCGTGACGTGCGGCGGGACGTGGAGGTCATCGCCCGGGATCTGCACTGCACCACGGTGATGCTCATCGGGGACGGCAAGCGGTTGATCGATGCGGCCCGCACCGCCCTCGAGATCGGTCTCGGTGTCTACATCCGGCCCAGCGTTCCCGAGCTGCCTCAGCCGAAGCTGCTGGAGCACCTGGACGCCGTCGCCGAGGCGGCCGAAGAACTTCGCCGGGAACACCCGGATCGGGTGACGCTTCTGGTCGGCAGCGAGTTCTCCCACACCGTGCCCGGCATCGTCCCCGGACCTCGGTCCTTCCTGCGCTTGAAGCTCATTGTGCGTTTCCACCGCGTGCTGCGGCGAAGGATCGACAGGCGGCTCCACCGGCTGCTCACCATCGCCGTGACCACTGCGCGGCGTCGCTTTGGCGGGCCGGTCACCTACTCCGCGGCCGGGTGGGAACACGTCGACTGGTCGTTGTTCGACCTGGTAGGCGTCAGCTTCTACCGCTCCGGTCGCAACCAGACCACCTACGCAGACCGCCTGCGTACCCTGGTTCGCGATCACGACAAGCCCGTCGTCATCACCGAGTTCGGGTGCGGCGCCTTCACCGGGGCCGACCAGCGGGGAGCCGGTTCCTTCTGGATCGTCAACTGGTTCGCCGTACCCCCGCGCATCCGCGGCGACCACCCCCGCGACGAGGCCGTTCAGGCCCGCTACCTCGGTGAACTCATCGACCAGTACGACGCGGAGGGCGTGCACGGCTGCTTCGTGTTCACCTTCGCCATGCCCGACTTCCCGCATCACGACGATCCTCGTCTCGACCTCGACAAGGCCGGCTTCGGGGTCGTAGCGGTGACCGGCGACGGTGCGTGCAGACCCAAGGAGGCGTTCCACGAGGTCGCGCGGCGCTACGGCGACACAGCCGTGGAGGAATGACCGAGCGAGACGAGCAGCCAGGCATATGGAGCACCAGCGTTGCCGCTTCTCATCGACATTCTCGGGTCCTGTGATCGCCAAGTGCTGCTCAAAACCGTCGACAAACGTTGCCCGCTCCCAGGCACTGGCTCTCGTTGTGTGGAGCGTGACGCTGCGTATTCGCTCCCCTTATGGCGAAGCCGAGGGCAGTCAGCGTAGAGCGCTCGCGAAGACGGTGCGGTTGTCGGTTGTGTAGTCGTGCTCCCGCCTGGACCAGGCGATCCGGGCAAGGACTTGTTCGTTGTCGGCCACGCGTGGCTGTGGGGCGTTGAGGTGCTGACGCCACCAGAGGGCATTGCGGATTTGGCGGTCAAGGATGGCGTCGACGAGGCTGCTGCGTGCTGGGATGTCGAGCCCGTAGGCGTCGGCGAGGATCCGTACCTGGGTTGCCTGTTCCTGGGCGTGTGGGGCTTGTGGCTTGGAGGAGATGCACCAGGTCCAGGCCATGTATCCGAGGTCTTCGAGGGGGTCGCCGGGGGCGGCTGTATCGAAGTCGATGAAGGCCACCGGCCGGTCCTGGTGGAAGACAGCGTTGTTTGGGCCGGGATCGTGGTGACAGACGACCGGATGAGCCGCGGCAAGGCGGCTCCCGCGGGTGGCCTCATGCAACGAGCGCAGAAGGGTACCGGCAGCCACCACCTGATCGTCGCTCCAGAGCTGGAATCTGGCTGGCACTCGGCCAGGCACGTAGGTGAACGTGTCACGGCCGGTGTCGTCAAGCCCGAGATATCGCGGGGCGCCGTTGAACCCGCGTTGTTGGAGATGATTCAGCAATTCAGCGACGAAGGCCGACCTGGCTGTGACGGGCCGCCGGACGGTGTCGCCGACCCGGACGACGCCCTGAGTGATCCGCCCGCCGGACAGTGGCACTTCGTCCCTTCCCGTGTTCATGGCTCCAGCTTCTCGTGTTCTTGACCGATCCGTTTGGCATCCGGTTGAGCGCCGAAACACAGTCACGGAGTGAGCAGGACCCGTTTCCGTAGGAGCTGGAAGCCGGCGCGGCCATACATCTGGCGCTTGAGCATCTTGATCCGGTTGACGTGTCCCTCGACGACGCCGGAGTTCCAGGGGAGGGTGAGCCCGGCAATGACGGCGTCGAGATCGCGTTCGAGGTGCGAGGCGAACCTGTGCAGGCTGGGCAGATCGTCGTCATGGACGGCGGCGATCCAGGCCGGTAGCCGCTCTCCTCGGCGCTGGGTGAGCATGGTCGCGAAGGCACGGACATGGCCGGTCAGCGCGGCCAGTTCGGGGCAGCCGTCCAGGATGGTCTTGAGCTGGCGGTGTTGCAGTTCGTTGAGGGTGTCGGGACGGCTGAGGATCCAGCCGGCCACGGATCGTGCGGACAGCGGCCTGGGGCCGATAGGTCCGGGGACCTTGCGGAAAGGCTTGAGATAGTCCCTGACGGTGCCGTAACTGCCCTGATAGCCAACGGCTTTGATGTCTTCGTAGAGTTTCCAGGCGTTGGTACAGCCCTCGTTCCACTGCTGCTGGAGGAACGGCTTGAACGGGTCGAGTTTGCTGGCGCGGTCCTGCCACTGGCCACGGAAGAGATCCTCGGGCCGGGCGGCCTTTTGGAAGCGGGCCACAGTGCGCGGCGTCATGCCCAGCGCCCGTGCGGCTCCCCGCTGGCTGTAGCCCTGGTTCAGCAGCTCGTGGATACGGGCGTGCTTCTGTCGAGTGCGCTCGGCAAAGCGGTGCCCTGCCCGCCACGGTGTCGAAGACCGTTCGTCTTCGACCACCTCGCTGATCTCCGGGGCCCTCTCATCGGCGAGCCCGCCATCAACGGGGCGCAGGCAGGTGCGATGACGTGTGACGCAACGTTCCGTGGCTTCGCTCAGGTTGTGCCACAAATGCCAGCGATCCGCACTGGACTGCCTTCGGGGCGCCGCGGCTTGCGCCCTCGGCGTAGAAGACCGCACGGTCCCGGCAGATCACCTCGATGCCGTCCCGCTCGGCGAGCCATGCAGCGAGCGTGTCCGCCTCCCGGTCGGGCAACACATCGATGGGCCGGTGCGTCTCACCATCGACCAGGAGGGTGCCGTAAACGCGCCCGCGCCGCAGTGCGAACTCGTCCACTCCGAGCACCTTCGGTGTCCCGGCCGGTGGCACGGGCAGCCTCATGACCAGGCGAATCAGGCCCGGCGAGGTACGCCAGATGACTCTCGGCGCGCTGCCGAGCACGCTCGTTATGTGCCTCGAGAGCGGTGAGTTCGGCGGAGATGGACTGCGACTGAAGCGCGTTGAGGACGGAGATCAGTGCCGGGCCCATGGCCGGGATTTGGTCCGAGCTGGGAGGTTCCGTCACCGAAGGCGCGGCCAGCCCTGGGGACGGGACGACATACGCCAGGACCCTGCGGACTTCCAGCTCCGCAGGCCGGTCGAACACGGCCTGTAGCGCGGGGCCCAGCGGACGATTGGCCAGCAGTCCGCCGTCCGCACAGAACTGGGTTCGGGTATCGAAGTGCAGGTAGGGAGCCATGTCCGGCCGGTCGTCGTCCGTGCCTGTTCCGCCTGCCGTGTTGACGGATACGAACGACGGCTCGAAGGCGGCGGGGAACGACGCGCTGCTACGGGCTGCGAGGGCGAGCGGAGCCACAATGGCGTCGTCACTGAGCTGCCGGGCGTCGAAGGTGAACAGGCCCTGATGGTTGGTGTCCCGAATCGGGCTGTCGTAGTCGTCGCCGTATATGTGCTCCCGGCCCTTGAGGAGGGTGGTGGTGATGAAGACACGTGTGGGGTCCTCCTCGGCACTCCGGGCACCAACCGGCGCATCGTCGACCAGTTTCTGCAGCGCACCGCGGAGGCCCCCGAGCAGCACCTCATCACCGCGCAACAGCGACGGCGGGGCGTAATCGCGGGGATCGCGCAGCAGACCGTCCAGCGAACCCTCGGTAAGCCAGAGGTCGCGCAGCATGCCGACATCACAGCCCCGGACGGTCGCCGGGCCCAGGACGGCCGCATTGATGCCACCGGCACTGGTACCTCGCTCTTACTTGTTGGTCGTGAGATGCGGTTGGTTCTTTCACATCGGTCCGGCCCGCCCCGGCCAGGAGATTCATCTCGCGCGCAACGCCGCCCATCCACACCGCCAGGCTCACCCCGCCGGTGAACGTGGCTGCCAGGCGCAGCTCGGACCGAAGGTGACCGGTCCGGCCCAGTCCGTCTTCCTCGTCCATGCTCATGTTCACATTGGATCTCTCACGATGGGGTACGGCACCCGGTGCTCAGCCAGATGGCGGGGGTGGCAGGCGTCCGCGGGCCCGCTCCGCGGCCCGACGCCGCCGACGCCTGTTCGCCACCGGCGAGGTCATCGTCGTGTCAGCTCTCGAGATCTTTAATGGCTGGAGGTACGGCCGTTGGAGGTCGAGCCCGGTTCTGGAGATGAGTCCCTCGATGAGGCGGGGGCGGTACTGCATCCGTTTCAGCCGTGTCTTCACCAGCGCAGTGAGCTGGCCGAGGCTGTGTCGTGAGGTTGGCCAGCTACCTCTTCAGGTGCGACCACACGCCCTCGACGGGGTTGAGCTCGGGAGGCGTACGGCGGCAGCTGGTAAACGGTCACCCCTGAACCGCCGGGCCACCTCCCGGTCACTGGCCCCGGCCTCGTATCGCCATCTTGATATGTGAAGGCCTTGGTCGACCTGCAACATCCGGCAGTGACTTGCAAGACTTCGGAATAACACACCTATTCGCCCCTGTCTTCTCGCAGCCATTGCGGAAGCGCGGGTGGGAGCGGCAAGGAGCCGAGCCGCACGTATTGCAGGTGGCTATTTGGGTATGCGTAGCAAACAGCCTGGTTGTGGGACGCGCGCAGGTGAAAGCGTTGTTACGGGCCCATGCCGCCCCTGCGCGCGATTCACGCTGAGCTTGAGTGGTCGCTCGACCGGGCTTGCGGACCGTTTCTGTCGGCAAGCCGGTCTAGGTTCGGTTCTCGGGTCGCCGATCCGGCGTCTCCCACCGACGATGACAGCAGGTAGCCGTGCATGACTCTGGGCTACCGTCACGTGTGCAAGGAATACGAGCATGGGCATGTCCGAGGCGGCCGACCGCGCCGACACCTTCGTCCCGCACCGTTTCACCGAGCAACTGGTGGACCTTGGCGAGATCCGCATGAACTACGTTGCGGAGGACGATCCGAGCTCTCCCGCCCTGAACCGATGGCGCAGCAGTACGTCGACGTCATCACCGAATGGATCAAGACCCTTGGCCGACGTGCTGCCGGTGTCGGCCGGATCGCCGGGCTCGGCCCGTGTCTCGCGGCTCCGTGAAACGGCCCAGGGAATCCGGGTGCGCAGGCCGAGAACCTCCGCACCCGGCACACCCATGACCAGGTGAAATGATCACGCCGTGACTGGAATGATCACGGCATCGAAGCCGTCCTGGATAGCCCCGTTCACCGGGCTGAGCCCGCACTGCTTCAGAGGGCGGTACGTGAATTGATGTCCGTTTCGCGCTTGCGGGAGGAGCGTGCGGGCCGACCGCGACGTCGCCTGGCGGTTACGGCCGCGGCTGGGTGAACAACCCCTGCTCGGTCTCGACCAGGATCCCGCGCTCGACCAGAGGCTTTAACTTCAGCCGGACGTTGTTGACGTTGCTGGGCGCGGAAGAAGTCGCCGTAGCCACCGAGTGCCTCAATGTGGCGAGCCGAGATTGCCAAAAAGAAGAAAGCTGAACAACCCCAAAACGATGGCGCGGTAGTCGTGCTGCTGATGCTCCCAAACACTCCACGGCGCGTTCCACGCAAGGGAATGCGACCAAAAGGTGAAAAAGAGGGCCGCAAATAGGAGTCCAAATGGAAGAATCGGATTCGTCACCCCCGGCCACGACCAGTGGGACACGGCGGTCACCATGACTATGAACGATGACACTCCCTTCCATGTGTGCATCGGCCACAGCAGGCCAGCTCCGAAGGCCACGTAGATCCACCAGGTACTGATGCTTCCCATGCACCGGAGGCTAGCGTTCAGGCTTCGGGACCCCTCCCGAAGCGACCAGTCCTCAGGGGTGGTACGTGAGTTGATGCCCGTATTGCCTTGTCGACTGGGGTAGGCAGGCTGGTCGGGGGCCGCCGGGAGGCTACGGCCGCGGCTGGGTGAACAAGCCCTGCTCGGTCTCGACCAGGATGCCTCGCTCGGTCAGCCGCTTGAGTTTCAGGCGGGTGTTGTTGATGTTGTTGGGCGCGATCTCCAGGTCCATCGCCTCGCACACCTGCCGCGCCCGTAGCGGGGCGTCGGCCGTGGCGAACACCGCCATGATCTGCTGGTAGGCCGGATGGTCCGGCAGCTTCGGGGCCGGCGGCGCGGGCGGCTGCGGATCGGGCAGCTCCAGCAGCGTCTTGCGGGTGATCCGGACCTCCTCCGCGGCCCGGCCGAGTTCGTCCAGCCGTGCGGTCAGCTGCGCGATCTGCTCCCTCGTCGTCTCGGCCGATCTCCCGTTCCCGCTCCTCCAGCCGCGCCAGCACCGCCCCGAGGGTCAGCTCCCCGCCGGTCAGGTGCTGCACCGGGCCGCAGCGGTGGCTCCGATCAGCCGGCGCAGTATCACCGCGGTCATCGCCCAGTACACCCGCGACTCCGAACTGCGGGGCAGATGCTCGTAGTCGCGCGCCAGCCTGCGGTGCAGCATCAAGATCCCATAGGCGCGTTCGACGACCCACCGCTTGGCCTGGGGAACGAACCCGGTCTGCGCGGGATCGCGCTCCACGACCTCCACCTCGATGCCCACCTTCTCCCCGTGCGCGACGACGGCGTTCTTGAAGCCCGGGTCGACCAGGGCCTTCTGCACGGTGTCGGTGTCGGCGGCGACCTTGTCCAGCAGCGCGATGCCGACGGTGTTCTCCTGCGCAGACGCGGCCGCCACGACTACCGCGATCACCAACCCCAAAACGTCAACGGCCAGGCCGCGCTTGCGGCCCGGTACTTTTTTGCCGCATCGCACCCCGTCGACTCAGCGGGCACTCCGGCCGCCGCGTGCACGCTCTGGGCGTCGAGCACCACCAGGCTCGGGTCCGCCTTCCGACGCGCCATTTCCCGCACCTGCCAGCGCAGCAGGTCGTGAATGGTCTGGTCGATGCCGTCGTCACGCCAGGTGTAGAAGTAGTACTTCACCGCGCCGGGCGGCGGAAAGTCGTGCGGGAGCAGGTTCCACTGGCAGCCGGTGCGGCCCTGGTAGAGCAGCGCATTGACGATCTCCCGCATCGCGTACCGGCCCTGATGGCCGCTGACCGAGGGGTGCCCGGCCTTCCATGCGGTGATCACCGGCTCCACCAGCGCCCACTGCTCGTCGCTCACGTCGGTCTTGTAGGTTTGCGCTCGCTCACGACGGCCAGCCCAACATGCCCATGGCCGCCGACCGGCCAGGGTGCCGCACCGCCACACGTTCAGGTGACGACAAAACCCCCATGCACTCTCATTCCGCCCTCTGAGGGCGGTCGACGCCTTCGGCACCACCCGCTGGAACAACCCCCAGCTCATCCGGCACTAGCCGTGCAACGCTCCACTACGGCAAGCTATCGAATACCCCAAGTGACATGATCGGTTAAGGCTGCGCGCGCGAACGCCGAGGTCGAGACGACACGAAAGGAGTTCAGCCATAGGTTCCGCTGGCCGGATGGCTGTGGCCGTTCCTTGTCATCGTTTTTGAGGGTGGTCGCGACGAGTGGCCACGGTGTGGGTCGCCCCAATCCAGCCTCTTTCCCATCCAACGGCGCCCAGTGCCAGAAACAGGCGCCAGGAGCGAGCGCGTTCTTCGCCGACGTGTTCCACCGCGTTGTCCCAGCCGGCTTCGAGGTTGGCCAGCCAGGCGCGAAAGGTATGGGCGAAGTGCGGACGCAGGTCGTGGACTTGCTCCACTTCCAGGCCGGCGGTCTCCAGGCACCGGACGTTCTCGCTGAGGAGCCGGAGGTTGAGCTCGGGGAAGACATAACGCAGGATCACCGGGTCGCGCCGCCAGGGCAGGCCCTCGGGGGTGACATGGACGTCGTGGGCCAGCACCCTGCCGCCGGGGGCCAGGAGGTGATGCAGACGGCTGCCGTATGCGCTGAACTCCCGGCGGCCCAGGTGCTGAGTCACCTCCACACTGGCAATCGCGTCGTAGGGACCGTCGGCTACGTCCTGGTAGCCGCAGCACCGTACTTCGGCTCGGTCGGACAGGCCCTCGCGGGTGAGGCGGGCAGCCACGTAGGCAGCCTGTTCGCGAGCCGGGGTCACGCCGACCGCGCGGACTCCGTAGTGCTCTGTGGCGTGTGAGAGCAGGGCGCCCCAGCCGCAGCCGATGTCCAGCAGGCGCATACCCGGCCGCAGTCGCAGTCTGCGGCAGATCAGGTCGAGTTTCTCCCGCTGAGCCCGGTCCAGAGTCGCCGTCCCTCCTGTGGATACGGGCCAGTAGGCGCACGAGTAGGCCATGGTCGGGCCGAGGATCACCTCATAGAGGCCGTTACCGGCGTCGTAGTGGTGGCGTACGGCGTCGAGTCCACGCAGGTGGCGGCGTACCTCGCGACGAGGGCGGGGCGGGGTCCGGCCCAAGGCACCCGCGCGCACGGCCAGGCTCAGGAGCTCCGCTGCTCCGGCGACGGCACGCGGAAGCCGGCGGGCCAAAGCGCCAGGTGTCGCGGCGAGTGCCAAGGGGACGGCGCTGTGCAGGAGTTCTGTCAGGTCTCCTTCGATGGCCATCTCTCCGGCGATGAACGCCCGTGCGGCTGCCAGGCGTCCGGGGCGGTGCAGGAGCCGGCGCCAGGCTCGTGGAGAGGGCAGGACCACCGCCGGGGTTCGGGGCCCGGCCGAGCTGCCGTCCCACAGACACAGGCCGAATTCCGGGAGGACTCCGGTGGTGCGTTCCAGGGCGGTGACCGCCCGTGCCGCCAGGCTGTGCGGGTCCGTCATGGCGACACCACCGGAGGGAGGGCCTCGGGCCGGGAGGGCGCCGGCTCCTGTCGGCGGTCGGCCCGGGTGAGGATCAGATCCGCCAGGTCGGTGATCGTGGGCCTGGAGGACACCTCCACGGCGGAGATGTCGCAGCCGAAGTGCTTGCGCACGGCCACCATCAGCTCGGTGGCCATGAGGGAGTCCATGCCCAGTTCGTCGAGGCCCCGTTCGGCGGAAATCCGGTCGGGTGCGGTCTGCAGGACGGTCGCGATCAGCTCGGTCAGTGCCTGGACGGTGAGTGCATGGGCCTCCTCCGGTGACGCGGCGGCCAGCAGGCGGCGGAACTCCTCCGCGCCGTAGCCGGCGACGTCCTCGGACGGGTGCAGCAGGAATGTGAAGCGCGGCTTCCGGGCGGCCGGCAGCGTGGTGACCAGCCGGTCCCAGTCGGTGCGGCCGGCCACGGCGACCGGCACGTCGGCCATGAGGAGGCTGTCCAGGAGGCTGCATGCCTCCCTCACGGTCATGGTGGCCAAGCCCCGGCGTTCCATGACCTCCTGTGCCTGTAGACGCGCGACGTATCCGGTGTCACCGATGGCGGACCACGCGACCGCAAGGGCACGAACACCTTGCTGTCGTCGCGTACGGGCCAATGACTCGAGGGCCAGGTTGGCGGCTGCGTACGGGGCTTGGAGCGCGTTCCCGACGAGTGCGGACGCAGAGGAGCAGAGCACGAACAGGTCCAGCGGACGATCGCGGGTCAGTGCGTCCAGATTCAGGGCGCCCTGCACCTTGGGAGCCAGGACGGCCCTGATCCGGGCCTCGTCGAGGTCGGCCAGCGCGGCGTCGTCCAGGTGCATGGCGGCGTGCACGACGCCGCGCACCGGGTGTCCGGCGGCGTCCGCGGCGTCGAACACGGCGCGCATGGCGCCGGCGTCGCTGACGTCGGCCGCGTGGACGGTGACCTCGGCACCGGTCGCGCGGAGGCCCTCCAGCAGTTCCGGAGCTCCTGGGGTGTTCACGCCACGGCGGCCGACCAGAGCGAGGCGGCGGGCTCCGTGGTCGACGAGCCGGCAGGCGGTAGCCGCGCCCAGGCCGCTGAGCCCTCCGGTGACGAGGTAGGTGCCGTCCGGGCTGAGCGGGGCAACTTCGGGGTGCGGTTCGACCCTGGGGCGTTCGCCGAAGGCAAGGATGATCTTGCCGATGTGGCGTGAGTGCCGCATCGAGTGGAAGGCCTCTTCGGCCTCCTCGGCAGGCCGGACCTGGTGGAGCAGCGGGCGGAAGTCGCCGGCGGAGATGAGTTCTGTCACTTCGCGGAATCGCTCGGCCGCCTCCTGGGGGTTGGCCATGAAGGTCTCTTTGATGTCGACGGCGAAAAGACTCAAGCCGCGCAGGAAGGGGCGTAGCAGCAGGCGTTCATTGGCGTGGAAGTCGCGCTTGCCCAGCTCGACGAAGCGTCCGCCGGTGCGCAGCACTTCCATGCTGCGGGCCATGGCCTCTCCACTCAGGGAGTTGAGCACGACATCGACGCCGCGGCCCGAGGTGGCGTCGAGGACCTCCTCGGCGAAGTGGAGGCTGCGCGAGTCCGCGACGTGCCGGACCCCCAGCAGGCGCAGCAGGTTGCGCTTGTGCTCGGTGCCGGCTGTGGCGATGACCTCGGCGCCGCGGAGGCGGGCGTACCGCAGGGCTGCCAGGCCGACGCCGCCGGCCGCGCCGTGCACCAGCAGCGTCTCTCCGGGCGCCAGCCGAGCGAGGTGGCCGAGGCTGTGGTGGACGGTCAGGAAGGCGATGGGCAGCGTCGCCGCCTGGGCGAAGTCCATGTCGGCAGGCATCGGGCCGACGAGTGCTTGGTGCGTAGTCGTGTGGGATCCGAACGCCCCAGGGGCGACGGCGTACACGTGATCGCCCGGCGCGACCGAGGTGACGCCGTCGCCGACAGCGGTCACGACGCCGGCGCACTCGTAGCCGGAGGGGTGCTCGTCCTCGCCGTCGAGGGACGGCTGGGGCGGCAGCAGGGCCTGTGCCTGCATGACATCGCGGTAGTTGAGCGCGCCGGCGCGTACCTCGATGGTCACCTCGTCGGGCCCCGGGGCGGGTGCTGGGGGAACCGGTCGCCATGCCAGGCGGTAGGCGGGGCCGGGCGTGCTGACGCGCAAGGCGTAGGGGGACTGTCCGGGGTCCTTGGTCACCGGCCGTCGTTCCATGACACGGGGGACGAAGCGGCCGCTGCGGGTGAGGACGATCTCGTCCTCGTCGCACGGGTCGAGCAGTTCGCGTACGAGGCAGTCGGCAGTGCTGCCGTACGCGCCCT
Organism: Streptomyces sp. AC550_RSS872; assembly: GCF_019049285.1. Classification (GTDB taxonomy): domain Bacteria; phylum Actinomycetota; class Actinomycetes; order Streptomycetales; family Streptomycetaceae; genus Streptomyces. Next base: position 29,140 of record NZ_JAGMUL010000196.1, read on the forward strand.
CCGCCCAGTCCGCTGCCAGGCGGCGCACCGACAGTTGAGGCCGGTCGTTGGCGAGTGAGCGCGTCATGCCCCACACCGCCGCGGCCGGCAGGGTGGCGGGCTCCGGGGTGCCGTTGCCGGGGGCGACGACCCACAGGGAGGGGGCTGCCGTGGTGGGGAGCTGGGCGCAGGCAGTGTCAAGGGAGCGCAGTACCGCCCCGTACCGCATGGTGCGCGCCATGACCGACCGGGCGCTTGGCCTTGGTGCTTGGTGCTCCGTGCCGGTGGTGAGGGTGTCGGCGAGGAGGACGATCCCGGCCGGAGCGTCGGACAGCAGGTGGGTCCAGGTGTCGGGGGTGACGTCCAGTCCGGTGGTGCGCACGCTTGAGGCGCCGGCCTTGGTGAGGGAGTCGCCCAGGGCGGGCGCGAGGCGGCAGGAGGGCTCCGCGACGATGATCCATGAGCGGCCGTGGCCGGCGGACGGTTCGGGCGGTCCGGGGATCGCCTGGGTCCTGGCCTCGCGCTGCGCGGCGAAGACGGAGATTCCGGGTCCGCGGTCGCCGTCGAGGACGTGCCATGCCGTACGGGACAGTCCGCATCGCCCCAGCAATGCGTCCCAGCGCCCGGGTGTCAGGAACGGTCCCATGGGACGCTCCTGTGTGTCCGTGTTCTTCCAGAAGCTGTCCAGCAGACCGAAGACCAGTGCCGTGGCATTGATGTCGTGCGCCTCCTGGGCCAGGAGGTGTCCACCGTCCGCGAGCAGATACGCGATCCGCTCCAGGGACTGCCGCACGTCCTCGGTCGCGTGCAGGACGTTGGCCGCGATGACGAGGTCGAAGGACGCCTCGCACAGTCCTTGTTCCTCCGGTGAGCGGTTCAGGTCCAGTGTCCGGTACTCGACGAAGTTGTGGTCGGCGAAGCGTGCCTGGGCCCGGGGGAAGAACGCGGGTGAGACGTCGGTGAACACGTACTGGGTGCGCTCACGTGGCAGCACGGGCAGGACGGACCTGGTCGTCCCGCCGGTGCCGGCGCCCACTTCCAGAACACGCAGCGGACGGTCGGCGGGCCACGCGTCGCACAGGGCGCGCACCCAGGTGCCGGTGGCCCGGTTGGAGGCGCGGGTGACGGGCGCGTTGGCGTACATCTCCTCGGTGATGTGGCGGCCCGATTCGGAGAAGAGCAGCTCCTGCGGATCGTGGCGCCCTCGGAGTACATCGGCCAAATGGCGCCCGCACATGCCGTAGGCGGCAAGGTCCGTGGCGCTCCGCGGCTCCGCCTCCGCCAGGCGCCGGAACACGTCCTCCGGGCGGGCCTGCCCCGTCAGCATCCATGGGCTGCCGGTGAGGAAGTCGCCCTCGCCCCGGGCAAGCCCGTATTCCTCGGCCAGGACAAGCAGGTGAGCGAGGAGTCTGCCGTAGACGGGACGGACGCCTGCCGCCCGCAGGCTCTCGACGGTGTATGGCTCATCCGGCGCAGTGATGTCGGCGATGGCCTTGGCCGCGAAGTGGGCCGTCAGCTCGCCGATGTTCCTGGAGCTCAAGGCCAGGCGCTCGGCCTCCTGTTCGGACAGGCGGAAGTCGGGGGCGGGCAGCTCAGCCGGGCTGGGTGGGGTGAAGTGCCCGGTAACCGAGCCGGAGCGGAGGGCGGCCCGCAACTCCGTCACGTGCGTGGACAGGGCAGGACGGTTGGCGGCATCGAACGGCCGTAGACGGCATCCGGTGAGCTCCATGGTGACCACGCCCGCGTCGTCGGTCATCGTGATGTCCCAGACGACTTCATGGGCATCGGCCTCGCGTGTGCGTACATGCACATGGCCGGTGGCCGTCAGGGGGCCCCAGGAGCGCACGGTGTCGATACCGGCGGGCAGGAACCGGCGGCTGCCGGCGGCCGAGGCGATCAATGGTGCTCCCGCCTGAAGGGCGGCGTCCAGAAGAACGGGATGCGCCTGATAGCCGTCGAGGGCCAGACCCTCGGCGCAGTAGCGGGCAACCGCCTCTCCGTCGCCGGCAAGGATGTGGTCCAGCACCCGGAAGGCCGGACCATAGGCCAGTCCCTGCCGCGCCGCGCCCGTGTACAGCTCGCGTGCCTCGATGCGCTTGGGCCGGCCCGCACGTAGCCCGTCGATGTCGAGCGGTTCCGGGCGGCGGCGCAGCAGGCGGCGGACCTGAGCGCGGGCGTGGGCCTGCCATGGCCTGGTGTCGCCGGTACGGGCGGCGACGCGCAGCACACCGTCCTCGTCCGACAGGGACGTCTGCAGCCAGATGTTCATGTCCTTGTCCTCCCAGGGCAGCGCGAGTGCCTGGAAGGACAGCGCGGTGACCTCCACCGGTGCGTTGAAGACGCATCGCCCGGCGGCCAGGGCCATTTCGGTGTAACCGGCGGCGGGCATGAGGACAGTGCCGTCCACCTTGTGGTCGGCGAGCCAGGGCAGGCGTGCCGGGTCCAGCTGGTGGTGCCAGCTCGGCTCGAGGGCGGCGGCGCGCTCGCCGAGCAGCGGGTGCTCGAGAGTGCCGTCACCGCAGGTGCGCGACCAGGTGTGGGAGGAGCCCAAGGTGTAGGGCTCGCGCTGCCACGGGTAGGCCGGGAGGTCGGTCACCTGGCCCGGGGCGGGGAAGAAGACGGCTGGGTCCCAGGCGCCGGCGGCGATCACGGCCGTGACCGCGGTGTTCACGGCGGCGGTACCGGGGCGGTCGCGGATGAGGGTGGGGATGACGGACGCCGGCTTCTTCGCCGCTTTGGCCAGCTGCCGGAGATAGCCGCGCAGGACCGGGTGCGGTCCGATCTCCACCACCGCGTCGTAGCCGTCGGCCAGGAGGAGTTCGGCCGCCCTGGAGAAGAGAACCGGCTCGCGGACGTTGCGCCACCAGTACGCGGCGTCCAGGGCTGCTTCCGTTTCGCGGACTTGGGCGGGTCCCAGCAGCTGTCCGGTGACCGTGGAGGCGAAGGGCAGGCGTGGCATGGCGGTCCGCAGGCCGGTCAGGGCCTCGTGCAGGGGTGCGGCGAGCGGATCCATGGCCCGGCTGTGGAAGGGATAGTCGATGTCGAGCAGACGGAAGAAGACGTCGCGGGCTTCCAGTTCGCGGCCCAGCTTTTCCAGAGCGGTGCGGTCGCCACTGACCGTGACGTCCCGTGCGCTGTTGACGGCCGCGATCTCAAGGAGATCTCCGTACGGAGTCAGGGCCTCGCGGACGTCGGCCTCCGGCAGGCCCACTGCCGCCATGGCACCGGTGCCGGCCGTCGTGGCTTGAACCCGGCTGCGGGCGACCACGATCCGGGCGGCGGAGGCCAGGTCGAGTGCGCCGGCCGCATGGGCGGCGGCGATCTCGCCGACGCTGTGTCCCAGTACCGCGGCCGGACGCACTCCCCGGTCGGCCAGCAGCGCGACCAGTGCCACCTGCACGGCGAAGAGAACCGGCTGCGCCACCTCCGTCAGCGACCACCGTCCGGGCCCGCCCGGCGTGGCCAGTTCTCCGGTGACCGACCAGCCGAGCTGCGGGGCAAGCGCGGCGTCGGCCTCCTCGACGGCCTCCCGGAAGACGGGCTCGGACTCCAGCAGGTCGGCGCCCATGCCAGGCCACGGCGAGCCGTTGCCGGAGAACGCGAATACCGCCCTGCCGTTCGTGGACGGCGACGGTGTGGTGGGCTCGGGTACCGGGGCCGGCGACCACTGACGGAGTTCTGCGGCGGCGTTGGCGGGCGTCTCGGCGAGTACGGCGACGCGGTGCGGGTGGTGGCCGCGGCGCAGGCACGACGTGTAGGCGGTGTCGTAGAAGTCTTCGGCGTCGACGGTGTCGAGATGGTCCGCCGTGCGCCGGACCGCGGCGCTCAGTGCCTCCTCCGAGCGTGCCGAGACCATCAGCGGCAGCGTCCTGGTGGCGCGTTGCGGGGGTGCGGGGGGAGCCGGCGGCGGGCCGAGGATCACGTGGGCGTTGACACCGCCGAAGCCGAAGCAGTTGACCCCCACCACGTCCCGGCCGCCGGTCCGCGGCAGCGGCCGGGGGCGCACCGATGGCTCCAGGCCCAGGCCGGCGAAGTCGATCCGTGTGTTGAGCGGCTCCGCGTGCAAGGTGGCGGGGATCCTCCGGTGCCGCAGCACCAGGCATGCCTTCAGCAGGCCCGCGATGCCCGAGGCCGCCTCCAGGTGTCCCAGGTTGCTCTTGACGGATCCGATGGCCAGGGGCGTGTGCGGGCGGGACGCGGTCAGGGCCCGGCCGATGGCCTCGCATTCCGTGGGGTCGCCCACGGGCGTGCCGGTGCCGTGAGCCTCGAAGTAGGCCAGCTCCTCGGCCCTGATACCCGCGTCCGCGTACACCTGGCGCAGCAGAGCCTCCTGGGCCTGGGCGCTGGGCAGCGCCAGTCCGGCGGTGCGGCCGTCGGTGTTGGTGGCGCTGGCGAGGATCACCGCGTGGACGCGGTCTCCGTCCGCCACCGCGTCCACCAGAGGCTTGAGTACCACCAGCCCGCCGCCTTCAGCCCGTACGAAGCCGTCCGCCTCGGCGGAGAAGGCCCGGCAGCGGCCGGTGGGAGAGAGCATCGACGCCTTGGAGAAGCCGACGTACGGCTCGGGGTTGAGCAGGAGGCTGATGCCCGCGGCCATCGCCAGTCGGCTGCGGCCGCTCCGCAAGGTCTCGCAGGCATGGTGCAGCGCGACCAGGGCGGAGGAACAGGCCGTATCGATCATGGCGCTGGGGCCGCGCAGGTCGAAGAAGTGGGACAGCCGGTTGGCGGTGTTGCCCGCTGCCAAGCCGGACATGGTGTAGGCGTCGATCTCGCGGAGCGGGAGCTTCGTCACGAGGCCGGTGTACGGCGAGCCCGCACAGCCGACGTAGACCGCCGCGTCCGAGCCGGCGAGCGTGGACGGGGCCACACCGGCGTCGTCGAGCGCCTCGACGGCCATCTCCAGCAGCAGGCGCTGCTGAGGATCCATCCGGCTCGCCTCCCGTGGCGCGATACCGAAGTAGTCGGCGTCGAAGCCGCTGAAGTCGGTGAGGAAGGCACCGGCAGCGGTGTAGGACCTGCCCGCTCGTTCACGGCCGGGCTCGACGTATCGGGAGCTGTCGAAACGGTCGGGTGGGATCTCGGTGACGAGATCCCGCTGCTCGGCCAGCGCGGTCCACAGCGCGGCCGGAGAGGAGATCCCGCCGGGCAGGCGACAGGCCGCACCGATGAGAGCGATGGGCATGTCGTGGGACGCGGAAGGGCGCTCGGACATAGCGGTGCTCCTTGCATCGGACAGGTGGGGGCGTGGGCGTGGCGTGCGGGGGGACTAGCGCAGACAGTCCCGGAGGTAATCCCTGTCGACTGTCGGGCGCCCGGGGTAGGAAAGGCCCAGAGCGGCCAGGTTGGTGTCGTCGTACCGTCGCGTCACCTGGAGCCAGCGCGTGTACATGCCGAACTCCCGGCTGACGGCTTGGACGGCGGGCGATACAGGTGGTCCGGGCCGCGGGTCCAGATGCACCTCGGGGGTATCGAGATGCCCGGCGATCGCAGCCGCCACCTCGGTCATCGGTGTGTTGCGGGAGTTGACCACGTGATAGGTGTCGATGTCCCGGGGAGGACGGCGACGCACGGCCTCCACCATGGCGAACGCCGCGTGCTCCACCGGCAGCATGTTGGTCTGCGCCCCCTCAGCGGCCGGGACACGCAGACTGCCGTCTGGAGCGGCCAGCTCCGGGAACATCCGCAGTCCGGCGGCGCATGCTTCCGCAGCCATCTGCAGCAGGTGCCGGGGCCGTCCCGGATAAGTGGGATGATGAGTGATCAATCCACTGGGCCGGAAGACCGCGGCCCGGCCGCCGTGCAAGCGCACCCAGCGGCGCAGCAGGACCTCGGCCTCGTACTTGGAGCGTTCGTACAGCGTCTGAAAGCCGTGCGACGCGTCCAGCTCCTCTTCGCGGACCGTGCCGTGGCGGCGTCCGCCCGCGACAGCGACGGTGCTCACATGGCACACCAGGGGTTCGCGCCTTCCGGCAGAGACGAGGGCGAGGACATGCCGCATGCCGTCGACGTTGGTGCGCCATACATCCTCGTCACAGTCGGAGAAGGAGATGTTCCCGGCGCAGTGCCACAGCACGTCGATACGGTCGGCAAGCTGCTGGAACGCCGCATCGCCGAGCCCGAGTTGCGGCACCCGCACATCGATGTCGACGGACGTCAAGCGCGGGGTCAGCTCTAGGAGCCGCGTGTCCGTCACTCCTGACGCCTGGAGGAACCGGGTCACTCGCTCTTCCGCGGGGACGGTGTTTCTGCGGGACAGCAGCAGAACTCGGTTGTGGTGCCGGAGCAACTCCCGCACTAGGTGGAGCCCGAGAAAGCCTGTGGCACCTGTGACAGCCACTGACACTGACAACTCCCTGCGACCGAGTGAGGTTGGACCGAGTGAGGTTGTTCGACGTCCCGCTATGCAGAACGGAAACGCTAAATGCCCAAAGAGGCCCAGGCACGGCCGCTGCACTTCAAACCACCGGATGCGCTGAAACGGTGTTCCGGGGCGCGGCTGGGGTCGTGCACGGGCGCTGTCAGCGCCTGTGCGGGGCCCAGGAGAGCGCGAGGCAGCCACCCGTGGCAGCAAGGAGAAAGCCCAACAGCAGTCCGCCCAGGTTGACGGCGACCAGGCTGCACAGTGCCAGCACGATGGCCAGGGTTCCGGTGAAGTAGCGGCGCGCGCCATCGGCCCAGGTTGTCAGGCCCGCCACGGCGAGCATGGAGCTGATGATCCAGGCCGCGGCCCCGGACGGGCCGGTGAACGGCAGCAAGCCGATACCGGACCAGGACAAGGCAACCAGCGTGATGCTCCCCGCCAGCATCAGCAGCCCGGCGTAGAACGGCCGCGTACGACGCCACCGGCGCCACCGGCCCCTGACGTGGGCGCAGCGGGGGTACGGGATCCTCATGACGAGGAGCCAGGGAAGGTGCAGTCGTGCTCACCGCGCCTGGCGTCGACGACGACGCCTTCGGTGATGATCGTGCCCACGGCGAACGCCCGCGGGCGTACCACGAGCCGCTCCCCGGAAGCCTTGTCGATGGCCAACTGGAACAGGCCGCCTTCACCAGCAGACACCGGCACCCGCAGCCTGGCCTTGTCGATGGACAGCTTGTCCACGGTCACAGCGCCCGCTTGCACTTTCAGGGAGGAGGCGGTGACTCGCCGGATGCCGATGGTCAACGTCATCTCTCCGAGCACCGGCAGCGACACGGTGGACTTGGCGCAGGCATGCTTGAGCACCGCATGTCCCGCATCGGTGAGCAGCGCGGGCTCGACCCCCGCGCCCTCCGTGGCACCAGGGCTGGCCGACACGCCCGCCAGCTCGGCCTTTTCCACACTGATCGCCAGGGGCAGCCTGCCCGCGAAGGCGACCGCGATCGCCCCCGAGCCACCGCTCATCACCAATGCCACCGCGGCCGCAGCAGTCGGAGCCGCAGCGGCCAGGAAGCGCCACCGGCGAGTGCGCCCTTCGAAAGGAGCAGCAGTCTGTTGCGCCATCGGCGCGGCCATATCTTTCATCGCACCATGGCGAACGTCCGGTGCTGTGATCCGGCAGCAGGAAACGCGCAACGCCACCAGAACGAGGGACTCGTCGGCGTTGCTATCGACCACCGGCCGCCGTGGAGATGGCGTTGGCGGTTGGCCTGGTTGCGGATGCCCTGGAAACCAGGCCAACCGCCGGTGACCCGCGCACCGCTCCCCATCGGCCCGCGAACCGATCTTCGCGCTGCCGTCGGGCCAGATCCCTCCCGGCCCGGCACCTCACCTGAGATCAACGACCCAGCCGCCCACCAGCGACGTCGGGTACGGGTCTTCTGGTTGCCGACCCGGCCACACCCTCCACTGCCGGTTCGGGAGTCTGTGTATCGGGCGCGGTGCAGGGGCGGAGCACCATGAACGCCGCAGCGGCGAAGTCTAGGGCGGATGGAGCCCAGGCCCCCAGCCTCCTCCTGGAAGGCGGCTCGGACCATCCCCTCGGCCGCGTCTAACACCTGCCCCAACGGGCGAAGGCGGAGGTGGCGGAGCCGAGGCCAGGCCCCTCGGCTTCATTGAGATCAAGGACGGCGTCGCCATCTACAAGCCGATCCGCGACCCTTGGGTCGACATCGCACTCCCACTCACGGCGCTACTGGCCGGAATCGTCGGATCCAATTTGATCTTCACAACCCAGACAACTCGCGCGGCCTTCCGTATGTCGCCAGACGTGACCAAGATCAATCGCGTGGCAGCCCGTAAGTCCACCCCGACCGACAAGCACCTCAGCAACGTCGTGACCAGGGCGAACGGCGCATGCCCCGGCTTCGGCGTGCTCAGGTCGGGTCAGACAGCTGCGATGTACGCGCAGAGGGGTGTGGCCTGGAAGCCGTAGCGGCGTTTGAAGTCGGGATTGCGCCGCCCCAGTTCGAGGCGGCCCCGTCCGGAGGCGATGGCGTCCCGCATGACGTCGGCGAACACGGTGTAGAAGGGGCTGAAGCCTGGTGCCGCCGCGTAGTCCACGCCCACGCACCAGAAGTGGTAGCGGTGCTGGTCGAGGAGGGTGATGGCCGAGGCGATCAGGTGGCCCGCGCGGCGGAGCTCGATGATGCGGGCGCACTCGCCCAGGGCCAGGACGAAGTCCTGGAAGATGCCTGGGCGGTAGTAGTCCGCGTTTCCGTACTTGGCTGCCGTGGCGCGGGCGAGTGCGACGAACCCGTCGAGGTCGGCCTTGGCCGGCGGCAGGATCTCGGTCTCGACCCCGGCTTCCTGAGCGCGGCGCAGGTCGTGGGTGAGATTGCGGCGGGGCTTGCTCGCCAGGGTGGCGAGGTAGTCGTCCAGTCCGTGGAACGGGGCGAGGGTGAGGCCGTGGCCGTTCTCGGCCGGGACGGGGGTCATGCCGAGTCGTTCGAGGGCGGCGGCGGTGGGGCTGTCGGCGGGGACGTTGACGAAGCCGAAGTGGCCTGCGCCCCAGTGGTCGGCGAGCTCGCGCATGCTCCGGAGTACAGCCGCGGCGGCCTCGGGGTGGGCCTCGGCTCCCGGCAGGACGGTTTCGTAGCAGTGCCAGACATGGCTGAGCAGGACGGGCTGCTCGCGGGCCGAGGGAAAGTGGGTGGCCAGGACTCCCATGGGGTCGATGCCGTGCTGGAGGGTGACGGGCACCGCGATGTGCGTCCGCGGGGTGTGGAGGTAGGCGTGGCGCAGGACTGGATGCAGCGGGGTGTCCTCGAAGGCTTTGAGGAAGGGGCGTTGGTAGAAGACGGGGGCCGCCGCCACGGCCTCGTCCCAGCCGGTGACGGCGTCGATCGTGAGGGGGACGTCGACGGGGGCGGCGATGGACTGGAGGGTCTGGAGCGCGGGAAGCATCTACAGGTCACCGCCTTCCTTGGTGCAGTCGATGATCGCGGTGTGGGGGTGGCTGAGGTAGTCGTGCCAGTAGTCCGCCCCGTGTGCCGTGATGCCTTGGCCTGTGACGGTGGGGTCGCTCCACCGGGGAGGGGCGAAGCCCGTCCGGCGCAGCGTGGCGTCCAGCGTGGCGCGGGTCCAGTAGCGGGCGGTGACGGTGTCGTCGTGGCCGTCGAAGCGTAGGTGCAGGGTGACGGGTGACGCGTCGGCGAGGGGTTCGGCGGCGGCGAGGGTGAAGCCGTAGCGGGCGTAGGAGACGGCGTCGGGGCGGAAGCCGGGGTGGACGGGCAGCGTGACGAAGCGGCCGCCGGGGCGCAGGGCCGTGGCCACGGTGCCGCACAGTTCGCGGAGCTCGGTGGGGGTGGTGGCGTAGGGCAGGACGTAGACGCCCAGTACGAGGTCGAAGGTGCCGGCCAGGTGGTCGGGGAGGGGGCCGTCGAGGTAGTCGACGCCGATTGAGTCGGCGGCTTCCTGCGCGCGGGCGTGGCTGATCATGCCGGCGGAGATGTCCAGTCCGGTGGCCTGCGCGGCGCCATGCTGTTTGAGCAGGCGGGTGTAGACACCGGAGCCGCAGCCCAGGTCCAGGACCCGCATGCCGTGGAGGTCGCCGAGGGCGGTCAGGACGCTCGGGGTTTCCAGGTGGGTGCGGAAGGCGGTGCCTGTGAAGTCCTCGTAGGTACTGGGGAGGGTGTCGAACTGGCTGGTCATGGCTTCCTTCACAGGGTTCCTGCCGGGGCAGCAGCAAGGTCTCCGACGGGGGTGGCGAGTGCGGCGAGGCGCGGGCTGTCGCAGCCGAGGTGCTCCGCGACGGTCACGGCGGAGCGGACCGCGCCTTCCTGGCTGTCGATGTAGGTGAGGTGGCTGCCGGCGAAGTAGAGGCCGTCCTCCCCTTGACGGAGGTCCAGGACGGCGCGGGCGCGGACGGCATCGGTGGTCAGGACGAGGTGGAGGAAGTCCCTGGCGGCGATCGTCTCCTCGGGTCGGCCGCGGTGAGTGGTCCAGCTCTTGAAGACCTGCTGGCCGGGCGGTCCAAGGGCCGGGCCGTACCAGTTGGACGCCTCGGTGTGGCCGTCGTGGCTGTCGAGGTTGACCGTCGACCAGTGGGCCCGGTCGGCGGGCATGTACGCGGCGTCGCGGTGCACGGCAACGGTGACAGGGGCGTAGGGGAAGGCGTTCATCGCCCGCCGGACGTCGTCGTGGCCGGCCAGCGGTTCCAACAGGTGTGAGGCGGCGTATGCGGGCAGGGCGAGGACCACTCGGTCCACCGTCCGCGCATCGCCGACGGCGTCGGTGACCTCGTAACCGCCTTCGAGGCGGCGGAGGGCGGTGACGCCGGAGCCGGTCCGGATCTCCGTGCGCCGCAACTGCCCGGCGATCAGCGAGGCGGTCTCGCCCAGGCCGCGGGTGGCATTGGCCCAGACCGGGGCATGGCCGGGGGCCTGCGGGGCGAGCGCGAGGAAGAACGCCGTCGCGGCGCGCACCGACAGCCCGGGTGCCTGGGCGTCCGCGCAACTGGAGATGTAGGCCATCAGCGGGTAGATGATCTGCCGCACGTGTTCCTCGGGCAGGGCCAGGGGGTCGAGGAAGTCGGCGAGTGGGACAGTCCAGTCGCCATCGGCCGCCGCGAAGTCGGCTGCGGCGGCCAGGAAGGTACCCAGGGAGTCCCAGGCAGGTCCGGTGACCGGGGTGCGGCTGCCCCCGAGTTCGTCGGGCGCGTGCGGGGAGACGATCAGAGGCATTCTTTTGCGGCGCGTCGCAGCCGCCGCCCCGGAGGACGACATCGTGAACGTCACCGGTGCATCGGCCAGGTCCGCCGGCCCCACTCCCAGTGCGGCCAGCAGCCTGCCGTGGACGGGGAACCCGGCCGGAGACACATACTGCGCCCCGAGGTCGACCCGCACCTCGCCGTGGCCCGTGGGCACGGTGACGGTGTCCGCGTGCCCGCCCACCCGCTCGGCCGCCTCGTAGAGCGTGACGTCGTGCGAGGGTTCCAGCAGCCAGGCGGTGGTGAGCCCGGCGATGCCGGCTCCTACGACCGCGATGCGCACGGGGTGCTCCATTCCAGGACGACCTTGCCCGCCCCGCCCATGCGGGCGGTTTCGAGCGCGGCCTCGTAGTCCTCGTATCCGAAGTGGTGGGTGATGGCGGGGGTGGGGTCCAGCCCGCCGTCGAGCAGTGACGAAACGATGCGCCATGTGTCGACGGTCCGAGGGCCGCCGACACTGTGGAGCGTGACCGGGCGTCGCAGGGCCCTGTTCCAGTCGATGTCGACCGGGCCGGTAGCGATGCCGATGGCGGCGACGCGGCCGCCCGGCCGCACCTGCTCCAGGCCGAGCCGGATCATCGCGGGGTCGCCGGAGGTCTCCACGACGCACGCGAAGCCCTCCCTGACACCATGCGAGGCGAGCGCATCGGCGGGCAGACGGTCGCACGGAGCGACGGCGTAGTGGGCGCCGAGGAGATCCGCGAGCTTTCGCCGGCCGGGATCAGGATCGATGACCACGACCCGGCGGGCACCGATGCGGCGGGCCACCGCGACCGTCAGGAGCCCGGTCGGCCCGGCGCCGGTGACCAGCACGTCCTGCGCCACCACCGGCGAGGCCGTCAGGGCGCGCACGGCGCTGCCCATCAGGTCGAAGAGGACGATCGTGTCCGCATCCGAGCCGGGCGGGTGCGCCCACACGTTCCGTACGGGCAGGGACACGTACTCGGCGAAGGCCCCGTCCCGCTCCCACCCGAGCCGGCCGGCGCGCGCACAAAGCGGCCAGTCGCCCGCCCGGCACGGACGGCAGGCCGCGCAGGCCACGTACCCGTCACCACTGACGAGTGTCCCGACTGCGGGGCCCCCCGGCGGGGTTGCCTCGACGATCCCGGCGAACTCGTGCCCCGCGACTCGCCGTCGGTATACCGGATACCCGAACGGCTCCCCAGCCTCGGTCAGCAGGTCGGTGGCGCAGATCCCGGTACGCAGCACACGGACGAGGACCTCACCCGCCGCCGGTACCGGGACCGGGACCCTGCCCAGCTCCAGCCCCGGACCTCCGCCCGGCGCCCGCAGCAGCGCCTTCATACCGCCCGCTGTCGGCACGCGCGTCAGCCGGCTGCGTCGACCGGGCCGAGCAGCCAGTTGCCGGGGGCGTCCGGGTCGGTGCTGAGGTAGAACTCGGAGATCGCGGTGCGCCACTCGTCGTGGGTGATCACGCCGTTCCCGTCCCGGTCGAGTCGCTCGAACGCCGCCTCCGAGTGCACCGGCGGGACGCCCAGCTCGTCGTACAGGCGCACGTACTCGGCGCGGTTCAGCACCCCGTCGCCGTCGGTGTCCAGAGCCTGCATCAGCGCGTCGGCGATCGCGAGGATCGCGCTCTGGAAGTGCTCGGGGGAGGTGATGTTGGCCTCCATGACGGTGATGAACTCGTCGCGGGAGACCTGCCCGTCGTTGTTGCTGTCACCGTGCTTGAGGAGCAGCTGCCACCACTGGTCGAACGCGTTCCGCATCGCCGTCGCGTTCGCGCGGTCGTCCTTGGCCAGCTTCGCGAACAGCCCGGCCATGCCCTGAAGATCATCCTGCGTGAGCTGGCCGTCCTTGCCCTGGTCGAACCAGTCGAAGAGGACGTTGAACTTCTGGTTCTTCACAGCACTGGTCATCTGTGTTCCCTCTGTACGTGGCCGACACGCTTGATCAGCGCACCGTGACCATCGGGAACGCTAGGAACAACCCCGTGCGGATTGCTACAGATGCGGGCACAGTCCACTGATCCGGGTGATAGGCCGCCCCTCAAACATGGAAGGTCTCTTCGGTCCATGCCCCTGGTCCTCGACCCCGCCCGGCTGGAGGTCCTGCACGTGCAGATGGACCGGGCTGAAGGCGCATGCCCGTCAGCAGCGCCAGCTCGCTCGAAGAGCTCGCTCAGCTCTGCATAGCTCCGCCCCGCGACCGCACCCACCTTCCAGACTCGGCGCTGGTCCGCGAAGAACAACCGCACAAGACCCCCGAGAGCAGCCGCAACATCCGACATTCCGTTCAACGGACGAATGGCCGACGAGGAAACTGCCGCAGCAAGGTTCGGGACACGGACGCCGAGTCAGCCGAGCTACCGGTCTGTGGCCAACTACATCCCCGACCGCGACGCGGACGGCATCGACATCTCGTTCGCCGCGCAGAACTGGCGGAAGGCCATCCGTCTCGGCGAGGGTGTTCCGCCATCCCCCCGTCGAGGTGTCGCGCGAGCGTCTGGCACGAGCAATTCGTGAACCGGAGTGCGCGCGCCGCGCCCGGTGCCTCAGTCGTGGGTGACGTTCTCGGTGAGCAGGCGGAGCAAGTGCTTCGCGGTGGCGTCCTGCTCGGGGGTCAGACCCATGGCCTCGCCGATGGCCAGCGGGACGGCGCGGGCCTTCTCCTGAAGGTCCGAGCCGGCCGGGGTGAGGCGTACGGCGACGGAGCGTTCGTCCTCGGCGCGTCGTTCGCGGCGAATCAGGCCGCCGGTCTCAAGGCGCTTGAGGAGCGGCGAAAGGGTGCTGGATTCCAGCTGGAGCGCCGTGCCCAGCTCCCGTACGGAGACCGAGCCCTGCTCCCACAGCACCAGCATGACGAGGTACTGCGGGTAGGTCAGCCCCAGCTCGTCCAGCAGTGGACGGTAGCGGGTCGTGACCGACCGCGAGGCCGCGTACAGGGCGAAGCAGAGCTGGTCCTGAAGCAGCAGCGAACCCACTGCGGCGTCGTCGCGCGTGTTCTGGCCCATGAGCGCCGTCCTTACCTCTGATGATCGGCCAGGTACATCCTACCCATTCCAAGCGCCCTCGACTATGTCTAGCTCGATTAAGTTGTACACGACTGAATCGAGCGCTACGGTGTTCTCGTGACCGCCGAACGGCCGGACACATCCCTCGCCGAGGCCGCCGCCCCGGCATCAGTCCAAGGAGTCCCCATGCCCGAGAACATCACCGGCCCCGAACTGGAACCGGCCGCCGCCGCATTCGCCGAGGCCACCGCCAACCCGCCGTATCTGTTCGACCTCGGTCCGGTCGAGGGCCGCAAGGTGGTCGATGAGGTCCAGTCCGGCGAGATCGCCAAGCCCGAGATCGCCGAGGAGTGGGTGACCGTGCAGGGCGGGCCCACCGGCACCGTCCGGGCGCGCATCGTCCGTCCCGTCGGTGCCGCCGGTCCGCTGCCCGTTGTCATCTACATCCACGGTGCGGGCTGGGTCTTCGGCAACGCCCACACCCACGACCGCCTGGTCCGCGAACTCGCCGTCGGCGCGAACGCCGCCGTCGTCTTCCCCGAGTACGACCTCTCGCCCGAGGCCCGCTACCCCGTCGCGATCGAGCAGAATTACGCCGTCGCCCGCTGGGTCGTCACTGACGGCGCTTCAAAGGGCCTGGACGCCACCCGGATCGCGGTGGCCGGTGACTCGGTCGGCGGCAACATGGCCGCCGCACTGACCCTGATGGCCAAGGAGCGCGGGGACGTGCCGCTCGTCCAGCAGGTGCTGTTCTACCCCGTCACCGACGCCGCGTTCGACACCGGCTCCTACCACCAGTTCGCCGAGGGCTACTTCCTGCGCCGCGACGCCATGCAGTGGTTCTGGGACCAGTACACGACCGACGAGGCCGAGCGCGCCCAGATCACCGCGTCCCCGCTGCGCGCCACGACCGAGCAACTCACCGGTCTGCCCCCGGCCCTGGTCATCACCGGCGAGGCCGACGTGCTGCGCGACGAGGGTGAGGCGTACGCCAACAAGCTCCGCCAGGCCGGCGTCCCCGTCACGGCCGCCCGCTACCAGGGCGTCATCCACGACTTCGTCATGCTCAACGCCCTGCGCGAGACCCACGCCGCCGAAGCCGCCATCAACCAGGCCATCGACACACTGCGCACCGCACTCGGCACCGCCTGAGCGCGCTCAGCCACATCCGGCGCCCGTAACACCCCCGCACTACACCCGGCCGGACCGCCCGGGTCCCGCCTCCGTCCCCACGTGGCGTGCGTCCTGCGCCACGCACCAGGAGTTCCCCATGCGCACCGCACCTGTCCGAATCAACCGCAAGATCGCCGTCGCCGCAGCAGCCGCCCTCATCGCCGGGGTGACCATCACCGCCCACGCGTCGGCCTCACCCACTGCACCGTCCGCCGCCACAACCGTCCCGGTGCTGGAAAAGGACGCCCAGGCGTTCGCCGACGCGGCCGCGAAGAACCCGCCCATCTACACCCTGTCCTACGGCGACGCCCGCAAGGCACTCGACAGCGCACAGGCCGGCCCCGTGGACAAGCTCCCGGCGGACATCAGCCACCGCACCCTCAAGGTGGGACCCACCGGCGAGGTGACCATCCGGATCGTCCGCCCCGCCGGAGTGAGCGGCAAGCTCCCGGCCGTCATGTACTTCCACGGCGGCGGCTGGGTCCTCGGCAACGAGAACACCCACGACCGGCTGGTGCGGCAGATCGCCAACGGCGCCCGCGCTGCGGTCGTCTTCGTCGACTACACGCCCTCGCCCGAGGCGCGCTACCCCATCGCCATCGAGCAGGCGTACGCGGCCACCAAGTGGGTCGCCGAGCACGATGACGAGATCAACGTCGACGGCTCCCGGATCGCCGTCGCCGGCGACAGTGTCGGCGGCAACATGACCGCCGCCGTCACCCTCATGGCCAAGCAGCGCCGCGGCCCTGCCCTGCGCGAGCAGGTGCTCTTCTACCCGGTCACCGATGCCAACTTCAACACGGCCTCCTACCGGGAGTTCGCCGACGGACCCTGGCTGACCCGCAAGGCCATGAAGTGGTTCTGGGACGCCTACGCCCCCAACGCCAAGGACCGCAAGCAGATCCTCGCCTCGCCACTGCGTGCGAGCCTCAACCAGCTCGAAGGCCTGCCCAAGGCCCTGGTCATCACCGACGAGGCCGACGTCCTGCGCGACGAGGGCGAGGCGTACGCCGCCAAGCTCCGCGCCGCCGGCAACGACATCACCACCGTCCGCTACCAGGGCACCATCCACGACTTCGCCATGCTCAACGCCCTCGCCCACACCAACGCCGCCAAGACAGCCGTCGACCAGGCCAACCACTTCCTCTACACCGGCCTTCACAGCGGCTCCTGACCCCCGCTCCAGAGCGGACCGGCTCCGGCAGCGCCGCCGAGCCCGGCCCCGCGGGGAACGTGAGGACCAGCCCGACCCCCGCCGGCGCACGGGACGGCGCCGCCACGGACGCGGCCTTCGCCCAGCCGCAGCCGGACTGCAGAGCCAGTGGAACGTGGTCCGCAGCCCGCCCGCGGGCCCAAAGACCCAGAGAAGCATCAGAGATGCCGCCGCGCCCTTCCCGGACCCGCTACTTAGCGGATCAGGGAAGGGCGCGGCGGCATTCGCCTATCAGATGTCCCGGTGGCCACACGTATCCACGGCCCGCCCTCAAGCCGCAACAAATCGCTCCGGAGCCGGTACTCCCGAACTCCAGGCCTGTGTCCTGCCGGCTGCTGCCCGCGACGGTGACAGCGGCGTCCGTGACCGACCGCGAGAGCTGAGCGAGCCGTGCGGGCCTTGCCAGTCGATCAGAGGGCGTGCCGTACGAAGGGAGAGTTCCACGGCTCGACCTGTCCGCTCGACAGACGGCGTCCCTGCGCCATGGGCCATCGCCCGCTGCCTCCGCGACCTCACGGGGAGGAGGAGTATCCGCTGGAGGCGACCCATTGTCGGGTGAGGTGGGTGAAAGCCCGGGCGGCAGCGCTTTGGTAGGAGCCCGAGCGGCAGAGCAGAGTGACAATGCGCTCGGGCAGGGGCGGGTCGAGGGGTACGGCACGCAGATGCGGGTGATCCCGGGCGATGGTCTCGGGCAGCACAGATGCCAGAGGGGTGCGCTGGATCATTTCGGCGACGGCATTGACCGAGTTGGCTTCCATCGCGATGCGCGGTGTGGTGCGGTGCTGAGCGAAGTAGGTGTCGATGTGCCTGCGGGTGGCGAAGTCGCTGCTGAGCAGGGCCAGGGGGCGGCCTTCCAGTTCTCGCACGGGTAGCGGGTCGGTCCGGTCGGCGTAGGGGTGGTGGGTGCCGACGACGAGGCTGAGGGCTTCGGTGAACAAGTCGTCCGTGGTGATGCCGGGCAGGTGGGCACCGCGAAAGGCGATCCCGAGGTCGAGGTCATCGGCTAGGAGGGCGGACTCGATGCGGTCCTGCGTCATCTCCCTGATGCTCAGGGAGATGTCGGGATGACGGACGTGGAACTGTCCGGTGAGGGGGCCGACGAGGTAGGCGGTGAAGGTGGGGGTGACCGCCAGGCGCAGACTGCCGCGGGAGAGGTCGGCCACGTCGTGAACGGCGCGTTCAGCAGCGGCGAGTTCCTGCAGGGCGCGACGGGCGTAGTGGACGTAGGTCTCACCGGCGTCGGTGAGGCGCACGGCACGACCCGTACGGTCAAGCAACTGCGTGCCCATCAGGCGTTCCATCTGTCTGATCTGCTGGGACAGGGTCGGCTGGGAGATGTGCAGGACTTCGGCGGCGCGGGTGAAGCTGCCATGTTCAGCGACGGCGAGCAGATAGCGCAGATGACGTAGTTCGAAGCCCATGACATCACTATAGATGAGACCAATAGATCTTATATTCAGGGCGTCTTGGACTCTATAAGCACAGTTCATGCATGGTTGATTTCGTCAACCCGCACCAGTCGGGCACTGGCCGAAAGGAGTGATCATGCAAGACCTCGCCGAGGGAGTCGCACATTTCCAGCGGGGCGTCTTCCCCGCCCAGGCGGCGCACTTTCAGCACCTGGCCACCACGCACCGGCCCAGCACCCTGTTCATCAGCTGCTCCGACGCCCGCGTCATACCGGAGCTGATCACACAGAGCGAGCCGGGCGAGCTGTTCGTCATCCGAACGGCCGGAAACCTGGTGCCCGCCTACACCCCGAACGCTGATGGGATCGCGGCGAGCATCGAGTACGCCGTCGCCGTCCTGGGCGTGTCCGACATCGTCGTCTGCGGGCATTCCGCCTGTGGCGCGATGACCGCCCTGGCGGACGAGCACGACCTCGCCGCCCTGCCGGCCGTCGCCCACTGGCTGCGGCACGCGGAGGCCTCCCGGGTCCGCACGGCCTGTGCCGAGCCCGGCGAGGACAAGGTGAGCGTCCTGGTACGGAACAACGTGATCGCTCAGCTGGCGAACCTGGCAACGCACCCCAGCGTCGTCCGGGCACTGGCGGCGAAGACCGTCACGCTGCGCGGCTGGGTCTACGACATCCCCACCGGCGCGGTCGACCAGCTCGACCCGGTCACGGGTTGCTCCGCCGCCCTCGCGGCCTGAGCTGCCCTGGCTCTTTCGTCCAGGCCGCCGTCCGGCGGCCTGATCCCCTGACCGTATGACTCCGCTGAGCTCGCTGTAGGGCGGGCCGGCATGTTGGAAAGGAACACCCTCATGGTGCACGCTCAGTTCGACCCTGCCGCCCGGCAGGCCCTGGCCGCTGTGGTTGTCGAGGCCAAGACGCGCAAGGACCTGACCTGGCAGCAGCTCGCCGACGCCAGCGGCCTGTCGGTCGCCTTCACCACCGCCGCGCTTCTGGGTCAGCATCCCCTGCCGGAGGCCGCCGCCAGGGCGGTCGCCGAACTGCTGGAACTGGACGATGAGGCGGCCGTACTGCTTCAGGCCATCCCGACCCGGGGATCCATTCCCGGCGGCGTCCCGACCGACCCGACGATCTATCGCTTCTACGAGATCGTCCAGATCTACGGCACCACGCTCAAGGCCCTGGTCCACGAGCAGTTCGGCGACGGCATCATCAGCGCGATCAACTTCAAGCTCGACGTCAAGAAGGTCGCCGACCCCGAGGGCGGCGAGCGCGCGGTGATCACCCTGGACGGCAAGTACCTGCCCACCAAGCCCTTCTGACCCAGCCGTCCGCCGTGCCGGCGACCGCTGCCGATAAGGCGCCTGGGCCGGCACGCCGATTCGCTTCGGGCGACCAGGGCCACCATTACAGGGCTCCCCCGCCGCTTCCCGCGCCCCCAGCACGACATGGGGTCGCGGTGAGGCGGCGGGGCCTTGCGCTCACTTGGGCCACGGGATCAGTCAGAACGACGTCAGAGTGCGGCGTCCAGTTGGCCGAGGCGGGCGGTGAGCCTGAGGTTCTCGCTGTAGTCGACGGGGCAGGCGATGACGGAGACTCCGGGGTCGTCCAGTGCTGTTCGCAGCGTGGGCAGCAGTTCCTCCGCGTCGGCAATCCGATATCCCGTGGCTCCGAAGCTCTCCGCGTAGCGGACGATGTCGGGATTGCCGAAGGCGGTGGCGTCGTGTTCGCCGAGCGTCAGGTCCATCTTCCACTCGATGAGCCCGTAGCCGTTGTCCTCCCAGATCAGCACGGTAAGCGGGATGGCTTCGCGGACGGCAGTTTCGATCTCCTGGGAATGCATGAGGAACGAACCGTCGCCGACCGCGGCCAGCACCTTGACGTCCGGTTCGGCCAGAGCCACGGCGAGCGCTCCGGGCAGTGCGAAGCCCATGGCGGACAGGCCGTTGGAGATCAGGCAAGTGTTGGGCGCGTATGTGGGGTACAGCCGCGCCATCCACATCTTCAGGGCGCCGGTGTCGACGAGTACGACATCGTCGCGACCCAGAGCAGCGCGCGTGTCGGCAACGATGCGCTGCGGTGCGAGCGGGTACCGGCCGTCGGCACGTCCGCGATCCAGCTCGGCTTGCACCATTTCGCGGCACCTGGCCGGGGCCGGCCCGCGGAAGCGGTCGGAGACGGCGGCCGACAGCGCGTCCAGGGACTGCGAGATGTCGCCGATGATGCCAAGGTCGATCGAGTAGTGCGCGTCGACCTCAGCGGGGAAGCGGTGCACGTGGATGATTTTCTTGTCGCGTTGGGGGTTGATCCGGGCGGGGTCGAACTCCTGCAGTTCATAGCCGACGGCGATGATCAGGTCGGCCGCGTCGAAACCGAAGTTGGTGTAGTCGCGGCGCATGAAGCCGATCGAGCCCATGGAGTTGATGAGGTCGTCGGCAATGACTCCCTTGCCATGGAAGGTGGTTGCCACCGGCAGTCCGAGGGAGCCGGCGAAAGCGGTGAGCGATGTGGCCGCGGCGTTGCGGGCGGCGCCGTGGCCGGCCAGCACGATGGGGTGGCGAGCGTTGCGCAGGAGTGCTGCGGCGCGGGCGATCTGCCCCGGCGACGGCGCCTCCGCGCGCACCACGTAGCGAGGCAGAGGTTGCAGCTCGACGGCGGCGGGCGCGGCGTCGACGTCCTCGGGTACCGCCAGGTACACCGCGCCAGGCCGCTCGGTTTCGGCGGTCTTGAACGCGCGGCGCAGCATTTCGGGGATCGCCCCGGCGCTGGGGACGCTGGCCGACCACTTGGTGATCGGAGCGAACATGTTGACCAGGTCAACGAACTGGTGGGTTTCCTTGTAGTTGCGGTTGTGGCCGACCTGCGCTGACAGGGCAACCAAGGGGGTGCTGTTAGTCATGGCGTCGGCGACACCGAGCTGAAGGTTGATGGCTCCCGGGCCGAGCGTGGCCGAGACGACCCCGGCCGTACCGGTGACCCGGCCGTACATCTCGGCCATGAACGAGGCGGCCTGTTCGTGGCGCGTCAGGATGTATCGGATGCCGGAGCGCGCCAGGGCTAAGGTCAGTGAAGGTTCTCCTCGCCGGGAAGACCGAAGACGACGCGGACACCTTCGTTCTCCAGGCAGCGGACCAGCAGTTTCGCTGCGCTGTGCCGATCTCGGTCCGAGAATTCGCTGGGCCCGGTCATGGCACGCCTTCCTTGCCGGGGTCCACATCCAAGCTACGCCTCCCTCCGGGGCCGGACCCACCGCAGTCGCCTGGGGGACCGCGTCGGCTGGCCGGGGGCACTCCAAGTCCGTCACACCGTGATCACCGGCGCCTAGAGCATGGCGCGCGAGGTGGCCGATGCGAGGCCGGCGCTGCCTGCGCTCTGGTGGCTGTGGACCACCATGCTCGTCAAACCGACTCGGCGGCTTCGTAGCGGTCCTCCTGTCGCTCTATCTGACGCTGGAACGGGGCTGTTCGGCATCTTTCGCCGGTTTCGTCACAACGGTCTGCGGCGTCGGCGGCGCCGTGGCGCGGTCGTCGGTGGCGTGCTCGCGGACCGCCTGGGCAGGCGGGGTGTCCCTGTTCGCCTGGCCGATGGGATCGCCGAACTCGTCGCCGAGGTGGGTACGTTGTGGCACAAGCGGCACCACGCCGGGCTTCCCGTCGCCGCCGTACGGATCTGAAATGGGAGTTCATCGAGCGCTGCCTGCCGATCGGCAGGTTCGCCCCCGTACCTCAAGCGGTCACCGCGGCGGTTCGAGGGGTTGGTCCGGCGGTGGGGCGGCAGGCGGGAGATGCCGGGCGAGTTCGGTGCCTGGCCGACCGTCCACAACCGATTCCGGCAATGGAGAGACGCCGACGTCCTAGAAGCCAGATGGAGGGGCTGATCGCTGAAGCGAAGCGGGGTGAGGTGGGCTTATCCCTGGTCACTGGTGCGACGAGGACGGGAAACCGCCCAGGAGGGCCAGCTTCGGTGCGCCAAGCTCACCGGTTTCCCGGTAGGACACCGGGTATCCAGTTACGTCGATGGTGCGAAAGCTGAGGGGCATGGCCATTCACTCATTGCTGTGCCCTGCTCAGGCGCCGCCATGGACATCTTGGGACGTGCGGTGGTTTCAGGCGAGGGGGAGGTCGTGCCCGGGGCCGCGCTCGCTGTCGGGTCGGGGGCCGAAGTAGCGGCGGTCTTCCTCGTTGATGGGCAGGTCGTTGATGCTGGCCTCGCGGCGGCGCATCAGACCGTTGTCGGCGAACTCCCACAGTTCGTTGCCGTAGGAACGGAACCACTGGCCTTCGGCGTTGTGCCATTCGTACTGGAAGCGGACGGCCATCCGGTTGCCACGGAAGCCCCACAGGCTCTTGCGCAGGACGTAGTCGAGTTCGTGTTCCCACTTGGCGGTGAGGAACTCGGTGATCTCTTCGCGGCCGGTGACGAGGGCATCGCGGCTACGCCAGGCGGAGTCCTCGGTGCAGGCGAGGGCGACCTGACGCGGGTCGCGGGTGTTCCAGGCGTCTTCGGCGGCTTGGACCTGGGCGAGGGCGCTGTCGATGTCGAACGGAGGGAAGAGCGGGCGGCTGTCGGTCATGGCGGGGCGGTCCTTCATTGTGCGGTGGGCTGGTCGGTCAGCGGCGGGTTGTCGGGGGCTGCGGTAACTGTGTCGGCCTGGAGCGGCAGCAGGCGGCCGGCCACGAGATGGCGGGGGGTGAAGTGGACGCGGCGGCCGGTGCGGTCGTCGTCGCCGGGGATGCCCGTGCGGGTCCATTCCAGGGCGGCCCGACCGGACAGGTGCAGGGTGCGGCCGGTGGTGAAGTCGCAGAAGAGCAGGGCGGCGGTGGGGTCGGCCTGAAGATTACCGAGGGTGTTGAACATGTTGTTGCCCCAATAGTCGGGCCACCACAGTCGTCCGTCCTCGACGCGGACGAATCCGGGAGGACCGCCGCGGTGTGAGGCGTCGTTGCCGCGGGCGGGGTGGGTGGTGCCGATCAGGAAGGTGTCGGACCGGCGGATCAGGCCGATGTCGCTGGCGGCGAGGGTGTCGGCGCTCCGGACCGGCTCCCCGCGAGGGATACCCGCGGGCGTGGCGTGGAGTTGCCGGCTCTGGATGTACTGGGGGCAGTTGCCGTATGCCTGCTCCACGTCGATGCGCAGGCCGTCGCTCCCGGTGGCTGAGAGGGTGCCGTTGATCCGCAGGCGTCTGCGGGTGGCGAACTCGACCACGATCAGCCCGACCTGCTGGGCCGCCGGTAGGTGATGCAGTGGGTCGCCTTCGGCGGGCAGTGCCCGCACGGCGAGAGCTGCCGACGAGGCGACGTGGAGGAACCCGGGCGGGCCGGTGAGCGGGGAGACCCACAGCGTGCCGTCCATGGCGCGGGCGGTGATCGCGGCGAAGGTCCGCTCGGCCAGGAATCGGGCCACGCCGCCGCGCAGCTGGGCGGGGGCCAGCATGCCGGAGAGCCGTGCCGCGTCCCTGGTTACCCCTGCCTGACGCTGGACGGCCAGCTCGCCCTCGTGGAAGCCCACCGGGGTGCTACGCGCCGGGTCTGTCATCGTCCTTCCTTCCACGGGCGGTCGGGGATGCCGCCGACCGGCGGGCGAGGGGGCCGCCGGCCTGGCCCCGGTCGGGGGGTGGGGCCGGGCCGGCGGGGCGGGTGCGGGTCAGACCGCGGAGCGCGGCGTGACCACGGGCCAGTCGTTGTCGACCTTGGCGAGGTTGAAGCGGTTCGTCAGGACGTTCAGGGCCAGGTGGCCGACGACCTCGCCGATCTCGGCGTCCGAGGCACCCGCGTCGCGCTCGGCCTGCAAGGGCGCCGTCGTCGACACGGCCGTGACCGCGGGCGACGGCGTAGCTGCCGACGGCGGCGAACAGCAGGGTGTGGGGCGGGCGCCGATGAAGTTGGCGAAGACGGTGGTGACCGACAGGGCCACGGCGGCCATTGCCCAGGCCGGGTGGAACCGGCCGGTGGCGGCCGGGACGACCAGGCCGTTGAAGGTGATGGCCTGCGGCGGGTGCGGGGCGGGCCGAACAAGATGCCGCCACCGTTGCGGTGTCTCCGGGCCTGCCTGGGTGGCGCTCATCAGGCCGGGATATCGGCCTGCGTGCGAGCGGCCCGCAGCAGTATGAGTGCAAAAAAGGGAGGCGGAAGTCGATGGCGCTCATGACGCCGTCGCCGTTCGAGCCTCACGGCGAGTACTGAGTCCGCGCCGGCCTCCGAAGCGCCGCACAGGGCAGGCTAGTCGCAGCAGCGCGGCAGATGCTCCTGGCGCTGCACGCAGACAGCAGCTCTCGCCGCTCGAGGGTCGGTTACTTGGGCCCCGGAGGTTGATCGTGGGTTCGGTTCCCGCTGCCTGCTCGTGCAGCCCTGCAACAACGCGCTCAGTGGCCGCGCGGTTCAGGCGCTTCGACCGACTGGCCCGCCCGGGCCGTCGTGCCTCGACGGCCCGCTGTTGGCCGAGGCCACAGGCTTCGCCGCGAGAGCCAGAGAGCGGGCCTGAAGGGACGGGGACGGTCTCGCCCCACTCCCTCAGGCCTGTCCCCTGTCGGGCGCACGCACCACGCCGCGTCCGCTCTCCGATCGACAGCCACCCGGCAGGCTCTCAACCGGGTGGCCGGCCTGGGACCTGTCGCAGCGGCGAGGGTCACAGGCCCAGGTCGCTCAGGCCGGGGTGGTCGTCGGGGCGGCGCCCGAGGGGCCAGTGGAACTTGCGCTCCGATTCCTTGATGGGAAGTTCGTTGATGCAGGCGTAGCGGTGGTGCATCAGGCCGTTGTCGTCGAACTCCCAGTTCTCGTTGCCGTAGGCGCGGAACCAGTTGCCCGAATCGTCGTGGTACTCGTAGGCGAAGCGCACGCCGATGCGGTTGCCGTCGAAGGCCCACAGTTCCTTGATGAGCCGGTAGTCCAGCTCCCGGTTCCACTTGCGGGTGAGGAAGGCGACGATCTCGTCGTAGCCGGTGGCGAACTCCGCGCGGTTGCGCCAGTAGGAGTCCACCGTGTAGGCGAGGGCGACCTTTTCCGGGTTGCGGGAGTTCCAGCCGTCTTCCGCCAGGCGGACTTTCTGGATGGCGGTCTCCCGGGTGAACGGCGGGAACGGGGGGCGCGGGTCGTGACTCATGTCGCTTCCTTCGGTTGTACTCGGGCCCACGCAAGGAGGTGGGCGCCCTCGACGGCAACCGCATCGCGGCAGTCGACCGACCAGGCAGAGAACGAGCGTTCTCCGTGCCCTCCACGATAGTAGAACGTTGGTTCTCGCGCAAGCTGCTGAATTCGATTGCGTGATTCCGATCCGCACGATGTCCAGCCCAGTTCTCGTCCTGGGCCTGCACTGAACAGGCCCGGGCCTCGGCCCTGGTTGCCTGGACGGGCACGATCGGCGACTGCTACGAGGGGTCCCATACCGGCTCCTCAGAGTTGAGCGGTGCGGAGGTGTCCGCGGGCCCGGCGAGCGGTGACGCAGCGTGTCCGTAGCCGTTGGTCGGCATTGCGAAAGCCGAACGCCGCGCGGGCACACGCTTGATCACACGGTTGATGCCTTCGCCCCTGGCGTTTGCTGTCCGGTGTCGACGAATGCGGCGGTCTCGGGCCATCAGCGGTCGACGGTGACGGCGAGCGGCCGCAACTCGGGGACGGAATCCGCGCACCATGTGAGGAACTTCCAGCGGGGTTGGCCGACTTGGTTCCGGTCGGCGCCAGTTCTGGCCAGAGCGAGGAGGCTGCGCAGGTTCTCCTTGGCGATCCACGTCCTCAGCAGGGTCTACCCGATTGCCCCTCGCGGAGCGCGTTCCACATCGTCGCGAACTGCTCGTCGGTGAGGTCCTCACGGCTGCGCAGCAGGCGCCGGCGGGCCGACCACTCCCCATCGGTGGCTCGTCCGCGTCGGCCGCGGACCTCGGCAGTGGTGCGGCGCCGGGCCGCCGAGAGCATCTTGTTCGCCAGCTGCACCACGTGGAAGCGGTCGATCACGACCCTGGTGTGCGGCAGGCCGGTGCGGATCGCGGCGCGGTAGGTGGCGGACACGTCGATGGCGACGTGTGTGATGCTCTTTCTCCAGGTCAGCGGGGCGGTGGCGAGCCAGGCCAGCACGTCGGCGACGCTGCGGTCCTCGACCTGGCCCAGCAGCCCACCCGCCCCGAGGGCGTCGATGAAGCCGGTGTGCCACCGATCGCGTGCCCCGCCCGTCTGCCGGTGTCAGGGTCTTGTTCCCAGCGCGGCTTGCCCCGGCGGGTCTCACCGATGCCCAGCACGTCGACCTCGGGCAAAGGTGCGTCGACGACCTCACGGGCCGGGTCGCGGAAGGCATGCGTCCGGTCGGCCAGGACAGGCGCAGATCCCGGGCGGCCTGGACGACGGTGGAACCCTGCGTCGCGTATCCGGCGTTCGGCCGCGACCCGCAGTCGCATGGTCATCCGCGCGCCGGCCGGTAGCTGCGGGTCCTGCTCGGTGGACGACCGGCGCGGGCAGGACCAGAAGCCCCTACCGAGGACCAGCCTCACGTGCGCCCTGCTCACTGGGTGGCACCCCGGAGGGAACGGAAGCGGGGCTGTGAGTGAAGGCGACGGCGTGCTCAGGCAGCGGTGACCACGTCTGCGTGAGCGGCCCGCAGCAGGGTGCGGGCGGCGTCCTTGGCGTGACGGGCGGGCTCTGGAGACCCGGAGATGGCCGCTGTGGTCATCGCGCCCTCGGCGAGGAGGACGAGCTGGTCGGTCAGCCACGCGGGCGCGTCCGCGGCGGCCACGAGATCGGCAAGATATCGCCGGAAGGCATCCTTGTGGGCCTTCGCGATGTCGGCCACGGTCTGGGACGTCCCCCCCAGCTCCCCGAAGGAGTTGATGAAGCCGCAGCCGCGGAACCCCTGCTCGCTGAACCAGAGGAACAGCCAGTCGAAGACCGCCAGAATCCGCTGCTCGGGTGAGTCGTAGGTATCCACGTGCTGGGCAAGATCGCGGAGCCACCTCGCGTCCCGCCGCCTCAGGTACGCCTCGACGAGGGTGTCCTTGGAAGTGAAGGTCTGGTACAGGCGCTTGAG
This sequence comes from Streptomyces sp. AC550_RSS872, assembly GCF_019049285.1. Classification (GTDB taxonomy): domain Bacteria; phylum Actinomycetota; class Actinomycetes; order Streptomycetales; family Streptomycetaceae; genus Streptomyces. The sequence continues at coordinate 56,031 of NZ_JAGMUL010000196.1, forward strand.
GGGCACGCCGGAGGCGGTGCGGATCGCATCCATTCCCACCGACTGAATGCCTCGGCCGTAGAACAGCTCCTCAGCAGCGTCAAGGATCCGCTGCTCAGTCGTCTCGGGTTCCACTTCGCTCACCCATTCTCGAAAACGGTCGTTCTCCTACGGTACAGCCACCAGGTCACACGGCATATTCCCGGGCGCGGGCCGGCCGGTCGCCGTATGCGCCTGCCCGGATCGGGGCCGGGCGTGTTGCCCGCTGCCCACTCAAGCGAGCGCAAGGTCTTGAAGATGCTGCTCTGGTAGCCGCCGTCGGCCCAGACCTTGACCACGCTGGGATGACGCGCCGCCAGGTCGTCGAGCAGATACTTTCCGCCGACGGTGTCGTGGACGTTCGCGGCGGTCACCAGGACGGCCAGGACCAGGCCGAGGGTGTCGGTGATCAGATGGCGTTTGCGCCCTTTGATCTAATGGGCAGTAGCGGGAGCCACTGAAGGCACTTCCTCGTTGTCGGCCGCCGGCGTCAGCACAACGTCCTCCGTTGATCCGGGCCTTGAGCCCTCAAAGAAGACTGACGTGTGCTGACGCTCGCCGTCGGCGACGAGAGCCAATTCTTGATCACCGATGATGATCGTGGTCCAAGCCCCCTGCGGGGATCACCTCCCACGTGCTCGGGAGCCACCAGCTCCAGTCCAGACCGAGGGCCCCGCAGGTCGCTGGGGTCATGAACGGCTAATCGGATGTCGGGCCGCCGAGCCCTTCCATTAGGGAGACGCATGCCCTGCACGGCTGTGACCAGGAAGAACACAGGTCTGATGAGGAAGCGTGAGGCGAGTGAGAGCATTCTGCGGCATCGACTGGGCCAGCGATCATCACGACATAGCCGTCGTCGACGAGACAGGCTCGCTGCTGGCCCGGGCTCGTATCGATGACACCACGGAAGGGCTCGACCAGCTGCTTCGGATGCTCGCCGAGCACGGCGATACCCCGCAGGATCCCCTCCCGGTAGCCATCGAGACCTCCCGCGGCCTTCTGGTCGCCTGTCTGCGAGCAACCGGCCGCCCCGTCTACGCCATTAATCCGATGGCTGCGGCCCGCTACCGGGACCGGCACACCGTCTCCCGCAAGAAGTCCGACCACCTGGACGCCATGGTGCTGGCGAACATCCTCCGAACCGATGCCGCAGTCCCAGCGCAAACTTCCCGCCGACTCCGAACTGGCCCAGGCCGTCGGGGTACTCGCCCGCGCCCAGCAGGACGCCGTCTGGGACCGAACCCAGGCCGGCAACAAGCTGACCTCCCACCTGCGCGAGCACTTCCCCAGCTATCTGGCCGCCGTCGGTCACCGACGTGAGGGCATCTTTCACCCCATAGCCCGCGCTCTCCTGGCCTCCGCCCCCACCCCTCGCCAGGCGGCCAAGCTCACCCGAGCCCAGCTGCGAGCCCTGCTGAAGAAGGCCGGCCGCAAGAACACCATCGACAGGGAGGTCGAGCGTCTGCACACCGCGCTCCGCGTGCCGCAGATGCGGCATCTCCCCTTGGTCGAGGAGGCCATGGGACGGCAGGCGCTCGCGCTGCTTCGGCAGCTGGAGGCCGCGTGCACAAGTGCCGATGATCTCGCCGAAGCCACAGTGCAGGCGTTCGAGGCTCATGCCGACGCGGAAATCATCACCAGCTTTCCCGGGCTGGGTCCGCTCAGCGGAGCCCGCGTCCTGGCCGAGATCGGCGACGACCGGGCCCGGTTCGCCGACGCCAGAGGTCTGAAGGCGTACGCGGGATCCGCACCCGTCACCAGGGCCTCCGGCAAGAGCGTGTCCGTCGCGGCCCGCAGGGTCAAGAACCAGAGACTGGCCGGCGTCGGCTACATGTAGGCCTTCTCAGCGATGGCCCACTCAGCAGGCGCAAGGGCCCACTACGACCGCCGACGTGAAGCCGGAGACCGCCACACAGCCGCCCAGAGAAACCTCTTCAACCGGATGATCGGCTGTCTTCATCACTGCCTGACGCACCGCGTTCCGTTCAACGAGGCCGTGGCCTTCCCGACTACGGCAGAAACCGACCTGGCCCTGGCTGCTTGACACGTTCTTCGCATCGGATGTCTTCTTGCCGGCGTCGATGCCCTGACTGCTCTCGGCCACGTTCGCCGAGGTCTTGACACTTTGCGCGTCGATCACGGCCGCGGTGGGCTCCGCACTGCGGCCCTGCGCGCGACGGGTCTTGTCTCGTAACAGGTCGTGGACCTGCTGGGTCGTGCCGTCGGCTTCCCACTTCGCGTAGTAGTCGTAGACAGTCTTGAAGGGCGGGAAGTCGTGCGGCAGGTACTCCCACGGAATCCCGGTCCGGTTGACGTAGAGGATCGCGTTGACGATCTCCCGCAGATCGTGCACCCGGGCCGTCGTGCCCGGCCCGGTCCGTCTCGCCCGCCAGGCAGTGAAGACCGGCTCGATCAGAGCCCACCGGGCATCAGAGACATCACTGCGGTAAGGACGACGCACGCTCACGCCCGTCCTACTGAGTTTCAAAGCGTGGTGTCGGTATGGGCTGACGGTCCATGATCTGCGGTATGCCGACTGCATGAGGTATGCGCAAGGGGGCGGGCTGACCGACGAACGGCGAGCCTTCCGCGAGAAGTTGAGGATGGGGGCGGCCGAGCGGTTCTCCCAGGGCGACGAGAACGCGGTCATCGCGCACGACCTGCGGGTCAGCGTCCGGTCGGTACAGCGCTGGCGCAAGGCTTGGTC
>NZ_JAGMUL010000196.1:58905-157348 GCF_019049285.1 Streptomyces sp. AC550_RSS872
CTCATCGGCCGTCGGTTCCACAAGAGCTACACCGTGCAGGGCGTTGCGGCGCTGCTCAAGCGGCATGGCTGGAGCTGCCAGATACCGGCCCGCCGGGCGGTGGAGCGCGCGACGAGGTGGCGGTGGCCGGCTGGGTGAAGGAGACCTGGCCCCAGGTGGAAGGACCGTGGCGGCGCTCGATGCCTGGCTCGTTTTCGAGGACGAGGCCGGCTTCTCGATGACGCCGCCCACCCGCCACACCTGGTCCCGCCGCGGCCGCACTCCCGTCGTGCGCGTACGGGGCCGCTCGCGCCGCCGCTTATCCGTCGCCGCCCTGGCCTGCTACAAACCCGGCGCACGCTCGCGGCTGATCTACCGGCCCTGCCCGGACGCCCGGCCTGACGGACGCAAGAGCTTCTCCTGGCAGGACTACCGCGACCTGTTCCAGACCGCGTACCAGCAGCTCGGCGGCCCGATCGTGGTGGTCTGGGACAATCTCAACACCCACCTGACGGCTGGCATGCGCCGCTACATCGCCGAACGGGACTGGCTCACCGTCTACCAACTTCCGCCCTACGCACCGGACCTCAACCCGGTCGAAGGCATCTGGTCGGTACTGCGGCGCACCACCACGGCGAACCGCGCCTTCGCCGACCCACGCGACCTGATCACCGCCGTCCGGCGGGGCCTGCGCCAGCTCCAATACCGCCACGACGTCCTCAACGGCTGCCTCACCGGAACCGGACTCGTGCTCGCCCCACCATGACGACATCACGCTTTCAACGTCAGTAAGCGGCTGCGGGCGCCTATCCGACGCCGAACAGTGCGGATACATCTAGGGTTTTGCCCGGTATCCCCCGCTATGGACAACAACAGTGCGGCGCGTGCCCATGTCCAGATGGTGGACGTCATGACTTTGTACGCCCCCTCATGCACCAGCACCGTGCGCGACGTTGCTGGGCATCACCGCCCTGCGGGGTATGGACTGAACACGGTGAACACACCGCAGCCCTCGGTGCAGGCACTCCGGCTTCCCAACCGGCCTGCACCGAGGGCTGACCCACCAGTCACAACTGGAAGGAGAAGTACGTGTCCGTACCTCACTGTGTGAATGCCCCAGACTCTAGCCAGGCACACGGCGCAAAGGAGTGGCACATCGTCGTCATCACCGTCACGATCGCCGTGATCGTGCTCGAATGCGCCGGAGTGAGCCCTGAGTGGATCGCCGCGACTGCGGCACTTCTCACCGCAACCACCCGGAGGTAACCGCAACAGCGGCGCGAGGCTCCGCTACCGCTCATGACAACTGCCCGGGCCCCGACCGTGATTGAGGTCGGGACCCGGGCAGCAACGTGATGCTGAGCATCCGAGTCGTAGAGGGGGGCGCCTTGACGGAGTCTGAGAACGTCCCCGGCAACGTCAGCCGGGAGAGCCGGCCACCACCAGAGCTCCGTCACCCGCCCTCCGGTCTCACGGTGGACGAAGACGTTCACCGATCCCAGGCTCTGCGCGGCCATCGTCGACCGCATCACCTTCGGCGGCAACATCATCGAGACCGGCACCGACTCCTACCGCCTCGCCCAGACCAAAGCCCAGGCCGAACGATCCATCGGATGACCATGTCCACTGGAGCTACCGGAGTGGTCCGCGCTCATCGACGAACACGGTGGGTGCGGACAAGAACACATCGGCATTCACCGCGCCGTATGCGATGTTGAACGTGTCCAGCCAGTATGTCCAGCCCCGAATACCCAGTGCACTGCTGAAACGGTAGTTGAGCTGCCAGCGGACCCATTGACCAGGGACGAGCCGGACAGCCGGTGGCCGCCGCTTCCGAGGCGGCAGGGCAAACAGCGGCTGCACTCGCGGAAATACCCGCAGTCGATCATCTGCTTCACGGAGCTGGACATCGACCTTGCTCAGGACTTCCCGGCTGTCATACGGCTCGAAGCCGTTGCGCTCATGCATCCGGATCACATGCGCGAGGGGAGCCGCCTCATGCGGGAGAGCGAAGCCGACCGGGGCCGCGTTCCTTCGAGCCGCAGCATCCCCGCCCCGGGATTCCTTCGTCCAGGTCGTCCGGATCCACTGGACGGTGATCTCCACAGCCGTTGCCCCTACCGCCTTGTCGAGGAGTCCACTCTACGGCTCAGTCCCCACGCCAGCACGAGCACTCGTAAGAGCTCGTAACACGATCATGGGCGGACCTTTTTGAGACGTCTCCAGCAGATGAGGCCGCAGGCGAGTGAGACGAGGGCGTCGTGCAGGTCGAGGCGTCTTTCCCAGCGCACGGCCAGGCGCTTGAAGTGGTGCAGGAGCGCGAAGGTCTGCTCGACGACGTAGCGGAGCCTTCCCAGGCCCTTGATGTTGGGGGCGCCCTTGCGGGAGATCACCGGCAGGTCCGTCGTCTGCGCAGCTCGTGCCGGTTGGGGTTGCTGTCGTAGCCCTTGCCGCCCAGAAGTGCGTCCGGGCGCCTGCGTGGACGACCCGCCTTCCCAGCGACGGGCGGAATGCCCTCGACCAGGGCGAGGGTCTGGGTAGTCGTTGATGTGGGCCGCAGTGGTGATGACCTTGAGCGGGGTGCCCTTCCCGTCGCAGATCAGGTGGTGTTTACTGCCCGTCTTCCCGCGGTCGACCGGCGACGGGCCGGTGGCCTCGCCCCCTTTTTCGCGCGGATGTGGGAGGCGTCCACGCGGGCCCGGGTCCAGTCCAGGGTGTCGGCCGCGTGCAGCTCAGCGAGCAGGATGTGCTGCAGCTTCTCGAAGACGTCGGCCTCGCGCCAGCGGCCCAGTCGGCGTCGGCAGGTTTGTTCGGAGTCGAACCCTAGTTCCAGAGGCAGCAGTTGCCAGCCCATATCGTTGTAGAGCACGTACAGGATGCCCTGCAGACACAACCGGTCATCCACCGGCTTGGGACCGGGTGCCTTCTGCGGCCAGGCTGGCAGCAACGGCTCGATCAACGCCCAGAGGCCATCGTCCACAATCCACGGTCGAACACTCACGCTCTTTCAAACGGCCGAATCATCACACCGGTCACGCCCGTCCCGCTGCGGTAGCGGCATGCGCATCTACGACGACCAGGGCGATGCATCGATGGCCGGGATGCCTTCCAGAGGAAGGTGATCGCGTTGGTACTCCGACTCCAACCAGTCCTCCTTCACGAAGACCGGTCGCGACATCCGCACGCCGCCGACCTCCTGTGTGCGCAGAAGAACCCCCAGATCGGTCAGGGCGAGGGAGTCATCGGGTGTGTACAACAAGCAACTCCCGTGCTCGGCGGCGTAGTCAAGGAGGAATTGGTGTGCCTGCTCGGGATCGCGGCCGGCCAGTGCAAAGCTCGCCAGCAGGACCTGCGGACCCGTGACCGCGTCCAGGGCAATGCACGCCAACTCGCCCTCGTCGGAGAACACCTTCACCCCGTCGGCGAAGTCTTCCTGCCCGTAGGGACCGCCCACCAGTTCCTGCGGCTCAGAGACTTGGAGCGCGTCGGCGACCTCGGCCGGGCTCATCCGGAACCGCAGTGGCCCCAGCCCGGCTCCGGGCAGCAACTCCCAGTCCGGCGTCCCGGGCGACGGTCAGTGGGAGGGTGCCGATGGAGGCGGGCTGGTCCACGACCACCAGGACGGTGCCGAACTTGGCGGTGAGCTTGTCAAAGACGGCTCGCAGCTTCAGTTCGCTGTTCGGCAGCGGCTTGTCGAACACCGTCTTCCCGGCCGGGCTCAGGCCGTGGCCGTGATGCGTCCGGCTTGCCGACGTCCAAGCCCAGGAAGACGCCCACCTCGTCGATGCTGATCACCATGCCCCCACATGCGTCGATACGTGCCGTCCCCGGCGGTCGGGGCCGTTCTCGCGCATCCACGTTATGCAGACCTACCACCCGCGAACGGCCAGGCACTGCGCCCGGCCAGGCGGCGGTCGGACCTCTGATCAGCGTCTCCGACGGCACCCCTCGGACCCGGTGACACCACCCCCCAGGTCATCCCGCCGACAGGGGGCAAGAGTCATGCCGGGCCCGGAGGCCAGCGGCCCTCTTGCAGGACCGCGAAAAAGATAACTGTGAGAGTTCTTCTGCGGCCCGGGATGGGTTGCTGCCAGGCTCGGCGCTCGTGATCCAGCATGACTCGAAACATAACTGGCGTCCCGTCAGGGACTGCCGTTCCCCCGAGATGTCTGCCGGACACAGGCGTCGGCCCGGCCCACCCGTTGGCTTGATCAGCAGCTTGTCCGCCTCGCGGCGTGACTCATCACAGTTCCGCCACGTGGTGACTCCACCCAGGCCGACGCCGTTACGGTCGTCCGCCCGGAGGAGAACAACCGCATGACCATGCTCGCAGAACGCGTCGATGGCGTCATCGGCGTCGACACCCACCGCGACACCCTCGCCGCAGCCGCCGTCAGCCCCATCGGCGCCGTCCTGGCCAGCACCGATTCCCCGGCCAACGCCCGCGGCTACCGGCGCCTGCTGGACTTCGCCCGCCAGCAGGTTCCCGGCCGCCGCTGCTGGGCTCTGGAAGGCATCGGCAGCTACGGCGCCGGCCTCGCGGGCTTCCTGGACCAGGCCGGTGAGCAGGTCGTCGAGGTCTGCCGCCCGAAACGAGTGGCCAACCGCGGCGGCCGCAAGACCGACATGCTCGACGCCATCCGGGCCGCCAAGGAGGTTCTGGCCACGGAGCATCTGATTCAGCCCCGCCGCCGTGGCGAACGTGAGGCGCTGCGGGTGCTGCTTGCCACCCGTCACGGTGCGGTCCTCGCTTCCACCGCCGCGATCAACCAGCTCAAGGCCCTGATCGTCTCCGCGCCGGACGAGCTCCGAGCCGAGCTGCGGAAACTCAAGCGCCCCACCCAGATCGCCTACTGCGCTCAGCTCCGCGACCGCCCGGCCCAGGACCTCGAGCACCCGATGACGGTGCGGGCCATGCGGTCCACGGCCCAGCGCGTCCAGGCCCTGCAGGCCGAGGCCAAGGAGCTCGAGAACGAGATCCATGGCCTGGTGCGGCAGCAAGCCCCCGAGCTTCTCAGCTTGCTCGGAGTCGGACCGATCACCTCCGCTCAGATCTTGGTCAGCTGGTCTCACCAGGGACGATTCCGCTCGGAAGCCGCCTTCGCCTCCTTTGCCGGCGTCTCGCCGATCCCTGCCTCGTCCGGGCTGACCAACCGACACCGTCTCAACCGCAGCGGCGACCGTCAGCTCAACCGGGCCATGCACACGATCACCCTGATCCGGATGCGACTCGATCCCTCTACGAAGACGTACGTCGCACGCAAGGTCGCCGAAGGGAAGACCTCCCGTGACGCGCAGCGATGCCTCCAGCGGGTGGTCTGCCGCCAGATCTTCAAGATTCTTGAACGCTCCGACCGGAACCGACTCGGCAGCGTTGAAGAACTCGCTCAAGCAGCTTGACACGGCATAGCAGCCTCGGGGGGCCGCGGTAACGGATCAGTTGTAGAAGTTCTTCGGCCAGCGGTGCTTGGCCAGAAGCGTGAGTTGCCCGTCGGTCAGTGGCGGTGCCTCGGCGACCGCCACGTTGCGTTCCACGTTCGCCAGTGACCGCATCCCGACGATGACCGTGGAGACCGCCTGCCCGGCGAGCGCGAACCGCAGGGCGACGGACGGCAGCTCGTCGACACCGATCCCCAGGTCGGCCAGAAGGGCGTCCACGCGCCTCTCGACCAGGGCGGCCCGGTCGTCCCTGAAGTACCAGTTGCGCCAGTCGCCCTCGGGGAAGGTGACGCCCGTACGGATCGAGCCCGTGAGGGCGCCTTCGTCGAGTGCGACCCGGCCGATCACACCGACCCCGTACTCCGCGCAGGCCGGCAACAGGGCCTCGGACGGGGCCTGTTCGAAGATGTTGTAGATGACCTGGACGGTGTCCAGCACTCCGGTGCGCAGTACCGTGAGCACGTTCTCGGGCTGGTGGTCCTTGACGGAGATCCCGAAGAACCTGATCTTGCCTTCCTCTTTGAGGGCGTCCACCGTCTCCAGCCAGTCGCCGCGGCCGGTCCACTCGTCCTCCCAGGTGTGCAGCTGGAGCAGGTCGACGTGGTCGCGGCCCAGTTCCCGCAGACTGGTCTCCAGGCTCTCGCGCAGATGCGCACCGGGAAACACCTCCATGACGTCGAGTCCGCTGGGCGCCAGGGAGACCGGGATCTTGGACCCGACCTTCGTCGCCACGTACACACCGTCACCGCCGCTGGGGAGTTCCCTGAGGGCACGGCCCACGACACCCTCGCTGCGGTCGTAGGCCCTGGCGGTGTCGATGAAGTTGACGCCCAGGTCGAGGGCACGGTGCAGGGCGCGCACGGCGGAGTCGTCGTCGGCGCCGACCCACGCCCCCTGACCCAACCCCCAAGCCCCGAAGCCGATTTCGGAGACGGTCAGTCCGGTACGGCCGAGTTCGCGATAACGCATGTGCTGTTCAGACTCCTTCGCATTGTCAGGCAGTGGCACCGGGCACAGGGCCCAGATCGAGTCGGACGGGCTCGTCGCGGTCGCAGTGCAGCCTGCCGTCGACGATCCGGGCGGGGGGAGGGCACTTGGCTCGAGCGGGCCCTCATCCCCAGCGCGCCGATGGAGATGAGGCCCTCGACGACCCGTCCGGCCTGCCGGTATCCAACGAAACAGGGGACGGACCTGAGTCTAGCGAGCTCGTGCATGGTTGGCGCTGGCACGTCGCGGCGTGCGAACTGGTGCGGTGTTCACCCTTGTTCATCGATCTCGAGGGCGGCGGTCTGCTGGTGAGAGAGCAGCGCAGCGACCGCTTGGATGACGTCACTCATGTGCTCACGACGACCGTGGTGGCGGGCGAGGGCTCGCCAGTTCTTCAGGTGAGCGATCCCGTGCTCGACGCGGATCCGGCGTGAGGAGTGGGCCTTGCGCCGCTGTTCATGGATCTCCTCGTACCAGTCCGGGGCGTTCTTCTTGAACTTGCGGTGCGGCGGGGTCACCACGCGTCCGCCGGTCTGAGCACCCAGGCCCTGGTAGCCGGCATCCGCGAGAATCTCCACCGCGGGGCCATCGGCCAGGAGCCTGACCAGCCCCAACTTGCGGGCATGTGTGACGTCCGCACAGCTCGCGGGTTCAGCCGGGCTGCAGTACAGGAGGCGGCCGCAAGCGTCCGTGAAGACCATGGACCTGACGGCGTTCTGCTTGTTCTTCCCCGAGATGAACTTGTCCCGGTCCTTGCGTCAAAAGGCCATGCGGGCAGTCCCTTGAGATCCTGATCCGACTCAGAAGTGGTGGCTCCGCAGGGCAGAGCCACCACGCCTCATTTCAGGGCGAGTCGACCGTGATCGGCTCCTTGGCGTCGGGGGAGGCAGGGCGGGCGAGAGCGTCCTTCTCGCGGGCGTCGGCAGCCCGACCCAACGGGACTCCTCTATGGGGGAGAGGAATCGCTATAGTGGAATCATGAGTGATAGAAACGCCCTGTCCAGTGGTCTGTCCATGGCCGAGCTGGGGGCCAGGATCCGAGCCGAGCGGCGGGCCCGGGACATGGCTGTGGAGCGGCTCGCCGAGCTGAGCGGGGTGAGCCGGAGCATGGTGTCCGAGGTGGAGCGCGGTGCCAAGACGCCGAGCGTGCTGGTCCTCGACCGGCTGGCGACCGCGCTGGGCACCTCGATCGCTCGGCTTCTCGACGAACCCGTACGCCCCGGTGTGGTGGTCCTGCACCACGCGCGGCAGCAAGTGGTGCGGGATCCCTCCGGGTGGGAGCGGCGGATCCTGTCTCCCGTCCTCCCGGGCGTCGAGTTCGAGTTCATGCGCACCACCCTGGAACCGGGCGTGGACGCCGGGGAGTTCTCCCCGCACGCCCCGGGCTCGCACGAGTACGTGGCGGTGGAGACGGGGGAACTGCGCCTGACCGTCGACGGTGTCCCGCACCGTCTGGCCTCCGGGGACGCCGCCTATTTCCCCGGCAACCGTCGGCATGCCTTCGCCAACGACTCCGCTGCCGTGTGCGTGTACTACCTGGCCATGGCGCTGGGCCAGTCAGCCGACCCACACCACCATCATGTGTCCGGAGGCCCCGATGAATGACCTGCGACAAGCGGGCCGATCAGCCGCGGACATGGCAGTCGGTCACCTGGCCGCCGTAGCCGGCGGGCCGGTGTGGCGACCGGTGGCCGACGCGGACCGCTCTTGGCTCGCCCAGCAGCCGCTGCCCAGGGCGGGGCGCCCAGTGGCGGAACTGCTGCACGACGTACGGGACCGGATGCTGCCCTATCCGATGGGCAACGGGCACCCCAGGTTCTTCGGCTGGGTCAACTCCCCGCCCTCGCCGGCCGGAGTCCTGGTCGCCCCGCTGGCCGCAGCCATGAACCCCAGCTGCGCTGGAGGAGACCACGCCGGAGTCCTGCTGGAGCGCACCGCCGTGCGGTGGCTGGCGGAGTTGGTCGGCTTCCCGCACCCACCCGGTGCCGGACTGCTGACCAGCGGCGCCTCCATGGCAACCGTCATCGCGCTGGCCACTGCCCGGCAGCGGGCGATCCGTCAACAGGGCCACAACGTGCGCGAGACAGGCCTGTACGGACAGCCTCCGCTGGCGGTCTACCTGTCAGCCGAGGGGCACAGCTGTCTGCGCAAGGCAGCGGAACTCCTTGGCCTGGGCAGCCATTACCTCCGCACGGTCCCGGTCGACGGCGCATGCCGCATGGACACCGGCGCACTGCGTCGCCTGATCGCTTCGGACCGGGAGGCGGGCGTGCGTCCGATGCTCGTCGCGGCCAGCGCCGGAACGGTCAACACCGGCGCCGTCGACCCTCTGGAGGAAATCGCGGAGATCGCCCGTGAACACGATCTGTGGTTCCACGTCGACGGCGCCTACGGCGTGCTCGGGGTCCTCGATGAAGGAACCCGCCCCGTCTATGTCGGCCTGGAACGGGCGGACTCCCTCGCGCTGGACCCGCACAAATGGCTCGGTGTACCCGTCGACGCCGGTTGTGTCCTCTTCCGCGACCCCCGTCGGCCCGCGCGACACCTTCAGCCTCGTACCGCCCTACCTCCGCGACGACGAGGCCGACGACCTGGGCTGGTTCTCCGAGTACGGCCCCGAACAGACCCGTCCGTTCCGCGCACTGCGAGTCTGGGCCACGATCGCGCACCTCGGCCGCGACGGCATCGCCCACCTGGTGCAGCGAACCGCCCAACTCGCCCGTGCCCTCGCCGACATGATCGAAGCCTCCCACGACTTCGACCTGCTCGCCCCGGCCGTCACCTCCGTCGTCGCCTTCCGCCATCGGCCCACGGCCCTCGGCCCCGGCACGACAGAGGCACTGAACCAGGCCATCCCGACCGCCGTACAGCGGCGCGGGCGGGCCTTTCTGACCGGCACTCGGCTCTCGGGCACGGCAGCCCTGCGCGCCTGCGTCCTCCACCCGGACACCACCGAGGCCGACCTCACCGTCCTGCTGGACGAAATCCGGACCGCAGCGAGGGAGATCACCGCATGAGTCACCCTCACCGGGTCGTCTGTGAGAGTGGCCAGGAGCCCGCCGTGATCCCCTGGAGACGTTCCGACACCGGAGGCATGCCCGTGTTCACGAGTCTTTCCGCTGGCCTGACCACGCCCGCGCTGGTGATCGATGTCGATGTACTGGAGCGCAACATCACGCGGATGGCCGAGCACGCCCGTGCTGGGGGCTTCGCGCTGCGCCCGCACGCCAAGACCCACAAGAGCCTGCCGATAGCCGACCGCCAGCTCGCGGCCGGCGCCGTCGGCCTCACGGTCGCCACCATCGCCGAAGCCGAGGCGTTCGCCCGCCACGGCGTCACCGACCTGTTCATCGCCTACCCGCTGTGGATCGACAACGACAAGGCCCGGCGGCTGCGGCGGCTCGCGGAGACAGTGGCCTTGCGCCTGGCCGCTGACTCCCCGGAGGGCGCACGGCGCCTGGGGGAAGCCGTGCGGGGCTCGGCCCGGTCGGTCGAGTTGCTGGTCGAGATCGACAGCGGGCACCACCGTACCGGCGTCCCTCCCAAAGATGCCGTTGCCGTCGGCAAGGCTGCGGCCGATACCGGACTGAACGTCGTCGGCGTCTTCACCTTCCCCGGGCACGGCTACGGTCACGACGCCCAGGCCCGCGAGCGAGCGGCTCGCGACGAGGAGCGGGAACTCGGCGAGGCCGCCGAAGCACTCTCTTCCGTCGGGCTCCCGGCACGGGTGATCAGCGGCGGCTCGACGCCGACCGCCGGCCGCTGGCAGCCGGGCATCGTCAACGAACTCCGGCCCGGCGTCTACGTCTTCAATGACGCCACCCAGCTGGCCCTCGGCTCCTGTACGCCGGACGACGTGGCCCTCGTCGCCGCCGCGACGGTGGTCAGCGCCTCGACCAAGGAGCGCTTCGTACTGGACGCGGGCAGCAAGGTCCTCGGCACCGACACCACCCCGTGGGTGGCCGGCCACGGGCACCTACCAGACTTCCCTGAGGCGTCGGTCACCGCGCTCTCCGAGCACCACGCCACGGTTGTCCTCCCAGAGGGCAGCGAGGCCCCGCCCCTGGGCGCGCTCGTAGCCGTCGCCCCCAACCACGTCTGCACGGCGGTCAATCTTGCCGACGAACTGGTCGTCACCCGACAGGGCAACGTCGTCGACCGCTGGCCGGTAGCAGCCCGTGGCGCCAACACATGACGGTCCTATGCAGAAGCCCCGTGTGTCTCACCCCTGCGAACGCAGTGTCCTCGGCCCTGGCCCGGGGGCACACCAACACGGTGGTTTCGTAAACAGGAGCTGGCAACGTTTGTCGACGGTTTCGGGCAGCACTTAGCGATCAGACGGCCCGGAAAAGTCGATGAGAACTGACAACGCGTCTCGCGATCGGTTGCTCGTGGGCCTGCGGCTGACGGCTTGTGGTGTGAGCCCGGATCTTCGTTCGCTCCGCGAGGCTGGCAGCAGCTGATGTGCGGTTAGGTTGACGGGATGAAGATTCTGCATCTGTCCGATACACACCTCGACCGCGCCGGCGGCCCGGACGCCGATGGGGCCGATGGCACGGCGGCGCTTCGCCGGATGCTCGCCGACCTGGTCCATTTACGCGACCTCGATGCACTCGTCGTCACGGGAGACGTGGCGGACGATGGATCGCGCGAGGGTTACGGGCGGGCGCATGAGCTCGTGGGCGGCTACGCCCAGGAGCGGGGCGCATCGGTGTTCTACGCGACCGGGAACCACGATGAGCGGGCGGCGTTCGGCGAGGTGCTCGGCTGTGGCCATGCACGCCCCGACGCGGTGTATGACGGGCCCGAGGGCGAGCGGGCCGCCGCGAGCACGGTCGATGGCTGGCGGGTGGTCACTCTTGACTCTCTCGTGCCGGGCAGGGGCTACGGGAGGATCGGCCGGGCCCAGCTGGACTGGCTTCGTGAGGTCTTGGCCATGCCCGCGGCGCATGGCACGCTCCTGGCCTTCCACCACCCGCCGGTCGCACTGGAGGTCGAGGTGCAACGGGCACTCGGTCTGCAGGATGCCGATGAGCTGGGTGCGGTGATCCGCGGGACCGACGTGCAGCTGATCCTCTGCGGTCACTTCCATCTTCAGATCCTGGGGCGCCTGGAACAGGCGACGGTCTGGGTCACGCCCGGCATCGTCAGCCGCATCGACCTGACTGCCCAGCCCGGCACCGAGCGCGCCGTGCACGGTCCTTCGGCCTCCCTGGTCCGGCTCGGCACGCCCCACGGACCGCTTATTCACACCCTTCATGCCCGTGATCCCCGCGTGGGCGAGACGGTTTACGAGGCCGATGAGGAGGAGATGCGTGAGGTGATCGAGAAACTCGGCCCGGCCAAGATGAGCCCGAGCTGAGAAGCGTCGTGCAGGGTGTGACGTGCCGTCCGGCTGTTGAGCTCGTGGCTGCGGGGCGGCAGGTAGAATAGCTCCACTCCGATCCTCGCCAGCTGGTCGCCGCGGTCCTTGAACGCCTTGTCCAGGTGCGCGGAGGCGTTGTCCAGCACCACCGTGCACGGCCGGGAGCGCCGCCAGACGGGCAGTTGGGCGCCGACACCGTCCGCGGCCAGGGCCAGCGCGCCGGCCCGCCGGCCAGCCGACAGCAGACGAACTCCAGCAGCACCTTGGCGTCGATCTTGCCGGGGGTATACTCCCAGAACAGATCGGGACCGGTGCCCACGACCAGGGCGCCCAGCACGTTGATGCGCCGGTCGCTCTTGTACTCGCGCGGTACCACTGCGCGCTGCCCGATGCGTGACCAGGTGTAGCCGGTGGGCATGGTGGGCGCGAATCCGGACTCGTCGAGGAAGATCAGGTCGTGCGTTCCCGCGTCGGCCTCCATCCGTAAGTCCGCAAGTCCTCCAGCCAGGCCCGTGCGGCCTGCTGGAGGACGGGGTCGGCCCTGTGGCGCAGGCTGTCGCGGGTCCGCTTCCACCGAAACTCCTCCCGGTGCAGCAGCTCGGTCAACCACGCCGCCGACACGCGCACGCCCCCGTTCGCTCTCCAGCCAGTCGCACAGCTCGGGCGCGGTCCAGGTCACCCCCGCTTCGGCCGAGGCGTCCAGCAAGGCACCCACCATCTTCAGGCCATCATCGGTGACGGAGGCGGGCCGTCCCGGACGCGGGGCATCGGCCAGGGCATCGAACCCGCCGCCGGTGAAACGGTGCACCGCATCGCGCACCATTACCGGGTTGCATTCCACCAGGCCGGCGACCTGCCGCGCGGTCAGGCCCCGGCTCAGTAACCGGATGCACTCCAACCGCCGCCGCTCGTTACGCGACAGATCACGCCCTGCCAGCCGCCGACGCACCTCGAATTGCTGCCCGGACGTCAACTCCACCGTCAGGATCTTCGGCATCACCACCACTTCCCACCAAACCTCCTACCCCCACAGAGAGTTGACTTCACCGAGACCGCTTAGCTTGTGCTCTATGGTCTGGCCTGGTTGCGTTCGGTGATCGTCTCGGGTCGTTTGACGGTCTTGCCCACGTCGTAGCGGGTGGCGGGGTGTCGGTTCTTGGAGCCGAGGGGTCTGCCGGGGCCTGGCCGGTTCGGTTTGGGTGCACGGGCTGGGCATGGCATGTGAAGGCGGAGGTTCCTGAACCCGCGGCGGACGCGGGCGGGGGTGAGCCGACTGGGCTCCGCACGACGTTCCCAGGGGCGGCGGAGGTCCTCGGCGAGGAGCCGGGCGAGGCGGAGTTGAATGTGGGCGGCGATGATCAGCCAGGTCCATCGGTCCGCTGCCGCGGGCGTGCGGAGTTTCGGGCGGGTCCAGCCGAGCGTCTGTTTGATCATTTTGAAGGTGTGTTCCAGGTCGAACCGGCGGAGGAACGCCTACGATCGCAGATCGACGTCTTCGCCGCTCAGGCCGGTGGCGGACGACCAGAGCCAGAGTGGCAGCGGGTCCCCGCCGGCGGGCAAGCGGTCGGCTTCCAGGCGGATCTGGGTGCCTTCGATGACCGGCAGGGGGCCACTGTGGTCGATCCACGCGGACCGAGTGGTCAGCCTGGGGTGGATGCGGTCCCAGGCCAGCGCGCGGACAGTCCCTTAGCGGTCCGTGACCTGCACCGTCGCGGCATCCGGATCACCCCATGTCTCCGGGCGAGCAAAGCGAAACTCCTTGCCGTGCTTCGGAGGCCGTCCACCCTCCGGCGGGGAGATCCAGGGAACCGGGACCGGCTTGCGCATCAATCGGTCCGTGCGCATTCGCCCGAGGACCTCCACCGGCAGCCCTTCCAGCAGGTGAGCCATGCGTGGAGCGTCGAAGACGATCAGGATGTCGGAGTCTCCGACGTGCCATCGGCCCATGTCGATGAGGTCCTCGAACACGCGACGGACCTGGGCGGCGGTGGCCTCGGCGACGTCGTCGGCCGGCCCCAACCGCAGGGCATCCAGGATCTGGCGCCACGAGGTCCGGCCCGATTCCAGGGCGGCGACGAACGAGTAGGGCCAGCCCGGCACGAACTGGTCCGAGGACCTTCCACCGCGACCGTAGACGTGGCAGAACAAGCGGTCCGCACTGGTCGGCGCGTCCGGCCGGAGCCAGTGGGTGATGTCCACCGCCAGGGACCAAGCGCCCGTCGGCGGCCTGCGGCATGAACAACCCGGCCAGCACTTGTCGCAGTCGCGGCACGTCGACGTTCCCGTTGTTCAACGCGTCGTACATCGCGCCGTGTCCGCGCCGATGTTCGGCCACCAACGTCAGGTCCACCGGTGCAGTCACCGGCCCGTCCGCACACAGCAGCGCGTCGGCCAGCTCGAACAGCTCGTCCCCGCGGGCGGTCAGGCAGTCGAAGAAGTCGTCCCGGAAGCGTGACGCTTCGGCGAACGCTTCCCCGGGGACATCGAGGTGCTGCGGGCTCATCCCCACGGCCTTCGTTCGGTGCATTCCTTGGTCGGAGCACAGAATCGGACGGAGGCCGCCCGCACGTCTGGTGAACTTCCGCGTGAGGGAGCCAGTTCGACGGACAATTCGACACCACGGAACTCGGGAGCTCGGGCAACCCGCCTGAAGTCGTGGCTGAAGGGAGCGGTAGTGAACGGCACGTGGTGGCTCACACAGGGCGACACCCCGATCGGCGAGCTACGGCAGTACGCAATTGATCAGCCAACGTTCCTCTGCCACTTCATCCCGGGACCCGGATGGGAAGGGGTCCGTGCACTGTTCGAGAGCTGGGCGGCCCTGCACGGCCCGGACCCCGACGGCTCTCGAACAGCACAGGTCATCAAGCCCATCATGGACCTCGGACTAACGCTGGTTGCCGAAGACGAACTTCGGCCCATGGCGCTCTTCAAAGAGTGCATCGTCCGTATCGACGGCGACACCGCCCGCGTGCGCTGCTGACCTCAACGAAGCCGCCGACCATAAGGCACAAGCTCAGGTCGGTGGTGACCTGACGGCGGGCTCAGATGGTGCTGCTGTCCGCGCAGGGCATGAGCGAGGCGAACAACGCAGTCGTGATGTTCACCAGCACGATCGGGTCCGCGACCGGTAGCACTTGCTGAAACATCTCCCACAACTCGTCCGGCACCAGCCGCTCAACGATCCCCGCCATGATCGTCAGGATACCGATCTGCCCAAATGGGGAGAAGTCTCAGCGCCTATCCATCTACCCGTAGCGGCCCGCCCCTGGTTCGTTCATCCCGTCACCCTCAAGATCATGAAGTTCTCGGGGTTCGGGACCGGCATGAATCCAGCCTTCGCGTAAACCTCATGGGCGTCGAGGGTCGACAGGAGCACACGCTTGAGCCGATACGGGGCGAGGTGGTCGCGGACCGCTCCCGCAAGCCAGGTGCCGAGCCCCCTGCCGCGGTGCGCAGGCACAACGTAGACGTCGCACAGCCAAGCGAAGGTGGCGCGGTCGGTCACCACGCGCGCGTAGGCGACCTGGTCACCGGAGGCGTCGTAGACAGCGAAGTTCAATGAGCCGCGCACTGACTCCTCAACCGTTTCCCGAGTGCGTCCAAGAGCCCAGAACGCGTCGGTCGACAGCCATTCGTGCACCAGCCCCACGTCGAGGCGATCCGGGTCTGTGGAGAGCTCGTATCCGTCGCTCCTGCTAGTGATCACGAGGCGGCAGCATAACCAGGCAACTTGGAAAATCCAAGTAGTCGTCTGAGGCTTCAGCCCAGGATGCCGCCCGGGTCCACTTGAGGCGCCCGCTCGGTTAATCCAGAGGCTCTCGGCGTAGGCGAAGACGTCGGACAGCGTCCGCAGTCGTACCCCAGGCCGGTCGGGCACCGCGCAGCCGCGCGCCGCGAGCAGCGAGCAGCGGGCGGACCTGCCGGATCGCCGCCGAGGCGCGGGTCGATATCGAAGAGTTCGGCCAGGACCTCGTGCGGTAGCTGATGGCGCAGATGTACCAGGTGAGAAGCAGCCTGTCGACCAGAACCAGCTTCGACTTGCGTCCTGCCCCGGCCGCCCGCTTGCGTTCACCACCCCGCGCCATGCGCAGCGTGGACTGTCGGGCCGCCTCCCCTGGGTCGGCGAGTTCGGCGAACAACTCGCCGAAGTGTGTGCGGGAAACGCCGGACAGAGCAGGATGGGAGCACGCCGTGCGTGCCCAGGTCAGCTTCACAACTCGCCTAACCCGCACGGCCCTTCTCACGTCATTGCCGACCGACCCCCGCCAGCACTTCCCCCAGGTCGCAAGCCCATGGGGTGGTCGTAGCGTATGAACCCCTTGAAGCTCGCCACCTTGTCGTACAGGGCACGGGCGGCGGTGTTGTCCTCCTTAGTGGTCCAGTAGAAGCGGGATGCCCCCTGCTCCCGCGATGCATCGGCCACCTTCTCGATCAGCATCCGCGCCACGCCTCGGCCGCGTGCCGCCTCGTCGACGAAGAGGTCCTGGAGGTAGCAACTGTCTTCCATCCAGAACGTCGGGTGGAACAGATAGTGCGCGATGCCGACCAGCTCCCCGTGCAACCAGGCGCCGATGCCGTGGAACTCGGCGTCGCCCCGTAGCCGCTGCCAAGTCTGCTCGTAGCCCTCGTCCGGCACCATGGCGCGGTAGAACTCCTTGTAACCGCGCGCCAGCGCTTCCCAGGCGGCGCGATCCTCCTCGCGCAACGAACCAATGGTGATCACGACTGCCCATCCTCACTCGCAAGCTTCAACTGATCTGCCGATCTGCGGGACACTGTCCCGGAGCCGCCCTGGCGGGCCGTGCCGTCGCCCGTACGCCTGCGAGGCGTCACCAGCAGGCTGAGCACGTCGTGCGGACGCGCCGCGACCGGGTGGGCCCCGGCACGGACACCGGCGCGTGCACCCCACCTGGCGTGCACTCCCAGCGATCCCGCGGCGTTGGCACAGTCGAGGTCCACTTCAGCGTCACCGACATAGGCAGTTGCCTCGGCCGGAACCCCAAGCTGCCGCAGCGCCAGCAACAGCCCGTCCGGCGCCGGTTTGGGCCTGTCGACTTCGTCGCCTGCGATGACCACGTCGAATAGCGCGTCGATTCCGGCGGCAGCGAGCATGCTCGAAGCCACTCGCCGGGTGGCCGCCGTGAATACGCCCAGCCGCATGCCCGCATCGGCGACTTCGTCTAGCAGGGCCGGTATGCCGGGGAACGGCCGCAGCTCGGCGACGGCCGGATCCAGGTAAGCGTGGAAGCGCTCGACCTCGGCGGGGTCGCAGGTGCGGCCGAGGAAGTGGGCGAGAACCAGCTCTGTGTGGCCGACATGCCAGCCGGCGACCACCTCATCCGGCGAGACCGGCGGGCCGCCGAGCGAGCGAATCGCGTCGGCGTACGCGCGGGACACCGTGGGGACGCTATCCAGGAGCGTCCCATCCATGTCGAACACAACTGCACGCATGACTCACGATCCTGCCTACGTCGTCGCGTTCGACGCCAGGGCCACTTTCTAAACACTGGCTACATGGAGCGAGCTCGATATCGCGGCAGGCCAGCACGTCCGGACCTCAATTTCCCCCGGGGTCGTTACTCCACCGCCGACACCTCGGCGCGACTGCCACCCGGACCTGCGCCATCGATGGCCTCGCCGGACAATGATCAGCTTGAACGTAGCCGGCCCCAGTGCCTCATGTACCTCAAATCTGTCAGCACGGTAGAATCGCCACGCACCAAGGACGTTGTGCTCCAGCCCGGTCCGGTAGTGCAGATAACTCGGGTGTTGCAGCCGTCGGCCGGGTTGTCGCCGGCGTTCCAGTGGCGGAACTTGTCGCGGCTGTAGCCGTCGCGGGACTCGGTGGCCACGGGCAGGCTGGCGACGGCCTCGGTCAGGGGCAGGGTTTCCGCGGCGTGGGCGGGGGGGTGGAGACGGTGGCGGGCAGGACGGCGGCCGCGAGGCCGCGCAGGACAGCTTTGACCATGTGCCGTTGATAGCCCCGATGGCGGGTGTGATTAGCGGTATCCCGGGGCCGCCGCCCATGTGAGTGGAAAGGTCATACCGGAGGAACGAATCTCCCGTGCATGGTCAGCGTCGTCGAGGGCCACCATCCCCCGTGCGCGGCGGCGGGAGTGAAGTCAGCGCGCTGGGTGTGTATTGACGTAGGCGAGGGGAATTCCTGCCCTGTCGGAGAACTCGAGCCTGCCGGGCTGGGTGTTGAGCACGCTCAGGGCAGTGGTGCCGCGTATGAACTGGCCGGGCTGCGGATCCGGTGCGTTGACGAGGCTGTCGGCTTGCCGACCGAGGTCTTCGCATTCGATCCCGATCTTGATGCCGAGGTTCTTTGCCTCGCCGTCCTCGCCGATCCAGTCAGGATCCGAGAACGGGTATGTGTCGAGTTCTGTGGAGCCCGTGTTCTTGATCTTGAACTCCAGGCAGACGAACTGCTCGCCAGGGTCGGCCGTAGTAGAGGCGCCCCTATCAGGGCCGGTGACAGAGGTGGCGGTCTTCACGCTCGTCAGCGTGACGTCCGCGGAGCCCTGCGGGGCATCGAACAGATCGCTGGCTCTCATCACCACGGAGATGGTCTTGCCTGGACTGAGGGTGGGCGGAGAAGGGGATTCGTGAGGGGTCTCCTTTGGTGATTGTTCCTGCTGTTCCCGCTGCCACTTGCTTCCTTCCTCGCTACTGCCACCGCAGCCGAGGAGCACAGCAACAGCTGCGCTGCATGCCAGGACCCAGCGTGTCGGCCGTATCACGTAGGTGGAGTACTTCCTCATGGCTCGCTCCCTAGCTGATGAGCAGCCTGACGGTCACCACCACGGTTGAGGCGACGGAACTGCCGGCGTCCAGACGAACGCTCGACGGGGCTCACACCGCACAAAGCGGCGAAGGACGCCTCGCTGTCCAGCCGTTCCGGGGTGTCCCCCACCGTAATCAGCAGAGCGACAGCCGTGTCCGGACCGATCCCCACCACCCCGCGCAGCTGCGGGGCATGACGTTCCACCAGCCGGGCAGACGAGCATCCACGTCCCGGATCTGCTCGGAAAGCTGACCTATCCGGCGAGCCAACAGGCCCAGCGTGATCCGGGTAGCCCGCAGCACCGACTCCACGCCAGCCTCCTCACGACCGCACACATCGGTGAACTGCGCACAGGTACGGAAAAGTTCAGCGTTGCCCAGTTGGGCCAGTTCTTCCCGCAAGGCGGGATCGGCAGTAATCAGAACGGCCGTGAGCTGGTTGATGGCCTGCGTGCGGGCTTTGACGGCCGACACTTTCGTCAGCTTGTACATCCTGGCGATCTGTACCGGCCCGTCGCCCGCTTTGGCCCGGGCACGGGCACGCCCGCTCAACACCGCTCGCGCCGCGCTCTGGGCAACGAGCGGATCCGTTTTGCCGCGGCGACGGCGCTCTGCCCGGTCGATTCGGTTCACGTCGAACACGTCCACGCCTTGGGCCAGCAGATACCGCGACAAGGAGGCCCCATAGGAACCGGTCCCCTCAACCCCGGCGCGCCTCACGGTTCCCGACTTCGTGGCCCACTTCAGCAGATCTCGATAGCCCGCCGTGGGGCCGAGAACTCCTCGGTGCCAAGGACTGCCCCGGACAGGGAGAGCGCCGCAGCCACATGGTTATCGCGGTGCGTGTCCCCTCCCAGCACCACCTCCCCCGCAGGACGGCGCCGGAGGGTCTTCAGAGCAGGCGACGTACTGGGTACGGTCGAACAGGACATGGCCCTTCTTCTCCTTCCGGTCCGATGACGTGTCGCGTTGCCGGTGCCGGGCTGCGTCAGGCGGTCAGAATCGTGAGGACGCCACAGTGATCGGCAGGCCCCTATCGGGACACACCTCGCCGGCCCGGCGCCGACAACCATCCCCGGCCAACGGCCGACACCGTGTGACTCGGACACTTCGGTCAGGCATGTCATGAGTCAGACCCCGGACCCGGGACAGCACCCTCATATCCTTCCGCCCCACTCAACACGTTGGCCCCTGTGTTCAGACCCGATCGTCAGTGGGGACAATTCGACAGCCAATGCCCAGCGCCGACAGCAAGCCGGTCCGCTTCAGTGAGGCAGGTGCCTGTCCAAGTCGGCCTGTGGTGAGCGGAATTGCGCAGGGCTCCGTCCACCTCTCAGTGACGGACACGTTGGCGTGTATCCCTACCACCAGGTCTCACCTGCCGCCAGACTGGCCCTCCAGCCAACCCGTCGAGCACTCGGTCGGCCATTCCAGGATCCGCAACTCTGCTAGCCATGAAGACAGTTCGTCAGCAGTGACTACGAGTAGTAGCGGTCGGTCGTATGGCACTTGCGTCAGCGTGCGGGTCGCCGGTTCGACACGATGGTTCGGCGGTGACGGCGAGCAGGGCGGTGTCGTCGTCGACCCGGTCGGGGGTGTTCAGCAGCTCCAGGGCCCGTTCGGTGATCTGCTGGGGGTCGGTGCGGGCGGCGGCGGGCAGCGCGCCGCAGGTCTGGCATAGGGCCGCCAGACAGTCGTCCAGGGACAGTGCCCGGTTTTCCACCAGGCCGTCGGTGTACAGCAGCAGGCTGGTGCCGGGCGGGAACGCCGCCTCGCGGTCGGCTGGGGTGCTGCCCAGTCCCAGCGGCAGCGCCGGGGGCAGCTCCAGGTAGGCGGTGTCGGTGGCTATCAGCAGGGGCGGCAGGTGCCCGCTGGCGGCGTAGCGCAGACGGTGGCGGTGTGGGTCGTAGACCGCGTACAGGCAGGTGGCGAAGCGTTCGGCGGCGAGCGACTGCAGGTAGGCGTCCAGCCTGGCCAGCACCTGGGCCGGGCCGGCGCCCTCCATCGCGAGGCTGTGCAGGGCGGAGCGGAGTTGGCCCATCACGATGGCGGCTTCCACGTCGTGGCCCATGACGTCGCCGATGGCCAGCCCCACGGCGCCGTCGGGCAGTGCGAGCACGTCGTACCAGTCGCCGCCGACCTCGGCGCCGCGGTTGCTGGCCCGGTAGTGGGTGGCCAGGCGCACCCCGGGCACCTCGGGCAGGCGGTGGGGCAGCAGGGCGCGCTGCAGGGTCAGGGCGAGGCGGCGCTCGTTGTGGTATCGGGTGGCGTTGTCGTAGGCCAGGGCCAGGCGGTGGGCGAGGTTCTCCAGATACTTGCGCTCGACCGCGGAGTAGCCGGTGTGCCGGACCAGTACCAGGGCGCCCAGTGTCTGGTCGTGGGCGTGCAGCGGCAGGGCCAGCATGGAGGCGGGCGGCGGGTGCGGGCCTGCTGGGGCCGGGGCGGTGCCGTTGATGGCGTGGGTGGCGGCGCTGGCCAGGGCCTCGCGGGCAAGAAGGGGTGCGCCTGCGATGTATGCCGGGGGCGACTGGGCCGGGGCGGGTCTTGTGGCGGTGAGGTAGATGCTGATCTGGTCGGCGAAGTCGGGCAGCAGGATCTGGCCGGCAGTCTGCAGTATCTGGTCCGGGTCGAGGGTGGCGGACAGCCGCAGGCCCGCCTCGGCCAGGGAGCCCAGCACGGCCAGCTGGTCGCGGGTCTCGGTCAGGACTTGTTCGCGCAGCCGGGACAGCTCCAACCCGGTGCGGACGCGCGCCAACAGCTGACGCGCGGAGAAGGGTTTGGCCAGGTAGTCGTCGGCACCGGCCTGACGGCCCTGCACGGATTCCTCCTCGCCGGCGCGGGCGGTGAGCAAGACAATGGGCAGGCGGGCGGTGCGCGGGTCGGCGCGCAGCGCCCGGACCAGCTCGAAGCCGTCCATGCGGGGCATCATCACGTCGCTGAGCACCATCTCCACCGGCTGCGCCAGGGCCGTCTCCAGGGCGGCCCGGCCGTCCGCGGCGAGCAGCACGTCGTAGTCGGGGTCCAGGAGCTGGGTGAGGTAGGCGCGCATGTCGGCGTTGTCGTCGACGACCAGCAGGCGGACCCGGCGGGGGCGGTCGGTTTCGTGCGGGCCGGGGCCGTCGGTCGCGGGGGCGGGCGGGGCATCGTGGGTCGCGGGGGCGTGCGGGGTGCGTGCCGCGGGGGTGACCGCAGCGGGGACGGGGTGGGCCGCCAGCCGGCCCAGCGCCTCGTCCACATAGACCGCGGCGCGGCCGGACCGGCCGCCTCCGCCTTCCCTGAGTCTCTCCCCGGGGAATCCGACGCTGTCCGCGGCCGGGGTCGGGCAGGGCCGGTGGCCGGCGGCGAACGGGAGGTCCACGGTGACGCAGGTGCCCTCGCCGAGCCGGCTGTCCACACCGACGGTGCCGCCGTGCGCTTCCACCAGGTCCTTGACCAGCACCAGGCCGAGGCCGCTGCCCTCGTGGGAGCGCGAGCGGGCGCCGCGGACCCGGTGGAAGCGCTCGAACAGGCGCGGCAGCTCGTCCGCGGGGATGCCGGTGCCGGTGTCGGTCACGGTCAGCCGGGCCCGGTCGCCGGCCGCGGACACCTGTACCCGGGCGCCGCCGGTGAAGGTGAACTTCAGGGCGTTGCTGAGCAGGTTGAGGATGATCTTCTCCCACATCTCCCGGTCCAGGGACACCGGCTTGGACAGCGGAGGGCAGTCCACCTCCAACGTCAGCCCGGCCGCATCGAAGGCGGAGCGGAACACCCCGGCCAGCTCGGCCGTGGCACGGGCGAGGTCGACCGGCTCGAGGAGCGGGTGTATCTGCCCGGCATCGGCCCTGGCAACCTCCAGAAGGGTGTTGACCTGCTTCAGCAGGCGCAGGGCGCCGCGCTCGGCCAGCTCCAGCTGCTCGCGGCGCTCGGGCCGGTCCTCGTCGGCCAGGACCTGCTGGAGTGGACCCAGGAGCAGGGTGAGCGGGGTACGCAGTTCATGGCTGACGTTGGCGAAGAAGGTGGTCTTGGCCCGGTCCAGTTCGGCCAGTGCCTCCGCCCGCCGGCGCTGTTCGTCGTGGGCGAGCGCGGCCGTCAGCGCCCCGGCCACTGCGGCGGCGAGCACCTCCAAGAAGTCCCGGTAGGTCCCGGCCGGCGGGAAGCAGGGGTTGATGCCCACCACCAGGACGCCTCCCACCTGGCCCGCACAGTCCAGCGGCAGAGCCAGCGCCTCCTCGACCGGGAGCCGGGAGGCCGCGGCGTGCTGCCCGGCCGTGTTGCCGCCGGTAAGCGCGGCGGCCGGCAGCGTGGCAGGGGCACCGTCGGCGACCACCTGCGCCAGCCGGGCCGCGACCTCCGACCCGTCGGCGGCACTCTGCGAGACTGACTCGGCCTCCGCCTGCTGGAGCCCGGCGGAGGCCGCCGGCCGCAGCATCCCCGACTCGGAGGCCAGGTACAGGCCGAGGAACGGAATCTCCTCGGGATAGGAGCCCAGCACCTCCGCGACGACGCGGGCTACCTCGCCCGGCGTGGGCAGCCCGGCGGTGCGGGCGCCGGCCTCGCTCAGCAGGCGCAGCCGACGCTCGCCCAGCACCCGGCCGGTGGTCTCGGTGAGGATCTGCAGCACGCCGCCAGCGGTGCCGTCGTCCAGCAGCACGGGCTGGAAAGACGAGTCGAAGTAGCACTGCTCCAAAAAACCATGGCGCTCCATGATGAGCGGCTCATCGGAGATCAGCAGGGACTTACGGCTGTCGGTCACATGGTGGAAGTGGGAGCTCACGGGGTCCCAGACCTCGGGGAACACCTCCTTATACGGCTTGCCGAGCGCCCAGGGATGCTTGGCGCCGGGAATGGGTGCGGCGCCTAGGTTGTACAGCGTGGCGAATTCGGCGCCCCAGTACAGAGCCATCCCGTGCTCAGAGGTGAGCATGAGGCGCAGAGTGTCCACCAGGGGCCCCGGCCAGCACTCGGGGGGCCCGAGCGGCGTCGCCGCCCACTCGATCCCGGCCAGAAGCTCGCCGAACGCACCGGCCTCGGCGAACATCCGGGCCGCCGCAGTGCGCGGGTCATCGGGCCGGGTCATCGAGAAATCTTCCTCCTGGCGCCCATGTGATCCGCCCGCACCCTCCGAAGGCTGCCGACGGCCACTCACTGCGGACCTTCGGGCAGAACGGACGCCGGATCCGACGGCTCTGGCTACACTCCTGCCAGAATTGCAAGGTTAAATCAGTCTAAACTCTGATTTTCTAGGAAGCGTAAACTTTCAGGCGTCCGCCGACGGCAGCGATCATCGACTCGCAGTTCCTGTGGGCGGTCGACAGCGTCGGCGCCGACGCTGTCGACCAGGGCGAGGGGATGCAGGTGACGGCCGCAAAGGGCAGGTCGTGGACTGCCTGGGATTGGTGCTGGTGGTGCTGGTCACCCGCGAGCGTCCATGAACGGACCGCTGCTACAGCAACTGCGTGAACTCCACCGCAGGATCACTCTGGCGTGAGGCGACGACGGATACGCCGACTCGTACTGCGCCCTCGACTCCGCCTCGCGCTCACCATCGCCAAACGCACCGATGATGCCACGGAGTTCCTCGCCCTCGCCGCCTCACCGGCCAAGCCGCCCCCAAGCCGACGCGACCCGACCCCGTGGAACCAAACAACATCCGCGGGACGGAACAAGGGAGAAGAACGAGCTCTGACGACGCGCGGTCTTCGGCCGCGTCGATCCAGACGCACTCAACTCGCCAGTGGGCCGGGCCACTGCTATCCGCACCGCCCCTGGCGACAACGCACCGTGACCACAGCACACGCCACCTAGGGAAGAATGCGCACGGCCAAGCAACCCAACTAGGGCGTGTCTGATGAGTCGGTGACCGCCTGGGACATAGGTCGTTCTCGGCCGAGTGGGGCGCAGCGATTTGAGCGAGGCGGAGTGGGCCCGGCTGGAACCGCACCTGCCCGTGAACGTAGGTCGGGGCGGTCGGTGGAAGTGTCACCGCAGGGTGATCAACGGGATTCTGTTCCGGTTGCGTACAGGGATTCCCTGGCGGGACTTACCGCCCCGGTTCGGCAAGTGGCAGACGGTGCATGGCCGTCATCGCCGATGGTCGGCGGACGGCACCTGGGCGCGGGTCTTGCAGGGGCTTCAGGTCGTTGCCGATGCAGAGGGGCGGATCGACTGGTCCATGGTCGGTGTGGACTCGACCGTCCTGCGTGTCCACCAGCACGCGGCCGGCGCCCGCAAGCGCACCCCGACAGTCCCGGGCAAGCGGACCCGCCCTGCTTGGCACCGGCCGGACGAGGCCCTGGGGCGCTCCCGTGGCGGCCTGACGACCAAGGTCCACCTGGCCAGTGAGGGCGGCAGGCGCCCGCTCGCCCTGCTGCTCACCCCGGGGCAGTGGGGTGACGGGCCGCAGATGATCGAAGTCCTCGACCGCATCCGCGTTCCCCGCCCAGGCGGCGGACACCCCCGTACCCGGCCCGGATCCTCGAGCGCCGACAAAGCGTATTCGTCCCGCCGCAACCGCCGCCACCTGCGCCGACGCCGGATCCGGCACGTTATTCCCGAGCGCCGCGACCAGCGGGCCCATCGCCGCAACCGAGGAGCGCGGGAGGCAGACCCACCGGCTTTAACCGGGACCAGTACGCACGCCGGAACGAAGTCGAACGCACCGTGAACGCCCTCAAAGGCTTCCGGGCCGTAGCGACGCGCTTCGACAAGCGCGCCTACGTCTTCCAGGGCACGGTCACACTCGCCGCGATCCGGCTCTGGCTACGCCCGTGACCTGCCCGGCGTGCAGCCGTTCAGGTCACCACGGTCGGGATCAGGGGGCAAAGCCGCCGAGGAAGGGGCCGAGGAGGCCGTCGAGGGTGCCGCCGAGGCCGCCGAGGAGGCCGCCGTCGGGGGGGTGCGGCGGCCTCGGCGGGAGTGGCCAGCACAATGCTGGCCAGCGCAACAAGGACACTTGCCGCAGTAGCGGCGACCAACCTGCGAACACGGGTCATGACATGCCTCCCAAAGACGTGTGCGTTGGCACGTGGACTAGCCGACTGGCAACATTCCCCGCCCATAGCCCGTACACGCGGCACATAAGAGGCGCAGGAAAGCCCCCAGGGAGCGCATGAGAACCACCGCGAGCCTGCGTCGACGCGCCTGTATTGATCACGAGCGTTGTTGACACGGGTGGTGCTTGATCATGGCGAAGACCTCCGGTGTGGTGGAGCTGTCTAGGACTGCACCGCACGGAGGTCTTCGTGTCCCACCGTAATGCCCGGCTCACCGTTCACGGCAGGCGGCTGTTGGTTGAGCGTGTCCGATCGGGCCGCCCCGTCGCACATGTCGCGGCGGAGATGGGTATCTCGCGAACCACGGCCCACAAATGGATCCGCCGCTGGCGTTGTCAGGGCGAGGCCGGACTCTTCGACCGCTCAAGCAACCCACGGACCACCCCGCACCGCACCCCGGCAACCGTGGAGGCCCGGGTGTGCCGACTGCGGCAGGACCGCAAGCTGGGACCCGCCCGGATCGGCCCCATCCTGGGGCTGCCTGCCTCGACCGTGCACCGGGTTCTGACCCGGCACGGCCTGAACCGGCTGGCATTCATGGACCGGCCCACCGGACAGGTCATCCGCCGCTACGAACGCGCCCGGCCGGGCGAGCTGGTCCACATCGACGTCAAGAAACTCGGCCGGATACCGGACGGCGGCGGCCACAGGACACTGGGCCGCCAGGCCGGCCGGACCACCCGCGGCGAGATGGGCTTCGACTACGTCCATTCCGCCGTCGACGACCACTCCCGCCTCGCCTACAGCGAGATCCACAGCGATGAAAAGGTCGCAACCTGCGCAGGCTTCCTCACCCGCGCGGCCGCGTTCTTCCATGCCCACGGCATCACCCGCATCGAGCGCGTGCTGACCGACAATGCCTGGGCCTACCGCAAGGGCCTGGCCTGGAAGCAAGCCCTCGTCGAGCTCGGCGCCACAGGCAAACTGACCCGTGCCTACCGGCCCCAGACAAACGGCAAAGTCGAGCGCTTCAACCGCACCCTGCTCGAAGAGTGGGCCTACCTACGGCCCTACACCAGCAACACAGAACGCACCGCGGCCCTCGACAGCTTCCTCCACGCCTACAACTACCATCGCTGCCACACCGCACTCGGCGGCCAGCCACCCATCACCCGCGTCAACAACGCTCCGGGGCAATACACCAGCGCAACCCTTGGCGCAACCTCGTGCTCCTGGTCGACCGGGCCGTGCGGTCACGCGGCCCGGACAGCTCCGTGGGCGCGGGCGAGGTGGCGCAGCTCGGAGCGTGCCGCCCGGTACCGAGGGGACGGTTTCCCAGTAGGGGTGCCACCACAGCCGTACGGACAGGAGCAGCAGGCGGCGGCGCAGGGCGGTGGTGTCGCGGGGGCGAGGTGCGGCGAGTGCTTGGTAGGCGGCGTTCCAGGCGGCTTGCGTCTGCACCAGTGTGACTGAGTGCTTCAGTTGGCCATTGAGTGCTTCAGTTGGCCGCCCTGGTGCTCAGACTTGTTGATCAACGCCTGGCGGCACTCGGCTGGCCGTGACGTCGTTCAGCGGGCTCTGGCGCAGATCTTGGGGAGCGGTCGCGGAGGGTCACTGGAGAAGGATCATCTTGCGGAGTAGTTCGTATCCGGCTCGGCCATGGAGCTGCCTCTTGATCTTTTTCACGCGTGTCACGGCGCCCTCGGTGCCGCCAGAGCTCCAATGCAGGGTCAGTAGCGTGGACCCCTACCAGGCCGCACTGTTCAACAGTGGTACGAGACCCGCAACGGCGGAGCCTTCAACTTCACCACCGGCCAGGCCGGCTAGCAGCAGCGGACGGACCGCCTGCCACTGCTCACCGGTCATGTCAGTGTCGTAGACCCGGGCCCGGTCGGGTGGTCGGCCGCATTCCCGAACCCTTTCGCACACCGTGCCCGCCGAGTTGAAGTCGTCACTCTCGACCGCGTACAACAAGGACAACAGGGCCTCCGGGCGCGTTCGTGGTCTCAGCAACTCCGAACTGCAACTGAGGCCCTGTATCCATGCCCGGCCACCGTGAAATCACCCGCCCCCCGGCCACTTTCGATCCAGCCGCACCAAGATCGATAGAACTAATGGCTTCCGCCCCCGACAGGACGCCCAGACCGGCATTGGCCAGCTGCGCACCCACCCCGTCCTGAGAAAGGTCCATCACCCCGTGACGACATCCGCTCGCCCGTCCGTGCCGTCCCTGCTCGGCGTCTTCGCACACCCGGACGACGAAAGTCTTCTCGCGGGCGGAGTCCTCGCCCAACATGCCGCCCACGGCGCACGCACCGCGGTCGTCACCGCTACCTGGGCTCCGGACAGTCACCGGGCGGCGGAGCTCGCTGAAGCCCTGGAAGTCCTCGGCGCTGGCCCACCTCGGATGCTCGGCTACGGCGACGCCCGCAACGACTCGTCAGCACCTGGACGCCCCCGGTTCTGCGACGTGTCCCTCGATGAGGCGATCGCCCAGCTGGTCGCGCAGGTGCGGGAGTTCCGTCCCGACATCGTGGTCACCCATGACGCCGTCGGCCAGCTGACCGGCCACCCCGACCACCGCCACACCCACCGGGTGACCCTGCTCGCGGTGGAGGCCGCCGGGCTCGCGCACCTCTACCCGGAGGCCGGTGAGCCCTGGCAGACCCGTGCCCTCTACGCCGCCACCCACCCGCACTCCGGGGTCGGCGACCTGGGACCGCTGCTGACCGACGTCGGCAAATCCATCCTGTCCGTCCCGGACGAGTACGTGACCGCAACGGTCAACGTGACGCCCTGGGTGGAGCAGAAATGGCGCGCGATCACCGCGCACCGTGGCGAAGTCGCCCGCGAACGCCCCCTGCCCGGCCTCCTGGCCCGCCTGCCCGAGGACACCCGCCTCGAAATCATCTCCACCGAGTACTTCACGCGCCTCGAGCCCACGCCGGTCCCTGGCGATCCGCATCAGCTGACGGCCTGACCACTCATCAGTATCCCGTTCGTCTGCTCCACGATCCACCGCTTGGCTTGCGGAACGAAGCCCTTGTCGTCCGGGGTGCGCTCGACGATCTCGACGTCGATGCCCACGTTCTCGCTGTGCTCGACGACCTTCTTCTTGAAGCCCTGGTCGACCAGGGCCTTCTTCACGCTGCCCCTCTGCCCGGCGACCTGGTCC
Source organism: Streptomyces sp. AC550_RSS872 (assembly GCF_019049285.1). Classification (GTDB taxonomy): domain Bacteria; phylum Actinomycetota; class Actinomycetes; order Streptomycetales; family Streptomycetaceae; genus Streptomyces. Next base: position 87,611 of record NZ_JAGMUL010000196.1, read on the forward strand.
AGCAGGGCGATGCCGGCGGTGTTCTCGTGCGCGGAGGCCGCGAGCACAACGACCGCGACGACGAGCCCCAACACGTCCACGGCCAGGCATCTCTTCCTGCCCGGCACCCTGTTTCGCGGCATCCCGGCCCGTCGTCGTGGCCGGGACTCCGACGGCCACGTGCATGCTCTGCGTGTCCAGGACCACCAGGCTCGGGTCGGCCAATCGCTTCCGCTTCTCCCGCAGATGCCAGCGCAGCAGGTCGTGAAGTCCTGGTCGGTGCCCTCGTCGCGCCAGAGGTAGAAGTAGTACTTCACCGCTGGGCGGACGTGTAGGACTCGCCGGCCTTGGCGGCGCAGGCACGCACCTGGCGCTTGACGTTCCTACGGGCTGTCATCGCGGCCTTCCACGCCTTGAGCGATGGCTCCCAGCAACCTCGCCCGAGGCGATCGGGCTGCAACAACGACCTGAGACGCTGGTTTCTTTGCCTCCGATGGGAGACCGTACTGGGGACGGTCGCCGGGGGTTCGACGTAGGCCACGCAGTCGTCATCATGCCGTCGCTCGCGGGCTCCGTCAGCATCCTTCAAGATGTCCAGCGCACCGTCGAATGGCCGGCTGCTGGAGGGTTCAGCGTATTGAGCTGAGCTGTGCGACATCCCGCGATTTGGCCGGGAAGCACGAAGCTGGGAAGGTGACGACGACCTGCGCGCCGCTTCGCTTCGGGAGCCTGCTCGGCCCGGTCCTTCAGCGGGACGCTGCGATCAGGCGTCGCAGTGAGGTGTGAGCAGGTGGGCCCCAGGTGGCCTTGCCCCCAGGGCGGCCGTGGACGCCGGCCTCTCCGATGCAGATGCCGCTGAGGGCGCGCAGCACCGCCCAGCCGCGGGCGCGGCGCAGGGTTGCGGCGTCCGCAGCTGGGCGGTAGGCCTTGTGAAAGCGGTCGGCGGCGCCGTCCGGCAGCAGTATCCAAGGAGCAGCGAGGTCGATGGCCGGATCGCCCGTGCAGAGGTCTCCGAAATCGATCACGCCGCAGAAGGCGCCGCCTTCGGTGAGGACATTGGCCGGATGCAGGTCGCCGTGGAGCCACAGCGCGGGGCCCTCCCAGGCGGGCGCGGCGACGGCGTCTTCCCAGACTGCGCGGACGGCGTCCGAGTCGGGGATCAGCCCCAGCTCGGTGGCCGAGGCGAGTTGCCTCTCGAACTGCTCGGCGCGGTCGGCCAGCGGCCCTCCGCGGCCGTACTCGTCGTCGGCGGGTGCCCGCTCGGGGGCGGGTTGGTGCAGAGCTGTCAGGAATGTGGCCAAGGTATCGGCCGCCTCCGCAACGTGGGTGGCGGGGGCGCGGTCGGCGGGCTCGCCCGGTACCCAGGTGGTGACGATCCAGGGCCGCGGAAACCGTTCGGATGGCTCACCGAGGCGCTGCGGGACGGGGATCGGCAGCGGAAGGTGCGGGGCGAGAGTGGGCAGCCAGGCGTGCTCCTTGCGTAGTAGCGCGTCCGCGGACTGTGTCGCCCAGGGCAACCGGACGGCGAGGTCGTCGCCGAGCCGCCACAGCTGGTTGGCCCAACCACGCGCGCCGAGCTTCAGGGGGTGCTCGGCCAGGTCAGAGTGCTGGTCACGCAGCAGGTCCCGGACCAACTCAGCAGTGATCTCGATCCCGGTGTGGGTCATGCGGAGCAACGGTCGCCGGACGGTGATCCGCCGTTTGTGACGCTCAACACTCCGTGCCCCTCAAGCTTCGATGGCATGAACTCACTGATTATCAACCGACGATGGCAAAGACCAAGGTTCGGTGACACAGGACAGCAGGTCATGGGCCCAGACGGGGAAGTCCACCGGCAACGCCCGCCACTTGACGCCGTTGTCGACCACATAGAACACGGCGTCGAGCATGACGCGGTGGCATTAGCCCTCGGGCCGGCCGGCCTGAGCGCCTCCACCCGCTCTGTGCGCGTCGAGACGGGAGCGCGCTGCAGCCGCGAAGCCTGGCTGGGACTCACCGGGGCACGGTGCTTTCTCGGACAACGAGGGTGGGCCGGAGAAGGACCTGTTCGGCCTTGGCCTCCGGGTCCTTGAGCCGATCGAGGAGGAGGCGCATGGTGTGTCGTGCGACCAGTTCCAGTGGCTGGGCGAGGCTGGTCAATCCCGGGTCGACGAAGTGTGCGCCGACGCTGTCGTCGAATCCCACGACGCCGACGTCACGGCCGACGGCCAGTCCCCGCTCCCGGCACGCCTGGAGCGCACCGATCGCGATCGTGTCGCTGACGCACACGAAGCCTGTCGGTGGCGTCTTCCTGTCGAGGAGTCGGCCGGCGAGTTCCCGGCCCGTGCTGATCTCGTCGGGCCCGCGGGCCGCGAGATCACGGGTCGAGAAGCCGTGTGAACGCATAGCCCGGCGCCAGCCGGACTCCCGGTCGTCCCCGAACCCGTTGCGCCCGTCCCAGCCCAAGTAGGCAATGCGCCGGTGACCGCGTTCGGCGAGATGGTCCACGGCCTGCTCCGTACCGGCGGCGCCGTCGACGTCGACCCACCACGTGTCCGACATGGGATGACCCCAGGGGCGCCCGAAGGAGACGAAGGGAATGCCGCGTTCGCGCAGGAAGGTGATACGAGGGTCGTGGTCTTGGGTGGAAGTGATCACGAAGCAGTCGACGGTGTTTGTGCTGAAGATCTCCTGGATGACCTGGATCTCTTCCTCGTCGGTGGCAGCGGGGTGGCAGTAGACCGCGTGGTCGGCTCGGTGTGCCGCTACCGAGAGTTCGTAGAGATAGCTCGCCCATACCCCGCCCGACTGACCTTCGACGGTCGGCAACAGACGAAAGCCCACGGCCCGCGGAGACTGCGTTCGCAGTGAACGCGCAGCCTGGTTGGGTCGGTAACCCAACTCGTCGACCGCTTTGAGGACCCGACGCAAGGTCGTTGGGCTGAGACGGTCCGGGGAGTTCAAGGCGTAGTGAACGGTCTGCTTGGAGACTCCCACCCGCGCCGCCACCATGGCCATGGTCGGCCTTGGCGACCCGGATGTTCCCTCAGCGGCTGGCCTGCGGCCGCGCGGCGGAACCGATGGTTGATCGGTAAAATCCATCCGCCCATTCTGGTGGGCTGGAAGCGCCACGGTCAAGGATGTTCGATCCGCCCGCCCGTATCGCCGAGCCGATCAGGCCACAGGATCGCGGCGAGCTGTCGTCGAGCGTCCTCCGGGCATGAACGGGTATGCCTCGCGCCGCAAAGAACCCCCGTGACCTGGTGCAAAACCAGTAATGGGTCAGCGGGCATGCCGGACCCCTCCCGATGACGCCCCAGCGCGGGCGGCACTCCGCCGGTCGCCATCACGTGCATGCAGACCTCTTGACTTGCTGCGGCAAACGCCCCTACGGTCCCCGTTTTATCGGTAACACAGAAGTTATATCGATGACACCGAGCGCCCGCGAACCTGCGCCCACAAGCTCGACCAGGCGCCGTGACGCGGCGAAACGATCAAGGGCTGCTCTACGGCGACGTACCGTCAGCGGAAGGGACGACTGTGTTCAGAAGCAGGAATGTGATCAAGGAGGCGGCTGCCGCCTCTACTGTTGACCGCCGCAACATCCTCAAGGCGGGCATGTTGGCCGGTCTCGGTCTGGCCGCCGCGCCCGCGCTTGCGGCATGCGGCGGCGGCAGCGGCTCCTCGGGGGGACCTGGACTGAAGTGGGCGGGTTGGGACGGGCCGCCCCAGTCGGAAGTGTTCCGTCGGTTCTCCGAGAAGATGACCGAGAAGCTGGGCGTGAAGGTCACTTACCAACAGGTCGTGGGTGACTACCTCTCCAAGCTGCTGCCGCAACTGTCGGCCGGCGCCGCTCCCGACGCCTTCTACGTCGGTGACATCTACATGGCCAAGCTGATCGAGACCAAGCAGGTGCTCGACCTCACCGACTACCTGGACAGTGGTGACGCCGCGGTCAAGCTCGATGACTTCCACGAGGGGCTGTACCGGTGGTGTAGGCCTGCGGACGGCAGCCCCGGGCTGTTCGGGCTGCCGGTGGACTGCAGTCCGCTGGTGTTCTGGTTCAACAAGGATCTCCTGGCCGAGGCGGGCGTCAGCACCGACCCGGCCGCCCAGTTCGAGGCGGGCACCTGGACCCAGGACACGCTCACCGACCTGCTCGACAAGATCCGCGCCACCAAGAAGAGGGGTCTGGTGCTCAATGGCAGCAACTGGCACGACTGGTTCGGCTGGTTGTCCACCTTCGGCGGGACGCTCTTCGACGAGTCCGGTAAGGCGGTGTTCGACGCCGACCCCAAGTCCCAGGAGGCGCTGGCGTGGCTGTTCGAGCAGTTGAAGTCGGGAAACATCACCTACTCCGGCGCCCTCCCGCAGGGACAGGGCGCTGACGTGCTGTTCTACGCCGGCCAGCTGGCCTGCTTGACCTATTCCCGCGTCATCCTGCCGAACGTCAAGAAGGCCCAGTTCGGCTTCGATATCGCCCCCTTGCCCTCCCTGTCCGGTAAGGACGTCATGCCGGTACCGGTCCAAACGGCGGCGCTGTCGGTCAACGCCAAGTCCAAGAACCAGGCCAAGGCGCTGGAGTTCCTCGGCAACTTCCTGAACGCCGAGGGGCAGAGGTTCCGCCTGTCCGGCGGCGGCAACGCGGTGCCGTCGATCAAGGGCCTGGACGACGTCGTCACCGAGGGCCACGTGCCCGCGCACGGCAAGCTGTTCAACGACGTCGCGGCCAAGGGCTACGCCGTCCCCAGCGCGATCGCCGGCAACGCGAAGGTCGCCCAAGAGCTCCCGGTGCTGGTGGACAAGATGCTCAAGGCGGGCAACGAGACGCCGCGTTCGTTCAGCGGCAAGGTGGTCAAGCTGATCAACGGGGGCGCCTGATGGCCGTCAGCAGCGCCGGTTCCCAGGCCCGGGCGCGGCGGACGTCCGCGGACCCGGACGTCCATCCGGACCGCCGGAGCCGGCGTCGGCGAGGCGGGGACACGGCCGCGGGATACCTGTTCCTGGCGCCCCAGTTGCTGGGGCTGGTGGTGTTCATGGTCGGCCCGCTGCTGTTCGCCCTGGTGCTGGCGTTCTACCACTGGGACGGGTTCGGCACTCGATCCTTCGCCGGGCTGTCCAACTTCGCGGAGGTCATGTCCTCCCCGCGCATCCAGCGCTCGGCGGTCAACACCGTCTGGTTCACGGTGTTGCAGGTGCCGGGACTGATGCTCACGGGATTGTTCTTCGCCGTGCTGATGCAGCGTGCCGGCAAGCTGACCCCGGTGTACCGGCTGGCGTTCTTCGCCCCGGTGATCACCTCTTCGGTCGCGGTCGCGGCGATCTGGCTGTGGCTCTTCAACCCCGACATCAGCCCGGTCAACAACGCGCTGCGCGGGATCGGGCTGCCCGCGCCGAACTGGCTGCAGGACGCCCGGTTCGTCATCCCGGCCTTCGCGATCGTCGGGATCTGGCAGGGCCTGGGCTACCAGCTGGTGATGTTCATGGCCGGGCTGCAGAGCATCGACCGCTCGTACCTGGAGGCCGCCGTGCTGGACGGCTGTTCGGAGTGGCAGAAGCTGCGACACGTCACGATCCCGCTGCTGTCCCCGACCATCCTGTTCCTCTCCATCACCTCGATCATCGGCTCCTTCCAGGTGTTCGACTACATCTACATCTTCTTCGACGACAGGGCTCCGGACTCCGCCCGCACCATCGTCTACGAGGTGGTCCGGATCGCCTTCGGTGAGTTCAACTTCGGGGCGGCATCGGCTCTCGCCCTCCTCCTGTTCCTGGCCCTGCTCGTAGTCACCGGCTGCCAGCTCGCAGCCCAGAAGAAATGGGTGCACTACACAGAATGAGTACTTTCTCCGACACCCACAGCCGCGCGGCCACGACCGGCAAGGGCGCTTCCGGCTCCGGCCGGCCCGCCCGTCGCAACCTGCTGCTGCACGCGGTCCTCCTCGTCTGCGCCATCGGCATGGCGCTGCCGTTCGCCTGGATGCTGTTCTCCTCGTTCAAACCCTTGGGCGAGATCTTCATGCAGCCGCCCAAGCTCTTGCCCCAGGACTGGAACGAGCAGGGCTACCGCACCGCTCTGGGCGGGGCCGACTTTGTCCGCGGGTTCTGGAACAGCACCTACATCGCCCTGACGGTCACCGCGGTCTCCCTGCTCACCTCGGCGATGGCCGCCTACGCGTTCGCGCGGATCGATTTCTGGGGCCGCCGCCCGCTGTTCATGGTCTTCCTCGCGACCATGATGGTCCCCGGCCAGCTCACGATCATCCCCCTGTACATCATCATGGGCTGGCTGGGCTGGGTGGACACCCATGCCGCGGTCATCGTGCCGCCCGCACTGTTCAACGCCTTCGGCGTCTTCCTGCTGCGTCAGTACATCAAAGGCATCCCCGTGGAGTTGGAGGAAGCCGCCCAGCTCGACGGCGCCGGGCGGGTGCGCAGGTTCGTGACGATCATCCTGCCGCTGCTGCGCACCCCTCTCACGGCGTTGGGGATCTTCACCTTCCTCGGCCAGTGGAACAACTTCTTCTTCCCGCTGATCTTCCTCAACAGCTCCGAGAAGTTCACGCTGCCGCTGCTGGTCAACCAGTTCAAGGGCCAGTACGTCTCTGACTGGCCCGCTCTGATGGCCGCCACGACATTGCTGGCGGCGCCGATGCTGATCGTGTTCGCGTTCGCGCAACGCCAGATCGTCGAAGGCATCGCCCTGTCCGGTTCCAAGTCCTGAGTCACGCACATTCAGAAGGCCGTTCCCCCCTCAAGAAGCTCCGGGTTACGCCCAGGCCAACCAGCGCTCCCAGCCCATGAACCCCACGACAACACCCATCCGAGAAGGGCACGCATGACCCCCCACGGAAGTCCCTCCGACCAGGACAACCCCACCCACGACCCGGCGCCCGCGCGGTCCCAGCACGCCCCTCCCGGTCACGACGACCACACCACCACCGCCACAGCTAAATCCCGGCCCGACACCGGATGGACGCTCAGCGCCACCGAAACGGACGACGACTACGCGCCGACCTTCCTCGGCAACGGCTATTTCGGCGGCCGGATCCCCGCGGCGGGGACGGGATACGCGACGACGCCGATCGAAACCCAGGCGCACCTGGCCGGGTTCTTCGCCCAGGACGGCCCGATCGAGAAGTACGCCAACATCCCGACCTGGTCCACGCTGGCGTTCTCCGACGAGTCGGGGACCTACGGCCGGCTGCCCCAGGCGGCACGGGCATGTGAAGAGGACGACCCGGAGCAGGGAGCGGTCAGCGACTACCGGCAGACACTGGACCTGCGGGCCGGGTTGCTGACCACACAAGCGACGTGGACCTCACCGGCGGGCCGCCGCACCGAACTCACCTACCAGGTACTGGTCCACCGTGCCCGGCATCGGGTGGCCGCGGTCCAGCTCACCTTCACCCCGCACTGGAGTGGCAGCGCGCGCGTGTCCGGGGTCTTCGACGGGACCAGCGCAAGGCTGACCGAACAGTCGAACAAGGGCTACGACGGTACGGCGGCCGAGTCGTACGAGACGGTGACGACGCTCGGCACGGGTATCACCGCAGCGCTCGCGTCGCGACTGGAACCGCCCACCGGGGTGCCGGCACACATCGCCGAGTTCGAAACCGACCAGGTCCAGCCGGCTGGTGTGGAGGCGACCTTCGATGTGGAGGCCGGCAGCACGTACACGGTCACCAAGTACGTCGGCGTGGCCAGTTCCCAGGACTGCGAAGACCCGTTGTCGGCTGCTCGTGCCGCCGCGGCGGTCGCGGCGAACACCGGGTACGGTGACCTGCTGGTGGAGCACGAGGCGGCGTGGGACGACCTGTGGCGGGCCGATATCGAGGTCCTGGGGGATCCGGTGCTGCAGCTGCAGGTCCGCGCGAGCATGTTCTACCTGCTGGAGAGCACACGCGCCGGAGTGAACTGGAGCCTGTCCCCGTGCGGCCTGTCCGGCGACGGATACAACGGGCACGTCTTCTGGGACACCGAGACCTGGATGTATCCAGCGCTGCTGGCCCAGCACCCGGACATCGCGGCGGGTATGAACACCTATCGACAGCAGCGTCTGGCCGCGGCCCAGGGGTACGCGACCCGAACAGGATTCGCGGGCGCGAGGTTCCCATGGGAGAGCGCGCTGCACGGAGACGAACAGACCCCACCCGGCTGGGAAATGGGTGACCTCGAGCACCACATCACCGCCGACGTCGCACTCGCCCACTGGCAGTACTACCTCGCCACCGGCGATCGCGGCTGGCTCGCCGAGAAGGCCTGGCCGGTGCTGCAGGGTGCCGCCGAGTTCTGGGTGAGCTCCGCCGTTCCCCACGACGACGGCTACGACATCAAGCAGGTGATGGGCCCGGATGAATACCACTTCCCGGTCGACAACAGCGTGTACACCAACGTCGCGGCCGCTAACACCCTGCGGATCGCCACCCGGGCGGCGAAGGTCGTGGGCGTGACCGCGGACCCCGAGTGGGACCGGGTCGCCGACGGCCTGCGGGTCCCGTACGACGAGGATCTAGGCATCCATCCGCAGTTCGACGGCTACGACGGCGACACCATCAAGCAGGCCGACGTGGTGATGTTGCAGTACCCCTGGGAGCACCCCATGCCCGCCGAGGTCGCGCTGAACGATCTCGACTACTACGTGCCGCGCACCGACCCGGACGGGCCGTCCATGACCGACTCCATCCACTCCATCGCCCACGCCGCACTGGGGACGCCCGGGTCCGCGGCCTACGACTTCATGCGGCGCAGCGTGGACCCGTTCATACGCGGACCGTTCAACCAGTTCGCCGAGCAGCGTCACGGAGGCGCGTTCACGTTCACCACCGGGCAGGGCGGTTTCCTGCAGGTGTTCCTCTACGGCTTCAGCGGGATGCGCTGGCGTGAGGACCGACTCAGGCTCGACCCGACCCTGCCACCTCAGCTGGACGGCATCACCCTGCGCCGGATGCTGTGGCAGGGACGCGAGTTCGACGTCGCGATCGGCCCGGAGCACACCACGATCACGCTGACCGGAGGCCCCCCGACGACAGTCGAGGTCGCGGGTTCGGCACACCCACTGCGTCAGGGCGCACCGCTGATCCTGCCAACCCGCCGCCCTGACCTGCTGCCCACCAGTGACCTCGCCGGCGCGTCGAGGAGAACGTGACGGCAAGCTCGCGGTCCGTCTCCGCGTCCATCAGCGCCGCGACAGGCAATCCGGCCACGGCGTGCCCAGTCACGTCGCGGTTGCTGCTCGCCGCATGCCGGTCATCGCCGAAGTCGTAGTGGCGGCGCATCAGGCCGAAGGCGACGACACCCGGATGCGCCGTCTCGACAGCTTCCCAGGAGATCGAACTCATGAGTTCAGAAGCACACCGGAACCCGGCAACCGCGTGCCAGGGGGCAGGAGCGGAGTCTTCCTCTCGCCCAGACCGCCCCGCGGGCGCAGCCACCACGACCTCGCCGGCCTATCGCGACCCTTTGAGGCCGCTCGAGGAACGCCTCGAGGATCTGCTCGCCCGCATGACGCTGCCGGAAAAGGTCGGACAGATGCTGCAGCTGGACGCCCGGGGCGACTTGGAGGACGCCGTGGCCACGAAACTGGCCGGGTCGATCCTGCACGCCTCTCCCGAGCGCATGCTCGCTGCCGTCGAGCTGGCGGCATCCACCAGGCTGGGCATCCCGCTGCTTGTCGCTGACGACTGCATCCACGGCCACTCGTTCTGGCCAGGTGCCACGATCTTCCCCACACAGCTGGGGATGGCCTGCACCTGGGACACCGAGCTCATTGAGCGCATGGCCCGGGCCACCGCGGTGGAAGTCGCCGCGACGGGCATCCACTGGACCTTCTCGCCGGTGCTGTGCATCACCCGCGACCTGCGATGGGGCCGTGTGAACGAGACCTTCGGGGAGGACCCACTGCTCATCGGGGAGCTGGGGGCTGCGATGGTCCGCGGATATCAGGGAGCGGGACTGGACGACACGACAGCGATTCTGGCCTGCGCCAAGCACTTCGCGGGCTACTCGGAGACGCAGGGCGGACGCGACGCGAGCGAGGCGGACCTGAGCCGGCGCAAGCTGCACTCATGGTTCCTGCCGCCGTTCGAGAGGGTCGCTCGCGAAGGCTGCCGCACGTTCATGCTCGGCTACCAGGCGATGGACGGTGTCCCGATCACGGCGAACAAGTGGCTCCTGAACGACGTCCTCAAGGGCGAATGGGAGTTCACCGGCACGCTCGTGACCGACTGGGACAACGTGGGCCGGATGGTGTGGGAGCAGAAGGTCTGCGCAGACGCCGTGGAGGCCGCAACGGTCGCGGTGCAGGCCGGAAACGACCTGGTGATGACCACGCCGGACTTCTTCCAGGGCGCCCAGGAAGCAGTCGCCCAGGGGCGGCTGCGAGAGGAGGAGATCGACGAGGCGGTCCGGCGGATCCTGAAACTCAAACTGGAACTGGGCCTGTTCGAGAACCCCCGCGCGCCGGACCGGGCACGACAGGCCGACGTGATCGGATGCGCCGAGCACACCGCCCTCAACCTCGAACTCGCCCGAAGGTCCCTGGTGCTGCTGCGCAACGACGGCACCTTGCCGCTCGATGGCGGACTGACCGTAGACGGTCAGGGCCACACCGTCACCGCCGGGGGCCCTCGCACGATCGCCGTGATCGGCCCCAACGGCGACGACCCCCAAGCCATGCTCGGCGACTGGGCCGGCGCATCCGGCCAGGTGGGCTGGATGCCGGACGGGCACCCGCGCGTGACCGTCACGACGGTGCTCGACGGGTTCCGCACAGCCGTTCCCGACGGGTGGACGGTCACCTACACCCGCGGCGCCGACATCGAGCGCCTCGTGCCGGACCCGCAAGGACCCGTGTACCCCGACGGGCAGCCACGTCCGCCCCTGCTTGCGCCCGCGCCCGTGGACGAGGCTCAGATCGCGGAGGCGGTGAGCCTCGCGCGCGCGGCTGATTACGTCGTCGCCGTCGTCGGCGACACCGTCGCGTTGACGGGCGAAACGTGCTCGACCGCGACCCTGGAGCTGCAGGGCGGACAGGTCGCCCTCCTGGAGGCGCTCGTCGCCACCGGCACACCCGTCGTCGTGGTGCTGCTCCACGGCAAGCCCTCGGTACTCCCCGATGCCGCGCTGGCGGCGGCAGCGCTGATCGAGGCGTTCAACCCGGGCATGCGAGGCGGTCAGGCGGTGGCCGAGCTCGTCCTCGGTCTCATCGAGCCGTCGGGACGCCTGCCCCTGTCCGTGCCACGCCATGTCGGGCAGCAGCCTGTCTACTACAACCAGGTGCGCGGCCAGCATGGTGACCGTTACGCCGACCTGACCCAGGAACCCCTCTTCGTCTTCGGGGAGGGGCTGTCCTACAGCACAATCGAGTACACCGACCTGGCCATCCTCGATGAAGTCGTCGCCTTGGACGGCGTGGTTCGCGCCGAGGTAACCGTCTCCAACACCGGCACTCGGCCGGTACTGGAGACCGTGCAGGTCTACATCAGCGACGTGGTCACGAGCGTCACGTGGGCAGAGCGGGAACTCAAGGCCTGGCGGCAGGTCACGATCCCACCCGGCGACAGCGTGCGGATCCGGCTGGCGATCCCCGCCGCGGCATGCTCCCTGGTCGACGCCGAAGGGCGCCGGATCGTCGAGCCCGGAGCGTTCGACCTGCTCGTCGGCCACAGCTCACGCGCCACCGACCTGCTTCGCGCCCGTTTCACCCTCAGCCAGCCATGACACCCTTCACGCTGCACGGTCAGCGAGCTGCGGTGCCTCGTCGCTGTGATGGGGGCGGGGCGTGGCACGCAACATCCTCCAGCTGGGCGAGGGCTACAGCTACGACTTCTTCGCCAAGTGCATCTTCCCGTCGCGGTTGGCCAGAATCCCCATCCCACAACTCTCCCCTGTGGTCTGCGTCATACACCGCCGTGTCGCTCCGCGAGCGGCATCGGCAGGCCGTCGTGACACAGCCACGCGTTCCCACCACGAGGAGGTGGCGTTCCCATGAAGGAGTACGGCGAGGCGTTGGGCGACGTAGGCGTGAGGCTCGGTACCTTACGTCGAAGGTCGGCCTGGGGCCGTTTATCGGCCGTGGCGACTGCCGCGGTACCGATGGTGTTCCGGCCGAGGGACTACGCCGGATCCGGCACCCGAGGCCGCTACCGGGCCGCGGAATCCACGGTGCCCTCGGCGACCATCCATCCGCACGCCCGCTCACGGAAGCCCTGGAGGAGAACGTCCATCGGGCTGGCCCTCGGCTGCCTGCTCCTGGGCGCGGCCGCGGTGCCGGCGTCGCCCGCAGCCGAACCGGGCAAGGGCAGAGGCGACGGCAGCTGGGTGCTGAGCACGAACGACCCGTCGAAGAACTACTCACCGACGTTCGTCGGCAACGGCTACGTCGCCGCGCGGGTGCCCGCGGCGGGTCAGGGATACAGCAGCACGCCCATCGTCACCCAGTCCCAGCTCGCCGGCTTCTACTCCGAGGGCACCGAGCAGAACGAGCAACGGGCCGGGCTGCCGACCTGGACCGCGCTCCGCTTCGGCCGCAGCGGCGGCGCACAGCCGCCGACGACGATCGGCCCTGCCGCCGACGGCACCACCAGCAACTACCGGCAGTCGTTGAACCTGCGCACCGGAGTGCTGACCACGTCGTTCGACTGGACCTCACCCGCAGGTGACACCACCAGCTTCGACTACGAGGTCAACGCCAACCGCGCGGACGGCCATCTGGCCACGGTGAGCCTGCGGGTCGTGCCGCACTGGAGCGGGTCAGCCACCGCCGTGGACGAGTTCGACGGCCGGGGACTCAACCACGCCTCCGCCACCAAGTCGCACGTGAACGGCAGGACTGGCACGCTGTCCCAAACTGTCGTGACCGACGGGAAACTGGTCACCGCCGGGCTGAACTCCGTCCTGCGCGTCAACGGCAAAACCGTGCCCACCCGGGCGATCGCCGCGGCCAGCGACGGCAGTGCCGGGCAGAGCGCGGTCTTCCCCGTCCGGGCCGGCCGGCCGATCCAGATCACCAAGTTCGTGGGCATCGCCTCCAGTGTCGACACCGACCGGAAGCTCGCGGCCGCGACCCCGCAGCAGGCCGCCGCGACCACCGCGGCCCGCGCCGCCAAGGGCGGCTACCAGCGCGCGCTCGCCCGCAACAACCAGGCATGGGCGCACCTGTGGCAGTCGAACATCTCGATCCCCGGTGACACCGCCATGACCGCGCAGATCCACGCGTCCATGTTCTACCTGCTCGCCAGCATGCGCGCCGGCGTCAACTGGAGCACCAGTCCGAGCGGGCTGTCCGCGGACAGTTACAACGGTCACGTGTTCTGGGACATGGAGACCTGGATGTACCCGGCGCTGCTGGCCCAGTACCCGGACATAGCGGCAGGGGCGAACTCCTACCGGCACAAGACCCTGTCCGCGGCGCGGGAAAACGCCGCCAAGCTGTCCACGCCCAGCCAGCCGATCAAGGGCGCCAAATTCGCCTGGGAGAGCGCGCTGACCGGCAAGGAGACGGCCCCGGACCCCTGGGGCACGTACGAGATCCACATCAACTCCGACATCGCCCTGGCGCAATGGCAGTACTACCAGGTGACCGGCGACAAGGCGTGGCTGCGGGACAAGGCGTGGCCGGTACTGAAGGGCATCGCCGACTACTGGGCCACCCGCGCCGTACCCAACTCCTCCGGCGGATACGACATCAACGACGTCATGGGGCCGGACGAGTACCACTACCCGGTCGACAACAGCGTGACCACCAACGCCGGCGCACAGGCGTCACTGCGCATCGCGATCCGCACCGCGCACCTTGTGGGCCGGACCGCCGAGCCGGCGTGGAAGAAGCTCGCCGACGGCCTGAAGGTCCCGGTCGACACCAAGAACAACATCCACCCCGAGTTCGACGGCTACAACGGGCAGACTGTCAAGCAGGCCGACGTCACCCTGCTGCAATACCCCTGGGCCGTGCCGATGTCACCCAGCCTGGCCCAGAACGACCTCGACTACTACACGGGGCGCACCGACCCCAACGGCCCGTCCATGACGGACGCGATCGCCGCCATCAACAGCGCGGCCCTCGGATCGCCGGGCTGCCAGGTCTACGACTACCTCCGCTACAGCGCGGATCCGTACCAGGCCGCCCCGTTCAACCAGTGGTACGAGACCCGCAGGGGCGGAGCGTTCAACTTCACCACCGGCCAGGGCGGCTACCTCCAGGAATTCCTCTACGGGTTCACCGGGTTGCGCTGGGGAACCGACGCCGTCACCGTCGATCCGTTCCTGCCAACCCAACTACCGGGCGTCGACATCACCGGGGTGAAGTGGCACGGCAGCACCTTCGACATCTCCGTCGGACAGCAGAGCACGACGCTGACCCTGCGCTCCGGCCCCCCGCTGGCGGTTCGCGACGGCGCCGGCACCCTGCATCGGGTCACCGCCGCCGCGCCGCTGAAGACCCCGACCCGGCACCCGGCTCCGACACCCAAGCCCTTCAGCTGCACTGGGCCGATCACCCCGACCGCCGACACCAGCCGCTGCGTGGACATCCAGTGGGGCGACAACAGCGACGGGACACCGCTCCAAATCTGGGACTGCAACAGCACCGCCGCCCAGGACTGGACGCGTCCCGGCAACGGCACCGTGATGGCCGCGGGCAAGTGCATGGACGTGCGCGGCGACTCCAGCGCCGACGGGACACCCGTGCAGATCTACACCTGCAACGGCAGCCCTACACAGCAGTGGACGTACGACCAGGACACCTATGAGCTGAAAGCCTTCGGCAAGTGCCTCACCCCCTCGGGCGGCGGCACGAGCAACGGCACCCGGCTCGTGATCGACACCTGTAACGGCAGCACCAGCCAACAGTGGAACCTGCCATCCTGACGCTCCAACCGCGGCTGTGTGGCACCCCGATCAGGTGCCGCACAGCCCCGGGGCGCGCTCCGGTCAGTCGTACAGGGGCACCATCCGTGACATCCGTGACGCCATGCGTTCACCCTTGCCTGAACATCGCCACGAACGCCAACGCGCTCGTGGTGCAGCGGGCCTGGGGCCCGCCGATCATGTCGTCGTTCCACGCCGTGTACAGCGTTCGGCAGCTTCCTCGGAGCGGCGGACGGCGGACTGTTCGCGCGTCAGGGCGTGAGCCTCAAACGACGTTCGCCGCGGTGGGCGGCACCGCCGTCGTTATGGCAGTCTGAGCGGCGAAATGGGCGCTTCCGGACCGACCGCCGCCAGCAACCGAACGCTCCGAGCCAGCCGGTGCACCAGTGAGCAGTGTCATGCGCTCCTTCGACCCTGTGGTTCCTTGGGTTGCTGGCTACGTGCACCCTGGTCGGCGAGGGCACCGCCGCCGACTTCGCGGCCGCCGCCTTCGCCGCGTTCTCCGTGATGATGACGGTCGGACGACTGCTCGGCGACCGGCTCACAGCGCGCTTCGGCCCGGTGGCACTCGTACGCTTCTGCGGCGCCCTGTGCGCGAGCGCGACTTCACCACGGTGTCCGCCATGGCGCACGACGAGGGGATCTCCTACAACCGGATCGCGGAGGCGTGCGCGCTCAAGTCCGAGCGAGTCAGCCAGATCGCCCGGGGCGCTGCGGCTGTCACCGCGCTGGCAACTGTCGAGCGAATCTCCGGCGGTCTGCGCATTCCCGGTGCCCTCCTGGGGCTCGCTGCGCAACCCTGGGAGGACACCGCCGCCCTCGGCACGGAGTCCGACCATGGAGATGACTCGATGAAGCGCCGCAACATGCTGCGTGGCGCGCTCCCCGCCGGCCTCACCGCCCCGGCACTCGCCGCGCTCACTGCCGCCCGGACCGACGTCGACCAGACCCCGAAACGGACGCCACGCCTTGGGCGTCGGACCTTCCCGTCTGGAAGGCCGCGCGATCCCCTCGTGCTGAAGAACCACCGGAGGGGACCGCACCAACTCCCGCCCAGCCACACCGTGCTGGGCGGGAGCCCCGTTATCTTCTTCGCGGTCCTGCAAGAGGGCCGCTGGCCTCCGGGCCCGGCATGACTCTTGCCCCCTGTCGGCGGGATGACCTGGGGGGTGGTGTCACCGGGTCCGAGGGGTGCCGTCGGAGACGCTGATCAGAGGTCCGACCGCCGCCTGGCCGGGCGCAGTGCCTGGCCGTTCGCGGGTGGTAGGTCTGCATAACGTGGATGCGCGAGAACGGCCCCGACCGCCGGGGACGGCACGTATCGACGCATGTGGGGGCATGGTGATCAGCATCGACGAGGTGGGCGTCTTCCTGGGCTTGGACGTCGGCAAGCCGGACGCATCACGGCCACGGCCTGAGCCCGGCCGGGAAGACGGTGTTCGACAAGCCGCTGCCGAACAGCGAACTGAAGCTGCGAGCCGTCTTTGACAAGCTCACCGCCAAGTTCGGCACCGTCCTGGTGGTCGTGGACCAGCCCGCCTCCATCGGCGCCCTCCCACTGACCGTCGCCCGGGACGCCGGCTGCCAGGTCGCCTACCTGCCCGGCCTGGCGATGCGACGGATCGCCGACCTCTACCCCGGCGAGGCCAAGACCGACGCGAAGGACGCCGTGGTCATTGCGGATGCTGCCCGCACCACGCCCCACACCCTGCGCACCCTCGACCTGACCGACGAGGTCACAGCGGAGCTGACCATGCTGGCCGGCTTCGACCAGGACCTCGCCGGCGAGGCCAACCGCACCTCCAACCGCACCCGCGGCCTGCTCACCCAGTTCCACCCCAGTCTGGAGCGCGTCCTCGGCCCGCGCCTGGACCATCCGGCAGTGACCTGGCTCCTCGAGCGCTACGGATCCCCGCAAGCACTCCGCAAAGCGGGCCGCCGCAAGCTGGTCGAGGTCCTCCGGCCCCGAGCGCCGCGCATGGCCGAGGCACTGCTGGAGGCCCACCCTCTTTCCCAGGTCCTGACCTCGATGCCCGGCATCGGAGTCAGGACCGCCGCAGTCCTCCTGGCCACCGTCGGCGACGGCAGCTTTCCCACCGCCGCCCACCTGGCCTCCTACGCCGGCCTCGCCCCGGCAACCCGGCAGTCCGGCACGACAATCCATGGCGAGCACGCCCCCAGAGGCGGCAACCGGCAGCTGAAACGAGCGATGTTCCTCTCCGCATTCGCAGCCCTCACGATCCCGCCTCCCGGACCTACCACGACCGCTGCCGAGCCCGCGGCAAAACCCACACCCAGACCCTCCTCCGCCTCGCCCGCCACCGCATCAGCGTCCTGTTCGCCATGCTCCGCGACGGAACCTTCCACGAACCGAGGAGCCCCCCGACTCGCTTGACGAAGGACATAGAGGCACCCCCGCCCCTTCCTGTGCCCGAGCCGGCAGCGGCGCCCCGATCTCGGCGACGAACGCCCGCAGGGCGCCGTTGGCGGCGTACTCCACGCCGGCTCGCGGGCGCCCGCATGTACCGGATCCTGCTGGAGGACGGCCGCGCGGTTGGCGCATTCTCCCAACGGTCGTTGCAGATTCGGATCGCTACTTGCGGGTTCCCTATCGAGTCCGATTCTTTATGTGTCGATCGATTGACGGTCGTGTTGCACATGAAACACACTGCCTCACATCTCACAGCCGATGCATGGCATACGCGAAGGAGGCAGCACGATGAGATCCACATCCACGCGCATCGCTCGGCGCCCAGAGTTCTTGGTGACCGGCCTGTGCTTCGCAGTGATCGTTTTCGACGGATACGACCTGATCGTCTACGGCGCCACAGTGCCGGCGCTGCTGCAGTACAAGGACTGGGGGCTGACCCCGGTACAGGCCGGCGTCATCGGGAGCTACGCCCTGATCGGCATGCTGGTCGGTGCGCTGATCGCCGGTGCTGTGACCGACGTGGTCGGCCGCCGCAAGGTCATGCTGACCGGTGTCGGCTGGTTCTCGGCCGCCATGATGGGGTGCGCGCTCGCGCCCGACGCCACCTGGTTCGGCGCCTTCCGGCTGCTCGCCGGGATTGGGCTCGGCGGCGTCATGCCCACGGCCGTGGCCCTGACCGCCGAGTACTCGGACCCGGACCGCCGCAGCCGCAACAACGCGCTCATGTTCTCCGGCTACGCGGTGGGCGGCATCCTCGCCGCCGTCCTGGCCATGGCACTGCTGCCCGAACTCGGCTTCCGGTTCATGTACGCGATCGGCGCCGTTCCTCTGCTGATGCTGCCCCTCCTCCTGCGGTACGTGCCGGAATCGCTGGTGTTCCTGGTAGCCAAGGGGCGCCATGAGCAGGCCGCGCGGACCGCGGCCCGTCTGGGCGTCCCCGTCCCCGAGGCCGCTCCCGCCGCCGACGGCGCCCCGCGTCGGAAGAGCGGCCCCACCGCCCTGCTCGCCGGGCGCCACCTGGTGCCGGCCCTGCTGTTCGCGCTGACCAGCTTCTTCGGTCTGCTGCTGGTCTACGGGCTCAACACCTGGCTCCCGCAGATCATGCGGAGCGCGGGTTACCCCCTGTCGAGTTCGCTGCTCTTCCTGCTGGTGATGAACCTTGGCGCGGTCATCGGATCGGTGCTCTTCGGGCCGCTGGGCGACCGGTACGGCATGAAGCCGGTCACCCTGCTCTCCTTCCTGGCCGCCGCCGTCTCGATGGCCCTGCTCAGCGTGGCCACCGCCGCGCCGCTGATGTACCTGCTCGTCGCCGTGGCCGGCTTCGGCACCATTGGCGCCCAGATCATGGTCCTCGGGTATGTCGCCATGCACTTCCCGGTGGAGATCCGGGCCACCGCGCTCGGCTGGACGCTCGGCATCGGCCGCTTCGGCGCCGTCGCGGGCCCGCTGTTCGGCGGCTTCCTGCTGTCCTCCGGCGTCAGCACGGACTGGAACTTCTACGCCTTCGCCCTCCCCGCCGCGCTCGCCACCGCCGTCGTACTGCTGCTGCCGGGGCGGGCCGCTGCGCCCGTCCCCGCCCAGATGGAGGTCAGTACCACATGAGGAACTGATCGAGGTGGACGCTGTGCTGCCTGACCCTCGCCGCCGTGGCTCTGTCCACGGCGGCGGCCGGAGTGCCGGCCGCCACGGCCGCGGAGGACACGTCGTCAGTACGGGCCTGGCCCGGCTCGGAGATTGCGCATCCGCCACTTCGAACTGGCGCAGGGACGCAGGCAGCCGGGCGACCCGGGCGCGCCGCCGACCGGCACGTTCACCCAGCAGGGCGGACTGAACCTGAACCTGACCGACTCCTCGGAGCTCAGCAGCCAGTTCGGCTGGGCGTGCCGCGAGGACTGCGTGCCGGACCTGGGGGCGGCTCCAGCGGTACCTGATCCATGTGCCGGACGCCCCCGCGCCGACGGGGGCTACGCCTCACTCACCTGGCTGCCCGGCTACGCGCTGACCCCGAACGAACAAGTGGCCGGTAAGAAGGACCTGTTCCACGCGGTGGGCGACCGCCCGGACGCGCAAACGGCGGTGATCGCCATCGACGGGCGCGGCAACGACGGCTGGTCCTACGGGCAGTCCGGGGCGAGCACGTTCGAGACGATGGCCGACGCGGCCCGCCACTAAAAGCTCGACGCCACGCGCCGTGTCATCAGCGGCTTCTCCAGCGGCGGCTACAGCGCGAACAAGCTGGCCCTGCAGTTCCCGGAGGTCTTCAGCAAGGCGTTCGTCTGCGACGACCTCGACCGGGCGCCCCGCCGGTGGACTCCATCACCCAGCACGAGCCCGGCTCCAAGCTCACCCCGCTGCTGCCGTCCCGACGCGACCAGCCGGTCATGGAGTGGGCCGGCGCCAACGACGACTTCATTCCGTACGTCATCACCCGTGAACGGGCCGACGCCTACGCCGGGAGTGACGTACGTGCGCAACCCGCTGATGGACGATGCCCGGTTCGGTCTGGTCGGCGACCGCTCCTACTGGCTCTCCGGTATCAACACCCGTGGCACGGACGGTTCGCTGGGCACGATCGACGTGTTCTCGAAGGGCTTCGGGGTGACCGATCCGACCGCGCAGGCACAGAAGACGACCGTCGGCACCACGGACGGCACCGTCTGTCCGGTCAACCCGTACCTGCGGGAGTACCGGCACCTGCCGGCTCCGCCGAGCGCGACGAAGGCGAACGAACTCGTCATCGACGCGAAGAACATCGGCGCCGTGACCATCGACCCGAAGCAGGCCAGGTCGACTGAAAGGCCAAGCTGCGGGTGACGAGCGACGGCCCGGTGAAGGTCACGCTCATCGGGTGCGGTGCGGCACGGGAGTTCGGGGCCGGGACGACCGTCCTGGACCTGGTGGGCCTGCCGCTGCTGTAGCGCGCACATGCTTCAGGCCCGCCGCCGTGTGACACGGTGGCGGGGCCTCGGTGTGTGCGTCAGGTGCGGCCGGCCGGGCGCGAGTCGGCCACTTCGTCATAGAACCGCTCGGCCGCGGGCCCGAGGAGTTCGTGGGCCTCCAGGAACATCTCGTGCGCCTCGTGGCCCACCCAGCCCGCTGGGAGGAGTTCGGTCGGCAGGTCGGGGTCGCGGAAGGGGAACTTGCGGTAGTCGTACGTGAGTTTCATGCGCTCGACCAGCGCTTCCTCAGGGCTGAGGTGCCCGTTCCGATACGACGGCATCCGGACGCGGTAGGTGCGCAGCAGCTCCCGGTAGTCCTCGTTCAGCGCGTCCAGATCCCAGCACCGCGCAGCCATGGCGCGGTCGACCGGCAGTCCGGGCGACTCGCAGCGCAGGGTGTCGAGTCGCACCGCCGGCTCGTCGGCGAACTTCTCGCGCACCTGCCTGACCCGGTCGTGCGGCGCGACGTACGTGGAGGGGGCGAGCGGGCCGAAGCCCAGCCATGCCAGCTCCTTGCGGATGCGGTCGCGTACGCCGCGCTCGGTCTCGGGCACCGAGTAGATCACCATGTGCCAGTGCCGGTCCCAGTCGCCCGGTGCCCGGTCGAAGATACGCAAGCGGCCCTCGTCCAGCATTTGGAGGCTGCGTGTGTTGAGCGCGTAGAGCGTCTCCCTGCCCTCGCGCCGGACGTCGAACCAGCCCTCCTTGCGCAGCCGCGCCAGCACCACCCGCACGGTGCTGTCGCCCACGCCGAAGCTCCCCATCAGCGTGCTGAGGGTGCGCAGCCGGGCGGCGCCGCCGCGGTAGCGGACGTAGTCGCCGTAGAGGTCGAAGACGATTGAACGAGGCTTCACGGAACCGACTATGTCACACGGGCGGCCGTGCGGAAGATGCGTTTTCCGGTTCTGGCTGATTCTGCCTCCCCGCTTCTTTGCAGGTGGGAGAGCGGTTAGGGCGCATGCCTTTGTGTTTCAAATCGTTGACGTCCGTATGCTTAGTGACACATACTGTTGGCGGGCGTGAGCCCGTGCCCGTTCTCGATGTGGAGGCAGGAGCCATGGTTTCTCGGATCGCTTGCGTGGGAGGCGGCCCCGGTGGGCTGTTCTTCGCGGCGCTGATCAAGCAGGCCGATCCGTCGGTCGAGGTGACGGTCTTCGAGCGGAATCGCCCGGAGGACACCTTCGGTTTCGGGGTGGTGTTTTCGGACGCGACGCTGGCCGCCATCCACGCGGCCGACCCGGTCCTGCGTACCGGTCTCGCCGAGCACGGCCGGCACTGGGACGACATCGAGGTACGGCTGAAGGGGCAGCGCGTCCACTGCGGCGGCAACGGCATGGCCGCGATCACCCGCAAGACCCTGCTCCAGCTGCTGCACCAGCGGGCCATGGAGGTCGGCGTCGAGCTGCGGTTCAGCACCGAGATCCCGGCCGACCCCGCACAGCTCGCCGACTACGACCTGATCGTCGCCGCCGACGGAGCGAATTCCCGCTTCCGCGACCGGTTCGCGGACGTACTCGCGCCGGAGGCGGAGGTCGCGACCGCCAAGTTCATCTGGTTCGGGACCAGTTACCTCTTCGACGGGCTCACCTTCGTGCATGAGCACGGCCCGCACGGCACCTTCGCCGTGCACGGCTACCCGATCAGCGACGAGGTCAGCACCTTCATCGTGGAGACGGACGAGGAGTCCTGGCGGCGGGCGGGCCTAGACGAGTTCGACACCGCGCAGCCGCCCGGCCCGAGCGACGAGAAGAGCAAGCAGTACCTGGAGAAGCTCTTCGCCGAGCAGATCGACGGACACGAACTCCTCGTCAACAACTCCCGCTGGGGCAACTTCCGTACCCGGCGCACCCGGCGCTGGCACAGCGGCAACGTGGTCCTGCTCGGCGACGCCGCGCACACCGCGCACTTCTCCGTGGGCTCCGGCACCAAGATGGCCCTGGAGGACGCCATCGCGCTCGCCGATAGCCTGATCGCGCACCGGGACGACCTGCCGGCCGCACTGGAGGCGTACGAGGCGGCGCGGCAGCCTTCGGTGGCGAAGATCCAGGACTCCGCGCGGCCGAGCCTGTCCTGGTGGGAGCAGTTCGGGCGCTATCACGACGCGTTCGAGCCGACGCCGTTCGCCTTCCACTTCATGTCGCGCAGTATCGGCAAGGAGCGGATCGCACGGCGTGATCCGGAGTTCGTCGCGCGGGTGCAAGACGACTGGCGTGCGGGGCATGAGGGGCGGGCGCCCCTGGACACGCCGCTGACGGTCGGTGGGCGGAGTTTCGCCGGACGCCGCGTGAGTGCGCAGGAGATCGAGGGCCTGCGGAAAGACGAGGGCTGCCTGTGGCTTACCGCGCCGGACACGGAGGCGGGACTGCCCGAGGTGTACGGCCGCCTGGCCGACGAGGCGCCCGTGGAGCTGGTCGCCGTCCACGGCGGAAGCCCGCTCACCCGGTCGCTGGTCGCGGAGCAGGCCCGGCTGGTGCACGGAGTGCCCGCGCTGATCGTGGAGGACGGCATGGACGACGACCGCGCCGAGACGCTGCTGCTGTCGGGGCGGGCCGACCTGGTGGGCTCTACGGACCTGGAGGCCGGCGCATGACCACTGACCTGACCCCACTCTTCGCTCCCGAGGGCGTCGTCGTGATCGGCGCCTCGCGGCAGAGCGGCAAGCTGGGCGCCTCCATGGCCCGTTCGCTGGCCGCCTTCCCCGGCGCTCTCGCGCTCGTCAACGCGCGCCGCCCGGAACCCGGCGAGGGCGTGTACGCCTCGGTCACCGAAGCCGCCGCGCACACCGATGCACGGCTCGACCTGGCCGTTCTGTGCGTGCCGGCCTCCGGCTGCGCGGACGCGCTGGCCGAGGCGGCCGCCGCGGGCTGCCGTACGGCGCTGGTCTGCGCCGGCGGTTTCGGCGAGGCGGGCCCGGAGGGCGAACAGTACGCCGACGCGCTGCGCCGGGCCGCCGCGGAGACCGGGATCCGGCTGCTCGGCCCCAACACCTCCGGCTTCTTCGCGCCCCACCTGGGGCTGACGGCCAGCTTCGTCCCCGCGGCGGGGCAGCTCCCGGCCGGGGAGATCGCGGTGGTCGCGGCCAGCGGCGGCGTCAACCACGCGCTCGCCTTCGACCTGGCCGACGCGGGCAACGGGATCAGCCTCGGCGTGGGCATCGGAGCGGGCCTCGACGTGAGTGCCGCGGACGTGCTGGAGCACCTCGCCGAGGACGGCCGTACGACGGCTGTGGCCCTGCATGTGGAGACGGTGCCCGACGGGCCGCGTCTGGTGGCCGCCGTACGCCGGGTCGCCGCCGTCAAGCCGGTCGTGGCGCTGGTCGTCGGCCGCAGCGACATCGGCGACTTCGCCCGGTCGCACACTGGCGCCCTGGCCACCAGCTGGCGTACGACGCGGGCCGCGCTGCGGCAGGCCGGGGCGGTGATCGTGGACGACGAACGGGAACTGGTGGACGCGCTCACCGCGCTCTCCCGGGTGCAGCTCCGCCCGAACCAGGACCCGGGGCTCGGCATCGTGACCGCCCAGGCGGGTCCGGGTCTCCTGCTGGCGGACCGGGCGGGCGCCGACGGCGTACGCACCCCGACACTCGCCGAGTCCACGCAGGAGACCCTGGGCGGGCTTCTGCCCCCACTGACCTACCAGCGCAACCCGGTCGACACCGGCCGGCCCGGCGAGACCTTCGCCCGCGTGCTCGGTACCACCGCCGACGATCCGGCCGTGGACCTGCTGGCCGTCTACGCCCTGACCGAGCCCGACAGCGTCGACCTCGCCTCGGCCGCGCAGGACGCCGGCCTCGGCGCGGGCTTCCCGGCCGTGGTGGTCGTCGGCGGCCTCCACGAGGACGTCGCCGAGCAGCGGGCGCGGCTGCACAAGGCGGGCATCCCGGCGCTCACGGGGCCTTCCTCCGCCGCCAACGCCGTACGGGCGCTGGTGACGCATGCGCGGCAGGGAGCCCTGTCGGCCCCCGAGGAGGAGCTCCGCGCGGGCCATCGTGTGCCCGAAGGCCCCCTCGACGAGGATGCCGCCAAGACCTTCCTGGCCGACCTCGGGATCCGCACCCCCGACCGGGTCGCCTGCCGTGACCGCGCCGAGGCGCACTACGCGCTGCGCATGCTGGGCGGGCCGGTGGCGGTGAAGGTCCTCGACGCCGAGATTCTGCACAAGACGGAGATCGGCGGGGTGCACCTTGGCGTCCGCACCCCCGCGGAGCTCGACGTGGCACTGGACGCCATCGGCTCCGACCGCCGCTACCTCGTCGAGTCGATGGCCCCGTCCGGCGTCGACCTCGTCCTCGGGGCGCGGCGGGACCCGGTCTTCGGGCCGGTCGTGCTGGTCGGGCTGGGCGGCACGGCCGCCGAGGCGCTCGCCGACGTGGCGATCCGGCTCGCCCCGCTGTCCGAGGCCGAGGCCGCGGCCATGCCGGACGAGCTGACCGCCCGTGCGCTGCTCGACGGCTGGCGCGGCGGGCCGGTGCTCGACCGCGCCGAGTTCGGCCGGGTCGCCGCCACGCTCGCCGCTGCCCTGGCCGCAAGCCCGGACACCGCCGAGATCGAGATCAACCCGCTGCGGCTCACCGCCGACGGGCTGATCGCGCTCGACGCCGTCATCGTCGACAGCACCACCGGTAGGGAGGACGACCATGCCCAGGTCTAGCAGCAACGGCGCTGTGCCCTGGCCCGCGGAGTACGCCGAGCGCTACACGGCGAAGGGCTACTGGGAGGGCTACGCCATCGGCGACCGGCTCCTGGCCGTCGCCGACGCGAACCCCGAGGCGGTCGCGGTCGTCGACGGCATCCAGCGGCTGACACATCGGCAGCTCGCCGAGCGGGCGGACGCCGCCGCGCTGCGGCTGGCCGCGCTGGGCCTCGGCCCGGACGACCGGCTCGTGGTGCAGCTGCCCAACTCCGTCGAGTTCGTCATCCTGACGTACGCCTGTCTGCGGCTCGGTGCCATCCCGGTGATGGCCCTGCCCGGCCACCGCTCGCACGAGATCGGCTATCTCGTCGAGCACAGCGAGGCGGTGGCCATCGCGGTCCCGGACGTCCTGAAGGAGCACGACCACCAGGCCATGGCGGCCGAGATCGCGGAGCGTTCCGAGACCCTGCGGCACCTCCTCGTCCTCGGCGACAAGATCGGCGACGGGGCCGTCGACCTGCGGGAGCTGTGCGCCGCGCCCGGCACACCGCAGGACCGGGCCGCCGTGGACGCGTACCGGCCCGACAGCCGCTCCATCGCCGTCTTCCTGCTCTCCGGCGGCACCACCGGACTGCCCAAGCTCATCGCCCGCACCCACGACGACTACCTCTACAACGCCCGCCGCAGCGCCGAGGTCTGCGCATTCGGCCCCGACACGGTCTACTTCGCGGCCCTGCCCCTCGCGCACAACTTCCCGCTCGCCTGCCCGGGCCTGCTCGGCACGCTGCTGGTCGGCGGATGCGTGGTCCTGGGCTCGCCCAGTCCCGAGAAGGCGTTCACGCTGATCGAGCGCGAGGGTGTCACCGCGACCGCCGTGGTCCCGGCCATCGCCCAGCGCTGGCTGGAGTACCGAAAGGACCACCCGGAAGCGGACTTGGGTTCGCTGCGGGTGCTCCAGGTCGGCGGCTCCCGCCTGGCCGACCACGTCGCCCGCCGCGTCCGCCCGGAGCTCGGCTGCACCCTCCAGCAGGTGTTCGGGATGGCCGAGGGCCTGCTCAACTACACCCGCCTCGACGACTCCGAGGACGTCATCTGTACAACCCAGGGACGCCCCATGTGCGAGGACGACGAACTCATCGTCGTCGACGAACTGGGCGAGCCGGTGCCCGACGGGACGCCCGGCGTGCTGCTCACCCGCGGCCCGTACACCCCGCGCGGCTACTACCGCGCCGAGGAACAGAACGCCCGCGCCTTCACCGAGGACGGCTGGTATCGCACCGGCGACATCGTGCGGCTGCTGCCCGAGGGCAACCTCGTTGTCGAGGGCCGCGACAAGGACATGATCATCCGGGGTGGGGAGAACATCTCCGCCGAGGAGATCGAGAACTTCGCCTACCAGACCCCCGGCGTGGCCCGCGCCGCCGCGGTGGCGATGCCCGACGCCGAGCTCGGCGAGCGCGTCTGTCTGTACGTCGTCCCCGAGCCTGGCCGCACGGTGACCCTCGCCGATGTCCACCAGGTCATGGAGCGGGCCGGCACCGCGCACTTCAAGCTCCCGGACCGTGTGGTCATGGTCCCCGAACTCACCGCAACCAAGGTCGGAAAGATCGACAAGAAGGCACTGCGCGCCGACATCGCACGTCGGCTCGACGCCGAAGCCGAAGGAGACGCCCGATGACCATCGACTCAGTCATAGCTCCGGAGGAGACCGACCCCGAACTCCGCAAGCTGTATGACGGATTCGCGGCGGCCGGGCTCATCCCGCTGTGGACCGAGATCGGCAATCTGATGCCGCTCACCCCGCAGCCGGAAGCGGTCCCGCACATCTGGCAGTGGGACACCCTCCTCCCGCTCGCCCGCCGCTCCGGTGACTTGGTGCCGGTCGGGCGGGGCGGTGAGCGCAGGGCGATCGCGCTCGCCAACCCGGGTCTGCCGGGACGGCCGTACGCAACTCCCAATCTCTGGGCGGCCGTTCAGTACCTCGGCCCGCGCGAGGTCGCCCCCGCGCACCGCCACTCGCAGGGCGCGTTCCGGTTCATCCTGGAGGGCGAGGGCGTGTGGACGGTCGTCAACGGCGACGCGGTCGAGATGCGCCCCGGTGACCTGCTGCTCACCCCGTCCATGCACTGGCACGGCCACCACCACGTCGGCGACGCGCCGATGGTCTGGCTGGATGGCCTCGACATCCCGCTCGTGCACCGACTCGACGCCGGTTTCTTCGAGTTCGGCGAGGACGGGGTGTCCGACCGGTCGACGCCGACCCGGTCGCGCAACGAGCGGTTGTGGGGCCACCCCGGGCTGCGCCCGATCGCCGCCGAGGAGACCCCCGACTCCCCGCTCATGGCCTACCGCTGGGCCGATACCGACGACGCCCTCACCGCCCAGCTGGACCTGGAGGAGGCGGGACACCCCGGCGTCATCGAACCCGGCCACGCCGGCATCCGCTTCACCAACCCCGCCACCGGCCGCGACGCCCTCGCCAGCCTGCGCACGGAGATGCACCGGCTGCGCCCGGGCGCCGCGACCGCCGCCCGCCGCACGGTGGGTTCGTCGGTCTGGCAGGTGTTCCGCGGCAGCGGCACCGTCACGCTCGACGACCGGGTCACCGAGGTCACCCAGGGTGACCTGGTCGCCGTACCGTCCTGGTGCGAGCTGACCATCGCGGCGGCCGGCAGCGGCCTCGACCTCTTCACCTTCAACGACGCGCCGCTCTACGAGGCGCTCAACCTGGCCCGTACGCAGACCCGTACCCCGTAGCCCGTACCCAGATCACCCGGAGTTCCGTCTCATGAAGCTCGCCACCATCCGTACCGCCGACGGCACCGCGGCCGTCCGTATCGACGGCGACCAGGCCGTCGAGACCGGCGCCTCCGATGTCGCCGCCCTGCTGCGCCGCCCCGACTGGCGCACGCACGCGGCCGGCGCCGACGGCCCGGCCCACGACACCGCGGCCCTCGACCTCGCCCCGGTCGTCACCACCCCGGCCAAGATCTTCTGTGTGGGCCACAACTACCGCACCCACATAGCGGAGATGGGCCGCGAAATGCCGTCCTACCCCGCCCTCTTCGGCAAGTTCGCCAACGTCCTGCTGGGCGCCCGCGACGACATCGCCCACCCCGGCGAGACGCAGCAGCTGGACTGGGAGGCCGAACTCGGCTTCGTCATCGGCTCCCGGCTGCGCCGCCGGGCCACCCAGGAGGAGGCGGCGGCCGCGATCGCCGGCTACACGGTCGTCAACGACATCTCCATGCGGGACTGGCAGTGGCGCACCCCTCAGTGGCTCCAGGGCAAGGCCTGGGAGGCCAGCACCCCGGCGGGCCCCTGGCTGGTCACCGGCGACGAGATCGACGACGCTGCCGACGTGGAGATCCGCCTGGAGGTGGACGGTGAGGTCATGCAGCGCTCGCGCACCTCCGACCTGCTCTTCACGCCGGCCGACATCGCCGCCTACCTCAGCACGTTCACGACGCTGGAGCCGGGCGACCTCGTCCTCACCGGCACCCCTGGCGGGGTCGGTGCGGCCCGTGACCCGAAGGTCTTCCTGAAGCCGGGGCAGGTCGTACGGACCGTGGTCGAGGGCGTCGGCGAGTGCGTGAACACGATCGTCGAGGAGAAGCCGTGATCCTTGTGGGGACCCTTCTCGGCTGGGCCGAGGAGGGCCAACGGCGCCTGGAGGAAGCGGTCGATGTGCTGCCCGCCCACGCCGTCGCCGAGCCCTCCGCCCTGCCCGGCTGGACCCGGGGCCACCTCCTCACCCACCTGGCCCGCAACGCCGACGCCCTGGTCAACCTGCTGACCTGGGCCGCGACCGGCGTCCGTACGCCCATGTACGACTCGCCGGACCAGCGGGGAGCAGACATCGAGGCGGGCGCCGGCCGTGCGCTCGCCGAGCAGCGGGCCGATCTGCGGGCGTCCGGCGAACGCTTCGCCAAGGCCGCCCGGATGCTGTCCGACGACGCCTGGCGGACCACGGTCACCAGCGGCCAGGGCCGCGAGATCCCGGCCTCCGAGGTGCCCTGGCTGAGGGTCCGCGAGGTCTGGCTCCACCTGGTCGACCTCGACGTGGGCGTCGGCATGGAGGCGCTGCCTCCCGAACTGGCCTGGGCCCTGGTCGAGGACGTCGCCGGCTGGATGTCGTCCAGGGTGGGCCCCGACACCGGCGCCGAACTGTCGGCGGACCGGGGCCACGGCACCGTCGTACTCGGCTCCGCCGCACCCCGTACGACGGTCTCCGGACCGCCGTACGCCCTCGCCGCCTGGCTCACCGGCCGAAGCGGCACCGACGACCTGCGCTGCACGGGCGAGTTCCCGAAGATCCCGTGCTGGCTCTGATCCCGATCAGCTGTGACCCGATCAAAGGAGATCGACATGAGCGAGACCAGAGAGACCGGCGAGACCTTCGTGCTCGTCACCGGAGCCTGCCACGGCGGTTGGGCGTGGCGCCCCGTCGCCAACGAACTGCGAGCCGCTGGACACCAGGTGTACAGCCCGACCCTGGCCGGACTGGGCGAGGACGACCAGCCGCGCGACGTGACCCTCACCGACTGTGTGCACAGCCTCATGGACTACGTCGAGCGCGCCGACCTCAGCGACGTGACGCTGGTCGGCCACAGCTGAGGCGGCTAGGTGCTGACGGGCGCTCCCCCCCGCCCTCCGCGTCCAGGTCGCAAGCGGGGCGCTGCGCCCGCGAGAAGGCCGACCAGGGCATGCGGATGGCGCGGGCCAGCCGTAAGCCGCTGTTCGCCGCGGTAAGTACGGTCCCCAGGTAGTGGATTTTCACGCCCCGGGCAGAGGCGAGGTAGGAGGCCGGGACTTCTACTGCCCGGCCCGGCGCTAGCTAGTCCTCGGCACATGAGCTGCATCTGTTCTTCTCGCCGACGCGGGAGGAGGCAGCATGGGCCGCTGAGCGGATGGACGCCGATGGCCATCAGCTCGCCCTGCTGTTGGCGCTGAAGTCGTATCAGCGGATGGGGACCGGGCAACCGCGATCCAAGGGCTCACGGCTGCCGCCGAGACGACCATCTGGACGAAGCACGCCAGCGGCGAGATGGGCGGCTACATCTGGGCCCCAGAGATCCACTTCATCGACGGCAAGTGGTACATCTACTTCGCCGCCGGCGCCTCGTGGGACGTCTGGAGGATCCGGCCCTACGTGCTGGAGTGCACGGCCGCGAACTCGATCACGGGGACCTGGACGGAGAAGGGGCGCATCGTACTGCCGCTGGACACCTTCTCGCTCGACGCGACGACCTTCGCCGTGAACGGCACCCGCTATCTCTCCTGGGCGCAGAACGACCCGGCCGTCGGCCGCGGCACCAACATCTACATAGCGCAGATGTCCAGCCCATGGACGATCACCGGCACTCCGGTCATGATCAGCCGGCCGACCGCCGCATGGGAACTCGCCGGAGGTGCGACGGTCAACGAGGGCCCGGCCGTGATCCAGCGGGGCGGCAAGGTCTTCATGACCTTCTCGGCCGCCGCCACCGACGCCAACTACTGCATGGGCCTGCTGACCGCCTCCGCCTCCGCCGACCTGCTGAACGCCTCCTCCTGGGCCAAACCCGCGAACCCGGTCTTCGCCAGCTTCGCCGCCACCAGCCAGTACGGCCCCGGGCACAACCAGTTCACGGTCTCCGAGGACGGCAAGTGGGACATCCTCGTCTACCACGACCGCAGCTACAGGGACATCAGCGGTGCCCCGCTCAACGACCCCAACCGCCGCACCCGCGTCCAGAAGATCTACTGGAAGGCCGACGGCACGCCCGACTTCGGCATCCCGGTCGCCGACGGTCTCACTCCGATCCGGCTCTCCTCGTACAACTTCCCCGACCGGTTCGTCCGGCACTGGGAGTACCGCGCCAGGATCGAGGCGAACGTCTCGCCACTGGCCGACTCGCAGTTCCGTGTCGTCACCGGTCTCGCCGGCAGCGGCACCGTCTCCCTGGAGTCGGCGAACTTCCCCGGCTACTTCCTGCGCCACAAGAACAACGAGGTGTGGGTGCAGAAGAACGACGGGACGTCGCTGTTCGCCGGTGACGCCTCCTTCACCGCCCGGGCCGGCCTCGCGGACTCCGCCGGAGTCTCGTACGAATCGCACAACCACCCGGGCCGCTACATCCGCCACTACAACTACCTGCTGTACATCCAGGCTGCGAGCACGACGACCGCCCGGGCGGACGCCACCTTCTACACCCAGTGAGCCACAAGTACGGGGCCATTCCCGCGTCGCTTAAGGCCGTGAGGCAGGCTCTGCTTGCTCCTGCGAGTGATCGCGGGCTCGGGCCCCGTACCCGCTCGGTCTGACTCCCAGCGTCCGCGTCGGCCCCGATGAGCGCAGACCGCACCAGCAGGGACCTGACCATCTTGACCAAGGACTGGTGGACGTCTGCCTGGACCCCGTCCTGCGGGCCACAGCACGCCATCACTCCCCACGGAACCGCCGCCCCTAGGCCCCACCAGGCTGGACAACTCCCCCCGCAATAGATCCGATGTATAGCGGCCCCACTCCTCGAGTGGGTGAACTTTCAGGGGCTGGCGTATCGCCGGAAAAGCCCCTATCAACACCGATCTTTGGATTGGTATCCCCTCAGCTGTAGACGTGGCCATCGTGGTTCATCTATAAATCCATCGGACGTCTACTGGAAGTGAAGCGGAACCCGGCCGCCGCGCCGGTGTTCCGCTCCTCACACCCTGCTCTCCCTCCCCCGACACATGGAGCCGCACCATGTCCTCTGCCTCCCTCAGCAGACGTTCCTTGATGAAGGCCGCCGCCCTTGCCGGAGGAGTGGCGGCCTTCGGGCTGCCGCAGGCCGTTTGGCCTGCCACCGCCGAGGCATACACCGTCCCCTCGAAGATGGACTGGTGGTACCAGGCCAGGTTCGGGATGTTCATCCACTTCGGGTCCTACTCGTATCTCGCCAGGGGCGAGTGGGCAATGAACCAGCAGCGGTGGAGCAAGGCGAGCTACCAGACCCAGGTCAGCCAGAAGTTCAACCCGAGCCAGTTCAACGCCGCCGCCGTCGCCGAACTGGCCAAGAACGCCGGCATGAAGTACCTCGTGATCACCGCCAAGCACCACGAGGGTTACGCGATGTGGGACTCCGACGTGGCGAGCTTCACCGACACCACCGGCAGCAAGCTGTACAACCTGCGCGACTACAGCGGCTTCCAGACCGACCTGCTCGGGGACCTCAAGAGGGAGTGCGAGAGCCGCGGGATCAAGTTCTGCCTGTACTACTCGATCCTCGACTGGAACCATCCTTCACAGGTCGACCGCTACCAGGGCGGCTTCACCACGATGTCCTCGCAGGCCGCGCGCACCGCCTACATCGCTGACATGAAGGCGCAGCTTCAGGAACTGCTGGACCGCTACGACCCGGCGCTGCTGTGGTTCGACGGCGACTGGTCCGGCGAGCCTTCCAGCCCCACCCTTCAGGACTGGTGGCTGGAATCGGACGGCGTCGGCCTTTACAACTGGCTGATCGCCCGCAAGCCCGGCCTCATCGTCAACGAACGGGTCAAGCGGGACCTCGGTCTCGGCGACTACGCGGTCGCGGAGTTCGAGATACCCGCCAAGCCGATGGACCGGCAGTGGGAGAAGTGCGCCACCATGAACGGCTCCTGGGGTTACAACGCGGGGTTCGAGACCCGCTACAGATCCTTGAAGGACATCGTCCGAGAACTGGTCACGGTGGTCTCCCGGGACGGCAACTATCTCCTGAACATCGGCCCCACGGGTGAGGGCTTGGTCACCGCCGGAACGGAGACCGTCCTGAACGGCCTGGCCTCATGGATGTCGACGTACAGCGACAGCATTCACGGCACCAGCGGCAGCCCGTTCGCCACCGAACCGACGTGGGGGAAGGTCACCAAGAAGAACGGCAAGCTCTTCGCCCATGTCTTCACCTGGCCCACGAACGGCCAGCTCAGGATCCCGGCGCTCGACAACACGATCCGCCGCGTCTATCTGCTGAACAACCCCTCGGTCGCGCTCCCGTACACCGTCAGCGGCGGCACCATCAACGTCACCGTGCCGGCCACCGCGCCGGACGCCAACGTCTCCGTGGTGTGCGTCGAGGTCCAGGGCATGCCCATCAGGGTTTCCGCAGCGGTGTTCCCGAACGTCAACTACCAAGGCAGCGGCGCCGCTCTGCCGCTGGGCAACTACACCTCCTCCCAGCTGTCCGCCGCCGGCCTGGGGCCCGCCATGGCCTCCTCCCTCCTGGTACCCGACGGCTACCAGGTGACGGGCTACTCCGGCGACAACTTCACCGGCACCGCCTGGGCGTTCACCTCCAACACCCCCGACCTCGTGGCGACCGGCAACAATGACGCGATCAGATCACTCAAGGTGACGTTCAGGCCCGACAAGTACTACCGCCTGACCAATGTCACGAGCCGCTTGGCGCTGGACAGTGGCGGCAATGTCGCCAGCGGCTCGAACCTGAAGCAGTGGCAGCCGATAGACCACACCAATCTCCAGTGGCAGGCGATCGAACTCGGGAACGGCTACTACAGGCTCGTCAACCGCACCAACGGCATGGTCGCCGACGGCTGGGGCTCCACCTCCAACGGTGACCCGGCCCGGCAGAAGGCCTGGGACGGCAGCGAAACGCAGCAGTGGCAGATCACCCACCGCGGCCAGGGCCAGTACTCGATCGCCAACCGCAGCACGGGACTGGTCCTCGACAGCGGTGGAAGAGTCGCCTCAGGGGCTGTGACCAAGCAGTGGACATGGCAGCAGAGCGCCAACCTGCTGTGGACGTTCAGCCCCGTCGCCTGACCGGCGCCATCCCGGTGACCCACCTTCCCACCCGGTCGGGGCTGCGGCACACGACCGAGTGGGAAGCGTTGCAGGACGGCAAGCCGGTGTCCGTCTTGCGACTGTGGAAAACGGTGAACCCGCTGTCCTTGGGCGCCCCACTCACGACGGGCTTCTCGCCCGGGTAGGCGGCGTAAACCACCTCGAAGCCTTTGCGCCCCGGAGTCGGACGCGCCCAGGGCGAACACCTGGGACAGGCGGTGGGTGCCGCGCGCACGTGCCAGAGCCGGGCCAGGCTGTGGTGGAAGTCGCGGCAGCCGATGAATGAAACCGCTCTCGCGGTCCAGGAGTTGCTCGCCGCGCGGTGCGCGATCGCACCGGCGTACACCCGCAACGGCACGTCCTACCCGGCGAGCCGGATCATCACCGGCCGGCACGGCTCCCGGCTGCCCTCGCACACTGGTTTCCTCAGGGCGCAGCAGGCCCAGGACCCGCTGGTACCGGACGCCAGCTGGCTCGGCGTCGCTCATGTGGACGAGTTCGTGCAGTTCCTGCCCGCCGATACCCCGCGTGGGTGGAAGATCGGCATCGCCGACCCGGAGGGCGCGCTCGCGGTGCTGCGCAAGGCACAGCGCGACGGACACGGCAGCAAGAAGGTGTTCTCCATTCCCCGTTCCTACGACGACGGCCGCATTCCGACCATCGACCAGGCGCTGTCTGACCGGCGGTTGCTGAAAGACAACGCGTATGCGGCCCGGATGCTAGGAAGAATGTGGCGCTGCTGAAGCGGGAGACCGGCGTCACTGACGCAGAGATCGTGAGCATCCCGGCAATGTTCGACGGCGGCTTCCCATGGGCGGGTTCCGCGCCGTCCGGGCAGGCGCGGAACCGGCCGGTCATCGCCTACTACCCCGATGCTGTCAATGGCGTCGCACTGAGCCCGAAGACGTACCTGGCCCCCGAGCAGTGGGGCCCGGTGGTCGGCGGCAAGGGCCTCCTCGCGGAGGCGGTGACGAAGGCGTACGCCAAGACCGGCATGCGAGTGCGTTACCTGGACGACTGGCGCATCCACCACGTCTCCGCCGGCGAGGTGCACTGCGGCACCAACACAATCCGCGCGGCGGACACGGCGTGGTGGAGTTCTCCTCAGTAGGAACGGACTCTGAGGTTGCGCAGGTCGCCTTGCGCGCCTCAGCTCCGTGCCACGACACGGCCTCCAGGTCGGACCGACAGCGGGGTCACGCGTCATGCCGCCCGTTGCTGTCGGCGTCAGCGGGAACGGGCTGGAGGCCGAGAGCCCTGCGCAGCGCCCGGAACCTGACCGTCCACATGTGGCGTGCCGCTTGCGCGTCGGGCGCGTAATGCTCCGCGGCGTGATAGGCGCCGGGATAGACGTGCAGCTCCGCCGCTGGACCACGCCCCGCCGCGCGGTCGTCGTCCTTCTGCTGCTCTCCGGCCTCGGATTCCTGCGCCGCGTCCCGGAGTTCCTCAACGACATCGGCGCCACCGGCCTGTTGCTGATCGTCGTCCTCCTCGTCACACGCGCCCATGAGGTACGGCGCTCGTACGCCCTGCCCGTCGCCGCTGCCATGGCAGTGCGCGCCTTCTACCTCCGCTACGGCAGCGCGGGCACCCTTCTGGCGATAGCCCTCGCCGCCCTGTTCGCCTACGGCCCGCGCGCCTGGCTCGCCCAGGGCCGCCGCCTCGCCACCGCGCTGGCCGTCCTCGCCCTCGGCCTGCTGCCGCACTTCGTGCACGCCACGCTGGTCACCGGATCACCGCTGGGCCTGAGTCTCTCGGCCGGTTCCCAGGCCAACCGCGCATACGTGGGCGACGGACTCGTCTACTACCTCGCGATCTTCCCCTACCGCCTGGCCGGAGACCTCGGAGCGGTGGTGATGACCGGCGGGCTGCTGCTGGCGGTACGGGCCCTGCGCGGCCAGGACCGCGGGGCGCATGCCGCCCGCCGTATGTTCCTGGGCTCGACGTCCGTCCTCGTGTTCGTGGTCCTCGGCCTGGTGACAGACGGGGAACCGCGTTTCGTCTACCTCGCGGTCATCCCGCTCACCGTCCTGGGAGTCGAAGCCCTGGCGGAACTGACCGGCCGCCGGAACAGGGGCCTGCTCACCACCGTCGCCGGACTGGCCGGTCTGACCACCGTCGGCACAGCCCAGGTGGTGGCCACCAAGCGATGCCAGGCCCCGACGGCCTCGGGCCGCTCCACCGTCCCGGTCGCCGAGCGGCTCGCGGCGGACGGCCCGTGCCTCCTGGTCACGGGTTACGAACCGGAGATGGGCTGGTATTCGGGCTGCGACGCGGTCACCTACGCCCAGTACCGCCGCATCCCCCGCCTCCGGGCACCCAGGTGACGCTGGTCCTCTTCGAACACGGCCGCCTGCAACCGGACGACACCGCCCTGGCCGCCTCATCGGTGATCGCGACACCACCGTGCGGACCATCCCCACGGACGGCTCGCAGGGCACGGCGACCGCGGTCACGCTGACTTCGG
Organism: Streptomyces sp. AC550_RSS872; assembly: GCF_019049285.1. Taxonomy (GTDB): domain Bacteria; phylum Actinomycetota; class Actinomycetes; order Streptomycetales; family Streptomycetaceae; genus Streptomyces. The sequence continues at coordinate 123,712 of NZ_JAGMUL010000196.1, forward strand.
TGTGACCGGGCGGGCGTAGTCGCGACGTGGTGCCGACAACGTGCGAGGCGAGCGTCGGCGGCTACGTCGATCGCCGCCGCGACGACGGCCTGCCGACACCGACGCGATCACCGATGGCCCGGCCGCAGCCCACGCTGGTGTCCCTCTCGTCGCATCGCGTGTCGTCGACCGGGAGGGACGGCCTGACCCGTCCCTCCCGACTGCGCGGAGGCCGTTGCGCCTCAGGAGCCGTCCTCGACCCTGCCGGTGAAGATCGGTCCGACCGGCGGATCTTCAAAGCCGAAGAGCTGGATCCGCACCGCTTCCTCCGGTTCGGACGTCCCGTCGGCGACCGTGGGTATGGCTACTTCGGTACTGAGCCGACCAGCGGGGACGGCGGGCAGCAGGGACATCCCCGCCACCGTGGACAGCGGACGCTCCGGAAGCGGCGATTCGCCGTAGTTCTCCATGAGCCACTGCGGGTCCACGTCCGTGCTGGACAGCTCGGTGCCGTCGTTCGTCGGCAGGACTCTGAAGGGGGCGAACATCTCGGTGTCGGCCGCCTCGGACAGGGACACCCGCCAGGTCAGGCTCCGCCCCTCGGTGACCCGGTCCGCGACCGGAGTCACGGTCACCTCGGGCATCGGGTCATCGTTCCGGACGGTCACGCCGCCGTGATAGGAGCCGACCACCGCGCTCCGTACCGCCTTCACGAGGACGTCGTGCGAAACGTCGTAGGAATAGCGCGTGTTGCCCTCCACTTCCACCGGCAGGTCGACGACATGGCGTCCGGGTCGCACGGTGACCAGACGGGTTGTGGCGCGTCCGGTGGCGTTGTCCATGACGAACAGCCGGACCTGACCGCTGCCCTGGCCTGAGACCCGCACCGGGACCTGGTAGGTCCGCGTACCTGAGTCCCCTTCCTCGACCTTCAGCCGCCCGATGTCGACGCGGGGCAGTACGGCGGGCAGGACGGGCGGTGTACCGGGCCGCCAGCCCCAGGCGTCCATCAGCCAGGCCCGTCCGGAGCCGCTGCGCGGGGTCAGTTGCAGGCTTTCCACGCTCTTCAGGTCCAGCCCCGCCCGGGCCGCGGCGGTCAGCGGAACGCGGACCTCCTGTCCCCAGTGGGAGGCGGTCCGGTCGCTGCCCGGCAATCCGTCGACACGGATCCCGCCGAGTGTCGCCCGGCGGCCGGAAGCGTCGGCGAGCGACACGTCCAGCCGGGTTCCGGTGCTGCCCGGCGGCACGATCACCCGCAGGGCCAGCGCCTTCGCGCCGGAGAGGGAGACCGGCTTCGCGGCGCGCACCCGCGCCGCGGAGCCCGGCGCCGACCAGCTCAGGGCCACCGCGTGGCGGCCCGGTTCGGGCCCCGGCTCCCATTCCGCGAAGTGCGGCGAGATCCCACCCTCATCAGGGGCCAGGCAGGCGACCGCCGGGTCGGCGTCCACCGCCGAACACAGCCGTCCCCCGCTCACGGTGACCGCACCGTCCGGTACGAAGGCGGCGGTGCGGTGCGCGCCGACGGCGTGGGTGAGCACGCGCGCGGGATCCGCGGAGGGCGCTCGCAGGTTGGAGCCGTCCAGCAGCGGTCGTACGCGGTCGTCGCCCGCGACGAACAGCCGGGCCGCCGCGGCGATGTACGTGGCGCCCGCGGTTTGTTGCTGAACCGCCGTCAGCCGGGTCACCCTGCCCGGCGAACAGACCGGGTCCGATCGGCCGTCGTCCGCGAAGTCGTCCTCGGCCGGAGCCTTCGCCTGACCCGGCGTCCACTCGCTGTTGAAGAAGTTGTGGTTGGCGCCGACCATGTAGACCGCACTGTGCAGGGCATCGCCCCGGCCGACCCCGCGCGTGCCGTCCACGTACGTCTCACCCTGCAGGTCGGCGACGTCGCCGTCGCAGCCAGGCAGGATGGTCATCGACGGCACGTCGGGGGCCGGGTTCTGTCCGAAGGCGGTGGGGCCGATGAGCGCGGTCCCGCGGATCCGCCAGCGCACCGCGCCCCGGTAGCCGTCCTGATCGGCGGGCGGCGGTGTGATGCTGTCCGTGGCGGCCTGGTTGACGCCCTCCCCGCCGCGCGAGTGGCCGACCAGCAGGACCCGGGACAGGTCGGCCGTCGGTGCGGTGCGCACGATCGCCGGTGCCGCTGTCCGGTCGGCGGCCCAGTCCGCCCAGTGGGCGAGGTGCCGTCGCACCAGGGAGGAGCGGGCCTGAGCTCCGCCGTCCTCCAGGGCGTCCTGCGCGTTGATGCCGTTGGCGGAGACGGACACGGTCACATACCCCTGGGACGCCAGGAGTTTCTGGTCGCGCAGATAACCCCGGTAGCTCGGCACCGGCTTCGAACCGGCCGGGCAGGGCCATACGCCCGAGCGTTCGCCGTCGGCCGTGTAGCAGGTGTCGTGACGGCCGTGCAGGAACAGCGCCAGCGGCCGGCGGCCCGTGGCCCCGGTCGGTGCCACCACGATCGCGCTCATCTCCACGGGGGCGGACAGGCCCGGCAACCGGACGGACGGCAAGTCGTATTCGCCGGTGACCGTCCCGTACCGGCCCGCCTTGCCGGGGTCGACGGAGCCCGCCCGCAGCGCGGGAAGTTGCTTCGCCGCCGGTGCGGTGCGCCGGCTCTGCTCGCCGACGGCGACTCCGGCCGCGTCCAGGCGGCGTCCCCCCGCCCGTGCCTGGAGGTCCGTGGCCTGCCCCAGCCGCACGAGGTGGAGGTCGAGCCGGAACGTGCGCCGGTCCTTCGCTGGCACCGGCCGGCCGAGGAAGGCATCCCTGGCGTAGAACTCGACGCCGGCGTCGGTCAGGGGCACCGGTTTCGCCGAGCGCCAGACCAGCTGCCGTTTCCCGGCGTCGTCACTGGTGATACGCCAGCCGGACGGGAGCTGTCCGTCGCGGCCGGCCTGCGAGGCGGGCAGTCGGGGGCCGGCGGCCTGCTGAGCGGCGGTCGGCCAAGGCAGTGCCACCGCTGCGGCGAGGACCGTCACGGCGGCAGCCGTTATTCGCCGGGTACGTCTCAATGTTTCCGCTCCTACTTGGTACTTGGCGAGCGCCTCGGGTCTCCGGGCGCCCTTCTCGTCGTCCCTCGGTGTCCGCATTCAGCGGGCGAGAGACGCGGCATCCCCCATGACGACCACCGGGTGCCGGGCGGGATCGAGGGTGCGAAGCAGCTCCTTCATGTGCTGCTTCGCCACGCTCACGCAGGCTTGCGTGGGCCCGCCGTGGTCGACGTGCAGCCAGATGCCGCCGCCCTTGCCCGCGCCGAGCGGGCGGGTCCAGTCGAGGGGTGAGGTGCCGGGCCTGCGGTTGTAGTTGATCGCGACGACGTAGTCGAAGGAGCCCGCGAGCGGCTCGCCTTCGAACCCCGTGCCGTTGATGGTGAATCCGCGCCCTTGGTCGTACGGCAGCCTGGTGCCGGGGTCGGCGAGCAGCCCGCCGGCGTCGGTGAGGGCGAACACGCCGATGGGCGAGCGGAGATCACCGACACGGTGGTCGTCGGTCCAGCCTTTGAGGGCGTTGTGGGCGGGCCAGGTGGCTCCCGGCTCCCAGCCCGCCTCGGTGTGCCGGTACAGCACCACCTGCGAGGCCGAGGAGTTCTTGTCCCGTCCGGTGACCAGGACGACCTGGCGTGCATTGTCGGGGATCTCGGCCAGCGTCCGGGGCCCGAGGCCCGGCAGCCGTGCGGGGCCGGCGCTGTTCGAGGGCGCCTGCCCGGGCCTGGCCCGGGTCGTGCCGGAGGCGGCGGACTCGTTGACCGATCCGTCCCGCGCACTGACGGCCTCCGACCGCTCGTCGTCGGCTGTCCCGCCACCCGTCTTCGCTCCGCCACATCCGACGAGCATGAGGAGCAGGGCCAGACCGGCGGCCGGTATTCCGAGACGACGCGTTGATGAAGCCATGATCGTCAGGCTGGAGGAGACATGTGAGGAACTCGTCAGCTTCGGACCTGGTATTGGGAGCGTCGGCCGGACGGCACGGTTGTCAGGAAGTCGTGAGGTTGTGGGAAGCCCCTCATCGGGTCCTGGACACCGATCACACGCGCATAGAGTCGGGCGCGTGGGCGCACATATTCTGGTCGCTGAAGACGACCCCATGCAGGCCGAGCTCCTACGGCGGCTACTGCTTCGGGAGGGCCACACCCCCGTTGTGGTCTCCGACGGGCGAGCCGCGATCGACGAGGCCGCCAGCCGTCGGCCCGACCTGGTCGTCCTGGACCTGATGCTGCCCAGGATCGACGGTCTCGGCGTGTGCCGTGTGCTGCGACAGAACGGGGACATACCCGTTCTGATGCTCACCGCCCGCTCCACCGAGGACGACGTACTGCTGGGCCTGGAGATCGGCGCTGACGACTACATGACCAAGCCGTACAGCCCACGGGAGTTGCTGGCCCGCATCCGCACGGTGCTGCGCCGCACCCAGCGACCTGCGGACGAGTCACCCGTGTTGAACGCCGGCGGCATCACCGTCGATCCCGAACGGCACGAGGTCACCTGCGACGGCGTCCCCGTGCCCTGCACTCCCGGCGAATTCGCCATCCTCCACGCCATGACCGAAGCACCTGACCGGGTCTTTTCACGCCGCCAGTTGCTGCAACACACCCGGGGCCACGACCGTGCCTCCACCGAGCGCGCCATCGACGTACACATCATGAACCTGCGCAAGAAGATCGAGGCCGACCCACGCAGACCGGCCCGGCTGCTGACCGTCTTCGGCGTCGGCTACAAGCTCAGCGGGCAGCAGCCGTGACGCCTGGTCCCCGCATACCCTGGCGGAAGAGCCTGCTGGTGCGGCTGCTGCTCACTTCCATCGCCATCGCCGTGGTTTCCGTGGGCGCCACCGCGTGGCTGGCCGTGCAGACCACCAAGCGGGCCATCCAGGAAGAGCGCGGTCAGGTGCTCTCCGACGACACCGACATCCTGCGGCAGCTCAGTGGCTTCGCCGCGACCCATGCCGAGTGGGACGGCGTACGGCCCATGGTGCGCGACCTCTCCCGCACCATGGGACGGCGCATCGCCCTGACGACGGAGGCCGGACGCGTCATCGCCGACTCCGCCGCCCCCGGCACCGCCTTGCCCGCCCGCGCCTCGGCCACCATCGACCCGCTGAACACCGACACCTACTCCGAACCGGGGGCCCAGCTCGCCGGAATCGACCCCCGGGCGGCGGGACCGTATCGGCTTCCAGCGGCAGAACGGGCACAGGTGAAAATGCTCGCCGAGAAGCGTCTGGCGTGCGTGCGCACCCACCTGGGCGGCGGCAGCATCCGGCAGCTTCCCAGCGGACGCACCATGGTCATCGCCGAGGACGGAGAGGCATCCGTGCCCCTGCAATGCGCGGACGGAGCGCTCAACACCCCCACCCGCACCGAGCAAGCAGCACTGGACGAGCTCACCGCTCTGATCGCTCCCTGTCTGGCCCTCGATGACGAGGAGAGACAGGCAGCCAGCCCACTGGCCGGGGTGGGAGTCGATGTCACACCCGGCTTCACCGCCGCGGCTCAGGACCCCGGACGCCGGCTCGGTGGCAGTCGGCAGGCGCGGAGTTGTGTCGACGACGCGCGCCGTACCCAACTCGACCCGTACGTCGCCCCCAGAGCGAGCCTCTATCTGGGCGCCCTCGGCCAACATCCGGTGGGCTTCGACCTCTCCCCGGCCAACAAGGCCAAGATCGTCGGCGTGGCGGGGCTGGTTCTCGCGATCACGGTCGCCATGACCACGGTGGTCGCAATCCGCCTCGTCCGTCCGCTGCAGGCCCTGACGGCCGCGGCCCGGCAGCCGCCGCAGCGGCACACCCGCGTCGCGGTCACCACCAAGGACGAGACCGGGTACCTGGCGGCCGCCTTCAACGAACTCACCGCACGCCGCGAGCAGATGGAGGCCCAGCGCAAGGCCATGGTCAGCGACATCGCCCACGAGCTGCGGACCCCGCTGACCAATATCCGCGGGTGGCTGGAGGTCACCCGCGACGGGCTGCTCGAACCGGATCCGGACCTCATCGCCTCTCTGCACGACGAGGCGCTGCTCCTCCAGCACATCGTCGACGATCTGCGGGACCTCGCCGCCGCCGACGCGGGCACCCTGGCACTGCACCGCGAACCCGTACCGGCGGAAGACCTCGTCAACCGGACGGTGTCGGCCCACGGCACCCAGGCCGAGTCCTCGGGCGTCCGGCTGTGCGCCCGCACCGACCCCGGGATCGTCCTGGACGCGGACCCGGTGAGGATGCGGCAGGTCCTGGGCAACCTGACGTCCAACGCGCTCCGGCACACCCCGGCGGGCGGCACGGTCACCCTCACTGCCCGTCGAGCCGGAGACGCGGCGGTCCTGTCCGTCCAGGACACGGGCAGTGGCATCGCTGCCGAGGACCTCCCGCACGTCTTCGAGCGCTTCTGGCGGGCCGAGAAGTCCCGCAGCAGACGTACCGGCGGCAGCGGCCTGGGCCTGTCCATCGTCCGCCAGTTCGTCGAGGCGCACGGGGGAACTGTCACCGTCGACAGCGAGCCCGGCAAGGGCTGCGTGTTCACGATCAGGCTCCCGCAGGTCCGGCACACAAACCGCCGGATCCCGTGAATTGCTGCCGTGTGAGGCACGGCCGTCGTGCGCGCGCAACGGATCTACGACCGAGATGCCGGAGATACCGACGCGGTCTGTACCGGCCCCCGCCGGAGGCCCTCGCCGGAGGCCCTCGCCGGTCCGAGGCCGCGTGCCCTCGACGTGCCCTTCCGTGCGGAAACGCCGCGTTCAGCGGCGGTACGGGCCCACGAGACTGCTTCCGAGAGTTTTCCCGAGGCCGGTCAACGCCCCGTGCGGGCGTGTGCGCCGAGCGCCGTCTCACAGTCCCTCACGATCTGCGGCGGCGAGCCACGTGGTGGGTGTGCCGGTGAGTTTCGGCTCTGGTCCACTTCCTGTGGTCGCGTACGCAGCGTGACTGCCGATCTTCGTGCGATAAAGGTGGAGGTCGCCCGAAAATCGCTCACCCGGATCGAGGTGCGGTCGACGGTGCTGCGCCGTGAACGATGTACGGCCGCAGCTCGGTGAACTGCTGTTCTCCTCGGTGAGGGCGTGTCCGTGGAATCGGTAGAGGTGACCGATACCCACGTGCGGGTCGAGGCCCGGACCACCGCCAGCCGGGCAGCGTGCCCGGGATGCGGGGGCTGGTCGAGCCGAATACACGGCTCCTACCTGCGGTTTCCCCGTGATCTGCCAGCGGTCGGCAAGTTCGTCGTGGTGTCGTTGCGGGTGCGTCGGTTCGTCTGTGCGGAGACGTCCTGCCTGCGGAAGACCTTTGCCGAGCAAGTGTCCGGGCTTACCCGCCGGTTCGGCCGGCGGACCGAGCGCCTGCGATCGGCTCTGGTCGCGGTCGGTCGCGCGCTCGCGGGCCGCGCCGGTGCCCGGATGGCGGACATCTTCGGGGCACCGGTCAGCCGGAACACCCTGCTGAGGCTGATCGCCTCGCTGCCGGATCCTCTGGTCGCGACACCCCGCGTGGTCGGCGTGGACGAATACGCCCAGCGCAAGGGTCGGATCTACGGAACTGTGCTCGTCGACGTCGAAACACGTCGCCCGGTGGACCTTCTGCCTGACCGGGAGGCGGACACGCTGGCGGCCTGGCTCGCCGAGCGGCCCGGCATCGAGGTCGTCTGCCGCGACCGCGCTCCCTTCTTCGCCGAAGGTGCCACCCGCGGGTCCCCGCAGGCCCTCCAGGTCGCCGATCGGTGGCACCTGTGGCACAACCTGGGCGAAGCCGCCGAGAAGTGCGCTACCGGCACCGCGGCCGCCTGCGTCCCATTCCGGCGCCGTCGGACGAACCGCAAGAGGAAGTGGAGCCGGCTGGGTTATCGCCCTGGCCGACGGGTCACCGGTTCGCCGAACGCACCCGGGCAAAGCACGCGACCATCCACGCGCTCCTGGCTGCCGGGCACAGCAAGCGGTCCGTTGCCCGGCAACTCGGCATGGGCCTCAACACCATCCTGCGCTTCTCCCGCGCCACCACTCCGGAGGAGTTGTTCACCGGCCAGTGGCAGAGCCGTGCGACCAAGCTCGATGCCTTCAAGCCGCAGCGGGTCGGGCCCCGGCCGCCATCGGCCCATAACGTCACCCGCTGGATCCTCACGCACCCGGATGCTCTGACCGAGAGCGACCAGCTCCAACTCAAGGCCGCACTGGCCAACTGCCCCGAGCTGGAAACCCTCGCCAGACTCGTGCGGGCCTTTGCCCACATGCTCACTCGCCTGCAAGGCGACCAGCTACCGGCGTGGATCGAATCTGCCACGGCCGCCACCGACCTGCCCAGTCTCAGCAGGTTCGCCCAGCACCTCGAACGCGACCTCGACGCCGTCATCGCCGGCCTCTCAACGCCCTGGAACTCCGGCGTCGTCGAGGGCCATGTCAATCGCATCAAGATGCTCAAGCGTCAGATACTTGGTCGCGCAGGCTTCGCCCTCCTGCGAAAGCGAGTCCTGCTCGCACCGTGACGGGGCTGTCTGTTCATAGGCCGAGCTGCACTGGTCTGGCTGGAACACCAGAAGTGATCAATGCCGTCAAAGGAGTTGCAAGGTCCCGCGGGGAGAACAGGTCGGGACCGCCATAAGAATCGACCTCGTTCGGGTGCCACCACTTCAGACCGCTGATGTTCTCCGCGGCAAGCTGGTCGTCGTTCAGAGTCCCGCGCGGACTGAAATTGGCAGTGCGTACGAGGAAGTAGTCGTTGATGACACCGTCGTAGCCTTCGGCATGATCGGGCGCCACGACTTCCTGGTGCCAGACGTGCGGCGGATCGGCATTGACGACAAGACCAACCTCTTCACGCAGTTCACGGCGGAGGGCGGCAAGTGGCGTCTCGCCGTGCTCGATTCCTCCGCCTGGAGCTGCCCACACCACGGTTCCCGCTGGCTTTGGAATGGCGAACCGGCAGAGCAGGATGCAGTCGTCCTCGTCGAGGATGATCGCGCGGACGGAATGACGCAGGTTCACAGACGGCATCCGGACACGCTAGCGGCCCACGATACCCCTGCCCCAGGCGCTGGAGAGGAACTCGGCGCGCTGCGCGATCGCCGGGCCGAGATGTGCGCTCTGGCTGAAGATCAGGAGCCTTCCCCCGCGGATGCGGACCGTGCTGGTGATGTCCTCCATCGAGGGTGTCCCGACCAGCGGGATCGCCCAAGCCCTGGGAATGACATCCAAAGCCGTCGAGCAGACCCGACGCCGGGCCGTGAAAAGGCTGCGCGCGATGTACGACGCCCAGCGTTGTCTCTGATCTCGGGTGAAGAAGTCATGGTCACAAGCCCCAAGATCATCGGCACCGGCAGGATCACCGCGTGCCTGCCCTACGGGACCAAGGTCCAACTGGAGCAACTGCGCCCGTTTTTCACGGCCGAAGCCGCACGAGCCAATGCCCTTGCCCCCATCAAGGGCACGAACCGGCAGGTGGCCTCCTCCCGCCGGTCGCGCTGGAAGCAGGAGAAGCAGCGACTGCGCCGCGCCGACGAGCTCACCGACACCCTCATCGCCTTGGTCACCGGCGGCCTCGTCAGGGAAATCGCGGAGCGCGCATGGCCCGAGAAGCTGACCGTCGACCTGCCGGCCGACTCGTCCTACCGTCCGCGCCGCATGCTGGAACACGTCCAAGAACAGCATCAATCAGCTGTACAAGTGGCAAGAGCGCTACCCCGCAGCCCGGCCCCACTGCCCCACTGCCCCACACGCCCAGGGTGCAGCGCCGAGGCCCTCGCAGAGTACGCCAAGCTCGCCTCCGACATCATCACCCCCGGCGTGATCTGGCGGGCAGCAGTCGCCCGCGGCATCCTTACCGCCGAGGCCCGGCAGAACCCTGTCCTGATCAGCTCCCAGCCGACAGCACCAGGGCAACGCACCTCAACTGCACACCCCGCCGTGAGCGTGCAGATCCCCACCAGTGGTGCCTGGGGACGACCGTGACCGGCAAGTCTCGCCCGGGCAGCGGAGGCGGCCCGCCAGCACCAGCCGCATAACCGTCGTGGCCGTTTCCCCAAGCGCGACGGCTGGACTATCGCCCGTCGTCCTCAGCTGATCTTCACCACATCGAGCGCCGTCAGCCGGTTTGGCACATGCGATGCATGGTGATCAGCAGGAGTTGGCAGTTGGTGACGGCGTCGTAGGTGCCGCCGAGAGGCTGGTAGCGGTAGGAGCGATAGCGGGCAGACCACAATCCCTTCCAGGCCGCGTAGGGGGCCATGGCGTCCACCCACCTGCGAGGTCGCAACGTCGCCCAAGCGGAGCGGGCGGGTTGCGGCAGGCGGTGGATTTCGCGTTCCAAGACCGCTCGGGCGAAGGCCGCGTTGTAGGCCAGGCAGGAGCGGTCCGCCAAGAGGTGAGCGAGGTCGGGCAGGAGCATGGTGAAGGTGGGTGCGGCGGATTGTTGGTTCGGTGCGAGGCCGTGGAGGGCTGTGGCCTGGGGCGTGATGTCGGCGAGCGGGTTGACGAGTTCGTCGAAGAGGGCGTTGCCGTCGCGGTCGGTGACGCCGACCTGTACGGCCCAGGCCGTGTCGAGCCCGGTGGTCTGGACGTCGAGGACGCGCAGGTGCGGGTCACTCAGGATGCCGCGAGCCCACCGGCGGACATGTTCTCGGTCGGCTGCCCAGCCGTGAGGGCGGCGCAGGGCGCGGAGGGCATCGTCGAGGCGCTGAGGTGTCGCTCGTTCAGAGACTGGACGTGCCAGCGTCCGTCGAGGTCGAACCGATTGTGGACGGTGCCCAGGTATCGATCTTCTTCGTAGGCGGCCCAGGTCGGCCGGTCGGTGTCACCGGGGCGTACGAGTTGTACGGGTGTGTCGTCGACCAGGTACTCGAGCCAGTGATCCCATTCCGTCACGTCGTCCAGGTCCACGGTGACCGTGCTGCCTTCCTCCTGGTGACGCGTCGACGCGGGAGACGCTCCCCAGCGGCTCGGGCGATCCGCTGGGCCATCGTGTTCCGTCGTGACTCAGGTCTGTGGCTCGTCGTCACGGTCGGCGTTGTCGACGGTTCGGCGGTATTCGGGGTGGTCTCGCCTGGGACCTGGACGAGATCGCGGCCGCCCGCCGCGACCACGGCCCCCAGGCCGCACTCGACCTCCTCGGCCGAGCCATCCCCTCCCCCACTCCGGCCCAGCCGCACGCACCGCAGCGCACTCTCGCTGACGGCACGGCCGGCGCCCGCCTCCACCCGTACGCCGACCTCCAGCCTGCCGGCACCCGTTCGGCAGACCTGCGTCGGCTCGGCCACCGCAGCCAGGGAAGCGCAGGGTAGATCACCCTCGCCACATCCTCCACCTCCGCTTCGACGCTCCGGCCGACCGTGACGCCGAAATCCCCGCGCGGCTACGCCGCCTGCTGAAGGACATCACGCCGCGCGTACAGATGATCGAACCGGATTCGGCTGCCCTTGACCTCACCGGGGCGATTCCCTACTGGAAGCGGGACGCTCGCGGGATTACCGAGTTGGTCCAGTTGCGGGTACTCGCACACTTCGGCCTGCGCAGCTCGGCGGGTTGCGCGCCCAACCGGATGCTCGCCGCGATGCCCTGCGCCCTGCCCCCGCCCGGGCAGCGCACCGTCGTCGACGACTCCCCCGAGGCGATCGCCAGCTTCCTGCGCCCTCGCCCGGTCCGGGAGTTGCCCGGCGTCGGCGCGAAGATGGCCACGACGCTCGGCGAGTACGGTCTGCACACCATCGGCGACGTCGTCGATGTCCCCCAACTCACGCTACAACGCCTGCTCGGTGCCCGGGCCGGGCGCGCCCTACACGGGCATGCCCAGGGCCGTGACACCCAGGTCGCCGACTCCACGCAGACCCCGGCGAGTATCAGCACCGACCACAACTTCGCCCGCAACGAACTCGACCCGGCCCAGCACCGGCGCGCCCTGCTCGCCCTCGCTGACGAACTCGGCGCCCGCCTGCGCAGCGCCGGCCAGATCGCAAGCGGCTTGACGTGCACCATCCGCTGGTCGCACGCCCAACGACCCCGGCAACGGCCAGCCCGTCCTGACCGACTGCCAGCCCCTGGCCTGCCGTAACACCGCCCTCACACCTGCCAACCGCCAGGCACTGAACGGCCACCTGACCAAGCTGGACGAGGCCCTGACCAACCGCGACCGCCTCGCCCCCTATGTCCGCCATCGCCTTCAGGAACAGCACCGTGAAACGGCCGCGTTCCTCGCTCGCCACGCCCCGGAGCCCGCCGAGTGAAACGTGCCCTGCCCGACGCCGACACCGTCAAGGCCGCCATCGACACCGTCCTCGAAGAGGCAGCCACCAAAGGACACCGCCCCACCGTCACCGCCATCGAGCGGCGCCTCGGCATCCCCCACGCCACCTTCCACCGCCACTACGCCGACCTGATCGACACCCACTTCCGGCCCCACATCCCTGAGACCGCCCCAACTATGGCCCAAGCAGAGCCCTCCGAGGCCGACGAGCGGCGGGAGGCGAATCTGGCCCGGCTGCGAAAGGAGAACACCGAGCTGCGCCGCGCCCTCACCCTCTACGAGGAAGCCATCCGTCAACTCGCCCTGGAAAACGAGGCCCTGCGCGCCGGCGCCACCGTCATCCCACTCCAAGCCCGGAACCGGCGCACCTCGCAGCCCCCTCCTGAACCGGCATGCGAGGGCAAGGCTCAGCGTGCGCGCCAGGGCGTGGTCCGGTCCCGCCGGGCGATCGTCGCCGCCCGGGGCCGCACCGCCATCCCCTCGGACGGCGGTGCACCGGCAAGAGCGACGGCAACAGCTGACCGATCGGGGACCCGACGCGATGACGAATGTGTCCATCGCGGCCTGCCTGGGCGAGGACTTCCTCGCCCAGGCGCTGCACCGCGGACACCGCCACGTACCCCGCAGCGTCTTGCGTGGGTCAGGGCATTGGGCGCAGTGCGTCCAGGGTGACGCCGACGAGGCGGGTCACGGCGGCTTTGGAGGTCAGGCCGGCGGCGGCGGTCAGTGCGTGGAGGCAGTATGGCGCGAGCTCGGCGGGTGGCACGTCGGCCCGTAGGTCGCCTGCTTGTGCGCCCTCGGCGATGAGGTCTTCCACGATGCCCGTCAGGTGCCGTTCGGCGTGGGTGATGTGCTCGCCCTGGTGGAGAAGGGCGGCGAGTTCGCCGCCGTGGCGTTGCCGGGCGATGGCCGCGTACGAGCGCAGGACGGCTTCGAGGCGCTCGACGGCTGTCCCTGCGCGGTCGCGGACTTGCGCCAGGTGCTGGAGGTGTCCGGTGATCTGGCGTTCGTGCCAGGCGAGGAGGACCGCGTCGAGGTCGGAGAAGTACTTGTAGAGCGTCGCGCGCCCGATGCCGGTCCGTTCGGCGACCTGTGACATGGTCACCGATCGCAGGCCGCCCGCCTCTACCAGCTGGGCGGTGGCGTCCAGGATGGCCTCGCGCACGGCGTGACGGTGGGCGTCGATCGTCTCGTTCCACAGCTTGGGCACCCCCCAAGGATACGGATGTCCAGGAGTGGATACACTCCGCCGCGAGAGAGACACCGTGTCTCGCAAACTGGTTACGGGCTGGGGCGGGTGACGCTCCGGATTGAATTGTGTGGAGGACGCCATGGCCGGCTCACCGCCTCGTTCGGATGCCGATGACGACAACGGGGCACCGCGGTGGGTGAAGGTGTCCGCGGCGGTCGCGGTCGTCCTGGTCGTGGTGTTCGTGATCGTGCACGTGGCCGGCGGCGGGATGCACGGGCACACGCCGTGAGACCGTTCCCGCCGCGGCTGCGCAAGCTGACACTCACCCTCCATGTCGCCTCCTCGGTCGGCTGGCTGGGGGCGGTCGCCGCCTTCCTGGCGCTGGCCGTCGCCGGGCTGTCCAGCAGCTCGCCCCAGACGGTGCAGAGCTCCTATGTGGCGATGGAACTGGTGGGGTGGTCCGTGATCGTTCCCCTCAGCATCGCCTCGCTGCTGACTGGCGTTCTCCAGTCGCTGGGAACCGTCTGGGGGCTGCTGCGCTACTACTGGGTCATCGCGAAACTGCTGATCACGGTGCTGGCCACGCTGCTTCTGCTGGTGCACATGCAGCCGGTCGGACACCTCGCCGACGCGGCGGCTCGGGCCACACTGGCGGGCGGCGAGCTGGAAGGCATGCGCATCCAGCTGGTCGCCGACGCGGCCGCCGCCCTGCTGGTACTGCTCGCCGCGGCCGCCCTGTCGGTCTTCAAGCCGCGAGGCGTGACCCGCTACGGTCGCCGCCGCCAGCGCGAGCAGAACCTCCTGCCGCACTGAACCTCTCTCCCGAGCCGGTCGGTCGCTGGACATTGCCAGATGAACCGGTGCAGCGCAAAGGCGCCCGGGTACACCCGGGCGCGCGCTTGAGCGTGAGAGGTCAGTGGTAGGCGTGGACGACGGCGTGGCCCTTGCCGCGGCTGATCATCCACTTGTTGACCGGGGTCGTGATCACGAAGGCGACGGCGAAGCCTCCGAGCAGCGCGGTCCAGAACAGGGTGTCGGACAGGTGGGCGTCCATCGCGCCACTGAGGGCGATGACGCCGTTGTCGACGAGTTCCATGATCGCGATGGAGACGGTGTCCGCGGCCAGCGCCACCTTGACGGCGCTCTTGAAGTCCAGGCCCGCCCTGCGGAGGGCGAACAGGGTGAAGGAGTAGCCGAAGACGAACGCCAGGGTGATCGCCAGGACCATGGTGGGCACGTTGCCCCACAGCAGGGCCGTGCCGATGACCATGCCGAGGATCTCGCCGATCGCGCATCCGGTCAGGCAGTGCAGCGTCGCCTTCGCCGCCGTTCCCCAGGACGCGCCGCCATGCCCATCGTGCGCCTGGTGTGCGGCGTGGTCGTGAGCGGTGCTGGTGTGGTGTGCGGTGTGATCCATGACCGTCATCCCCATTCACGTCCAGTGTGGCCCGTCCCCTTGTCCCACCCCCTCAACGATATACCCCTAGGGGGTATTCCTGTGAAGTGGTGGGACGTGACGAGCAGTGGGGGTGTGCGGGCCCGCGTCGGCGGTCGACACCCCCACTGCTGGAGTGGGTCAGCTCTTGCCGAGGAGGTCGTTCATCTGGGTGATCTCAGCGGTCTGCGAGGTGATGATGGCGTCGGCCATCTTCTTGGCGTCGGGGAAGGAGCCGTCGGTCTTTTCGGACTTGGCCATCGCCACCGCGCCTTCGTGATGCTTGATCATCATTTCCATGAAGGCGGTGTCGAACGCCTTGCCGGATGCCTTCTCCAGCTGGTCCATCTCCTTGGCCGTCATCATTCCGCCCGTGCCGTGAGCGGAGTGGCCCATGGCGCCCTCGGCGGGCACTTCCTCGTCCCATGAGGTCAGCCACCCGGAGAGGGTTTTGATCTCCGGGTCCTGGGCCTTCTTGATCTGTTCGGCGAGCTTCTTCACCTCGGCCGACTCGGCGCGGGACGGGGCGAGGTCGGCCATCTGAACGGCCTGGCGGTGGTGGGGGATCATCCCCTGGGCGAAGACGGTGTCGGCGGCGTTGTGCCGGCCCTGCGAGGCGGAGACCGAAGCGGATGCCGAGGTCGCGGTGTGGCTGTTGTGCCCGGCCGCGCTGTCGCCGCTGCCGCCGCATGCGGCCAGGACGAGAGCGGCCGCGCCGGCGGTGGCCACGGCGGTGCCGCGGCGGATCAGGGAACGCTTGCGGATCATGGTGGTGCAACTCCTTGACGCGCGCCCGTCTCGGGCGCGCGGAATCAGGGGATGAGACAGGGCGAAAACACGGCGCCCGCCCCGGACAGGGCGTGCGGGGGCGCCGTGCGGGCCGTTCTAGATCCGCAGGAGTTGCAGTTCGGAAAGGTCAGGCGGCGCCCGGCTCTGCACGGCCGACGTCGGCGCGCTGATCGGGACACCGGCAGCGGCCGGGGCGTCGGGCAGGGCGCTGGCCAGCGCGGGCGGCGTGTATGCGGAGCCGATACCGGTCGCCGCGCACGTACCGTCGGCGTGTGCGAGGTGCCCGGAGTTGCCGTCGGTGTGCGAGCATGCCGCGCCGGCCTGCTCCGTGGCAGGAGCATGGGCCATGGTCATGGTGTGTTCGGGTGCCGGCGCTCCGCCGGGAGCCAGTGCGTGCATGCCCAGGATCCCGGCCAGCACCGTGAGCACCAGCAGCGCGAACAGCGCCCCAGCGGGGCGGCGGCTCGATCGGCTGCTGGTCATGCTCGCCATCGTACGGATACACATGCAACGGCGTGACGTTGACGGGGCCCTTGCGCGCCTGGCTGCTGGCGGGCACGGATTCATCGCGTGAGGCATCCCGTGCTTGAGCAGGCCCACGCGCCCGCGCCGCCCTGCCTCGGCCGCCTGCGGCCCCTCCCGTGGCGAGGCTCTTCATCGTGGGCTGTCGGTGTTACGCCCCGCCGCCGGCCTCGGGTACCGGTGTGCCCGGGGGGGTGAAGGCGGCGAGCACCGTGGCGGTGATGTGGCCGGCGGCACGCTCGGAGGTGAGGCGGCCGGCGCGGATCTCCTCCGCCGCGCTGTGCATGACCGTGTGCAGGACATTGACCATCCACGCGATCGGCAGGTCCGTACGAAAGGCTCCCTCAGCGCGGCCTCGGGCGACCAGCGTCTCGACCCGGGCGGCGGGCCCGGCATGCAGCTCACGAATGCGCCCTGCGGGAAGTTCGCGTTGAGCGGCGGCGAGCAGGGCGCGTGCCTGGTCCACCAGGTGCCAGCCGGCCTCGATGTACCGGGCCAGGGCGAGCAGCGGATCACCGGTCAGGTCGACCGCCTCCAGTACTTCGTTGCCCCGGTCGATGGCGCGGCTCATCGCCGCGTCGACGACCTCCGCCCGGGAGGAGAAGTGCGCGTACAGCGTCACCCGGCCCACGCCCGCGGCCCGCGCGATCTCGCTCAGGCTCGCCTCCGGGTTACGTCCGAGGCATTCGACCGCTGCCTGCACGATCGCGTCAATGCTGCGCAGTGCGTCAGCGCGCTTGGTCGCCGTGGAGTTCTTGCTGCCCATGCGCCCACAGTACCCCAGCAAATCGTACAACCCTGTTTGGCTTATACCCCCCGGCCGTATAACGTGAACACCGTTGTACGACTTAGCGAGCGAGGGGTGAGCGTCATGAGCGACACGGAAACCACCACCACCCGCGCACCGGATGCACCACATCCGCTGCGCTGGACAGCCTTGGGGCTGCTGGGGCTGGCCCAGCTGATGCTGATCCTCGACATCACCGTCGTCGCGATCGCCCTGCCTGACATGGGCGTGGAACTGAACCTGGGCCGCGCGGCCTTGACCTGGGTGATTAGCGGATACGCCCTCACGTTCGGAAGCCTGATGCTGCTCGGCGGCCGGGCCGCAGACCTTTTCGGCCCGAAGCGAGTCGTCCTGGCCGGGCTCGCCGTGTTCACCGCCGCGTCCCTGGCCGCCGGACTCGCCACCGGCGCCCCGCTGCTGCTCACCGCACGCATCGCCCAGGGGGTGGGCGCCGCACTGCTCTCACCCGCCGCTCTGTCCGTGGTGGTGCGGCTGTTCGAGGGCGACGAGCGCAACCGCGCGCTGGGCATCTGGTCGGCGCTCGGCGGCGGGGGCGCCGCACTCGGCGTACTGCTGGGCGGACTGATCACGGCAGGTCCGGGCTGGGCATGGGTGTTCTTCGTCAACGTCCCCGTCGGCCTGGTCGTCCTCGTCTCGCTCGCCCGGATCCTGCCGGGCCTGCCCCGCGCGGCCGGCGGTTCCCTCGACGTACCCGGCGCCGCCCTGGTCGCCGCCGCGACGGGCGCCCTCATCTACGCTCTGATCCGTGCAGGCGACCACGGCTGGTTGAACATCGTCACCGTGGCTCTGGTCGCCGCGTCGGCAGTCGGCTACGCGGCTTTCGCCCTCTGGCAGCGCCGGGCGGCGGCACCGCTGATGGATCTGCGTCTGCTGGGCAGGCGCCCGGTGGTGGCGGGCATCTTCGTGATCGCTGTGACGACGGCGCTGATGGTGGGGGCCTTCTTCCTCGGTTCCTTCTACCTTCAGAACCTCCAGGGCCATGGCGCCCTGATGACTGGTGTGCTGTTCCTGCCGGTGGCGCTGCTGACCATGGCCGCCGCCGCAGCCGCCGGCCGGGTGATCGGCCAGCTGGGAGCACAGCTGCTGGCTGTGGTCTCCCTGGCGATCGCGGCCGCCGGGTTCCTGGTTCCGGTCCTGTGGTCCGGAACGACCGCGATGGTAACCGGTGTGAGCGTCGCCGCGGCGGGACTGGGCGCCTTGTTCGTCGTCGCCTCCGCCACCGCACTCGCCAGCGTCGCTCCCCACGAGGCCGGGGTGACGTCGGGCATCGTCAGCACCTTCCACGAGTTCGGCGCCTCGGCCGGCGCCGCGGCCGTCTCCAGCGCCGCCGCCACGAGCATCGCCGCCCACACCAGTGCACAGAGTGCCTCCGGCTTCGACGACGCATTCCTCGTCGCCACCGGCATAGCCGCGGTCTCCGCCGTCATCGTCCTGTGGCTGATCCCCGCCAAGCAGCAGTAAGCCCACGCCCAAGGCCGGCACAGCCGCAGCCGAAGACCCGCCCCATGCACCCCTGCCGGCCACGGCACCGCAGCGATCCCACCCACAACGGAACGGGCGTACCGCACGCCCTCAAAGTGCTCACGGAGGCACTCGATGAAGCAAGGCAAGCGCCGACTGCTGACAGCCGGAATCGCCGCGGCAAGCGTCGGCGCGGCACTGGGCATAGCCCTCCTGATCAGCAGCACGCAGCAAGAGGGTGGCAACGGGAAGACCGGTCGGCAGGAAGCGGTCGCCGAGCGCGGCCGGACCGTGATGCCCTTCGACCTCGAAGAGACCACCCATCACTTCACCCCGACCAAGGCGGGCGGCGTCCAGGACGTGGTCGCCGACCAGCCCGACGACGCCACGCAGGTCAACCTCATACGCACCCACCTCCAGCAGGAGGCCAAGGCGTTCAGCCAGGGAGACTTCGGCGACCCCACCCAGATACACGGCGACAGCATGCCGGGCCTGGCGGAACTGGAAGCCGGCTACAAACGCATCGAGGTGCGCTACCGGGAACGTGCCGACGGCGCCACCCTCACCTACGCCACCGAAGAACCCGCCCTGGTCGACGCCCTGCACGCCTGGTTCGAAGCACAGCTCAGCGACCACGGCGACCACGCCGAATCCGGCCACTGACCAACGGTACGAGCACCGCGGAAGACCATCAGGCGCACATCTCTCGATCGGAGTGGATGACTTGAACGACCCGTACGAACTGAGCGTGGGCGTACCCTCCGCCGAGGTCTTCCGCCGCCTGCGCACCGATGCCGGCCTCTCGGACAAAAGCCCGGAAGCGGTCGCGCTCGCCCTGCCCAACACCTGGCACGCGGTGGTCGTCCACCACGGGGGCGAGCCCGTCGGCATGGGGCGGGTCATCGGGGACGGCGGTACGGCGTTCCAGATCGTCGACATCTGCGTCCACCCCGCACACCAAGGACGCGGCCTCGGCAAGCGCATCATGGCCGCCCTCACCGAGGAACTGGAGCGCCGGGCACCCGCCACCGCCTACGTCTCCCTGATCGCCGACGGCCCCGCCCGCTCCCTCTACGAGAAGTACGGCTTCGCCGACACCGCCGAGCACGACTCGATCGGCATGTACCGCGTGCTGGGCGCAAGATCTGGGCTCGGCGGATCACGAGGGGGCCGATAGGCGGGACGCGATGTGGGCGAACACCGCGCCCACCGAGGCGTCCGGCAGAACCAGTGCGCCCATAGTCCACACTTTCCTGAATTCAGGATTCTCTGTACTGTCAGGGGTGTGTTGACGACTGTCGCCTCTGACATCGACGTGCTGGCCCGCTTCGGCCGCGCGCTCGCCGATCCCATCCGCTGCCGGATCCTGCTCGCCCTGCGCCAGGCCCCCGCCTACCCGGCCGACCTCGCCGACCAACTCGGCATCTCCCGCACCCGACTGTCCAACCATCTGGCCTGCCTGCGCGACTGCGGCCTGGTCATCACCGTGCCCGACGGACGCCGTACCCGCTACGAACTGGCCGACGAACGCCTTGGCCACGCCCTCGACGACCTGCGCGCCGCGGTGGTCGCGGTGGAGGCCGACAAGACCTGCCCCGACGCGGACACGAAGGGCTGCTGCTGATGACCGCGATATCCCTCGGTCCCTCCCCGGCCCGCCGCGAGGCCCTCGCCCGACGGATACGGCTGCTGATCATCGCGACCATCTCCTACAACGCCATCGAGGCCGCCGCGGCCCTGACCGCGGGCACGCTCGCCTCGTCCACCGCACTGATCGGCTTCGGCCTGGACTCCGTCATCGAAGTCTCCTCCGCCACCGCGGTCGCCTGGCAGTTCTCCGCACGCGACCACGCGGTCCGCGAAGCACGGGAGCGCAGGACACTACGGATCATCTCGGTCTCGTTCTTCGCGCTCGCCGCGTACGTGAGCACCGACGCCGTCCGCGCCCTGGCCGGCACCGGCGAAGCAGACCGCTCCCTCCCGGGCATCGTGCTCGCCGCCCTCTCCCTCGCGGTGATGCCATTCCTGTCCGCCGCCCAGCGCCGCGCCGGACGCGAACTCGGCTCGGCAAGCGCCGTAGCCGACTCCAAACAGACCCTCCTGTGCACCTACCTCTCCGCGGCCCTCCTTGTCGGCCTGGTCCTCAACGCCACGCTCGGCTGGTCCTGGGCCGACCCCATCGCCGCCCTGGCCATCGCCGCGATCGCGGTCAAGGAAGGTCGCGACGCCTGGCAGGGCAAGGGCTGTTGTGCCCCCGTGGCCGCCCCGGCAGCCTCTGCCGAGGCTGCGTGCGGCTGTCGACCCGGCTGCGCCTGCTGCTCGTGAACATCTCGTTGCAGGATGCCTCCACCGCCGCCTGACCCGCTGATACTGGCTGGACGGTCGACGGGCAGGGGCAAGGGTGGACTGGATATTGGCGGCAGGACTGGCCGCCGGCCTGCTGATCGCGACCGTAACCGCCCCCGTTGGTGTGTCCGGCGCGGTGTTCCTCCTGCCGGTTCAGCTGAGCGCCTTCGGCGTGCCTAACCCAGCCATCACGCCGACCAACCTGCTGTTCAACGTCGTGGCCGGCGAGTACGACGCCGGGCAGCGTGCCCAGCACCAGGCGCCGGGTGAGGTCACCGTGCTGGGCGCGGTGGTGGCGGTAGCGCCACAGGGCGCTGGGGCAGCGCCGTCATCCGTGTCTTCGCCCTCCCCGGACTCGACGTCTTCCGGCTCCTGATCGCCGTCCTGCTGCTGCCGCTCGGGCTGTGGCTGTGCCTGCGCACCCTCGCCCCGTCACACCACCGGCCGCCTACATCGGGCGAGTTGCCACCGCGCACGCTGACCGGTCTCGCCCTCGCGGTCGGTGTGATCGGCGGCATCTACGGCATCGGCGGCGGCTCCCTCCTCGGCCCGATCCTCGCCGGACGCGGCCTGCCCGTCGCACGCGTCGCCCCAGCCGCACTCGCCGCCACGTTCACCACCTCCGTCGTCGGCGCCGCCGCCTACGCACCGCTGTCGCTCGCCAGCTCCGCAGACGTCGCCCCCGACTGGTCGCTCGGACTCGCCTGCGGCACCGGCGGACTCATCGGCGGCTACCTCGGCGCCCGTCTCCAACCCCACCTGCCCGAACGAGCCCTACGCCTGCTGCTCAGCGTCCTCGCCTCAGCACTTGGGGCCCTGTACGCGGCCCAGACCCTACACAGAGCCACTCCGGTTACTGACCTTTTCGGGTTGCCTTCGGGTGGTGACGTTGGGTGATTGCTGCGGTATGCCGGTGTTATGCGGTACGCGGATGGTGGGGGCCTGACTGCTGAGCGGCGGGCTGCGCGTGAAGGGATCCGGCTGGAGGCCGGGCGGAGGTCCGCTCGAGGTGACAGGAATACGGTCATCGCCAAGGACCTGCGGGTGAGCGAGCGTTCGGTGGAGCAATGGCGCCGCAACTGGCGTGAAGGCGGCATGGAGGGTCTGAAGTCGAAGGGGCCCGCGAAACTGCCGAAGCTGTCGGACGAGCGGTTCGCCGTGCTGGAAATGGAGCTGGCCAAAGGCCCGGCCGCGCATGGCTGGGAAGACCAGCGGTGGACTCTGGAACGTGTCAGAACGCTGATCGGCCGCCAGTTCGAGGTCAGTTGCTCGATCGCGGGAGTGTGGCGGCTCCTGCACCGCCACGGCTGGTCCTGGCAGAGCCCGGCCCGCCGTGCGCTGGAACGTGACGAGCACGCGGTCGAGCTCTGGAAGAAGGGCGTGTGGCCGCAGGTGGAAGCACCGCGGCGGCGCTCGGGGCATGGATCGTCTTCGAGGACGAGGCCGGATTCGCGATGACGCCGCCACGTGCCCGCACCTGGGGCCGGGTCGGACAGAGTCCCGTGGTGAGAGTGAGGGGCCGGTCCCGGCGGCGGATCTCGGTCGCCGTGATGTGCTGCTACCGGCCCGGCGAGAGGTCCCGGATGATCTACCGGCCCCGTTTCCACTCCTTACTGAAGGGTGCACGCAAGAGCTTCGCCTGGCAGGACTACCGCGACCTCCTGGCCGCGCGCACGTGCAGCTCGGCGCCCCGATCATCGTCGTCTGGGACAATCTCAACACCCATCGCACCGCTGGCCTGCGTGACTACGCCGCAGACCACGACTGGCTCACGATCGTCCAGCTCCCCTCCTACAGCCCGGACTTGAACCCGGTGGAAGGAGTCTGGTCCCTGTTACGGCGAGGCCCGATGGCCAACACCGCATTCACCGACCCTGACCACCTCACCCGCACCCTCCGCCGCGGCCTCACTCACATCCAGCGCCACCCGGAACTCAATCGACGGCTGCCTCACCGAAACCGGCCTGACCCTCAACCCCGGCACCCGAAGCTAAACCGACAAGGTCAGTAACCCGCGAGGAAGCCCGCATCATCCTGGCCAAGGCGCCGACGCCGACCGAGGCGGCACGACTGTCGCTGAGCCAGCTGCGTTCCGCACTCAAGCGCGCCGGCCGTGTCCGGCATTGAGGAGGAGGCTGACCGCCTGCGCGGCGTCCTGCGCGCCGAGTACGCTCACCAGCCCGCGGCTGTGGAGGACGCCTTCGGCAAACAACTTCTTGCTTTGCTGAAGCAGTTCGAAGCAGCCTGCCAGGCCAGTGAAGATCTCGCCGAAGCGGTTGATGTGAGCTTTCGCAACCATCCCGATGCCGAGATACTCCTGAGCTTCCCGGGCCTCGGCGTCCAGCTCGCGGCACGTGTTCTCGCCGAGACAGGCGACGACCGCAACCGCTTCTCCGACGCCCGCGGGCTGAAGGCCTATGCCGGATCCGCACCGATCACCCGCGCCTCCGGCAAGAAACACTACGTCGGACGCCGCATGGCCAAGAACAACCGGCTCCACCACGCCGGCTATCTCTGGGCCTTCTCCTCCTTGCGCTCATCGCCCGGGGTGCAGGCTCACTACCGCCACCGGCGCGATGTCGGTGACTGGCACGCACAAGCTCAGCGGCACCTGTTCAATCGCCTGCCAATGGCGGCTGCTGACCGGGGTTCTTGAAAACGATCGGGAATACTTCTCGCCCCACTTGATCAAGTCCTCAAGCGCCTGGGGAAGTTCGGCGACCGGCGGATTCGGTGGCGCCGCGTCAGGCCTTGGCACCAGGCATGCCGCTGGTTACGACGATCGCGGCCACGTCGCCGGTCTTGGTGCGGCCCAGCCAGACGACGCCGCCCGACTCTGCGGTGAACGTGACCAGATCGGCTTGTTGCGACTCGTCGGTTACCCGCTCACACCAGCCGGGCAGCTGTTCGGAGTCGCGCGGCACCGGCCCGCCGTCCACATACGCGCGAAACGGCGCGGCCAAGGCCGTCCACGCGCCAGCGTCGGCGAAGCAGCCCACATTGGCGTCGGAGTAAAAGCGGATCTGCTCGCCCGGCTGAAGCCGGTCGATGTTGTCGTCGACACCCAGGCCCATCTCCCACCCGACCACGGGGTCGTCACTGATGGACAAGCGGGTCGCGGCGCACGCAACGCCGTCGAAGTGCTCCCCGAAGAATTCGTACGGCCCCGCCGTCCACGCGATCTCCACCCGGTAGGTGCCCGGGGGAATTCGCACCGCCAGCTCCCGTGGGGGCCTCGTCGGCAGTCCTCGCTCGTACTCCCAAGTTTCGTCGTCATGCCACGGTGCGTCCACGACAAGGCGGCCGCTGGGTATGCGAATGGTGGTCACCTCTTCAATCCCCGTGACCACGACGGGCGTTGTCGGATCGTCGTACACCGTCCCCAGGTGCTTCCCGGGCGTGAACGCCGTCTCGAGGTACCAAGTGGCCTCCGGCCCGGCCGCCAGCCGAGCGTCCCCGATCCACTCCATGTCTCATCCTTCCGTCGCCACCCGGCCGGGCGGTCAACCGAAAAGGTACGTGGGCCCAGTGACATCGGCAGTTCGCACATCGGACCACGGAAGGTGACCGTGATCAGGTCAGCTCGCCGTGGTGCCGCTAGTGCGTCGGATGCCGCCTGGCAGGTCGGGGAGGTAGGCAGCCAGACCGCAGGTCAGCGTGAGTCGGCCTGGGGAATCAAGCTGAGCGGCTCTGAGGCCACCGAGCAGAGAGTGGGGAGATCCAAATGTCCCCATCACTGCTTGACTCCTTCAGATCCCGAGATGTCTATCGGGACACACCGCGCCAGCCCGGCACCGGCACCGCACCATCCCCGGCCAAAGGCCGACACTGTGACACCAGGACACTTCGGTCAGAGAAATCAGGAGTCAGACCCCAGGACCCGGGACAGCACGCGCCCATCCTTCCGCCCGTCACAGCTTCCCCATCCAGAAATACTGAGCATGCTCAGTTCCCGATCTCGGGACATCCTCGATATGGCTCCGGCCGATCGCATTCTGGGTCGTGGAAGCCCAGCCCTCCTCGGACGCCACCTGCCACCACCGCTCGCGGCCGTCGGCGCCCTGGCCGCTCGCCTGCGTCACGAAGCCGTGCTCAGCCAGCTTGCGCAGGTGGTAGCTGACCAACGACGGCGTCTCGTCGACATGCTCGGCGAGCTGAGAGGCGGTTCGCGGTGCCCGGTGGCATACAGAAGCCGGTACAGCTGCATCCGCAGAGGGTTCATGAACGCCCTCAACCGTGACAGGCCGGTGATCTGCCTCAGGCTCGCGCTTCGGTCGCATGCCCACATAGATATGAAGTCGTGGTGGGCCAGAGCGCCGCTGGCGCCGGATGACGACTGTCGCCGCGCAACTCGAGCGAGAAAATCCGCGTGCTGAGGCCAGACATCGGTCACATGGTCGACGATCCGCGCGAGATGCTCATGGCCTTCACCCCTGAGCTTGCCTGCGACGCCCATATCAGCCGTCCTGGGCATCGGACTTGTCCCGCCGCCGGGCTTCACCCGTCAGATAGCCGGTGAGCGCATCGACGGTCGGGTACTCCCAAGGCACGTTCGGGTCGAGGGGGAAACCCAGTTGGTCCTCGATCTCCACCAGCATGGTCACCGTGGTCACGGAGTCCAGACCGTAGGAGGCCATGGGGACATCCGGCTGGATGTCTTCCGGGTTCATTCGGGCATGGACCGCCAGCCGCTCAGTCAGCCATGCCGTGAGAGTGTCCGGGGTGGGTGTGGTGCTGGAGGAGGGCAAAACAGCTCCTTAGAACGGGCCTTGGATGTCGTCGAAAAGTACGGTCAGGCGGTCGGGGCCGCGCAGGGTCAGGTTCGGCTTGTACGTGAGCCCGTCCTTGGCCAGGGACGGCGCGGCCACCCGGGTCACGAACAGCTCGAAGGCGATGCGCGCCTCCAGCCGGGCCAGGCCTGCGCCGAGGCAGAAGTGCGGCCCGGCTGAGAAGGAGAGATGCTGGGCTCCCTGCGGGCGCGTGATGTCGAACGTGTCGGGCGTGTCGAAGACATCGGGGTCGCGGTTGCCCGCGCCAGCATCAGCACCAGCACCAGCACCAGCACCAGCACCACGCTGTCGCCGTCCCGGACCGGAAGGGACCCGATGTGCCCGTCTCCGCGGGCCACTCGTGACGTCATCTGGACCGGCGCGTCGTAGCGCAGCACCTCCTCGACCGCGGCGGCGGCCAGTGCGGGGCTCTCGCGCAGCAGTTTGAGCTGGTCGGGGTGGTTCAACAGAGCGAGAATCCCGTTGCTGATGAGGTTGACGGTGGTCTCGTGACCGGCGTTGATGAGGAGAACGCAAGTGGCGAGGGTTT
The DNA here is from genome assembly GCF_019049285.1 of Streptomyces sp. AC550_RSS872. Lineage (GTDB taxonomy): Bacteria > Actinomycetota > Actinomycetes > Streptomycetales > Streptomycetaceae > Streptomyces. Next base: position 149,779 of record NZ_JAGMUL010000196.1, read on the forward strand.
CGTTCTCGCTGAGCCGGTCCCCGCTCTCCTCGGCCTTGACCAGATGGGAGACGAGATCGTCTCGCGGCGAGCGCCGACGCTCGGCGATCAGCTCACGGAAGTAGGTGATGATCTCCGCCCGGGCACGGGCGGCGTCGGTGCTCGCACGGGGGGCGACCAGCCCGGGGAACGGAGGTTCCAGGGCCTCCGAAAGCCTTCCCGACCAGTATTCGAGCAGGTCACGATCCCCGAACGGCACGCCAAGCAGCTCGCAGATCACCCGCCACGGCAGCGGGTGGGCGAGCTCGGAGACGATCTCGAAGCGGTCCCACCGCGCCGCTTCCTGGAAGAGACCTTCGGTCAGTTCCCGGATCCGCGGTTCGAGCTTCGCGACGACCCTCGGGGTGAACGCCTTGACCACCAGGCGGCGCGGCCTCGTGTGGTCCGGCGGGTCCAAATGCAGGAAGTTGCGGGTACGCGGCCCCTTCACTCCGGGGGACAGCCGGGAGCGGTCCCGCTCACTGCTCATCCGCGGATCACGCAGCACCGCGGAGCAGTCGGCGTGCCGGCGGCCACCAGCAGCCCGTCGGAGACCACGTACGGGGAAGCCGCCCTGAACTGGGCGAGCATCGGATAGGGATCGAAGCGGCTCGCCGGGTCGACGAGCCGGGTGATGTCCGGGTTATCGGCTGTCATCTGGTCACCCCCGCGAAACTCTGCGGTGCCTTGCTATGCATGCGTTGCCCCTTCGCTATCCGGTTCATGTGCCGCTCGGCAGCCGGTTCCGCCCCTTGATCCCCAGCTCCAGCAGCCGGGCCAGGGCCTCGCCGGGCTGTTCCCCGGCCGCTTCGCCATCCTCCGAAGGCCCCGAGGCGTGAGCAGCCCGGCGGCGCAGAACCGCGGCTGCCGAGGAGATGTCGGCGGCCAGGGCGTCGAGGACCTCCGCCACTGGATGCGCGTTGGCCGTCAGGATGTCCGTCCACAGCGCGGGGTTGCCCCCGGCCGCACGGGTCATGTCCCGTACTCCCTGCCCGGCGAGCCGCAGGGTGGCGTTGTCGGCGTGCCGCAGCCGGGAGGCCAGGAGCGTCGCGATCAGCCGAGGCGTGTGCGAGACCAGCGCCATCGCGCGGTCGTGTGCCGCGTGGTCCGCCAGGACCGGCACCGCGCCGCACAGCGAGACCAGTTCCAGACTCGCGTTGAGTGCCGCACCGCTAGTGAGGCCCGTCGGCGTGAGCACCCACGGGCGGCCCTCGAAGAGCTCGGCACGGGCGGCGGGCGGCCCGTCGTGGTCGTCGGTGACCAGCGGATGGCCACCGACCAGGCTGGTGAGGTCGCAGCCACTGGCCTCGATCTGCCGCTGCGGACGTACTTTGACACCCGCGGTGTCGGTATAGCAGCGGGCCAGGCCCTGCTTCTGCTGTTCGGCGAGCACGGGGGCGACCTGCTCCGGCGGCACCGCGAGCACGGCTATGTCCACCGGCCGCGGGGGCGGCTGGGCGGTCCCGGCGCCCAGTTCCTGGGCGAGGCGTACCGCGTCCGCGTCGGTGTCCAGCAGATAGGTGGCCACTCCCCGCGCCCGCAGCGCGGTACCGATGGAGCGGCCGATGCGGCCGGTTCCGACGATGGCCGCTGTGCGCATGCGTCACACTCCTGACGTGGCTGGGTCGCTTCGGTCGGTCAGTCGGAAGCCGGTCAGCCGGACATCGCGACCAGCACCCGGCGGCTGCCGGTGAAGGGCCGTCGGCCGTGGGCCACAAGCATGTTGTCGATGAGCAGCAGGTCACCGCGGCGCCAGTCGACGTCCACGGCGCCCGCAAGGCCCACCTCCTGGATGTGCCGCACGTACTCCGCGCGAATGGGGCTGCCGTCGGGAAAGGTCACGTTCTGCGGGATCTCGTCCTCGGGCAGGAGCGTGGCGAGTTCGGCCGCGGTCTCGTCGCCCAGACCGGCGGGGTGCCACTGGTCGGCCTGGTTGAACCACACCTCGGTGCCGGTCACCGGGTGCTGTGCGATGGCCGGGCGGCGTGATGTGACCCGGATGCCGCCGTCCGCCTTCCAGGTCCACTCGGCTCCGCTGGCGTCCAGGAACTCCTCGACCGCCGCCCGGTCGTCCGTCTCGAAGGTGTCCTGCCAGCTCTTGCCGAACCCCATGCCGTCGTGCAGGTTCTGCACGTAGCACACGCCGTCGGCGAAGGCGTCGCGGATCTCGGAGTCCAGGTTCCGCAGCCACAGGGCGCCGTCCAGGACCGGTGTCGCCCCGCCGCCACCCGGCTGGACCTCGCAGAAGAACGCCAACCGGGACGGCCAGGTGTGGGCGTAACTCAGCTCGTTGTGCATGGAGATGGTGTATTCCGGCGGGTACTCGGTGGAGGTGTACACGTTGTCCCCGACGCCGCTCACCTTGGTCCTGGGCGAGTTGCCGTGGACGTACGCCAGGCGGTTGGGGAGCAGTCGGTCGAGCGCCGGGTCCAGCCGGTCGGCGGTGATCCGGAAGTTCCGGAAGACGATCGCCTTCGCGTGGCAGAGCAGTGGCGCCAGTCCGTCGCCGAGTTCTTCCAGCGTGGCCAGCAGCGCCGCCGTGCCGCCGCCGTTCTCCGCGGTGATCTCCAAGGGGGTCCAGTGCGCGCCGCTGTCGCCGTGCGTAGCCATGTTGCCCGTGCCTCTCTGTGGTGTGGGTGTGTCGTGCTCTTGGGTGCGTCAGCTCTGTGGCCATGCGTCGGGAAACAGCCGTCGCTCCGTCACCCGCCACAGGTAGCGAGCCCCCGCGGACCCCGCCGTTCCGGGTCTGCCGCCGAGGAACCGCTCGGCCAGCACGGCATGCCGCGCGCGCCAGATGACGACGGCTTCGTCGAGAGCGAGCAGCGCGCGTCGGACCCGCTCGGCCACCGCCGGTGACCGCCGCGGTGTGGCGGGCTCCTCAGCACCGCCCCGCGCGAACTCGGCGAAGGCGTCGGCCACTGAGGGCTCTTCGAGCCGCCGGCGCAGCCGGGCGCGGTCCTCCTCGGTGAAACCTTTGGTGGCGAGCAGCCTGGTGTCCTTCTGTCCGCACAGAAACTCCAGCTCGCGGTATTGCACCGACTGGAAACCGCTGGCGTCTCCCACCTCCACGCGGATCTCCTCGAACGCCTGGGGCTCCAGGGTGGCCAGTACGTCGAACTGGTCGATCAGCACCCTGATCACCGGCGGCAGCTGCTCCAACCGCCGTGCCGCCGTCTCCCCGTCTCCGGAGCCCAGCGCGGCTCGCGCCGCGTCCAGGTGCCGCAGCAGCACGGCGAACCACAGCTCACATACCTGATGTGTGGTCAGGAACAGCACTTGGTCCACGTTCTCGTCGTGGACGCAGGCCGCGTCCAGCAGCTCACGCAGCCGTAGAAGGTCTCCGTATGCGGGCTGGCCATCGCCCGAGGGCTCCATGTCTTCCATGTCTCTCGCTTTCCGCGTCATGCTGGTTGGGCAGACCGATCCGGCCAGTACTCGGTGTACGGCGGTCCCGGCCGCCTCAGTCCGCATCAGCTCGCGGCGGAGCCGACTCCGGCCGGAAGTGCTCGCAGAGCACACGGCCGATCTCGACGAGCATGTCGGGACGTGTCAGGTCCTGGTGCGCGCACGGCAGGACGTGGGTGTCGATGCGGCCCGTCACATACGGCTGCCACAGCGCGCTCCGGGCACCCGGGGTCTCCTGTGGCGACCGCGGGGTGGAGGCGAAGAAGACCATGTCCCCGTCGAAACGTCCGGAGACGGAGGAGCGGGTGAGCCGCACGTTGTTGACGAAGATGTCCTTGACCGCGAGCAGCGACTGGGGGTCGAGGTTCGCGATCGGAGCCCCCCGCTCCCGCAGCAGTTCCCGCAGCCGGTCCAGCCAGGGGCCCTCGGTGAGCGGTCCCGTGGGGGCTTCCAGGTCGATGCCCTTCAGCTGGTGGGCGATCACCGACTGTTCGTCCACCTCCTCACCCTGGTCCGCACCCGTGCTCGGGGAGGCGTCGAGCAGCGCGAGGAGTTCGACGTCCTCGTCCTCCTCGCGGAGCCGGACCGCCATGGCCTGCGCCACGCGTCCTCCGAACGACCAGCCCAGCAGCCGGTACGGGCCGTTCGGCTGGACCTTGCGCAGCTCGGCGAGGTAGTCCTCGGCCATCTCGGCCATGCTGCCGGGCAGCGGGACCCGCTCAGCGATCCCGCGCGCCTGGATGCCGTACACCGGGATCTGCGTGTCGACGTGCTTCATCAGACCTGCGTACGCCCAGCTGAGCCCACCACCGGCGTGCACGCAGAACAGCGGCGTCCCGGCGCCGTGCGGCCGCAGCGGCAGGAGCACGTCATACGGGCTGCCACCGCCACCTCCGGCGTCCAGCCGCCGTGCCAGCGCGGCCGGTGAGGGTGCCTCGAACAGGTCGCGGATGGACACCTCCGCGCCCAGCACGGCACGGATTCGGGTGATCAGCCGACTGGCCAGCAGCGAGTACCCGCCGAGGTCGAAGAAGCCGTCGTCGACCGGCACTTCGTCCAGCCCGAGCACCTCGGCGAAGAGCTCGCACAGCATCCGTTCCCGGGGCGTACGCGGCGGACGGCCGCCCGTTCGCGACTGCCGCACGGGCGCGGGCAGCGCCTTGTGGTCGACCTTCCCGTTGGCACTGACCGGCAGGCTGTCCAGCACGGTGAACGAGGACGGCAGCATGTAGTGCGGCAGTCGGTCGGCGACATGCTCACGCAGTGAGGCGGGATCCAGCGTGGCGCCAGCCAGCGCGGTGGCATAGGCCGCGAGGAACTTGCCGCCCGGCTCCTCCTCCCGCACGGTCACCACTCCCTGGGCCACCGCCGGATGGGTGCCGAGCACCGCCTCGACCTCGCCCGGCTCGATACGGAAACCGCGGATCTTCACCTGGTCGTCCGTACGGCCGACGAACTGCAGCTGCCCGTCGGCCCGCCAGCGGGCCAGGTCTCCCGTGCGGTACATGCGGTCGCCGGTGCCGCCGAAGGGTTCGGCGACGAAACGTCCGGCCGTGATGTCCGGACGGTCCAGGTAGCCACGCGTCACGCCGGCACCGGCCACATAGATCTCCCCGGTGACACCCTGCGGCACCGGCCGCAGCCGGTCGTCCAGCACGTGGATGCGCTTGCCCGGCATGGGCCTGCCGATCGGCACCGGCCCCGGGCCGCTGTCCTGACGGCACAGCGAGAGCGTGGCGCCCACCGTCGCCTCGGTCGGGCCGTAGCCGTTGAACATCCGCCGCCCGCCAGGCAACCAGCGGGCCAACAGATCCGGCGGGCACACCTCCCCGGTGACCGTCAGGGTCACGTGAGCCGGGATACTCCCCTCCGGAATGGTGGCCAGCGCCGCGGGCGGCATGGTCACATGCGTGATACCGCACTCCGTCACCAGCTCCGCCAACTCCTGTCCCAGCACCCGCTCTTCGGGCGCGAAGACCAGCGCGGCTCCGGACAGCAGGGCGGTGGTCAGATCCCACACGGCGGCGTCGAAGCTGGCGGACACGACCTGCAGCACCCGGTCGCCGGGCCCCGCCCGCAGCTCGGACTGCTCACACGCCACCAGGCTCGCGATGCCCTGGTGCGGCACGACCACGCCCTTGGGGCGGCCGGTGGAGCCGGAGGTGTAGACGACGTACGCGGCGTGACCGACCAGCAGTGGCGCGATCCGGTCGGTAACCGTGCAGTCCGTGTCCGGCAGCCCCTCCAGAGCCGTCCGGGTGGCGTCGTCGTCGACGCGCAGAAGTTCGGGTCCGTCCTCGCCGACCGACAGCCGCGCACCGGTTGCAAGAGTCGTCAGGATCAGCCGCGGCGCGGCGTCCCGCAGCATGAACGAGATGCGGTCCGAGGGATACTCCGGATCGATCGGCACATATGCCGCACCGGCCTTGAGGACGGCGAGCCAGGCCACGACCGACTGTTCGGAGTTGGGAATCGCCAGCGCCACCCGCTGCTCAGGGCCGATACCGCGACGTATGAGTAACCGCGCGAGCCGATTGGCTGCGGCATTGATCTCAGCGTAGGTATGTGCCTTCCCCCGCCCACCGTCAGCGATGACCGCCGTTGCCTGCGGGGTACGAGCGGCCTGCCGCTCGAACATCTCCGGCAGCGACAGCTCGGGCAGAACGCAGGGTTCCCCGTAGGCCCGAGCGACAGTACCTCGGTACTTCTCCTCGCCGAGCAGTTCCAGGCGGCTCAGGTGCAGCTCCGGGGAAGCGGCGGCAGACCGAAGGAGCTGCTGGAGAGACTCTGCGAGGGTGCGCACCGTATCCGCGTCGAACAGGTCAGCGCAGTAGTGGAGGGAGCCGCTCATTCCCGCCGCACGGCCATCGTCGTCGTACCACTCGGCGAACCGGAACGCGAGATCGAACTTGGCGACCGATGTCGTCACGTGTTCCCGGGCAACCCGCAGCCCGGGCAACGCACCGGTCAGCGCGTCATCTGCCCGGTCCTCGGCGTTCTGGAACGCCAGCAGAACCTGGAAGAGGGGATGCCGGGAGAGCGAACGGGGCGGATTGACGACCTCCACAAGGCGCTCGAACGGTATGTCCTGGTGCGCGTAGGCCGCCAGATCCGCCTTCCGCACCCGCCGGACGAGTTCCCGGAACGACGGGTCACCGTCGGTGTCAGTGCGCAGCACGAGCGTGTTGACGAAGAAGCCGACCAGGTCCTCGGTGGCGGCGTCCGTGCGGCCCGCAACGGGCGCGCCGATGGGGATGTCCGTACCCGCCCCGATCCGCGTCAACAACGCGGCAACCGCCGCCTGTACCACCATGAAGGGCGTGGCTCCGGCTTCCCGAGCCAGCGCAATCACCTGCTCGTGCAGCTCTGGCGGCACGTCGAACCGCACCTCGTCGCCCCGCCTGGTGTCCACCGCCGAACGGGGGCGATCGGTCGGCAGCTCCAGCTCGTCCGGAAGACCCGCGAGAGTCGACTTCCAGTAGTCCAACTGCGCCGAGACCACACTGTCCGGGTCCCCTTCCGAGCCCATGACCTCCCGCTGCCAGAGGGTGTAGTCGGCGTACTGCACGTCAGGCGCCGGAAGTCCGGTGTCCACGCCCTCGGCCCGCTGGCGGTACGCGGTGGACAGATCCCGGCTGAGCGGGATCGTCGACCAGCCGTCGGTGGCGATGTGGTGGATGACGGTGAGGAGTACGTATTCGTCCGGCGCGGTCTGGAACAGCCAAGCGCGGATGGGGATTTCGGTGGTCAGGTCGAACGCGTGCCGGGCCGCCTGCGCGAGGTGGTCCGGGAGCTCTTCGGCCGTGCACGGAACAGTGACCAACTCCAGGACCGCGTCCTGCGGGCTGAGCACAATCTGGTGGGGTCCGTTTTCGTCCTCGGTGTAGAGGGTGCGGAGGGTTTCGTGGCGGGTGGTGAGGTCGTGGAGTGCGTGGGTGAGGGCGTGGTGGTTGAGGGTGCCGGTGAGGCGGAGTGCGGTGGGGATGTTGTAGGTGGGGGTGGGTCCTTCGAGTTGGTGGAGGAACCACAGGCGTTGTTGGGCGTAGGAGAGGGGGATGCGCTCGGGCCGCTTACGGGGGGTGAGGGGCGCACGAGCGCTCTGGGCGCTGTCCAGGGCGGTGGTGAGGGCGGCGATGGTGGGGGTCTG
>NZ_JAGMUL010000196.1:157358-157506 GCF_019049285.1 Streptomyces sp. AC550_RSS872
CGCTCGGGCCGCTTACGGGGGGTGAGGGGCGCACGAGCGCTCTGGGCGCTGTCCAGGGCGGTGGTGAGGGCGGCGATGGTGGGGGTCTGGAAGAGCTGTCGGATGGGGAGTTCGGTGTTGAGTGTGGTGCGGATGCGGCTGACGAGGC
>NZ_JAGMUL010000197.1:0-1956 GCF_019049285.1 Streptomyces sp. AC550_RSS872
TCCTCGGGATCGGCGCTGACGCCGATTCGCTCGCCGGCGACCGGGCCGCGGCCGGCCGGGACCTCCAGGCGCAGCAGCGGCCCGTCACCACCGTCGATCCGCACACCCGCGCGGACCAAAGTGCCGACGTAGGTGGCGGTCTCCACCGTGCCGGTACAGAACCCGTCATCGGTGGCACAGGCCCGCAGCCGACCCGGCTGCACAGCAACCTTCACCTGACTGCCGGAGGGCAGCTGGTGGCGACGCGCCTTGAGCAGAGTGCCGCTGGCATCCAGGCGGACCAGGGTGTGCTCGTCGGTGTGCTGCTCGATGCGGCCGGGCAGGAAGTTGGCCGCGCCGAGGAAGTCCGCCACGAACGGGGTCCTGGGCCGCTCGAACAGCTCGCGGGGGGTGTCGAACTGCTCGATCAGGCCGTTGCGCATGACCGCGATACGGTCCGACATGACCAGCGCCTCTTCCTGATCGTGCGTCACATAGATGACAGTCAGGCCGAGTTCCTGCTGGATGGTCTTGATCTCGACCTGGAGCTGGTCACGCAGCTTCTTGTCCAGTGCGCCCAGCGGCTCGTCCATGAGGATCACCGGCGGCCGGTAGACCAGCGCCCGGCACAACGCCACACGCTGCTGCTGACCACCGGACAGCTCACGCGGCTTACGGCCGCCGAACCCGGACAGACCGGCGATCTCCAGCGTCTCCCCGACCCGGCGGCGGATCTCGTCCTTCGGCACACCACGCAGGGTGAGCGGGAACGCGACGTTCTCACTCACGGTCATATGCGGGAAGAGCAGGTACTGCTGGAAGACGAACCCCAGGCCCCGCTTCTGCGGCGCGAGCCGGGTGACGTCACGGTCCCCGACCGTGATGGTGCCGGAATCCGGCTCGCAGAAACCGGCGATCATCATCAACGTCGTGGTCTTGCCCGACCCGGAGGAGCCGAGGAAGGTGACGAACTCCCCGGCCGCGATCTCCATCGACGCCTCGTCGACAGCGACCACGTCCCCGTAGGTCTTGCGCAGGGCCACGACCGACAGCGACTTGCCGGTCGCGGTGGCCGGCTTGCCGGCCACCTTCACCGACGGTGCGGCGATACCGAATTCAGCCACGAGCCCACTCCAACCAGCGCTTGGTGACGGCCGATTCGTTCTTCAGCCACCAGTCGATGTCCGTGTCGAAACCCTTGTCGTAGTACTTCGGCGCACCGGCGAGCGCGTTGCGCTCGTCCTCGGTGAGCTTGGCGTAGGCCAGCGGGGACGACGGGTTCGACGGGAAGGCCTTGGCCAGGGCGGCCTGGCTCTCCGCCCGCAGCGAGAAGTCCATCAGCTGGTAGGCGGCATCCGCGTTGGCCGCGCCCTTGGCGATGGCATAGCCCTGGAACTGACGCCGCATGCCATTGAGCTGCCGCTCCACCGGGACGCCCTGCTTCTCCAGGTCGGCGATACGGCCGTCCCACACGGTGGACATCGTGACCTCCTGGCGGCTGAGCAGCACACCGGGGAGCGGGCCGCTGTCCCAGTACTTCTTGATGTCGCCCCGCAGCCGGGTCAGCACCTTGAAGGCACGGTCCACATCCAGCGGGTACAGCTTGTCCATCGGCACGCCGTCGGCCAGCAGCGCGAACTCCAGCTCCGGCAGATCACCGTCCGGGTTGCACATCGAACGGCCGCCCTGGAACGCCCCGGTGTCCCAGAAGTCCGCCCACGACTCCGGCTTCTTACCCCCGAAAGCATCCGTGCGGTATGCCATACAGGCGCCGTAGAAGCTGCTGCCGACGGCATGGTCGGTGATCTGGTTGTCCGGGATCTTCGCGCTCTTCACGCTCTTGAGCCGGTCCCGGTCCAGCGTCTCCAGGGCGTCCTGGGCGACGTACTTGGTGTGCGACATCATCGAGTTGTTGATCAGGTCGCACTGCGGCCGGCCCTGCTTGATCTGCGCCAGCAGCGGAGCGTCGTCCAGGTT
>NZ_JAGMUL010000197.1:1966-14400 GCF_019049285.1 Streptomyces sp. AC550_RSS872
GCCGCCCTTCCCGCCGTCGGCCGAGGCGCGGCTGGTGCCGGTACCGCAGGCTGCGAGGGAGGGAAGAGCGGCGAGAGCGGCGAGGCCGCCTGCTCCGCGCAGGAGCGCTCTACGACCGATCTGGGGATCACTCATGGCAATACTCCTCATCTGGGGACGCGTGGGACCAGCTGTGCGGGGGGCTTATCTCGCGGGCGGGGGGGGCGGGATGGTGCAGGGTGGCGAACGCGGGCAGAGCATCGCCCGCTTGTGTTGCCGATCACCGCTTTGGCGCGTGTCGCCGTGGATCGACGTCCCCGACGACCTTGTCGTCGGAGCGACACCGGCTAGAGGACCGGGTGAGTGGCGGTGGGCAAGCTGGAGCCATACCAGGCGGTGACCACAGTTCATGGCGCGATCAGCGGTCGCCCGAGGCAGAAGGCGAAACGGAGAGCAGGTCGTTCAGCCCATTGCTGGTCGTGATGCCCAGCAGGGGTGTTCAGGAAGCGGCGTTCAGGAAGCGGTGTACCCGCCGTCGACGGTCAGGACCGATCCGGTCACGTACGACGACTCCGAGGACGCGAAGAAGAGCACCGCGTCAGCGACCTCTTCAGGGGTGGCGAGGCGTTGGAGCGGGATCGTGCTCTCGCGCTCGCGGCGGTAGCCCTCGGGGTCGGGCCTGCGCTGGAACGCCGCTTCGATGATCGGGGTGGCGGTCAGGCCCGGAGCGACGACGTTGACACGGATGTTGCGCGGGGCCCATTCGATCGCCGCGCCCTTGGCGAGCATGATGAGGCCGCCCTTGGCGGCGGAATACAGGACCTGCCCGGACATGCCGACCATGCCCAGCCGCGAACTGACGCAGACGAACGAGCCACCGGTCTCGGGCATCAGCGGCGCGAAGTGCTTCATCACCAGGAACGCGCTGAGCAGGTTGCTCTCGAGCACGTTCTTCGCGTCGTCGTAGGCCATCTCGGTCAGCGGACTGCTGGCCTGGAGGCCGTGGTTGAGGACGACGACGTCGACGGTGCCGAAGGACTCGGCGGCCTGCTTGGCCAGGCTCTCGACGAACGCCTCGTCGTTGAGGTCTCCGGGGACGTACAGGTCGTCGGGCTGAGCGCTGTCGAGTCGCTCCTTGCGGCCGGTGAGCAGCAGCCGCGCGCCCTCGCGGCGGAAGTGGGAACTCACCGCCTGTCCGATGCCACTGCTGGCGCCGGTCACCAGGGCCGTGACGTTGTTGAGTCTCATGTCAGGCACTCCATATACGGGGGAGATCGGTCGGTTGCGGGCTCGGCCACGGGGTCTTGTCCCTGGGGCCGGTCAGTTGAGGAATCCGCGGGCGTCGACCGGCCAGCGGTGCAGCGACGTGCCCGTGCTGTCGGTGACGATCAGTTCCTCGAAGCCGAGGACGACCGGGCACACGTGGTTCGGCACGACCGGTACGACGCTGCCGACGCTGGGGCGGAACTCGCCGTCCGGCAGCGGAAGGAACCCGTGGTACTCGTTGAGCTTGCCCAGAACCGCCTTGGTGCCGGCGATGCCGCCGTAGCCGATCTCGGGGCTGCCTTCGCGGCTGAGGGCTTTGGTGCCCACATCGAGGATGACCTGGCCGGGGACCCAGTCGCTGACCACGGTGGCGGCGACGAACAGCGCGATCTGGTCTTCCTCGCAGGAGCCCAGCCGGGCGTTGTTCAGATCGCCGAAGACGTACTCGCCGGGACGGATCTCGGTGATCACGCCGCTGGTGGAGAACTCGAGGGTGGGAGTGGAGCCGGCGCTGACCACCTCAGCGGTGACCCCGACATCGGCGAGGCTGCGTACCGCGGTGGTGAGCGCGGCCTCCTGGTCCTGCGCGGCGCGCTGGCGGGCGTCCCGGCCGGCGCCGCCGTGACCTGGATAGGTGAAGACGCCCACCGGCACCAGACCGCGCTTGCGGGCGGAGAGCGCGAGATCACCCGCAGCCTCGGGCGGCGCCCCGGAACGACCGGCGCCACAGTCGACCTCGATCACGACCTGCAGCCGGTCCGGTTCGTCTCCCATCGCGTCGGCGAGGGCCTCGATCGCCGCGGCGTTGTCGACGCCGACCCGCAGCCGGGCGGACTCGGCGAGCCTGCGGATCCGGGGCTTCTTCGATCCCGCGGCCCAGATCGGGTAGGCGAGGAAGATGTCGTCGAACCCGGCCGCGGCGAAGACCTCGGCCTCACCGACGTTTCCCGCGGTGATCCCGACCGCGCCGGCCTCGATCTGGCGTCGCCCGATCTCCACACACTTGTGCGTCTTGACGTGCGGCCTGACCTTGAGGTCGTGCTGGTCGGCGAAGCCCTGTATGCGGTCGATGTTGCCCTGCATGACGTCGACCAGCACGATCGGCGCGGGGGTGTCGATCCGCTCGACCAGAGCGTCGAGTGCTCGTTGCAGCCGGTTCACGCTGCGCTCCTTGTGGTTGTGCCTGGAATGATCGAGGGGCGCGGGTGCTGACTCCCCTGGATACCGAACGCGCGCGGCCCGCGATATCGCGCGCACGTGCGTACGCTGCCGTCGGGCCTGCCCTACAGAGCCGTGCAGACCATCTGGATCTCGACCGGAGTGTTGAGCGGCAGCCCGGCGACACCGATCGCGGTGCGGGCGTGCCGTCCGTTCTCGCCCAGTACCTCGATGAGCAGTTCACTCGCCGCGTTGGCGACCCGTGACTGCTCACCGAAGTCCGGCGTGCCGGCCACGAAGACCAGCATCTGCACGATCCGGACCCGGTCCAGATCGCCCACCGCCTGCACAGCGGCGGCGAGGCAGTTGAGCGCGGCATGGCGCGCGAGCTCCCGCGCCGTCTCCAGCTCCACGTCCAGGCCCACGACGCCCTGACCCAGCAGCTCGCCGTTTTTGTAAGGCAGTTGGCCCGAAATGTAGATGCTGGAGCCCACGGTCCGGTGGTGCACGTAGTACGGGTTACCAGCGAGGTCGGGAAGGTTCAGGCCCAGGGCCTGGAGCCGATCGGAAGCCGGGCCGCTGTTCGCTGTCGAAGTCACGGGCCGGCTCACCGCGCCACCGCCGTGGACGGCACAGGACGCAAACCCTCGCAGCTGACCACGAGAACCCGCTTCGCATGAATCTTGATCATCTGTACTCGGTTCTCCTCTCGAGTAACAGTGGCGGAGAAACGCCGCATGGTGGCTTAAAATCGCCATCACATTGTCGTTTGTCGACCATATGGCCGCCCGTCGAGCACTGTCAATACAGACTTCAGCCCCGAGCACGACCTGGCACACCGTCTGCGGCTCGATCCGCCCCAGCTGGACGCGACGGTCGACGCCATGACCACACCTGTCCGCATGACGATCGCTGACGGCTGCGGGATTCCCGAGCGGTTGACACGGATGGTCGAGCCGATCCGGATCCACCCGGAAGGCAGATCCGGCAGGAAGACGACCGTGCCGCGTAGACAACTCACCGGCGAACAGCGGAAGTTGACCGCGTCGTTCTTGGCGATAGGCGAGTACGGCGCCTACCCTGCGCAGCTGCGGAATCAGTTCGACGGTGCGATGCGCCGGTTCAGGGCAGGCGCGCAGTGGCGCGCGTGAGATGCCAGGCGAGTTCGGGACTGACCGACCACCTACGGGCACTTGCGCGTCGGGAGGAACGCCGGCCTCTTCGCCGTCAGCGTGGACTCCACGACCGTCCGCGCTCACCACGACGCGCCAGGACGACCCCCGGAGGGGACGCCATGGAGGCTTTTGAGGAAGCTGCCACCGAGCAGGAGCAAGCCCGCCAAGAAGGGTGACGAGGCGGGACAGAACAGGCAGGGCAGAGGAAACAGGCCTGAGCGTGCCGAACATCGACGCGCCCGCCGCCGACGCAGGCCGACTGATGGCCCCGCCTGTCAGGGTCCCGCGGCGGACCGATCACGACAGCACAGACGCCGGCATTCGATCGCGCAGCCCTTGAAGTCCCCGGGTCCAAGCAGGGTGCCCCGCCTACGCTGCCGTCGACGTCCTGGACACCCGGCAACTGATCCGTCCTCGTCCTGCCCCTACGACATCTCGTCGTCCACGGTCGTGCCTCCAGCATGGCGCACCGACCGTGGCCACGACTGAGGCCCGGACGCCGCACCACTGATCCGGGGCGGCGTCCGGGCGGGCCAAGAACGGGTGCTCGGACAGGCGGCGCACGTTCGGCGACCGATGATGTGGCGCGACAAGCGCACCATGCGGGTCAGTGTGCCGTCTCGGCCATGTCGCAGGTGTGGCATACCACTCTGCGTGCCGGGATACGTCCGTAAGCGGCGCCCATGCCGACCTGGCGGGTGACCTGCACCTGACGTACGCGGGCGTGATTCTCACAGGTGGCCAAGCCGCAGCGCGAGCACACACCGATGCCGGTGGTGTCGCTGCGCGCCTCCTGGAGGCAGTCGTAGCACCTCATGTTCAACTCCGATTTCAGCGCGGGCCCGGTGTGGCGGCCAGCCAACATGAACAAACCCATCCAGGCCGCGCACACCTACTCAAGGAGCTTGAAAAGTAGGTTCCAGTTTAGACTTTGTCAAGACTGAGACTCGATCGCGAATCGCATGGCCCGTGTGCGATGCGGTGAAGCAGCTGACCTGACTGTCAGTCAGCGTTCGCTGTCCAGAGTTGCCCGCTGAACGTCGGCACGGTGCGGACGGCGCCGCCGGGGTGCAACCCGACCGCCCGCCTGGCTTCACCTGGCGGGCAGTTGCCTCCGGGTTCAGGCCGGCCATGCGGCGGCGTGGCGCTGCCGCAGCTCGTGGGCGGCTGCCGCCACCACGCACCGGCGCTTCGCCCAGGGGCCGGGCCGGGCCGCACCGGGGCATCCTCGACGAACCCGGTGGCATGGGCGCATTGTCCTGGTCGCGGTGCGCGATCGAGTCCGTCATTGCGTGCGGGGCCGCCGACCGGACGGAATCGGACCGTTCGTGGCCACGATGGGAGGCATCCAGGACTCCGCGCAGCCGCTCCATCCGGGTTCGGGAAGACCCGGGTGCTGGCGCTGGTGGAGTGCGGGACCCTTGCAGTGGTCCACGCTGCGATCGGCGCGGTTGGTCAGCGAGCAGACACTCGCCAACCGTCTGCCGGGAGCCCTGCCGGCGGGCACGCTGCTGTCGGACCGGAACTTCTCCGGATTTCCACCGTGGTGCGCTCGGTCCTGGAAGACGCCCCTACCTCGGACAAGGGCCGCGCCAGGTATCGCCGTGGTGACCCGCAGGCAGGTGATGTCCGAGCGGGTGGCGCAACCGGTGATGACGGTGACCTACCTGGACGGCACCAGCCGCACCGAGCCGTACCGCCTCGCGTCCACCCCGCTGAAGGAGGTTGACTTTGGACACTTCACGCGGGCGACACGGCCTCATACATGCCGGGGCGTGCGTTCCCCTGGGTCTCCCGTCCGGGCTCCCAGCCCCTTGGGGAAATGGGCAGCCAGTTCCTGGCGGAACGCGTCGGTGTCACCTTCCAAGGCAACCGCGGCCAACCTCTCGTGCTCGACGACCAATTGATGCGGGTCGTCGCTGTAAGTGCGGTGATCGACGCTGAGGTGGAGGCGCAGCTTGGTCTCCCAGCCGTTCCAGAGACTCTGTAGGACACCGTGCCCCGAGAGATCGTAGAAGAGCCTGTGGAATCGAAGGTGTGCGTCGATGCTGGCCGGGATGTCGTCCTTCTCCATTGCGCGGCGGAGATCCTCGACGGTCCGCAGCAGCTGGGACCGCTCAGGACCGCGCAGTGCTTCGGCCGAGAGCTCGGCGGCGTACGGCTCGACACGTAGCCGGACCGAGTCGATCTCGGCGACCTCGCGAGCGCTCACCTCTACGACGAACGCTCCACGGTAAGGGATCTTGACGACGAGCCCTTCCTCCTCCAGCTTGGTCAGCGCCTCGCGCAGCGGTGACCGGCTGATCCCGAGATCCGCGGCGATGTGCGCCTCGCGCAGCTGGCCACCAGGAGGTACGGCCCCATCGAGGATGGCGGCACGCAGTGTGCGGTAGACGCCGTCCGGCGTCGTCGTCCGCTGCTCCTGCCACTCGAACTTGTGGTCCACCCCGTGGCCCTCCCTTGCTCATTACCGACCACTTGGTCGTTTGTCGACTATACCTCTGCTGGTTGCGTCCCACTCCGAGTTGACTGTCTGGCAGGAGCTCCCCGAATTCACAGCCGCTCCCCCTCCGGCTCACGGGTCGCGGCGACAGGTCGGTGTCCCGTGAGCCGTTTCGCTATCAGGCCGATGCCGGTCCGGCGACACGGGTGCTTGTGGCAGGTTCTGCGTGAGAAGACGAGCACCTGGCCCGCCGGTGACGTTGCCGATGCTCGCGGCCCGCTCGACGAGCCACACCCTGCGTGACACCCAGGTACGCGCCCCGCGCGGGAATCTCCCTGTGCACGGCCGGACCGTCGCTCTCCGGTTACTCCAGACCCAACCTGCACATGGTCCGGTCCGGGGCTCGCGCTCACCGAGGCGCTCGACGATCCGGTACTGGTTGCCGGTCCGCACGTACTCGGAGGCGACCCCGACCGAGAGCCGCTTGGATCTGACCGAGGTACTCCTCCGACGCTGTTGACAGTCGAGAGGCGTTTGGTCGACAATCGACCAAACGGCGGTGGTCGACAATCGACCAGAATGCCGGACAGCTCCACGGAAACACTAGGAGGGCCAGTGGTATTCGACGTCAAGCCCAAGTTCGTGACGTTCGACATGAACGGAACGCTGATCAATTTCAGCATCAACGACACGATGCGTGAGGTCCTGGGAGACCGGCTGCCGGCCGAGCTCGCCGATGAGTACCTGCGGATCTGCAAGGCGTACCGGATCGACGAGTGCACGGGCGCGTACCAGCCGTTCCATCAGGTCGTCGCCCGCTCCATGGAACGCGCCTCGCGCAGCGTCGGTCTCGAGTACCGCGAGGACGAGGCGCGGGCGGTGTACGAGCGCATCCCCACCTGGGGCCCGCACCCCGGCGTCACCGAGGCGCTGAACCGCCTGGCCGAGGCGGTCCCGCTGGTCATCATCACGAACAGCGACACCGCCCACGCCGTGCGCCTCGCAGAGAACCTCAAGGCACCGTTCGAGGTCGTCATCAGCGCCGAGGAGATGGGCGTGTACAAGCCTCGACTCAGTGCATTCGAGTACATGTTCGATAAGCTCGGCGTGACACCCGACGAGCTCGTGCACGTCTCCGCGAGCCCGATGTACGACCTGCGTTCAGCGGCCATCATGGGCATCAAGAACAAGGTGTACGTCGACCGCGGCTGGGAGCACGACGAGCACTGGCTCGGCTACGAGCGGATCACCGACATCGCCGACCTCCCGGTCCTGTTCGGCCTGCCGCGCCCCTGACGCCCGAGCGGAGAACTGAGAAACGAATCCGCAGGAAGGCGGTGGCGACGTGAGTCTGCCCCTGCCGCAAACCGTCAAGGGTGACTCGGCTTCGGAAAGGCTCCAGCATCCACATCTCCCGCCAACTGCCTTACCAAGAACGGCGAGCTGCTGGGTCAGGGCGTCGTGGGCCTGGACGTGGAGCTGGAGACGGCGCGGGAGCTCGCGCGCCATGCCGCGCTCAACTGCCTCGCCGCCGCTGTGCAGGCGGTGGGCGATCTGGACCGGGTCCGGATCGTGCAGATGCTGGTCTTCGTGGCCGGCACGCCGGACTTCGGTGAGCAGTCACGGGTCGCCAACGCGGCGAGTGAACTGCTCATCGAGGTACTGGGCGAGAACGGACGGCACGCCCGCACCGCGATCGGTGTCGCCGGGCTCCCCCTCAACGCCCCTGTCGAGATCCAGGTGATCTGTACTGCGGTGCAGCGGGAGCCAATCATGAGCAGTGCGGTTGTGCCCCGCCTTCAACAGGCACTCGACGCCCTCGGCCGGCACCATGGCCACCCGGCGCCGATCGTGCCGGCCGACGCGATGCAAGACGGCGTCGACCGAGTCATCGATGCCTTCTTCCCACACAGCTCCGACCCCGAGGTCACCCACCGCGGGCGTGAGGGGGCTATCGCGCTCGGGCGCCTCTCCACTCCCGAGGAGATCGCCGACGCCGTCCCGTCCTCTTCCTCGCGACGTCGGAGCCCTCGTACATCACCACCTTCCAGTACCGGCACGCGCGGTTCCACAGACGTATGAAGGACACATCCATGAACGCCCTTGCGGCACCACCTCGAAACGGAGAGCTCGGCTTCTGGGTGGCCCAACTGGCCGGCAAGAGGCCGTCATTCCCCCGCTTCACCGGCCAGGACTCCGTCGACGTGGCCGTTGTCGGCGGCGGCTACACCGGCCTCTGGGCGGCGTACTTCGCCAAGAAACTGGAACCGTCGCTCTCGGTGGCCGTCTTCGAGGCCGAGCAGGTGGGCTACGGCGCATCGGGGCGCAACGGCGGCTGGCTCTCGGCGATGCCTCCGGGGAACCGTGCCACCTTCGCCCGCGCCGGCGGAGGGCTGGAGGCGAGCCGGGCGCTCCAGCAGGAGTTCGTCGCCGGCGTCGACGCGGTCCTGGACATCCTCCAGGCCGAGGGGATCGACGCCGATCAGCACAAGGGCGGCGCGCTCGTCGCCGCCCACACTCGGGCGGGGCTGGGCCGGCTTGTCACCAGGCGTGATGCCGACCTGAAGTACGGGCTGACCGACGACGAAGTCCACATGCTCGACCGCGACGAGTTCCGATCCCAGATCAACATCTCCACCGTCCACGGCGGGCTCTTCTACAAGCACTGCGCGCGGTTCCACCCCGCGAAACTCGTCTACGGCCTCGCCGACACCCTGACCTCCATGGGGGTCAGGATCTACGAGGGCAGCCGGGTGGACAGCGTCGCGGACAAGACCCTCACCCTGGCCAACGGTCGTGTCACCGCGGCCAGGACGTTCATCTGCACCGAAGGCTATTCGGGACGGTTGCTCGGCCGCCGGAGTCTGATCCCGGTCAATTCCTCGCTGATCGTGACCAAGCCGCTGCCGGAGGAGGCATGGCAACAGATCGGCTGGGACGGGCCGCAGTGCCTCAGCGACTCCGCGCACACGTTCATCTACGCCCAGCGGACGTCGGACGGCCGTATCGCGATGGGGGGCCGCGGTGTTCCCTACCGTTTCGGGTCCGGCACCGGGGGAGCCGGAGCGACCGCCCAGTCCACGATCGACCTGATCTCGCACAAGCTCAGCACCTTCTTCCCCGGTATCCCCTTCGAGGTGGACCACGCCTGGTCGGGAGTCCTGGGCGTCACGCGGGACTGGAACGGCGGCGTGCACTGGGACCCGGCATCGGGCATCGGGTCGTCCACCGGCTACGCGGGACACGGTGTCACGTCGGCCTACGTCGGTGGCAGGACTCTCGTGGAGCTCGCCTTCGAGCAGGAAACCGAACGGACCACCCTCCCCTGGGTCGGCTACCGGGCACGGAAGTGGGAACCGGAACCCATCCGCTGGCTGGGCGTTCACGCCATGTACCGGCTCTTCGGCATCGCCGACCGGTGGGAAGAGCGCAGGGATTCCCGCACGACCTCACTCCTGGCCAGATTCGGCAGCAGACTCGCCGGACTTCACGAGTAAAGAGAAAAGAGACCGCTCTCATGGACGCGAAACTCGCCGTCATCGGCCTGGGCAGCATCGGGAGCATGGCCCTGTGGCAGGCCTCCCGGCTGTCGGACTCGGTAGTGGGCTTCGAGGCCGCCACCCCCGCCCACGGCCGCAGTGCCGTGGGCGGGGACACCCGCCTGTTCCGCATGGTCTACCTCGGCAAGCCCGACTACTACCCCATCATCGAACGCTCCCGCGGCCTGTGGGCCGAGCTCGAAACGGAAACCGGGCAGGAGATCCTCACCACTACCGGGGGGCTGTCCATCGGGACGGCGAACGGCAGCTTCATCAACAGCCTCCTCGAGACCACGCGCCTCAACGGAGCCGAGCACCGCGTCCTCAGCCGGGAGGAGTTGGCGGGACGCTACCCCCAGCACAACCTCCGCCCCGACGACTGCGCCGTCTACGACCCCCGCGCCGGCGTTCTGCGCACCGACCGCGCCGTCAGCGCCGCCGTCTCGGCGGCCCAGGCCAACGGCGCCACGGTCCTTCGGAACACACCCGTGGACAGCATCACCGAAACCGACCACGGCGTGGTCGTCACCTCGGGCGACAGAACCTGGACGTTCGAGAAGGTCATCGTGGCCTCGGGCGGCTGGTCCCGAAGGCTCATGCCCGACCACCTCAAGGCCGTCACGGAAACCCATCGGATCGTCCTGACCTGGTTCGTCGCCCAGGACGGCACGCAGTTCTCACCGGAGAACTTCCCCGTCTTCAGCCGGCTGTACGGCGATCACTCCCTGTACGGCGCACCCGCCGTCGACGGCGTGACGGTCAAGGCATCGGTGGACGGACCGCTGGACGGGCGCGGAAGGGAGACTCCCGACCCGGATTCCGTGCCCAGGGAACTCACCCCGCGAGAAATCGAGAAGGTGACCGAGATCGTCACCGACTTCTTCCCCGGCCTGATCCCCAGCATCGTGCGCTCCGACGCCTTCCCCGACCTTTTCACCGAGGACAGGCATCCCCTCCTGGGCTGGCTGGATGAGAACAGCAGCGTCTACTGTGCCACCGGATTCTCCGGAAAGGGCTTCAAAATGGCCACCGGCTACGGCCACATCGCCGCACTCGAGGCGCTCGGCAAGCAGACCGTCGAAGGCCTGGACTTCGTGCGTCCGGACCGGTTCAGGACCAGGTAGCCCACCCACTTCCGCCGCCTCGGCGCACGACCGGGGCAAGCCGCCGACCCGGGCCGGGCCCGTCGACGATCCAGCGCTGGGCGGGCGCGGAGCCGCGGGCCCCGTCCGGCTCGGGGGTGGACGTGAAGCGGGTGCGCAGGATCTCCAGGACGTCGCTCGTCCCGCTCCTCAGCACTCGATGACGTTGACGGCGAGGCCGCCGCGCGCGGTCTCCTTGTACTTGACCTTCATGTCGGCGCCGGTCTCCTTCATGGTCTTGATGACCTTGTCGAGGGAGACGTGGTGGCGGCCGTCGCCGCGCATCGCCATCCGGGCGGCGGTGACGGCCTTGACCGCGGCCATGCCGTTGCGCTCGATGCAGGGGATCTGGACGAGGCCGCCGACCGGGTCGCAGGTGAGGCCGAGGTTGTGCTCCATTCCGATCTCGGCGGCGTTCTCGACCTGTTCGGGGCTCCCTCCGAGGACCTCGGCGAGGCCACCGGCGGCCATCGAGCAGGCCGAGCCGACCTCGCCCTGGCAGCCGACCTCGGCCCCGGAGATGGAGGCGTTCTCCTTGAAGAGCATGCCGATGGCGCCCGCCGCGAGGAGGAAGCGGACGATGGACTCCTCGTCGGCGCCCGGCACGAAGTCGAGGTAGTACTGAAGTACGGCGGGGATGATCCCGGCCGCCCCGTTCGTCGGAGCGGTGACGACCCGGCCACCGGCGGCGTTCTCCTCGTTCACGGCCATCGCGTAGAGGGTCACCCACTCCATGGCGCGGCCCGTCGCATCGCCCTCGCCGCGCAGGGCCCGCGCCGCCGCGGCGGCCCGACGACGGACCTTCAGTCCGCCGGGGAGGATGCCCTCGCGGCCCAGCCCTCGGGAGACACAGGCCTCCATGACGCGCCAGATCTCCAGCAGACCCGCGCGGATCTCCCCCTCGGTGCGCCAGGCCTTCTCGTTCTCCAGCATCAGAGCGGAGATGGACAGACCAGTCTCCCGGGAGAGCCGCAACAGTTCGTCACCGGTGCGGAACGGGTGAGGCAGAACCGTGTCGTCGAGCTTGATCCGGTCCGCGCCGACCGCGTCCTCGTCGACCACGAAGCCACCGCCGACCGAGTAGTACGTCTTCTCCAGCAGCGGTACCCCGTCGCCGTCGTACGCGAAGAGGATCATGCCGTTGGCGTGGTACGGCAACGACCGCCGACGGTGCAGGACCAGCTGGGTCGAGGCGTCGAAGTCGATCTCGTGGGCCGGGCCGATCTCGGCGCCGAGGAGGCGGATGCGCCCGGTGTGCCGGATCCGTTCGACGTCCAGGTCGGCCTGGGCGACGTCGACCGTGTGCGGTTCGTTGCCCTCCATACCGAGCAGGACCGCCTTGGGGGTGCCGTGGCCGTGGCCGGTGGCGCCGAGGGAACCGAAGAGTTCGGCCCGTATCCCGGCGGTCTGGGCGAGTACGCCGTCCTGCTTGAGCCGGGTCACGAACCGGACGGCGGCACGCATCGGACCGACGGTGTGCGAGCTGGACGGGCCGATGCCGATGGAGAACAGGTCGAAGACGCTGATTGCCACGCCATACTCCGTGGGATGGGAGGGGCGTACCGAGCGGTCGCCGGCACGCCCCAGCGGGAGGTTGTCGGTTACAGGCCGGGGTAGAGCGGGTGCCTGTCCGTCAGGGCCTTGACCCGGGTCTTGAGCGCGTCCGCGTCGGCCGCTCCGAAGGGAGAGGGCGCCTTGAGCGTCTCGGCGATGACGTCCGCGACCTCGGCGA
>NZ_JAGMUL010000198.1:0-91356 GCF_019049285.1 Streptomyces sp. AC550_RSS872
GTGCAGGCCCGCCGCGACCAGACCGGCGAAGTGGGCCATGTCGACCCACAGGTACGCCTCGACCTCGTCGGCGATCCGCCGGAACTCGGCGAAGTCCAGCTGCCGCGGGTACGCCGACCAGCCGGCGATGATCACCTTCGGCTTGTGCTCCTTGGCGAGCTTCTCGACCTCGGCCATGTCGACCAGACCGGTGGCGGGGTCCACGTGGTACGGGACCACCTTGAACTGCTTGCCGGAGAAGTTCAGCCGCATGCCGTGGGTGAGGTGGCCGCCGTGGGCCAGGTCCAGGCCGAGGATGGTGTCGCCGGGCTGGGCCAGCGCGAACAGGGCGGCCTGGTTCGCGGAGGCGCCGGAGTGCGGTTGCACATTCGCATACTCGGCGCCGAACAGCTCCTTGACCCGGTCGATGGCGATCTGCTCGGCGACGTCGACGTGCTCGCAGCCGCCGTAATAGCGGCGGCCCGGGTAGCCCTCGGCGTACTTGTTGGTGGCGACCGAACCCTGGGCCTCCATGACCGCGACCGGCGCGAAGTTCTCGGAGGCGATCATCTCCAGGGTCGACTGCTGGCGCTCCAGCTCGGCGTCGAGCGCGGCGGCGATGGCCGGGTCCAGCTCGTGCAGGGGCGTGTTCAGAAGCGACTTGTCAGACATAAGGGGCGTTACTCCTCAGCCGGCGGTGTGGGCGACGTACTCGTCGGCGGAGAGCAGGTCGGCCGGCTCCTCCGTGACGCGCACCTTGAACAGCCAGCCGCCCTCGAAGGGGGCGGAGTTCACCAGCGCCGGGTCGTTCACGACGTCCTCGTTGATCTCGGTGACCTCGCCGGTGACCGGGGAGTACAGGTCGGACACCGACTTGGTCGACTCCAGCTCACCGCAGGTGTCACCCGCGGTCACGGTCGAGCCGACCTCGGGGAGCTGGGCGTAGACGACATCGCCGAGCGCGTTGGCCGCGAACTCGGTGATGCCGACCGTCGACACGCCGTCCTCGGCGGTCGACAGCCACTCGTGCTCCTTGCTGTAGCGCAGCTGCTGGGGGTTGCTCATGGCCTGAATTCTCCTGTACGCGCGGGAGTGGTGATGAATGGGGGACTGCTGGAAACGCATGTGAGCAGCGCGAATGTGCGCAGGGTCACGCACGGGGCCGCTGTCGGTCTCCACTTGTGGGCCGGTCTCCGGATCTGGGCCAGTCTTCGCGTCTGGGCCAGTCTCTCGGTACGGCGTTACTTCTGCCGCTTGTAGAACGGCAGCGCCACGACCTCGTACGGCTCGTGGCTGCCCCGGATGTCCACGCCGACCCCGGCCGTGCCCGGCGCCGAGTGCGCGGCGTCGACGTACGCCATCGCGATCGGCCTGCCCAGGGTGGGGGAGGGCGCGCCGGAGGTGACCTCGCCGATGACCTCGCCGCCGGCGACGACCGGGTACCCGGCGCGCGGGACGCGGCGGCCCTCGGCGATCAGGCCGACGAGCACGCGGGGCGGGTTCTCCGAGGCGCGGGAGGCGGCGGCGGCGAGCGCCTCGCGCCCGACGAAGTCGCCCTCCTTCTCGAACTTCACCACCCGGCCGAGCCCGGCGTCGAAGGGGGTGAGGGAGGTCGAGAGCTCGTTGCCGTACAGCGGCATGCCCGCCTCCAGCCGCAGCGTGTCCCGGCAGGACAGGCCGCACGGGACCAGACCGACGCCTTCGCCCGCCTTGGTCAGCGCCTGCCACAGCTCGACGGCGTGCTCCGGCTTCACGAACAGCTCGAAGCCGTCCTCGCCGGTGTAGCCGGTGCGCGCGATGAGGGCGGGGACGCCGGCGACGGTGCCGGGCAGGCCGGCGTAGTACTTCAGGCCGTCGAGGTCGGCGTCGGTGAGCGACTTCAGGATGCCCGGGGACTCGGGGCCCTGGACGGCGATCAGCGCGTACGCGTCCCGGTCGTCGCGGACCTCGGCGTCGAAGCCGGTCACGCGCTCGGTCAGCGCGTCCAGCACGACCTGGGCGTTGGAGGCGTTGGCGACGACCATGTACTCCGTGTCGGCGAGCCGGTAGACGATCAGGTCGTCGAGGATGCCGCCGTCGGCCTGGCAGATCATGGTGTAGCGGGCGCGGCCGACGCCGACGGAGGCGATGTTGCCGACCAGGGCGTGGTTCAGGAAGGCGGCGGCCTCGGGGCCGGTGACGGTGATCTCGCCCATGTGGGAGAGGTCGAAGAGCCCGGCCTTCGTCCGCACGGCGTTGTGCTCGTCGCGCTCGGAGCCGTAGCGCAGGGGCATGTCCCAGCCGGCGAAGTCGGTCATCGTCGCGCCGAGCGAGCGATGCAGGGCATCGAGCGCGGTACGACGGGGTTCAGTGCTGCTCATCGGACGTTGTCTCCCAGGGCATGACGGGCGAGGTCGTTCCTCCCCATCTGTCATCGGAACCTGAGAGGTTCGCCGGGACCGCCACAGGGACGATCAACGGCTTGCACCTTGGGTGGAGCCGCGCGTCCCGGGCAGGGACGGAGCGGCCCGCTTTTCAGATGTGCCTCGCCCGCGCGGTAACGGGGCCTGAGAGATTCAAGGGAGGGACTTGCTCCTTCGGCGCCCCGGCGATGGACTGCTGGGGACTCTCCCGCGCGGATTCAAACGGCCGGTATGCAGTTGGCGCGCACATCATTGCACGGCCACGCCCGTCAACGGCAGGCCGTGTCTGTAACCGGGTTGTGGCAGGAAGTGAACGAAAATGCGGGAGATCATCCATTACCTTCTCTTTACGCTCAGTGGGGATGGGGAATCCTGACCCCGGAGGAGGACGATGACGGTGAACCGCACCACGGCCTACGCCACGACCTCGGGCATGGCGCTGCCCAAGCAGCCCGCGGCCCCGGCGGCCGAAGCCGGCGGCACGTACCTCGCACCCGTGGTCCGTGATCTGCGCGAGCGCTCCGGTCGCAGCCCGCGCGCGCTGCTCTTCGGCCCGCGGGACCTCGTCGTGATCACCGGCCTGCCCGGCAGCGGCAAGTCCACGCTGATGAAGCGGGCCGTGCAGGGCCCCCGCATCGACTCGCAGGACACCCGGGACCGCTGGGACACCCGCATGCCCCGCTTCCTCCCGTACGCCGTCTACCGCCCCCTGGTCCGTCTCGCGCACTACGCCGGACTGCGCCGCGCCGTGCGCTCCGGCGAGGGTGTCGTCGTGCACGACTGCGGCACGCAGGCATGGGTGCGTGGCTGGCTGGCCCGCGAGGCCCGCCGACGCGGCGGCAGCCTGCACCTGCTGCTGCTCGACGTCGCCCCGGACACGGCCCTGGAGGGCCAGCGCGAGCGCGGCCGAGGCGTCTCCCGTTACGCCTTTCTGCGCCATCGCCGAGCCGCGGCCCACCTGCTGAGCTCGGTGGAGCAGGGCAGCCTGCCCCAGGGCTGCGGGTCGGCGGTGCTGATCGATCGGGAGGCGGCGGACACTCTGTGCCGGATCGGTTTCACGGGCTGAATGGTCGCGGGGCTGTGCGGGGCGGACACCGGATAGCCTTCTGAGCCACATACGTGGTTCACAGCAGGCGGTCAGACAGATGGACTTCGCAGCGGATCTCCCCGCGGACTTCCCGGCAGGGGCACACCTCCACGCGCACGGCGGTTGGCCCGGCAACGAACTGGAGGAGGTGCTCTCGGCCTCCCTCGGCCTCCCCTCGGCCGGCGGCCGGATCATCGAGGTGCTGGGCCGCAGCTTCGTCTGGGTGCCGCTGCCCAACGGCGGCGGCCCCACCAGCGGTCCGCTGGACCTGCCGACCGTGGAGATTGCGGGCCAGGCGTACGTCCCGGTCTTCAGCTCCGAGGAACAGTTCCGCCAGGTCGTCGGGGCCCATATGTCGTACACCGTCGCCCCCGCCGTCGAATTCGCCCGCGGTCTGCCCCCGCAGGTGGGCATCGCCGTCAACCCCGACGGCACGGTCGGCGTCCCCCTGCCCCCGGCCGCGGTGGCCGAGCTCTGCCGGGTGGGCCGCACCCCGCTGGACGGCCTCACCACCGGCGGCCGCGTCAAGCTCTACGAACCCGACTGGCAGGACGACCCGGTCGACTTCCTCGCGGCAGCCTCGGCCGAGTTCGCCGAGACCGGCGTCGTCACCACGGCCCGCCGCTGTCTGGCGGCGATCGAGACGGCCCACCCGGTGATGTTCGTCGGCGTGGAACTCTCCCAGTGGGAGGGCGACTTGCGCGCGGCCCCCATGGACGCCCTCGCCCGAGCCCTGGGCCGCACCCCCACCCCCTGGCCGGTCAACCTGGTCCTCCTGGACGTGGCCCAGGACCCGGTGATCGACTGGATGAGGCAGAAGGTACGCCCGTTCTATCAGCGGGATTTCTAGGCGCCGGTGACGGGCAGCGCCCCCTTGGGGGCGCGGGGCTGTATCGATATGCGGCTCCGCCGCGGGGCGCGACAAGCCACGCACGACCCGCAGTCCGCAGACGACAATGGGCCCCGAGCTCTCAGCGGCTCCCCCAGCGGAGCGCCTAAGCTGGGCTCGAAACCCACGTTCCCCGAAAGGGCGGTAAAAGGTGAGCGCGAGCGGCACCGCGGCGACCGGCCAGGTCGAGCACATGCTGCGCCAGGTGACGCCGGGGCGTTACGACGCCTATGAGGCGCTCCTCCGCGCCCTCGCCACCCCGAACACCGGCCAGGTCTGGATGCTGCTGTGGCACGGCCAGGCCGGCTCCCCGGACGCCCAGTACGGAAACATGGAGGTCGACGGCCACGGCTACGCCCCGTGCGTCACCTCCGCCCAGGAGCTGTCGGCCAGCGGCTGGAACCGCTCCTACGAGGTCGTCGACGGCATCGACGTGGCCCGCACCCTCTACCCGGACCACTTCGGCCTCTGGCTGAACCCGCACGCCCCGGGCGGCGGCGTCGGCATCCCGTGGCTCGACCTGCGCCGCATCGCCACCGGCCTGGACCGCCAGCCCGCCGGCCCGCTCCGCCTGTCGGAGCCCGGCATCGAGATCCCGCAGTTCTACGCCCTGCTCGCGCAGAACGCCCACCGCACCCCCGCCGTCCGCTCCCTGCGCCGCGCCTGGGTGCAGCCGGCGCTCGGCGCGCCGTATCTGGCGATCGGGCTCGACGTGTACGACACCAGCCCGCCCGCCGTGGACTCGGTGCGCTCGATGATGCTCCAGTCCATCGGCGCGGTCCCGGACGGGCTGCCCGTCTCGACGGTGGCGATGTCCGACGAGGACGACCCGGTCGCGATGTGGATGCGGGCGACCGCCCGTCCGTTCTACGACCGCGAAGCACACGCCGCCGCTCCGGCGCAGGCTCCGGCGGCCGGCTACGGCTACCCACCGCCACAGGGCCGTTACTGATCATTCATGGGCTAACCTACCGAGCGGTCGGCAACCCTACTGTCGTAGGCGCAACGCACCCCCGGCTGCGGTTTCCCAGGTGAATCTCCGCGCGTAGATGCGATCGGAAGGTCCCGGTCCGCCCTCATACGCCCCAACTGGCGCGCGTCCGCCCCCCGTTACCCGCTGTTCGGATAACGGAACCCCGCAGACAGCATCACGGTTGCGCATACTTTCCTCGCCAGCTCTGGCAACAGATCGCCAAAGCGTTGAAGACTCCCGGTCAAGACACGGGGCGGCAGGCCCCGTGTGCGAGTTGGAGCAACCGCTACCGCGGCAGCCAGGGGGGCCGACAACCGTCGGCCGAGAGGGGTCAGACTCACCGTGACGGCACCGATCGAGACCACCGGATCGCAGGCCGACGCCCAGCCGGAGGCCGTGCTGAAGGGGGTCGAGGCCAAGAAGATCGAGGGCCGGTCACTCGGGCAGATCGCCTGGTCCCGCTTCAAGCGGGACAAAGTGGCGGTCGTGGGCGGCATCGTTGTCGTGCTGCTCATCCTCGTGGCGGCCCTGTCCCGTCCGCTCCAGGCCCTGTTGGGGCTCGACCCCAACGCCTTCCACCAGGACCTGATCGACCCCAACACCTCGCTGCCCAAGGGTGACTTCGGCGGGATGAGCTGGGACCACCCGCTGGGCGTCGAGCCGAAGTTCGGCCGGGACATCCTCGCGCGCATCCTGGAGGGCTCCTGGGTCTCCCTGGTCGTCGCCTTCGGCGCGACGCTGCTGTCCGTCGTCATCGGAACCGTGATGGGCCTGGTCGCCGGCTACTACGGCGGGCGGGTCGACACCGTCGTCAGCCGCCTGATGGACACCTTCCTCGCGTTCCCGCTGCTCCTGTTCGCCATCGCCATCTCCGCGACGCTCCAGGGCGGTGCCTTCGGCCTCGAAGGGCTGCCCCTGCACATCTCCGTGCTGATCTTCGTCATCGGCTTCTTCAACTGGCCCTACATGGGGCGCATCGTGCGCGGTCAGACCCTGGCCCTGCGCGAGCGGGAGTTCGTCGACGCCTCCCGGGGGATGGGGGCCGGCGGCCCGTACATCCTCTTCAAGGAACTGCTGCCCAACCTCGTCGCGCCGATCATCGTCTACTCGACGCTGCTCATCCCGACGAACATCCTCTTCGAAGCCTCGCTGAGCTTCCTCGGTGTGGGCATCCAGCCGCCCCAGGCGTCCTGGGGCGGAATGCTCAACCAGGCCGTCGACTTCTTCGAGGTCGACCCGCAGTACATGATCGTCCCCGGCCTGGCGATCTTCATCACGGTGCTGGCCTTCAACCTCCTCGGTGACGGCCTGAGGGACGCACTCGACCCCCGCAGCCGCTGACGTCCGCGGTCGCGACACCCGTCCGCGACCCGACGTCCCACCCAAGTGTCCACCTACGAAGGGGAATCCGACCATCATGCGAAGGTCAGCAATGGCCGCGATTGCGGTCGCCAGTAGCGCCGGCCTGCTTCTCGCGGGCTGCAGCAAGGCCGACGACGGCGCCGACACGCCCAAGGGCGCCGGCGTGAACGCCGCGACCAAGGGAGTGGTGAACGCCTCCACCCACAAGGGCGGAACGGTCACCTACGCCAG
The DNA here is from genome assembly GCF_019049285.1 of Streptomyces sp. AC550_RSS872. GTDB lineage: Bacteria > Actinomycetota > Actinomycetes > Streptomycetales > Streptomycetaceae > Streptomyces. The sequence continues at coordinate 6,924 of NZ_JAGMUL010000198.1, forward strand.
CTCCGACGCTCCCGAGTCGCTGGACCCGGGCAACATGTACTACGCCTACGGCTACAACTTCAGCCGCCTCTACGCGCGTCCCCTGATGACCTTCAAGCCCGCCCCCGGCGAGGCGGGCAACGAACTCGTCCCGGACCTCGCCGAGGGCGCGGGCACGCCCAGCGACGGCGGCAAGACCTGGACGTACAAGATCCGTCAGGGCGTCAAGTACGAGGACGGGACCGCGGTCACCTCCAAGGACGTCAAGTACGCGGTGGAGCGTTCGAACTTCGCGCGTGACGTGCTCTCGCTCGGCCCCAACTACTTCCAGAACCTGCTGGACAACCCGGACGACTACAAGGGCCCGTACAAGGACAAGAGCGAAAAGGGCATCTCGTCCATCGAGACCCCGGACGACCAGACGATCGTCTTCCACCTGAACAAGGCCTTCGCGGAGTTCGACTACCTCGTCAGCGCCCCGCAGACGGCCCCCGTGCCGAGGGCCAAGGACACGGGTGTCGACTACACCAAGAAGGTCGTCTCCTCCGGCTCGTACAAGTTCGAGAAGTACGAGGAGGGCAAGCAGATCGTCCTGGTCCGCAACCCCGAGTGGGACGCCAAAACGGACCCCCTGCGCAAGCAGTACCCGGACAAGATCGTGGTGAACCTCAAGGTCAACAAGGCCACGATCGACAAGGACGTGATGTCCGGGGACACGATGATCGACATCCAGGGAACGGGTGTCGACGCGCAGACCCAGGCGCAGATCCTGGGCAAGAAGGACGAGATGGCCAACACGGACAACGCGTTGGGCGGTCGTCTCATCTACGCGGCGATCAACACCAAGCTGGCGCCGTTCAACAACGTCGAGTGCCGCAAGGCCGTCGAGTACGCGATCGACAAGACCGCCGTGCAGACCGCGATGGGCGGCCCGATCCGCGGTGACATCGCCACCACGGTCCTGCCGACCGACGTCTCGGGTTACGAGAAGGCCGACCAGTACGCCACCCCGGGCAACAAGGGTGACGTCGCCAAGGCCAAGGAGCACCTGAAGGCCTGCGGCAAGGAGGGCGGCTTCAAGACCTCCATCTCGGCCCGCACCGACCGGCAGGGCGAGGTCGACGCGGCCACCGCGATCGTCGGCGCGCTGAAGAAGGTCGGCATCGACGCGGACATCAAGCAGTACCCGTCCGGCAAGTACTTCTCCGACTACGCGGGCGTGCCCAAGTTCAACGAGAAGAACAACATCGGCCTGATGATGATGCAGTGGGGCGCCGACTGGCCCACCGGCTACGGCTTCCTACAGCAGATCGCGCACGGCAAGGCCATCAGCCAGTCGGGTAACACCAACCTGTCCGAGCTGGACAACCCCGAGATCAACAAGCTGCTGGACGACGCGATCGGCAACACCGACGAGGCCGCCCGCACCAAGGCGTACACCGAGGTCGACCAGAAGGTCATGGAGCAGGCCGCCATCGTGCCGCTGACCTACTTCAAGGTCCTGCTGTACCGCACGCCGCACGCCACCAACCTGGTGTCGACGTCCGCCTTCAGCGGTCAGTACGACTACCTCAACGTCGGCACCGCCGAGAAGTAGCCCCGGAAGGCAGGTGAAGGCATTGGCGCCCGCGGACTAAAGTCATCCGCGGGCGCCCGCGCCGGTCCTCGTGATCTCGTACATCATCCGCCGGACGATCGCGGCACTGGTCCTGCTGCTCGTCGTCACCGCGGTCACCTTCGGCATCTTCTTCATCCTGCCGAAGCTCGCCGGGCAGACCGCCGACCAGCTGGCACAGCAGTACATCGGCAAGAACCCGACCCCCGAGGACATCGCGGCGGTCAAGGCGAACCTCGGTCTCGACCAGCCGGTCTACGTCCAGTACTGGGACTTCATCAAGGGGATCGTCTCCGGCGCCACCTACGACCTCGGCCCCACCACCGTCCGCTGTGACGCCCCCTGCTTCGGCTACTCCTTCAAGGACCACATCGAGGTCTGGCCCCAGCTGACCGAACGGCTGCCGGTCACCCTCTCGCTGGCTGTCGGCGCCGCCGTGCTGTGGTTGGTCGGCGGGATCGCGGCCGGTGTCATCTCCGCTCTCAAACCGGGCTCGTTCTTCGACCGGTCCGCCATGGGCGTGGCCCTCGCGGGCGTCTCCCTGCCCATGTTCTTCACCGGGCAGCTGGCCCTGCTGTTGTTCAGCTACAAGCTGGAGATCTTCGGCAGAACGTACGTCCCCTTCACCGAGAACCCGTCCCAGTGGGCCAACACCCTGTTCCTGCCGTGGTGTTCGCTGGCGCTGCTCTACTCGGCCATCTACGCCCGGCTGACCCGCTCGGGCATGCTGGAGACCATGAACGAGGACTTCATCCGCACCGCTCGGGCCAAGGGTCTGCGGGAGCGCAAGGTCGTCGTCCGACACGGTCTGCGGGCCGCGTTGACCCCGCTGGTGACAGTCTTCGGCATGGACATCGGCCTGCTGCTCGGCGGTGCCGTCATCACCGAGACGGTGTTCTCCCTGCACGGCATCGGCGAGTACGCGGTCCAGGCGATCACCGCCAACGACCTGCCCCCGATCCTCGGGGTGACCCTGCTCGCGGCGTTCTTCGTCGTCTTCATGAACCTGGTGGTGGACCTGTTGTACGCCACGATCGACCCGCGGGTGAGGCTCTCGTGACCGACCTGTCCAAGACCGGGGCCGCCGTGGGCGAGCCCGTGCGTGCCGGCGAGCCGCCCCGGGCGTTCCTCGAAGTGCGCGACCTGAAGGTGCACTTCCCGACCGACGACGGCCTGGTCAAGTCCGTGGACGGTCTCTCCTTCCAGCTGGAGAAGGGCAAGACCCTCGGCATCGTGGGCGAGTCCGGCTCCGGCAAGTCCGTGACCTCGCTGGCCGTGATGGGCCTGCACCGCCTCGGCAACCGCGGCAAGAACGTGCGGATGTCCGGCGAGATCTGGCTCGACGGCAAGGAGCTCGTCTCGGCGAGCCCCGACGAGGTGCGCCGGATGCGCGGCCGGCAGATGGCGATGATCTTCCAGGACCCGCTGTCCGCCATGCACCCGTACTACACGGTCGGCAGCCAGATCGTGGAGGCGTACCGGGTCCACAACAAGGTCGACAAGAAGACCGCCCGCCGCCGCGCCGTCGAACTCCTCGACCGCGTCGGCATCCCGGAGCCGGACAAGCGCGTGGACATGTACCCGCACGAGTTCTCCGGCGGTATGCGCCAGCGCGCCATGATCGCCATGGCGCTGGTGAACAACCCCGAACTGCTGATCGCGGACGAGCCGACCACCGCGCTCGACGTGACCGTGCAGGCGCAGATCCTCGACCTGATCCGGGATCTTCAGAAGGAGTTCGGCTCCGCGGTCGTCATCATCACGCACGATCTCGGCGTGGTCGCCGAGATCGCCGACGACATCCTCGTGATGTACGGCGGACGCTGCGTGGAGCGCGGCCCGGTCGACAGGATCTTCCACGAGCCGTCGCACCCCTACACCTGGGGCCTGCTCGGCTCCATGCCGCGGATCGACCGCGCGCAGACCGACCGGCTCATCCCGGTCAAGGGCCAGCCGCCGAGCCTCATCAACGTCCCCTCCGGCTGCGCCTTCAACCCGCGCTGCCCGTACGCGGACGTCCCCAAGGGCGGGATCACCCGCACCGAGCGCCCCGAGCTGCGCGAGGTCGGCAGCAGGCACTTCACCGCCTGCCACCTGTCGCAGGAGGACCGCACCCGGATCTGGACCGAAGAGATTGCGCCGAAGCTGTGAGCGAGACTGAGACCGGGGCCGCGGCGGCGGCCGTGAAAGCCGCGCCGGCCGACGACGAGAAACCGCTGCTCAAGGTCGAGGGCCTGGTCAAGCACTTCCCCATCAAGAAGGGCCTGCTCCAGCGGCAGGTCGGGGCGGTCAAGGCCGTGGACGGCATCGACTTCGAGGTGCGCCGGGGCGAGACCCTCGGCGTCGTGGGCGAGTCCGGCTGCGGCAAGTCGACCATGGGCCGGCTGATCACCCGGCTGCTGGAGCCGAGCGGCGGCAAGATCGAGTTCGACGGCACGGACATCACGCACCTCGACACCAGCGGCATGCGCCCGCTGCGCCGCGACGTGCAGATGATCTTCCAGGACCCGTACGGCTCGCTGAACCCCCGGCACACCATCGGCAACATCGTCTCGGCGCCGTTCCGGCTCCAGGGCGTCGAGCCCGAGGGCGGCGTCAAGAAGGAGGTCCAGCGCCTCCTCGAACTGGTGGGCCTGAGCCCCGAGCACTACAACCGCTACCCGCACGAGTTCTCCGGCGGCCAGCGTCAGCGCATCGGCATCGCCCGCGCCCTGGCCCTCAAGCCCCGGATGGTCGTGGCCGACGAGCCGGTCTCCGCGCTCGACGTGTCGATCCAGGCACAGGTCGTCAACCTGATGGACGACCTCCAGGACGAGCTCGGGCTGACGTACGTGATCATCGCGCACGACCTGTCCGTCGTCCGGCATGTCTCGGACCGCATCGCGGTGATGTACCTCGGCAAGATCGTGGAGCTGGCCGACCGGGACGCGCTGTACGCGTCGCCGATGCACCCGTACACCAAGGCCCTGCTGTCGGCGGTGCCGATCCCGGATCCCAAGCGGCGCGCGGAGAAGAGCGAGCGCATCCTGCTCCGCGGCGACGTGCCCTCGCCGATCGCCCCGCCGAGCGGCTGCCGCTTCCACACGCGGTGCTGGAAGGCCACGGAGATCTGCCGCACGACCGAGCCCCCGCTGGCCGAGCTGCGCCCCGGCCAGCGCGTGGCCTGCCACCACCCGGAGGACTTCGCGGACCAGCAGCCCCAGGACACGGTCCTGCTCTCCGTGGCCAAGGAGGCAGCGGAGCTGGTGTCCGACGAGGTGCTGGCGGAGTCGGCGCCCGCCAAGGACTCCGAGCCTGCTGCGAAGAAGCTCAAGGCGTCGGCGACGGACTCCGAGGCCGCCCCCGCGGCGGACCCCGACCCCGCTGCCGAGGAGTCCACCGAGAAGTAGCCCGGCATCGAGCCCCCGCCTTCCTTTGCAAGGCGGGGGCTTTGCGCTGCGCAAGAATGTACGAGTGCTACAGCAATTGTTCAGCCCGTCCGTCCAGCACACGCTCGACCTGATCGGCATCTTCGTCTTCGCCATCTCCGGCGCCCTGCTGGCGGTCCGCAAGAACTTCGACGTCTTCGGCATCGCCGTCCTCGCCGAGGTCACCGCCCTGGGCGGCGGGCTGTTCCGGGACGTGATCATTGGCGCCGTACCCCCGGCCGCCTTCACCGATCTGGGGTACTTCCTGACCCCGCTGCTCGCCGCGCTGCTGGTGATCTTCCTCCACCCGCACGTGGAGCGCATCCAGACCGGCGTGAACGTCTTCGACGCGGCGGGCCTCGGTCTGTTCTGCGTCGCCGGGACGGCGAAGGCGTACGACTACGGACTCAACCTCACCGCGTCCGCCACCCTCGGCCTCGCGACCGCCGTCGGCGGCGGTGTGCTGCGCGACGTCCTCGCCAACGAGGTGCCGTCACTGCTGCGCTGGGACCGCGACCTGTACGCGGTCCCGGCGATCGTCGGCGCCACGATGACCGTCCTGTGCATCCACTACGACGCCCTGACCCCGCTCACCAGCACCCTCGCGGCCGTCACGGCCTTCGTGCTGCGTCTGCTCGCGATGCGATTCCACTGGCGAGCTCCGCGGGCCTGGAACCGGCGGTCGACGGTGCGAGAGGAGTAGCCCCCGACGCCGTCCGGGTCCGGTGCCCGGTACCCATCACCTCGGTCAGCCAGCGGAACGCCGGCACCACCTGCGGCTTCCACAGCGCCATGGTGTGGCCGCCCGCGCTCTTCGGGATGAACACCACGTCCACGGTCGTCGGCGCCTTCGCGATCCGCTTGAGGGCCATGCCCGCCTCGTACCCGTCACGTGGCTGACCGGACATATAGAGTGCGACGCGCGGCGGGACATGGGCACCCTTGAGCAGCACATACGGGTTGTTCGCGGCCCGCAGCGCCTGCGTCTTCGCGGCGATCGACTTGCGTTCGACGACGGGGTCGTTGTAGCCGGACAGGCTGACCGCGGCCCGGTAGCGGTCGGGGTGGGCGACGGCCAGCTTCGCCGCGCAGTGCGCGCCCGCCGAGTACCCGGCGACCGCCCAGCCGTCCGGCGCGGCCTGCGCCCGGAAGTTGTCCATGACCATCTTCGGCACGTCGATGCTGAGCCAGCTGTCGGCGTTCACCTTGCCGGGGACGTTCGCGCAGCCGGTGTCCTGGCCGGGCAGCAGCGAGGTGCGCGGCGAGACGATGATGAACGGCGCGATCCGCCCGCTGCGCATCAGCGGGGCCAGCTGCTGGGTCACGTCCATCGACCCGAACCACGCCTTCGACGAGCCCGGATAGCCCGCCAGCACCTCGACGACCGGGAACTTGTAATTGCGGTAGGCGGGATCGTGGTACTGCGGCGGCAGCCAGACGTTGACCTCGCCCCGCACTCCGGACACCCGGCCCTTGAGCTGGGTGGTGAGCACCCCGCCCTCCGCGCGCATGCCCGGCCCCTTGCCCGGCTTGAAGGCCTGCCGGACCTTGGGCAGCTTCTCCAGCGCGATCCCGCCGGTGCCGCTCGCCCCGAGGTCGGCGGCCTCCTGCACATGGTCGCTGGTGCCGAGCAGGTCGCCCCAGTTGTCGTACAGCTGGTTGGAGTTGTTGACCATCGTGAAGACGAGGGCGACCGCGGTGCCCTGGGCGAACAGCACCATCAGCACCCGGGCGACGGCCCGTACGGCCTTGGGCCCGCGCACCCGCGACCAGAGGACCAGCGGCAGCGCGACGGCGACTACGCACAGCGCGATCAGCGTGTAGAGGAACGGGCTCCCGGTGAGACTCATGTCCTCATAGAGGGGGAGATCGGGCTCCGGGTTTCGGACGAGCGGTGATACTTACCGAAAAGTTGCTCACATCTCACCCACGGCCTCGCCCAAAAAGCTACCGCTTAGTAGTTTGCTGCTGTACCGTTCACCCATGCCAGAAGCAGCCTTCGCCCCGACGGCCCCGACGGCCCCGCGGGCCACGATCGGCGACAGCGAGTTCGACCGCGACACCGCGCTCACCCTGCGCGAGCCCGGCGTCTACGACATCGACCTCTCCGCCGGCTGGACCATCATCAGCGCCGTCAACGGCGGCTATCTGCTGGCCGTGCTCGGCCGCGCCCTCGCGGACGCCCTTCCGCACAGCGACCCGTTCACGATCTCCGCGCACTATCTGACGGCGTCCCAGCCCGGCCCCGCGGTGGTCCGCACGGACGTGGTGCGCACGGGGCGGACCCTGTCGACCGGCCAGGCCTCGCTCTTCCAGTTCGACGAACAGGGCCGAGAGGTCGAGCGGATCCGCGTCCTCGCCTCGTACGGCGACCTCGACGCACTCCCCGACGACGTCCGTACGACGGCCAGGCCGCCGGCGTTCCCGCCCATGGAGCACTGCTTCGGCCCCGAGGACACTGCATCTGATGTCCGACCACCGTCGGGTGGCGCCCCGGTCGACGGCAGCTCGGCCATCGCCGACCGCCTGATGCTCAAGCTCGACCCGTCCACCCTGGGCTGGGCGCTCGGGCAGCCTTCGGGCAAGGGCGAGATGCGGGCCTGGTTCGGCCTCGCGGACGGCCGCGACGCCGATCCGCTCTCGCTGCTCCTGGCGGTCGACGCCCTGCCCCCGACCGCGTTCGAGATCGGCATCTCCGGCTGGGTCCCGACGGTCGAACTGACCGTCCACATACGCTGCCACCCGGCTCCCGGCCCGCTGCGAGTGTCGATCACGACCCGCAACCTCGCGGGCGGCTTCCTGGAGGAGGACGCGGAGGTCTGGGACAGCGCGGACCGGCTGGTGGCCCAGTCGAGGCAGCTGGCGCGGGTGCGGTTGGCCTGAGGGCCGCATGGCCTGACGGCCGTGCGGGGGGATCGGTGCGGGCCGAGACCGTGGTGGGCTGAGATCGTGGTGGGCTGAGATCGTGGTGGAGTGAAGTCCGACCGGCTCCTGTCGATCCTCCTGCTCCTCCAGACGCGCGGCCGAGTGACCGCGCCAGAACTCGCCGAGCGGCTGGAGGTGTCGGTCCGCACCATCTACCGGGACGTGGAAGCCCTGTCGGCATCCGGCGTCCCGGTCTACGCCGAGCGCGGGCGGCACGGCGGTATCGAACTCCTCGCCGGATTCCGTACGGACGTCACGGGCCTGACCGCCGACGAATCGCGCGCCCTGTTCATCCTGGCCGCACAGGGCGCGCATGCCGCCCTCGGCCTGGACGAGGCGCTCGGCTCTGCGCTGCGCAAGGTGATGGCGGCCCTGCCGGCACCGCACCGCCCGGCTGCCGAGGTGACCTCACGCCGCATCCTCGTCGACGCCACACGCTGGAAGGGCGGCCCCCAACCCGCCCTGGACCTGGACGCGTTGCAGGACGCCGTCTTCGCCGACCGGCGCCTCAGGCTGCGCTACCGGCACAGCGGCGAGCGGGAGCAGCGGACGTACACCGTCGACCCGTACGGCCTGGTCTCGAAGGCCGGTGTCTGGTACCTGGTCGCCGACCGGCGAGGCGGGCCGCAGCTGTTCCGCGCGGACCGGGTGCGGTCGGCACGCGTCCTGGAGGACGTGGTGCGGCGTCGGCCGGGCGTCGAACTCGCCGACGTCTGGGAGGTGTTGCGCCGCCAGGTGGAGGAGCGGCCGGGCGGTATCGACGTGACGGTGCGCGTACGGCGCGACCGGCTCGATCTGTTCCTGCGGCTCATGGCGTCCTCGCTGGTCTCGCTCCCCGAGGGCGAGGGCACGGCCGGGGACGAGTGGGCCACCGTCCGTCTCTCGCTGGGAGTTGTCGGCGAGGCGCGTCAACTCCTCCAGTTCTCGGACCGGGTGGAAGTCCTCTCACCGCCCGAGGTACGGGACGAACTGGCGCGCGCGGCGGCTTCTGTCACGGCCTTGTACCAGTGAGTAGGGTGAGGCGTCGAGGAAACCCGCAGGTCAGCGGGGTGACTTGAGGGCGCTTTGCCCGGCGCACAGGCCGTCGACGGCGGAGCCCCAAGGGAGCCCTTCCAAGTGGGGTACCTTCGGCCCGGAACGACAGCGGTACGACAGCGGTACGACAGCGGTGCGAGAGGGGCTGCACTCCCGGTGAACGGGGGGGGGCAGCCCCTGTCGTGTCCTGGCGGCTCAATCCAGCCAGTGTTCCCGGCCGATGCTGATCAACCGCATCTGGCGCGTGGCGACCTGGGCGACGCGCCGGCGCTCCTCCTCCGGCGCCTCCAGGGCGTCCAGGAACAGCGAGGCCGTCATCAGCATCTGGTCGACGTAGAGGTGGGCGAGCATGAGGAGATCGTCGTCGTTCCAGCCTTCGGAGACCGGGTCCTTGGCCAGTGCGGCCTTGACCTCCTCGGCGAAACGGGCCAGCTGGTCCTGGATGGCCTGCCGCACCGACTGCACCCCGCCGTGCCGCTCACGGGCGATGAAACGGACGTGGGCCGGGTGCGTCTCGACGTGGTGGGCGATCAACCCGACGGCCCGCTCTATGCGTTGGTCGCTGTCGCCGGCCGAGGAGACGGTCGTACGGATCATGGGGTGGAGGCTGCCCAGCGCCTCCTCGACCAGGGCCACGCCGAGGTCGGCGGTGGACCGGAAGTGCCGGTAGAAGGCCGTCGGCGCGACGCCGACGGCGCGCGTGACCTCGCGCAGGCCCAGGCTGCTCAGGCTCTGCTCCTCCAGCAGTCCCAATGCCGCGTCCAGGAGCGCCTGCCGGGTCTTCTGCTTCTGGGCCTGCCGGATACCGAGGGTGTGACTCATACCATGCAGTTAACAACTGTTCTCTGGAATTGAAAAGCCGTGGGGCGCGCTAGACTTCGAAGTCAGTGAACAACTGTAACTACAACTGTTCACCAAAACGTAACGAGTGAGATCAACGAGAGAGATCTCAGAGGGGGATCCGATCCCATGTTGTTCCTCGTCGCCGCACTCCTGCTGCTGGGCGTGCTGCTGGGCACCGTGGCCCACGCGCCGCTCGCCTTCACCGCCGTGGCCGCCGCCGTCATCGCCGTCTGGCTGGGCATCTTCGCCGCCCGCGAGCGCCGCGCCCGCCGCAACTGACCCCGCCCACCGCACCACACCGACTTCTCGGGAGCTGACACCCATGCAACTCACCGCCCCGGCCACCGGCCGCCCCGCCACCCGCACGCGCACCCGCGACGCCGACGGCATGGCCGTGGCGTCCTTCATCCTCGGCCTCCTGGGCCTCCTCGTCTTCAACCTCTTCCTCGGCCCGACCGCCATCGTCCTGGCCGCGGTGTCCCTGTGGCGCGGCACCCAGCGCAAGGGCCGGGCCTACCTGGGCATGGGCCTGGGCGTCGCCGACCTGCTGGTACTGCTGGCGTTCGTGCAGATGGACAACACGCTGTCCTGGAGCTTCTAGCCACCGTCGCCACCGCCGCCGACGGGACCGCCTACCGCCGTGGGCAAACGTTCCGCAGGGGGGAACGGGTGGGCACTCCCCGCAGCGCCGGGTGCCACGCGATCGACGTCAAGCCCAACGCAGTCAAGGCGCCGCCCCGCTCAAGCCCAGCGCAGCCGCCGCGCAGCGGCGACGTAGAATCGTCGCCACCATGGCTTACCTCGACCACGCCGCGACGACCCCCATGCTTCCGGAGGCGGCAGAGGCGCTGACCGCCCAGCTGAGCGTCACCGGCAACGCCTCCTCCCTCCACGCATCCGGCCGCCGCGCGAGGCGCGCCGTCGAGGAGGCCCGCGAGACCCTCGCGGAAGCGCTCGGCGCCCGCCCCAGCGAGGTCGTCTTCACCTCCGGCGGCACCGAGGCCGACAACCTCGCGGTCAAGGGCCTGTACTGGTCCCGCCGCGACGCCGACCCGGCACGGCCGCGCACCCGCGTCCTGGCCAGCCCCGTTGAGCATCACGCCGTCCTCGACGCAGTCCACTGGCTCGGCGAGCACGAGGGCGCGAACGTCGAGTACCTCCCTGTCGACCCCCACGGACGGGTCCACCCGGACGCCCTGCGCGAGGCCATCGCCCGCAACCCCGACGACGTCGCCCTGGCCACCGTGATGTGGGCCAACAACGAGATCGGCACCGTCATGCCGGTCCGTGAACTGGCCGACGTGGCAAGGGAGTTCGACGTCCCCCTGCATGCCGACGCGGTCCAGGCCTTCGGACAGGTCCCGGTCGACTTCGCCGCCTCCGGCCTCGCCGCGATGACCGTCTCCGGGCACAAGATCGGCGGCCCGTACGGAATCGGCGCCCTGCTGCTCGGCCGCGACCAGACCCCCGTCCCCGTCCTGCACGGCGGCGGCCAGGAACGGCACGTCCGCTCCGGCACCCTCGACGTCCCCGCCGTCACCTCCTTCGCCGTCGCCGGCCGACTCGCCGCCGAACAGCGCGAATGGTTCGCGTCCGAGATCGGTGCCCTGCGCGACGCCCTGGTCGAAGCCGTCCGTACGGCCGTCCCGGACGCGATCCTCGGTGGCGACCCGGCACCCGGCGGCCGCCTCCCGGCCAACGCGCACTTCACCTTCCCGGGCTGCGAGGGCGACTCCCTGCTGCTGCTCCTGGACGCCCAGGGCATCGAGTGCTCCACCGGCTCGGCCTGCACCGCCGGCGTCGCCCAGCCCAGCCACGTCCTCCTGGCCACCGGCACCGACCCCGACCTGGCCCGCGGCACCCTGCGCTTCTCCCTCGGCCACACCTCCACGGAGGCCGACGTCGAGGCGGTCGCCAAGGCGATCGGCCCGGCGGTGGAACGCGCGCGGGCGGCCGGACTCACGTAGCTCGCTACGCGGGCGCCGTACGCGCCGCCCGCACGAGCTTCATGTACCGGTCCCAGTCCCAGTGCTTGCCTGGGTCCGTGTGGTCCGTCCCCGGCACCTCCACGTGCCCGATGATGTGCTCGCGGTCGACGGGGATGTCGTAGCGGGCGCATATTCGGGCCGTGAGCCGGGCCGAGGCCTCGTACATCTCGTCCGTGAGGTCCTGCGGCCGGTCCACGAAGCCCTCGTGCTCGATGCCGACACTGCGCTCGTTGTAGTCGCGGTTGCCCGCGTGGTACGCCACGTCCAGCTCGCGGATCATCTGCGTGATGTGGCCGTCCTTGCGGACGATGTAGTGCGCGGCCGCACCGTGCTCCGGGTCCTGGAACACCTTCACCGCGCTGTCGAAGCTGCCCTGGGTGACATGGATGATCACCATGTCGATGCCGTAGTCGTCCGGACGGTCGGCCATCCTCCAGTTCGCGTCCGACGCCGCCACCCACCGCGCGTCGATGTAGTCGACCTCGCCCTCCTTGCGCGGCTTCTCCACGCCGGGCACCCGCCACCACAGGCGCGCGAGTTCGTCGCGGGCCAGCACGGCCGAGCCCGCCGCTGCCACCGTCCCGCCGATCAGCAACGCGCGACGCCCGACCTTCCGGTCGCCGTCCTTCGGAGCCTTCCGCTGTCCCATGTGATCGTCAACGGATACTCGCGGGCCCTGGTTCCCGCGCCCCGTACCCTGGAAGGGTTATGACTGACACCGCGCAGCCCTCCCGCCCCCTCCGCGTCCTCGCCGCCATGTCCGGCGGGGTCGACTCCGCCGTCGCCGCCGCCCGCGCGGCCGAAGCGGGCCACGACGTGACCGGCGTCCACCTCGCGCTCTCCGCGAACCCCCAATCCTTCCGCACGGGCGCGCGGGGCTGTTGCACCATCGAGGACTCCCGGGACGCCCGCCGCGCCGCCGACGTCATCGGCATCCCGTTCTACGTGTGGGACCTCGCCGACCGCTTCCGCGAGGACGTCGTCGAGGACTTCGTCGCCGAGTACGAGGCGGGCCGCACCCCGAACCCCTGCCTGCGCTGCAACGAGAAGATCAAGTTCGCCGCCCTGCTGGACAAGGCGCTGGCGCTGGGCTTCGACGCCGTCTGCACCGGCCACTACGCGCAGGTCGTCCTGCGCGAGGACGGCACCCGCGAGCTGCACCGCGCCTCCGACATGGCCAAGGACCAGTCGTACGTCCTCGGCGTCCTGGACGACCGGCAGCTGGCGCACGCCATGTTCCCGCTCGGCGACACGGTGACGACCAAGGACGAGATCCGCGCGGAGGCCGAGCGCCGGGGCCTCGCGGTCGCCAAGAAGCCCGACTCGCACGACATCTGCTTCATCGCCGACGGCGACACCCAGGGCTTCCTCGCGAACCGCCTCGGCAAGGCCGAGGGCGACATCGTCGACGAGTCCGGCGCCAAGCTCGGCACCCACGAGGGCGCGTACGGCTTCACCATCGGCCAGCGCAAGGGCCTGCGCATCGGCACCCCGGCAGCCGACGGCAAGCCGCGCTACGTCCTCGACATCTCGCCCGTGAACAACACGGTGACGGTCGGCCCGGCGGCCGCCCTGGACGTCAGCGCCCTCACCGCGATCAAGCCCCGCTGGTGCGGCGCCGCCCCGACCGGCCCCGGCATCTACACCGCCCAGCTGCGCGCCCACGGCGGCGAGACCGAGGTGAGCGCCGAACTGATCGACGGCTCCCTGGAGGTCACCTTCACCGAGCCCGTCCGCGGCGTCGCCCCCGGCCAGGCGATCGTCCTGTACGACGGCACGCGCGTGGTGGGCTCGGCGACGATCGCGTCGACGGTGCGGGCGACGCCGACGGCCGTCTGAGACGACGGCCCGACCGCCGACCCGACCGCCGACGGGGCGCCCGGTCACTGCGCGAAGAACTCCGTCAGCACCGGTGCGAGCACGTCCGGCTCCACCATGTGGGTCTGCCCCTCAAGGCTCCGGTACGACCCGCCCGGTACCGACTGCGCGACCGCGCGTGCCGCCTCGTGCATCCACGCGGGGCTGGCGCTGCCCGCGACGGCCAGCACCGGCGCGGTGATCGACGCGAGCCGGTCCCGGGGCACCAGGCCGTCGCCCATCACGGCGTTGTCGTGGGCGAGGCTCGGTGCGATCGTCTCCATCCCGGCCCACATGGGGGACCGGCGGGCGCCCTGGATCACCTGCTCGGCCATTCCGGTCAGCCGCAGGAACAGCTCGACGGCATCCCCGCGGCGGCCCTCGCCGAGCGCCTCGGTCAGCCGCTCGGTGTACTCGGCGCGCTCCTGCGCACCGCCCTCGTACACGGCGAACGGCACCTCGTAGACCGCGCCCCGACGCACCGGCAGCCCGCTCGCCGCCGCGCGGAGCACCAGCGCGCCACCCGAGGAGGTGCCGTACAGCGACGCCTCGCCGCCCACCGCGTCGATCAGCGCGGCGAGGTCCTCGACCTCGCGCTCCACCGCGTACGGCGACGCCTCACCACTCGCGCCGCGCCCGCGTCGGTCGTACACGACGACCCTGAAGTGCTCCGACAGGGGTACGGCCAGCGGAGCCACCGTACCCCCGGTGGACATCGCCCCACTGACGAGGATCACCGCCGGGCCGTCACCGCTGGTCTCGTACGCGATGGAGGTGCCGTCGGCCGAATTGGTGTTCTTATCCATGTCTGTGGAGATTGCCGTACGGCGTGGAACTAATCGCTCACGACACTTCGACTTCGTAGAAGCAAAGGTGGTCCTTGATCTCGGACACGTCCGGCTTCGGGTCCGGGTACGACCAGACGAGGTCCGCCGCGTCCGGCAGCGACCAGTAGGAGGCCGTTCCCTTGAACGGGCAGTACGTGTGCGTGTCGGAGGGGGTCAGCAGGTCCAGGCGCACGTCCTCGGCGGGGATGTAGTAGCGCGCGGGGCAGCCCGTCTCGCGCAGGACGAGGGCGCGGTCGGTCTCCGCGAGGACCTCGTCGCCGTGAACGGCCCGTACGCGTCGCGTGCCCTGTTCGATCGTGATCGTGTGTCCATCAGCCATAACCGGAAAGCACTCGCGGACGCCGGGTTCTTCCCGCGTACGGTGGCTCCATGCGAATCTGCGTCTTCCTCTCCGCCGCCGACCTCGACGACCGCTACACACGCCCCGCGCGCGAGTTCGCGAAACTGCTGGGCAAGGGCGGGCACACGCTCGTGTGGGGCGGCTCCGACGTGGGTCTGATGAAGGTCGTGGCCGACGGCGTGCAGGAGGCGGGCGGCCGGCTGGCCGGGGTCTCCGTGGAGTTCCTGGCCGCCAAGGTGCGCCCCGGAGTCGACGAGATGGTGATCGCCAAGGACCTGGCCGAGCGCAAGAAGCTGCTCCTGGAGAAGGCCGACGCCGTCGTGATCATGGTCGGCGGCACCGGGACCCTGGACGAGGCGACCGAGATCCTGGAGCTGAAGAAGCACGGCCACACCGACAAGCCGGTCGTCCTGCTCAACACCGCGGGCTTCTACGACGGCCTGAAGGAACAGTTCCGCCGCATGGAGGACGAGGGCTTCCTGCCCCGTCCGCTGAGCGACCTGGTGTTCTTCGCGGAGGAGCCGGTGGGGGCGCTGGCCTACCTGGAGGAGAGCCGGGGAGTGGCGTGACGGTCGGCTGATGCGAGCATGGCGGGCATGGCTACACATGTGATCACCGGAGCGGGCTCCGGCATCGGCGCGGCCGTCGCCCGCCGTCTGCACACGCGCGGGGACGATCTCGTCCTCCACGCGCGCGACGCCGGCCGTGCGAAGGAGCTGGCTGCTCAGTTCCCCGGAGCGAAGACGCTGGTCGGCGACCTGGCGGACCCGGACAAGCTGTCGTGGGCCTTCTCCCACCAGTCCCTCCCCGACCGTGTGGACTCCCTGCTCCACATCGCGGGCGTCGTGGACCTCGGTCCGGTCGGCGACCTGACCCCGAAGTCCTGGCGCCACCAGCTGAACGTCAACCTGATCTCCCCGGCCGAGCTGACCCGCCACTTCCTTCCCCAGCTCCGTGCCGCCCGCGGCCACGTCCTCTTCGTGAACTCGGGCGCCGGACTCAACGCCCACGCCGACTGGTCCGCGTACGCCGCGTCCAAGCACGGTCTGAAGGCCCTCGCGGACTCCCTCCGCCACGAGGAGCACGGCAACGGTGTCCGGGTCACCACCGTCTACCCCGGCCGCACGGCGAGCCCCATGCAGGCCAAGGTCCACCAGCAGGAGGGCAAGGAGTACGACGCGTCGAAGTGGATCGACCCCGAGTCGGTCGCGACGACGATCCTCATGGCCCTGGACCTCCCGAGAGACGCGGAGGTGAACGACCTGACGGTACGTCCGGGCAGGTAACCGCAGCTCCTGGCCCCCGCCGCCCCAGACCCCGCCTCAAACGCCGGAGGGGCTGGGTATTTCAGCCCGTCCGGCGTTTGAGGACGAGGCCCGCAGGGCCGACAGCGGGGGGCTGGGGGCGCAGCCCCCAGGGACGGCACGGGTAGGGGCGGCGGGGGCGAAAACATAGGCTGCACATGTGAACGCAGATATCCGCTTCGGCGCAGCCACCGCCATCGGCTCCATGCCCGGCGTGGACGCCCGCGAGGCAGCCAAGACCGTCACCGGCTCCTTCGAGGACTTCCCCCACCTCCCCGAGCTCCCCGCCCGCGGCCCCGGCGCGGACATGATCGGCCGCACCGCGGGAATGCTCGTCGAGCTGTACGCACGCGTGGAGCCCAGCGGTTGGCGCATCGGAGACCGCCCGGGCCGGGACACCAGGCGCGCCCGCTCCTGGCTGGGCGAGGACCTCGACGCCCTGGAGGAGTTCACCCAGGGATACGAGGGGCAGCTGAAGATCCAGGCAGTCGGTCCCTGGACCTTGGCCGCCGCACTGGAGTTGAAGAACGGAGAAGTGGCCCTCTCCGACCCCGGAGCCTGCCGCGACCTCACCGCGTCCCTCGCCGAGGGCCTGCGCCTGCACCTGGAGGAGGTCCACCGCCGAGTCCCCGGCGCGCAGCTCGTCCTCCAGCTCGACGAACCGTCCCTCGTCGCCGTACTCCGCGGACAGGTCAAGTCGGCCAGCGGCTACCGCACCCACCGCGCCGTGGACCGGCAGATCGTCGAGGCCGGCCTGCGCGACGTCGTCGGGGTTCACGGCGACGGCCCCGTCGTGGTCCACTCGTGCGCACCGGACGTCCCGTTCGCCCTGCTGCGCCGGTCGGGCGCGGCGGCGGTCTCCTTCGACTTCTCCCTCCTCACCGAGCGTGACGACGACGCGATCGGCGAGGCGGTGGAAGCGGGGACGCGGCTCTTCGCCGGTGTCGTCCCGGGCACGGACGGCCGATTGTCAGACCCTGCCGGTAGCGTCATGGGTGTCAGGACGCTGTGGCGCAGGTTGGGGCTGGCACCGGGGCTTCTCACGGAGGCGGTCACCATCACGCCGTCGTGCGGACTCGCGGGCGCCTCCCCGGAGTACGCGCGCACGGCTCTCGCCCACTGCGTCCGGGCGGCGAGATCCCTCGCGGACAACCCAGAGTAACGGGAGGACAATACGGTGGCCGGCGACAAGCAGGCGGAGACGACGGCGGTGCCCGCCGAGGCCCGCGAGAAGCACGCGCAGCTGGCGGAGCAGGTCGAGGAGCACCGCTTCCGGTACTACGTGAAGGACGCGCCCGTCATCAGCGACGCGGACTTCGACAAGCTGCTGGAGGCGCTGGAGGCGCTGGAGGAGAAGCACCCGGAGCTGCGTACACCGGATTCGCCGACCCAGAAGGTCGCGGGGTCCTACGAGACGGAGTTCACGGCGGTCGAGCACCGCCAGCGGATGCTGTCGCTCGACAACACCTTCAACGACGACGAACTCGCCGCCTGGGTCGACCGCATCGCCCGGGAGCTGGGCGAGCAGGAGTACCACTTCCTGTGCGAGCTGAAGGTGGACGGCCTCGCCGTCAACCTCACCTACGAGAACGGCCGTCTCACCCGCGCGGCCACCCGTGGCGACGGCCGCACCGGTGAGGACATCACCCCGAACGTCCGCACCATCGCGGAGATCCCGGACCGTCTCCAGGGCGAGAAGGTCCCCGACCTGGTGGAGATCCGCGGCGAGGTCTACTTCCCGATGGAGAAGTTCCTCGAGCTCAACGAGCGCCTGGTCGCGGCGGGCGACAAGCCCTTCGCCAACCCCCGTAACGCCGCCGCCGGTTCGCTGCGCCAGAAGGACCCGCGCGTCACCGCCACCCGCCCGCTGCACATGGTCGTCCACGGCATCGGCGCCCTGGAGGGCTTCACGGGCATGACCCGTCTCTCCCAGGCCTACGACCTCCTCAAAACCTGGGGCCTGCCCACCTCGCGGCACAACCGCGTGGTCGACGACCTCGGCGGCGTACGGGAGTTCATCACTTACTACGGCGAGAACCGCCACTCCGTGGAGCACGAGATCGACGGAGTCGTCGTCAAGCTCGACGAGATCCGCCTCCAGGGCCGCCTCGGCTCCACCGCGCGCGCCCCACGCTGGGCGATCGCCTACAAGTACGCGCCGGAGGAGGTCAACACCAGGCTCGTCGACATCAAGGTCGGCGTCGGCCGCACCGGCCGGGTCACACCGTACGCCCAGGTCGAGCCGGTCACGGTCGCGGGCAGTGAGGTCGAGTTCGCGACCCTGCACAACCAGGAGGTCGTCAAGGCCAAGGGCGTGCTCATCGGCGACACCGTGGTCATCCGCAAGGCCGGCGACGTCATCCCGGAGATCCTCGGCCCGGTCGTCGACCTGCGCGACGGCAGCGAGCGGGAGTTCGTGATGCCGAGTGAGTGCCCCGAGTGCGGTACGGCGCTCAGGCCCATGAAGGAGGGCGACATCGACCTCCGCTGCCCCAACGCCCGTACCTGCCCTGCCCAGTTGCGCGAACGCGTCTCCTATCTCGCGGGCCGTGAGTGCCTGGACATCGAGCACTTCGGTGGGGTGGCCGCCGCGGCGCTCACCCGTCCGCTGGAGCCGGCCGACCCGCCGCTGGTCGACGAGGGCGACCTGTTCGACCTGACGGTGGAGAAGCTGCTACCCATCAAGGCCTATGTCCTCGACCAGGACAGCGGTCTGCCCAAGCGCGACCCCAAGACGGGCGAGGAGAAGGTCGTCACGGTCTTCGCCAACCAGAAGGGTGAGCCGAAGAAGAACACCCTCGCGCTGCTGGAGCACATCGAAGCGGCCAAGCAGCGCCCGCTCGCCCGGTTCCTCAACGGGCTGTCCATCCGCCATGTCGGGCCGGTGGCGGCGCAGGCCCTCGCGCGCGAGTTCCGCTCGGTCGACCGCATCGAACAGGCCACTGAGGAGGAGCTGGCGGCGACCGACGGTGTCGGGCCCATCATCGCCGCCGCGCTCAAGGAGTGGTTCGCCGAGGACTGGCACCGCGAGATCGTCCGTAAGTGGAAGGCCGCCGGGGTCCCGCTGGAGGAGCAGTCGACCGGCGAGGACGAGGGGCCACGTCCGCTGGAAGGGCTTACCGTCGTCGTCACCGGCACGCTGGAGCAGTTCACCCGCGACGGCGCCAAGGAGGCGTTGCAGAGTCGCGGAGCGAAAGTGACCGGTTCCGTTTCGAAGAAGACATCTTTCGTGGTGGTGGGTGACAGTCCGGGGTCCAAGTACGACAAGGCCATGCAGCTCAAGGTGCCTGTTCTGAACGAGGACGGCTTCACCGTTCTCCTGGAACAGGGACCGGACGCGGCGGCCGAAGTTGCTCTCCCCACGGGGGAGTAGCGGTTGAAGGCCCCCCGATCGGCGCATACCAGATGCATACGGGTGCCTGGGGCGCATTCGGGCAACCGTCGACGACCGCTGCCCGTGGAAGCCTTCTGCGGCCTACTGTTGAGGTGTGCGCCTGCCGTGCCCAGCTGCGGTTGGGGCATCCCCTTGCTCTTCACGAGCCTTGAAGGACGGGGGAAGGGTTTTCCAACGCGGTGCCGTTGAAGGTTGTTGTCGGGCATCGGGCCGCGTGGCGTGGGCACCGCCGGCTGTGAGAGGGACGGGAATGGAACCGACCGAGAGCGCCGCCCCCGACTCACGGCTGCGCCGGATGGCCGGCGCGTGGCGGGGATGGGCGGCGCGAAGCGCGGAGCGTTCGCGCATGGAAAGAGACGCCACGAGCGGCACCGGGCAGCGCACCGCGGCGGACGGCCACGCCTCCGTGCGGCTCGACGCCGAACGCACCGCCGGGCTGCCCGACTCCGACCACGGCGGGCACCTGTCCTGGCCCGCGCTGCCCGCGGCCGTCGTCGCGGCGGCCGGGTTCGTCCTCGGCGCCGGGTTCTACCGGGCGTTCACCGGCGACCACGCCCTCTTCCCGTCCGGCACCGTCGGCTGGTCCCTGGCCGTGCTGACCGGCATCATCGTCGGCCACCTGGTCGCACTCGGCCGCGCCCGCTGGTGGGGCGGCACCGGCTCCGGCGCCGCCCTCACCCTCGCCGTGCTGATGCTGTACGGCTGGGTCCCCGCCGGCATGGTCAGCCTCACCGTGGTGGTGCTGGTCGGCATCGCCCGCCGGGGCCGCTGGCGGCAGGGCGTGCTGCACGGCGCGGTGGACATCCTCGGCATCGCCGCCGGCGCCCTGGTGCTGGCCGCCTTCGGCCGCGTGCCGACCGTCGAGACCCCCTGGGACCCGGACACCTGGACGCTCTACACCGCACCCGGCGTGGTGCTCGTCGCCGCCGCCTATCTCGCGGTCACCCGGGTTCTGCTCTGGTATCTGAACGCCCCGCGCGGCGGCCTGCCCACCGTCGCCCGCACCGCCCTGGTCCGACAGGGCCTGGTCGCGGTCGCGCTGCTCGGCATCGCGCCGCTGGTGTGTGTGGTCGCCCTCGCCAAGCCCCTGCTGCTGCCGCTGTTCGCCATCCCGCTCATCGCCCTCGACTCCACCCTGTGGATCGCTCGGGCGCGCGCGGAGGAGCAGCTGCGCGACCCGCTGACCGGGCTGCCCAACCGGCAGTGGCTGCTGGAACGGATCTGGACCGCGCTCGACGACGCCGAGCGCATCGGCGCCCGGTCCGCCCTGATGCTGATCGACCTCGACCGTTTCCGATCGGTCAACGACACGCTCGGTCATCTCGCCGGAGACCGGTTGCTGTTGCAGATAGCAGACCGGCTGCGCCTCGCCCTGCCGCGCGGAGCGGAGGCCGCACGGCTCGGCGGCGACGAGTTCGCCGTCTTACTGCCGGTCGCCGACTCCACGACGTCCGCGACCCGGGTGGCCCGCAGTCTGGTCGCCGCCCTCAGCTCCCCGCTCGACCTCGACGGCCTCACCCTGGTGCTGGAAGC
This sequence comes from Streptomyces sp. AC550_RSS872, assembly GCF_019049285.1. Lineage (GTDB taxonomy): Bacteria > Actinomycetota > Actinomycetes > Streptomycetales > Streptomycetaceae > Streptomyces. Next base: position 27,992 of record NZ_JAGMUL010000198.1, read on the forward strand.
CAGTGCCGGCGTCGCGGTCTTCCCCGACCACGCCCTTGACGCGGAGGGGTTGCTGCGGCGCGCGGACGTGGCGATGTACCAGGCGAAGCGGGACCGTACGGGCGTAGAGGTCTACGAGTCGAAGCGGGACTCGAACACCCCGGACCGGCTGGGCCTGCTGGGGGATCTGCGCCGCGCCCTGGACGCGCACGAGGTCGAGCTGCACTACCAGCCGAAGGTCCGCTTCGACGGTCAGGTCGCCGGCCTGGAGGCCCTGGTGCGCTGGGTGCATCCGGAGCGCGGGAAGGTGCCGCCGGACGAGTTCATAGCGATCGCCGAGACGTCGGGGCTGATGCCGCATCTCACGGAGTACGTGCTGGAGACGGCGCTCGGGCAGGTGGCGCGGTGGCGTGCCCAGGGCCTGTACGTGCCGGTCGCGGTCAACGTCTCTCCCCGCGACGTCCACACCCCCGGATTCGCCGGCTCCGTCGCAGCGCGGCTCGCCCGGCACGGCGTCCCGGCGGGAGCGCTCCAACTGGAGATAACGGAACACGTCCTGCTGGAGGACCCGCAGCGCGCCGCCGACACCCTCGCCGGGCTGACCGGGCACGGCGTGAAGATGTCCCTGGACGACTTCGGCACCGGCTACTCCTCCCTCGTGCACCTCAGACGCCTGCCCGTGAGCGAGCTGAAGATCGACCGCTCGTTCGTGGCGCGGCTCGCGGTGGACAACGAGGACGCGGAGATCGTGCGCTGCACCGTCGACCTGGCGCACTCCCTGGGCCTGCTCGTGGTCGCCGAGGGCGTCGAGGACGACGAGACCTGGGAACGCCTGCGGGACCTGCGCTGTGACGCCGTACAGGGGTGGCTGGTCGCGGCGGCGATGCCGCCGGAGGAGACCACGGCGTGGCTGCTGGCCCGCGGCTCCCGGGGTTGGCAGCGGCCCCGCGCCGCACTGCCCGCCGCCGAGTGACTTCCGTCGACGGCCGACGCCTCGCCCCCGCTACACCCCCGCCGTGAAGTGCCGCGTCAGCAGCTCCAGTCGCCGCTGATGCGCCCCCTCCGGTAGCCGGCCGCTGCGCGTCAGGGTCACCAGGCCGTGCAGGGCGGCCCAGTACGTCTCCGTGAGCAGACCGGGATCGTCGCCCTCGGCGGCGATCGGCCCGACCGCCGCCAGCAGCTCGCCGAAGGCCTCCTGGAGGGCCGCCGGGGCCTCGGGCGTGGCGAACGGCAGATCCACCCGATGGGTGAACATCGCGTCGTACAGGGCCGGTCGGCGCCGTGCGAACGCCGTGTACGCCTCGCCCACCGCCGCCAGCGCCCCGCGCCTGCCCTTCGCCGCCGTCCGGGCCGTACGCAACTCGGCGGCCATCTCGGCGCAGCCCTGCACCGCGACCGCCGCCATGATCGCGTCCTTGCCCTTGAAGTGGCTGTAGAGGACGGGCTGGCTGTACTCGATCTCGGCCGCCAGCCGACGCGTGGTGACCGCCTCCCAGCCCTCGGCCTCCGCCAGCTCCCGCGCGGCCGTGACGATCAGCCGCTCGCGTTCCGCTCGTTCGCGCTCCCGGCGCGTCTGGATCGACATACCAGGAATTCTAGCAGTGCTAGCCATCCTGTCGCCGCTCTGCTAGCTTCGCTCCTGTCCCTAGCGTTGCTAGCGAGGAGTGAAGACATGACCGTGACCGCGTACACCCTGGCCGTCGTGCTCGATCTGTTCTGTGTGTTCCTCGGGTACCGGTTCCTGTTCCAGCCCGCCTCGGCCGCCACCGGCTACGGCGTCCCGGCCCGGCCGGACGGCGACGCCGGCGCCTACCTCTCGATCAAGGGCCTGCGCGACGGCACCTTCGGCCTGCTGGGCCTGGCGCTGCTGTTCTTCGTCGGCGCCCGCGCCGAGGCCTGGTTCATGCTCGCCGTGGCGATCGTGCCGCTCTTCGACACGCTGATAGTGCTGCGGCACGGCGGTACGAAGGCCGTCGCCTTCGGCATTCACTTCGCCACGGCGATCGTCGTACTCATCAGCGCCGTCCTGCTGTTCCTCGTCTGAGACCGAGTCCGGACGGGCGCCGCCGGTGACCGCGAACGGGGCCCGGCGAAACCGTTTAACGGGCACGGTCCCCCGCCCCATAGGATTGGGGCCAGTCGTCCCATTCCCGTCTGTCGCGCGACGCCTGGCACGCACGCTCGCCGCGTTGCCGAATCGTCCACGTGGCTCCGCCACGAGGACGCTCCGGCGCTTTGCGATCGCACGCACCAGACACCGCGCGACCCGCCCTACGGGCGGACGACGGGAATGGGACGACTAGCCCCAGCCCCAAACCACACACACTCACCCCAGAGGATCGCTGCATGCCTGGCATCACGCGCGAGGAGGTCGCCCACCTCGCCCGGCTGGCGCGTCTGGAGCTGAAGCCCGAAGAGCTCGAGCACTTCGCGGGACAGCTGGACGACATCATCGGCGCGGTCGCACGCGTCAGTGAGGTCGCCGACCAAGACGTACCGCCGACCTCGCACCCGCTCCCGCTGACGAACGTCATGCGCAAGGACGAGGTCCGTCCCTCGCTCACCCCCGAGCAGGCGCTCTCCGGCGCCCCGGCCCAGGAGCAGCAGCGTTTCAAGGTGCCGCAGATCCTGGGGGAGGACTAACCGCCATGACGGACAACATCATCAAGCTCACGGCCGCCGAGACCGCCGCGAAGATCGCTTCCGGTGAGCTCACTGCCGTGCAGGTCACCGAGGCGCACCTCGCCCGTATCGAGGCCGTCGACGAGAAGGTGCACGCCTTCCTGTACGTCGACCGCGAGGGCGCCCTGGCCCAGGCGCGTGCCGTCGACGAGAAGCGGGAGAAGGGCGAGAAGCTCGGACCGCTCGCCGGTGTTCCCCTCGCCCTCAAGGACATCTTCACCACCGAGGGCATCCCGACGACCGTCGGTTCGAAGATCCTGGAAGGGTGGATTCCGCCGTACGACGCCACCCTCACCAAGCGCCTCAAGGCCGCTGACGTCGTCATCCTCGGCAAGACCAACATGGACGAGTTCGCCATGGGGTCGTCGACGGAGAACAGCGCCTACGGGCCGACCGGCAACCCCTGGGACCTCACCAAGATCCCCGGCGGCTCCGGCGGTGGCTCGTCCGCCGCGCTCGCCTCCTTCCAGGCACCCCTCGCCATCGGCACCGACACCGGCGGCTCCATCCGCCAGCCGGCCGCCGTCACCGGCACGGTCGGTGTGAAGCCGACGTACGGGGCCGTCTCGCGCTACGGCATGGTCGCGTTCTCCAGCTCGCTGGACCAGGGCGGGCCCTGTGCGCGTACGGTGCTCGATGCGGCGCTCCTGCACGAGGTCATCGCCGGGCACGACCCGCTGGACTCGACGTCCATCGACGCCCCGGTCCCGCCGGTCGTCGAGGCCGCCCGCAACGGCAGCGTCCAGGGCATGCGCGTCGGCGTCGTCAAGCAGTTCCGCGGCGAGGGCTACCAGGCCGGCGTCATCCAGCGTTTCGACGAGTCCGTCGAGCTCCTCAAGGAGCTGGGCGCGGAGATCGTCGAGCTGGACTGCCCGTCCTTCGACCTCGCGCTCTCCGCGTACTACCTGATCGCGCCCTCCGAGTGCTCCTCCAACCTCGCCCGCTTCGACGGCCTGCGCTACGGCCTGCGGACCGGCGACGACGGCTCGAACTCCGCCGAGGCGGTCACGTCGCTCACCCGTGAGGCGGGCTTCGGCCCCGAGGTCAAGCGCCGCATCATGCTCGGCACGTACGCCCTGTCGAGCGGGTACTACGACGCGTACTACGGCTCCGCGCAGAAGGTCCGTACGCTCATCACCCGCGACTTCGAGAAGGCCTTCGAGCAGGTCGACGTCATCGTCTCGCCGACGACGCCGACCACCGCCTTCGCGATCGGCGAGCGGGCCGACGACCCGATGGCGATGTACCTCGCGGACCTCTGCACCATCCCGACGAACCTCGCGGGCAACGCGGCCATGTCGCTGCCCTGCGGTCTCGCACCGGAGGACAACCTCCCGGTCGGCCTCCAGATCATCGCCCCGGCGCTGAAGGACGACCGGCTGTACAAGGTCGGGGCGGCCGTCGAGGCGGCCTTCGTGGAAAAGTGGGGGCACCCGCTGATCGAGGAGGCTCCGTCGCTGTGAGTAAGGCAATGTCCAAGGCCAAGGGCTTCAAGAACTCCAAGTCCGGTCTGTACCTGTCCATGGCCACCACCGCGTTCGGTGCGGTCAACGTCGTCAAGCAGGCCAAGAAGGCCCGCGTGGAGAGCGACACGCTCCGTCTGATCGACGCCGCCGTGTCCGCCACCGCGATCGTCACCGGACTCGCCATCCTCTACCGCGAGCTGAAGCGGCTGGGCGACGACGACGTCCTGCTGGGCTGAGAGGGAAGTTTCACCGTGACCACCACGACCGACCTGGTGTCGTACGAGGACGCACTCGCGTCGTACGACCCCGTCATGGGCCTTGAGGTCCATGTCGAACTCGGCACCAAGACCAAGATGTTCTGCGGTTGCTCGACCGAACTCGGTCAGGACGCCAACACGCAGACCTGCCCCGTCTGCCTCGGCCTGCCCGGCGCGCTCCCGGTCGTCAACGCGACCGGCGTCGAGTCCGCGATCAAGATCGGTCTCGCGCTGAACTGCGAGATCGCCGAGTGGTGCCGTTTCGCCCGGAAGAACTACTTCTATCCGGACATGCCGAAGAACTTCCAGACCTCCCAGTACGACGAGCCGATCGCCTTCAACGGCTATCTCGACGTACAGCTGGAGGACGGCGAGACCTTCCGCGTGGAGATCGAGCGTGCGCATATGGAGGAGGACACCGGCAAGTCGACCCACGTCGGCGGCGCGACGGGCCGTATCCACGGCGCCTCGCACTCGCTGCTGGACTACAACCGCGCCGGCATCCCGCTCATCGAGATCGTCACCAAGCCGATCGAGGGCGCGGGCGAGCGGGCTCCCGAGGTGGCGAAGGCGTACGTCCGTGAGCTGCGCGAGCTCATCAAGGCGCTCGGTGTGTCGGAAGCCCGCATGGAGATGGGGCAGATGCGCTGCGACGTGAACCTGTCGCTGCGCCCGAACGGCACCGAGAAGTTCGGTACCCGCTCGGAGACGAAGAACGTCAACTCGCTGCGGTCCGTGGAGCGCGCGGCCCGCTTCGAGATCCAGCGTCACGCGGCCGTGCTGTCGTCCGGCGGGACGATCATCCAGGAGACCCGGCACTTCCACGAGGACACCGGGTCGACGACCTCGGGACGTGTGAAGGAAGAGGCCGAGGACTACCGGTACTTCCCCGAGCCGGACCTGGTGCCGGTGGCCCCCTCGCGCGAGTGGGTCGAGGAGATCCGGGCGGCCCTGCCCGAGCTGCCGCTGGCCCGTCGTACCCGGCTCCTCGCGGAGTGGGGCATCTCGGCCACCGACATGCAGGCGATCCTCAACGCCGGTGCGCTGGACCCGATCGTCGCCACGATCGACGCCGGTGCCGACGCCGCGTCCGCGCGTAAGTGGTGGATGGGCGAACTGGCGCGCAGCGCCAACGAGTCGGGCAAGGCGCTGGACGAGCTGGCCATCACGCCGGAGCAGGTCGCCAGGGTCACGGCCCTGGTCAACGAGGGCTCCCTGAACGACAAGCTGGCCCGCCAGGTCATCGAGGGCGTCCTCGCGGGCGAAGGCACCCCGGACGAGGTCGTCGACAAGCGCGGTCTGAAGGTCGTCTCCGACGAGGGCGCCCTGGGTGCCGCCGTCGACGAGGCCATCGCCGGCAACCCGGGCATCGCCGACAAGATCCGCTCCGGCAAGGTCGCCGCGGCCGGCGCCCTGGTCGGCGCGGTCATGAAGGCGACTCGCGGTCAGGCGGACGCGGCGCGCGTCAAGGAGCTGATCCTGGAGAAGCTGGGTGTGAGTGAGGGCTGAGCCCAGTTCCCACACAGCCGCTGGGGTGATGCACCGGACCTGGTGCATCACCCCAGCTGTGCTCAGATACGGCGTCCTGTGACCCGTACGAAACCGAGATGGCGGCCCTCGTCGATCCGCAGCATCTCGGCGGAGCGTCGGGACATGTCCCGATGGAACGCCTCGGGGCTCTCCTCGGCGCACGCCTCGCTCCACAGCAGCCAGTCGCGCCAGCCGTCGGCCAGCCAGTCGGCCGTCTCGACCTCCACGACGCCGGTGCGCGTCCAGTTGCGCCGCCACCAGTCGGCGGTGTGGAACGCCCAGAATCCCGGATCGCCGAACGCCGCCAGATGCTGCGGCAGTTCGACGCCCTCCAGCTCCTCGCGGAGCGCGGGCACGACGACACCGATCCGCCCGCCCGGCTTCAGCAGCCGGGCCAGCGTGGGCAGGTACAGGTCGTTGGTTCCGAAGTAGTGGTACGCGTCGATGCTCACGATCGCGTCGAAGCTGCCCTCGGCGAACGGCAGGTCGTGGGCCTCGGCGTGCACGGGCAGCACCCGGTCGCCGAAGCCGGCCTCGGCGATGCGCCGGGCGTTGTCGTCGGGCTTGATCCACAGGTCGGCGGCGGTGACCTGGGCGTCGTACTCCCTGGCCAGGAAGACCGAGGTCATCGCCCGGCCGCAGCCCAGGTCGAGGACGCGGGCGCAGGGGCGCAGGGCGTCCAGGCCGAGGGCGGGGGCCAGCCACTCCAGCAGCCACAGTGCGTTCGGGCCCATCTGGTTCTCGATGACCCAGCGGACGTCGTAGCTGTTGCTGCGCGGGTAGCGGGCGTGGGTCAGCCGCTTGGTGAGGTCCTCATCCGAGGTCCTCGGGGTGATGTCTGGCATCGGTGAACGGGCTCCTTGAGTCCGGGGAAGCGGAAAGGGATACGGAGGAGCTCGGTCGGACGCTCAAACAATGCACCTGCCCAGGTCGGCGGCGGTGTGCCGCGGGAACAGCGGACCTTCGGACGCTAGCAGCCCGCCCCTCGGACCGGCATCCGATTTACCGGCGCGACGCGCTACGCTCGCCCGCCATGAGTGGACGCGGTGATTCCGAGATATCCGAGACGCGGAAGGAGCAGTCCGAGAAGCCTGAGCACAACCACGCCGAGGAGCTGGTGGACGCCGAGGAACCGGACGACCCAGAAGGTCCGGCGGACGACGTCGAAGATCCGGCGGACGGCGAAGAAGACCTCGACGAGCCGGCGCAGGTCGCGCGGCGGGCCCGTTGGACCGCGGCCGTGACCGGGGCGCTCCTCGCCCTCGCGGGGCTGGCCGCCTCGACGCTCCGGGCCACCGGTTCCGCTCCGGTTCTCGTCCCGGCCGCCTATGCACTCGGCGCCGCCGTCTGCGCGCTCGCCGCGTTCCTCGGCTCGCGCGGCCGTACCCGGCGGGCCCTGTGGCTGCTTGTCACCGGGGTGATGGTGATGGCGCTGGGGGACCAGTTCGACTGAGAAGTTCCCGGTACGACCGCGCAATTCTGTGAGAGACGCCACCTGCGACGACAGAGTGGCCGTTGCTGTCCTGTGACCTGCCTCCCACTTGTGTGAATAAACCCACGAACGAGGCAAATGATCACTGGCGCCTGCGAGAGTTTGCTTCACATCGCTCATGCGTTCTTTGCGGGCTGTTCACTTCATGAACGACGTTTCGGCGTCTCCCGGTCAAAGATCCACATAACGCCCCCGGGAGCACGTTCGTGGCAGCCCTTGCACGCTGGTGTGTCCAACGCCGCCTCGTCGCCGTACTGCTCTGGCTCCTCGCCTTCGGCGGGGTGACCGCGGCCGCCGCCGTGACCGGCTCCGCGTACTCGAACGACTACGAGGTTCCCGGTACCGAATCGGGCCGCGCCACCCAGCTGTTGCGGGACGGCTTCCCGGGACTCGGCGGCGACAGCGACACCGTCGTCTGGCACACCGCGTCCGGCACCGTCCGCGCCGCCGACGTCGAACAGACCATGACGCGCACCCTCGGCGACATCGCGGAGCTGCCCGGGGTCGCCGCCGTGGGCAGCCCGTACGACAAGCAGGGCGCCGCCCAGATCAGCGAGGACGGGCACACGGCGTACGCCACCGTCACCTTCGACGCCGGCGCCGAGAGCCTCGGCAAGGGCGAGGCACAGGCCGTCGTGAGCGCGGCCAAGTCCGCCGAGGCCGACGGGCTCCAGGTGGAGCTCGGCGGCAGCGCCGTCGGGCTCACCGAGTCGCCGCAGGGGCACATCGCCGAGGTCGTCGGCGTGGCCGTGGCCGCCGCCGTACTCTTCCTCGCCTTCGGATCGCTCGCCGCCTCCCTGCTGCCGATCGCCACCGCGCTGGTGAGCGTGGGCACCGCGTACGCCGGCACAGCGCTGCTCGGGCACGCCATGACCGTGGCCGACTTCGCGCCCATGCTCGGCATGCTCATCGGGCTCGGCGTCGGCATCGACTACGCGCTGTTCATCGTCACCCGGCACCGGCGCGGCCTGAAACGCGGCCTGCCCGTCACCGAGTCGATCACCAACGCCGTGGCGACCACCGGACGGGCCGTCGTCTTCGCGGGCGCGACCGTGTGCATCGCCCTGCTCGGGATGCTGATCCTTCAGCTGAGCTTCCTCAACGGCGTCGCGATAGCCGCGTCCCTGACCGTGATCCTGACGGTCGCCGCCTCCGTGACCCTGCTGCCCGCCCTGCTGTCCTTCATCGGGATGCGCGCCCTGAGCCGACGCGAGCGACGCCGGCTGACGGAGCACGGGCCCGAGCCCGAGCTGCCGACCGGGTTCGCCGCCCGCTGGTCGGCGTTCGTGGAGCGCCACCCCAGAACGCTCGGCGTGATCGCCCTGGCCGTCATCACCGTCCTCGCCCTGCCCACCCTCGGCCTGCGCCTGGGCACCTCCGACCAGGGCAACAACCCGGAGTCCTCCACCACCCGCCAGGCCTACGACCTCCTCGCCGACGGCTTCGGCCCCGGCGTGAACGGCCCGCTCACCCTGGTCACCGAGATCGACGGCGGCGACGACAAGCTCGCCCTCGACAACCTCGACGCGCGCCTGCGCACCACCGACGGCGTCGCGTCGGTGACCCCGGTGACGTACAACACCGGCGGCGACACCGCGTATCTCACCGTCGTACCCGACTCCTCCCCGCAGTCACGGCAGACCAGCGACCTCGTCGACCGGCTGCGCGACGAGGTCCTGCCGCGCGCCGAGACCGGCACCTCGCTCGACGTGCAGGTCGGCGGCATGACCGCCGGCTACGACGACTTCGCCGAGGTGATCGTCGGCAAGCTGCCGCTGTTCGTCGGCGTCGTCATCGGCCTGGGCTGTCTGCTGCTCCTGCTCGCCTTCCGGTCCGTCGGCATCCCGCTGAAGGCCGCCGCGATGAACGTGGCGGCCGTCGCAGCCGCCTTCGGTGTCGTCGTCGCGATCTTCCAGTGGGGCTGGGGCAGCGAGCTGCTGGGCCTGGGCCGTGCGGGCCCGATCGAGCCGTTCCTCCCGGTCATCATGGTGTCCGTCCTCTTCGGCCTCTCCATGGACTACCAGGTCTTCCTGGTCAGCCGGATGTACGAGGAGTGGCTGGAGACCGGCGACAACCGGCGGGCCGTCCGGATCGGCCTCGCGGAGACCGGCCGGGTGATCAACTCCGCCGCGGTCATCATGATCTCGGTCTTCCTCGCCTTCGTCCTCAGCGGCGACCGCGTGATCGCCATGTTCGGCATCGCCCTCGCCGCCGCGGTCGCCCTCGACGCCTTCGTTCTGCGCACCCTCCTCGTCCCCGCCCTGATGCACCTGCTCGGCGGCGCCAACTGGTGGCTGCCCCGCTGGCTCGACCGGCGCCTGCCCCGCATCAGCATCGAACCGCCCGAGTCCCGCGCCGCCCATGAGAGGCTCACCGACGTCGTGTCGGAACTGGAGAAGGAGCAACGGGGCGATGTACGCGATACCGCTGGGTGATGACGGAGCCGAGCTCAGGCCCCTGGAGCCGTGGCACGCCGAGGAGTTCCTGGCACACCTGGAGCGGGGCCGGGAGTTCATCGGGCAGTACATCCCGTTCGGCTCGAACGCCACCGACCCGGCGTCGGCACGCGAGACCCTCCAGCGGTACGCCGACCTGCGCGCCGCGGACACGGCGTCGTACCACGGCATCTGGCTGGACGGAAAACTCGTCGGCGGCGTCCTCACCCTGAACTTCGACGCGGCCACCGGCAACTGCGAGGTCGGGTGCTGGCTGGAGCCCGCCGCGACCGGACGCGGGCTCATCACCCGGGCGATGCGGGTACTGATCGACTGGGCGGTCGAGAAGCGCGGCATCCACCGCGTCGAATGGGTCGCGGCGTCCGGCAACACGCCCAGCCTGAACGTCGCCCGGCGGCTCGGCATGACCCGCGACGGCGTACGCCGCGAGGCCCACCCCTATGGTGGGGTGCGGCACGACCTGGAGGTGTGGTCGATCCTCGCCCCTCAGTGGCGCGAAGCACGCGCGCGTGCCGAGCAGAAGGATCATTAAGACACTTCTCAGAGAGCGTCCGTACGGTGCGAGACATGGGAACGAAGACAGTGGACGAGACCGCGACCGAGACCAAGACCGACGACGAGACCGTGGACGTCACCAAGGCGACCGAGGCCGAGACCGAGACCGAGACCGAGGCCGTCGACGGGGACGAGCACGAGGAGGTGGCCGCCGAGGCGACGGAAGCGGCGCCCTCCGGCGTCGGCCAGGGCGCGGCCGCGGTCGTCTCCGCGGCGCTCGGCCTCGTCTCCCTGAACGGCAGCTGGCTCGGTACGGTGGCCGCTGAGCGGCAGTCCGTCGTGGCCCAGCTGGAATCCGCGACGTCGAATTCCCCGGACGTCGCCAAGCTGCTGGATGACAGGTACGGGGATGTCTGGCATGTCACCGCCCTGAGCGCGGGCGCGTTCGCCCTGGCCGCGCTGATCGTCGGCGTCCTCGTGCTCGTCCGGCCCGCGTTCGGTGCGCCGGGCAAGCCGCAGCCCGTATGGATCAAGTCGGTCGCCTGGGGCGGCGTCTCGCTGGGCGTCATCGGCCTGCTGCTGGCTGTGCTCAAGTACACCGACATCCTGCTCGGCGTGCCATCAGTGGGCTGAGTCACCTCAGGTCCCTGAGGGGCCTCAGGGCCGCCGTAAGCACTTCGGACGGCGCCCTGAGGCCCCTCACGCGCGTCTAAGGCCCCGTCGGCGGCCCGAAGATGCGGAACTCTCCCGATGTGGCGGACCCCCCTGGCGGACGAAGGTTGAGGCATGGGCGTAACGACGCCAATACCCGCCTCTCACCAGGGAAGACGAGGGACCTGCCATGCACGGCTACGAACTCCACCACCTCCGCTCCGCCGAACTGATCCGCCAGGCCGAGCACGACCGCCAGGCCCGCGAGGCGGTGCGCCTGCGCCGCGCCGCCCGCCGCGAGGCCGCGGAACGCTCCACTGAGGGTGCGGCGACGGAGGAACATACGTCCCGCTTCCGCAGGCACCGGCAGCCACGCACCGCGTGATGGCCGATGCCGGGCGGTCTCTTTCAGCCCGTCCGGCGCTTGAGGACGAGACCCTCTCGGGGCCGAAGCCGGGGTCCGGGGGCGGCAGCCCCCGGAAAACCGGTGCCGGACTGTCAGCGCCACGTGCGATGCTCGCCCCTGTGGAGAGCAGGTCCGTAAGCCCCGTGTTCGTCGGTCGCGCAACCGAGTTGGAGACGCTGCACGACGCCCTCGCCCAGGCCGCCGCAGGCAACCCGCAGGCGCTGGTCATCGGCGGCGAGGCCGGCGTCGGCAAGACGCGCCTCGTCGAGGAGTTCGCGGCCGCCGCGGCCCGCGAGGGCGCCGTCGTCGTGGTCGGCGGCTGCGTCGAGATCGGCGCCGACGGGCTGCCGTTCGCCCCGTTCTCCACCGCACTGCGCGCCCTGCGCCGCGAGTTGCCCGACGAGCTGGCCGCGGCCGCGGCGGGCCAGGAGGAGGAACTGGCCCGGCTGCTGCCCGAGTTGGCGGACACGGCACCGGTCCGGGAGGCGAACCGTTCCGACGAGGAGGGCATGGCCCGCCTCTTCGAGCTCACCGCCCGCCTCCTGGAGCGCGCCGGCGCCGGTCGCGCGGTCGTCGTCGCCCTGGAGGACCTGCACTGGGCCGACGCCTCCACCCGCCACCTCCTCGCCTATCTCCTCCGCACCCTGCGCACCGGCCGCCTCGTCGTCCTCGCCACCTACCGCTCCGACGACATCCACCGCCGGCACCCCCTGCGCCCGCTCCTCGCCGAACTCGACCGTCTGCGCACGGTCCGCCGTATCGAACTCGGCCGCTTCAACCGCGCCGAGGTCGGCCGCCAGATCGCCGGCATCCTCGCCACCGAACCCGACCCCGGCCAGGTCGACGAGATCTTCGAACGCTCCGACGGCAACGCCTTCTTCGTCGAGGAACTCGCCGTCGCCGCCCACGAGGGCTGCTGCACCGGCCTCACCGACACCCTGCGCGACCTGCTCCTCGTACGGGTGGAGCGGCTGCCCGAGGCCGCCCAGAGGGTCGCCCGGATCGTCGCCGAGGGCGGCTCCACCGTCGAGTACCGGCTGATCGAGGCCGTCGCCCGGCTCACCGAGGACGATCTCATCGAGGCGCTGCGGGCCGCGGTCAACGCCAACATCCTCACCGCCGCACCCGGCGGCGACGGCTACCGCTTCCGCCACTCCCTGGTCCGCGAGGCCGTCGGCGACGACCTGCTGCCCGGCGAACGCTCCCGCCTCAACCGCCGCTACGCCGAAGCGCTGGAGGCCGACCCGACGCTCGTCCCGGCCGACGAACGCGCCATGCGGCTGGCCAGCTACTGGTACCACGCCCACGACCCGGCCAAGGCCCTGCCCGCCGTCCTGGACGCCTCCGTCACCGCCCGCCGCAGGCACGCCCACTCCGAGCAGCTACGGCTCCTGGAACGGGCGATGGAGCTGTGGGACTCCGCCCCCGAGGACATCCGCGCCACCCTGCGTCCCGTCGACTACGCCGAGGCCTATCCGCCCTGCGGCTGCGACCCCGCCACCACACCCCTGCGCTACCTCGACCTCATGGCCGAGGCCGCCGTCGCCGGACGGCTCTGCGGAGAGCGCGAACGCGCCCTGAAGATCACCAAGCGGGCCCTGCACCTGCTGGAGGACGAGGGCGATCCCCTGCGCGCCGCCTGGTTCTGGGTCCAGCGCTCCCGGCTGGTCCAGGCGCAGGCCCGCGGTGACGGCTGGAAGGAGCTGGGCACCGCACAGGAACTGGTGCGCGGCCTGCCGCCGTCCGAGGTGCACGCCGAGGTGCTGGCCACCGCGGCCAACTGGTCGATGCTCCGCGACCCCGGCCCCGACGCCATGTCGGCCGCCGAACGGGCCGTCGAGTACGCGCGCATGGTCGGCGCCGAGGACATCGAACTGAACGCGCGCCTCACCCTGGGCGGCCTCATGGTCGAAGCCGGGGACATCGAGACCGGACTGGCCCAGATGCACGAGGTCAGGGACGAGGTACTGGTCCGTGGCCTCACCGCCGTGGTGGGCCGCAGCCATGTGAACCTGCCGTCCGTCCTCGAAGGCGTCGGCCGCTCCGAGGACGCCGTAGGCATCCTGCGCGAGGGCCTGCGGCTCACGCAGCAGTGGGGCCTGCGCGACTCCGAGGCCTGGATCTGGGCGAACCTCGCCGAGTCATTGATCTCCCTGGGCCGCTGGGAGGAGGCTGCCGACGCCGCGGTGAACGCCCAGCGCACGGGGCAGGCGGCGAAGCCGCGCGGCGGCGGCTCGAACAGCCTGGCACGCCTCGCGCTCGCCCGCGGCGACATCGCCGAGGCCGGCCGTCATCTGGCCGCCGCGCGCGCCTTCTACGGCACGCACGACCCCATGCCGCAGAACAACCTGCCGATGTCCTACGTCGCCCTCGGTGTATCCGCCGCCGAGGGCCGCCTCCTCGATGCCCGCACGGAGACCGACCGGGCCCTGAGCGCCGGCTTCCCGCCCGGCACTCAGCGCTACGCCTGGCCCCTGCTGCTGGCCGCCGCCATCGCCGAGTCCGACGCCCGCGCCTACGCGCTGCCCGCCGCACAGGAGGGCCGTACCGCCTTCCTGGACCGGCTCTTCGAGGCCGTCCGCAAGCTCACCACGGGCGCGCCCCTGTGGCTGGCGTACGAGAAGTGGACCCGAGCCGAACTCGACCGGGCCGCGAACCGGGCCCTCGCGCCCGACACCTGGTCGGACGTGGTCACCGCCTTCGAAGCCCTGGAGCGCCCCTACGACCTCGCCCAGGTCCGCCATCGTCTGGCCGAGGCGCTGCTCGCGATCGGCGGGGACGACGAACGGGCCCGCGCCACGGAACTGCTCCGTCTGACCCGGGCCGCCGCCACCCATCTGGGTGCCCGCCCGCTCGTCGACGCCACGACCCGCCTGGCCCAGCGAGCCCGTCTCACCCTCACGGCAGCCCCGCCACCGCCCCCGACCGGCCCCGCCGACTCCCTCGGCCTCACCACCCGCGAACGCGACGTCCTCCGTCTGGTCTCCGCCGGCCGCACCAACCGCCAGATCGCCGAGGAACTCTTCATCTCCCCGAAGACGGCCAGCGTCCATGTGTCGAACATCCTGGGCAAGCTCGGCGTCTCCGGGAGGGGCGAGGCCGCTGCGCTGGTGCATCGGATGGGGCTGTTCGTGTCCGAATCTCTCAGCTCGGGGGCGTAGGTCCGAGGTTTACGCTGTAAGGGACATCGGCCCTGGGAGGTTCCGTGTTCAACGCGTTCGAGGAACTCTTCGCGCCCGGCCGCAAGCACACCCGCGACGAACAGAACCGTCTGGAACTGACCCGTGAGGACGTCGGGGACAGCGACCCCGTGCGCGGGCCGATAGACCTCGCCTCCGGGAAGGTCGTCGTACGGATGCCGGACCCGTCGGCCGGGGAGGACGCCACCGAGGGCGAGGGCGAGGGCGAGGGCGAGGGCGAGGGGGAGGGGGAGAGGAAGGCCGACGGAACGGGGTGAGGTCGCTCAGCTCACCTGCACCTCCAGAATCCGGTCGTCCCCGCCCTTCGGGTCGCCCCGCCCGTCGGTGTTGCTCGTCGTCACCCACAGCTTGTCGCCGCCGGCCGCGACGACCGTCCGCAGCCGGCCGTACTCGCCCTCCAGGAAGGCCTGCGGGTCCGCCGACGCCTCTGTGCCGTTCAGAGGGACCCGCCACAGACGCTGGCCCTTCAGGCCCGCCATCCAGACACACCCCTCGGCATGGGCGATGCCGCTGGGGGAGGCGTCGTCCGTGCCCCACTGGGCCAGCGGGTTGTGGTACTTGGCGTCGTCGGACCTGCCCTCCACCTCGGGCCAGCCGTAGTTGTCGCCCGGCTTGATCGCGTTCAGCTCGTCCCAGGTGTCCTGGCCGAACTCCGCGGCGAACAGGCGCTGTTCGGAGTCCCAGGTCAGGCCCTGGACATTGCGGTGGCCGTACGAGTACACGGGGGAGTCGGTGAAGGCGTTGCCCGGAGCCGGTTCGCCCTCCGGCGTCAGGCGGAGGATCTTGCCGCCCAGGGACTCCTTGTCCTGGGACAGGCCCGTGTCACCGCTTTCGCCCGTGCCCGCGTACAGCATCTTGTCCGGGCCGAACGCGATCCGGCCGCCGTTGTGGATGAAGCCCTTGGGGATGCCCTTGAGGATGGTGTCGGGTGCGCCCAGCTGCTCGCCGCTCGGCTTCTGCTCGTCGTACAGCATGCGGACGATGCGGTTGTCCGAGGCCGAGGTGAAGTACGCGTAGACCATGCGGTCCGAGGCGTAGTCCGGCGACAGCGCCAGGCCCATGAGGCCGCCCTCACCCGCCGGCGACACCCCCGGCACCTCGCCCAGCTCGGTCTTCTTGCCGGTCTCCCCGTCGATCCGGGTGATCGTGGCGTCGTCGCGGGAGGACACGAGCAGATCGCCGCCGGGGAGCGGGGCCAAGCCCCAAGGGGTGGCCAGTCCCTCGGCGACCGTACGCACCACCTTCACGGACCCCTGCGCCGGCGGCGTCTCCTCGGCGGCCCGCCCAGTGGGCGACGCCCCCTTGTCACTGCTCGACGCCGCGGCCCCGCCGCCACCCGGCGATCCCCCGTCGTCGGAGGAACAACCGGCCGTCAGCACAAGTACGGCCGCGGCCATTACGGCCGTCACAACTCGACGTGGCACGATCACGGTCCCTTCGACGCGGCAGTTTCTACTTTTCTTACACCGCTCGAGCCTCACAGGTTCCCGATCCACGAATCGTGAATCACCCCGCCCGGCGACCGCGCGACGTCAGTCCCAGGACCCCAGCGCCCCCGGCAGCTCCGCCACCTCGGCCAGGTCCTCTGTCGTCAGCCGGAGGCTTGCGGCTGTCGCGTTCTCGGTGATCCAACGTTCCTGTTTGGTGCCGGGGAGCGCGATCACGTGCCGACCCTGGGACAGCACCCAGGCCAGCGCGATCTGGGCCGGGGTGGTCTCGGTGCCGTGGCGGGCCGCGATGCGGCGCAGGCCGGCGACTATGGGCTGGTTGGCTGCCATCATCTCCGCGGTGAAGCGGGGGTGCCGGGCGCGGACGTCGTCCGGTTCGAAGCCCTGGCCGGGAGTGAGTGTGCCGGTCAGGAAGCCGTTGCCCAGCGGCATCGCCGCGAGGAAGCCCACGCCGCGTGCCTCGCACCACGGCAGGAGGGCCTCCAGGGCGTCGGGCGACCACACCGACAACTCGGCCTGTACGGCGCTCACCGGGAAGACCTGCTGCACGCGGTGCAGTTGGCGGATCGTCGCGTCGTACAGACGGGTCCCGGAGCGGCGGCCGCCTCGAGCGCCCACGGCGCAGAACCCCAACGCCCGTACTTTTCCGGCCTGGACGAGCTCCGCCATCGCGCCCCACGTCTCCTCGACGGGAACCTCGGGGTCCGCGCGGTGCAGTTGGTAGAGGTCGATCACGTCCGTCTGGAGGCGGCGCAGAGAGGCGTCGCAGGCCCGCTTCACATAGCCGGGGCGGCCGTTGGCCACGATGTGCTGCTCGCCCACCAGCAGGCCGACCTTGGTCGACACGAACGCGTCCTGGCGGCGCTCCTTCAACACCCGCCCCACCAGCAGCTCGTTGGTGAACGGGCCGTACATGTCGGCCGTGTCCAGCAGCGTCGAGCCCAGGTCGAGCGCCCGGTGCACCGCCCTGACCGACTCCTCGCCCCGCTGCCGCGACGAGCTG
Organism: Streptomyces sp. AC550_RSS872; assembly: GCF_019049285.1. Lineage (GTDB taxonomy): Bacteria > Actinomycetota > Actinomycetes > Streptomycetales > Streptomycetaceae > Streptomyces. The sequence goes on from NZ_JAGMUL010000198.1 coordinate 45,057, forward strand.
TACGCCCAGCTCATCGGCATGCACCCGAGCCCGACGGCTCCCACCGCGAGTGCCGCCGCGCCGATCGTCCTGCGCTCCACCTGGCCGTAACCCTCCCTCTTCCGGCACCCCAACCTAACCTCTGCACACCTGTTCGCCTGACCGAGGGCTCCCCGGCGGAGCATGTCGGCGTCGCGGGGTCTGGCACGCCCATCTGCCGCGTTGCCGCACGCGCAGACCCTGCTCACCTGCGCCGACAAGGAACCGTTGCTCGAAGCCGACCTGGTCCGCCGGGGGAGGCCCTAGCCTCCTGACCATGACTGCTGACGTGTGGCTCCCCATCCCGCCGGACGAGATCGAAGGCCTCCCCGAGGGCCCCGCATACCGCTTCTGGAACGGTGCCGAGGACTTTCCCGCGGACCCGGCCGCCTGCGCCTTCTACGTCGTCCCGTACATGAAGCCGCCCGCGCTCGGGCAGCGTCCCCTGCCGGAGATGACCCGGGTGGAGGTGGTCCAGACGCTCTCCGCCGGCATCGACCACGTCGAGCCGGGCCTGAAGCACCTTCGGCCCGGCGTGCGGCTGTGCAACGCGCGCGGGGTGCACGAGGCGAGCACCGGTGAGCTCACGCTCACGCTGATCCTCGCCTCGCTGCGCGGTATCCCCGATTTCGTGCGAGCCCAGGACAAGGGGGAGTGGCTAGGCGGATTCCGGCCGGCGCTGGCGGACAAGAACGTCCTCATCGTGGGATACGGCTCGATCGGCGCCGCCATCGAGGACCGGCTCGCACCCTTTGAACTCGCGCGGGTGGCACGCGTCGCGCGCTCTGAGCGCACCACGGCGCGCGGCGAAGTGCATCCGCTCACCGAACTGCCCGCCCTCCTCCCGGAAGCGGACGTCGTGATCGTCTCCACGCCCCTGACGGAGACCACCCGCCACCTGGTCGACGCCGACTTCCTCGCCCGCATGAAGGACGGCGCGCTGCTGGTCAACGTCGCCCGCGGACCCGTCGTGGACACCAAGGCGCTGCTGGCCGAGCTGGAGGCCGGGCGCCTCACCGCCGCCCTGGACGTCACCGACCCCGAACCACTGCCCCGCGACCACGCCCTGTGGCGTGCGCCGGGCGTGCTGATCAGCCCGCACGTGGGCGGGCCGACCTCCGCGTTCCTGCCCCGCGCCAAGCGGCTGCTGGTGGACCAGTTGACGCGGTTCGTGAACCGCGAGCCCCTGCGCAACGTGATCCTTACGACGGGCGCGACACGCGCGTGACGTTCATCGACTGAGCGTCGAGCGCGCCTCGCGCACGCCGCGAGCAACAGACCGGAAATCCGCTTCGAGTACCGTCCGCAACCCCCCGGAAGCGGTCCGTACTCGCATATGCGCTGGTCGTCACGGAGCGTAGAGGTGCTATGTCCCTGAGTGACGAGACTGGTGTATCGTCCCGACAGGGGCTGCGCCGCGCACTGTTCGGCGCCGGGGATGGACATTTCAGATTTGTGAGGGGGGCGACGGGCGATGCACGGCCTATGGACGAGCGATCCGACGCGGCGGGGCCGTCGACGGCGACCCTGGCGAACGGCCGCGCGCAGGCGCGGCCGCCACGGCACTCCCAGCTGCCGTCACACTCACCACCACCGCGGACACAGTGCCCGCGGGCGGCATGCGCGCCCAGCGCACCGGGACCCTCGGGACCCGCGAGCGGTGCGGACCGGGAGGACCCGGTGAGCTCGCCGACGCCCTCCACGAGCACGCTCGACGCAGGGCTGCGGGTACAGCCTTCGTCGGCGGCGACACTGCCCCGCCCCTCGTTCGGGGGCGGCACGGGATTCGTCCCGCAACTCGTTCTGGCCGTGGTGTGCGCGGGATACGCCCTCGGTTCCGCGCTCGGCTGGGGTTCGGACCAAGTCGCGCTGATCATGGGCGACTTCGGGCTGGCGGCCGCGGCCGGCGTCGCCGCCGTCTCCTGCTTCCACTACGCCCGTAGCCGCCGTATCCGCTTTCGACCCGCCTGGCTGCTGTTCGCCCTCTCCTCCGCGATGGCGGCTCTGGGAAACCTGGTCTGGGGGTGGTACGAGGTCGTTCTCCACAGGCCCGTGCCCAGCCCGTCCTACGCCGACGGGTTCTTCCTGTGCTTTGCGCCGCCCGCCATCGTGGGACTCCTGGTGCTCGCCAAGCGTCCGGTGACGAAGGCAGGCTGGGTCTGCCTCGGCCTGGACGCCTGGCTCATCGGCGGCTCGCTGCTGACGCTGGCCTGGAGCCTGGCCCTCGCCCAGGCGGCCAAGATCGACTCCAGCGGCGGCGAGAGCGTGGCGCACACCGCGCTCTCACTCGCCTACCCACTGCTCGACATCGCCCTGGTCAGCATGGTGCTCGCGCTGCACTTCCGTCGCTCCTCGGCGAACCGCACCGCGGTCAACACCGCGATCGGCGCACTCGCCCTGACCGTGATGTGCGACGCCCTGTTCACCTCGCCGCTGCTGCACAACAGCTACCGCTCCGGCCAGTTGCTCGACGCGGGCTGGTTCGCCGGCTCGCTGCTCCTGGCGTACGCCCCGTGGGCCGCGCCGAGAAACGCGGACGGCGAACGGCACGACGGGGCCGGGCACACGCGTGTGGTGCACGAGCACGTGCCCGGACAGCGCGGCGCAAGCCACCACCACACGCCGCCCGCTCAGGGGGGTGATCACACCCGGTACCCGGTCACCAGGCCGATCGCCGGCTCCCTGGCCGCGCTCACGCCGTACCTCGCCGCCGCCGTCTGCACCCTGGGGATCCTCTACAACGTCCTCAACGGCCGCAGCGTCGACCGCGTGGTGCTCATCACCGGCGGCACGGTCGTGCTCGCCCTCGTGATGCGCCAGGGCATCATGCTGCTCGACAACATCACCCTCACCCAGGAACTGGCGCAGAAGGAGAACCACTTCCGCTCCCTGGTGCAGGGCTCCAGCGACGTCATCATGATCGCCGCACCCAGCGGCATCCTCCGGTACGTCTCCCCGGCCGCCGCCGGGGTCTACGGCCGCTCCGCCGAGGAACTGGTGGGCACGGAACTGGCCAATCTCATCCACCCGGAGGACCTGGGCTGCGTGGTGCACGAGGTGCGCCGCTTCCTCGCCGCCAGCCCACTTGAGGAACCCACTACGCGCATCGAATGCCGCTTCCGCTCCGGCGACGACGGCTGGCTCAACGTCGAATCGACCGTCAACCGGCACCACGGCGGCCTCATCTTCAACAGCCGGGACGTGACCGAAAGAGTGCGCCTCCAGGCGCAGCTCCAGCACAACGCCGAGCACGACCCGCTCACCGACCTGCCCAACCGCGCCCTGTTCACCAAGCGGGTCCAGCAGGCCCTGTCCGGCCGCCGCGCCTCCGACCGGGGCGTCGCCCTGCGCAACACGGCCGTGCTCTTCATCGACCTCGACGGCTTCAAGGGCGTCAACGACACCATCGGGCACCAGGCCGGGGACGAGCTGCTGGTCCAGGCCGCCCGCAGACTCCAGGACGCCGTCCGGGGCGGGGACACCGCGTCCCGGCTCGGCGGCGACGAGTTCGCGGCCCTGATCGCCGGCGACGGCACCCGCGACCGCACCGCACGCGAGCGGCACATCCTGGAGCTCGCCGACCGCCTCAGAGTGACCCTGTCCCAGCCGTACCTCATCGACGGCAACGATGTCCGTGTCAACGCCTCCATCGGCGTCGCCTTCGCCGAGCCGGGCCTCGGCGCGGGGGAGCTGCTGCGCAACGCCGACCTGGCGATGTACCGAGCCAAGGCGGGCGGCAAGGGCCGCGTCGAGCTGTACAAGCCGCAGATGCAGCAGGATGTCGTACGCAAGGCGGAGCTGGCCACGCGCCTGCGTGCCGCGCTGCACGACGGTGAGTTCGCGCTGCTGCACCAGCCGGTGGTGTGCCTGGAGAACGGCCGGATCACGTCGGTCGTCACCCAGGCGCGCTGGCGGTCCTCGCAAGGGGTCCTGTTCACGCCCGCCGAGTTCCTACGGGTGGCCGAGGACAGCGACAAGACCGCCGAGCTGGGCCGCTGGATGCTTCAGGAGGCCGTGGAGCAGGCCGCCGAGCGCACCGCGACCGGGCTCGCCGTACCCGTGGCCGTACGGATGAGCGCGCGCCGGCTGCTCGACCGGTCGATGCCGCTCGGCTCGATCGAGACGCTGCTCACCCGGCACGGGCTGCCGCCCGGGTCGCTGATCATCGAGCTGTCCGACCTCGACCCCCGTGTCTCACTGGACGAGCTGGAGCGCCGGCTGAGCGGTCTGCGCCGACTCGGCGTCCGGATCGCCCTGGACGGCTTCGGCAGCGGATACGCGGCGATCACGGCCCTGCGGAGGCTCCCCGTCGACGTACTCAAACTCGACCGTGGTCTGGTCGAGGGGGTCGTCGAGTCCGCGCGGCTGCACAAGATCACCGGCGGGCTGCTGCGGATCGCCGGCGACCTCGGGCTACAGTCCGTGGCCGACGGCGTGGACCTGCCGGAACAGGTCGTCGCCCTGCGCGCGATGGGGTGCACGCACGGGCAGGGCATGGCGTTCTCCGGGCCCCTGGACGAGTACCGGCTGCGCCGGGCGATCGGTGCCGGCCGCTATCCGGTGCCGCACGGGGCGGAGGAGCCCGCGTTCGCGGCCTCGACGCCGACAGTGGTGCCCGGGAGGTGAGCGACCATGGAAAGGAGCGGTTCCGGGGTGTACACCAGTGGTGTGCCCGCCGTTCCGGGAGGCGGAAGTGCCCTGCGTTCACATAATGAGACTCCCGTCCCACCTACTTGACAGTGGGTGTGCGCCGGGGAGAGGGTCAGTGCCATGCGCACCCGAATTCTCGTACTTGGAAAGCGCGTCGGCTGAAGCTGGTGACGTCCGGACAGGCCCGGAACTCCCAGCGACCCCACCCGGCGCGCTCCCCTCGCTTGCCTTTTGGCACGAGGGGTTTTTTGTTGCACAGGCACCAGTCGTGCAGCATCGAAACTCCGCTCAAACCTCGCAAAAACCCTCAGCATCGAGAAGAGAATGCCGATGACCGAGCAGGCCACCGGGGCCCATAATCCGCAGCCGCGGCCCCGATCCGGAGGACACCAGTCCGCCCCCGAGCACGTCACGGGTGCGCAGTCCCTCATCCGTTCGCTCGAGGAGGTCGGCGCCGACACGGTATTCGGCATTCCCGGGGGCACCATCCTGCCGGCGTACGACCCGCTGATGGACTCCACGCGGGTGCGCCACGTGCTGGTCCGTCACGAGCAGGGCGCCGGCCACGCGGCCACCGGTTACGCGCAGGCCACCGGCAAGGTCGGGGTGTGCATGGCCACGTCCGGGCCGGGCGCCACCAACCTGGTCACGCCGATCGCGGACGCGCACATGGACTCGGTGCCGCTGGTCGCGATCACCGGGCAGGTCGTGTCCAAGGCGATCGGTACGGACGCCTTCCAGGAGGCGGACATCGTCGGCATCACGATGCCGATCACGAAGCACAGCTTCCTGGTCACGAAGGCGGAGGACATCCCCCGGGCGATCGCGCAGGCGTTCCACATCGCCTCCACCGGCCGTCCGGGACCGGTTCTGGTCGACATCCCCAAGGACATCCTCCAGGCGAAGACCACCTTCTCCTGGCCGCCCGCCATGGACCTGCCCGGCTACCGGCCCGTCACCAAGCCGCACGCCAAGCAGATCCGCGAGGCCGCCAAGCTGATCACCGCCGCGAAGCGGCCGGTCCTGTACGTCGGCGGCGGTGTGATCAAGGCCGGTGCCACCGCCGAGCTGAAGGTCCTCGCCGAACTCACCGGAGCGCCCGTCACCACCACCCTGATGGCGCTCGGCGCATTCCCCGACGGCCACCCGCTGCACGTGGGAATGCCGGGCATGCACGGTGCGGTCACCGCCGTCACCGCGCTACAGAAGGCCGACCTGATCGTCGCCCTCGGAGCCCGCTTCGACGACCGCGTCACCGGCAAGCTGGACAGCTTCGCCCCTTACGCCAAGATCGTCCACGCCGACATCGACCCGGCCGAGATCGGCAAGAACCGCGCCGCCGACGTGCCGATCGTCGGGGACGCCCGCGAAGTCATCGCCGACCTGGTCCAGGCGGTCCAGAAGGAGCACGCCGAGGGCCACCAGGGCGACTACAGCGCCTGGTGGAAGGACCTCTCCCGCTGGCGCGAGACCTACCCGCTCGGCTACGACCAGCCCGAGGACGGCTCGCTGTCCCCGCAGCAGGTCATCGAGCGCATCGGCCAACTCGCCCCGGAGGGCACGGTCTTCGCGGCGGGCGTCGGCCAGCACCAGATGTGGGCCGCGCACTTCATCCAGTACGACAGGCCCGCCACCTGGCTGAACTCCGGCGGCGCCGGAACCATGGGCTACGCGGTCCCGGCCGCGATGGGCGCCAAGGCCGGAGCCCCGGACAAGGCCGTCTGGGCGATCGACGGCGACGGCTGCTTCCAGATGACCAACCAGGAGCTCACCACCTGCGCCCTGAACAACATCCCGATCAAGGTCGCCATCATCAACAACGGCGCCCTCGGGATGGTCCGTCAGTGGCAGACCCTCTTCTACAACCAGCGCTACTCCAACACCGTGCTGCACAGCGGCCCGGAGGCGGACGGCAAGCAGCCGAGCGCCGGCACCCGCGTCCCCGACTTCGTGAAGCTGTCGGAGGCCATGGGCTGCTACGCGATCCGCTGCGAGCGGCCGGAGGACCTCGACAAGGTCATCGAAGAGGCGAACTCCATCAACGACCGCCCCGTCGTCATCGACTTCATCGTCCACGAGGACGCCATGGTGTGGCCGATGGTCGCCGCCGGCACCTCCAACGACGAGATCATGGCCGCCCGGGACGTCCGCCCCGACTTCGGCGACAACGAAGACGACTGAGCGAGAGAGACGTAAAAGATCATGTCCAAGCACACGCTCTCCGTCCTGGTGGAGAACACGCCGGGCATCCTCGCCCGGATCGCCGCACTGTTCTCCCGCCGCGGCTTCAACATCGACTCGCTCGCGGTCGGTGTCACCGAGCACCCCGACATCTCCCGCATCACCATCGTGGTGAGCGTCGCCGACCTCCCGCTGGAGCAGGTGACCAAGCAGCTCAACAAGCTCGTCAACGTGCTGAAGATCGTCGAGCTGGAGCCCGGCTCGGCCGTTCAGCGTGAACTCGTCCTGGTGAAGGTCCGCGCCGACAACGAGACCCGCTCCCAGATCATCGAGATCGTCCAGCTCTTCCGCGCCAAGACCGTCGACGTCTCCCCGGAGGCCGTCACCATCGAGGCCACCGGCTCCAGCGACAAGCTGGAGGCCATGCTGAAGATGCTGGAGCCGTTCGGCATCAAGGAGCTCGTCCAGTCCGGCACCATCGCGATCGGCCGCGGCGCCCGCTCGATCACGGACCGCTCGCTGCGCGCGCTCGACCGGTCGGCGTAAGGACGCGTTCGGACGGTCGGGTGACACCGGCCGTCCGGATTCCGCCCGTATAGCGAGACCCCGAAACTTCCCTTCCCCTCACCGTCATACGGTGGGACGCAACACCTGCACACAAGGAGAGAACCCAAAGTGGCCGAGCTGTTCTACGACGCCGACGCCGACCTGTCCATCATCCAGGGCCGCAAGGTCGCGGTCATCGGTTACGGCAGCCAGGGCCACGCCCACGCGCTGTCGCTCCGTGACTCGGGTGTCGACGTCCGTGTCGGTCTGCACGAGGGCTCCAAGTCCAAGGCGAAGGCCGAGGAGCAGGGCCTGCGCGTGGTGAGCCCGTCGGAGGCCGCCGCCGAGGCCGACGTCATCATGATCCTTGTCCCGGACCCGATCCAGGCCCAGGTCTACGAGGAGCACATCGCCCCGAACCTGAAGGACGGCGACGCGCTGTTCTTCGGCCACGGCCTGAACATCCGCTACGGCTTCATCAAGCCCCCGGCCGGCGTCGACGTCTGCATGGTCGCCCCCAAGGGCCCGGGCCACCTGGTCCGCCGCCAGTACGAGGAGGGCCGCGGCGTTCCGTGTATCGCGGCCGTCGAGCAGGACGCCTCCGGCAACGCCTTCGCGCTGGCCCTGTCGTACGCCAAGGGCATCGGCGGCACCCGCGCCGGCGTCATCAAGACGACCTTCACCGAGGAGACCGAGACCGACCTGTTCGGTGAGCAGGCGGTCCTCTGCGGTGGTACGGCCGCGCTGGTGAAGGCCGGTTTCGAGACGCTGACCGAGGCCGGCTACCAGCCGGAGATCGCGTACTTCGAGTGCCTGCACGAGCTGAAGCTGATCGTGGACCTCATGTACGAGGGCGGCCTGGAGAAGATGCGCTGGTCGATCTCCGAGACCGCCGAGTGGGGCGACTACGTCACCGGCCCGCGGATCATCACGGACGCCACCAAGGCCGAGATGAAGAAGGTCCTCGCCGAGATCCAGGACGGCACCTTCGCGAGGCAGTGGATGGACGAGTACCACGGCGGTCTGAAGAAGTACAACGAGTACAAGAAGCAGGACTCCGAGCACCTGCTGGAGACCACCGGCAAGCAGCTGCGCAAGCTGATGAGCTGGGTCGACGAAGAGGCGTGAGCGACGCCTTCCGTGGCGGTACCCTCGGCTGGGGGTACCGCCACGGGGCTTTGCCCCGGACCCAACCCAGAGACCCCCTGCAAAATGGCGTTTCTCGTCCGGGTGATCCTTCCGCAGAGGCGTAAGACGCCCTCCGCCACGGCACTACACTGCCGTACTACATACGCGTCAGGCCCACAGCGTCGTGCGTCTTCCACGCGGCAAGCCCCCTCCACCGCATGCGGCCGTCGGGACGGCCGTCCGCAATGGACATGTGAGGACTCACGTGAGCTCGAAACCCGTCGTACTCATCGCTGAAGAGCTGTCGCCCGCCACCGTCGACGCGCTTGGCCCCGACTTCGAGATCCGCCACTGCAACGGAGCAGACCGAGCCGAACTGCTCCCGGCCATCGCCGAAGTGGACGCGATCCTGATCCGCTCCGCCACCAAGGTCGACGCCGAGGCCATCGCCGCCGCGAACAAACTGAAGGTCGTCGCCCGCGCCGGTGTCGGCCTGGACAACGTCGACGTCTCCGCCGCCACCAAGGCCGGCGTGATGGTCGTCAACGCCCCCACATCGAACATCGTGACCGCCGCCGAGCTGGCCTGCGGTCTCCTGGTCGCCACCGCCCGCCACATCCCGCAGGCCAACGCCGCGCTGAAGAACGGCGAGTGGAAGCGCAGCAAGTACACGGGTGTGGAGCTCGCCGAGAAGACCCTCGGTGTCGTGGGTCTGGGCCGGATCGGCGCGCTGGTCGCCCAGCGCATGTCCGGCTTCGGGATGAAGGTCGTCGCCTACGACCCCTACATCCAGCCCGCTCGCGCCGCCCAGATGGGCGTCAAGGTGCTGTCGCTGGACGAGCTGCTCGAGGTCTCCGACTTCATCACCGTCCACCTGCCCAAGACGCCCGAGACCGTCGGCCTCATCGGCGACGAGGCGCTGCGCAAGGTCAAGCCGAGCGTGCGCATCGTCAACGCCGCGCGCGGCGGGATCGTCGACGAGGAGGCGCTGTACTCCGCCCTCAAGGAGGGCCGGGTCGCCGGTGCCGGCCTCGACGTGTACGCGAAGGAGCCCTGCACGGACTCCCCGCTGTTCGAGTTCGACCAGGTCGTCGCCACCCCGCACCTCGGTGCCTCCACCGACGAGGCGCAGGAGAAGGCTGGTATCGCCGTCGCCCGCTCGGTGCGCCTCGCCCTCGCCGGTGAGCTCGTGCCGGACGCGGTGAACGTCCAGGGCGGTGTCATCGCCGAGGACGTCAAGCCGGGTCTGCCGCTCGCCGAGCGCCTCGGCCGTATCTTCACGGCGCTCGCCGGTGAGGTCGCGGTCCGCCTCGACGTCGAGGTGTACGGCGAGATCACCCAGCACGATGTGAAGGTGCTGGAGCTCAGCGCCCTCAAGGGTGTCTTCGAGGACGTCGTCGACGAGACGGTGTCGTACGTCAACGCCCCGCTGTTCGCGCAGGAGCGCGGCGTCGAGGTGCGGCTGACGACCAGCTCGGAGTCGCCCGACCACCGCAATGTCGTCACCGTGCGCGGCACGCTCGGCAACGGCGAGGAGGTGTCGGTCTCCGGCACGCTGGCCGGCCCCAAGCACCTCCAGAAGATCGTCGCGGTCGGCGACTACGACGTGGACCTCGCGCTCGCCGACCACATGGTCGTCCTGAAGTACGAGGACCGTCCGGGTGTCGTCGGCACGGTCGGCCGGGTCTTCGGCGAGGCGGGCATCAACATCGCCGGCATGCAGGTCTCGCGTGCCGTCGCCGGTGGTGAGGCGCTGGCCGTCCTGACCGTCGACGACACGGTGCCCTCCGGGGTGTTGACCGAGGTTGCCGAGGAGATCGGGGCTACGTCGGCTCGTGCGGTGAACCTGGCCTAGGTTGCCGTGACCGGGGGCTGCCGCCCCCGGACCCCGCATCGGCCCTGAACGGGCCTCGTCCTCAAACGCCGGACGGGCTGAGGTGACTCGGCCCGTCCGGCGTTTCGCGTGCGGGTTGGCCGAGGTGACCGGGCTCGTCCGGCGTTTCGCAGGCGCGCTTCGGCACCTCGACCCGCCGCAGCGTCACCGCCGCCAGCACCGCGGCGCCCGCGAGCAGCACCGCTCCCGCGATCGCCGCCCCCTGCATCCCGTTGGTGAACGCCTCCCGCGCGGCGGTGGCCAGGCCCGGGACCCGATCGGCGACCGCCAGCGCTCCGCCGAGCGTCTCGTGTGCCGCGTCCGGGGCCGACGCCGGGATCTCGTGGCGGTAGACCGCCGTACCGATCGAGCCGAGGACGGCCATGCCGAGGGCGCCGCCGAACTCGGCGCCGGTCTCCAGCAGGGAGGACGCGGAGCCCGCCCGTTCCACCGGGGCGGAGCCCATCGCGAGGTCCATGATCTGGGACATCACCGTGACGCCTCCGACGGCGATCACCGCGCACGCGGTCAGCACCAGCCACAGCGAGTCCGTGCCGGCGAGGGACAGCAGCGCGAAACCGGCCGCGGAGATCGCGAAGCCCGCGGTGACGACGTAGGCACGGTTGACGCCCCGCTGCACCAGTTGCGTCGCGAGCGGTCCCGCCGCCCCGATCGGCACCGAGGGCAGCAGCGCCCACAGGGCCGCCTCCAGCGCGCCCATGCCGAGCACCGACTGAAGGTACTGCGTGGTGAAGTAGGACGAGCCCAGCACGCCGAACATGCAGACGAGGTTGAGGACCACGGAGGGCGCGAAGCCGCGTCCGCGGAACAGGTCCGGGGAGATCATCGGGGTCGCGGCGGTGCGCTGACGGTGGACGAAGAGAGCCGCGAACAGCAGGCCGACGGTGATCGAGACGACGTAGAGGACGTTCCAGCCCTCGGACGGGATCTCCTTCAGGCCGTAGACCACGGGCAGCACCGCCGCCATGGACAGCGGGATGCTCGGCCAGTCGAAGCGGCTGGGCGCGGGGTTCCGCGACTCGGGGAGCAGTAGGGGGCCGAGGAGCAGCAGGAGTGCCATCGCGGGCAGGTTGACCAGGAAGACCGAGCCCCACCAGAAGTGCTCGACCAGAACCCCGCTCATCACCGAACCGAGGGCGACCCCGGCCGTCATCACGCCGGACCACATGCCGATCGCCTTCGCGCGCTGCGCGGGATCGGTGAACATCGTGCGCAGGATGGCCATGGTCGCCGGCATCAGGGTCGCGCCGCCGATGCCGAGGACCGCGCGGGCCGCGATCAGGATCTCGGCGCTGTGCGCGTACGCCGCCATGAGCGAGGCGCCGCCGAAGGCGGTGGCGCCGGTCAGCAGGAGGCGGCGGTGGCCGATGCGGTCGCCGAGTGAACCCATGGTCATCAGCAGGCCGGCCAGGACGAAGCCGTAGATGTCGAAGATCCACAGCTGCTGGGTGCCGCTCGGCTCCAGGTCCGCGCTGATCGCCGGGACGGCGAAGTACAGGACCGAGACGTCCATGGAGACCAGCAGCAGCGGAAGCATCAGGACGCCCAGAGCAATCCATTCGCGGCGCCCGGCGCGGGTGCCCGTCGAAGGGCTCGTCAGGTTGGTTGTCATGGCGGTGAATGTACGCGCGTCTTAAACGCTTGTCTAGAACGACTGTATAGGACGGCCGTATGGATCGGAGGTAGGGTGGGTCGTCATGGGACACCGTGAGGATCTGCTCGAAGGCGCCAAGCGCTGCCTGCTGGCGAAGGGGTTCGCGCGCACGACCGCGCGCGACATCGTCAAGGAGTCGGGGACCAACCTCGCCTCGATCGGTTACCACTACGGATCGAAGGACGCGCTGCTGGCAGAGGCCTACCTGGCGTTGGTCGGGGAGCTGTCCGAGGCCTTCGACGGCGAACAGGGCGAGGCCGACGCCGAACCCGGCTCGATCGAGCGGTTCCGGCAGGTGTGGTCGAACATCATCGGCACCATGCGGGGGCCGGGGTCGATGTGGCACCTCAGCATCGAGATCGTGGCCATGGGTGATCAGCTGCCCGCGGTCCGTGATCACCTGGCACGGCAGCAGCGGGACGCCGAGCGCGCTCTGGTCGCGCTGTTCACGGGCGTGCCGGAGGAGGAGGTGTCGGACAGGACCCTGGACACCCTCGGCCGGTTCTACACGACCCTCATGACGGGGCTCATCGCGCAATGGAACTTCGACCCCGAGCGTGCGCCCGACGCTGAAGCGCTCACCGAAGGCCTCCGCCAGGTGATCGAGGCAGCTACCCCGAAATGACGCGCCCCTCGCGCATCTCGATCGCCCGGTCCGCGACATGCCGTACGACCGCCCGGTCGTGGCAGATGAACAGATAGCCGAGGCCGAGGTCGTCCTGGAGGTCGGCGAGCAGGTTCAGTACGCCGGCGCGCACGGACGGGTCGAGCGACGAGACGGGTTCGTCCAGGATCAGCAGGCGTGGCTCCGAGGCCAGTGCGCGGGCGATACCGGCGCGTTGGCACTGGCCGCCGGAGAGTTCGTGCGGGAGGCGGTCGCCGTACGACGGGTCGAGGCCCACTCGGTCGAGGAGTTCGGCCACCTGGTCGGTCGTGGGCCGGCGGCCCTGGATCCGCAGGGGTTCGGCCACCGCGTCGCGGATGCGGTGGCGAGGGCTCAGTGATCCGTACGGGTCCTGGAAGACGGGCTGCATGCGAGGGCGCAGCGGGCGCAGCTCGCGTTCGGTGAGGGTCGTCAACTCCCGGCCCTCGAAGAAGACTTCACCGGCGTCCGGGCGGCGCAGCTGGAGGACGGCCTGGGCCGTGGAGGACTTGCCGCAGCCGGACGGGCCGTTGAGGGCGAGGGTCTCGCCGGGGGCCAGGGTGAAGGAGAGGTGGTCGACGGCGGTCACGCCGCCGTAGCGGACGACGAGGTCGCGGACGTCGAGCAGGGCGTCACTCATGGAACAACTCCGTTGCCGGGTACGGGAGTTCGGGCCAGCGGTGACAGGCCACCAGGCGTTTCTCCACCTCCTGCGGTTCTGGTTCCACCGTGTGGCAGGCGTCCGCCGCGAGGGGGCAGCGGGGCGTGAAGGCGCAGCCCGGTGGGAGGGAGCCCGGGGCGGGTGGGGTGCCGCGCAGGGCGGGCAGGCGCCGGCCCGGGGGTGCGTGCTGGGGGAGGGAGGCCAGCAGGCCTGCCGTGTACGGGGCCCGGGGGCGGGCCAGCACCTCTTCCGCCGGGCCGAGTTCGGTGAGGCGGCCGGCGTACATGACCAGCACGCGGTCCGCGTGGTCCCGTACGACGTCCATGTCGTGGGTGACCAGGACGAGCGCGGCGCCCACAGCCTCCCGCTGCTCGGCGAGCACCCGCAGCACCTGGTCGCGGCGCTCCTCGTCCAGGGCGGTGGTGGGCTCGTCGGCGACGACGACGTCGGGTTCGTTGATCGTCGCCATGGCGATGACGGCGCGCTGCCGCATGCCGCCGGAGTACTCGTGCGGATACGCCCGAGCCTTGCGGGCGGCGTCCGGGATGCCGACCCGGTCGAGCGCGGCGACCGCACGGGCTCTGGCCTCCCTGCGGGAGACGCGGGCCACCGACCGAACGGCGGCGGCGAGTTGGTCGCCCACCGGGTGCACGGGGGAGAGGGCGGACAGGGCGTCCTGCGGGACCAGGGAGATACGGCGGCCGCGGTGCGCGGCGAGGTCGGGCTCGACCGTTCCGCTCCGTGTCGCGCCCCGGGGCAGCATGCCCAGCAGGGCACGGGCCGTGAGGGACTTGCCCGCGCCGGACTCGCCGACGATCGCGAGCGCTTCGCGTGGGCGGACGTCGAAGGACAGGCCCCGCACGACCTCGACGCCGTCGAAGGCGATCCGCAGGTCGCGCACGGAGAGGAGCGCATCGGGTGGGAACGGCGCATCGGGCGAGAGAGGCACATCAGACGGCAACGGAGGCCTCCTTCTTCGTTGTCGCAGGCTTCTTCGCCGTCGGCTTCTTCACTCCCGGTGCGACTCGCCGCACCCTGCGACCCTGCACGGCCGCCGCGCCCGACACCGCAAGTCCCGCCAGCAGGGCCAACGCGACGGCCGGGGCGAGGGCTGCCCAGGGAGCGCGTTCGACGTAGGCGCGGGACTCGTCGAGGAGCAGGCCCCACTCGGGGGCGGGCGGCTGGGCACCCAGGCCCAGGAAGCCGAGGGAGGCCAGGGCGAGGGCGATGCCGGGGAGGCGGAGGAGGGCGTGGCGGGCGACGGGCGCGGCGACGGACGGCAGGACGTGCCGGGTGAGGATCCAGAACGGGGTCGCGCCCATGGCCCGTTGGGCGGTCAGGAACGCCGACGCCCGTACCTCCTGCACGAGTGCCGCCGCGTGCGCGGACAGGGCCGGCCAGGAGATCAGCCCGACCGCGAGGGCCGCGCCGCCGGTGCCCGGGCCGGCCGCCGCGGCGACCAGGATGCCGACGATCACCGGGGGCAGGGCGTTGGCGATGTCCGCCGCGCCGGCGGCGATGCCGGGCAGGAAGCCGAGGGCGAGCGCGACCAGCAGGCTCAGTACGCAGATGGCGGCAGCTGTGCCGACGGTCGAGGCGGCGCCGTGTCCGAGCCGGGCGAGCACGTCGCGCCCGAGGGCGTCGGTGCCGAGCGGATGGGCCCAGGTGGGGGCGGCGAGCCGGGCGGCGGTGTTGACGGTGTACGGGTCGCGCAGCAGGCCCCAGCCGATGGTCACGGCGAGGACTGTGAACAGAGTCAACGGGATCGCCGGGTGTGCACGGACCGGCCGTGCCGGAGGCAGCGTCAGGCCGGCGTCACGCAGGGCGGGGCCCAGCAGCCGGCGCCGGGTGAACGCCGCCGACGCGCCCGCGACCAGACCGAGCAGCAGCAGCGCCAGCACCGACCCCTGGAGCAGCGGCAGATCCTGCGACTTGGCCGCGCCGAGCGCCGTACGGCCGATACCGGGCACCGCGAACACCATCTCCACGGCGACCGCGCCGCCGGTCAGGCCGACGGCGACCATCCCGAACTGCGGTACCAGCGGCGGCAGTACGCGCTTGACGGCGGCCGCCGAGATCGCCGTACGGCTCACTCCCGCACCGCGCCACAGCTCCACCCACCGTTCGTCGAGGACAGCGGGCAGCGCGTCCGCGACCAGCCGGCCGAGCAGGCCGCCCGCCGGGACGCCGAGGGCGAGCGCGGGCAGCACCAGATACTCGGGGCCCGCCCAGCCGGCCGTCGGCAGCCAGCCCAGCCACACCCCGCACACCAGCAGTGCGACGGTGGCCAGCAGGAACTCGGGGACCGCGGCGAGCATGGAGGCGAAGGCACCCGTCGAGCCGCGCCCCCGCACCAGCACCGGCGCCACCAGCGCGGCGGCCAGCACGACCGCCACACCGAGCGCCGCGCCCATCAGGGCCAGCGACACCTGGAGCCCGTCGACGACGGACGGCAGGACGTCGTACCCCGACACCCAGGAGGTGCCGAGGTCGCCGCGCAGCAGGTCCGAGGCCCACCTTCCCAACAGGGAAAGGGGGCCGGCGTCCAGGCCGAGGTCCTCGCGGATCGCGGACAGGGCCTCCTCGGTCGCCTCCTGCTCGGCCGACCGGGCGCGCAGCACGGTGAGCGCCGGGTCCCGGCGCGAGAGCCAGGGCAGCAGGCCGACGGTGGCCAGGACGGCGACGAGACAGACGAGGCGGGTCAGCCCGGAGGAGCCGACCAACTTCCTTGTCCGGGAGCCCACTTGGCGCTGAAGGGTCTTCACTTGACGTAGGTGTCCACCGTGACGAGCTCACGCTCACGCGGGTCGTGGGCCGCGTCCACGACACCGGCGGCGTCGCCCTGGATCACCCGCTCGTGGAGCATGGGAATCGCCGCGTCCGTGGCGAGCACGGCGGCCTCGGCCTCGATGACCGCCTTTCGGCGGGCGGCGCCGGCCTTCGTCTCGCCGGCCCTCTTCAACTCGGCGTCCACGGAGGAGTCGGCGAGCTGGGAGAGGTTGAAGGAGCCGTCGGAGGCGAAGTCGCTGTACAGGTAGGCGACCGGGTCGCCGGAGTCCAGGACGGTGGCCCGGGAGAGGATGAACGCGTCGAACTTGCCCGCCAGGGCGTCGGATTCGATGTTCGCGTACTCGCGCACGTCGAGCTTCACCTTGAACCCGGCCTTTTGCAGCTGCTGCTGCAACGTGGCGGCGACCTCGGGCAGCTCGGCCCGGTCGGTGAAGGTGCCGATGGTGATCGTCGTGCCGTTCGGCTTGCCGGGCTTCGTGTGCTTGACGGGCGTGCGCAGGCCGGCCGCCCACGGCAGCGCGGGACCGAGCAGCCCCTTGGCGACATCCGCCCGCCCCTCGTACACGCCCTCCACGATCGACTTGGCGTCGATCGCCTCCCGGGCGGCGGCGCGCAGCGAGGCGTCCTTGAAGACACTCTTCTCGGTGTTCAGATAGAAGGTGTTGGTGCGCGGCATCGGGACCTCGGTGATCAGGTCCTGGTCGAGGACGGCGGCCTGGGAGACCGGAATCGCCTCGACGATGTCGGCCTCACCGGTGCGCAGGGCGGCGGCGCGGGCCGTCCCGTCCGGCACGAACTTGACGTCGATTCCCGGGGCCTTGGCCTTGCCGCCCCAGTACTTGTCGTAGCGGTCGAGAGCGGCGGAGGAGGTGCCGTTCACCTTGACGAGTTCGAAGGGGCCGGTGCCGGCGCCGACGGGGTTCACCGTCTTCCCCCGGTAGGCCTTGGCGGCCAGGACCGACAGCTGGGGCGAGCTCAGCCGCTGCGGGACGAGGGGATCCTCGGTGCCGGTGGTGACCGAGACCGTGTCGGCGTCCTCGGCCTTCGCGGTCAGCTCCACGCCGTCGAGGATGCGGGGCTTGGGGGAGGCGCCGGCGGCCTTGGTGAGCGACCGCACGACGGCCTCGGCGTCGAGCTTCGTGCCGTCGTGGAAGGTGACGCCGTCGCGTATCTCGAAGGTCCATCTGCGGCCGGACTGCTGCCACTTGGTGGCGAGGGCCGGCTGGGCGTCGCCGTCCGCGTTGAGCTTCACCAGGGTCTCGGCCGTCGACCAGCGCGAGAGCTTGAACGCGTCGTCGCTCAGGGGGGACAGGCCGGAGCGGGGCGGCAGCATGTGCGCGACACGGATGCGCTTGCCGTCGGCGGACGCCTCGTCGGACCCCGCCGACGAGAAGCATCCGGTGAGCAGGGCGGAGGCCGCGGTGACCGCGGTGAGCGGGAGAAGACGGGCGGGCACGCGCACGGGACACTCCGGGTAAAGGCGTGGTCAAAGGTTGAATGCTCACCGAACATAGCATGATGACAATCGTTTTCAGAAGACCGGAGTCGGTCGTGCGACCTGCTGCTCAGGGCACCCGCGACCACTTCAGAGCCTTGCCCCCTTCAGCGCCATGTGCAGCAGCAGCCGGTCCTCCCCGTCGTCCAGGTCCAGCCCCGTCAGCTGCTCGACGCGGGAGAGCCGGTAGTACAGGGTCTGGCGGTGGATGCCGAGTTCGGCGGCGGTGCGGGCGGCCTGGCCGGCGCAGTCGAGGTAGGTCTCGGCGGTGCGGGCGAGTTCACGGTGGGCGGGGGAGAGGAGGAGGGCGACCGCGGGGTCGTGGGTGACCTCCGGAGGGAGGGACGTCAGGAGGCGGTACGGGCCGATGTGCGCCCACTCGGCGATGGGGCCCAGCCGGGGCTCGGCCAGGGCGGCGCGGGCCGCGGCCGAGGCCTCCTGCCAGGCGGCGGGCAGTTCGCCGAGGCCCCTGCGGGGCGCGCCGATACCGGCCGCCGAACGCGTCGCCTCGTCCTTCAGCAGCCTCGACGCCGCAGTGCGGGCCGGCGTCCGCACCTCCGCCGAACGCAGCCGCACCAGCACCGCGAGGCTCTGCCCGTCGGTCCCCCACGGCACCGTGCACAGTGCCGTCGCGTGCGGCACCGTACGGACCGACGGGGCGTCGTCGGGGTCGGCCGAAGGCCACGGGGCGACGCAGACCACGGTGTGCGGGCCCTCGCCGCGTGCGCCCAGGGCCGTGCGCAGCGCCGCCACCGCCATGTCCCCCTGCCAGCCCCGCTCCGCGACCAGCGCGGCCCGCAGTTCCCGGCTCAGATCCGCCCCGTGCTGCACCTCGTCCGCGAGCAGCGCGCCGATCCGCGCCGTCACCTCCATCGCGGCCGCCAGCTGCTGCTCGGTCGGGCCCGGATCGTCGTCCAGGAGCCAGACGTAGCCGAGCACGACCCCCCGATGGCGTACCGGCAGACAGATACGTCCCCGGTACACCCCGGCCTCCGGAGTCGGCGGGATCCGCACCGGGCCCGTCGCGCGCGTGATGCCGAAGCCCTCGAACCACGTCCGTACGGCCGCGGTGGAGCGGCGGGTCAGGATCGAGCGGGTGCGCACGGGGTCCAGGGCCGACGCGTCGAGCTCGTCCTCACTGTCGTACGCACCGAAGGCGATCAGCTCGAAGTCCCGGTTCTCCAGGGTCGCCGGCACGCCCAGCAGCTCCGAGATCTCGTCGACCAGCTCCTGGAAGTCACCCCTGTATTCGGACGTCACCCGGGCATTCTCCCGTATTTCCGCATGCCCTTCATACATCTGTCTGAGATCTGCGGCACGGATGCGTGACAGCTGTCGATGGCCGACGATCGGAGGGATCCTTAGGTTTCACGGTGGTTCTCCGTGCCGTACCCGGATGGTTGGGATTCGGCCGCCTTTCTGCTGTTTGTGGAGGTGCCCCGTGCTGGGTCCCGTGATTCTCGCCGCGTCGCGCAGCGACCGGATGCGACGCCTGATCTCGGCGGCCCCGGTGACCAAGCAGGTCGTCGACCGCTTCATCCCCGGTGAGACGGTCGACGAGATCGTGCCGATCATCCAGGACCTCACCTCCCGGGGCCTGGAGCTGACGATGGACGTCGTCGGCGAGGACATCACCAGGCCCGAGCAGGCGGAAGCCGCGCGGGACGCCTATCTGGCGCTCATCGACCGGCTCAAGGAACTGGAGCTGGGCACCAGGGCCGAGATGTCCGTCAAGCTGTCGATGTTCGGGCAGGCGCTGGACGGCGGCCATGAACTGGCCCTCGCCAACGTCCGGCCGGTCGTCGAGGCCGCCGCCGCCATCGGCACGACGGTCACCCTCGACGCGGAGGACCACACCACCCTCGACTCGATGTTCGCCATCCACGAGGAGCTGCGGAAGGACTTCCCGCAGACCGGCTGCGTCATCCAGGCCTACCTCTTCCGCACCGAGGCCGACGCCCGCCGCCTCGCGGAGAACGGCAGCCGCGTACGACTGGTCAAGGGTGCCTACAAGGAGCCCGCCGAGGTCGCCTACCAGCAGAAACACGAGATCGACAAGGCGTACGTCCGGGTCCTCGGGATTCTCATGGAGGGCGCCGGGTACCCGATGATCGGCTCCCACGACCCGCGCCTGATCGCCATCGCCCAGGAACTCGCGCACCGCGTCGGCCGAAAGCTCGACGAGTACGAGTTCCAGATGCTGTACGGGATCAGGAGCGACGAGCACCTGCGGCTCGCAGCCGAGGGCCACCGGATGCGCGTCTACACGGCCTACGGCACCGACTGGTACGGCTACTTCATGAGGCGCCTCGCGGAGAAGCCCGCCAACCTGCGGTTCTTCGTACGAAGCATGATCACCAAGGGCTGACCCCGAAACACCGCTCACTAAGGAGTTACGGAAAACATGGACGCTGTGACCCAGGTCCCCACCCCCGTCAACGAGCCGGTGCACGGCTACGCCCCCGGCTCGCCCGAGCGCGCCCGGCTGGAGGTCAAGCTCAAGGAGCTGGCCGAGAACCCGATCGACCTGCCCTGCACCATCGGCGGCGTCAAGCGCATGGGCGGCGGCGAGCGGTTCGACGTCGTGCAGCCGCACAACCACAAGGCCCGCCTCGGCAGCTACGGCAACGCCACCCAGCAGGACGCCCAGGACGCCATCGACGCGGCCCTCGCCGCCGCGCCGGCCTGGCGCGCGATGTCCTTCGACGACCGCGCCGCGATCATCCTGCGCGCCGCCGAACTGCTGTCCGGCCCGTGGCGCGAGACGCTGGCCGCCTCCACCATGCTCGGCCAGTCCAAGACCGCCCAGCAGGCCGAGATCGACACGCCCTGCGAGCTGATCGACTTCTGGCGCTTCAACGTCAAGTACGCCCGTGACCTGCTCGCCGAGCAGCCCCCGGCGAACTCCCCGGGCGTCTGGAACCGCCTCGACCACCGCCCGCTGGAGGGCTTCGTCTACGCGATCACGCCGTTCAACTTCACGGCCATCGCGGGCAACCTGCCGACCGCGCCCGCCCTGATGGGCAACGTCGTGGTCTGGAAGCCGTCCCCGACGCAGACCCACGCCGCCGTGCTGCTCATGCAGCTGCTGGAGGAGGCGGGCCTGCCCAAGGGCGTCATCAACCTCGTCACCGGCGACGGCATCGAGGTCTCCAAGGTGGCTCTCGAGCACCGTGACCTCGCGGGCATCCACTTCACCGGCTCGACCAAGACCTTCCAGTACCTGTGGAGGACGGTCGGCAACAACATCGAGAAGTACCGCTCCTACCCGCGCATCGTCGGCGAGACCGGCGGCAAGGACTTCGTCGTCGCCCACCCGAGCGCCGACAAGGCCGTCCTGAAGACCGCCCTGACCCGGGGCGCCTTCGAGTACCAGGGCCAGAAGTGCTCGGCGACCTCCCGGGCGTACATCCCGGCGTCGATCTGGAACTCCGGCTTCAAGGAGGAGTTCGCGGCCGAGGTCGACTACATCACGATGGGTGACGTCACCGACCTGTCGAACTTCATCGGCGCCGTCATCGACGAGCGTGCCTTCGCCAAGAACAAGGCCGCCATCGACCGCGCCAAGTCCGACCCGGCCTGCACGATCGTCGCGGGCGGCTCCTACGACGACTCGGTCGGCTACTTCGTCCGCCCGACCGTCGTCGAGTGCACCGACCCGGAGAACGAGGTCTTCACCACCGAGTACTTCGGCCCGTTCCTCGCCGTCCACGTCTACGAGGACGACAAGTACGACGAGATGCTGGAGCAGATGGAGTCGGTGTCCGCGTACGCGCTGACCGGCTCGGTCATCTCCGGCGACCGCGCGGCGGCCGCGTACACGATGGAGAAGCTGCGGTACGCGGCCGGCAACTTCTACATCAACGACAAGTCGACCGGCGCCGTCGTCGGCCAGCAGCCCTTCGGTGGCGGCCGCGCCTCCGGCACCAACGACAAGGCCGGCGCCCCGCAGAACCTGATGCGCTGGACGCTGACCCGCGCCATCAAGGAGACGCTGGTCCCGCCGACCGACTACGGCTACCCGCACATGGGCTGACATCCAACTGTGCGTAAAGGGCCGGGTCTTGAGCGGATCCGGCCCTTTCGTGTTGCGACAATGCGGTCATGACGGTGACGACGGACGACGGCGTACGGCTGTGGGCGAGCGCTTCCGGCCGGGGCGAGCCACTGGTGCTGTGCCACGGCGGGCCGGGGCTGTGGGACATGTTCGAGGACGTGGCCGCGATGCTCGGCGACCTGGCCACGGTGGTGCGCTGGGACCAGCGCGGCTGCGGGCGGTCCGAGCGGTGCGCGGGGCCGTGGACGACCGACCGGTTCGTGGCCGATCTGGACGCCGTACGACGGCACTTCGCGCCGCGGCGGACCGCGCTGTTCGGACACTCCTGGGGCGCCCAGCTGGCCCTCGCCTACACGCTGGCCCATCCTGAGCGGGTGAGCCTGCTGGTGTACGTGGCCGGGACCGGCATCGGCCCGACGTCCGAGTGGCGCCCCGCCTACCAGGAGAACCTCCTCGCGAGACTGGGCGAGGACCCCGAACGCCTCGCCCGCTGGCGGGAGTTGCCCGCGGGCGACCGGGAAGGCGCGGTGCTCCAGTGGTCCGCGGAGTTCGAGGACCGGGAGCTGGCGCCGGAGCACGCCGCGCGGATGGCCGACCCGTGGCTCGGCATCAACACCGAGTGCAACACCGCCCTGACCGCGGAGAACCGGCGCGGCCTGGACACCCCCGAGCTGTACGCCGCCTGCCGGGCTCTCGACGTGCCCGTGCTCATCGTCGACGGCGAGCGCGACATCCGGCCACGCTCGGCGGTCGACTCCCTGGAGAGGGCGCTGCCGAGGGTGGACCGGGTGATCCTGCCCGGCGCCGGGCACCTGCCCTGGGTGGAGGATCCGAAGGGCTTCCGGGAGGCGGTGGCGGCCGCGCTGACCTGAGCGGAGCCGGCCTACTCGGCGATCTCCGTCCGCTCCCACCACTCGTACACGGGCAGCGCGCCCTCGGGCGTGTCCGACTGCCGCGATGTCGGCCGGAAGTGCTCGTACCCACCGCGGAGCTTGATCTTCACGTCCGGGCCGGGGGACGGGGTCGGGACGATCCGTTCGGGCAGGTCGTCCGGGCCGCCCTCGAGGAACACTTTCGCCGTGTCGTTCATGACCTCACCGTTCCCCTCGCGGTCGCTGTCTGTCCCGTACCGCGCGGAGGATCAGCCGAGTGGGCGATCCGCCGTCGCGCGGATACTGAACGGATGACCACACCCGCTTCCCCCTTCGCGCCCCGCACCGCGCACACCGCAGACCTCACCCCCGCCGAACTGCGCGCCGTCCGCGCCCTGTTGGACGAGGCCTTCGACGGGGACTTCTCCGAGGAGGACTGGGACCACGGGCTCGGCGGCATGCACGCGCTCGTCCACGACGACGCCGGGCGGCTCGTCGCGCACGGGTCGGTGGTCATGCGGCGGGTCCGGCACCGGGAGCGCTGGCTGCGGGTCGGGTACGTCGAGGCGGTCGCCGTACGCTCCGACGCGCGCCGGACCGGGCTCGGCGGCCGGGTGATGGCCGAGCTGGAGCGGGTGATCGACCGGGCCTACGACGCGGGGATGCTGTCCGCGAGCGACGAGGGGGCCGCGCTGTACGCGGCCCGGGGCTGGCAGGTGTGGCAGGGGCGGGTCTGTGCGCTGGGCCCGGAGGGCGTCGTACATCTGCCGGACGAGGAGGGCACCACGTTCCTGCGGCCCGCGCTCGCCGGTTCGCTCGACCCGGCGTTCGAGCTGGTCTTCGACTGGCGGGACGGCGACGTGCTCTGACCGGGTGACGGCAAAAGTGCAGGTCAGCGGCGTGTGACCTACTCGGCCGTCTCAGATAGTAGGAAGTCCGAGTAATTGTGGAGACAGACGCGTCGTCCTCCCTTAGCTTTGTAGAAGCCGAACGTCTCGCTCGATCAAGCGAATGGCGGTCGTGAGCCGGGCCCTGTGCAGGCAACCCCTGCGGCACCGCTCCCCGCCCCATCCGGCGTCTCGTAACCCCTTTTCCGCACTCCCGGATTGTCGAAGGAGTCGATTTCCCATGGCCGAGACGACCGCCCGCCGCCGAGTCCGTCACCTCTCCCGCACGAGCGAGTCCGACCGCAAGAACGCCGCGGCTGCGTTGCAGCGCGCGCTTGACCGCAGGGACAACGGGGGCGCCACCGGCCACCAGGCGGCCTGAAGAACCGCCTCGGGCCGCTCAGCCGCGTCGCACCTCGAAGTGGTCGATCCGCTCGCCCTCCGGCGTCAGCGCCGACACCGTCAGCCGGGGCTTCGTGCCGCTCCGCGCCTCCACCGCGAGGAAGGAGAAGCCCCGGTAGCGCACCCGAGACCACTCGACGTTCTCCGCCTTGGTGTCGCGTGACCTGGTCCACCTGAAGGAGTCGACCGACTCCCTCTCGGTGACATGGCCCTCGTAGCTCTCCTCGACACCGTTCGGAAAGCCGTACAGGTCCTTGCCGCCGCCGCCCGCCGTGACGTACACGATCCCGTCCCGCCTCGGGTCCGTCGCCGCACCGATCGGCACCGGCTTGCCGACCTCGCCGTTCTTGATGGCGTCGGTGCGCTCGTACACATGGTTGTGCCCGTTGATCACCAGGTCCACCTCGTGCCGGGCGAACAGCGGCACCCACTCGGCGCGAATGCCTCCGTCGGAGGCGTGCGTCGAGGTCGAGTACGCGCAGTGGTGGAAGTAGACGACCACGAAGTCGACCGAGCCGTCGGCCCGCAGCTCGCCGAGCCTGCGGTCCAGCCACTTGGTCTGCCGTCCCTCCGAGTAGCCGAAGTTGGCGGGGATCTCGTACGACACGTCGTTCGCGTCCAGCGCGACCACGCCGACATTGCCGTACGTGAACGCGTACACCCCCGGCGCCGTACGCGGGTCGAAGCCGTTGTCCGGTAGGGAGAAGCGGGCGAGCTGGCCGCCGTAGCCGTCCGGCGAGTACCACGCCTCCATGTCGTGGTTCCCGGTCGTCACCATCCACGGCACCGACTTCGCCACCGACTCGGTCTGCTTGAGGAACACGTCCCACATACCGGCCTGGAACGCGTCCGAGTCCTTGCCCTTGCCGGTCGGGTTCGCGTAGCAGATGTCCCCGGCGTGCAGATGGAAGGCGGGGTCCAGACGCAGCAGGGCACGGTCGTTGTCGGCGGCGTGCGTGCCGACGCCCTGGTCGCCGAACGCCGTGAACACGAACCGCTCCGGCGGGGACGCGGGCGCCGTGCGGAAGGAGGCGATCGTGGCCCTGTTCCCCGGGGACGCCGGATCGAAGCCGTCGTGGCCGACGCCGTAGTAGTACGTCGTGGCAGGCCGTAGCCCGTCCAGGGCCGCGTGCAGGTAGTACTGCTCGACCGCCGCGCTCACCCCCGCCCTCTCCGGGGTCTTCAGATCGCGCAGCTCCGCCTCGGTCTTCCGGTCCAGCTCGTCCGGGCGCAGCCCGATCCGCACGTACGGCTTCCGCACCGCGGCCGGCACCTGCCAGGAGATCCGCATCTGGGTCTTCGCATCGGCGCCGAAGGCGAGATGGCGGCCGAAGGGAGCGACCGCGGAGCCCGGCACCTTGGTGAGCGTGGACGGGGAGGGCTTCGGCCCTCCGGTGCCGGATCCCGAACCCGAACAGCCCGTCAGCAGTCCGCTCGCCACCGCGCCCGCCGTCACCAGCGTGCGACGCCGAGTCAGTTTCGTGCGCAGGTACTCGTGCTGCTCGGCCATGCTCATGCGGCGGGCGAGCTGGGGCGGGATGCCGAAATCCGGGAGGTCCATGTCTGAGAAGTTCCCAGCGGACGCCAACACCCGTCACACAGGCGGGTGAACGCCAGTTGACGCACAAGAGCCGTCCCCCGACCGGCTGTCCGTATCGCGGACATTGCGTGTCATCCCATGGGACGAGGAGTAGGGTGCCGACATGTCTCGCAGCCTCAATCTCGCAGTGATCCCCGGTGACGGCATCGGGCAGGAAGTCGTGGCCGAAGGCCTCAAGGTCCTCTCCGCCGTCCTCCCGCAGGATGTGAAGCTGGAGACCAAGGAGTACGACTTCGGCGCCAGGCGCTACCACGCCACCGGTGAGACCCTCACCGACGCGGACGTCGACGCCCTGAAGAAGCACGACGCCATCCTGCTGGGCGCGATCGGAGACCCGTCGGTCCCGTCCGGCGTCCTGGAGCGCGGCTTCCTGCTGAAGCTCCGCTTCCTCTTCGACCACCACGTCAACCTGCGTCCGTCGAAGCTCCTCCCGGGTGTCGCCACCCCGCTCGCCGGTCAGCCCGAGATCGACTTCATCGTCGTCCGTGAGGGCACCGAGGGCCCGTACACCGGAAACGGCGGCACCATCCGCAAGGGCACCGAGCACGAGGTCGCCACCGAGGTCTCCGTGAACACGGCCTTCGGTGTCGAGCGCGTGGTCCGTGACGCCTTCGCCCGCGCCCAGGCCCGGCCGCGCAAGAAGCTCACGCTGGTCCACAAGAACAACGTGCTGGCCTTCGCGGGTCACCTGTGGACGAACATCTTCAACAAGGTGGCAGAGGAGTTCCCCGAGGTCACCACCGACTACATCCACGTCGACGCCGCCACGATCTACCTGGTCACCGACCCCGGCCGCTTCGACGTGATCGTCACCGACAACCTCTTCGGCGACATCATCACCGACCTCGCCGCGGCCGTCTCCGGTGGCATCGGCGTCGCCGCGAGCGGGAACATCAACCCGAGCGGCGAGTTCCCCTCGATGTTCGAGCCGGTCCACGGTTCCGCGCCCGACATCGCCGGCCAGGGCAAGGCCGACCCGACCGCCACGGTCCTGTCCGTCGCCCTGCTCCTGCGCCACCTCGGCTACGACGCCGAGGCCGCCCGCATCGACGAGGCGGTCTCCGCCGACCTCGCCGAGCGCACCGGCAAGCCCGCCCGCAGCACGTCCGAGATCGGCGACGCGCTGGCCGTACGAGTAGCCGGCTGACGCCCGTCGCGCCACTCGAACGTCCCCCAAGCTCTTAAAAGGAGCAGGGGGACCCCCATCGAAAGCCGCCGGGTCACCGAAGCACCCGGCGGCTTCCCCATGTCCGCCGTCGGGTGACACCATCGACCCCTGGGTCGCGATGCACGCCGATCACGCCGGATCACACCGAACAGGCCGATTTCTTCCATGGCTCCCGCTTGCGATAATCGAACGCGGAGCCGCGGAATCAGGGAATGCTCGGACGTCCTAGCACTGGCCACTGGCAGTACTGGCGTGAACGCGGCCCGCCACAATCAAAACCGGTGAAGGACATCTACTCATGACGACGCCCACGATCGAGCTCAAGCCCTCCGCCAGCCCGCTCTCCGCCGCCGAGCGCGAGGCGATACTGGCCAACCCGGGGTTCGGACGCCACTTCACCGACCACATGGTGACGATCAAGTGGACCGAGGGCCGCGGCTGGCACGACGGCGAACTCGTGCCGTACGCCCCGCTCTCCCTCGACCCGGCCACCATGGTCCTGCACTACGCGCAGGAGATCTTCGAGGGCCTGAAGGCCTACCGCCAGCCCGACGGGTCCGTCGCCTCCTTCCGTCCCGAGAAGAACGCGAAGCGCTTCCAGGCGTCGGCCCGCCGGCTCGGCATGCCGGAGCTGCCGGTCGAGACCTTCATCGAGGCGTGCGACGCGCTGGTGAGCCAGGACGAGGCGTGGGTCCCGGCGCACGGTGGCGAGGAGTCCCTCTACCTGCGGCCGTTCATGTTCGCGACGGAGGTAGGGCTGGGCGTGAAGCCCGCCAGCGAGTACCTCTTCATCGTCATCGCCTCCCCGGCCGGCGCGTACTTCCCGGGCGGCGTGAAGCCGGTCTCCATCTGGGTCTCCGAGGACCATGTCCGCGCCGTGCCCGGTGGCATGGGCGACGCCAAGACCGGCGGCAACTACGCCGCGTCCCTGCTGGCCCAGGCCGAGGCCGCCGCCGAGGGCTGCGCCCAGGTCTGCTACCTGGACGCGGTGGAGCGCAAGTGGGTCGAGGAGCTCGGCGGCATGAACCTGTACTTCGTGTACGGGGACAAGATCGTCACCCCGTCCCTCACCGGCTCCATCCTGGAGGGCGTCACCCGCGACTCCCTGCTGGCCGTCGCCCGTGACCTCGGCTACGAGGCCGAGGAGGGCCGCGTCTCCGTCGACCAGTGGCAGCGCGACTCGGAGAACGGCACCCTCACCGAGGTCTTCGCCTGCGGCACGGCCGCCGTCATCACGCCCGTCGGCACCGTCAAGCGCACCGGCGCGCAGTGGCAGCAGGGCGACGGCGAGCCCGGCGAGGTCACGCTGAAGCTTCGCCGGGCTCTTCTCGACATCCAGCGGGGCACTGCCGTGGATCAGCACGGGTGGATGCACAAGCTGGGCTGATCTGTGCTCGGCGTTGAGGTCGAGGTCGCTGGGGGCTGCCGCCCCCAGGCCCCCGCTTCGGCCTAAACGGCCTCGTCCTCAAACTCCCCCAGAGGGGGTGCCCCCAGACGGGCTGTCATTCCCGGGCTCGGCTGGGGCTGAGTCCGGGGTTCCAGCAGCGTGTAAGCGACTCCTCCCACCAGCCCCGACAGCAGGAAGCTACAGTCCACCCCGCCCGTCACGCCCAGCAGCGGCCCCTCGTACGACGGGAGGGACACGGCCAGCAGGCCGACCGTCGCGCCCATCGCCCAGGCCGCCGTCGCCGGGATGTTCCAGCCGCCCCGGAACCAGTAGATCCCGCCCCGCGCCCGGCGGTTGAAGACCTGGAGGGCCTCCGCGTCGTACACGCCACGGCATCGGGCGAAGCCGATCAGGGTGATGACCGCCCACGGTGTGCCGATCGCCGTCAGCAGCAGGACGAAGGACGTCATGGCGTCCTGGGCGCTGGAGGCGTAGTGGCCGACGAAGACACAGGCGGTCGCGACGACGGCGACGGAGTAGGTGGCCCGGGCACGGGAGGCGCGCGGGAGGATGGCGTCCAGGTCGAGGCCCATGGAGTAGAGCATCAGGCCCGCGTTGCCGACCGAGCCCGCGGACGCGGCCAGCAGGAGCGGGACCAGGTACCAGGTGGGGGAGGCGGAGACCAGCGGTCCGGCGTAGTCGAGGGCCGCCTGGGCCGCGTACGCCGTGAAGGTGCCGAACAACTGGGGGACCAGCAGGCCCAGGAGCAGGCCGAGCCACGTGGCGTGCAGCACCCGGCGTGAGGTGTGGCGGGCCGGGGAGATGTAGCGGGTGTAGTCGCCGAGCAGGGTGATGAAGGCGATCGGGCCGGACAGGCCCGCGGCCACCGTCGCCAGCAGCCATGTCGGCCAGAAGCCGCCCAGCAGATAGCCGCCCGCCTCGGGCAGCGCTGCGGTCGTGAAGTGCGGGGCGTAGGCGACGACGCCGAGGACCAGCAGGGCCGTCATGCCGATCGCGAGGACGCGGGAGAGGGCGAGCAGCACTCGGTAGCCGTACACCGCGCCCGCGACGGTCGCCGCGGCCAGCAGCCCGTAGACCACGCCGTACGAGATCCCGCTCGCCGGCAGTCCGACCAGCCGGCCCAGTACGCCGACCATCACATCGCCGCCGATCCACACGGTCAGGGCCGTGTACCCGAGGGCGAGCAGGAGGCCGACCACCGAGCCGACCAGGCGGCCGCGCACGCCGAACTGGGCGCCGGAGGACGTGGACAGGTTCGTCGCCGTGCGCAGGGAGATCAGCGCGAGCGGGGCGGTCAGGGCCGTGCCGGCCACCGTGCCCACCACGATCGAGCTCACCGACGCCCACCAGTCCAGGCCGAACGACGGCGGCAGCCAGCCGAAGACGATCACTCCCAGGCAGAGATTCGAGCCCAGCAGGATCGAGACGAGGTCCCGTGGGCCGCTCGTGCGTTCCTCGTCGGGGATGGTGTCGACTCCGCGCTGTTCCATCGGCATGGCAGGTCTCCTTCGATCGGCCGCCAGAGTTAGAGCGACGTTCAATATCGGGATCCGGAGCTGTTCCGTCAACACCTCGGCCCACTGGATTTCGTGTTTAGAGTGGTGTTCTAATTCGGGAGAGGCAAGGAGGTGCCCGCGACATGAGACTCACTCCCACGGAACGTGACCGGCTGCTGCTCTTCGGAGCCGCCGAGCTGGCCCGGGCGCGCAGGGCCCGCGGGCTGAGGCTGAACGTGCCGGAGGCGACCGCGCTGATCGCGGACACCGTGTGCGAGGCGGCACGCGACGGGGCCCGGCTGGCGGAGGCCATCGAGCGCGCCCGGTCCGTGCTCGGCCCGGACGACGTGCTGCCGGGTGTCGCGGACGTCGTCACCGAGGTCCACGTCGAGGCCGTCTTCGACGACGGATCGCGGCTCGCGGTCGTGTCCGACCCGCTCGGGGGCGGGCTCGGCTCGCAGGCGCCCGGCGCGCTGCTGCCGGGGCCCGAGCACGCCGACCCGGAGCCGGCCGTCCGGCTGACGGTCACGAACACCGCCACCGTGCCCGTCTCCGTGACCTCCCACTTCCACTTCTTCGAGGCCAACCCGCGGCTCGACTTCGACCGCGCGGCCACCTACGGCATGCGGCTCGCCGTGCCCGCCGGGTCCTCGGAGCGGTTCGGGCCGGGGGAGAGCGCCGAGGTCGGGCTCGTGCCGATCGGCGGCGAGCGCGTCGCGATCGGGTTCGCGGGGCTCGTCGACGGGCCGCTGGACGCGCCCGGCGCCCGTGAGGAGGCACTGCGCCGCGCGGCCGCCTGCGGCTACCTCGGCGTCACCAGAGCACCCGATCAGGAGCAGGAGGTCGAGCGATGAGCCGTCCCGGAGGCCACCCCGCCGAGGCCCGCCGTCTCACCCCGTACGAGTACGCCGCCACCCACGGCCCCCGCGCCGGCGACCGCGTCCGCCTCGGCGACTCCGGGCTGACCATCCGCGTCGAGTCGGACTCCCAGAAGTACGGCGACGAGTTCCTCGCCGGGTTCGGCAAGACCGCCCGGGACGGACTCCACCTCAAGGCCGCCGCCGTCCGAGATACCTGTGACGTCGTCATCAGCAATGTCGTGGTGATCGACGCGGCGCTCGGGATCCGCAAGGTATCCATCGGGATCAGGGAGGGCCGGATCTGCTCGATCGGACGGGCCGGGAACCCCGACACCCTCGACGGGGTCGACGTCGTGGTCGGCACGGGTACGTCCATCGTGTCCGGCGAGGGGCTCATCGCCACCGCCGGAGCCGTCGACACGCATGTCCATCTGCTGTCGCCGCGCATCATGGAGGCCTCGCTGGCATCCGGCGTGACCACGATCATCGGGCAGGAGTTCGGGCCGGTGTGGGGCGTCGGCGTCAACTCCCCGTGGGCGCTCAAGCACGCCTTCAACGCCTTCGACGCCTGGCCGGTCAACATCGGCTTCCTGGGCCGCGGTTCGTCGTCCTCGTCCGCGCCCCTGGTCGAGGCCCTCGCCGAGGGCGGCGCCTGTGGCTTCAAGGTGCACGAGGACATGGGCGCCCATACGCGGGCGTTGGACACGGCTCTGCGCGTCGCTGAGGAGTACGACGTCCAAGTCGCCCTGCACAGCGACGGGCTGAACGAGTGCCTGTCCGTCGAGGACACCCTGCGGGTGCTTCAGGGGCGCACCATCCACGCCTTCCACATCGAGGGCTGCGGCGGCGGACACGTCCCGAACGTGCTGAAGATGGCCGGCGTTCCGAATGTCATCGGCTCCTCCACCAACCCCACCCTGCCCTTCGGCCGGGACGCGGTCGCCGAGCACTACGGCATGATCGTCTCCGTCCACGACCTCAAGACCGACCTGCCCGGTGACGCCGCCATGGCCCGCGACCGCATCCGCGCCGGGACCATGGGCGCCGAGGACGTCCTGCACGACCTGGGCGCGATCGGCATCACCTCGTCGGACGCGCAGGGCATGGGGCGCGCGGGCGAGACCGTCCGCCGTACGTTCGCGATGGCCGGGAAGATGAAGGCCGAGTTCGGCGCCCCGGACGACGGCCACGACAACGAGCGCGTCCTGCGCTACATGGCCAAGCTGACCATCAACCCCGCCATCGCCCACGGACTCTCCCACGAGGTCGGATCGATCGAGGTCGGCAAGCTGGCCGACATCGTGCTGTGGCAGCCGGAGTACTTCGGCGCCAAGCCGCAGCTGGTACTCAAGTCCGGCTTCCCGGCGTACGGCGTGGTCGGCGACCCGAACGCCGCGACCGACACCTGCGAACCCCTTGTCCTTGGACCGCAGTTCGGCGCGTACGGGGCCACACCCGCCGACATCTCGGTCGCCTTCGTCGCGCAGGCCGCCGTCGACCAGGGAGGCGACCGCATGCCCACGCGCAGAAGGAGGGTCGCCGTCCGGGGCACCCGTGGCATCGGACCGGCCGACCTGCGCCTGAACTCCCGTACCGGAGCCGTCGACGTCGACCAGCGCACCGGTCTTGTCACCCTCGACGGCGAGCCGCTGCGCTCCGAGCCGGCCGAGTCCGTCTCCCTCAACCGCCTCTACTTCCTCTAAGGATCACTCATGTCCGCAGCCGCCGACGGCTTCCGCATGCCCGCCGAGTGGGCCCCGCACGAACGCACCTGGATGGCCTGGCCGGGCCCCAACGTGACCTTCGACGACCCGGAGGACCTGGCCGACGCCCGCGCCGCCTGGGCGTCGGTCGCCCGTGCCGTGCGTCGCTTCGAGCCGGTGACGGTCGTGTGCGGACCCGGGCAGTCGGCCGAGGCCCGCGCCCTGCTCGGCGACGGCGTGGAGACGGTCGAGCGGGACCTCGACGACGCCTGGATGCGGGACATCGGCCCGACCTTCCTGACTGACGGGAAGGGCCAACTCGCCGCCGTCGACTGGACGTTCAACGGCTGGGGCGCCCAGGACTGGGCCCGCTGGGAGCACGACGCGAAGATCGCCGCGTATGTGTCCGACCTCGCGGGCTCGACGAAGACGTACGCCTCGAAGCTCGTCAACGAGGGCGGTGCGATCCATGTGGACGGCGACGGGACGGTCCTGCTGACGGAGACGGTCCAGCTCGGCCCCGAGCGCAACCCGCACTGGACGCGGCAGGAGGTCGAGGCCGAGATCCACGGCATGCTCGGCACCCGCAAGGCGATCTGGCTGCCGCGGGGTCTGACCGGCGACTATCCCCCGTACGGCTTCGGCACCCTCGGACATGTCGACATCGTCGCCGCGTTCGCCCGCCCCGGTGTGGTCGTCGCCCATGTGCAGCCGGACCCCGCGCACCCCGACCACGAGGTGACCCGGGAGGTCGTCGGCCTGCTGAAGGCACAGACGGACGCCCGTGGCCGCCGGCTGGAGGTCGTCGAGGTGCCCGCCCCGACCGTCCTGGAGGCGGACGGCCACTGGGCCGACTACTCCTACATCAACCACTACCTCTGCAACGGCGGCGTCGTCCTGTGCGGCTTCGACGACCCGCGCGACGAGATCGCCGCCGGCATCTTCCGCCGACTGTTCCCGGAGCGCACGGTGACGCTCGTCGACGCACGGACGATCTTCGCGGGCGGGGGCGGCATCCACTGCATCACCCAGCAGCAGCCGAGGACGGTCGTCAGGTAGAACGTACGGGTGAACGTACTGCTCTGCGCCACCTGCGCAACCCGGCTGACCGAGCCGGTCCGGCGGCTCGACGAGATGCCCGGGTACCGAGGCCGGTACGGCCTCCCAGGCCCGGACGGCCGACGGCACGGCCCGCCGAGCGTGCAGCGCGGGACGTACGTCGTCGACCCGCTGCCGTTCGGGGCGCCGCTCGGGGTCAACCACCTCTGCCGCTGCGGGGCCGAGGTGGCCGTCGTCGCCGTCGACTGCACGAGCGACTACGAGACCCGGCTCGTCCCGGACGCCGTCCGCGTGGAGGCCGCCGCGTGAGCACGCGCCGCCGCACGCCCGCCCCGCCCCGCGAGGACGTCCTCGCCGCCGCCATGGAGATGATCGCCGAGCGCGGCCTGGAGAAGCTGACCATGGCCGCGCTCGGCCGTGAGGTCGGCATGAGCAGCGGCCATCTCCTCTACTACTTCCGCTCCAAGGACGAACTGCTGCTGCGCACCCTGGAGTGGAGCGAGGGCCGGCTCGGCGCCGAGCGCGGCCGGCTGCTGACGCGGGCGTCCGCCACGGCCCGCGAACGGGTCGAGGCGTATGTCGACCTGTACGTCCCCGAGGGCCATCGCGACCCGCACTGGACGCTGTGGCTGGAGGTCTGGAACCGCTCGCAGAACGCCGACGACGACGCCCGCGACCGGCAGGCCGCGATCGAGGGCGCCTGGCACCGCGACCTGGTGGCGCTGGTCGCCGAGGGCATGTCGCGCGGGGAGTTCAGGGCGGTGGACCCGGACCGCTTCGCCGCCCGGCTGCGGGCCCTGCTCGACGGGTTCTCCATCCATGTGGCGATCGGCCTGCGCGGCACGGACCGGGCACAGGTTCTCGGCCACGTACGGGAGTTCCTCGACGACAGCCTCCTCGCGGACTCCTGAGCTCACGTCCAGGTCGTACGCAATACACCGGATTGCCCCTGTCGCACGCGGTGCGTTTGCCTCGATGGGCGCCCTCGGCAGCCGCTCCGCCCAGCTGGTCCCGGACGACACCGACGGCCACTACGACGGCATCGTCCACCGTCGGCGGCGATCTACGCAGTGCTCGCATCCTGAGACGGACGGTGAGCCCTGGGGCGGTGTGTGCCAGACTGCCCCCGTGCTCTCGTTCGCCATGATTATTGGCAGCAGGCGCGCCGGTCCGCAGTGACCGCCACGTACGACCAGGTACGGGCGGACACCGTCGTCCTCGACCCGCGCGCAGACCTCTCGCACCCGCGAGGGGTTTTTCGCTTTTCTGGCCCACCTTCAGCCGGGAGCAAAGCGCGAGGGACCATTGGGGACGGTGGAGCCGGTCATTCCGGTAACGACCGTGATCCGACGGGATCCAACAGCAGGAGCCTTGACACCATGACCGCAACCAGCGAGCTCGACGATTCGTTCCACGTGTTCGACACCACCCTGCGCGACGGCGCGCAGCGGGAGGGCATCAACCTCACCGTCGCGGACAAGCTGGCCATCGCCCGGCACCTGGACGAGTTCGGCGTGGGCTTCATCGAGGGCGGCTGGCCCGGTGCCAACCCGAGGGACACCGAGTTCTTCGCGCGCGCCCAGCAGGAGATCGACTTCCAGCACGCCCAGCTGGTCGCCTTCGGCGCGACCCGTCGCGCGGGCGCCAAGGCGTCCGATGACCCGCAGGTCAAGGCGCTGCTGGAGTCCGGCGCCCCGGTGATCACCCTGGTCGCGAAGTCCCACGACCGGCATGTCGAGCTCGCCCTGCGCACCACGCTCGACGAGAACCTGGAGATGGTCCGCGACACGGTGTCGTACCTGCGCGAACAGGGCCGCCGCGTCTTCGTCGACTGCGAGCACTTCTTCGACGGCTACCGCGCCAACCCCGAGTACGCGAAGGCAGTCGTCCGCACGGCATCGCAGGCCGGCGCGGACGTCGTCATCCTCTGCGACACCAACGGCGGCATGCTCCCCGCCCAGGTCCAGGCAGTCGTGGCGACCGTCCTCGCGGACACGGGCGCCCGCCTCGGCATCCACGCCCAGGACGACACCGGCTGCGCGGTCGCCAACACCCTCGCCGCCGTCGACGCGGGCGCGACCCACGTCCAGTGCACGGCCAACGGCTACGGCGAGCGCGTGGGCAACGCCAACCTCTTCCCGGTCGTGGCGGCCCTGGAGCTCAAGTACGGCAAGAAGGTCCTCCCCGACGGTCACCTCCGCGAGATGACCCGCATCAGCCACGCCATCGCCGAGGTCGTCAACCTCACCCCCTCCACGCACCAGCCCTACGTCGGCGTATCGGCCTTCGCCCACAAGGCCGGCCTGCACGCCTCCGCGATCAAGGTCGACCCGGACCTGTACCAGCACATCGACCCCGAGCTGGTCGGCAACACCATGCGCATGCTGGTCTCCGACATGGCGGGCCGCGCCTCCGTCGAGCTCAAGGGCAAGGAACTCGGCATCGACCTGGGCGGCGACCGCGAACTGGTGGGCCGGGTCGTCGAGCGCGTCAAGGAACGCGAACTCAAGGGCTACACCTACGAGGCGGCCGACGCCAGCTTCGAGTTGTTGCTGAGGGCAGAGGTGGAGGGCAGGCCCCTCAGCTACTTCCAGGTCGAGTCCTGGCGCGCGATCGTCGAGGACCGCCCCGACGGCACCCACGCCAACGAGGCCACGGTCAAGCTCTTCGCCAAGGGCGAGCGCATCGTCGCCACGGCAGAGGGCAACGGCCCGGTCAACGCCCTCGACCGCGCCCTCCGCGTCGCCCTGGAGAAGATCTACCCCCAGCTCGCCAAACTCGACCTCGTCGACTACAAGGTCCGCATCCTGGAGGGCGTCCACGGCACCCAGTCCACGACCCGGGTCCTGATCTCGACCTCGGACGGCACGGGGGAGTGGTCCACGGTCGGCGTGGCCGAGAACGTCATCGCCGCGTCCTGGCAGGCCCTGGAGGACGCCTACACCTACGGGCTGCTGCGGGCCGGGGTGACGCCGGCTGAGTAGGCCGAACGGACCCAGGGGGTGTTTCGCCCCCTGGCCGCCGCCTCCGGGCCGGGTGTCCACGGCACAGTGAAACCATGGACGACAAGGACGACAAGGACACAGACCCCGGACACTTCCTCGCCCGGGGTCAGGTGGCGACCCGCCTGCCCGCCCAGGACCTGGAGCGGGCCCGGCGCTTCTACTCCGAGAAACTGGGTCTGGAACCGGTCGACGAACGGCCGGGCGGGCTGCTGTACCGCTGCGGTGGCACGGAGTTCGCCGTGTACCGGTCGACCGGAGCCTCCCCCGGAACCTTCACCCAGATGGGCTGGCAGGTCGAGGACGTCGAGGCGGTGGTGACGGAGCTCAGGCGGCGCGGGGTGCGGTTCGAGGAGGTCGACGTCCCCGGCCTCCGCACCACGAA
Source organism: Streptomyces sp. AC550_RSS872 (assembly GCF_019049285.1). GTDB lineage: Bacteria > Actinomycetota > Actinomycetes > Streptomycetales > Streptomycetaceae > Streptomyces. The sequence goes on from NZ_JAGMUL010000198.1 coordinate 81,616, forward strand.
CGGCATCGCCGACATCGAGGGCCACTACTCCGCCAAGGGCTTCCGGGGCGAACGAGCCGCCTGGTTCCACGACAGCGAGGGCAACCTGCTGGGCATCGGCGAGCCGTACGCCTGAGCATTTCCAGCCACCGGAAGCGCCGCCTTTTCCCGGCCCATCAGGTAGCGTCGAAGTATGAGGACTCCGCTCTTCCGGGGCCTCATGAGCTTGCTGATCGTGCCGGTCGCCGCGACGGTCGCGGTGCTCACGGCCGGTGCGCCCGGCGCCCATGCGGCCACGGACCTCTCGAAGGTCGCCGAGGCGCTGCGCGAGGAACCCGTCTATGTGGACCCCGCCGCCTCCGGCCAGCTGTCGTCGGCTGACGCCGAAGCGCTCGCCGACAAGATCAAGGATGCCGACAAACCCGTCTTCGTCGCCGTCCTCCCGGCCGACCAGCCGACCGAGAACCTCCTGCTGAACCTCCGTACGGAGACCGGTGTCACGGGCCTGTACGGCGTCCGCGTCGACGATCGCTTCGACGCCGCCGCCGACCCCTCCGTGATGTCCCGGCAGGCGGTGGACAACCTGGTCACCTCGGTGCAGAGCGCCGGAGACCCCAAGGCCCAGCTGAACGACTTCGTCGACGCGGCGCTGCGCAACGTGGGCGGCACGGCACCCGCGAGCTGGAGCGACGGCGGGGGCGGCTCCGGTGTCGACGTCAGCGGGCTGATCGCGGCCGGCGCGGTGCTGGTGGCGGGCGGCGCGGGCGCCTACGCGCTGGTGAAGCGCAACCGGCGGCGTCACGAGGAGCAGCAGCGGGCGGCGCTGGAGAAGCTGCGCGTCGTGGTCGACGAGGACATCACCGCCTTCGGCGAGGAACTGGACCGCCTGGACTTCCACCCGGCGGAACCCGGTGCCGACGACGCGATGCGCGCGGACTACGAGAGCGCCCTGGACGCCTACGAGCAGGCGAAACGGTTCATGGACGCCGCCCGCAGACCGGAGGAGGTCAAAGCGGTCACCCAGGCCCTGGCGGACGGCCGCTTCTCCCTCGCCCGGCTCGCCGCCCGCCGGGAGGACCGGCCCCTCCCGGAGCGCCGTCCGCCGTGCTTCTTCGACCCGCGGCACGGCACCGCGGTGGCCGACGAGACCTGGACGCCGCCCGGCGGCGCAGCCCGTGAGGTCCCGGTCTGCGCGGCCGACCGCACCCGGCTGGCCGAGGGCCGCGACCCCGTGATCCGCGAGGTCGACACGGAGTCCGGCCGCCGCCCCTACTGGGACGCCGGCCCGGCCTACGGGCCCTGGGCGGGCGGCTACTTCGGCGGCGGCATCCTCCCCGGCCTCCTCATCGGCACGATGCTGGGCAGCATGATGGCCGGCCCGGCCTACGCGGCCGACTACGGGGCGGGCTACGGCTACGAGGGTGGCGGCTACGAGGGCGGCGACGTGTCCGGGGCGGACTTCGACGCAGGGGACTTCGGGGGCGGGTTCGGCGGAGGTGACATCGGCGGCGGAGGCTTCGACGGCGGCGGGGGCTTCTGACCCCTGTGTCCGACCGACGGGTGCCGGAGCACGCCTGACGGGTGCCGGAGCGCGAACGGCACGGGCCCGGCGTCCTGAGACACCGGGCCCGCGGTCCCGCGACAGCGGTCAGGTCACAGCGCGGTCAGGTCACACAGTGTTCGGGTCACAGTGAGGACGCGGCCGACGCGATGGCGGAGGCGAACGTCGAGACCTCGGTGTAGACGCCGGGCGCGTTCGGCCGGGCGCAGCCTATGCCCCAGCTGACGATGCCGACCTGGATCCAGGCGTTGCTCGCGTCCCGGCGGAACATCGGGCCGCCGGAGTCACCCTGGCAGGTGTCCACGCCGCCGGACGGGAGACCGGCGCAGAGCTCCTCGCTCGCGACGAGGCCGCTGTAGCCGCTGTAGGAACGGCACTGGGCGTCGCTGACGAACGGCACGTTGGCCTTGAGCATGTACCGCTGCTGGCCGCCGCCCTCGGTGGCCGCGCCCCAGCCGGCGACGGTGAAGGTGCCGGTGTTGTACTGCGTCGTGGTGGCGATCTTCAGCGTCGGCAGGTTGATCGGCTGGGCGAGCTTGATGAGCGCCCAGTCCTTGCCGGTGCCGTTGTAGCCGGGGGCCTGGAGGACCTTGGTGGACCTGACCTGGACCCGGCCGCTGGTGGACTGGAGGTCCACGACACCGGCGGTGGCCGTGATGCTGGTGTTGTTGCCGGAGCCGCTCACACAGTGCGCGGCGGTGAGCACGATCTGCTGGGTGTAGAGCGCGCCGCCACAGCCCATGGAGAGCCGGACCATGAACGGGAACTCGCCCTGCGCGGCCCGGGTTCCGCCGACGACACGCTGGTCGGCGTGCGCGGCCGAGACGGGCTGAAGGCTGACGATCGCGAGGGCGGCGGCGCCGAGGGCCGCGCATCTCTTGAGCGCGGTGAGGAGCTTCTTCAACGTGATGCCTTCCGTGGGGGGTTGGACATGCATGCGAACGTGGAGAAAGCGCTGAAATGTCGGGGGCATGCCAAGTGGAGAGGCGGGGAGCACCTTCTCGATGGTCGATGGCATGCGCCGGTCAATTCGGTTGCTGGATTATGTGGATCCTGTGAGCGCCTGGACAAGGGGTCAATTCCGGCCACGCCCGTTCAGGACATGGGCTTCCCGGCTCAGGACACCGGCCTCCCGGCCGGCCACTGCCGCGCGTACCGCTCCCCGGCCGCATGCCACCAGCCGGGCGGCGACGGGGAGTTGACGACAGCGGTCGGCTGATCGGGATGCAGCAGTGGTCCGGCCAGCGCCCCGGCGACCAGGGGCTGGACGCCGTCGATCAGGGCCGTGGTGCCGCTGGAGACGCCGAGCTGGATGGCGTAGTAGACGGTGAGCAGATAGCCGCTCTGCGACAGCACGCCGATCACGGCCTGCCGGGCGACGTCCCGCGCGGTCAGGCCCCGCCAGGACGCGCGACCCACGACGGCGGCGACGGCGATGAGGATCACGGCCAGCGGCAGGAACCGCCACATCAGGACCGTGACCGCGGGCGCGCTCCCCGCGCCGAGCTTGGCCCCGATGAACCCGGAGCTCCAGCACAGGACGAAGGCTGTCGAGAGCAGAGCGTTCACGGGGTTCACGGGGACCACACCCACTAGACAGATCGGTATACCTGGCTCTGGGTATCCACTATACAGATCGGTATACTTCGAGGTATGGGCACAGCAGAGCAGCCGCGGCGCGTCACGATGACACGCGCCGCCCGCCGCGTCCTGGAGGCCGCCGAGCGGCTGTTCTACGAGCGCGGCATCCATGCCGTCGGCGTCGACCTCATCGCCGCGGAGGCGGGGGTGACCAAGAAGACCCTCTACGACCGCTTCGGTTCCAAGGAGCGGATCGTCGTGGAGTACCTGACCGGCCGGGACGAGCGCTGGAGGGCCTTTCTGGCGCGGTATCTCGACGACCACCTCGACGCCGCGCACGCGACGACGCCTGAGGACCGAGTCCTGGCCGTGTTCGACGCCTCCCGTGCCTGGTCGGCGGCGTACGGCGCCAAGGGGTGCAGCATGGTCAACGCGCACGCGGAGATCAGCGACCCCGCCCACCCGGCCTTCCCGGTCATCACCGGTCAGAAGCAGTGGATGCTGGCCCTGTTCACCCGTCTGGCCGGGGACGTCGCCGGGGCCGACGCGGACCGCCTGGGCCGCACGCTCATGCTCCTGCACGAGGGCGCCCTCGTCGCGCACGGCCTGCGGATCTTCCCGGATCCCCTCACCCACGCCCGCGACCAGGCGGAGGCCGTCCTGCGGATGCGGCACTCCACCTGAGCGATCAAGATCTCCGGCCTAGACTGAAGGCGCCACGGGGGAGGAAGTCGACCCCAGGAGGACGCGATGTTCCGGCACACCCGGCTGCCAGGGGAATCCGCCGAATACCTCGCAGCCCGCGAAGAACTGCGCCTCGCCGAGATCGAGCTGATGCGCCACCGCGAGGAGGTCGCCGCCCGGCGGCGCGCACTGCCGCCGGGGCCGCCGCTCGACGACTACGTCTTCCTGGAGGGCCCCACCGACCTCGACGCAGGCGACGAACCGGTCCGCGAGGTGCGGTTGAGTGACCTCTTCACCGCCCCCGAACGGCCGCTGATCATGTACCAGTTCATGTACGGCAAGGCGCAGACCGAACCCTGCCCGATGTGCACCCTGTGGATCGACGGCTTCAGCAACATCGCCCACCACGTCACCCGCAACGCCGACTTCGTCATCGCTGCGGCGGCCGACCCGCCTGTCCTGCGGCAGCATGCCCGAAGCCGCGGCTGGCACCGGCTGCGGCTGCTGAGCTGCGGCGACAGCACGTTCAAGTACGACATGGGCAGCGAGGACAAGGACGGCGGACAGGACTCCACCGTCTCCGTGTTCACCCGCGACGGCGACGGCACGGTCCGCCACTTCTACTCGGTACACCCCCGCATGTCGCCCGACATCGACGAGCGGGGCATCGACGCGCTGGCCGCCGTCTGGAACCTCCTCGACCTGACCCCCCGGGGACGCGGCGACTGGTACCCGAGCGTCGACTACTGACCCTGGGAAAGAGGACGGTTTCTGACCTATACCGTCCCTACGTTTGTGTCATGAGCCCTGACCGCGCCCCGGAACCCCTCCCCTTCGCGTCCGCCCCCGCCCTCGACGCCTGGCTGACCGAGCACCCCGCCCCGCACCCCGGTCTCTGGGTCAAGGTCGCCAAGAAGGGCTCCGGCATTCCCTCCGTCAGCGCGGCCGAGATCAACGACGTGGCCCTGTGCCACGGCTGGATCACGGGACAGCGCAAGGGAATCGACGCGTCGTACTACGCCCAGCGGATCACCCCGCGCCGGCCAGGCAGCCTCTGGTCGATGGTCAACGTGCGGCGGGTGGCGGAGCTGACGGCCGCGGGGCGGATGCGCTCCTCCGGTCTCGCCGAGGTGGACGCCGCCAAGGCCGACGGGCGATGGGAGGCGGCGTACGAGTCGCAGAGCAACGCACGGGTCCCGGACGAGCTGACCGCCGCGCTGGAGGGGAATCCCCAGGCCAAGGCGGCCTTCGAGCAGCTGGGCCGTACCGACCGCTACCAGGTCATGCTCGGCCTGCTCCGGGCCCGGACCCCGCGTGGCCGGGAGGCCCAGGTCGCCGCGATTCTGCGGGAACTGACAAGGCGCCGGTGAGCCCCTCGCTCACCGGCGCCCGTCCTGTGCGCAAGCGTCACGCGTTCCGGATCGCCGAGATGTCGAAGTTCAGCTTGATCTTGTCGGAGATCAGCACGCCGCCCGTCTCCAGCGCGGCGTTCCAGGTGAGACCCCACTCGGAGCGCTTGATCTCCGCCTTGCCCTCGAAGCCGACGCGCTCGTTGCCGAAGGGGTCCTTCGCGGCGCCGTTGAACTCCAGGTCGATGGTGAGCGGCTTGGTCGTGCCGAGGATCGTCAGGTCGCCGGTGATGCGGTAGTCGTCGTCGCCGAGAGCCTCGGCCGAGGTCGAGCGGAAGGTCATCGTCGGGAACTCGTCGGCCTTGAAGAAGTCCGCGCTCTTCAGGTGGCCGTCACGATCGGCGGAACCGGTGTCGATGCTGTCCATCTTGACGTCGATGGACGCCGTGGACGCGGACGGGTCGCCGCCGTCCAGGTGCAGCGAACCGCTGAAGTCGAGGAACTTGCCCTTGACGTTGGTGACCATGGCGTGGCGGACGGTGAAGCCGATGGTGGAGTGGGCGGTGTCGATGGTGTAGTCGCCGGTCAGCCCGGTCAGGTCGGCGTTCGTCATGGCGTGCTCCTTCGGGGTGGCGTGATGTTGAATCTTTAACTACATCAACGCGACCGACCGTAGACCTATTCCGTCCGGGATTCAACATCATCCGTAAAGTGTTGGCGTGGTTACGCTGAGGTGGTAGATGCCCAAGGCATGACCTCTCAGCGCACAGGGCTCACCAGACCCACCCGCCGAGCCGTCCTCCTCGCGGCGGCGCTCCTGGTCACGGCCACCCCCGCCGCCCGAGCCGCCTCCGCCGACGCCTACGACGCCCTCCGCCTCCGCTGGCTCGACATCGCTCTCGGCACCGGCTACGACCCCGCCGCCGAGCCGTACGCCGCCCGCCTCGCCGAGACCGGCACCCTCGCCCGCGGCCTCCGGGCCACCATGACCCCCACCCCCACCTCCCTCTGGCCCGGCCACCCCTACGACCCGCCCGCCGGAATCACCCAGAGCTACAGCCGCCTGTGGACGATGACCCAGGCCTACGTCCAGCAGGGCACCGGCTCCACCGCCGACCCGGCCCTCCTCGCCGACGTCCTGCGCGGCCTCGACCACCTCTCCGCCACGGTCTACAACCCCTCCACCACCCGCTACGGCAACTGGTGGGAATGGCAGATCGGCAGCCCGCGCCTGCTGATGGACATCACGGCCGCCCTGTACGGCCACCTCACCGAGGAGCGGATCAGCGCCGCCTGCGCGGCCGTCGACCACTTCGTCCCGGACGCGATGCTGACGGACTACTCCGGCACCTCCACCGGCGCCAACCGTGTCGACCTCTGCCGCAGCGTCGCCCTGCGCGGCATCCTCGGCCGTGCCCCGGCGAAGATCGCGCTCGCCCGGGACGCCCTCTCCCCGGTCTTCCCGTACGTCACCAAGGGCGACGGCCTCTATGCCGACGGCTCCTTCGTCCAGCACACGTGGGTCGCCTACTCCGGCACCTACGGCCAGGTCCTCCTCGACGGCCTCGGCCGCCTCTTCGCCCTGCTCGCCGGATCCGACTGGGAGGTGACCGACCCCGCCCGGCAGATCATCCTCGACAGCGTCGAGCACGCCTACGCCCCGCTCATCCACGACGGGTTGATGATGGACAGCGTCAACGGCCGGGCCATCAGCCGGGGTTACCTCAAGAGCGACGACCGGCACGTCATGCGCAGCGACCACTTCCACGGCCAGGCTGTCATCGCCGCCATGGCCCTGCTCGCGGGCGGCGCGAGCGCGGCGGAACGCGAGCGCTGGTACGGCCGGATCAAGGGATGGATCGAACGGGCCACGGTCACACCTGTCTTGACGGGCCGTCAGTTCGGAGTCGCGGATCTCGCCCGCCTGCACGCCGTCGCCGAGTCGCCGGTCCCGGCCGCCTCCGAGCCGACCGGCCACCATCTCTTCGCGGCCATGGACCGAGCTGTCCACCGCCGCCCCCGCTTCGTCGCGAACCTCGCCATGGCCAGCGACCGCATCGCCCACTACGAGTGCGGCAACGGCGAGAACCCGCGCGGCTGGCACGCCGGCGCCGGAATGCTCTCCTGGTGGGCCGACGGCCCCGGCGGCCGGGCCGATCAGTACACCGACTGGTACTGGCCGACCGTCGACTGGTACCGCCTCCCGGGCACGACCGTCTCCACCAAACGCCTCCCCGACAAGGCCGGCGGCGAATGGGGCGAGCCCAAGCCCGCCGTGCGCTGGGTCGGCGGCGCGACCGACGGCGAGTACGCGGCGATCGGACAGCACCTGAAGGGCCTCGGGTCGACGCTCGAAGCCCGTAAGTCGTGGTTCTGCGTCGAGGACGCCGTGATCTGCCTCGGGGCTGGGATCCGCTGCGCCGACGGCGTCCCCGTCGAGACCGTCGTCGACAACCGGAACCTGGGGGAGGGCGGCACCCAGGCCTTCGTACGGGGCCCGGGCTGGGCACACCTGGAAGGGCACGGCGGCTGGGTGGTGCCGTACGGCGACCTGCGCACCCTGCGCGAGGACCGCACCGGCGCCTGGGCCGACATCAACACCAGCAGCACGACTCAGGCCCGCACCCGCCGCTGGCAGACCCTCTGGCTGGACCACGGCACCGACCCGACGGACGCGACCTACGTCTATCTGCTCATGCCCGGCGCCGGCCACCGCGAGGTCGCTGTCCGGGCCGCGCAGGGCCGCCACTGGCTGTCGGTCCTGGCCAACGACGGCACGTGCCAGGCGGTGCGTGTCCCCTCCCTGGGCCTGACGGCCGCCAACTTCTGGCAGCCGGGCACCGCCGGCCCGCTCACCGCGTCAGCTGGTGCGAGCGTGCTGCTCCGCCGCCGCGGCCGTACGGCTACGCTCTGCGTCAGCGAGCCGCCGCGCACGGGCGAGCCGCTGGAGATCACCTGGGACCACCCCGTACGCCACGTCCTGCGCGCCGACGACACGGTCCGGATCCTCTCGACAGGCCCCCGACTGCGCCTGCGTGTCACTCCGGGGATGGTATGCGCCACCCATCGATGTGAGGTGCTTCCCGGCTGACGCCTTTGTGCGACCCCCACAACGCGGATGCCCTCTGAGCAGTCGGAAAGGCTGCACGCCCCGATGGTTCTGTTCAGGGGTACCAGGAAAAGGGTCCGAGGACTGTACGGAGTCAACGGCTCGCTTTCCTTGGTGTCCTTCGTAAGGTCGCTACATGACCGTTTTGGATGAGGCACCGGGTGAGCCGATCGACGCCCGTGGGCGGACGGCCGAGCTGCACGAGATTCGTGCCCAGGCGCTGGCCGGCCCGAGCGAGAAGGCGACGACGGCGCAGCATGCCAAGGGCAAGCTGACGGCCCGGGAGCGGATCGAGCTGCTCCTGGACCCGGGTTCCTTCCAGGAGGTCGAGCAGCTGCGCCGGCACCGGGCCCAGGGCTTCGGCCTGGAGGCCAAGAAGCCGTACACCGACGGTGTGATCACCGGCTGGGGCACGGTGGAGGGCCGTACGGTCTTCGTCTACGCCCACGACTTCCGGATCTTCGGCGGCGCGCTGGGCGAGGCCCATGCCACGAAGATCCACAAGATCATGGACATGGCCATCGCGGCCGGTGCCCCGCTGGTCTCCCTGAACGACGGCGCGGGCGCCCGTATCCAGGAGGGCGTCTCGGCGCTCGCCGGCTACGGCGGCATCTTCCAGCGCAACACCAGGGCGTCCGGCGTCATCCCGCAGATCAGTGTGATGCTCGGCCCCTGCGCGGGCGGCGCGGCGTACAGCCCGGCGCTGACGGACTTCGTGTTCATGGTCCGTGAGACGTCCCAGATGTTCATCACCGGCCCGGACGTGGTCAAGGCGGTGACGGGCGAGGAGATCACCCAGAACGGGCTGGGCGGCGCGGACGTGCACGCCGAGACGAGTGGCGTCTGCCACTTCGCCTACGACGACGAGGAGACGTGCATCGCGGAGGTGCGCTACCTCCTGTCGCTGCTGCCGCAGAACAACCGCGAGAACCCGCCCCGCGTGGAGTCCACGGACGCCGCCGACCGCCGCTCGGACGTCCTGCTCGACCTCGTCCCGGCGGACGGCAACCGGCCGTACGACATGGCCAAGGTCATCGAGGAGATCGTCGACGACGGCGACTACCTGGAGGTCCACGAGCGCTGGGCGCGCAACATCATCTGCGCGCTGGCCCGCCTCGACGGCCAGGTCGTCGGCATCATCGCCAACCAGCCGCAGGTCCTCGCCGGCGTCCTGGACATCGAGGCGTCGGAAAAAGCTGCGCGCTTCGTTCAGATGTGTGACGCTTTTAACATCCCGATCGTCACTTTCCTGGACGTCCCCGGGTTCCTCCCGGGCGTCGACCAGGAGCACGGCGGAATCATCCGGCACGGCGCGAAGCTCCTTTACGCCTACTGCAACGCGACCGTGCCGAGGATCTCGCTGATCCTGCGCAAGGCTTACGGAGGTGCGTACATCGTCATGGACAGCCAGTCCATCGGTGCCGACCTCACCTTCGCCTGGCCGACGAACGAGATCGCCGTGATGGGAGCGGAGGGTG
>NZ_JAGMUL010000198.1:91485-229026 GCF_019049285.1 Streptomyces sp. AC550_RSS872
CTCCCGCAAGCACGGCAACCCCCCGCAGTAACCCAGCGGATCCTTCGCGGTACCCCCGCGGAAACCTCTCTCACGGAGACTGTGACCTATGAACTCCCCTGACATCCGCGTCGAGAAGGGCCACGCCGAGCCCGAGGAAGTCGCCGCCATCACGGCCATCCTCCTGGCCCGCGCCGCCGCGCAGCCCGCCGACCCCACCCCGGCCCACCGAGGCCGCGCCAAGGCCGGCTGGCGCCGCCTGGAGCGCGAGCCCGGGTTCCGGGCGCCGCACAGCTGGCGGTAGCCTGCGGCGCTTGTGCGGCCCTGTTCTCCCGTGGGGAGGGCGGGGCCGTTGGCATGTGAGCGCATGGGAGCTCGGGGGGTGCTGTCTCGTGGGCGGCCGCGGGTGCGTGGTGGCTGATCGCGCAGTTCCCCGCGCCCCTAACGCCCTTAGGGGCGCGGGGAACTGCGCGAACGGCCCCCGACTACCCGCAGCCGCCCACGAAGCCCGACCCGCTCCCACAAACGGCCCGCGGCCACCTCCCGAAGGAGGTGGCCGCGGGCCAAAACCATGTACGTCCTGTCGCCTACCGCAGTCGTGCCATCAGAGCGTGCTCGACCAGCGTGATAAGCGCAGACTTCGCGTCCGCCCGGTGCCGGGCGTCGGTCGTGATGATCGGCGTGTCAGGCCCGATCTGTAGGGCCTCACGGACCTCGTCCGGGTTGTACGGCTGGTTCCCGTCGAACCCGTTGAGGGCGATCACAAAAGGAAGCCCCGAGTTCTCGAAGTAGTCGACCGCCGGGAAGCAGTCGGCAAGGCGCCTCGTGTCAACGAGGACGATCGCACCGATGGCACCGCGCACCAGGTCGTCCCACATGAACCAGAAGCGGTCCTGGCCGGGCGTACCGAAGAGGTACAGGATCAGGTCCTGGTCCAGGGTGATACGGCCGAAGTCCATGGCGACCGTCGTGGTCGTCTTGTCTCCGGTGTGGGTGAGGTCGTCGATGCCCGCCGAAGCAGACGTCATGACGGCCTCGGTGCGCAGCGGGTTGATCTCCGAGACGGCGCCGACGAACGTGGTCTTGCCCACGCCGAAGCCGCCAGCCACCACGATCTTCGCGGACGTGGTGGAGCGGGAAGGCCCTCCGCTAGAGCTTGCGAAGTCCACTGAGCACCCTTTCGAGCAGTGTCACGTCTGGCTGGCCGCCGGCGTTCTCGTCGCCGCCGGGCTGATGGATGGCGACCAGGCCCGCCTCCGCCAAGTCGGCGACGAGGATCCTGGCCACGCCGAGAGGGATCGTCAGGAGGGCGGAGACTTCCGCCACCGACTTGATCTCGCGGCAGAGGTTGCAGATCCGCTGATGCTCGGGCAACTGGCCCTGCATCTGGTGCGGCTGCGCGGTGGTGTGCACCAGCGCCTCGATGGCGAGCTGGTAGCGCGGGCGCGTCCGTCCGCCGGTCATGGCGTACGGGCGCACCAGGGGGTTGTTCGACGCCCCGGCGGGCGCCGGCTCAGGGGCGCGTCGCTGCGGCTGCACGGGCTGGATGCGCGGCGCCGACGGCTGGTCGTACGGCGAGGGCCCGGGGCCCTGCGGAGCGTACGGCTGCCGCTGGCTGGGCGTGGAGGGGAAGTTGTAACGGTTCGGGTTCTGGGAACCGTCGTTCCGGCCCTGGCCAGGACCGTACGACCAATTACCCGACGATGAACCGCCTGGGGGTGTTGCCACTTTCTCCTCCTCCGACTGTGCCTGGCACCCATCCTGTGGAGCCGCGTCCCGAAACCTTACGGCCACGGGACGCCAAAACGCACCGACTGTCTGTTAGTTGAGCAGGCTGCCCTGGAGCTCCGCACGCAGATCCGGCGTCAGGACCGTACCGGCACGGTCGACGAGGAGCGCCATCTCGTACCCAATGAGGCCGATGTCCGCCTCGGGGTGTGCGAGAACCGCGAGCGACGATCCGTCGGAGATGGACATGATGAACAGGAATCCCCGCTCCATCTCCACAACCGTCTGGTTCACGCTGCCGCCCTCGAAGATCCGCGAGGCACCCGCGGTCAGCGAGGTCAGACCGGAGGCGACGGCCGCGAGCTGGTCGGCGCGGTCGCGCGGAAACCCTTCGGACATCGCCAGAAGGAGTCCGTCGGCGGAGACCACCACCGTGTGCGACACCCCGGGGGTGTTGTCCACGAAGTTGGTGATCAACCAGTTCAGGTTCTGTGCCGCCTGGCTCATCGGGCTCACACTAACGCTCCTGGTTGTAGGTGCTGTCAGAACCGAAGCCCTGACCGTTCGTTTCGCTTCCCGCGCTGCGTCCCCGCTGGACACCGCGGCGCAGGTTGCTCAGCCTGCCCCGGACGTCCTCGGGAGCGCGGGAGATCTGTGGACCTCCCTGGGGGGTGGTCTCGGCGGCTCCCTCGACCAGGTTGGCCTTGGGCACCCGCCGCGGCAGGCCGGAGGAGGTCACCCCGCCCGCCTTGGGCTTCCGGAGCTGCGCGGCCTGCTGCCAGCGATCGTCGTTGGCCGAACGCCAGCTGCTGTCGCCGTTGCTCTCCGGCGTGGGGGCCGGCGACTCCTGCCGCACCGGCCGGGCGCCGTTGGTGCCGCTCGCGGCGGCTCCGCGGCGGGGAAGGCCGGCGTCGGTCAGTGCGTGGGCGGCGGAGGAGGCCGGTCCCGGACGGTCGAAGCCTACGCGGTCGTGCTCGTTTGCGTCATCGGCCTGCGCAGATTCCGTTTCCGGAGCGTACTGGTCCGGGTACCCGTTGCGGTAGCCGTCCTGCTGCGGCCAGTCGTCCTGGTGACGCCGCTGTTCGAAGGCCGGGAAGGTCTCCGGGGCGGAGGCACTCGCGGCGGCGGGCTCCTCACGGACCGGCTCCGGATAGGAGGGCTCGGGGTAGCCGCCGTTGGACGAGAAGGTGTCGTTCTGCGACAGGCCGCCGTTCGGCGCGTAGTACGTGTCGTCGTACGACGGACGCTGCTGCTCCTCGTACTGCGTCTGCCGCTGTTCCTCGTACGTCGGCTGCGCCTGCTGCGGGTCGTACCCGCCGGGCTGCTCGGGGAAGCCGCCCCGGCCGTCGTAGGCCGGCTGGCCGGTGAACTCGTCGTACGCCTGCGTCTCGGGGTTCTCCAGGGCGGGCGCCTGGCCGTGGTTCTGGGCCTCCAGAGCCGCCCGGCGCTCCTCGCGCATCAGGGAGCGGCCGACCGGGTCCAGGTCGCGAAGGTCGTCCGGGACCTCGTAGCGGCTGTCGTCGAAGCCCAGCTCGGCTGCGGTGCGCAGCTGCGGCTGGTTGAAGTTCTCACCCTGGAACTGCTGCTCCGGGATGATCTGCGAGACGGTGAACTCGTCCTGGGCCGGCTGCTGCTCGCCGCCGCCACCGTGCGTGATCGCGTCCGGCAGCATGACCAGCGAGGTGGTGCCGGCCTGCTCGCCGGAGGGGCGCAGCTGGACGCGGATGCCGTGCCGGTCGGACAGCCGGCCGACCACGAACAGGCCCATGCGCTGCGAGATCGCGGCGTCCACGGTCGGCGGGTTGGCCAGCTTGTGGTTGATGTCGGCGAAGTCCTCGGCGGTGAGGCCGATGCCCTTGTCGTGGATCTCGATCATGACCCGACCGTCGGGGAGACGGGTGGCGGTCACACGAACCTTGGTCTGCGGGGAGGAGAACGTCGTCGCGTTCTCCAGCAGCTCGGCGAGCAGGTGCACGAGGTCGGTCACGGCACGGCCGTGGATCTCGGCCTCCGGGACGCCCGACAGCTCGATGCGCTCGTACTGCTCCACCTCGGAGGAGGCGGCGCGCAGCACGTCGACCAGCGGAACCGGCTGGTCCCAGCGGCGGCCGGGCTCCTCGCCGGCGAGGACGAGGAGGTTCTCGCCGTTGCGGCGCATACGGGTCGCGAGGTGGTCCAGCTTGAAGAGGTTCTCCAGCTGGTCCGGGTCGGCCTCGTTGTTCTCCAGGTCGGTGATCAGGGTCAGCTGGCCCTCGATCAGCGACTGGTTGCGGCGCGACAGGTTGGTGAAGATCGCGTTGATGTTGCCCCGCAGCAGGGCCTGCTCGGCGGCGAGCCGGACGGCCTCGCGGTGGACCTGGTCGAAGGCGCGGGCGACTTCACCGATCTCGTCCCGGGTGTTGATCGGGATGGGCTGGACGCGGGTGTCCACGCGGCCCGGGTCGGTACGCGAGAGCTGGTCGACCAGCATCGGCAGACGCTGCTCGGCGATGCCGAAGGCGGCGTTGCGCAGCTGGCGCATCGAGCGGGACATCTGGCGGGCGACCATGCCGGCCAGGATGAACGCGGCGAGCAGGGCGACCACGACGGCGGCACCGGTGATGAGGGCGTCGCGCTTGGCGTCGTCGGAGATGGCGGAGGCCTCGTTCACCGCGGTGCCCGCGAGGTCGTTCTCGATGTCGCGGTAGGCGTTGTACTTGAGGGTGTTGACCGCCCACCAGTTCTCGGCGGTGATGCCCTGCTGGGCGAGCGCCGCACGCTCACTGGTGTCCGTGGAGCTCAGCTGGGCCAGCGCCCCGACCAGCTGCTCCGGCTTGGCCGGCGGCGCCACGTAGTCGGGGTTCTTCTGCTTGGCCGCGGCGGCCATGGCGGCGCCTTCGGCCTTGATCTTCGTCGTGGCGTCCTGGAGCTTCTGGATGTCCTTCTCGGTGCCACCGCTCTGGTACTCCTGGATGGCGATGCCCTCCAGGTAGGCGTACGAGGAGAGGGCGACGCGCTGCTTGGCCAGGTCCGTGGCCTTGGGGCCCGGCTTGACCAGCATGTGCATACCGATGGAGCGCTCCAGGGAGAGCGCGCCCTTGGTCAGCGAGATGGCGTAGACGGTACGGCCGTAGCTGGTGATGTTGCCGGTGCCCAGGCCCAGCTCGTTGGAGAACTCCAGCAGCCGGTGCTCGACCGCGACGTAGCCCTCCTCGGTCTGCACGCCTGCGAGCTTGTTGGTGTAGGCGGCCGCGCGGAGGTCCGTCAGATCGGGCTCGACCTCACGGAAGCGCTCCAGACGGCGCACCAGGTTGGGCCGGTCCGGCATGTTCTGGGCGGCCACGTCGAAGGCGTCGGCGGCCTCGTCGGTCTTCTTGCGGGCGGCCACGACCGCCGGGTCGTCCTCGCCCTTGCCCTGGAGCAGGGGAGCGGCGGTCGAGTCGCGCTCCTCCAGCAGGGCATCGCCGTAGGTGAGGGCGGCGGCGACCAGACGCGCGGTGTTCTCCGCGTCCTCGGCCTCCTGCCAGGTGTCGATCGAGCTCTTCACCTGGAAGCCGCCCATGACGAGGCCGACCAGCACGGGTATGAGCAGGATCGCGTTCAGCCGGGTCGGCACGCGCCAGTTGCGCGGCGAGAGACGGCCGCCGCTTGGCGCCGGCGCCGCCGTCGGTTCCGATCCGGGCACAGGGGCGGGCGCCGCTCCGCGCGGCGGCGGGGTGAAGTTGCCCCGGGCCGACGGCTCGGGACTGTTCTTGCTTCGCCTCACTCGACCAACAACCTTCCGGCGGGGTCGGCACCTACGTATGTGCCGCTGTGTCTCAGAGCCCAGTTCGCCATCGAGTACGTAGTACCGGTGGGTACGTCTTTGACTATTGGGCAGTTCTGGCATTCCAGCACGTCGGCCTGCGCTCTTCCAAACAGTGGAAGCGGATCATTCCGCGTGAGGTAAGGCCCAGATAAAACGGTCATAAAGAGCGAGCCCCGTCAAAAGACGGGGCATTTGTGCGCGCAGCGACACCGGTTGACCGCGACGAGTGGCCGTACCACCCGATTCCTCTGCCGAAACGTTATGAACAACGAAGCCGACCGTGTCAAAGGCCACAGCCGGCTCCGGCTCATCTACGACAACTGCCGTATTGCGCTCACGACTTGCGCTACCGCAGCCGCGCCATGAGCGCGTGCTCCACCAGCGTGATCAGGGCACTCTTGGCATCGGCCCGGTGCCGGGCGTCGGTGGTGATGATCGGCGCGTCCGGGCCGATCTGTAGTGCCTCGCGCACCTCGTCGGGCGTGTAGGGCTGGTGTCCGTCGAAGCCGTTGAGGGCGATGACGAACGGGAGCCCGCTGTTCTCGAAGTAGTCGACCGCGGGGAAGCAGTCGGCGAGCCGGCGGGTGTCGACCAGCACGACGGCGCCGATCGCACCGCGCACCAGGTCGTCCCACATGAACCAGAAGCGGTCCTGGCCGGGCGTACCGAAGAGGTACAGGATCAGGTCCTGGTCCAGGGTGATACGACCGAAGTCCATCGCCACCGTGGTGGTGGTCTTGTCACCGGTGTGCGTGAGGTCGTCGATGCCCGCCGAAGCAGACGTCATGACGGCCTCGGTGCGCAGCGGGTTGATCTCCGAGACCGCGCCGACGAACGTGGTCTTGCCCACGCCGAAGCCACCCGCCACCACGATCTTCGCGGAGGTGGTCGCCCGGCCTGGTTCAGAGCTTGCGAAGTCCACTGAGCACCCTTTCGAGCAGCGTCACGTCCGGAGCGCCGCCGTTGTTCTCGTCGCCGCCCGGCTGGTGGATGGCGACCAGGCCGGCCTCAGCGAGGTCGGCGACGAGGATCCTGGCCACGCCCAGCGGCATGGACAGCAGCGCCGAGACCTCGGCGACCGACTTCACCTCACGGCACAGGTGGCAGATGCGCTGGTGCTCCGGGAGGAGCCCCATGAGCGCTGCCGGGTCGGCCGTGGTGCTGATCAGGGCCTCGATGGCCAGCTGGTAGCGCGGCCGGGTCCGGCCGCCGGTCATCGCGTACGGACGTACCAGCGGCTGGTCGCCCTCATCCTCGTACGGCTCCGCGTACGGATCATGAGAGGCGGTGGGCGGGGTCATGAATCCTCCGGGCGGGGACAGCAAGTCGGTCAGTCAAGCCGTCTGGGTGGGGGCCAGTGCGGGGATTGTGGCGGCCGGACGGTGATTTGGTGAGACGGGTGGATCCGCGGGTGATCAGTGGAGCAGACTGCCTTGGAGTTCGGCGCGCAGGTCCGGCGTGAGCACCGCGCCCGCACGGTCGACCAGCAGCGCCATCTCGTAGCCGACGAGGCCGATGTCGCATTCGGGGTGTGCCAGTACGGCGATGGACGAACCTTCCGAGACGGACATGAGGAAGAGGAATCCCCGCTCCATCTCGACGACGGTCTGTGCCACGCTGCCACCGTCGAAGATCCGGGAGGCTCCCGCGGTCAGCGAGGTCAGGCCCGACGCGACGGCCGCCAGCTGGTCGGCACGGTCGCGGGGGAAGCCCTCCGACATCGCCAGCAGCAGACCGTCGGCGGACACGACGACGGTGTGGGACACCCCGGGGGTGTTGTCCACGAAGTTGGTGATCAACCAGTTGAGGTTCTGTGCCGCCTGGCTCATCTGGCTCAACTAACGCTCCTGCTGGTGAGTGGGGTTCGGGAAGCTGCCGGTCTGGCCATTGCGGACCTCACGACCTTGCGCGATACCCCGACGGAGATTGGTCAGCCGGCCGCGTACGTCATCAGGCGCACGCGAGACCTGCGGACCGGCTTGGTGCTGTTGCTGCTGAGCCGTACCCGGGACGAGGTTCGCCCTGGGTACCCGGCGCGGCAGGCCGGAGGTGGTGACCCCGCCCGCGGCCGGTTGCCGGACGCGTTCCGCCTGCCGGACGAGGTCGTCGTTCGGCGAGCTGCGCCAGGCGGTCGATGAGGTCCGCTGGGGAGCGGAGGACGACTGCGCGGGAGCCGCGGGAGCCTGCGGCTCCTGGGGAGCGGAGGCCGGAGCCGAGCCGCCCGCACCGGGCTGACGCCCCTGCGGGCCGCCGTGGAACCAGTTGGTCTCCAACGTGTCGTACAGCGGTGTACGACCGTCACCGGGACCCGTCGCGGGCGGCAGCGCCTCGGGCTCCTGCCGCACGGGCCGCTGCTGCGGACGCGCCGGGGCCGGAGGCTGCGGGGCGCCGTATCCGGCGTTGCCGCCGTACGTGCCGTTGACCTGCGGCCGCTCGAACTGCCCGGTGGACTCGGGGTTCTGGCGGTCGGGCAGCGCGTGCTGGCCCGTGGAGCTGCCGTCGTACGCCTGCGGAGCGGTCGGCCGGCCCTGCTGCGCCGGGGTGTTCTGCCCGGGGGCGCCGAAGACGTCCGGGCGGACGAACTGGCCCGTGCCCTGCGGCTCGTTCGCAGCAGGTCGGGCGAACTGGCCCGTGCCCTGCGGGTTGTACGAGGCCGGGCTCACGGCGTCGAAGTCCGGGCGGGCGTCGAGGCGCGGGATCGCCGGGATCTCCGCCGTCGAGCCGGGGCCCTGACGGTCGTCGATCCGCGGCATCCGGGAGGTCTGCGAGGGGTCCTCGTCGTGCCCGCGCGGGGTGTCGAGTGAGGCGCGCGGCACCGGCGGCTGCGCGTTCTCGTCGCTCCAGCTGGGGCGGGACGGCTGGTTGTTGCCGCCCGGCAGCTCGGCACGCGGACCACCGCGCGGCGGAAGCTGCGGCTGACGGCCACGACGGCCCTTCTCACCGCCGGCGGGCGGCGACTGCGGGGCCGACGGTCCGCCCGGCCGGGACTGCTCGCGGCCGGGGCCCGCGCCGCGGGAGCCGCCGAAGGCGTCCTGGCCCGCGCCGAACGGGTCCGCGCCGAACGGGTCCTGGCCCGCGCCGGCGGCATGCAGTCCCTGCGGAGCACCCGGAGCCTGGCCACCGAAGCCGGCGCCCGCGGGGGCCGGCCGGCCCTGCGACGGCGCGCCGCCCTGGCCCTGCGGTCCACGCGGGGCACCCGGTCCGCCCGGAAGCCCGCCACCGTCACGCCCGGGCAGCGCGGCCCGCGGCCCCTGACCGGCACCGAGCCGGCCACCGCCGGC
The DNA here is from genome assembly GCF_019049285.1 of Streptomyces sp. AC550_RSS872. Taxonomy (GTDB): domain Bacteria; phylum Actinomycetota; class Actinomycetes; order Streptomycetales; family Streptomycetaceae; genus Streptomyces. Next base: position 100,261 of record NZ_JAGMUL010000198.1, read on the forward strand.
CGCACCGGCACCGAGGGCACCGCCACCCGGCGCACCCGCGCCGAGGGGGCCGCCACCGGCCTGGGCCTGACGACGAGCGGCAGCCGCACCTGCGGCGGCCTGCGCGGCGGCGGGACCACCGGAGCCACCGGGGCCACCCGGACCGGGCTTGCCCGGAGCGGGCTTCTTGCCGCCCTGGGCGACGTCGACGGGCAGCATGACCAGCGCGGTCGTACCACCGGAGTCGGACGGGCGCAGCTGGATGCGGATGCCGTGCCGCTGGGACAGACGACCGACCACGAAGAGGCCCATGCGGCGGGACACCGAGACGTCCACGGTGGGCGGCGAGGCGAGCCGCTCGTTGATCGCGGCGAGGTCCTCGGGGGAGAGGCCGATGCCGGTGTCGTGGATCTCGATCAGGACGCGGCCGTCGGGCAGCGCGTGACCGGTGACCTTGACCTTGGTCTGCGGAGAGGAGAACGAGGTCGCGTTCTCCAGCAGCTCGGCGAGGAGGTGCACGAGGTCGTTGACGACCCGGCCGGCGACCTCGGTGGTCGGCACGGAGGCCAGCTCGATGCGCTCGTACTGCTCGACCTCGGAGGCGGCGGCACGGAGCACGTCGACCAGCGGGACCGGGCGGGTCCAGCGGCGGCCCGGCTCCTCACCGGCGAGGACGAGGAGGTTCTCACCGTTACGGCGCATACGCGTCGCGAGGTGGTCGAGCTTGAAGAGGGAGGACAGCTGGTCCGGGTCGGCCTCGCGGGACTCCAGTTCGGAGATGAGCGACAGCTGACGCTGGATGAGGCCCTGGGAGCGACGCGAGAGGTTGGTGAACATCGCGTTGACGTTGCCCCGCAGCAGGGCCTGCTCGGCGGCCAGTCGTACGGCTTCGCGGTGCACGTCGTCGAAGGCCGCGGCCACCTGGCCGATCTCGTCCCGGGAGTGCACACCGACCGACTCGACGGAGGTGTCGACGTCCTGCGGGTCGGACTCGGAGAGCTGCTTGACCAGCTCGGGCAGCCGGTCCTGGGCGACCCTGGTGGCGGTCTCCTCGAGGCGGCGCAGCGAGCGGATCATGGAGCGGGCCACGACGAAGGCGCCGACCAGCGAGACACCGAGCACGAGCAGGATCAGCGCACCGGAGATGATCGCCTCGCGCTCCGACTCGTTGCGCAGCTCGCGGGCCTTCTGCTCCATGTCCTCCAGCAGCGTCGTCTCGATGGCGCGCATCTGCTGGATCTTGGTGGTGCTGTCGTCGACCCAGTCCCGGTAGGAACGCTTCTCCAGGTCGTCGAGGGCGTTGGGGTTGCCGAGCGCACGGTTGGCGTACTTGTCGCTCGCCGTGATCGTCGGGTTGCCCTTCTCGATCGACTTGAGCAGGTCGGCGGCGCCCTGGGTGCCGTAGATGCTGCGGAAGCTCTTCAGCTCGGACCGCTGGCTCGCCAGCGCGGACTCGGCGTACAGCCGGTCGTTCTCGGAGAGGTCGCCGACGCTGTCGTTGTTCGCGGGCAGCGCCGCGGCGAGGACCGCGCGCTGGATGGACGCGTACTCCTTGGCGGTGGAGAAGGCCGCCAGGGCACGCGTGCTCTGGATCATCTCCGGGTTGCTGGTCGCCTCCGCCATGTCCTGCGAGAGACCGAGCAGGTTGGTGATCAGCCGGTGGTACGCCTCCACGGTCTGCGTGGAGTTGTCCTTGGCCTCGTAGGCGGTGCTGCGGATCTTCTCGATGGTGCCCAGGTCGCCGACGAGCTGGACGAGGTTCTCGCGGACGCCCTTGAGGTTGCCGTCCTTGCTGGAGTCGTCGATCTCCTCGGACGCCTCGACGAAACTGTCGCGGGCCCGGTTGGTCTTGTCCCGGTAGCCCTTGACCGTGTAGTCGGTCGCCTTGGCACCGTGCGCGAGCGGGCCGGCGGACTGGTCGCGCTCCTCCTGGAGCGCGGCGGCGAGCTCGGTGGCCCGCTTGGTCATGTCCGTCAGCAGCTTCATGTTGTCGAGCTGCTGGATGTCGTCCATGTTGTCGCTGATGCGCAGGGCACCCAGCGAGGTGGCCGCGACCACCGGAAGCGTCAGCAGCGCCACCAGACGCGTGGAGATTCGCCAGTTGCGCAGGGCTATTCGCGCGCCCGGGCCACCGGTGCCCTTGGGGGCCTTCTTCGCAGCCGGCGCGGAAGGGTTCGGCGTCCCCGGGGACGCCGAAACGGCGGGGCGCCCGGAGCGCTCACCGCCGTCGACGGACGGGGCCGGACCCTGGTTCTGGGCGTGCTGGGTCGAGGGACCTCGGTCGGTCCCGCCGTGCTCCGGCTCCGCCGAAGCGCTGCCATCCCTCTTGAAACGTCCCTGCACTAGCGTCGCAACCTCTGGACCAGGCGCCCCTCCGCGTGAACGGACGGACACGGTGTCGGCGTCATGGGGAGCGTCCTGAACACGCTCCCCGGTGGTCGTGAGTGACCGGCGCTGGTTTCCCCCTATCTCGCCGCCACCAGGCGCGTTGGTGCGCCCCCTGTGCGCCGGCTCGATCCTGCGGCGGTCCGTGGAATTCCAGCACAGTGCAGGATCTCCAACAAGGCCCGTAGGTCGAGCCGTGACATACGTGACACCACGTGAGGGCGAGATTACCTGCCGTAGAAACTGATCCCGTCCATAACGGACTTATGCCCGCGAGCCGCTCGGGTGAGGGAGGTGTCCCAGTCGCCATGATCAGGAGCGGAATGATGGGTTCAGGGGGCGAATGTCTGTTTCGTGGGGGTGAGATGCGGGTCTGGATTGTCCCTTTTGTTTGCACCCTCGTGAGCAAACTCACACGCACATCAAGGGTCCCCGCGACCACGGAGGGGAATCGCGTGTTTAGCCTGGCGCTTTACATCATGTAAGACTTTGACAACCCCGCGCCCGCGCGAGACCAGACTCCACCGGCGCCCCGACACGACAGGGTCACGTACAACCGTGAAGACGACGATGATGTTCCACAACATAGCCAACCCGCGGCGCACGACGCTGGCGCACCTCGAGGACGCCGACGCCCTGCAGACCCCGGAGCAGGAGCACTCCGTCGACCTCCCCGCCCAGACCGCCAACCCGCGGCGCACCATCCTCATGGAGGCCCCCGCCACGGCCTCCGTCGCCGGGTAATACGCGCACCGGGCCCACATCACTCAAAGCGCCCGCGTACGGCGGTAATGCGCGAGGCACCCGCCCCTCCCCGCGTTAGCCTGGAGCGTCAGACTCCAGCCGGCTCAAGTGAGGGGCGCAGCATCCCGTGCGCATCGCCAGATTCTCCATCGACGGGAACGTCGCCTTCGGCGCGGTCGAGGGCGACAAGCCGGACGAGCTCGTGCTCGACATCATCAAGGGCATCCCGTTCGCGGACTTCGAGCTCTCCGGTACGAAGGTCCCGCTCAGCAAGGTGCGTCTGCTGCCCCCGGTGCTCCCCAACAAGGTCGTGGCCTTCGGCCGCAACTACGCCGAGCACGCCCGGGAGCTGGGCAACGAGGTGCCCGACGCCCCGTTCGCCTTCTTCAAGCCGTCCACCTCGGTGATCGGCCCCGGCGACGAGATCCAGTACCCGTCCTTCACCGAGGACCTCCACCACGAGGCCGAACTGGCCGTCGTCATCGGCCGCATGTGCCGCGAGGTCCCGCGCGAGCGCGTCAAGGACGTGATCTTCGGCTTCACCTGCGCCAACGACATCACCGCCCGTGACGTCCAGAAGCGCGAGAAGCAGTGGGCGCGGGCCAAGGGCTTCGACAGCTCCTGCCCGCTGGGCCCCTGGGTGGAGACGGACCTGGCCCTCGAAACGGCCGCCGATCTGACCATCCAGCTCACCGTCAACGGCGAACAGCGCCAGCTCGGCCGCACCAGCGAGATGATCCACCCGATCGAGGATCTGATCGTCAACATCTCCGAGGCCATGACGCTGCTCCCCGGCGACGTGATCCTCACGGGCACCCCGGCAGGCGTCGGGCCGCTCACCGTCGGCGACGAGGTCGCCGTCACCATCGAAGGCATCGGCACTCTCACCAACAAGGTTGTCAAGCGTGGCTAGCGCACCCGTCCGCGTACGTTTCTGCCCCTCGCCCACCGGTAACCCCCATGTGGGCCTGGTCCGCACCGCCCTGTTCAACTGGGCCTTCGCCCGGCACCACCAGGGCACGCTCGTCTTCCGCATCGAGGACACCGACGCGGCCCGCGACTCCGAGGAGTCCTACACCCAGCTGCTCGACTCGATGCGCTGGCTGGGCTTCGACTGGGACGAGGGCCCCGAGGTCGGCGGCCCGCACGCGCCGTACCGCCAGTCGCAGCGCATGGACCTCTACAAGGACGTCGCGGCCAAGCTCCTCGAGGCCGGCCACGCCTACCGCTGCTACTGCTCCCAGGAGGAGCTGGACACCCGCCGCGAGGCCGCCCGCGCCGCCGGCAGGCCCTCCGGCTACGACGGTCACTGCCGCGACCTGACCGACGCGCAGGTCGAGGAGTACAAGGCGCAGGGCCGCGAGCCGATCGTGCGCTTCCGCATGCCCGACGAGACGATCACCTTCACGGACCTGGTCCGCGGCGAGCTGACCTTCACCCCGGAGAACGTCCCGGACTACGGCATCGTCCGCGCCAACGGCGCCCCGCTCTACACGCTCGTCAACCCGGTCGACGACGCCCTGATGGAGATCACCCACGTCCTGCGCGGCGAGGACCTGCTCTCCTCGACGCCCCGTCAGATCGCCCTGTACAAGGCGCTGATGGAGCTGGGCATCGCCAAGGGCATCCCCGGGTTCGGCCACCTGCCGTACGTGATGGGCGAGGGCAACAAGAAGCTCTCCAAGCGCGACCCCCAGTCCTCGCTGAACCTCTACCGCGAGCGCGGCTTCCTGCCGGAGGGCCTGCTCAACTACCTCTCCCTCCTCGGCTGGTCGCTCTCCGCCGACCAGGACATCTTCACGATGGACGAGATGGTCGCGGCCTTCGACCTCGCCGACGTGCAGCCCAACCCGGCCCGCTTCGACCTGAAGAAGTGCGAGTCGATCAACGGCGACCACATCCGCCTGCTGGATGTGAAGGACTTCACGGAGCGCTGCCGCCCGTGGCTTCAGTCGCCGTTCGCCCCTTGGGCCCCGGAGGCCTTCGACGAGGTCAAGTGGCAGGCGATCGCCCCGCACGCCCAGACCCGCCTGAAGGTCCTCTCGGAGATCACGGACAACGTCGACTTCCTGTTCCTCCCGGAGCCGGTCTTCGACGAGACGTCCTGGACCAAGGCCATGAAGGAGGGCTCGGACGCCCTCCTGCGCACGGCACGCGAGAAGCTGGACGCGGCCGACTGGACCTCCCCGGAGTCCCTCAAGGAGGCCGTCCTGGCCGCCGGCGAGGCCCACGGCCTCAAGCTCGGCAAGGCCCAGGCCCCGGTCCGCGTCGCCGTCACCGGCCGCACGGTCGGCCTGCCGCTCTTCGAGTCCCTCGAGGTGCTGGGCAAGGACACGACCCTGGCCCGGATCGACGCGGCGCTGGCGAGGCTGGCGGCGTAGTACGCCCACCTACGTGAGGGGCGGCACCCGACTCCCGGGTGCCGCCCCTCACGCGTACGACTCAGATGGCGTCGGGCTCGTCGATCAGGTACGTGCCCTTACGTAGGCCTTGCGCAGGTGCTCGTCGGGACCGAGCTGCGCGGTGGCGTTCTTGCGGAGCGGGTCACGCGCCAGTATTCGTACGGCCCTGTCCGGATGAGCTGAGCTCGACGCTCCCCGGGCAAAGCTTCGTACACCGCGTGTGCCTCGACGGTGAACTGGATGCGGTACTCGCTCATGGCCGCAGTGTGCCAGTCTGTCAGGGTGATCAAAGCCGTTGTCTGGGACGTCGACGACACCCTCTTCGACTACTCGGGGGCCGACCGCGCCGGAATGCGTCTGCATCTGGCGGCAGAGGGGCTGCTGGACGCGTACGACAGTGTCGAGCAGGCCATCGAGCGCTGGAGGACGATCACCGACGCGCAGTGGGCGCGGTTCTCCGCCGGCGAGGCGACCTTCGAGGGGCAGCGGCGTGATCGCGTACGGGTCTTCCTGGGCGCGGAGCTGACCGACCCCGAGGCCGACGGGTGGTTCGAGCGCTACATCGCGCACTACGAGACCGCCTGGGCCCTGTTCCCGGACGTCCTGCCCGTCCTGGACGCCCTCGCCGCCAGCCACCGGCACGCGGTGCTGTCGAACTCCAGCATCCACGTCCAGGACCGCAAACTCCGCGTCCTCGGCGTGCACGACCGCTTCGAGGCCATCCTGTGCGCCGCCGAGCTCGGCGTCTCCAAGCCGCAGGCCGGCGCCTTCCACGCAGCCTGCGCCGCCCTGGAGCTCGCCCCGCACCAGGTGGCGTACGTCGGCGATCACCCGGAGATCGACGGGCGGGGCGCCGCGCAGGCCGGGCTGCTGTCGGTCTGGATCGACCGTGCCGGCGTGTACACCAGCGCGGACGCCCTCGGCGGACCGCACCGGATCGCCTCCCTCTCCGAACTCCCCGCGCTCCTCGGCGCGGATACCCGTTTTGGAGCCCCGTCCACCTTCGGGTAATGTTCTTCCTGCGCCGCCGAGGAGCGGGCCGAAAGGCCGGAACCCGGAGGAGCAAGCTAGAACAAGATCCCCTCAGGGGCTTGCGTTCCAGTGGCCTATGGTGTAATTGGCAGCACGACTGATTCTGGTTCAGTTAGTCTTGGTTCGAGTCCAGGTAGGCCAGCTCGCAGAGCTCATCTGCAAAGCCCCCGTTGTGTAGCGGCCTAGCACGCTGCCCTCTCAAGGCAGTAGCGCCGGTTCGAATCCGGTCGGGGGTACTGATCTCGATCAACTCGGGATCGCTAGGGCCCCCGTTGTGTAGCGGCCTAGCACGCCGCCCTCTCAAGGCGGTAGCGCCGGTTCGAATCCGGTCGGGGGTACAAACTGGTCTAAACCACATTGGTCTATGGTGTAATTGGCAGCACGACTGATTCTGGTTCAGTTAGTCTTGGTTCGAGTCCAGGTAGACCAGCTCGGATCTGCGGAAACGTAAGATCCTCGCCCCCGTTGTGTAGCGGCCTAGCACGCCGCCCTCTCAAGGCGGTAGCGCCGGTTCGAATCCGGTCGGGGGTACAGGGTGAAGGCCCTCCACTTAGGTGGAGGGCCTTCGTCATTCCTGGTCACCGAAGCCGTACCGGCGCGCCGACTCCTCCTCCTGTGCCAGCCGGTGCAGCGCCTGAAGCATCGGCTCGACGAGGATCGCTCCCAGGACCGCCGTCTCCACCTTCTCGGCCTCCGACGCGTGGGTCTCGACGAAGTCCAGGTCGAGGACCGCGGCCCCGTGCATCAACCGGGCGTACGCCGACAGCAGTTGAGGATCCCAGTCGTACCCGAGCCGTCTGAGCGCGGCCATCGCCACCACGAGCGAACGGTACGAGGGCGAGATCGTGACCAGAGCCTTGGCGTTCGACCAGCCCAGGGACTCCAGCAGTTCGTCAGCCGCATCGTGCGCGGCCCGGACGTACTCGTCGTCCTCGTCCGGCTCCGGGACCTGCGGCAACGCCCACAGGGCCGCGCCCAGGCGGATCGTCCGGGGCAGGGCGTCGTCGTCGACATGCCCGAGCACCTCCCGGACCGTCGCCACCGGTACCCGTCCGACCTGGATCATCGCTCGCACCAGACGCAGCCGGCGCAGATGCTCCTCGTCGTACTCGGCGGTGCGGGCGTTGATCTGGCGGCCGGGCGTCAACAGGCCTTCGCGCAGGTAGTACTTGATCGTCGCGATGGGCACCCCGCTGCGCTCGCTGAGCTCGGCCAGCCGCATCTCTTGCGCCTCTCATTGGGAAGTGCCACTATCCAATCACCGACCAGGAGGATAGTGCCGCTATCCGGTTACGGAGCCAGGGGGCCGTCATGTTCGCCAAGCCGGTGCTGGGTCGCACGACCGCGGATGCCGAGGGCGATGTGGTGGTCCTGCTCATCGGGATGCGGATCAACCACTTCTGGGCGGTGCACCAGTGGCTCCCGGTCATGCTGTCGATGTTCCGCATGCTGGGGGAGCTTGCGCGGGACGGCGACCGGGGGCTGCTGGGGCGTGTACTGCTGACGGCTTCACCGCGGACGTACTACGTCGTCCAGTACTGGGAGTCCAAGGAGAAGCTGTACGCGTACGCGACGGCGCCGGACATGTTTCACCACAAGGTGTGGGGGATCATCAGCCGCAAGGAGCGGGCCGGGAAGACGCGGGGGCACGTGGGGATCTGGCACGAGGCGTACGTGGTGCCCGAGGGGGCGTACGAGTCGATCTACGCGGACATGCCGGCGTTCGGGTTGGCGGCGGCGCATGGGCAGGTGCCGGTCGCTGAGCGTGGGCGGTACGCGAAGGATCGGTTCGCTCACAGGTCGGGGAGTGTGACAACTCCCTAGGGGCGCGGGGAACTGCGCGACCAGCCGCGACGGCGCGGCAGACGGCAGACGGCCGGTGGGGGCAGATTCTGCGCCGTTGGGGCTTGGGATGGGGGCGGGTGCGGGGTGTCTGTGGTTGCTCGCGCAGTTCCCCGCGCCCCTGGGGTGGGTCACCGGACCGTCGGACCAGGGCTGCCGCGGCGTTGAGGCTGTCCTGTCCCGACGTACGGCGACGTCGCGCCCTCAGCCTGTCCGGCGCAAGGCCTCGGAGAGGCGCGCGGCGGCGTCGATGACCGCCTGGGCGTGCATGCGGCCGGGGTGGCGGCTGAGGCGTTCGATGGGGCCGGAGACGGAGACCGCGGCGACCACGCGGTTGGAGGGGCCGCGAACGGGTGCCGAGACGGACGCGACGCCCGGCTCGCGCTCGCCGATCGACTGGGCCCAGCCACGGCGGCGTACGCCGGAGAGCGCGGTGGCCGTGAAGCGGGCGCCCTGGAGGCCGCGGTGCAGGCGCTCCGGCTCCTCCCAGGCCATGAGGATCTGGGCCGAGGAGCCCGCCTTCATCGTGAGCGTCGAGCCGACCGGGACCGTGTCCCGAAGGCCGGACAGGCGCTCCGCCGCGGCGACGCAGATGCGCATGTCGCCCTGGCGGCGGTAGAGCTGGGCGCTCTCGCCGGTGACGTCGCGGAGGTGGGTGAGCACCGGGCCCGCGGTGGCGAGGAGACGGTCCTCACCCGCGGCCGCGGCCAGTTCTGCGAGCCGAGGGCCGAGAATGAAACGGCCCTGCATGTCACGCGCCACCATGCGGTGGTGTTCCAGAGCCACGGCCAGTCGATGGGCCGTGGGTCGTGCCAGTCCGGTGGCCGAGACGAGCCCTGCGAGGGTGGCCGGACCGGACTCCAGGGCGCTCAGGACAAGGGCTGCCTTGTCCAGAACGCCGACGCCGCTACTGTTGTCCATGAAACGATACTCGCGTCTCACTCTGTGAAACGCAAGTTCAATTTTCCGTGGAACACGCCACTCTGGAAGAACGAAGGCAGAGCGGCCCGCGGACCAGAGCGGGCTTGTCGGCAGACGCCCGGAAGCAGGGGCGCGGGCGCCGGCCGCCTTCTCAAGATCTCTAGTTGGGCCGGTGGACCGTATGCCGGCCGGAGGGAAAGCGATGGGTAGGACACTCGCGGAGAAGGTCTGGGACGACCATGTCGTCCGGCGCGCCGAGGGCGAGCCCGACCTCCTCTTCATCGATCTGCACCTGCTGCACGAGGTGACCAGCCCGCAGGCCTTCGACGGCCTCCGCAAGAGCGGCCGCAAGGTGCGCCGGCTCGACCTGACCATCGCCACCGAGGACCACAACACCCCGACCCTCGACATCGACAAGCCCATCGCGGACCCGGTCTCCCGCGTCCAGTTGGAGACGCTGCGCGCGAACGCCGCCGAGTTCGGTGTGCGTCTGCACCCGCTGGGCGACGTCGAGCAGGGCGTCGTACACGTCGTCGGCCCGCAGCTGGGTCTGACCCAGCCCGGCATGACCGTGGTCTGCGGTGACTCCCACACCTCCACGCACGGTGCCTTCGGCGGCCTGGCGTTCGGCATCGGCACCTCCCAGGTGGAGCACGTGCTGGCCACCCAGACGCTGCCGCTGGTCCGCCCGAAGACCATGGCCATCACGGTCAACGGCGAACTGCCCGACGGCGTCACCGCCAAGGACCTGATCCTGGCGATCATCGCCAAGATCGGTACGGGCGGCGGCCAGGGCTATGTCCTGGAGTACCGCGGCTCCGCCATCGAGAAGCTCTCGATGGAGGCCCGGATGACCATCTGCAACATGTCGATCGAGGCCGGCGCCCGCGCGGGCATGATCGCCCCCGACCAGACCACCTTCGACTACCTCGAGGGCCGTCCGCACGCCCCCAAGGGCGAGGACTGGGACGCGGCGGTCGCGTACTGGAAGACGCTGAAGACCGACGACGACGCCGAGTTCGACGCCGAGGTCGTGATCGAGGCCGCCGAACTGTCGCCGTTCGTCACCTGGGGCACCAACCCCGGCCAGGGTGCGCCGCTTTCGGCGTCCGTCCCCGACCCGGCTTCGTACGAAGACGCTTCGGAGCGCCTCGCCGCCGAAAAGGCCCTGGAATACATGGGGTTGGAGGCAGGTCAGCCGCTGCGCTCCATCAAGGTGGACACCGTCTTCGTAGGCTCCTGCACCAACGGCCGCATCGAGGACCTGCGCGCTGCCGCCGAGCTCGTCAAGGGCCGCAAAGTCGCCGACGGTGTGCGGATGCTGGTCGTCCCCGGCTCCGCCCGGGTCGGTCTGCAGGCCGTTTCCGAGGGCCTGGACGTCGTCTTCAAGGAGGCCGGCGCCGAGTGGCGGCACGCGGGCTGCTCGATGTGCCTGGGCATGAACCCGGACCAGCTGGCCCCGGGTGAGCGCTCCGCGTCCACCTCCAACCGCAACTTCGAGGGCCGGCAGGGCAAGGGCGGTCGTACCCACCTGGTGTCGCCGCAGGTCGCGGCGGCCACCGCGGTCCTGGGCCACCTGGCCTCCCCGGCCGACCTGTCCGACGCCGAGACCCGTACGCCCGCTGGAGTCTGATCAGCCATGGAAGCATTCACCAAGCACACCGGCCGGGCCGTCCCGCTGCGCCGCTCCAACGTCGACACCGACCAGATCATCCCTGCTCACTGGCTCAAGAAGGTCACGCGGGACGGTTTCGAGGACGGGCTGTTCGAGGCCTGGCGCAAGGACGAGACGTTCATCCTCAACCAGCCCGAGCGCCACGGCGCCACGGTCCTGGTCGCCGGTCCCGACTTCGGCACCGGTTCGTCCCGTGAGCACGCCGTCTGGGCGCTGCAGAACTACGGCTTCAAGACGGTCATCTCCTCCCGCTTCGCCGACATCTTCCGCGGCAACTCGCTCAAGAACGGCCTGCTCACGGTGGTTCTGGAGCAGAAGATCGTGGACGCGCTGTGGGAGCTCACCGAGAAGGACCCGCAGGCCGAGGTCACGGTCGACCTGGAGAACCGCGAGGTACGCGCCGAGGGCATCACCGCCTCCTTCGAGCTGGACGAGAACTCGCGCTGGCGGCTGCTGAACGGCCTCGACGACATCTCGATCACCCTCCAGAACGAGGAGGACATCGCCGCCTACGAGGCGAAGCGGCCGTCGTTCAAGCCGCGCACGCTCCAGGCCTGAGTCCGAGGCCGCTCAGGTTCGGACCGAGGTCTGAGCGCAAGGCGACTTTCGGACACCGCAACACCCCCTCAGTACCCCCGATCAGCCCGATCGGGGGTACTGCCATGTCTGCACCCGAACGGCCCTGCGCCGCTTGCGTCCCGGACTCAACTTCCCACGTTACGAAGGGTGTTGCGCGGGTACGCGAGTGGTGTAGCCGTGACTTCCGCAAGTGCCCGGAAGGCCATTTGAGGCCGGAGTTGCACCCCTGGCAGGCGACAACTCGCCCCAGATGGCACAATCTGTGCATGGAACACGACGGCCAACTCGAGCTCTATGCGGCAGTCGCGGACCAACTGAAGGAAGCGCACGCAAGGGTGCGCGCACTGCAAGTCCCGGAGGGCGTACGGATGGCGCTGACCCGGAAGCTGCTGGTCATTACGGCCGCGGCCAAGCACGACGTCGCCGAAGCGACAAGGCGTCTGGAGCGGTTCATGGCGGATCTCGACGCGGGGCGATTCCCCGAAGAGGAACGCTGAACACCTTCGAGACAGTCGAGTCTGTTGCGGCACAAGGGTGATTAGCCCGTTTCGTGTTTGATTTGCGGTATATATCTGCCTAACGTGCGAAAAAGCTTGAACACTTTCGTTCTGGCGATGTCTCCGAAGGGGAAGACGTGAACAAGGCGCAGCTCGTAGAAGCGATTGCCGACAAGATGGGCGGCCGCCAGCAGGCCGCCGATGCTGTCGACCATGTACTGGACGCCATCGTCCGCGCGGTCGTCGCGGGTGAGCGGGTCTCGGTCACCGGCTTCGGTTCGTTCGAGAAGGTCGACCGACCTGCTCGTTACGCCCGTAACCCCCAGACGGGCGAGCGGGTTCGGGTCAAGAAGACCTCCGTTCCGCGCTTCCGTGCCGGTCAGGGCTTCAAGGACCTGGTCAGCGGCTCGAAGAAGCTCCCTCGGGGCGGCGAGGTCGCCGTCAAGAAGGCGCCCAAGGGCAGCCTGACCGGTGGTGCCGCGGCGACGGTCAAGAAGGCCGCCGCGAAGAAGACCACCAAGGCTGCCGCGGCGAAGAAGACCACCGCGAAGAAGACGACGGCCAAGAAGACGACGGCCGCGGCGAAGAAGACCACCGCGAAGAAGGCGCCGGCGAAGAAGACCACGACGGCCGCCAAGAAGACGACCGCGGCGAAGAAGACGACCGCCAAGAAGGCGACGGCCAAGAAGGCCCCGGCGAAGAAGGCGACCGCCAAGAAGGCGCCGGCCAAGAAGTCGACGGCTCGCAAGACCACCGCCAAGAAGGCGACCGCCCGCAAGAGGTAGGACCGCAGGGGCACTCACGCGCCGGGCCGGACTCCGTCTGGAGTCCGGCCCGCGGCGTTTTCTCAGAGGGTCTGAAGCGTCACCAGCGTGATGTGCAGGGACTCCCCCTTGCCCTCCGTCTCGATGCGGACCCGCTGCCCGGGGCGCAGCAGCCGTAGGCCTCCGGCGTTGAAGGCGGGGGCGTCGAAGGGGACGGGGGTGCCGTCGTCCAGGAGGACGCTGCCGGAGCGGGTGTTCTCGTCATAGGTGTATGCGGTGGCCTGCATGGCGGTAACCCTACGACGGGTTGTGTTTCGACTGCGGCGCCGTGGGGGCTGGTCGCGCCCGCGCGGCGGATCCGCATATTCCATGCAGCCCCGCGCCTCTTGGCGGCGCTGCCGTCACGGTTCCTTGATCAGTAGCCGTGCTGCCATCGCCGCCGTTCGTGGGCCCACTCCCAGGGCCAGTGCCGCCCGTAGATCCTCGCCGGTGTCCACGTCCTGGCGTACGGAGTCGACGTCTTCGAGGCCGAGTTCCACTGCCCCCGAGGCGCGGTGTCGGGACCGCGAATCCTCGCCGAATTCGGGCAGTAATTTCTGGCCGGGCGCAGCCCCGAGCAATGTGGTGCCGATCGCTGCCGCGTCGGGAAGGAAAGCGCGGGGGAATTCCGTTGCCGCATCCAGGACCCGGGCCAATTCCAGGGGGCGCAGCGCCGGAAGATCGGCGTTCAGGGCCGCTACGGCGCTTTCGGGGCGGGCGGACCGTACGACGGCCGTCGCGTGCGCCAGCGCCGCGTTCAGGCCGCCTCCTGGCTCGTCGGGGACTATATGCGCGCCAAGTGCGCCCAGCTCGCGGCCGGCCAGGGCGTCGTTCGTGACGACTGCCACATCCTTCACCGCCGGGCAGGCCAGCGCCGCCGCCACCGTGTCCTGCGCGAAAGCGAGGGCGAGGCCGGGGCGCAGCCCGTCCGACGCGGTGTCCGAGAGCCTGCTCTTCGCCCGCGCCAAGGGCTTCAGGGGTATGACCAAGGTCCACTGCACGAGCGTTTCGCTCCCTCTCTAGTCGCGGCCATTGTCACTCAGCCGTCACCAGGGGCATCTGGTGGTTGTGGCGGCGAGGCGTACGGTGTTCTCGACAGACCGGCGGCCTGGGGCGACACTTGTGCGGCCCTCCGGCCCGATGTCCTTGATCCCTAGAGGAAGGTGTCCGCGTGCCCCGCCGCAGAATCGGCTTCTGGTACCGCTTCGCCGCGGTGCTCTGCAAACCGCCGCTGGTGGTTCTGATCAAGCGGGACTGGCGCGGAATGGAGCACATTCCGGCCGAGGGCGGATTTATCACCGCGGTGAACCACAATTCGCACATCGATCCCTTCACGTACGGGCACTTTCAGTACAACACCGGCCGGGTTCCGCGATTCCTCGCGAAGAGCGGCCTTTTCAGGAAGGGATTCGTCGGTGCCGCGATGCGCGGCACCGGGCAGATCCCCGTCTACCGGGAGACCACGGACGCGCTGAGCGCCTTCCGGGCCGCGATCGAGGCCGTGGAGCGCGGCGAATGCGTCGCGTTCTACCCCGAGGGCACCATCACCCGCGACCCGGACCAGTGGCCCATGACCGGCAAGACCGGTGCCGCACGTGTCGCCCTCCAGACCAAGTGCCCGGTGATCCCGGTCGCCCAGTGGGGCGCCAACGAACTGCTGCCGCCCTACGCCAAGAAGCTCAACCTCCTTCCGCGCAAGACCCACAAGGTGCTCGCGGGACCGCCCGTGGACCTCGCGCGCTTCTACGACAAGGAGATGACCCCGGAGCTGCTGAAGGAGGCGACCGAGGTCATCATGGCCGCCATCACGGCCCAGCTGGAGCAGATCCGCGGCGAGAAGGCGCCGAAGACGCCGTACGATCCGCGTCAGGAGCGCATCGAGCAGCGGCGCCGCACTGCCGCGCAGAACCGGCAGACGCAGCCGCGGGCCGAGCAGGAAAAGGCCGGGCAGGAAGAGGGGCAGGGCACGTGAGCAAGCCCGTCAAGGCGGCAGTTCTGAGTGCTGGTTCGTGGGGGACCGCCTTCGGCATCGTCCTCGCCGACGCGGGATGCGAGGTCACCCTGTGGGCGCGTCGCCCCGAGGTCGCCGACGCCATCAACTCGACCCGTACGAACCCGGACTACTTCCCCGGCGTCGAGCTCCCGCAGGGCATGCGGGCGACCACCGACCCCGCTCAGGCCATGGCGGGCGCCGACTTCACGGTGCTGTCCGTCCCGTCCCAGACCCTGCGCGCCAACCTCGCCGAGTGGACGCCGATGCTGGCGCCGGGCACGGTCCTGGTGTCCCTGATGAAGGGCGTCGAACTCGGCACCGCCATGCGGATGAGCGAGGTCATCGAGGACGTGGCCAAGGTCGGCCAGGACCGCATCGCCGTGGTCACCGGGCCCAACCTGGCCCGCGAGATCGCCGCGCGGATGCCGGCCGCCGCGGTGGTCGCCTGTACCGACGAGTCCGTCGCGCAGCGCCTCCAGAGCGCCTGCCACACGCCGTACTTCAGGCCGTACACCGAGACCGACGTGGTGGGCTGCGAGCTGGGCGGTGCCGTGAAGAACGTCATCGGGCTCGCCGTCGGCATCGCGGACGGCATGGGCCTCGGCGACAATGCCAAGGGCTCGCTCATCACGCGCGGCCTCGCCGAGACCGCCCGGCTGGGGGTCGCGCTGGGTGCGGACCCGCTGACGTTCGCCGGACTCGCGGGCCTCGGCGACCTGGTGGCGACCTGTTCCTCGCCGCTGTCCCGCAACCACACCTTCGGCACCAACCTCGGCAAGGGCATGACCCTCCAGGAGACCATCGCGGTTACCAAGCAGACCGCTGAGGGCGTCAAGTCCTGTGAGTCGGTGCTGGATCTGGCCCGCCGGCACGGCGTCGACATGCCCATCACGGAGACGGTCGTCGGCATCGTCCACGAGGGCAAGCCGCCCGTGGTCGCCCTCAAGGAGCTCATGTCGCGCAGCGCGAAGTCCGAGCGACGCTAGGCGCTCCGCTGGGGGTGCCGTGGGGGTTGTCTTTCGGCTGCGGCGCCGTTGTGGTTGCTCGCGCAGTTCCTCGCGCCCCTTCGGGGGCCCTCCGGGGGCGCTGCGCGAACCGCCAGCCGTCAACGGGCGCTGACTCCGGCCCCTACCACCGGGTACTCTCAACGCGATATGAGCACCGAGAACCTCCCCCAGAGCCCTGGCCAGCCGCCCCGCAAGCCGCGCGTGGCCGTCGTGTTCGGCGGTCGCAGCTCCGAGCACGGGATCTCCATGGTCACCGCCGGCGCCGTCCTGCGCGCCATCGACCGGACGCGGTACGACGTGCTGCCGATCGGCATCACGCGTGGCGGCCGCTGGGTGCTCACCGCCGACGATCCCGAACGTATGGCGATCACCGACCGCCGTACGCCCGAGGTCGACGACCTCGCCGAGTCCAGTGAGGGCGGCGTGGTCCTCCCCGTCGACCCCGCGAGCCGCGAAGTGGTCTACAGCGAGCCCGGATCGGTGCCCAAGGCCCTCGGTGACGTCGACGTCGTCTTCCCGGTGCTGCACGGCCCGTACGGCGAGGACGGCACCCTCCAGGGCCTCCTGGAGCTCTCCGGCGTGCCGTACGTGGGCTCGGGCGTGCTCGCCTCGGCCGTCGGCCAGGACAAGGAGTACATGAAGCGGGTGTTCACCTCGTTCGGGCTCAAGGTGGGCCCGTACGTGGTGATCCGGCCGCGCGAGTGGGAGCGGGACGAGTCGGCCGCCCGCAAGAAGATCGTCGACCTCGCCGGCGAGCACGGCTGGCCGCTCTTCGTGAAGCCCGCGCGCGCGGGTTCGTCGATCGGCATCACCAAGGTCGAGGACATGGCCGGCCTGGACGAGGCCATCGCCGAGGCCCAGCGGCACGACCCGAAGATCCTCGTCGAGGCGGCGCTGCGCGGCCGTGAGATCGAGTGCGGTGTGCTGGAGTTCGAGGACGGCCCGCGCGCCTCCGTACCGGCCGAGATCCCGCCGCCGGACGCGCACGCGTACTACGACTTCGAGGCCAAGTACATCGACTCCACGCCCGGCATCGTGCCGGCCCCGCTGACGCCTCAGGAGACGGCCGAGGTGCAGCGGCTCGCGGTGGACGCCTTCGAGGCGGCCTCGTGCGAGGGCCTGGTGCGCGCGGACTTCTTCCTCACCGAGGACGGGGAGTTCGTGATCAACGAGATCAACACGATGCCCGGTTTCACGCCGATCTCGATGTACCCGCAGATGTGGCAGGCGAGCGGGATCAGCTACCCGGACCTCGTGGACCGGCTGATCCAGGCGGCGCTGCGGCGTTCCACCGGGCTCAGGTAGGGCCCGCCACGGTCAGGTCGGCGATCCCCGTGGGGATCGCCTTCTTGATGGCCGGAGCCAGGTCGATCAGCACACCCGAGCTGTCCAGCCCCTCGGGCACGGTGACCTCGACGTACGCGCGGCGGCTCGCGGAGGTGAACCGGTACCCCCCGCCGTCCTGCTTCTCCATCAGCCACTTGACGTCTTCCACACCCCCGGCCACCGCGTCCGGATCCCGGCCCTCGGCCACCTTGGGGTCGATCATCTTCGGCGGCCGTACGACACCGCAGCGCAGTATGATCGCCGGGTCGTCTCCCCAGCCCGCGGTCAGCGGGGACGCGGGCGAGGGATCCGCACGGCGCTCACCGTCGACCTTGGCCGGCAGTGCTTTGTCGAGGTTCTGACACAGCTTCGCCGCCGTCGCGCCGGGACTGGGAACCGCCGCCGACGCGCTGTCGTCTGCTGATGAGCAGCCCGCGGCGGTGATCAGCAGGACGAGCGCGGGCAGCCCGAGGACAGAAGTGTGCCGGTGACGGAAAACGTTCACCGGCCAAGGGTAGACGGGGGCTACAGATGTACGACCGGGCAGGTCAGGGTGCGGGTGATGCCGTCCACTTGCTGGACCTTCGCGACCACCATGCGACCCAGGTCGTCGACCGTGTCGGCCTGGGCGCGCACGATGACGTCGTACGGTCCTGTCACGTCCTCGGCCTGGATGACTCCAGGGATCTTGCTGATCGTCTCGGCGACGGTCGACGCCTTGCCGACCTCCGTCTGGATCAGGATGTACGCCTGTACCACGGAACCTCCAGGGCGGCCACGAGGATCATGTGGGGAAAAGGAACGCCACGGTATCGCGTCGCCGCTCGCCGCGGGGAGACCTGCGAGGGCCGGGGCTTGCGCGCCGGGGTGCCGGCACGACAGAAGTTGACGTACACCTCGACCGTAGCGAGGACCGAAGTGACGCGCGACCGGGTGCGGACAGGGACAGAAGGGGCGTAAGGGCAATGAAGGGCACTGTTGGTGAGCTCGGCGAGTTCGGGCTCATCAGGGAGCTCACCTCCCGTCTCACCACCACCCCGGCGGTCCGGGTCGGCCCCGGCGACGACGCCGCGGTGGTGGCCGCGCCCGACCGCAGAGTGGTCGCCAGCACCGACATCCTGCTGGAGGGGCGGCACTTCCGCCGCGACTGGTCCACGGCCTACGACGTCGGCCGCAAGGCCGCCGCGCAGAACCTCGCGGACATCGCCGCCATGGGCGCCGTACCCACCGCGCTGCTGCTCGGCCTGGTCGTGCCGTCCGAACTCCCGGTGGCCTGGCCGACCGAGCTGATGGACGGCCTGCGCGACGAATGCCAGGTCGCGGGCGCCTCCGTGGTCGGAGGCGACGTCGTACGGGGCGACTCCATCATGGTGTCGATCACCGCGCTCGGCGATCTGCGCAACCAGGAGCCCGTGACGCGCGCCGGCGCACAGCCCGGCGACCTCGTCGCCGTGACCGGCTGGCTGGGCTGGTCCGCCGCCGGATACGCCGTGCTGGCCCGCGGATTCCGCTCGCCGCGCGCCTTCGTCGAGGCCCATCGGCGCCCCGAGCCGCCGTATCACGCGGGTCCGGCCGCCGCGGGGCTCGGCGCGACCGCCATGTGCGACGTCAGCGACGGGCTGATCGCCGACCTCGGGCACATCGCGGAGGCCAGCAAGGTCCGGATCGACATCCGCTCGGGCGCGATCGACATCCCGTCCCAGATGAACGACATCGGGCAGGCCGTCGGCGTCGACCCCATGCAGTGGGTGCTGACCGGGGGAGAGGACCACGCGATCGTCGCGACCTTCCCGCCGGACGTGAAGCTCCCGGCCCGCTGGAAGGTCATCGGTGAGGTCCTCAACCCCTCCGCGCTGCCCCAGGTGACGGTGGACGGGGCGCCGTGGACCAAGAAGGGCGGCTGGGACCACTTCGGCGGGGACATCGAGTCATGATCCCCACTGTCCTTACGGTGGCGGGATCCGACTCGGGCGGCGGCGCCGGTATCCAGGCCGACCTGAAGACGATGCTGGCGCTCGGCGTGCACGGCATGAGCGTGATCACAACGGTCACCGCGCAGAACTCCCTCGGCGTGCAAGGCGCTTGGGAACTGCCGGTGGAGGCGGTCCGCGCCCAGTACCGCAGCGTCGTGGACGACATCGGCGTCCAGGCGATCAAGACGGGGATGCTGGCGTCCGCCGAACTCGTCGAGACGGTGGCGGAGTTGATCGGGGGCACGGACGCGCCGGCGGTCATCGACCCGGTCGGCGTCTCCAAGCACGGGGACCCGCTGCTCGCGGCCTCCGCGCTGGACTCCGTACGCACGAAACTGCTGCCGGTGGCGACCGTGGCGACCCCCAACCTCGACGAGGTGGCGCAGCTCACCGGCGTCCACGTCGAGGCGGAGGAGCAACTGCGGGAGGCCGCGGCGGCCGTGCTGGCGTACGGGCCGCGCTGGGTGCTGATCAAGGGCGGCCATCTGTCCGGGGACGCCGTGGATCTGCTGACCGACGGTTCCGCGGAGCACTGGCTGCGGGCGCCCCGCTACGACAACCGGCACACCCACGGCACGGGCTGCACGCTCGCCTCGGCCATCGCCTCGGGGCTCGCCAAGGGGCTGTCCGTGCCGGAGGCGGTGACGGCGGCCAAGGAGTACGTCACCGGGGCGATCAAGGCGGGGTTCGCGCTCGGCGAGGGGATCGGGCCGGTGGATCACGGGTGGCGGTTCCGCGAGGGCTCGTAGCGACCCGGGTGGTTGCCTGTCCACGGAGTGACGGGTTCAGGCAACGCCCGGTCGGCCGCCCGGGCACAGCAAAAAGCCGGTCCACCGAGGTGGACCGGCTTACTGCAGCGAACCAGCAGTGGCCGCGCGCTCAGCTGTTGGCGTCAGCGCGAGACCTTGCCGGCCTTGATGCACGAGGTGCAGGCGTTCACGCGCTTCGGCGTCCCGCCGACCACGGTACGGACGCGCTGGATGTTCGGGTTCCAGCGACGGGACGTACGGCGGTGCGAGTGCGAGATGTTGTTGCCGAAGCCCGGCCCCTTGCCGCAGACGTCGCAGTTGGCAGCCACGGGTCACTCCAAAGACTTCAGATCCACTTACGGTTAATCCCGGCATGCCGGGATCGAGATCTAGGATCAGAGATCTGAGTGACATTGCCGGGGGAACGGCCCGATCTGCATCGGGCAACCGGAGCAGCATACAACGACTGCGCCAGTGGAACGAAACTACCATGCCTGCTCAGGGGCCCGCTCCCGGCCCTCTTCCGGCGCACACCGGCTCTGGGTCTACGCTGCGTGCCACGGTCGGCAGCTCAAGGAGGCGCAGGTGGCGCAGGTGCCGCAGACATTCTTCGATGCTCTCGCGGTGCGCACCTGGTGCGGCCTCGCGCTGGAGTCACTCGGTCGGGCGCGCGAGGAGATCGACGCGATCAACGTCTATCCCGTGGCCGACGGTGACACAGGGACGAACCTGTATCTGACCGTGGAGTCGGCGGTCGCGGCCGTGGAGGCCGTGTTCACCGCGTACGACGTGGGCAGGCCCACCCTCGCGGACGCGGCCCGCGCGATGGCGCACGGGGCTCTCATCGGCGCCCGGGGGAACTCCGGGACCATCCTCGCCCAGTTGCTGCGGGGCATGGCCCAGGTGCTCGCCGGCGACGGTGAGACGGCTCACACCGACGGCTCCGGTCTGCGGCTCGCGCTGCGGCACGCGGCGGACTCCGCCCGCCAGGCCGTGGCCCACCCGGTCGAGGGCACGGTCCTCACGGTCGCCTCGGCCGCCGCGGACGCGGCCGGTGGGGCCGAGGGCGGCGACTGCGGGGCGGTCGCGCGGGCGGCCTACGAGGGCGCAAGTGCGGCGCTGGCGGCCACGCCCGGGCAACTGGCCGTCCTGGAGCGCGCGGGGGTCGTCGACGCCGGTGGGCGAGGGCTGGTGGCGGTACTGGGGGCGCTGGTGGAGACGTTCACGGGGGAGGCGGTCCCCGTGGTGGTGTCCGGGGCACACGCGCGCGTGGAGCCCGAGGCCGAGGAATGCGCCGACACCCCGGACGAGAGCGGCCCCGCCTTCGAGGTGATCTACCTGCTGGAGGCCGAGGACGCGGCCGTGGACCGGCTCCGGGAGCGGCTCGACGGCCTCGGGGACTCGCTCGTGATCGTCGGCGGTGACGGGCTGTGGAACGTCCATGTGCACGTCGACGACGCCGGGGCCGCCGTGGAAGCCGGCGTCGAGGCCGGACGGCCGTACCGGATCCGGATCACCCACTTCGGTGCCGGTGATGTGCACACCACCGGTGCCGAGCGGCCGCCGAGGGAGCGGGCCCAGCGGGCCGTGGTCGCCGTCGTGCCCGGTGAGGGCCTGGCCGGGCTGTACGGCGAGGCCGGCGCGACCACCGTCCTCGCCCGCCCCGGGGAGCCGCCCGCGAGCGGGGAACTCGTGGAGGCGGTACGGCGTGCCCACGCGCGCGAGGTCGTGCTGCTGCCCAATGACGCCGAACTGCGCCACACGGCGGCCGCGGCGGCCGAGCAGGCCCGCGCGGAGGGCATCCGGGTGGCACTGATCCCGACCCGCTCCGCGGTCCAGGGCATCGCGGCGCTCGCCGTGCACGAACCGGAGCGCCGCTTCGACGAGGACGTGGTGTCGATGACCTCGGCGGCCGGCGCGACCCGCTACGCCGAGGTCGCCGTCGCCGAACGCCAGTCCTGGACCATGGCCGGCATCTGCCAGGCCGGCGACGTCCTCGGCCTCGTCGACGGCGACGTCGCCGTGATCGGGACGGACGTCACGGCCACCGCCGAGACCGTCCTCGACCGGATGCTCTCGGCCGGCGGCGAACTCGTCACCCTCGTCCTCGGCGACGAGGCACCCGAGACGATCGCCGAGCACCTGGAAGCACGCGTGCGTGAGGCGTATCTCGCCGTGGACACGGTGGTGTACCGGGGCGGACGGCAAGGGGCGCTGCTGCTCATCGGCGTGGAGTAACGCCGGCCGGGAGCCGGGAGCCGGGAGCCGGGAGCCGGGAGCCGGGAGCCGGGAGCCGGGAGCCGGGAGCCGGTAATGGCCGGCTCGGCCCGCCCGCTCCCACTACTCGGCGCCCTGTTCCTCCACCACCTGAAGCATCTGTTCGGCCTCGGCCCGTCGTTCCCGCGCCGCCTCGTCGGCCTCGTCGTGGTCCTCGTACGCCGTCAGCACCGCACGCGCGCGTGCGGCGGCCCGCGCCGGGCGGCTCAGGTCGGCCTCCAGCCAGCCCGCGGCGAGTTCGGCGCCGGTGCGGCTGTGCAGCGCGTCGTCGCCGAGGGCGGCGAACACCGCGACGGCCTGGGTCACTTGGGCCAGGGCCGCCTCCAGGGCGGCCCGGATCGACTCGTCCTCGGCGTCCTCCGTGGCCGAACGGGCGAGCAGGTCACTGAACTGCCGGTGGGTGTGGCCGAGTTCGGCGACCATGCGCCGGCGTGCCTCCTCGTCGTCCGCCGACTCCAGCGCCGCCGTGCATGCGCTGATCGCGCTCGCCATCAACGCGGACGCAGTGTCGTCCCCGCCGTCCCGGCCACCCGCGTCCCGGCCGCCCTCCGAGTCCGCCGGCCGCAGCGCCAGCCACGCGCGGGCGCGCAGGGAGCGGACGAGGCCGTGGACGTTGCCGAGCTCGCGCCACAGGGCGCCCGCACGCGCGTACGCCTGGTCGGCCTCGGTGTGCAGGCCCGCGTGGCCGAGGGACTCGGCGGCGAGGTGGGCGAGCGTGGCGTGGTCGTGCTGTTCGGGCCAGTGCCGGGCGATCTCGGCGGCCTGAAGGCGGCGTTCGGCCGCCTCGCGGTGTTCGCCGAGCTCGCTCAGACAGTCGCCGAGCCACCACTGGGTCTGGACGACCGCGCCGTCGCCGTGCATCTCGGCGGTCAGATCGGGCAGCGCCGACTCCAGGACCTCGGCGGCCTCGGCGAACCGTCCCTGCCGCAGCAGAAGCCCGCCGAGCTGTTGCCGCGCCCAGGCGCCCAGCGTCCGGCTCTCGCCCGCCTCGTCGGCCCAGTGCGCCGCCTCCAGCGCGTGCTCTGCGGCCTCCTCGGCCAGCCCCCGGCCGCCGAGCACCTCGGCCAGTTGGAGGTGCAGCTGGGCCCGCCCCGGCGCCTCCAGGTGCGGCCCGCCGTGCGCCAGGGCCGACCGCAGCGCCCGCTCGGCCTCCGCCGTGTCGCCGAGATGGTGCGCAAGACCGGCCAGCCGGGCCTCGTACTCCACCGCGAACCACGGCAGCCCCGCCCCGACGAACGCCGCCGAGGCCCGCGCGAACAGCTGCGCGGCCCGCTCCACGTCCCCGGCGAGCGCCGCCAGCTCCGCGAGTATGGCCTGCGCCTCCGCGGCCCGTGCGGCAAGTCGTACGTCGTCCCCGGCCTGTCCGTCGACGAGCGCCAGCACCTCACCGGCGGCGGCCTTGGCGTCGGCCAGGGCGGCCTCCTGCGTGGCGCCCTCCGCCTCGTGCACCCGCCGCATCAGAATCCGCGCCCGGCTCATCAGCACGGCCGCCGTCTGCCGTACGCCGGTGCCGTCCTCGGCGTACAGCGCGAGGACCCGGTCGTACAGGTCGGCGATCACCGCGAGGGCCTCGGGCACGTCGCCGGTGAGAGCGCGTACGTACGCTCCGCGCGCGCGTGCCGCCAGGGCCTCCCCCGGGTCGCCCGCCTCCGCGTACAGCCCGGCGGCCTCCTCGAACAGGGCGATGCCCTCCGGGCCCAGGTCCATCGCCTGGTGGTCGGCGATCTCCGCGCGGTCGCGGGCCGCCAGCTCGACGCCCTCGGCGGCCCGCGAGACGGCCGCCCAGGCCTCGATGGCGTGGGGCTGCAAGGTGTCCGACAGCCGGCGTGCCTCGATGAGGAGCGCGGCCAGGTCGGACTCCGCCGCCGGGCCCTGGGAACCGCCCGACGCGGTGGCCGCGGCGGGCGCGGGAGCCGCCGCCCCAGCGGGCCGTGCCGCCGCCGTACGCACCCCGAGCGGCAGCCGCTCCACCAGCGGCCGCTGGTCCATACGCGCGCGTGCCCGCTCGCTGACATGCGCAGTGCCGTTGCGACGGTCGAAGCCCGCCGCCAGTGCGAGGGCCTCCCCACGCGCGTGTGCGGCGAGTTCACGGGCGGTCCACTCACGGTCCGCCGGACCCGGGACCCGCTGATCGCCCAGTCCCAGCTCGCTCAGGCGGTCCATGAGGAGGGCCACCACGGCCATGAACTCCAGCTTGCTGCGCGGATGCCCGTCGTCCGTGAAGTACGCCGGCCGCTCCGCGAGCAGCTCCAGGCCGCGTGCCTCGTTGCCGCTGAGCGCGCAGAACTCCACGTGGTCCGCGTAGGTGCCGCGCATGCTCTCCATGGCCCGGACGAGCCGGAAACCCCGCAGATGGTGGGCGCGGGCCTCGTCCAGGCGTCCCAGGCGCAGCAGCGGCGCCAGGGACGACGCGAGCACGGTGTGCGGTTCATGGGCGCAGGTGAACTCGCCCGCCAGGACCGGCCCCCACAGCCGGATCGCTTCGGCGTCCCGGCCCCGCTCGGCCTGCCACCAGCCCTGCCCGTGCAGTTCGCACGCGTGGCAGTCGGCCATGCTGTCCCGGTCGGCGGCCAGCCAGGCGGCGTAGGCCCGCTCGGCGCGCGTCACGTCCCCGACATGCGCGGCCACGCTGAACTCGGCGCTGCGCACGGCACGTTCGGAGTGCCCGGCGAGCCGGTAGCGGTGCTCCATCTCGCCGAGCCACTTCTCGATCGAGGCGAGCGGGATGTGTGGTTGGTCGAGCATGCCGGACGACATCCACTTGAAGACCCAGTGCAGGGTGTGTGTCTCGTACTCGTCGAAGTCCTCGGGCCGCTCGTCCCACATGCGCAGCAGACGCGCGAAGGGGACGAACATCTTGTCCTTCTCGGAGCTGTAGTTGTAGACCTTCAGCTGGTGTCCGAGGGCCTCGATCACGGCGAGCGGGAGGTTCAGCTTCTCGGCCTCGGCGAGCAGCTGCTCCGCGCGCGCGTTGCGGGCCGCACCCTCCGGCTCCTCGGAGTTGTCCGCCATCGCCCGGCGCAGCGAGTCGAAGTCCGTGACGTCGCTCATCGGCGGCCCTCCTCGCCGTTCGTGGCCCACTCCAGCAGGCCGATGAAGGCCCGGTTCAGCAGCGCGGAGTCCGCGGGCCTGAGCGGGCGCTGCGCCATCAGCAGGGCCTGCCCGTACAGGGACTCGGTGGCGGTGCCGATCAGCTCCGGGTCGCCCAGGGAACTGATCCGCCGGATCAGCGGGTTGAGGTGGTTGAGCACGAGACGCGCGCGTGGCGCGCTGCCGCGCAGCGAGCCGAGGATGCCCGCCCACAGGTCGTCGGCCTGCTCCTCGGCCTCCGCGCGGGCCTGCTCGTGCCGGGCCGCCCGGTCGTCGAGGTGCAGCGCGGGCACGGACAGCGGGTGGAAGGCGCGCAGGACGACGTCACAGCCCAGCGGGTCGAGCTTCGCCCGCGCGGCCGCCAGGAAGCCCGACAGGGCCAGCTCCTCGGCCGGGTCGACCGCGTCCAGATGCGCGGTCACGGTGTCGGCGTCCAGCTCGGCGACGACCGTCCCCGGCCGCACCGAGGGCAGCGCCTCGACCAGCTCGCTGTCGTACGTGTAACCGCCGTTGATCACCCCGACGCCCTGCGCGGACGCGATCGGCGCGACCTGCCGGTACTCCTCGACGGTCCGCGTGAAGTGCACCACCGGGTGCCGCTGCGCGAACTCCTCCAGGGACAGCCGCCCGTCGGTCGTCTCGAACGGCAGCCACGGCAGCATCGTCCGCAGCATCTCCTTGTCGTGCCGTGCGAGCGACTTCACCCCCAGGTGGTGCACGGCCAGGAAGGCCGCCAGCCGCTCCGGATCACCGGCCGCCAGGCCCGTCAGCCAGGACCGAATCCGTTCGCCGAGCGCCTCCCGCACGGCCGCCAGTGTCTCGTCCTCGTACAGCGACTCGCGCGATGCGGTGGGCCGCAGACTGTCCGTGTCGAGCACACAGCGCACGAAGAACGCCCAGTCGGGCAGCAGCTGTTCGGCGCGCTCGGTCAGCAGCATGCCCTTGAGGTGGACGCGATGACCCGCCCGCTGGGCCGGGCTGACCGACGAGGGAAGGACGTACGCCACGCCACGGATCCCCGCGAGCGGCACGTCCAGGTCGATCGAGTCCAGCGGGGTGAAGCCGAACAGGTCGTGACAGTGCCGCGCCAGGGCCACCCTGCGGTTGGCGGGGGAGGGGTACGGCCGGTCCCAGGGCGCGGGCAGGTCGGTGACCGCCTCGCCGCCGACCCGGACGTCGTACGGCAGCAGCGAGCCGAAGTCCCGCGCCAGCGCCAGCACCCGGTCCTCGGCCAGCCACTCGGCGGCCCCGGCCCGCGCCACCAGGTGCACGGTGGTGCCCGGTTCGGTGCGGGCGTCGTCCGGCAGCGTCCGCACGGTGTACGAGCCGTCGTCCGTCGCCGTCCACTCCACGGGCGCTGCGTCCGGCGTACGGGAGCTGCGGCTGACCACCCGGATCCGCTCGGCGACCACGAAACAGGCCAGCAGTCCGATGCCGAACTGCCCCAGGAAGTCGGACCGCGCCTCCTGAAGCCCCTCGGCACGCTTGGAGCTGCGCCCGATGGTCGCGAGGAGGCTGTGCACGTCCGCCTCGGTGAGCCCGACGCCGGAGTCCTCGACCCGCAGGGCGCCCGCCTCGGCGTACAGCCGTACCACGGCGGGCGCGCCCGGCTCCTCGGCGCGTCTGGCGGTGATGGCGTCGACGGCGTTCTGAAGCAGCTCGCGCAGGTAGACCTTCGGGCTGGAGTAGAGATGGTGGGAGAGCAGGTCCACCAGACCACGCAGGTCGACCTGGAACGTATGAGGTGACTGGGGCGGCTGAGGTGCCTGGGATGACTGTGAGGTCTGGGAGTCCATCGTCACGGCGCCGTTGGGGGGCTTGGCGACGGCGCGGGGTCGGGCGGTCCCGGTGAGGCGGTGACCGCGAAAGGATGGCCGGAGCGCGCCATCCTAGAGCCGAAACGAAACGTCTGACCAGGGGTTTCCGGGACGTTTACCGGGACGGGGGCCGCGACCTCTACGGCATTGTCAGTGCGGTGGTGTGGAATGGATCTCGTGCCCGCACTGGAAGAACCACTGAAGAAAGTGCTCGGCCCTCCCACCGCCAAGGTGATGGCCGAGCACCTCGGCCTGCACACCGTCGGCGACCTCCTGCACCACTACCCGCGCAGATACGAGGAGCGCGGCCAGCTCACACACCTGGCCGACCTCCCCATGGACGAGCACGTGACGGTGGTCGCCATGGTCGCCGACGCCCGCCTGCACACCTTCGCCTCATCGAAGGCCCCCCGCGGCAAGGGCCAGCGCCTCGAAGTCACGATCACGGACGGCAGCGGCCGCCTCCAACTGGTCTTCTTCGGCAACGGCGTTCACAAGCCCCACAAGGAGCTCCTGCCGGGCACCCGGGCGATGTTCGCGGGCAAGGTCTCCGTCTTCAACCGCCGACTGCAACTGGCACACCCGGCGTACGAGTTGCTGCGCGGTGCCGACGACGAGGCGGTGGAGACGGTCGAGACCTGGGCCGGCGCCCTGATCCCGATCTACCCCGCCACCGCCAAACTGGAGTCCTGGAAGATCGGCAAGGCCATCCAGACGGTCCTGCCCAGCGCCCAGGAAGCCGTCGACCCCCTCCCGGACACCCTCCGCGCGGGCCGCGGCCTGGTCACCCTCCCCGAGGCCCTCCTCAAGATCCACCGCCCGCACACCAGGGCCGACATCGACGACGCCCGCTCCCGCCTCAAATGGGACGAGGCCTTCGTCCTCCAGGTAGCCCTGGCCCGCCGCCGCCACGCCGACGCCCAACTTCCCGCGGTGGCCCGCAAACCCAAGCCGGACGGCCTCCTGACGTCCTTCGACGACCGCCTCCCCTTCACCCTCACCGAGGGCCAGCAGAAGGTGTCGAGGGAGATCTTCGACGATCTCGCCACCGAACACCCGATGCACCGGCTGCTCCAGGGCGAGGTCGGATCGGGCAAGGCTCAGCCCCTCGACTCGCTCGTGCTCACACCTGCCGGTTTCCGCCGTATGGGGGACTTGAAGGTGAGGGACGAAGTCGTCGTGCCGGACGGCGGGATCGCCTTGATCGACGGTGTCTTTCCACAAGGAGAGCGTGATGTCTGGCGGCTGGTCCTGTCGGACGGGAGCTCCGTCGAGTGCGACGACGAGCATCTGTGGATCGTCGGCACGAGTTGCGGATGGCATCGTGGCCAGGCTCCCAAGGTCATGACCACTCGGGTGATCCGCCTGGACACATTCGAGGCCAACGGGTCCTCCAAATGGTACCTTCCGGCAGCCACGCCGGTTGATCTCGGTAGCGACTCGGGATTGCCTCTCGATCCGTATCTGTTCGGTCTGCTCCTCGGAGACGGCTCATTCCGCCACAACCTGCGTCTGTCCACCATCGACGACGAGATCCGTGACGCTGTGGCGACAACTGTGGCGCCCGAATGCCGACTGGGCCGGGTGAGGGGTTCTCGCTGTGACTTCACGATCCAACTGGCACGGCGGGCCGGAGGAATCCGTAACCCTGTGATCCAAACCCTGCGGGACTTGAACCTGTGGGGCGTGACTTCGCACGGGAAATTCGTTCCCGACGAGTTCAAGAACACTTCGATCAAGAACCGTCTCGCTCTGTTGCAGGGGCTTTTGGACACCGATGGCACCATCGACGCGGACGGCTGGAGCATTTCGCTCCGCTCAGCCTCGCGCAGGCTCGCGGACGACGTCGCCTGGCTGGTGCGTTCGCTCGGCGGCCGGGCGCGTGTTCTGCCGAAGGAAGTCGCCTTCAATGTCTCGGTGGTGCTACCCGACGAATACGCCCCTTTCAGGCTCACCCGTAAGGCAGATCGCGTACGCCCACGGCCCAAATACGACACCTTCCGGCGAGGAATCCGGGGGGTCGAGTACGTGGGGCGAAAGCCGGTCCAGTGCATCAGCGTCGCCCACCCGAGCCATGCCTACATCACCGACAACTTCACGGTGACCCACAACACGATGGTGGCCCTCCGCGCCATGCTCGCCGTAGTCGACGCCGGCGGTCAGGCCGCCATGCTCGCGCCCACCGAAGTCCTGGCCCAGCAGCATCACCGCTCGATCGTCGAGATGATGGGCGAGCTGGCCGAGGGCGGGATGCTGGGCGGCGCCGAGCAGGCCACCAAGGTGGTGCTGCTGACCGGCTCCATGGGCGCGGCCGCCCGCCGTCAGGCCCTGCTCGACCTGGTCACGGCGGACGCCGGGATCGTGATCGGCACGCATGCGCTGATCGAGGACAAGGTGCAGTTCCACGACCTCGGCCTGGTCGTGGTCGACGAGCAGCACCGCTTCGGCGTCGAGCAGCGCGACGCCCTGCGCGGCAAGGGCAAGCAGCCCCCGCACCTGCTGGTCATGACCGCGACCCCCATCCCACGCACGGTCGCCATGACCGTCTTCGGCGACCTGGAGACCTCGGTCCTCGACCAGCTCCCGGCCGGCCGCTCCCCGATCGCCAGCCATGTCGTCCCGGCCGCCGACAAGCCTCACTTCCTGGCCCGCGCCTGGGAGCGGGTGCGAGAAGAGGTCGGCAACGGCCACCAGGCGTACGTCGTCTGCCCCCGCATCGGCGACGAGGAGGACGACCCCAAGAAGGCCGGCAAGAAGAAGTCCGCCGAGGACGAGGCCGAGAAGCGCCCCCCGCTCGCCGTCCTGGAGGTGGCCGACCAACTCGCCAAGGGCCCCCTCCAAGGCCTGAGCGTCGAGGTGCTGCACGGCCGTATGCACCCCGACGACAAGGACGCCGTCATGCGCCGCTTCGCCGCCGGTGAGACCGACGTCCTGGTCGCCACGACGGTCATCGAGGTCGGGGTGAACGTCCCCAACGCCACCGCGATGGTGATCATGGACGCCGACCGCTTCGGTGTCTCCCAGCTCCACCAGCTGCGCGGCCGAGTGGGCCGCGGCTCCGCCCCCGGCCTCTGCCTCCTGGTCACCGAGATGCCGGAGGCCAGCGCGGCCCGCCAGCGCCTCACCGCGGTCGCCTCCACCCTCGACGGCTTCGAACTCTCCCGCATCGACCTGGAACAGCGCCGCGAGGGCGACGTCCTGGGCCAGGCCCAGTCGGGCGCCCGTACTTCGCTGCGGGTCCTCGCCGTGATCGAGGACGAGGAGATCATCGCGGAGGCGAGGGACGAGGCGGCGGCGCTGGTGGCGGCGGATCCGGAGCTGGAGCACCTCCCGGGCCTGCGCACAGCCTTGGACGCCCTCTTGGACGAGGAAAGGGAGCAGTACTTGGAAAAGGGGTGAGGAGGAGCGCCCTTTCAGGGGCGCGGGGAACTGCGCGACCAGCCACACTGATACCTAAAGCCGCCCACAACCAAGGACCACAGATGACCCGCGTGATCGCCGGCGCAGCCGGCGGACGTCGTCTAGCCGTACCACCCGGCACGGGAACCCGACCTACATCGGACCGAGCACGCGAAGGTCTCTTCTCCACCTGGCAGTCGCTCCTGGGCGGCCCGCTGGACGGCGAGCGCGTCCTCGACCTCTACGCCGGTTCAGGAGCCGTCGGCCTGGAGGCCCTCTCCCGCGGCGCCGGCCACACCCTCCTCGTGGAGGCGGACGCAAGAGCCGCCCGCGTGGTCCGCGAGAACGTCAAGAACCTCGGCCTCCCCGGCGCCGAGGTGAGGTCGGGCAAAGCCGAACAGATCATCCAGACCCCGGCACCGACCGAGCCGTACGACCTCGTCTTCCTGGACCCTCCGTACCGAGTCACAGATCACGATCTTCGCGAGATTCTGCTCACACTCCGCTCAGGGGGCTGGCTCGCGCCGGAGGCACTCGTCACCGTGGAGCGCAGCACCAGAGGTGGCGAATTCCGTTGGCCGGACGGTTTCGAAGCGATCCGGGCCCGTCGTTACGGTGAGGGAACGTTTTGGTACGGTCGCGCCGCCTCCACGTGCGAAGACGCACGATGACCGGACTCGAGAGCGAGGGATCACCAGTGCGCCGCGCCGTCTGTCCCGGGTCGTTCGACCCGATCACCAACGGACACCTCGACATCATTTCCCGCGCCTCGAGGCTGTATGACGAGGTCTACGTCGCCGTCATGATCAACAAGGCCAAGAAGGGCCTGTTCGAGGTCGACGAGCGACTCGACCTCATCCGCCAGGTCACGGCCGAGTACGGAAACGTCCGCGTCGAGGCCTTCCACGGCCTCCTCGTCGACTTCTGCAAGCAGCGCGACATCCCGGCCATCGTGAAGGGCCTGCGCGCCGTCAGCGACTTCGACTACGAGCTGCAAATGGCCCAGATGAACAACGGCCTGTCGGGCGTGGAGACCCTCTTCGTCCCGACCAACCCCACCTACAGCTTCCTGTCCTCCTCCCTCGTGAAGGAGGTGGCGACCTGGGGCGGGGACGTCTCCCACCTCGTGCCGCCGGTGGTTCTGGAGGCCCTCAACAAGCGCCTGCGCAAGGACTGATGGGGCTACAGTCGTCCCGTCCGTCTCCATCACAGCTGTAGAGAGTGGCGAGCACACGGTGGACGTGCAGAAGAAGCTCGACGAGATCGTCGCGGCGGTCTCAGGTGCCCGGTCGATGCCCATGTCGGCCTCGTGCGTGGTCAACCGCGCCGAACTGCTCGCGATGCTGGAAGAGGTCCGTGCGGCCCTGCCCGGTTCCCTCGCCCAGGCCCAGGAGCTGATCGGCGGCCGTGAGCAGATGGTCGAGCAGGCCCGCCAGGAGGCCGAGCGGATCATCCAGGGCGCGCACGCCGAGCGCGGCTCCCTGATCTCCGACACCGAGGTCGCCCGCCGCTCCCAGGCCGAGGCCGACCGCATCCTCGCCGAGGCCCGCAAGGAGGCCGAGGACGTCCGTGCGGAGGCCGACGACTACGTCGACTCCAAGCTCGCCAACTTCGAGGTCGTCCTCACCAAGACCCTCGGCTCCGTCGGCCGCGGCCGCGAGAAGCTCCTCGGCACCGGCCCCGGCACCGACGAGAACGGCTACGAGGACGAGGACGCCCCCGAGCGCAGCCACGACCCGGAGACCCTGCGCCGCAGCGCCGACGATTACGTCGACGTCAAGCTCGGCGCCTTCGAGGCGGTCCTGGCCAAGACCCTGGAGGCCGTCGGCCGCGGCCGGCAGAAGCTGCACGGCCGGATCGCCACCGACGACCTCGGCGCCCTCGCCGACGACACCGGCACCGTCCAGCACTCCAGCGACGCCGACTACCTCGCCGACCTCGCCGCGCTCGCGGAGCAGGACACCCCGGCGGCCTCCGCCGAGCAGCCGGCGGCGGCCGTACCGCCACAGCCGCAGTACGACCCGCAGACCGCGCAGCCGGCGTACGGCTACCAGCAGCAGACCGCGGATCCCTACGGCTACCAGCAGCAGTACGGCGGCCAGCAGGACCCGTACGGCTACCAGCAGGCCGACCCCTACGCCTACCAGGGCTACGCCCCCCAGCAGGCCGCCTACGACCCGGGCCAGGACCAGCACCAGGTCCCGCAGCAGGCCGCGCAGGGCAACCAGGGTTACGCGCTCGACGAGACCAGTCTCTTCGACACCGGCATGATCAGCGCGGAGCAGCTGCGGGCCTACGAGCAGGGGCGAGGTCAGTAAGGGACAGCCGGATTGGGCCGTGAGCGGAAGGTCCAGTATCCTGGCTCTTCGGTCGCGTGTACGTCCGCGATCAACGCTGCCCTGGATACCGAGGTAGGTCACCCTACTGGTATCTGGTCAGTGACCATCTGAGCTCAGCAGATCGAAAGCAGGAACGGCGTGACAGCCCGCCTCGACCACCGCAACCCTCTCGTGTTCGACACGCACGAGCTGGGCCGGCGGCCCGGTGCGCTACAGCGCATGACCCGCACGGTCGACGCCCCGAAGGACCTCGGTCTCAAGGACGTCATCGGAGTGCCGGAAGGCGCCCCGGTGGAGCTCGAACTCCGACTCGAGTCGGTCATGGAAGGTGTGCTTGTCACAGGCACCGGCCGTGCACAGGCCGAGGGGGAGTGCGTAAGGTGTCTGGAGCCGCTTCAGCTCGACGTCGAAGCGGAATTCCAGGAGATGTTCTCGTACCCTGACGCCGACGATCGGGGCCGTCACCCTCACGGTGCGGAACCCGGCGACGACGCCGAGGACGACGAGGACAGGCTCTTTCTCGAGGACGGCTTGTTCGACCTCGAATCCGTGCTGCGTGATGCGGTGGTGCTCGCACTGCCGATGCAGCCGGTGTGCCAGGAAGACTGCCCGGGACTGTGCGCCGAGTGCGGTGCGCGCCTTGCGGACGACCCGGACCACCACCATGACGCCGTCGACATTCGTTGGGCGGCATTGCAGGGACTCGCCGGTTCACTCGAAGACGGCGAGAAGGACGAGATGAGCGGCGCTGACGCGGAAGCGGGCGTCGACGAGAAGCAGGAGAAGTAGCCGTGGCTGTTCCGAAGCGGAAGATGTCGCGCAGCAACACGCGCCACCGCCGGTCGCAGTGGAAGGCTGCGGTCCCCACCCTGGTTGCGTGCGAGCGCTGCCACGAGCCCAAGCAGCAGCACATCGCGTGCCCGTCTTGTGGCACCTACAACAAGCGCCAGGTCCTCGAGGTCTGAGCGGCTGGTGAGAGGCACTGTGTCCACTGCCAAGAAGGCGGAAGACGCCATGGCGGACCCACACGCCCGTAAGAAGGCGGACAACCAGGCCTCGTCCCACACGCTGTTGGAAGGGCGGCTCGGGTACAAGCTCGAGTCCGCCCTTCTGGTGCGTGCACTGACCCACCGGTCGTACGCATACGAGAACGGCGGCCTGCCCACCAACGAGCGCCTGGAGTTCCTCGGGGACTCCGTCCTCGGCCTCGTTGTCACGGACACGCTGTACCGCACCCACCCCGACCTGCCCGAAGGCCAGCTGGCCAAGTTGCGGGCCGCGGTGGTCAACTCGCGTGCGCTGGCGGAGGTCGGCCGTGGGCTCGACCTGGGCTCCTTCATCCGGCTCGGCCGCGGTGAAGAGGGCACGGGCGGCCGGGACAAGGCATCGATCCTCGCCGACACCCTGGAAGCGGTGATCGGCGCGGTCTATCTCGACCAGGGCCTGGACTCGGCGGCGGAGCTGGTGCACCGCCTGTTCGACCCGCTGATCGAGAAGTCCTCGAACCTCGGAGCCGGCCTGGACTGGAAGACGTCCCTCCAGGAGCTCACCGCGACCGAAGGCCTCGGCGTCCCCGAGTACCTGGTCACGGAGACCGGCCCCGACCACGAGAAGACCTTCACTGCTGCCGCCCGCGTCGGAGGCGTCTCGTACGGCACCGGCACCGGCCGCAGCAAGAAGGAGGCGGAGCAGCAGGCCGCGGAATCCGCGTGGCGGTCCATCCGGGCCGCGGCGGACGAGCGCGCCAAGAAGGCGAAGGCGGCAGCGGATGCCGCCGAGCCGGATCCGGCTGAGCCGGACGCCGACACGTCGTCGGCCTCCGCCTGACCGAACAGAGCGATCCGAGCGCCCGTACCCCGCCGTGGGGCGGGCGCTCGGTCCATTCAGTGGCCCGACGGGCCCACGCAGGTGGACGGGGGATCCCATGCCCGAGTTGCCCGAGGTCGAGGTCGTACGGCGGGGCCTGGAGCGGTGGGTCGCCCATCGCACGGTCGCCGACGCCGAGGTGCTGCACCCGCGTGCCGTACGCCGTCACCTCGCCGGCGCGGACGACTTCGCGCACCGCCTCAAGGGCCACCGCATCGGCACGCCCAGCCGCCGCGGCAAGTACCTGTGGCTGCCCCTCGAGGACACGCACCAGTCGATCCTCGCCCACCTCGGGATGAGCGGTCAGCTGCTGGTCCAGCCGCAGAACGCCCCCGACGAGAAGCACCTCAGGATCCGGGTCCGGTTCGCGGACGCCCTCGGCACCGAGCTGCGGTTCGTCGACCAACGCACCTTCGGCGGCCTGTCGTTGCACGACAACACCGCCGACGGACTGCCCGACGTCATCGCGCACATCGCCCGCGACCCCCTGGACCCGCTCTTCGACGACGAGGCCTTCCACCGGGCCCTGCGCCGCAAGCGCACCACCATCAAACGGGCCCTGCTCGACCAGTCGTTGATCAGCGGCGTCGGCAACATCTACGCGGACGAGGCCCTGTGGCGCACCCGCCTCCACTACGACCGCCCGACCGCGACCTTCACGCGTCCGCGCAGCCTCGAACTCCTGGGCCACGTAAGGGACGTGATGAACGCGGCCCTCGCGGTGGGCGGCACCAGCTTCGACAGCCTGTACGTCAACGTCAATGGCGAGTCGGGCTACTTCGACCGGTCGCTCGACGCCTACGGCCGTGAGGGACTGCCCTGCAAGCGGTGCGGTACGCCGATGCGCAGGCGGGCCTGGATGAACCGGTCCAGCTACTTCTGCCCGAAGTGTCAGAGGGCGCCGCGCGTCTCGTCGTAGCGCCGGCGTGCGTCGAGCACGCCGTCCATCTGGCCCTCCACGAAGTGGATGAGGCTCAGCAACCGCTCGGCGACCCCGCGTCCGAGCGGCGTCAGCTCGTAGTCGACCCTCGGCGGATTGGTCGGCTGGGCCTCGCGGTGCACCAGGCCGTCCCGCTCCAGGGCGTGCAGCGTCTGGGACAGCATCTTCTCGCTGACGCCGTCGACGCGGCGGCGCAGCTCGTTGAAGCGCAGCGAGCCCTCGTACAGGGCGCCGAGCGTGAGTCCGCCCCAGCGGCCCGTGACGTGCTCCAGCGTGCCGCGCGAGGGACAGGCCTTGGCGAACACGTTGTACGGGAGGTCCTGCGCCTCCGTGCGCGCGTGCTTGGTGTCCATTCCTTAAGCGTACTCCAACGCAGCGCTGACGCTGAGTTTGCGCTAACTTCCAGTTAGCTTTCGCTGAAATGAACGCGGGGACGGGTACGAGATCAGTACCGTCAGTACCCGAAGTCCTGCGTCCACCAGGGTCCGCCCGCGCCGAAGTGCACGCCGACTCCCAGGGTCTTGAAGTCGCAGTTCAGGATGTTGGCCTTGTGGCCCGGGCTGTTCATCCAGGCGTCCATCACCGCGGCCGCGTCGGCCTGGCCGCGGGCTATGTTCTCGCCGCCGAGGTCGGTGATGCCGGCCTTCGCGGCGCGGTCCCACGGGGACGCCCCGCTCGGGTCGGTGTGGTCGAAGAAGCCCCGCGCGGCCATGTCCTCGCTGAAGTCCTGGGCCAGGTCCGTGAGCGAGCTGTTGGCGGCGACCGCGCCGCAGCCGACCTGCGCGCGCTCCTGGTTGACCAGCTGGAGCACCTCGGCCGCGGCGGCGGCCTGGGCGGACATCTCCACAGGGGCGCCGGTCTGCTCGCGCTCCGGTTCCCTCTCCTTCTCCGGCGCCTTCGTGGCCGTACGGGAAGGAGTCTCCTTCGGCTTCTTGCTGGGTGTGGCCGACGGCTTCTTCGACGGGGTCTTCGTCGGCGCGGCCGAGGACGTCGACGGGGCCGGAGAGGCGGGCCGCTCGGCGTCACGGCTGGTCGAGGAGCCGTTGTCCTGGCTGTCGGCGTCGCCGGACGTGCCGCCCTGCTCGGTGGGGACGTTGGTCGGGGTGTCGGCGGCCTGCACCTTGTCCGCGCCGCTGCCGCCGCCGAGCTGGTAGTTGTCGATGCCGGGCACCACGCCCGCGGCGACCGCGACCGTGCCCAGGGCGACCGCTGCGGAGACGCCGAGCAGCCCGGTCTTCACCGGCGCCACAGCCTTCTTCTTGCGTCGGCGGTGCGAGCCGCCCCCGGGACGCCCGGAGCCGGCGCTGGGCGTGAAGCCGTCACTGCGGAAGGCGGCGGTCTCCTCGTCCGGGAACGTCGTGGTGCCGGTGATCCGGTCGTAGTCGTCGTCCGAGGCGAACAGATAGGCGTCGCTCTTCGCGTAGGCCTCGGCGTACGCCTCCGGGTTCAGATAGGGCGCGATGCCCATCGTC
Organism: Streptomyces sp. AC550_RSS872; assembly: GCF_019049285.1. Lineage (GTDB taxonomy): Bacteria > Actinomycetota > Actinomycetes > Streptomycetales > Streptomycetaceae > Streptomyces. The sequence goes on from NZ_JAGMUL010000198.1 coordinate 137,368, forward strand.
GGGCGGTCGCCGCCGGACGAGTCCAGTGGGCTGCCGTGGCCCTCCGTGAAAGAGCCGTCCGTATGTGTGACCCCCGCGGCGCGGCCCGTGGCGGCGCGGCCGGCGGCGGAGCGTCGGTGGCGTCCCATGTCCTGGCCTTCCTCGTCCCTGCGGTCTCAAGATCCCCACAGAACTCACTCGATCGTGTGAGTTTCATATGGGGTTCATTGGGTGGGGACGGTACCCCATGGCGCCAGGGGAGGAAGTGCCCGGAGGGACATTGGCCCGTTAGGTTGCAGTCATGAGCGAGGATGTACGGCTGGTCGCCTGGGTGCGTGGACGTGTCCAAGGTGTGGGTTTCCGCTGGTTCACGCGGGCCAAGGCGCTCGAGATCGGTGGCCTGAGTGGTTTTGCTCTCAATTTGGCCGACGGTCGGGTCCAGGTGGTCGCGGAGGGCTCGCGAGAAGGCTGTGAAGGGCTCCTCGGTTGGCTCGAGGGCGACGACACGCCCGGGCGGGTGGACGGCGTCACCGAGATCTGGGACACACCTCGTGGGGGTTACGACGGCTTCGCCATCCGCTGAGCCGTATCTGTAAACAGGCCCTGGCGCAAGCGGAGGGACCTGCCACCGGCAACTGCCCCGAGCAGAAATGAGCAGGTGGTTGCCAAGAAGCGCACGTGGTGGCAGGCTCCGCACTCAAGGATGATCGCCACGCCCCGAGGGCCCCGCAGGAGTCGCCGCGCAGCCGTATTCCGGCCGTGTGCCACCGGGTTCGCCCGCCAATACGGGGCGTGATCGTGTTGACCGTCAAACTTTTTGGTGAGACGCTGAAAGCCCCGCGCACCTTCGCTGTTTGGCGTGGCTGAACGGCAGCACAACTCCAGGCCTGCCAAGCAACCGCGGGTGCGAATCCCTCACGACCCACACCGCTTCGGTCGGTCACTCAGTGTGGAGGACCATCCATCATGGCAAAGGCGCTTCTCGGTTACGTCGGCGGCTCCGACCCTCGACTCCTCGCCGAGATGCGACGGCTCCAGCAGCGCGTCCAGGACCTGGAATCCGAGCTCGGACGGATCCAGGCCGAGAACGACGCTCTGCAGGCTGCCGCTTCTCACGACAGGATCATGGAGAGCATCGACGCACACCAGGCGGAGCCTGCGCTCACCTGATCACTGCATCGCTCCACAACAGCACAAGCAGTGGTTGGGCAGCCCGTATCCCACCGCTAAGTAGTTGTCAGGCGACTGCTGTGTCAGCCGTCAGAAGTTGCAAGGGACGCTTCGGCGTCCCTTCTCTCTTGCCCCCGGCTTACTGCCCCGCGCATCCTTTCACCCTCTTTAACGTCTGGTGTGCCCTGCGCGTTCATCGGTGAAACCGTGGGTTCATGGAGTGACATCCGGGCGGAAGGTAGAGTCCAGCGGCGTGCACCTCAAGGCCCTGACCCTCCGTGGGTTCAAGTCGTTCGCCTCGGCGACCACGCTCCGGTTCGAGCCGGGCATCACGTGTGTCGTCGGTCCGAACGGCTCGGGCAAGTCCAATGTCGTGGACGCGCTCAGCTGGGTCATGGGCGAGCAGGGCGCCAAGTCGCTGCGCGGCGGCAAGATGGAGGACGTCATCTTCGCCGGCACCACCGGCCGTCCGCCACTTGGCCGAGCCGAGGTTTCGCTGACCATCGACAACTCCGATGGCGCACTGCCCATCGAGTACGCCGAGGTCACCATCACGCGGATCATGTTCCGCAACGGCGGCAGCGAGTACCAGATCAACGGCGACACCTGCCGCCTCCTCGACATCCAGGAACTCCTCTCCGACTCCGGCATCGGCCGCGAGATGCACGTCATCGTCGGCCAGGGCCAGCTCGACTCCGTCCTGCACGCCGACCCCATGGGCCGCCGCGCCTTCATCGAGGAGGCCGCGGGCGTCCTCAAGCACCGCAAGCGCAAGGAGAAGGCCCTCAGGAAACTGGACGCGATGCAGGCCAACCTCGCGCGCGTGCAGGACCTGACGGACGAGTTGCGCCGACAGCTCAAGCCGCTCGGCCGCCAGGCGGCGGTGGCGCGCCGGGCCGCCGTCATCCAGGCCGATCTGCGCGACGCGCGGCTCCGCCTGCTCGCCGACGACCTCGTACGGCTCCGGGAGGCGCTCCAGGCCGAGGTCGCCGACGAGGCCGCGCTGAAGGAGCGCAAGGAGGCCGCCGAGCAGGAGCTGAAGAAGGCGCTCCAGCGCGAGGCGCTCCTGGAGGACGAGGTACGGCAGCTCACACCGCGCCTTCAGCGAGCCCAGCAGACCTGGTACGAGCTGTCGCAGCTCGCCGAGCGGGTGCGGGGCACGATCTCGCTGGCCGACGCGCGCGTGAAGAGCGCGACGTCCGCGCCGCCGGAGGAGCGCCGGGGCCGCGACCCCGAGGACATGGAGCGCGAGGCCGCCCGCATCCGCGAGCAGGAGGCCGAACTCGAAGCGGCCCTGGAGGCGGCCGAGCGCGCCCTGGAGGACACGGTCGCCCACCGCGCCGAACTGGAACGGGAGCTCACGCAGGAGGAACGGCGCCTCAAGGACGTCGCCCGCGCCATCGCCGACCGCCGCGAGGGCCTCGCCCGGCTGAACGGCCAGGTCAACGCAGCCCGTTCACGCGCGGCCTCCGCCCAGGCCGAGATCGACCGCCTGGCCGCCGCCCGGGACGAGGCCCAGGAGCGGGCCTTCTCCGCGCAGGAGGAGTACGAGGCCCTGAAGGCCGAGGTCGACGGCTTGGACGCGGGCGACGCGGAGCTCGGCGAGCAGCACGAGGAGGCGAAGCGGCAGCTGGCGCAGGCGGAGGCCGCCCTGACGGCAGCCCGCGAGGCAGCCACCGCGGCCGAGCGCAAGCGTGCCGCCACCCAGGCACGGCACGAGGCGCTGGCGCTGGGCCTGCGCCGAAAGGACGGCACCGGGATACTGCTCGGCGCGAAAGACCGTCTCACCGGGTTGTTGGGCCCGGCCGCGGAACTGCTGACGGTGACACCTGGCTACGAGGTCCCACTGGCGGCGGCTTTCGGGGCGGCGGCGGACGCAATCGCGGTGACGTCAGCGTCGTCGGCGGCGGAGGCGATCAGGCTGCTGCGCAAGCAGGACGGCGGCCGGGCATCGCTGCTGCTGGCGGGTGCGCCGGAGGTGCCCCGCGGGGGCGCTGGGCTGTATCAATCTGCGGCTCCGTCGCGGGGCGCGCCCAGCCACGACGAACCCGCAGACGCCGGACAACCTCACGCGGCAGATTTCGTCCGCGGTCCTTCCGAGCTCATGCCCGCAGTACGACGCCTCCTCCACGGCATCGTCGTCGTCCCCACCCTCGAAGACGCCGAGGAACTCGTCTACGCCCACCCCCACCTCACCGCGGTCACCGCCGAAGGCGACCTCCTGAGCGCCCACTTCGCCCACGGCGGCTCCGCAGGCGCCCCGAGCCTCCTCGAAGTACAGGCCTCCGTGGACGAAGCCGCCGCCGAACTGGAAGAGCTGGCAGTGCGCTGCGAGGAGCTGGCCGAGTCCCAGCACGCGGCAACAGAGCGGCGCAAGGAGTGCGCAGGGCTCGTCGAGGAGCTGGGGGAGCGGCGCCGCGCCGCCGACCGGGAGAAATCCGCGGTCGCCCAGCAGCTCGGCCGGCTCGCAGGCCAGGCGAGGGGCGCGGCCGGCGAGGCGGAGCGCTCCGTGGCCGCCGCCGCGCGGGCCCAGGACGCCCTCGACAAGGCTCTCCAGGAGGTCGAGGAGCTGGCCGAGCGGCTTGCCGTCGCCGAGGAGATGCCGGTCGAGGAGGAGCCCGACACGTCGGTACGGGACCGTCTCGCCGCCGACGGCGCCAACGCCCGCCAGACCGAGATGGAGGCCCGCCTCCAGGTCCGTACGCACGAAGAACGCGTCAAGGGACTCGCAGGCCGCGCCGACTCCCTCGACCGCGCCGCCCGAGCGGAGCGAGACGCACGCGCGCGTGCCGAGCAGCGGCGGGCCCGGCTGCGGCACGAGGCGGCCGTCGCCGAAGCCGTCGCCTCCGGCACCCGGCAGCTGCTCGCGCACGTCGAGGTCTCCCTGGCCCGTGCCGACGAGGAACGCACCGCTGCCGAGGCAGCCAAGGCGCGGCGCGAGCAGGAACTCACCGTCGCCCGCGGCCAGGGCCGCGACCTCAAGGCGGAACTGGACAAGCTGACCGACTCCGTGCACCGCGGCGAGGTACTCGGCGCCGAGAAGCGGATGCGGATCGAGCAGCTGGAGAACAAGGCGCTGGAGGAACTGGGCGTGGAGCCCGCCGGGCTCGTCTCCGAGTACGGCCCCCACCAGCTCGTACCGCCGTCCCTGGCCGCCGAGGGCGAGCAGCTCCCGGAGGACCCCGAGCACCCCCGCAACCAGCCCAGGCCGTTCGTGCGAGCCGAGCAGGAGAAGCGGCTCAAGGCGGCCGAGCGGGCCTACCAACAGCTCGGCAAGGTCAACCCGCTCGCCCTCGAGGAGTTCGCGGCGCTGGAGGAACGGCACAAGTTCCTCAGCGAGCAGCTCGAAGACCTGAAGAAGACCCGCGCGGACCTGCTCCAGGTCGTCAAGGAGGTCGACGAACGCGTCGAGCAGGTCTTCACCGAGGCGTACCGGGACACGGCCCGGGAGTTCGAGGGCGTCTTCAGCCGGCTGTTCCCCGGGGGCGAGGGGCGGCTGATCCTGACCGATCCCGACAACATGCTCACCACGGGTGTCGACGTCGAGGCACGTCCCCCCGGCAAGAAGGTCAAGCGGCTGAGCCTGCTCTCCGGTGGCGAGCGGTCGCTGACCGCCGTCGCGCTGCTCGTGTCGATCTTCAAGGCCCGCCCGAGCCCGTTCTACGTCATGGACGAGGTCGAGGCCGCCCTTGACGACACCAACCTCCAGCGGCTGATCCGCATCATGCAGGAGCTTCAGGAGGCCTCGCAGCTGATCGTGATCACGCACCAGAAGCGCACGATGGAGGTCGCCGACGCGCTGTACGGCGTCTCCATGCAGGGCGACGGTGTGTCGAAGGTCATCAGCCAGCGACTTCGCTGACCCGGTTCCATTTCTTCAAGAAATGAACACACGTCACCCCATCGCGTCTTCAAGCTCACAGCTCCCCGTGTATTGACTTCGAAACTTGAAGGCATAAGGTCTGCAACGTTGCTTTTAACTTCAGGTGTCACTGCCTGAAGCGGCTGACCCCCACCCGGCAGCGTTGCCGGTGGCCCGAGGAGTACACGTGACCAGCACAGCGCAGGCATCCACGTCAGGAGCCAGGACGGCTCACCCCGAACATCTCGGGCACGTCGTCTTCATCACCGCGGCGGCCGCCATGGGCGGCTTCCTGTTCGGTTACGACAGTTCCGTGATCAACGGAGCCAACGGCGGCATCCAGGCCCGGTTCGACCTCAGCTCCGGCGTCACCGGGACCGTCGCCGCCAGCGCCCTGCTCGGCAGTGCCGTGGGCGCCGCCATCGCAGGACGCATAGCCGACCGCATCGGCCGGATCCGCGTCATGCAGATCGCGGCGGTGCTGTTCGCCGTGAGCGCCGTCGGTTCCGGCCTCCCGTTCGCCGCATGGGACCTCGCCGCCTGGCGTGTCCTCGGCGGTATCGCCATCGGCATGGCCTCGGTGATCGGCCCGGCCTACATCGCCGAGGTCGCCCCGCCCGCGTACCGAGGCAGGCTCGCCTCGTTCCAGCAGGCCGCCATCGTCATCGGCATCGCCGTCTCCCAGCTCGCCAACTGGGCCATCCTCAACATGGCCGACGGCGAGGAGCGCGGCACGGTCGCGGGCCTGGAGGCCTGGCAGTGGATGCTCGGCGTGATGCTTGTGCCCGCCGTGATCTACGGCCTGCTGTCCTTCGCCATCCCCGAGTCCCCGCGCTATCTGATCAGCGTCGGCCGCGTCGACGACGCGAAGAAGGTGCTCGCCGACGTCGAGGGCGGCGTCGACCTGGACGCCCGGGTCGCCGAGATCGACCAGGCCATGCGCAGCGACCACAAGTCCACGTTCAAGGACCTGCTGGGCGGCCGCTTCGGTCTCCTGCCGATCGTGTGGATCGGTATCGGCCTCTCCGTCTTCCAGCAGCTGGTCGGCATCAACGTCATCTTCTACTACTCGAACCTGCTGTGGCAGTCCGTCGGCGTCGACCCGTCGAGCTCGTTCTTCTACTCGTTCGAGACCTCGATCATCAACATCATCGGCACCGTGATCGCGATGATCTTCGTCGACCGCATCGGCCGCAAGCCGCTCGCCCTCATCGGCTCCATCGGCATGGGCATCTCGCTCGCCGCGGCCGCCTGGTCCTTCTCCTTCCAGAACGGCAACGACCCGCTGCCCACCGCGCAGGGCTACGTGGCGCTGATCGCCGCCAACGCGTTCGTCCTCTTCTTCGCCATGTCCTGGGGCGTGGTCGTCTGGGTCATGCTCGGCGAGGTCTTCCCCAACAAGATCCGCGCCGCCGCCCTGGGCGTGGCCGCCTCGGCCCAGTGGATCGCCAACTGGGTCATCACGATCACCTTCCCGGACCTGTCGGACTGGAACCTGTCGCTCACCTACGTCATGTACGCGGTGTTCGCCTTCCTCTCCATCCCGTTCATCCTCAAGTTCGTGCCCGAGACCAAGGGCAAGAAGCTGGAGGAGATGGGCTGACCGGCCCCCGGACTCGGGGGGAAGGGCCAAGTCCCCGCTGCCCCTCCTCCCGTAACCCCGCCGCCGCCCCGGCTCGGCCACTGCCCGAGCCGGGGCGGCGGTCTTCGTACGCCACGGCACGGATCACGGCACCGATCCCCGCGCGGATCACCAGATCAGGACGCCGGCCCCGAGCTCCTGTGCGCGCAGGGCGGTCGCCTCGATGTTGCCCAGCCGCAGCCGCAGCCGCAGCCGCAGCCGGATCCGGCTCAGGTGCTCCGGGAGTTCCCGCGGCCGGCGCGTGGTGGCGGCGATCAGTTCCAGGTTCGCCCGCAACAGTGCGACCTCCCGCAGGAGTTCGGCGACGGTGTTCCCCGGGTATCGGCGCAGGTCAACCCGGTCAGTCCGCCAGCGCCGGAAGCACCTCCTGCGCGAACAGCCGCAGGCTCCGCCATCCCTCCTCCACCGGCATCCCGCCCGACAAGGGGTGCAGCACATAGTTGTCGAACCCCAGCGCCACACACTCCTGCGGCGTCACGATCCGGTACACGCCCTCGGCACGCAACTCGTCCACCGTCGTAGCCGCCGACTTCACCGCCGAGCGCACGTCGCCGGACTGCCAGGAGGCGTACGTCCGTGCCTCGTGCAGGAAGTGGCGACCGTGCTCGGCCCACGCCCGGTCGGGATCCTCGGCGATGTGCAGCAGCGGGGTCTCCGCCGCCGGCATCATCGTCCAGCCCTCGGTGCCGTACTCGACGAGCCGCTCCTTGTAGTACGCCTCCAGCTCCGGCAGATGCGCGCTGGGGAAGAACGGCAGGCCGAGCCTGGCGGCCCGGCGCGCGGCGGCTTTCGAGGAGCCGCCGACCAGCAGCAGCGGATGCGGATCGGTGTAGGGGCGCGGAGTGACCCGTACCGTACGGCCCCGGTACTCGAACTCCTCGCCGGTCCACGCCTTAAGCAGCGTCTCCAGCAGCTCGTCCTGGAGCTTGCCGCGCCGCTTCCACTCCACGTCGAACAGGGCGTACTCCTCGGGCCGGTACCCGATCCCGGCGACCGTCACCAGCCGCCCGCCGCTCAGCAGATCCAGTACGGCGATCTCCTCGGCGAGCCGCAGCGGGTCGTGCAGCGGACCGATGATCGCCGAGACGGTGACCGCGAGACGCCTGGTCGCGCCGAAGACCGCGGCGGCGAAGCCGAACGGCGACGGCAGCCAGTTGTTCGCGGCGCCGTGGTGCTCCTCGGTCTGCACGGTGGTGATGCCGTGCTCGTCGGCGTAGGCCGCCATCTCCAGGGCCGCCCGGTAGCGGGCGGCGAGGGATGCGGGGGTGGCGTCGGGCTCGACGAGGTTGAAACGTACGACCGTGACGGGCATGGGGGTCCCCCTTCACCGGGCGGGTGTGAAGGCGGACGTTAGCTGACGGTGTGTCAGACATCCAGAGGGGTGTCGCCGGGCTCCATGGCCGATACTGGACGGGTTATGGACATCGTCATCCTTGCTGTAGTCATCGCCGTGGTCGTGCTCGGCGCGCTCGGCGGGCTCATCGTCGGCACCCGCCGTAAGAAGCAGCTGCCCCCGCCGCCGCCCGCCGCCCCCGACATCACCGCCCCACCGGCCGAGCCGCACGTCGGCGACGAGGCCGAGACACCGCGCGACGAAGAGCGCCGGACCATAGAGGAGGTGGACCTTCCCGACGGCTCGACCGGGGTCGCCGTCGAGGAACCGCCCGTCGTCGAAGAGCTCCCGCCGACCGAGATCGAGGTCCCGGAGCCCACCGCCGGCCGCCTGATCCGCCTGCGCGCCCGGCTCTCCCGCTCGCAGAACGCCCTCGGCAAGGGGCTGCTCACGCTCCTGTCGCGCGAGCACCTCGACGAGGACACCTGGGAGGAGATCGAGGACACACTGCTCACCGCGGACGTCGGTGTGGCCCCCACCCAGGAGCTCGTCGACGGCCTGCGCGAGCGCGTGAAGGTGCTCGGCACCCGCACGCCCGCCGAGCTGCGCGGCCTGCTGCGTGAGGAGCTGCTCAAGCTGGTCGGCACCGACTTCGACCGCACGGTCAAGACCGAGCCGGAGACCAGCAAGCCCGGCATCGTGATGGTCGTCGGTGTCAACGGCACCGGCAAGACCACCACCACCGGCAAGCTCGCCCGAGTCCTGGTCGCCGACGGCCGCAGCGTGGTCCTCGGTGCCGCCGACACCTTCCGTGCCGCCGCCGCGGACCAGCTCCAGACCTGGGGCGAGCGCGTCGGCGCCTACACCGTGCGCGGGCCGGAGGGCGGCGACCCCGCCTCCGTCGCCTTCGACGCGGTGAAGGAGGGCAAGGAGATGGGCTCCGACGTCGTCCTCATCGACACCGCCGGGCGCCTGCACACCAAGACCGGCCTCATGGACGAGCTCGGCAAGGTCAAGCGCGTCGTCGAGAAGCACGCGCCGCTGGACGAGATCCTGCTCGTGCTGGACGCGACGACCGGGCAGAACGGACTGGTCCAGGCCCGCGTCTTCGCCGAGGTCGTCGACATCACCGGCATCGTCCTCACCAAGCTCGACGGCACGGCCAAGGGCGGCATCGTGGTCGCGGTACAGCGCGAGCTGGGCGTCCCGGTGAAGCTGATCGGGCTGGGCGAGGGCGCCGACGACCTGGCTCCGTTCGAGCCGGAGGCGTTCGTTGACGCCCTTATCGGGGAGTGACCCCACCTCACCTACGAACTTTCGTAAGTGCTCTATCGAAGAAGCGCCCGCCTCCCAAGGTGCAGTTGGGGGACGGGCGCTTCGCTGTATACGCCTGTGACGGTTGTGCCCCTGGCTTACGCCCGCGACCGGTGTGCCACGTACGCCAACGTCCCCAGCAGCAACCGCGCCGCCGGCGGCTTCGAAGCCGTGTCCAGTTCCGGTGGCCTCAGCCAGCGCACCGGTCCCAGTCCGCCCCGGTCGGAGGGCGGGGCCGTGATGGACGTGCCGGGGCCGAGGCCGCGCAGGTCGAGATGGGTCGGGTCGTCCCAGCCCAGGCGGTAGAGGAGTTCGGGGAGCTCGGCGGCGGCGCCCGGGGCGACGAAGAAGTGGGCGCGGCCCTCGGGGGTGGCGGTGACCGGGCCGAGGGGGAGTCCCATGCGTTCGAGCCGGGCCAGCGCGCGGCGACCGGCGGGCTCGGCCACCTCGATCACGTCGAACGCCTGCCCGACGGGCAGCATCACCGAGGCGCCCGGGAACTCCGACCACGCCTTGCTGACGTCATCGAGCGTGGCCCCGGCCGGGACGGGGGGCGCGAAGTCGAGGGGGTGTGCGCCGGGCGCGCCGCAGTCGGAGCGGCCGCATGAACAGGCGCCCGCCGCGGCCCGCGCGCCGGGCACCACGTCCCAGCCCCACAGTCCGGTGAACTCGGCGACGGCGGTGCACTCCGAGGAGCGGCCGCGTCGACGCGCGCCGGATCGGATCTCCCGGATGCCGCCGATCGTGAAGCCCATGCCCCCTCCAACGGGTCCAGCGCGCGGGTGGTTACGGCGCGGATGCGGAACGTGACCCTGTGTGTTCTTGGGTGGCCGGTTACCCTCTGACGCCGCTCGGCTCACGCGGCGCTTGGAAGTGCCCAGGGTTGTGGACTCGGCGACACGCGCCTCCAAGTGCTTCGCTCCGCCCGCTTCCGGCCGTCCTATGTCAAGTGAATCGTGTGGAGGCGGCCGTTAGTTCATTCGAAGGGGTGGCGAATGGTGGCGTTTCCGGGATCGCCGTGGCTGGAGGCGTGATCGTAGGATTACCGTGTGTGCATGAACCCTCGGGGCACATGCACTCGTGGGTATGCCGGAGGCAAGTCGGCTTTCCGTTCGAAGGGTGACAAGTGCCGGACGGACGACTGTATTTACCGGCATTCTGATAGGGCTTGGCGCACTCGGTGACAAGTGGTCCAAGGGATGGGGGCGTTCCAGTGAGCGGCAACAGCGGAAGCGGTACGAGTGCTGGTGGCGCATCGCACGCTGACAAGCGCCCGAACGAGCTGCTCACGTCCTGGTTCGTGCGCAGCGGCTGGTCGAAGGGCGAACTCGCCCGCCAAGTCAACCGCCGCGCCCGCCAGTTGGGTGCCAACCACATCTCGACCGACACCTCCCGCGTGCGCCGCTGGCTCGACGGTGAGAACCCCCGCGAGCCGATCCCGCGAATCCTGTCCGAGCTGTTCTCCGAGCGGTTCGGCTGCGTCGTCTCCGTCGAGGACCTGGGCCTGCGCGCCGCCCGGCAGTCACCCTCCGTGTCCGGTGTCGACCTGCCCTGGACGGGCCCGCAGGCGGTGGCCCTGCTCAGCGAGTTCTCGCGCAGCGACCTGATGCTGGCGCGGCGCGGCTTCCTCGGGAGCTCGCTGGCCCTGTCCGCGGGCCCGGCCCTCATCGAGCCGATGCAGCGCTGGCTGGTCCCCGCGCCGCCCGCCCCGTACCAGGAGCCCCGGCCCGTCCCGTCCTCACGCGCGCGTGGCCGGTTGTCCAAGCCGGAGCTGGACCTGCTGGAGTCCACCACCGTGATGTTCCGGCAGTGGGACGCGCAGTGCGGCGGCGGCCTGCGTCGCAAGGCCGTCGTGGGCCAGCTGCACGAGGTGACCGATCTGCTCCAGGAACCGCATCCCGAGGCCACCACCAGGAAGCTGTTCAAGGTCGCCGCCGAGCTGGCGGAGCTGGCCGGCTGGATGTCGTACGACGTCGGGCTCCAGCCCACCGCGCAGAAGTACTTCGTCCTCGCGCTGCACGCCGCCAAGGAGGCGGGCGACCGGCCGCTCGGCTCCTACATCCTGTCCAGCATGAGCCGCCAGATGATCCACCTCGGCCGGCCCGACGACGCCCTGGAGCTGATCCACCTCGCGCAGTACGGCAGCCGGGACTGCGCGAGCCCGCGCACCCAGTCCATGCTGTATGCGATGGAGGCCCGCGCCTACGCCAACATGGGCCAGCCCGGCAAGTGCAAGCGGGCCGTCCGGATGGCCGAGGACACCTTCGCCGAGGCCGTGGACTGGGACGAGCCCGACCCCGACTGGATCCGCTTCTTCTCCGAGGCCGAGCTCTACGGCGAGAACTCCCACTCCTACCGTGACCTCGCCTATGTCGCCGGCCGCAGCCCCACGTACGCCTCGCTCGCCGAGCCGCTGATGCAGCAGGCCGTCGACCTCTTCGCGACGGACTCCGAGCACCAGCGGTCGTACGCACTGAACCTCATCGGCATGGCCACGGTGCATCTGCTCCAGAAGGAGCCCGAGCAGAGCGCGGTCCATGCCGAGCAGGCCATGCGCATCGCCAAAAAGGTGCGCTCGGAGCGCGTCAACACTCGTATTCGAAAGACGGTCGACACGGCGGCACGCGACTTCGGGGATCTCGCCGAGGTCGTGGACCTGACGGACAAGCTCGCCGTCGAGCTCCCGGAGACCGCGGAGGCGGTCTGAGCTTCGCGTGCCGACGCGGGGCCACCCCCGAACCCCGGCCGCGGCCGGCCCTCCCGAACTGCCCGACTCGGCTCCCCCATGCCAGGTCATCGGAAGGCCGACCGCGGCCGGTTCTCTGTCCCCCATCGAAGGTTGCGCCAAGATAACGATCGGCTCGCCCACAATCCGGCAGTTCATCGAGGCGTAACACACGAGGCGCCTTCGTCACGGCGGCGAAACAACGAGGGGCTTTCACCGAAACGGCGCTGCGCCAATCTCTTGGCGCATAACCGGCCCACCCCTCAATCCGCTCAGGCTTCGCCCGCACGGGGCCGTACCAATGACGAGGAGACGCCGATGGCACCAGCCATCATGATGGCGGCAGACAAGGTAGAGCTGTCGCCCGCCAACACAGGCTTCATGCTCATCTGTTCCGCCCTGGTGATGCTCATGACCCCGGGCCTGGCCTTCTTCTACGGAGGCATGGTCCGCGTCAAGAGCACCCTGAACATGCTGATGATGAGCTTCATCAGCTTGGGGATCGTCACCATCCTGTGGGTGCTGTACGGCTTCTCCCTCGCCTTCGGCAAGGACTCCGGCGGCCTCATCGGCTGGACCTCCGACTGGGTCGGCCTCAGCGGCGTCGACAAGGGCCAGCTGTGGGTCCTGGGCGAGACGACGTACAACATCCCGCTGCTGGTCTTCTTCGTCTTCCAGCTGATGTTCGCGATCATCACGCCCGCCCTGATCAGCGGTGCCCTCGCGGACCGCGTGAAGTTCTCGGCCTGGGCGCTGTTCATCGCGCTGTGGGCCACGGTCGTCTACTTCCCGGTCGCCCACTGGGTCTGGGCCGACGGCGGCTGGGCCTTCGACATGGGCGTGATCGACTTCGCCGGCGGTACGGCGGTCCACATCAACGCGGGTGCCGCGGCGCTCGGCGTGATCCTGGTCATCGGCAAGCGCGTCGGCTTCAAGAAGGACCCGATGCGTCCGCACAGCCTCCCGCTGGTCATGCTCGGCGCGGGCCTGCTGTGGTTCGGCTGGTTCGGCTTCAACGCCGGTTCCTGGCTCGGCAACGACGACGGCGTCGGTTCTCTGATGTTCGTCAACACGCAGGTCGCCACCGCCGCCGCCATGCTGGCCTGGCTCATCTACGAGAAGATCCGCCACGGTGCGTTCACCACGCTCGGCGCCGCCTCCGGTGCTGTCGCGGGTCTGGTCGCGATCACCCCGGCCGGTGGTTCGGTCACTCCGATCGGTGCCATCGCCGTCGGCGCCATCGCCGGTCTCCTGTGCGCCCTGGCCGTCGGCCTGAAGTACAAGTTCGGCTACGACGACTCGCTCGACGTCGTCGGTGTCCACCTGGTCGGCGGTGTCGTCGGCTCGATCCTGATCGGCTTCTTCGCCAGCGGCAAGGGCCAGTCCGAGGCCACGGGCGTCTTCTACGGCGACCACAGCTTCGACCAGCTGTGGAAGCAGCTCGCGGGTGTCGGCGGTGTCCTCGCCTACTCGCTGGTCGTCTCCGCGCTCCTCGCGTTCGTCCTGCACAAGACCATCGGGATGCGGGTCACCGAGGACGAGGAGGTGGCCGGTATCGACCAGGCCGAGCACGCCGAGACCGCATACGACTTCAGTGGCGCCGGCGGCGGTGCCGCCCGGACCGTCGCCCAGGCCCCGGTCGCCGCGGCCGCGAGCAAGAAGGTGGACGCATGAAGCTCATCACCGCCGTCGTCAAGCCCCACCGGCTCGACGAGATCAAGGAAGCCCTCCAGGCCTTCGGGGTCCACGGCCTGACGGTCACCGAGGCGAGCGGCTACGGTCGTCAGCGGGGCCACACCGAGGTCTACCGCGGTGCCGAGTACACCGTCGACCTGGTCCCGAAGATCCGTATCGAGGTCCTGGCCGAGGACGACGACGCCGAGCAGCTGATCGACGTCATCGTCAAGGCCGCCCGCACCGGCAAGATCGGTGACGGCAAGGTCTGGTCCCTGCCGGTCGAGACGGCCGTACGGGTCCGGACCGGCGAGCGCGGGCCCGACGCGCTCTGAGGCAGGGAAACAGAACAGGAGTCGCTGGGTGACGAGCACGGACGTTTCCAAGGATGCAGAGGACTCGGGACCCAGCGGCTATGCGGCGGCCCGGCTGCGTCTCCTCACGGAGGGGGCGCGGTCCGGGCCGCCGCGCCGTTCCGGCCTCGCGGAACTGACCGACGAGTGGCTGACCGGCCTGTTCGCCGCCGGCGCCGAGGGGCTGCGCGGAGTGTCCCTCGTCGCCGTCGGCGGCTACGGCCGTGGCGAGCTGTCCCCGCGCAGCGACCTGGACCTGCTCCTGCTGCACGACGGCGGTGACCCCGGCGCGGTGGCCGGCCTGGCCGACCGCATCTGGTACCCGGTCTGGGACCTCGGCCTCGCCCTCGACCACTCCGTGCGCACGCCCGCCGAGGCCCGCAAGACGGCCGGCGAGGACCTCAAGGTCCAGCTCGGCCTGCTCGACGCCCGGCACATCGCGGGCGACCTGGGGCTCACCGCCGGATTGCGTACGGCGGTGCTCGCCGACTGGCGCAACCAGGCGCCCAAGCGGCTGCCCGAACTCCAGGAGCTGTCCGCCGAGCGCGCCGAGCGCCAGGGCGAGCTCCAGTACCTCCTGGAACCCGACCTGAAGGAGGCGCGCGGCGGTCTGCGCGACGCCACCATCCTGCGCGCCGTCGCCGCCTCCTGGCTGGCCGACGCCCCGCGCGAGGGCCTCGACGACGCCCGGCGCCGGCTGCTCGACGTGCGTGACGCCCTGCACCTGACCACCGGGCGCGCGACCGACCGGCTCTCGCTCCAGGAGCAGGACCAGGTCGCCGCTGAGCTCGGCCTGCTCGACGCGGACACGCTGCTGCGGCAGGTGTACGAGGCGGCGAGGGTCATCTCGTACGCCAGTGATGTCACCTGGCGTGAAGTGGGGCGCGTACTGCGCTCGCGCGCCGTGCGGCCGCGACTGCGCGCCATGCTGGGCGGTGGGAAGCCCACGGCTGAAAGGTCACCTCTCGCCGAGGGCGTGGTCGAGCAGGACGGCGAGGTGGTGCTCGCCCGTGCCGCACGCCCCGAACGCGACCCCGTGCTCCCCTTGCGAGCCGCGGCCGCCGCCGCGCAGGCCGGGCTCCCGCTCTCCCTCCACGCCGTACGGCGCATGGCGGCCACGGTGCGCCCGCTGCCCACACCCTGGCCCGCCGAGGCGCGCGAGCAGCTCGTGACCCTGCTCGGCTCCGGCCGCCCCACGGTCGACGTCTGGGAGGCGCTGGAGGCCGAAGGCCTGATCACCCGCCTCCTCCCCGACTGGGAGCGGGTGCGCTGCCGCCCGCAGCGCAACGCCGTGCACATCTGGACGGTCGACCGGCACCTCATCGAGACGGCCGTGCGGGCTTCCGAGTTCACCCGCCGCGTCCACCGCCCCGACCTCCTCCTGGTCGCCGCGCTGCTGCACGACATCGGCAAGGGCTGGCCCGGCGACCACTCGGTGGCCGGCGAGATCATCGCCAAGGACGTCGCCGCGCGGATCGGCTTCGACCGTGACGACGTGGCCGTGCTCTCCGCCCTCGTACGCCATCACCTGCTGCTCGTCGACACGGCCACCCGGCGCGACCTGGAGGACCCGGCCACGGTGCGTTCGGTCGCCGAGGCGGTCGGCTCGCAGGGCACGCTGGAGCTGCTGCACGCCCTGACCGAGGCCGACGCGCTGGCCACCGGCCCGGCGGCGTGGTCGTCCTGGCGCGGGTCCCTCGTCGCCGACCTGGTGAAACGGGTCGCGGCCGTGCTCGCCGGGGACGACCTCGAGGAGCCCGAGGCCGCCGCACCCACCGCCGAGCAGGAGCGGCTCGCCATCGAGGCCATGGCGACCGGCAGCCCCGTGCTGTCCCTGCGCGCGCAGACCGAGCCGCCGACGGAGGAGCCCTCGGGCGATCCCGAGCCGCTCGGCGTGGAACTCCTCATCGCCGTTCCGGACCAGCCGGGCGTGCTGCCCGCGGTGGCCGGTGTCCTGGCGATGCACCGCCTGACCGTCCGCACCGCGGAACTGAGCGCCCTGGATCTGCCCGACGGCGTCGAGGGTTCCGTCCTGCTGCTGAACTGGCGGGTCGCCGCCGAGTACGGCTCCCTGCCGCAGGCCACCCGGCTGCGCGCCGACCTCGTCCGTGCCCTGGACGGCTCCCTGGACATCGCGGGCCGCCTCGCCGAGCGGGACGCGGCCTATCCGCGCCGCCGGGGTGTCGTGCCCCCGCCGCCGAGGGTGTCGGTCCATCCGGCCGCGTCCCGGCTGGCCACGGTGATCGAGGTCCGTGCCCAGGACGCTCCGGGGCTGCTGTTCCGGATCGGGCGGGCGCTGGAGGACGCGGCGGTGCGGATGCGCAGTGCGCATGTCAGCACGCTGGGTGCCAACGCCGTCGACGCGTTCTATGTCACAGGGCCCGAGGGAGCGCCGCTGCCCAGCGAGGAGGCGGCCGCCGTGGCCCGCAAGGTGGAGGAGACCTTGCGGGGCTGAGACCCTGTTCAAAGCCTCTGAACCGAGGGATCCCGGCAACCTGCGCGGCCGGGATACCCTGGAGGGCGATTCCCAGCTGCCACCGACCCCGAGGACCGCGAGCGCCGTGTTCGATACTCTCTCCGATCGCCTCTCAGCCACTTTCAAGAACCTGCGCGGCAAGGGACGGCTCTCCGAGGCGGACATCGACGCCACAGCGCGCGAGATCCGTATCGCACTCCTCGAAGCGGACGTGGCGCTGCCTGTCGTCCGGACGTTCATCAAGAACGTCAAGGAGCGTGCCCTCGGCGCCGAGGTCTCCAAGGCGCTGAACCCGGCCCAGCAGGTCCTGAAGATCGTCAACGACGAGCTCGTGACCATCCTCGGCGGCGAGACCCGCCGCCTGCGCTTCGCCAAGCAGCCGCCCACCGTGATCATGCTGGCGGGTCTCCAGGGTGCCGGTAAGACCACCCTCGCCGGCAAGCTCGGCCGCTGGCTGAAGGAGCAGGGCCACTCGCCGCTGCTCGTCGCGGCCGACCTCCAGCGTCCCAACGCCGTGAACCAGCTGAGCGTCGTCGCCGAGCGCGCGGGCGTGGCCGTATACGCGCCCGAGCCGGGCAACGGCGTCGGTGACCCCGTCAAGGTCGCCAAGGACTCCATCGAGCACGCCAAGGCCAAGGTTCACGACATCGTGATCGTGGACACCGCCGGCCGTCTGGGTATCGACCAGGAGATGATGCAGCAGGCCGCGGACATCCGCGACGCCGTCTCCCCGGACGAGATCCTCTTCGTCGTCGACGCGATGATCGGTCAGGACGCGGTCAACACCGCGGAGGCCTTCCGCGACGGTGTCGGCTTCGACGGCGTGGTGCTCTCCAAGCTCGACGGTGACGCCCGCGGTGGTGCGGCCCTGTCGATCCGGCAGATCACCGGCAAGCCGATCATGTTCGCGTCGAACGGCGAGAAGCTCGACGACTTCGACGCCTTCCACCCGGACCGGATGGCCTCCCGCATCCTCGACATGGGTGACCTGCTCACCCTGATCGAGCAGGCGGAGAAGACCTTCGACCAGGCCGAGGCCGAGAAGATGGCCTCCAAGCTGGCGTCGAAGAAGGGCCAGGACTTCACCCTGGACGACTTCCTGTCCCAGATGGAGCAGGTCAGGAAGATGGGCAGCATCAGCAAGCTGCTCGGCATGCTCCCGGGCATGGGCCAGATCAAGGACCAGATCAACAACCTCGACGAGCGCGACGTGGACCGCACGGCCGCGATCATCAAGTCGATGACCCCGGCCGAGCGCCAGGAGCCGACGATCATCAACGGCTCGCGGCGCGCCCGTATCGCCCGCGGTTCCGGTGTCGAGGTCAGCGCGGTCAAGAACCTCGTCGAGCGGTTCTTCGAGGCCCGCAAGATGATGTCCCGCATGGCCCAGGGCGGCGGCATGCCCGGTATGCCGGGGATGCCGGGCATGGGCGGCGGTCCCGGCCGTACGAAGAAGCAGCCGAAGAAGGCCAAGGGCAAGCAGCGCTCCGGCAACCCGATGAAGCGCAAGCAGCAGGAGCAGGAGGAGGCCGCCCGCAGGGCCGCCGCCGCTCAGGCCGGAGGCGCCTTCGGAGTGCCGGGCCAGCAGGCCGGGCAGGACTTCGAGCTGCCGGACGAGTTCAAGAAGTTCATGGGCTGACCCGAGAGCCCAAGGAGCTCAAGGGCCGGCAGTCCATCGCGTACGTCAATGAGGGCGCCCTTCCGGAGGGGGGCGCCCTCAGCGCATGCCAGGGCCCGGCATCTGCCGTAACGTCCAGATATGAGCAATGCCGCGCCACCACGCAAGGCCCCTGACCAGCCGTGGCGCACCGAGGGCACACCGGACGAGCCGCCCGGGCGGCCCCGTGGCCGACGGATGCGCGGTCGCTGGTGGAGCCTGTTCCTCACCGCGGTGATCGTGTTCCTTCTCGCCTATGTCGGGCTGACGTACCTCGACCGGGGCAACGAGCCGACGATCTCCTACACGGAGTTCAGCAGACAGGTCGACGCCGGCAACATCGACAAGATCTACTCCAAGGGCGACGCGATCCAGGGTGAGCTCAAGAGCGCCCGGGACAACCCCGAGGGCGACGGCGACTACACCCGGTTCAAGACCCAGCGGCCGGCCTTCGCGGACGACGACCTCTGGCAGCAACTGGACCGCCACGACGTGACCGTGACCGCCCAGCCGGTCGTACGGGAGCGTGGTGTCCTGTCCAACCTGCTGTTCTCCCTGATCCCGATCGTGCTCCTGCTCGCCGTCTGGATCTTCGTCGCCCGGCGGATGGGCGCAGGGCTCGGCGGCGCGGGCGGCATGCTCGGCCGAAAGGCACCGCCCAAGCCGGTCGAGCTCCAGCCCGGCAAGCAGCGCACGACGTTCGCCGACGTGGCCGGCATCGACGAGGTCAAGGGCGAGCTGGACGACGTCGTCGACTTCCTGGAGCATCCCGACGCCTACCGCAGAATGGGCGCCAAGATGCCGCGCGGCGTGCTGCTCGCCGGCTCGCCCGGCACCGGCAAGACCCTGCTGGCCCGAGCGGTCGCGGGCGAGGCGGACGTGCCGTTCTTCTCCGCCTCCGCCTCCGAGTTCATCGAGATGATCGTCGGCGTTGGCGCCTCCCGCGTCCGGGAGCTGTTCGCCGAGGCCCGCAAAGTGGCACCCTCGATCATCTTCATCGACGAGATCGACACCATCGGACGGGCACGCGGGGGCGGCGCCTCGGTGAGCGGCCACGACGAGCGCGAGCAGACGCTCAACCAGATCCTCACCGAGATGGACGGTTTCTCCGGCTCGGAGGGCGTGATCGTCATCGCGGCCACGAACCGCGCCGACATCCTGGACCCGGCCCTGACCCGCCCCGGCCGCTTCGACCGGGTCGTCAACGTCTCCCCGCCGGACCGCGGCGGCCGCGAGGCCATCCTGCGCATCCACACCCGCGCGATCCCGCTCGCCGAGGACGTGGACCTCACCCAGGTGGCCCGCACGACCCCGGGCATGACAGGTGCGGATCTGGCCAATCTCGCCAACGAGGCCGCCCTGCTCGCGGTCAAGCGCAAACAGGACCAGGTGACAGGCGCGGACCTGTCCGAGGCGCTGGAGAAGGTGCAGCTGGGCGCCGAGCGCACCCTGGTCATGCCCGAGGAGGACCGCCGGCGCACCGCGTACCACGAGAGCGGACACGCCCTCCTCGGCATGCTCCAGCCGGGCGCCGACCCCGTACGCAAGATCACCATCGTGCCGCGCGGCCGGGCCCTCGGCGTGACGATGTCGACCCCCGAGGTCGAGCGGTACGCACACTCCGAGGGCTATCTGCGCGGCCGCATCATCGGCGCCCTCGGCGGCATGGCCGCGGAACAGGTGGTGTACGGCGTCGTCACCACCGGCGCCGAGAACGACCTCGAGCAGGTCAGCAACATCGCGCGCGCCATGGTCGCCCGCTGGGGCATGAGCGAGCGGGTGGGCCGGCTGTCCGCCCTGCCCAGCGACACCCAGCAGGCGTACGGGCTCGCGGCCGCCCCGCAGACCCTCGACGTGATCGACGCCGAGATGCGCCGGATCGTCGACGAGTGCTACGAGGAGGCCTGCCGCAAACTCCAGGACCACCGGGGGCAGTTGAACGCCCTGGCGGAAGCGCTGCTGGAGAACGAGACGCTGGAGGAGGCGGACGCGTACCGGATCGCGGGGATCACGCGGCTGACGAAGGGCGACGCCCAGTAGGGCGGCAGCCTGTACGACGACGCCCCGCAGGGCGGCGCTCGGCCCTGTCGGCCGTCCCCCTGGCTCAGGGCACCCGGGCGATCAGGTACCGGAACACGTTGGGCATCCACACCGTCCCGTCCGGTCGCAGGTGCGGATGCAGGGCCTCCGCCACCTCCTTGTCGACCTGGGCCTGATCGGTCGCCGTGATCGCCGCGTCGAACAACCCCGTCGACAGCAGCCCCCGTACGGCACTGTCCACGTCCGCGTACCCGAACGGGCACGCCACCCGCCCCGAGCCGTCGGGCCTGAGCCCCGCGCGCTGGGCGACCTCCTCCAGGTCGTCGCGCAGGGCGGGACGCCAACTGCCCGTACTGCGCAGGGGATCGGCCAGCTTCGTGGCGACCCGCAGCACGGACGACGTGGCGCACCGCTCCGGCGGACCCCAGCCGGCCAGCACCACGGGCGCCCCCCGCTCGGCGAGCGGTGTCGCGGCCGCGAGCGCCTCGCCGAGCCCGTCCGAGTCACCCGCGAGGCACCCGATGGGCTCGAACGCGGTCACCAGCGTGTACGCGGGCGCCTCGGAGCCGGCCGTGTCACCGGGCGAGCCGTCGACGAGCCGCGTGTCGGCACGCGTGCGTGTGTCCCACCCCTGTGGCGTCAGCCGCCGCCGGGCCAGGGCCAGTCGTTCGGGGGAGGAGGACTCGACCCCGGTGACCGCCGCGCCTCTGGACGCCGCCATCAGCAGGGCGAGCCCGCTGCCGCAGCCGAGTCCCAGCAGCCGGGTCCCCGGGCCCACTTCCACTCGCTCGTAGACGGCCTCGTAGAGCGGAACCAGCATCCGCTCCTGGATCTCGGACCAGTCACGCGCGCGTGCACACAGGTCCACACGGGCTGCCGCGCCCGCGTGAGGCAGGTGCTGCCGCACGAGCGTAGGTGTCATCTAAAGCGCCCCAATCCGCAGAGAGTTGCCTCTGTGTCCGATTCCGTGGCCCCCGTGACATGCGCTCACATCCCCACGTATGCCAGGAAACTCCGCACCCGACGTCGCGTCCAGGGGTCGCGGAGCCCTGCTTGAGGCTTCCCTGTGTCCGTGGCCAAAATTCACATTCCGGCAACGTGGGCCCGTACCATCGCGCCATGGCAAAGGCACCCGTTCTGACGCCGCGGGCGGACGACTTCCCGCGCTGGTACCAGGATCTGATCACCAAGGCGGAGCTGGCCGACAACGGTCCGGTGCGCGGCACGATGGTCATCCGGCCGTACGGGTACGGGCTGTGGGAGCGGATGCAGGCCGAGATGGACGCCCGGATCAAGGAGACGGGCACGCAGAACGCGTACTTCCCGCTCCTGATCCCGCAGTCGTATCTCACCCGCGAGGCGGACCACGTCGAGGGCTTCGCGCCGGAACTCGCGGTCGTCACGCACGGCGGCGGCAAGGAGCTCGAGGAGCCGGCGGTGGTCCGCCCCACCTCCGAGATGATCATCAACGACTACTTCTCGAAGTGGGTGCAGAGCTACCGCGACCTGCCGCTGCTGATCAACCAGTGGGCGAACGTGGTCCGTTGGGAACTCAGGCCGCGCCTCTTCCTCCGTACGACGGAGTTCCTGTGGCAGGAGGGCCACACGGCGCACGCCACCTACGAGGACGCCCGCGACTTCGCCGCGCACATCCACCGCGAGGTTTACGAGGACTTCATGGTGAACGTCCTCGCCATGGACGTCGTCCCCGGCCGCAAGACCGTCAAGGAGCGCTTCGCCGGAGCTGTCAACACCCTCACGCTCGAAGGGATGATGGGCGACGGCAAGGCTCTCCAGATGGCCACCAGCCATGAGCTGGGCCAGAACTTCGCCAAGGCCTTCAACACCTCGTACCTGTCGAAGGACGGCACCCAGGAACTGGTCTGGCAGACCTCCTGGGGCTCGACCACCCGCATGATCGGCGCCCTCGTGATGATGCACGGCGACGACAACGGCCTCAGGGTCCCGCCGCGCCTCGCGCGGATCCAGGCCGTCGTCCTCGCGATCAAGGGCGACGAAGCGGTTCTGGCCAAGGTCCGCGAGATCGGTGATCAGCTTCAGGCGGCCGGTGTCCGCGTCCATGTCGACGACCGCACCGACACCCCTTTCGGCCGCCGCGCGGTCGACTGGGAGCTCAAGGGCGTGCCCGTCCGCATCGAGGTCGGCCCCCGTGACCTGGAGAACGGCACCGCGATGCTGGCCCGCCGCATCCCGGGCGGCAAGGAACCGGTACCTGTCGAGTCCCTCGTACGACTGCTCCCCACGGTCCTCGAAGAGGACCAGGCGCTGCTGCTGACCCAGTCCCGCGCCCGTCGTGAGTCCCGCACCACCGACGTGACGACGATCGACGAGGCCGTCGAAGCGGCCGTCGCCGGCGGCTGGGCGCGCGTCCCGTGGGCGACGCTCGGCGAAGAAGGCGAGGCCAGGCTGGCCGAGCACGCGGTGACCGTACGGTGTCTGGTCGCCGAGGACGGGTCGGTGCCGGACGCCGACGACACGCCCGGTAACGTCGCGG
Source organism: Streptomyces sp. AC550_RSS872 (assembly GCF_019049285.1). GTDB lineage: Bacteria > Actinomycetota > Actinomycetes > Streptomycetales > Streptomycetaceae > Streptomyces. The sequence goes on from NZ_JAGMUL010000198.1 coordinate 160,108, forward strand.
TCGTGGCGCGCGCTTACTGAGCCGACGCCCGTGGGGAACGAGAGCGACCGAATCGCCTCTTGCGCATCCGCGAACCACAGTCGCACCGGCGCGTGGACGGGGCGTACGCGCCGGCGCGTACGTCAGACTACGCACCGGTTGGGCATGAGCTGTGAGGCTTCTCCGCAGATCGGCGCACCCGCCCTCGTCGTGGCGCATCATTCGCAACTGACGGGTACGTGCAAATTATTTGGGATGGCCCGGAATCGGAACACAGCGGCACTCCGGCTCGTTGTCATTACGTGAGCACGACACAGACACCACCTGTTCTCGCCGCAGAGCTGGCAGAGGCGTGGGCCGACATTCAGCGGTACCACCCCGAGCTGCCGGATCTCGCCGCGCCAGAGTCCCTGATCGGGGAGTCGTCGTCCGCCTGCGGTCACGAGCTCTCCTTCGAGCGACTGCTTCATGAGGCAGTCCATGGCATCGCCGCCGCGCGCGGCGTCCGCGACACCTCCCGGGCCGGCCGCTACCACAACCGCAGATTCCTCGCCATCGCCGAGGAGCTGGGCCTGGACCACCCCGAGGAACCGCACCCGAGCAGCGGTTTCTCCCTGGTCACGCTCAACCCCGAGGCCAAGCGCCGCTACCGCCCGACCATCGAACGCCTCCAGCGCGCCCTGAAGGCCCACATCGCGGCGACCTCCGCCGACACCAGCAGGACCTTCCGGGGCCCGGCCGCCCGCCACGGCTCCTCCGGTGGCGGCGTCCGCGTCAAGGCGGTCTGCGACTGCGGCCGTAACGTCCGGGTCGTCCCGTCCGTGCTGGCGCAGGCGCCGATCGTGTGCGGCGGCTGTGGGAAGCCGTTCCGGATTCCCGAGGTGGTCGGAGCGGCGTAGCCACGCGAGGCGTCCAGCACCGGCATCTCGTGGCTGCCGGTCGGATCGTACGGCGCGCCGGAACGCGCGGCGCATTGCCTGCGCGTGGCGCCGGGGTGCCGCTGTCACCCGCGCAGCCTGCGGGCAGTCGTGCCGCTGGGGCGGCACGGGTGGGCGCAGGCGGCACCCCGTAGCGCCGGGCTGCGCGACCCACCTCAAGGGCACCCCCGACCCGGGCGCCTTTCAGGCATGCCCAGACACACTGCCGCCCCTCGGCTCAGGGCGACCCGCAGGGTATGGCACAATGGCTAGCTGTACTCGACAGCCGCACAGGAACCCTCTCGCCTCCGGCTGACGCGTCCATCGGGCACTCGGGTACCGCAACCCCACGCGGCATTCTCGCCGTGCCCAACCACGTCAAATCCAGGAGAACCCACTCCCGTGGCAGTCAAGATCAAGCTGAAGCGTCTGGGCAAGATCCGTTCGCCTCACTACCGCATCGTCGTCGCCGACTCCCGTACCCGTCGTGACGGTCGTGCGATCGAGGAGATCGGCAAGTACCACCCGACGTACAACCCGTCGGTCATCGAGGTCGACGCGGACCGTGTCGCGTACTGGCTGGGTGTCGGCGCGCAGCCGACCGAGCCCGTGCTCGCCATCCTGAAGAAGACCGGCGACTGGCAGAAGTTCAAGGGCGAGCCCGCCCCGGCGCCCCTGCTCGTTGCCGAGCCGAAGAAGGCGCGCCCGTCGTTCGAGGCCCTCGGTGGCGACGACGAGGGCAAGGGTGAGGCGATCACCCAGAAGAAGAAGGCTGACAAGAAGGACGAGGCCGCGGCCGAGTCCGAGTCGACCGAGGCCTGAGCATGCTCGAGGAGGCTCTCGAGCACCTCGTGAAGGGCATCGTCGACAACCCGGACGATGTGCAGGTCGCCTCGCGCAACCTGCGCCGCGGACGCGTGCTGGAGGTCCGGGTCCACCCCGACGACCTCGGCAAGGTGATCGGCCGTAACGGCCGCACCGCACGCGCTCTGCGCACCGTCGTGGGCGCCATCGGCGGCCGCGGTGTCCGTGTCGACCTCGTCGACGTGGACCACGTCCGCTGACGCCGAACGCAGCACCGGCTCGGGCCGGGGAGGGCCACTGGGCCGTCCCCGGCCCGTAGTCGTACGACAGGAGATGTGAACTCGTGCAGCTGGTAGTCGCACGGATCGGCCGCGCCCACGGCATCAAGGGCGAGGTCACCGTCGAGGTGCGTACCGACGAGCCCGAACTGCGGCTCGCCCCCGGTGCCGTCCTGGCCACCGAACCGGCCGCCACCGGGCCGCTCACCATCGAGACCGGCCGGGTCCACAGCGGCCGTCTCCTCCTGCGCTTCGAGGGGGTCAAGGACCGCACCGGCGCCGAGGCGCTGCGCAACACCCTCCTCATCGCAGAGATCGACCCGGACGAGCTGCCCGAGGAAGAGGACGAGTACTACGACCACCAGCTCATGGACCTCGACGTGGTGACCGCGGACGGGGTCGAGGTCGGTCGTGTCACCGAGATCTCGCACCTGCCCTCCCAGGACCTCTTCATCGTCGAGCGGCCCGACGGGAGCGAGGTGATGATCCCCTTCGTCTCGGAGATCGTCACCGAGATCGACCTGGAGGAGCAGCGCGCGGTCATCACCCCGCCGCCGGGCCTGATCGACGACCGCGCGGAGGTCGCGTCCTCGCGCGACGCGGAGGCCGAGGGCTGATGCGGCTCGACGTCGTCACGATCTTCCCCGAGTACCTGGAGCCCCTGAACGTCTCCCTGGTCGGCAAGGCACGCGCGCGTGGGCAGCTGAACGTCCATGTGCACGACCTGCGCGGCTGGACGTACGACCGCCACAACACGGTCGACGACACGCCGTACGGCGGCGGCCCCGGCATGGTCATGAAGACCGACCCGTGGGGTGACGCACTGGACTCCGTGCTGGCGGACGGCTACGAGACGGGCTCCGGCGCGCCCTCCCTGATCGTCCCCACGCCCAGCGGCCGCCCCTTCACCCAGGAACTCGCCGTCGAGCTCTCCGAGCAGCCCTGGCTGATCTTCACGCCGGCCCGCTACGAGGGCATCGACCGCCGGGTCATCGACGAGTACGCGACGCGGATGCCCGTCCATGAGGTGTCCATCGGCGACTACGTCCTCGCGGGCGGCGAGGCGGCCGTACTGGTCATCACGGAGGCCGTGGCACGGCTGCTGCCCGGTGTCCTGGGGAACGCCGAGTCCCACCGGGACGACTCCTTCGCGCCCGGCGCGATGGCGAGCCTCCTGGAAGGCCCCGTCTACACCAAGCCGCCCGAGTGGCGCGGCCGGGACATCCCCGACGTGCTGCTCAGCGGCCATCACGGCAAGATCGCCCGCTGGCGCAGGGACGAGGCGCTACGGCGGACGACGGCCAACCGGCCCGACCTGATCGAGCACTGCGACCCCAAGGTCTTCGACAAGAAGGACCGCGAGATGCTCTCCATCCTGGGCTGGATGCCCGACCCGGAGGGGGAGCCGTTCGGTCGATTTTGGCGCAGGACAGAGGGCGTGGAAGAATAGGCCGCTGTTGTGCGTCGTCCGGCGTGCGCCCCTGCCACAGGGGGACACGACGCCCGCCCCGACACGGACAGCATCCTCACGAAACACTAGCTCCCGCCTATGACCTGTGGCATGGGCGAAGAAAGCAGACGAAATGTCTCACCTGCTCGACTCCGTCGACGCCGCATCGGTGCGCAGCGACGTCCCGGCCTTCCGCCCGGGCGACACGGTCAACGTCCACGTCCGCGTCATCGAGGGCAACCGCTCCCGTGTGCAGCAGTTCAAGGGCGTTGTGATCCGTCGCCAGGGCGCCGGTGTCCGCGAGACCTTCACGGTCCGCAAGGTCTCGTTCTCCGTCGGCGTCGAGCGCACCTTCCCGGTGCACACCCCGATCGTCGAGAAGATCGAGGTCGTCACCAAGGGTGACGTCCGCCGCGCCAAGCTGTACTACCTGCGCGACCTGCGCGGCAAGGCGGCGAAGATCAAGGAGAAGCGCGAGAACTGAGCGCTTTCGGGGGCTCGCCCCCACGGGGTCCAAAGCGGGGCCGGATAGCATCTGGCCCCGATGGACACCGAAGCACAGCCGACGGAGCGCGACCGCTCCTCCTGCCCTTCCGACTCCGAGGCGATCTCGGACACAGAGGGACAGGAGGGACGGTCGCGTTTCGCGTTGGTGTCGCGGATCACCGAGTGGCTCCCGGGCGGGCGGATCAGCCTGACCCTCCTGGTCTTCCTGGCCTTTCTGCTGCTGCTGAACACGTTCGTGCTGCGGCCGTTCGAGATTCCCAGCGGATCCATGGAGTCCGGATTGAGGATCGGCGACCGCGTTCTCGTAAATAAGTTGGCGTACCGTTTCGGTGCCGAACCGCGGCGCGGTGATGTTGTCGTGTTCGATGGAACTGGGTATTTCGGGGATGCCGACTACATCAAACGGGTTGTGGGTGTGGGGGGAGACCACGTGGTCTGCTGTGACAAGGAGGGGAGGATCCAGGTGAACGGCCGGTCGGTCGACGAGTCGACGTTCCTGTTCCCCGGAGACGGCCCGTCCACGGTGCGCTTCGACGTCGTCGTGCCCGACGGCAGGCTGTTCGTCCTCGGCGACCACCGCAGCGCCTCGAGCGACTCCCGCGACCATCTGGGCTCGCCCGGCGGCGGGATGGTCCCGGTCGACGACGTCATCGGCCGCGCCGACTGGATCGTGTGGCCGACCGCCCACTGGACCCGACTGCACCGTCCGGACGCCTACGCGCGCGTGCCCGCAGCCGCAGCGGAGGGCACGCATGGGTAATCGTGGCAAGCCGCGTGGCGTACCCAGCAGTGCCGCCGACAACCTGCTGCCCACCGGTTCCCGGCGTGCCGCCAGCCCTGCCGGCGGTCGTACCCGCGCGGAGCGGCGCAAGCTCCAGCGCAAGGTCAAGCGGCGCCGCAGGCGCTCCGCGATGAAGGAGATACCTCTCCTCGTCGGTGTCGCCGTGCTCATAGCGCTCGTCCTGAAGACCTTCCTCGTCCAGGCCTTCGTGATCCCGTCCGGCTCCATGGAGCAGACGATCCAGATCGGCGACCGCGTCCTGGTCGACAAGCTCACCCCCTGGTTCGGCTCCAAGCCGCAGCGCGGGGACGTCGTCGTCTTCAAGGACCCCGGCGGCTGGCTCCAGGACGAGCAGACGACGGTGAAGAAGGAGGACCCCGTCGTCATCAAGCAGGTCAAGGAGGCACTCACCTTCATCGGCCTGCTGCCGTCCGACGACGAGAAGGACCTCATCAAGCGCGTCGTCGGCGTCGGCGGTGACCGCGTCAAGTGCTGTGACACGCAGGGCCGGGTCACCGTCAACGGCGTTCCCCTGAACGAGGACTACCTGTATCCCGGCAACGCCCCCTCCAACGCGCAGTTCGACATCACCGTCCCGCAGGGCCGGCTCTGGGTGATGGGCGACCACAGGGCCAACTCCGCGGACTCCCGGGCGCACCAGGACCAGGACTACGGCGGTACGGTCTCCGAGGGCGAGGTGGTCGGCCGCGCCATGTGGATCGCCTGGCCCTTCGGCCACTGGAGCACCCTGGACGAGCCGAATACCTACGCGTCCGTGTCCGACTCGGCGACCGGGTCGACCGCCTCCGACCCGCTGTCGCATAGGGTTGCTTCCGACGATTCGAACGGAACGATCCAACTCCCGACCCCTGCGGAACTCCCGCTCGTTATGGGAGTGGTGGGCCTGCGCCGCGCATGGGGCAGGCAGCGGCACAGAGTAAGGAGTTGGCGTGGGGGATGTGGCGGTTGGCGCACGGTCCGGGCACGACGGCGAGGAGCACCGCGGACGTCCCGTGGGCGCAGCCGACCCGGCCGCGGACGGCGCCGTGACCTCCGGGAATGACTCCGGAGGGGACGGCGACGAAGGAGGGTCGGGCGGGCAGCCCCCGACCGACGGTGAAGGGTCGGGAGCAGTCCCCAAGCCGAAGAAGCAGCGCTCCTTCTGGAAGGAGCTGCCCATTCTCATCGGCATCGCGCTCGTCCTCGCGCTGCTGATCAAGACGTTCCTGGTGCAGGCGTTCTCGATTCCGTCCGACTCGATGCAGAACACCCTCCAGCAGGGTGACCGCGTCCTGGTGGACAAGCTCACCCCCTGGTTCGGCTCCGAACCCGAGCGCGGCGAGGTCGTCGTCTTCCACGACCCCGACAGCTGGCTGGCCGGTGAGCCCACTCCCGACCCGAACGCCCTGCAAACCTTCCTCAGCTGGATCGGCCTGATGCCGTCGGCGGAGGAGAAGGACCTCATCAAGCGCGTCATCGGCGTCGGCGGCGACACGATCGAGTGCGAGGGCACCGGCCCGCTGAAGGTCAACGGCAAGGCACTGAGCGAGGCGTCCTACGTCTACCCCGGCAACACGCCGTGCAGCCAGGACGACCAGGGCGGCCAGTTCAAGGTGAAGGTGCCCGAGGGCTTCATCTGGGTCATGGGCGACCATCGGCAGAACTCCCGTGACTCCCGCTACAACCAGGCCGACAAGAACCACGGCATGGTCCCCGTCGACGAGGTCGTCGGCCGCGCCATCGTGATCGCCTGGCCGATCAACCGCTGGGACAACCTGCCGGTTCCGGACACCTTCGAGCAGAACCTGAGCGCCCGGTCCGTCGCCCTGACGGTCGCGCCGCAAGGTCTCGCCCTGGCCGGCGCGGTGCCGCTGGTGCTGTGGCGTCGGCGCCGGATCAAGGTGGCCGAGACCCGCTGACGGGCTGAGCACCTTCGGTGAGGTGGCGCGGACCGTGCCGCCCCCGCCCGGTGCCGGGAGCTTGGAAAACCTTTGCCGAGCCTGTGACCCAGGAGGTCTCGGGAGGGGCTGCCCGGTGTCGGTACCGCCGGGTAGGGTGCGGACCCATGGGTGGCGAGAGCGCGACACGTACGGCGCCGCGTAGTGGCGGCGCGAGCAGGGGCCCGGCGGGCAGCCGGACCGGGCAGCGGTTGTCCGGGCTGGCCGTGGCGCTGGGCCTGGTGCTGTTCCTGGGCGGGTTCGTCTGGGGAGCGGTGATCTACCGGCCGTACACCGTGCCCACCAGTTCGATGGCGCCGACGATCGGTGCGGGCGACCGCGTGCTGGCCCAGCGCGTCGACGGCGGCGAGATAGCCCGGGGCGACGTCGTCGTCTTCACCGACAAGACCTGGGTGAGCAACGCACCCGTCGTCAAGCGCGTGGTCGCGATCGGCGGCGACACGGTCGCCTGCTGCACGGACGGCAAGCTGACCGTCAACGGCAAGCAGATCGACGAGCCGTATCTGGCCAAGGACGGCCTGGCCGAACTCCAGAACTTCCCGACGGTGACGGTGCCCAAGGGCAGGCTCTTCCTGCTCGGTGACGAACGCAGCGGCTCCCTGGACTCCACGGCCCACCTCGCGGACGCCGCCCGCGGCACTGTCGCGCGCAGCGCGGTGTCGGCCCGGGTGGACGCTGTCGTCTGGCCCATGGACGGCATGCTGGAGCGTCCCACGGGCTTCGAACAGCTCGGCGCGCTGTCGTCGCCCGGGCCGCTGCGGACGATGGTCGCGCTGATCGTCGTCGGCGGGGTGCTCGTCCTCGGCGGCGGTGCGTACGGTCCGATCGCGAACCGGCGGAGCAAGCGGGCCCGGCCGGGCGCGGAGGCCGCGAGTGGCCGCTGAGCCGACGGACATGAGCACGAACCCTTACGGCGACTCGTACGTCGGTGGGCTGCGCAAGGTCGCCCGAGTCGTCCTCCTGGACCCGCAGGACCGCATTCTGCTGCTGCACGGCCATGAGCCGGAGGACCCCGCCGACGACTGGTGGTTCACCCCGGGCGGCGGCGTCGAGGGCGACGAGAGCCGTGCGCAGGCCGCGCTGCGGGAACTGGCCGAGGAGACCGGCATCACGGAGGTCGAACTCGGCCCCGTGCTGTGGCGTCGCAGGTGCTCCTTCCCGTTCGCGGGGCGCCGCTGGGACCAGGACGAGTGGTACTACCTGGCCCGTACGGCACAGACCGAGACCCGGGCCTTGGCGCTCACCGAACTGGAGCGGCGCAGCGTCGCCGGAGCACGCTGGTGGACGTGTGAGGAACTTGCCCAGGCACATGAGACGGTGTATCCGACCAGACTCGCCGAGCTTCTGCGCACACTGCTCGACGAAGGTCCCCCCGCCCGGTCCGTCACCCTTGACCCCGAAATTGTCTAGGTGCTGACGGGACTGGCGCACAATGGTGGGATCGCACGGCTGAAGGGGAACATGCCATGAGCGCCGAGGACCTCGAAAAGTACGAGACCGAGATGGAGCTCAAGCTCTATCGGGAGTACCGCGATGTCGTCGGTCTGTTCAAGTATGTGATCGAGACCGAGCGCCGCTTCTACCTGACCAACGACTACGAGATGCAGGTGCACTCGGTCCAGGGTGAGGTGTTCTTCGAGGTGTCCATGGCGGACGCCTGGGTGTGGGACATGTACCGGCCGGCGCGGTTCGTGAAGCAGGTCCGCGTGCTCACGTTCAAGGACGTGAATATCGAGGAGCTGAACAAGAGCGATCTCGAGCTTCCCGGTGGATGACGCCCGGTGACGTTCACTCGCAGGGGTGAGCAAGTTATCCACAGACGCGGACTTGTCCACCAAGATCCAATAGCTCGCTGAGCTGCCCTCATCGTTGGCGCCGGAGGTGGTGCCGACATGAACGCACGCAGTGCACTCGGCAGGTACGGCGAGGATCTGGCCGCGCGGCGGCTGACCGAGGCCGGGATGACGGTTCTGGAGCGCAACTGGCGCTGTGGCAGGACCGGAGAGATCGACATCGTCGCCAAGGACGGCGACGTGCTGGTCGTGTGCGAGGTGAAGACCCGCAGGACCAGCGGCTACGAGCATCCGATGGCCGCGGTCACACCCGAGAAGGCGCAGCGCCTGAGGGGCCTCGCGGAACACTGGATCCACGCGCACGGCGGAGCCCCACCCGGAGGCGTCCGCATCGACCTGGTCGGCATCGTCCTGCCCGACCGCGGCGCCCCGGTGGTCGAGCACGCGCGGGGGGTGGCCTGACATGGGGTTCGCGCGGACGTGTTCGGTGGCCCTGGTGGGCGTCGAGGGGGTCGTGGTCGAGGTCCAGGCGGACCTGGAGCCGGGGGTCGCGGCTTTCACGCTGGTGGGGCTGCCGGACAAGAGCCTGACGGAGAGCCGGGACCGGGTGCGGGCGGCCGTCGTCAACTCGGGCGGCGAGTGGCCGCAGAAGAAGCTCACCGTCGGGCTCAGCCCGGCATCGGTGCCCAAGGCGGGCAGCGGCTTCGACCTGGCCGTCGCGTGCGCCGTCCTCGGCGCCTCCGAGCGGATCGACCCGAAGGTTCTCGCCGACATCGTGATGATCGGTGAGCTGGGCCTGGACGGACGCGTGCGTCCCGTACGGGGCATCCTGCCCGCGGTGCTGGCGGCGGCGGACGCCGGCTATGTGCAGGTCGTCGTGCCGGAGTGCGCCGCGGCCGAGGCCTCGCTGGTGCCGGGCGTCTCCGTCCTGGGCGTGCGCAGCCTGCGCCAGCTCATCGCCGTCCTCGCGGACGAACCCGTACCCGACGAGGAACCCGACGACCAAAACCGCCCCGATCCGCTGCTCGCGGGTCTGCGCGTGCCCGGGACGGGCGCGGCCACGGGAATCCACAGCATGGGCGCCGCCCAGCCCGACCACGGGCACGACCTGGCCGACGTGGTGGGCCAGATGTCGGCGCGTACGGCCGTGGAGGTCGCCGCGGCCGGCGGGCACCATCTGTTCCTGGAGGGGCCGCCCGGCGCCGGCAAGACGATGCTCGCGGAGCGACTGCCGGCCATCCTCCCCCGGCTCGCCAGGGAGGAGTCACTGGAGGTCACGGCGGTGCACTCGGTGGCGGGACTGCTGCCCCCGGGCAAGCCCCTGATCGACGTCGCCCCCTACTGCGCCCCGCACCACTCCGCGACGATGCAGGCGCTCGTCGGCGGCGGCCAGGGCATCGCGCGGCCCGGTGCGGTGTCCCTGTCCCACCGCGGCGTCCTCTTTTTGGACGAGACGCCCGAGTTCAGCAGCCAGGCCCTCGACGCCCTGCGGCAGCCCCTGGAGGCCGGGCATGTCGTCATCGCGCGCAGCGCGGGCGTCGTGCGCTTCCCGGCGAAGTTCCTGATGGTGCTGGCCGCGAACCCGTGCCCGTGCGGCCGCTTCTCCCGGACGGACGAGATGTGTGACTGCCCGCCCTCGGCGATCCGCCGCTATCAGGCCCGGCTGTCCGGACCCCTGCTCGACCGGGTCGACCTCCGCGTCGAGGTGGACCGGGTCACCCGCGCCCAGCTGACCGAGCGCGGCGCCCGGGGCGAGTCCACCGCGAGGGTCGCCGACCGGGTGCGCGCGGCCCGTGAGCGCGCGTCGGCCCGGCTCGCCGGTACGCCCTGGCGGACCAACAGCGAGATCCCCGGACGGGAACTGCGCAGCCGCTGGTACGCCGCGATCGGCGCCATGGACGAGGCGGAACGGAACCTGGAGCGCGGTGTGCTGACCGCCCGCGGGCTCGACCGCGTCCTGCGCGTCGCCTGGACCGTCGCCGACCTCGTCGGCCACGACCGGCCCGACGCGACGGACGTCGCCCTCGCACTCCAACTGCGCACCGGCGTCCCGCGCGGTGTGCCCATGGCCATTGGGGCACTGACATGACGGGGAGCGGGACTCCGGACGACGAACTGCTCGGCCGGGTCCTTCTCAGCCGGGTCGTCGAGCCCGGCGACGAGGTCGCCGGGCGGTGGGTGCGGGAGTACGGCGTGGGGGAAGTGGTGCGGCGGTTGCGGGAGGGGACGCAACCCCTGCCGGGGGTGAGCTACAAGCGGTGGGACGGGCTGCGGGCGCGGGGGCAGCGGGCCGACCCCGGTCGGGATCTCGCCGTCGCCCGGGAAGCGGGAGTGCGGTTTCTCCGTCCGGGGGACGTCGAGTGGCCGGGTCAGCTCGACGATCTGGGCGATGCCCGTCCGATCGGGTTGTGGGTGCGGGGTCCGGCCAGCCTGCGCATGTGGGCGTTGCGGTCCGTGGCCGTCGTCGGGGCCCGGGCCTGCACCGAGTACGGCGCGCACATGGCAGCCACGCTGTCCGGCGGGCTCGCCGAACGGGGCTGGGTGGTCGTGTCCGGCGGTGCCTACGGCGTCGACGGCGCCGCGCACCGGGGTTCCCTCGGCGCCGGGGGAGCGACCGTCGCCGTGCTCGCCTGCGGGGTCGACCGGCCCTATCCGCGCGGGCACACCCAGTTGATCAACAGGATCGCCGAACAGGGACTGGTGATCGGGGAACTGCCGCCGGGGGACCATCCGACACCCAGCAGGTTCATCGTCCGGAACCGGGTGATCGCGGCCCTGACCCGGGGCACGGTGGTCGTGGAGGCCGCCCATCGCAGCGGCTCACTGGTCACCGCCCGGGCCGCACAGCGGCTGGGACGTCACACGATAGGGGTTCCCGGTCCGGCCACCAGCGGCCTCTCCGCGGGCGTGCACGAACTCCTGCGCGGTGATGCCGTGCTAGTCACCGACGCCGCCGAGGTCGTCGAGCTCGTGGGCGACATGGGAGAACTCGCGCCCGAACGACGCGGGCCCGTCCTGCCGCGCGATCTGCTGGAGCCGGGGGCGCGCAGAGTCCTGGCCGCGCTGCCGGGCCGTCGCGCGGCCGGAGCGGACGAGGTGGCGCGCGGTGCGCAGACCACCGAGGACGACGCGGTCGCGAGACTGTACGAACTCCGCTCACTTGGTTACGTCGAACGACACAGCGACGGCTGGAAGTTGACACGCCAGGCGATGATCTCCGTTCGGGCCGGTCGGAGTGGACGTTGACCGAGCGTGTTCGGCCGTACGGGGGAACACGGACGCCCTTGTGAATTCCCCCAGTTGGGGTGTTCCGATGATCACGTAGAGCGACCGTTATGCCCTGGCGGGGCGTCCAGCGGAACGTATCTGCGTACGGCTGGCGCTCCGCCCTTCGCGCACCGCGACACTTCAGTCACGCTACGCTCACGTGAATTCCGACTCAGACCGGCACCTCGACACCGGAAGGTCCCCAGAACGGCACCAGCGCGACATCAGACCGACAGCTCCCCCAGGAACCCCCACTTCACGGCAGAACGGCACAAGGCAACGAATGCCCCAGCACACCTCCGGGTCCGACCGGGCGGCCACCCCCCCAGCCGCCCGTGACGGTGGCAGCGTGCGGCCGCCCGCTCCCTCGACGCTCGACGAGCTGTGGCGGTCGTACAAGGCGACGGGGGACGAGCGGCTGCGCGAGCAGCTGATCCTGCACTACTCGCCGCTCGTCAAGTACGTGGCGGGCCGGGTGAGCGTCGGTCTGCCACCCAATGTGGAACAGGCCGACTTCGTCTCCTCCGGGGTCTTCGGGCTCATCGACGCGATCGAGAAGTTCGACATCGACCGGGAGATCAAGTTCGAGACGTACGCGATCACGCGGATCCGGGGCGCGATGATCGACGAGCTCAGGGCGCTGGACTGGATCCCCCGGTCGGTGCGGCAGAAGGCCCGGAACGTGGAGCGGGCGTACGCGACGCTGGAGGCCCGGCTGCGGCGGACGCCGACCGAGGCGGAGGTGGCCGTCGAGATGGGCATCGCGGTCGACGAACTCCACGCGGTGTTCAGCCAGTTGTCGCTGGCCAACGTGGTGGCCCTGGAGGAGTTGCTGCACGGCGGGGGCGACGGCGGTGACGGGCTGAGCGTCATGGACACGCTGGAGGACACCGCCGCGGACAACCCCGTGGAGGTGGCCGAGGACCGGGAGCTGCGGCGGTTTCTGGCACGGGCGATCAACACGTTGCCCGAGCGGGAGAAGACCGTGGTGACCCTGTACTACTACGAGGGGCTGACGCTCGCCGAGATCGGGAACGTGCTGGGTGTGACCGAGAGCCGGGTCAGTCAGATCCACACCAAGTCCGTGCTCCAGCTGCGGGCGAAGCTGGCCGGCTTCGGTCGTTGACCTGGCGGGACACGTGTGGGGTTGCCCGGAGAGACTCCCGTCGAAGGGGGTGCGTCCGTACAGTGGTTGACGTGCCAAGGATTCGAGCGGCCTCCGTGGCCGAGCACCGGTCGATGCAGCGAGCCGCCTTGCTGGACGCGGCTCGTTCCCTGTTGTCCGAGGGCGGGACGGAGGCGCTGACCTTCCCGGCCCTCGCCGAGCGGACGGGCCTCGCGCGGTCGTCCGTGTACGAGTACTTCCGTTCCCGGGCCGCCGTGGTCGAGGAGCTGTGCGAGGCCGACTTTCCCGTGTGGGCCGCGGAGGTCTCGGCGGCGATGGAGCGGGAGGCCACGGCCGAGGGCAAGGTCGAGGCGTATGTGCGCCGGCAGCTGGCCCTGGTCGGGGACCGGCGGCACCGTGCCGTCGTGGCGATCTCGGCGAGTGAGCTGGACGCGGGGGCCCGGGAGAAGATCCGGGCGGCGCACGGCGGTCTGGTCGCGATGATCGTCGAGGCGCTACGGGAGATGGGGCACGCGGAGCCTCGGCTGGCGGCGATGCTGTTGCAGGGCGTGGTCGACGCGGCCGTGCGACGGATTGAGCTGGGGGCGGCGGAGGAGCCTTCGGCGATTACGGATGCGGCTGTCTCCATGGCGTTGCGGGGCGTTCGGGGCTGAGCCCTGCGAGGCTGGGGCGGGTGGTAGTGCCGCCCGCGCCGGCGGGCGCCCGGTGCGCGGTGCGTGGGTTGAGGCTGGGGCGTTGTGCTGCCCGGAGCTGCTGGCCGGCCGGCGTTGGGATCGAGGCCGAGATGTCGTGCTGCCCGGCGCTCACGGGGTGCCGCTCTCTTTGGGACGGGTGCCGCCCCAGCGGTACGACTGCCCGCAGCCGGGTGGGGTCGCCGGCTGGGTGGGGCGGCGGTGCGGCTGTCCGCGGTCGCGGGGCGGAGCGGGGGCGCTGCCCCTGGATGGGAAGGCGCCCAGGCTGCCTGCCGCTGGAGCTGATCGCCACTCGGGGCCGACCATCTCGGCTACGGCGGCAGCGGCACCCCCAGTACCGGCAGCAGCCTCGATGGCCCCCTGTGGAGTAGCCACGGGGGGAGCAGTGACAACGGGTCCAGGTAGGTGTCGCCCTTCCGCAGGCCCCAGTGGATGCAGGTCGTCGTGCAGTGTGAGCCCCTCGGCTCCACCGATCCCACGGGCTCTCCCGCCCTCACCTCGTCGCCCTCCTCCACCGTCGCCCGCACCGGCTCGTAGGTCACCCGCAATGGTGGATCTCCCGCGCCCGTCAGCTCCACCGACACGACGCCCTTTCCCGCGACGCGGCCCGCGAACGACACCCGTCCGGCCGCCACCGCTCGTACGGGCGCCCCGGCAGGAGCCGTCAGATCCACGCCGCGGTGGCCGGGACCGTACGGTGTCGTCGGGGGTTCCCAGCCGCGGAGGATCGGCGGGTGTGAGCCCACGGGCCAAGCCCGGCCGACGGCCGGCACCGGCGGGTCGGGTGCGGCAGGGGGCACGGTCAGGGCGGTCGGGGTCAGTCGGGGGACCGGTGCCAGCAGGGCGGTCGCCGTCAGGAGCAGCAGCAACACCAGCCGTCCGCATGTCCTCGCCACCCCCGGCCTTCGCTTCTCTCGCATGGCGCAACCGTCCCGCACCCCCGCCGATCATGGCCGGGATCTGTGGACAACTCCCCGGTTGTGGACATCGGCGTCACCCGGGGCCTCGCGGGTCCCGTACACTTCTTCTGGCGATCCGGGTCACCGGGTCGACTTCGCACGCCCCGATATGGCCACCGGAGACGGTCCGTATCAGCGCCCCTCGGTCCTTCGTGGCACGGCGCATGTGGGCGTCAGGCGCGGGAGCCATCCGGCATCCGCGGCACAACCGAGAACATTCAAGGAGTGCGGCCATGGCCGTCGTCACGATGCGGGAGCTGCTGGAAAGCGGCGTCCACTTCGGTCACCAGACCCGTCGTTGGAACCCGAAGATGAAGCGCTTCATCTTCACGGAGCGCAACGGCATCTACATCATCGACCTGCTCCAGTCGCTGTCGTACATCGACCGCGCCTACGAGTTCGTCAAGGAGACCGTCGCCCACGGCGGCACGGTCATGTTCGTCGGCACGAAGAAGCAGGCGCAGGAGGCCATCGCCGAGCAGGCCACCCGCGTCGGCATGCCCTACGTCAACCAGCGTTGGCTGGGCGGCATGCTCACCAACTTCTCGACCGTCTACAAGCGTCTGCAGCGCCTCAAGGAGCTCGAGCAGATCGACTTCGAGGACGTCGCCGCTTCCGGTCTGACCAAGAAGGAGCTTCTCGTGCTCTCGCGCGAGAAGGCCAAGCTGGAGAAGACCCTCGGTGGTATCCGCGAGATGCAGAAGGTGCCCAGCGCCGTCTGGATCGTGGACACCAAGAAGGAGCACATCGCGGTCGGCGAGGCCCGGAAGCTCAACATCCCGGTCGTCGCCATCCTCGACACCAACTGTGACCCCGACGAGGTCGACTACAAGATCCCGGGCAACGACGACGCGATCCGCTCCGTCACCCTGCTCACCCGTGTGATCGCCGACGCCGTCGCCGAGGGCCTCATCAGCCGCTCGCGCGTCGCCACCGGTGACAAGGGTGAGAAGGCCGCGGGCGAGCCGCTCGCCGAGTGGGAGCGCGACCTGCTCGAGGGTGAGAAGAAGGCCGACGAGGCCCCGGCCGCCGCCGAGGCCCCGGCTGCTGAGGCCCCCGCTGCGGAGGCTCCGGCCACCGAGGCTCCCGCTGCGGAGGCTCCGGCCACCGAGGCTCCGGCCGCCGAGGGCGAGCAGGCCTGACACCGTCAGCGTTGACGGCGGGAGCGGCATGAAATCCGCTCCCGCCGTTCACCCGTAGGTCGACGGAAGGTCGGCGGCACCGGCTACTCCATGGGAGCCGCAGACCCCGTAGATCTTCGATCTTCCAGACTTCGAGAAAGATTCACAGACTCATGGCGAACTACACCGCCGCTGACGTCAAGAAGCTCCGTGAGCTCACCGGCGCCGGCATGATGGACTGCAAGAAGGCGCTGGACGAGGCCGAGGGCAACGTCGAGAAGGCTGTCGAAGCGCTCCGTATCAAGGGCCAGAAGGGCGTCGCCAAGCGCGAGGGCCGCTCCGCCGAGAACGGCGCCGTGGTCTCGATCATCGCCGACGACAACTCCTCCGGTGTCCTCGTCGAGCTGAAGTGCGAGACGGACTTCGTCGCCAAGGGCGAGAAGTTCCAGGCCGTGGCCAACGCCATCGCCGAGCACGTCGCGAAGACCTCCCCGGCCGACATCGAGGCGCTGCTCGCCTCCGAGATCGAGGCCGGCAAGACCGTCCAGGCGTTCGTCGACGAGGCCAACGCCAACCTCGGCGAGAAGATCGTCCTGGACCGCTTCGCGCAGTTCGCCGACGGCTTCGTGATCGCGTACATGCACCGCACGATGCCCGACCTGCCCCCGCAGATCGGTGTCCTCGTCGAGCTGGACAAGCCGAACGCCGAGGTCGCCAAGGGCGTCGCCCAGCACATCGCCGCCTTCGCGCCGAAGTACCTCTCCAAGGAGGACGTGCCGGCCGAGGTCGTCGAGTCCGAGCGTCGCGTCGCCGAGGAGACCACCCGCGCCGAGGGCAAGCCCGAGGCTGCCCTGCCGAAGATCGTCGAGGGTCGCCTCAACGGCTTCTTCAAGGACGCCACGCTCCTCGGTCAGCCGTACGCGCTCGACAACAAGAAGTCCGTCCAGAAGATCCTGGACGAGGCCGGTGTCACCCTGAAGCGCTTCTCGCGTATCAAGGTCGGCATCTGAGTCCGTGCCGCGATCGGTGCCCGGTCCCTATAGGGTCGAGGGCAGTCGTTGGCGGACTCCGTCACCACGCACGCGTGTGCGGTGACGGACGACAGCAGATCTGACGAGGAGGCCATTGCCGCGCATGGGATGCGAAACACGCCCCAACCGGCAATGGCCTTCTTCGTATGTGCACCACGTAACAAAGGCGGGATCTCGATGACCACCAAGGCCCAGAAGAGCGACGACGGCAAAGTACGCGGCCGGTTTCTGCTGAAGCTGTCCGGAGAGGCCTTCTCCGGTGGCGGGGGCCTCGGCGTCGACCCGGACGTGGTGCACAAGATCGCCCGCGAGATCGCGGCCGTCGTGCGCGACGGCTCGCAGGTCGCGGTCGTCATCGGCGGCGGCAACTTCTTCCGCGGCGCCGAACTCCAGCAGCGCGGCATGGACCGGGCCCGCTCGGACTACATGGGCATGCTCGGCACCGTGATGAACTGCCTCGCCCTCCAGGACTTCCTGGAGAAGGAGGGCATCGACAGCCGGGTCCAGACCGCCATCACCATGGGGCAGGTCGCCGAGCCGTACATCCCGTTGCGTGCCGTACGGCACCTGGAGAAGGGCCGCGTGGTCATCTTCGGCGCCGGTATGGGCATGCCGTACTTCTCCACCGACACCACCGCCGCGCAGCGCGCCCTGGAGATCGACGCCGAGGCGCTGCTCATGGGCAAGAACGGGGTGGACGGGGTCTACGACTCCGACCCGAAGACCAACCCCGACGCGGTCAAGTTCGACTCCCTCGGCTACGGCGAGGTCATCACCCGCGACCTCAAGGTCGCCGATGCCACGGCGGTCACGTTGTGCCGCGACAACAAGCTTCCGATCCTCGTCTTCGAGCTCCTGGCGGAGGGCAATATCGCGCGCGCCGTCAAGGGTGAGAAGATCGGCACGCTTGTGGGTGAGCAGGGCGGTCGGGGCTGACGCTCCGACAACTCCGACAACGAACCCGTCCGAGGGACGGACGGGGCGGACCCTGACCGGGGGATGGACAATGTCCTGCCGGTCGGGAACCGTGCAGGAAGAAGACGCGACGCAGCCGGCCGCCGCCCCCACCCAGGAACCGCAGCCGGGCCTTTACTCAAGACACGCAGGAGCAAGTGGTGATCGAAGAGACCCTCCTCGAGGCCGAGGAGAAGATGGAGAAGGCCGTCGTGGTCGCCAAGGAGGACTTCGCCGCGATCCGCACCGGCCGTGCGCACCCGGCGATGTTCAACAAGATCGTGGCCGACTACTACGGTGCGCCGACGCCGATCAACCAGCTGGCTTCGTTCTCCGTGCCGGAGCCGCGCATGGCCGTCGTGACCCCGTTCGACAAGAGCGCGCTGCGCAACATCGAGCAGGCGATCCGTGACTCCGACCTCGGCGTCAACCCGAGCAACGACGGCAACATCATCCGAGTGGTGTTCCCCGAGCTCACCGAGGAGCGCCGCCGCGACTACATCAAGGTCGCCAAGGGCAAGGCCGAGGACGCGCGCGTGTCCATCCGCTCCGTCCGCCGCAAGGCCAAGGAGGCCATCGACAAGGCGATCAAGGACGGCGACATCGGCGAGGACGAGGGCCGCCGTGCGGAGAAGGAGCTCGAGGACACCACGCACAAGTACGTCGCGCAGGTGGACGAGCTCCTCAAGCACAAGGAAGCGGAGCTGCTCGAGGTCTGATGAACGACTCTTCCTGGGGGGCACCGCCACAAGCCGGGCAAGCCGGGCAAACCGGTTACTGGGGGGCCGCCGCACGTGGACCTGTCCAGGGGGCTGCCCCGGCGGGTCCCGCGTACGATGCGCCTGAGGCGCAGCAGACTCGCCCCATGCCCATCGTGCCCGACGGACCCGCGTATGGCGGAGACCAGGATGACGACCGGGGGGCCGCTCGGCTGAGCGGCCCCTTGTTCCGCGAACAGCCGCCGCACGCGCGGCCGTACGACACGCCGCAGGCGCGGCCCTCCGAGGCGGCGCAGCAGAATCCGGAGCCCATGCCCGACGCCCCGCAGCCGGCGCCCCAGCCGCAGAAGAAGAGCGCGGGGCGCGACCTGGGTGCGGCCATAGGAGTCGGCGTCGCGCTCGGTGTGGTGATCGTCGCTTCGCTGTTCGTTGTCAAGGCCGTGTTCGTCGGTGTGGTCGCGGTCGCCGTCGTCGTGGGCCTGTGGGAGCTGACCAGGCGGCTCGAGGAGCGCAAGGGCATCAAGGCGCCCCTCGTCCCGCTCGCGCTCGGCGGTGCGGCCATGGTGATCGCCGGCTACGTCCGGGGTGCCGAGGGCGCCTGGGTGTCGATGGCGCTGACCGCGCTGGCCGTACTGGTCTGGCGGATGACGGAACCGCCGGAGGGCTACCTCAAGGACGTCACCGCGGGCGTGTTCGCGGCGTTCTACGTGCCGTTCCTGGCGACGTTCGTGGCGATGATGCTGACCGCCGAGGACGGGGCGTGGCGCGTCCTGACCTTCCTGCTCCTGACGGTCGTCAGCGACACCGGCGCGTACGCCGTCGGCTGGCGCTTCGGCAAGCACAAGCTCGCCCCGCGCATCAGCCCCGGCAAGACCCGCGAGGGCCTGCTCGGCGCGGTGAGCTTCGCGATGGTGGCGGGCGCGCTGTGCATGCAGTTCCTGATCGACGACGGCACCTGGTGGCAGGGCCTGCTGCTGGGCCTCGCGGTCGCGGCCAGCGCCACGCTCGGCGACCTCGGCGAGTCGATGATCAAGCGGGACCTCGGCATCAAGGACATGGGCACGCTGCTGCCGGGTCATGGAGGGATCATGGACCGGCTGGACTCGCTGCTGCCCACGGCGCCTGTCGTCTGGCTGCTCATGGTGCTTTTCGTGGGATCGGGCTGACGGGTCGGTCAAACGTCCGGGAGCCTCCGTTCTTACAGAGCGGGGGCTTCTTGATGTGTGGGACGATTCCGGTGTAAGCCCTCACGGCACCGCAAAGGGGGTCGTCATGGCCATCATCCGAGAAACCATCGACGTCGACCGGCCGCCTGGCGAGGTCTACGCGTATATCACCGAGCCGTCCCATCTGCCCGAGTGGCAGCTGAGCGCCGTCTCGGCCGAACCCCTCGACGAAGGGCCGATCCACACCGGCTCCCGGGTCCGGGTCACCCGGCGCATCGGCAGCCGCGAGGTTCCGATGACCGTGCAGTTCGACGAGCTCGACCCTCCGCGCAGTTGGGATCTGCACGGGGTCGACGGCCCCGTCAGGCCCCGTACCCACGGTGAGATCGAGCCGCTCGACGACGGTCGCCGCTCCCGCGTGACGATCGACATCGACTTCGAAGGGCACGGCCTCGGCAAGGTCCTGGTGCCCCTTGTCGTCCGCCCGCAGGTCCGCAAGGAACTCCCGCGCGACGAGCAACTCCTCAAGGACAGGCTGGAGCGCACGACCGACTAGCCGTACCGCGCCGCCGACGACAGGCGGACGTCCCTCAGCTCCGCCGCCGCGGACGTCTGTCGCGTCGAGCCGCTCGCCCTTCGACGCGTCGGAGATCACGTCGGTCCCTACGGATCCGGTCTGTGGACCTACGAATCCCGTCGCCAGTTGATCTGCGACACTGGTACAGCCATGCCTAAGCCCGGAGAACTCACTTTCGTCGCCCCGCGCGGAGCCAAGAAGCCGCCGCGGCATCTTGCCGATCTCACGCCCGGTGAGCGTAAGGACGCTGTCGCCGCGATCGGGGAGAAGCCGTTTCGCGCCAAGCAGCTTTCGCAGCACTACTTCGCGCGGTACGCGCATGACCCGGAGCAGTGGACCGACATCCCGGCCGGTTCGCGGGACAAGCTGCGGGAGGAGCTGTTTCCCGAGCTGATGACCGTCGTACGGCATCTGTCGACGGACCAGGGTGACACGCGCAAGACGTTGTGGCGGCTGTTCGACGGGACGCTCGTCGAGTCGGTGTTGATGCGGTATCCGGACCGGGTGACGATGTGCATCAGTTCACAGGCCGGATGCGGGATGAACTGTCCGTTCTGTGCCACCGGGCAGGCGGGGCTCGATCGGAATCTGTCGACCGCCGAGATCGTGCATCAGATCGTGGACGGGATGCGGGCGCTGCGGGACGGGGAGGTTCCTGGGGGGCCTGCTCGGCTGTCCAACATCGTCTTCATGGGGATGGGCGAGCCGCTCGCCAACTACAACCGGGTCGTGGGGGCGATTCGGCGGCTCACCGATTCCGAGCCCGATGGGCTGGGGCTGTCCCAGCGCGGGATCACCGTCTCGACCGTCGGGCTCGTCCCGGCCATCCACCGGTTCGCCGACGAGGGCTTCAAGTGCCGGCTCGCGATCTCGCTGCACGCGCCCGACGACGAGCTGCGTGACACCCTTGTGCCCGTCAATACGCGGTGGAAGGTGCGGGAGGTCCTCGACGCCGGGTTCGAGTACGTCGAGAAGAGCGGGCGGCGGCTGTCGATCGAGTACGCCCTCATCCGGGACATCAACGACCAGGCCTGGCGTGGTGACCGGCTCGGGCGGCTGCTCAAGGGCAAGCCGGTGCATGTGAACCTGATTCCGCTGAACCCGACGCCGGGGTCGAAGTGGACCGCCTCCCGGCCCGAGGACGAGAAGGCGTTCGTCGAGGCCATCGCCGCCCATGGTGTGCCGGTGACGATCCGGGACACCCGTGGTCAGGAGATCGACGGGGCCTGCGGTCAGCTCGCGGCCACCGAGCGGTAATCTGAGCGCGTACACCCGTACGTACATCTTCATATTCCGGCAGGGGAGCGCCACAGCGCTGAGAGTGCGGCAATCGGGCCGCAGACCCTCTGAACCTCGCCCAGGTCATTCTGGGTAGGAAGTTCGGTCATCACTCAAGCTGTTGCGCCCTGCCCAGGAGCCGAAGGAAGACTTCTGGGCAGGGCCGCGTCTCTTCCTGGTCAACCCCAGGAGGAATCCAGTGAGCATCACCAAGAAGGCCACGGTCTTCGCCGTCGGGCTCGGCCTCGTCACGCTGTCCGCGTGTGGTTCGTCCGACTCGGGCAGCGACAGCCAGCAGTCCGGCGGTAAGACCGTGACCCTCGTCAGCCATAACTCGTGGGCCGTCTCGAAGAACGTCATCGCCGCGTTCGAGAAGCAGTCCGGGTACAAGGTCAAGGTCCTGGAGGACGGCGACGCCGGGCAGGCCGTCAACAAGGCGATCCTGACCAAGGACAACCCGCAGGGCGACGTCTTCTTCGGCGTCGACAACACCCTGCTCTCGCGGGCGCTCGACAACGATCTGTTCCAGTCGTACGAGGCGAAGGGCTCCGATCTCGTCCGGCCCGAGTACCAGGTCGAACAGGACCAGCACCGGGTCACCCCGATCGACACCGGCGACATCTGCGTCAACTACGACAAGGCGTACTTCAGCGAGCACAAGCTCACCCCGCCCACCTCGTACGACGACCTGATCAAGCCCTCCTACAAGAACCTCCTCGTCACCGAGAACGCCTCCACCTCCTCGCCCGGCCTCGGCTTCCTGCTCGGCACCGCCGCGAAGTACGGCGACGACGGCTGGCAGGACTACTGGAAGAAGCTCAAGGCGAATGGTGTGAAGGTCGTCGACGGGTGGGAGCAGGCCTACAACGAGGAGTTCTCCGGGTCCGCCGGCGGCAAGAAGGCCAAGGCCGACCGGCCGCTCGTCGTGTCGTACGCCTCCTCGCCGCCCGCCGAGGTGATCTACGGCGACCCGAAGCCCACGACCGCGCCCACCGGCGTCGCCGAGGGCACCTGCTTCCGGCAGGTCGAGTACGCCGGCCTGCTGAGCAATGCCGGTAACGCCGCGGGCGGCAAGGCGCTCCTCGACTTCCTGCTCACCAAGACGTTCCAGGAAGACATGCCGCTCAACATGTTCGTCTACCCGGTACGGGAGGGCGCCCAGGTACCCGAGGAGTTCACGAAGTACGGGCCGCAGGCCAAGGATCCCGAGACCATGGACCCGGCGAAGATCGCCGACAACCGTGACGACTGGGTCAAGTCGTGGACCTCGCTCGTACTGAAGTAGCGGCCCCGCGCAAGAGGGGCGCGGCGAGGCGCAGGAGGGGCGCGGCGGTGCGGCTCGGCCTCGTCGCCGTGCCCGTCGCGTTCTTCGCGCTCTTCTTCGCCTACCCCGTCGCCGCGATCGTCGCGCGCGGTCTTCAGGTCGACGGGGTATGGCAGTTCGGGCGGCTCGCGGACGTGCTCGGGGAGTCCGACATCCGGCACGTCCTGTGGTTCACCACCTGGCAGGCGCTCGCCTCCACCGCGCTGACCCTGCTGATCGCACTGCCCGGCGCCTATGTCTTCGCCCGCTTCGATTTCCCCGGCAAGCAGATCCTGCGAGCCGTCGTCACCGTCCCCTTCGTGCTGCCGACGGTCGTCGTCGGTACGGCGTTCCTCGCGCTCCTCGGCCGCGGCGGACTCCTCGACGAGCTGTGGGGCGTACGGCTCGACACCAGCGTGTGGGCCATCCTGCTCGCGCATGTCTTCTTCAACTACGCCGTCGTCGTACGGACCGTCGGTGGCCTCTGGGCGCAGCTCGACCCGCGGCAGGAGGAGGCCGCGCGGATGCTCGGCGCGTCCCGCCTCACCGCATGGCGGACCGTCACCCTGCCGGCCCTCGGGCCCGCCGTGGCCGCCGCCGCGCTCATGGTCTTCCTGTTCACCTTCACCTCCTTCGGCGTGGTGCAGATCCTCGGCGGCCCGACCTTCTCGACCCTCGAAGTGGAGATCTACCGGCAGACCTCCGAGATCTTCGACCTGTCCACCGCCGCCGTCCTGACGATCATCCAGTTCCTCGCGGTGGGCGCGATCCTCGCCGTGCACGCCTGGACGGTACGGCGGCGGGAGAGCGCCCTGCGTCTGGTGGACGCGTCCGTGACCGCGCGGCGGCCGCGCGGGGCGGGGCAGTGGGCGCTGCTGGCCGGTGTCCTGGCCGTGATCGTCGTCCTCCTGCTGCTGCCCCTCGCCGTGCTCGTGCAGCGCTCGCTGGACGCACCCGACTTCGGCTACTACCGGGCGCTGACCGATGCCGACGGTGGGGTCTTCCTCGTCGCGCCGATCGAGGCGATCGGCAACTCGTTCCAGTACGCCGTCGTCGCCACGCTCATCGACGTGCTGATCGGCGGTCTGGCGGCGGCCGCGTTGACCCGACGGGACGCGGGACGGTTCGTACGGGGCTTCGACGCGCTGTTGATGCTGCCGCTCGGGGTGTCAGCGGTGACGGTCGGGTTCGGGTTCCTGATCGCCCTGGACGAGCCGCCGCTGGACCTGCGCAGCACCTGGATCCTGGTGCCGCTGGCCCAGGCACTGGTCGGGGTGCCCTTCGTCGTACGCACCATGCTCCCTGTGCTGCGCGCCGTGGACCAGCGGCTGCGCGAGGCGGCCTCGGTGCTGGGGGCCTCGCCCTGGCGGGTCTGGCGTGAGGTGGATCTGCCGATGGTGCGGCGGGCGCTGCTGATCGCGGCCGGGTTCGCCTTCGCGGTGTCGCTGGGCGAGTTCGGGGCGACCGTGTTCATCGCGCGGCCCGACAACCCGACGCTGCCGGTCGCCGTGGCCCGCCTGCTGGGGCGGGCCGGCGAGCTCAACTACGGCCAGGCGATGGCCCTTTCAACGGTACTGATGGTGGTGTGCGCGGTGGCGCTGCTGGTGCTGGAGCGGCTTCGTACGGATCGGACGGGGGAGTTCTAGATGCTGTTGAGTCTGGCGGGTGCGACCGTACGGTTCGACGGGCGGCCCGTGCTGGACCACGTCGACCTCGATGTCGCCGAGCACGAGATCGTGTGCGTCCTCGGGCCGAGCGGCAGCGGCAAGTCGACGCTGCTGCGGGCGGTGGCGGGGCTGCAACCCCTCGACGCCGGGCGGGTGTCGCTCGACGGCCGGGACCAGGCGGGGGTGCCCGCGCACAAGCGGGGCGTCGGGCTGATGTTCCAGGACCATCAGCTGTTCCCGCAGCGCGACGTCGGCGGCAATGTGGCTTTCGGGGCACGGATGCACGGCGCCTCGAAGGGCGAACAGGCCGAGCGGGTACGGGAGTTGCTCGACCTGGTCGGGCTTCCGGGCGCCGCCCGCCGGGCCGTCGCCTCCCTCTCCGGCGGGGAACAGCAGCGGGTGGCGCTGGCCCGTGCGCTCGCGCCCCGGCCGCGGCTGCTGATGCTGGACGAGCCGCTGGGCCAGCTCGACCGCTCGCTGCGGGAGCGCCTCGTCGTCGAACTCAGGGAGCTGTTCGGACGGTTGGGCACCACCGTGCTCGCTGTGACGCACGACCAGGGCGAGGCCTTCGCGCTCGCCGACCGGGTCGTGGTGATGCGGGACGGGCGGATCGCCCAGACCGGGACGCCGCTGGAGGTGTGGCAGCGGCCCGTGGACGCGTTCGTGGCACGCTTCCTCGGGTTCGACAACGTGGTCGAGGCCACCGTCGCCGGCGAGGCCGCGGACACGCCCTGGGGCAAGCTGCCGGTGAGCGTGGACGCCGTGCAGGGGCCGCGGACGCTGCTCGTACGTCCGGCCGGCGTACGGCTCGTGGCCCCCGACGCGGGGCTGCGCTGCACGGTCACGGCACGCACCTTCAAGGGCACGCATGTCGCCGTGCACCTCCAGCCGGAGGACGCGCCGCGCCTCGAAGCGGCCTGCGCGCTGCGGGAGGCGCCCGGGGTCGGGGACGAGGTCGGGGTGGAGTTCGACGCGGCGGAAATTGTCGTGCTGAGCTGATCGTCCGGCACATAGGGTGCGGGGCATGACACTCCCGCATGATCGCTACTGCGACGAAATCGCCCATCAGGTCGGCCTGTTGAGGGCCGTTGTGACCTCCGGCGCCGACCTGTCCGCCACTGTGCCGACCTGCCCGGACTGGTCGCTGGAACAGCTCGTACGGCATACCGGCGGCGCCTTGCGCTGGGTGGAGCTGATGGTGCGGACGCGGGCGCAGGAGGAGATCCCCGAGGAGGAGGTCCCTCTCGCGGACGGCCCGGACGAGAAGGGCGACCCCGCAGCCCTGGACGCCTGGCTCGCGGAGACCGGCGAGATGCTCGTCGACGCCCTCCGGAAGGCCGGCCCGGACGCGAAGGTCTGGGGATGGGCCGGGATCCTCAACGCCGGGTTCTGGGCCCGCCGTATGACCCACGAGATCACGATTCACCGGGCCGATGCCACGCTCGCCGCCGGACTGCCCTACGAGGTCGCGCCGGACATAGCCGCCGACGCGATCGACGAGTGGCTGGAGATCGTCGAGTGGGCCCAGCGGACGCTGCCGGACGATCCGGCGAAGGAGCTGCGTCGGCCGGGGAGCAGCCTCCATCTGCATGCCACCGACGACACCCCTGAAGTGAACGCTGAGTGGTTCGTCGACCTCGACGAGGACGTCATCGCCTGGCGCCGCGGCCACGAGAAGGCGACCGTCGCGCTCCGCGGCCGCCTCACCGCCGTACTCCTCGGCTTCTACCGTCGACTGTCGCTGGACAGCCCCGAGTTGGAGGTCGTCGGCGAGCGGGAGTTGCTGGAGTTCTGGCTGGAGCGGGCGACCTTCGGCTGACAGGCGAATGGCCCGCCCCCGGGAAAGGGGACGGACCACAAGGGCGTTGCCGTGCGGGAGGGTCAGCGGTCGCCGTTCGCCCCGCGACGGCGCAGGCCGAAGAAGACCGCGCCGCCGCCGACCGCGACCAGGGCGACCGCGATGCCGGCGATCAGGCCGGTGTTGGAGTTCGCACCGGTCTCGGCGAGGTTGGAGTCATCGTTCGCCGGGGACGGGGCGCTGCCGGCCGTGTCCGCGGGGGCGGTGCTCTCGCTCTCGGACGGCGCAGGGGCCGGGGAGTCGGTCTCCTCGGCCGGGGTGGACGCGGAGTCCGACGGGGTCGGGGTGTCCGACGGAGCCGGCGGCTCCTCCTCGTCCTTCTTGCAGGCCGTGGACGGCGTCGTCAGGTTGGGCTTGATGTCCTCGTCGACATAGCCGGCGGCCTTGACGTGGACGCGGTACTCCGCGTCCGGCTTCCAGTTCTCCTCGAAGGTGATGGTGACACCCTCGCGCGAGCCCTTGACCACCTGCTCGCCGACCTTCTTCAGGTCGGCCCCGTTGTTTTGCAGGAAGACGCTGACCGTCGCCGGGATACCGCTGGGGTCGACGTCGGTGACCGTGATGACACCCTTGTCGCCGTCGCACTTGGCTTCGGCGGAGAATTCACTGATGTCGCACGCGAGCGCGTTGCCCGCGAGGCCCAGCGCGAGCGCGGCCGAGGCGGAGGCAACACCAAGAGCGCGCACGGAACGCGTGACTGTACGGCGGTTTATGGACACTTTTGTCCTTACGAGTTGCACCACTGAGGGGGGTTGAACGAGGCGGCGATATGACATCACCGTCCCCAGGAGTCTCACAGGTTTATAAGCGTGGCATAAGTAGTGTCAACGCGTACGCGGTCCACAGCCGTTGGCTTTGCCCTCTTATTAATCGCTGAGACGTTTCAGCGCCGCCGGAGCCTCCTCGATCCGGTCGACCAGGGCGATACGGGACTCCATCGACCGCTCCCGGGCGAGGGCCTGAAGCAGCGGCCAGGCCGGCAACTTCTCCGTCCAGTGGGCCCTGTTGACCAGAACCATCGGGGTCGGCTCGCCGCGCGACTCGTAGTAGTTCGGCGTGGCGTTGTCGAAGATCTCCTGCACGGTGCCGGCGGCCCCCGGCAGGAAGACGACGCCGGCGTTCGAGCGGGCCAGGAGGCCGTCCTCGCGCGTGGCGTTGGCGAAGTACTTGGCGATGTGGGAGGCGAACGGGTTCGGCGGCTCGTGGCCGTAGAACCACGTCGGGATGCCGACGGAGCGGCCGCCCTTCGGCCAGCGCGCACGGACCTCGAAGGCGGCCGTCGCCCACGCGGTGACCGAGGGCGTGAACAGGGGCGCCTTCGCCAGCAGCCGGAGCGCGTCGCTGAGCATCTCGTCGTCGTACGGGGCGGCGTACGCGCCGAGGTTGGCCGCCTCCATCGCGCCCGGGCCGCCGCCGGTGGCGACCGTGAGACCGGCGCGGGCCAGCTCCCGGCCGAGCCGCGCGGCACCCTCGTACGCCTCCGTGCCGCGCCGCATCGCGTGGCCGCCCATGACGCCCACCACCCGTGTCCCGGCGAGGAGTTCGTCGAGCGCGTCCGACACGGAGTCGTCGTGGACCGCGCGCAGCATGGAGGCGTGGATGTCGCCGTCGGCCTTGGTCCGCTGGAACCAGGCGTAGGCGAGGGCGTCGGGCGTGTTCTCGTAGCCGTCCGGGCCGTCCGTCAGGGAGGCGAAGAGTTCGTCGGGGGAGTAGACCAGGCCGCGGTACGGGTCGAAGGGCAGGTCCGGGATCGGCGGGAAGACGAGGGCGCCGTCCGTGCGGACCTTGGCGGCGGCCTCCTCGCGCATCGGGCAGCCGAGGAAGAGGGCGCCCGCGGCGCTGGTGGCGAGCAGTTCGCGCGTACGGTCCGTCAGGTCGACGGCCTGGACGCGGAATCCGGCGAGGGAGCCGCGCGCCGAGACGGTCGCGTCGAACTCCTCCAGCGTCTCTATCTCACGGTCGTTGTGGTGGGCCGCATGGGCGGGCATCGTCTGCACCCGCCCATGCTAGGCACCCTGCGAAGGACGGCCCGCGTCAGCCCTCGATGGCCGACGGGTCCATCCAGACGACCTCCCAGGTGTGGCCGTCGAGGTCGTCGAAGGCGCGGCCGTACATGAAGCCGTGGTCCTGGGTCTCGCCGGAGACGGAACCGCCCGCGGCGAGCGCCTTGTCGACCAGCTCGTCGACCTTCTCGCGGCTCTCGGCGCTCAGCGCGATCAGCACCTCGCTGGTCTTCGTCGCGTCCGCGATCGGCTTCTTCGTGAACTGGGCGTACTTGTCGTGGGTGTGCACCATCGCGACGATGGTCTCGCTGATCACGACCGAGGCCGTCGTGTCGTCGCTGAACTGCTCGTTGATCGAGTAGCCGAGTTCCGTGAAGAACTTCTTGGAGGCGTCGAGGTCGTTCACGGGCAGGTTCAGGAAGATCATCTGCTGGTACGCGGGGGCGGTCATCGTGGTCTCTCCCATCGGGGTGTCTGCTGTTCGGTGGGGTAGACCGGGGGTCCGAGCGGAACTCATCGCCGGTCGGAGATTTTTTTCGTACGAGTTTTCCGACGCCTGTCGTCGGCTTCAGCGGGCTGCCAGAGGGAGCGCGGCCAGCTCGGCCACGATCAGGGTGAGCGGGCAGAAGAACGCGAGCAGGGCGCCGGCGCGCAGGGCCGCCGCGCTGCGCAGCAGCGTGGTGGGGGCGCCGACCCGGAGCAGCGCGGCCGTCGCGTCGGCGCGGGCCTGCTTGGCCTCCACGGCAGCCGTGAGGAGGGTGGCCACCGTGCAGCCGGTGACGACGGTGGCGCCGAGGGTGCTGAGCGGCCCGACGGCGGCGGTGGCCGCGGCGGCGGAGAGCGGGGCCACGGCGTACGCCGCGGAGGCCACGGCGCAGACGACGCCGAGAGGGCGGCCGATGCGGGTGGCTTCGGCCATGAGGACACGGCCGGCCAGGAGACGGACGGCGCCCGGGCGTACGGCCTGGAGGAGCCGACCGCAGAGGTGGGTGAGTCCGGGGGCGGCCAGGGCCAGCCCGAGAGCCGTCAGGAGCCAGCCGGCCAGTACGCCGGCGGGACCGGTCGGGAGGGCGGAGGGCAGGGCGAGGGCGCCGGTCGCCGCGCGGGCGGCGTAGGCCTCCACGGCCAGGCCCGCGGCGAGGATGGCGATGCCCCAGGGGAGGCCGGCGGGGGGTTTGCGGGGGGCCGGCAGGTGGGTCACGTGGTCCAGCGGTTCCACCGCCTCCTCAGGTGCGGCCGGCGTGGGGGCTGGTTCGCCCGTCTGCATGCTCGTCTGCTCACTCGCCGGCTCCGGCGGCGTGCCGCCCTTCCCCGGCGCACCTCGCAGTCGCGCCCCGAACCGCCCGTACGCCCCGAACGTCTCCCGCGCCACCGTCCTGCCGTACGCCCCGAAGCGGCGGTACGACCTCCCCTCGACGCCCCGTGCCCCGGTGGGTCCGGGCTCCTTCGGTCGCAGGGCGAGGGCCACCGTCGTCGACGCGGTCGCCGGGACCAGGGTCAGCAGGGTCAGGGCGGCCGGCAGGGGAAGAGGGGCGTGCGCTGCCAGGAAATCCGCGGCCGCGCCGTCGAAGGGCATGCCGTTCAGGTCGCCGCGCAGGTGGAGGAAGACCAGCAGGGCGAGCATCGAGCCGAGGGTGCAGGACAGGGCCGTGGTGGTGGCCGATACCAGCATCAGGCGGGCCGGGCCGAGGCCGATCGCGGCGAGGCCGGGGCGCGGCCTGGTGCCCGGGTCGGTGCGGGCCACGGCCACCGCGAGGTGGATCGTCGCGGCCAGCGGCGGTACGCACCAGGCCAGGCGCAGGACCGACGCGCCGGGGTCGGCGTGCGTCAGCGCGTAGCCGAGGGTGCACAGCAGCAGGAAGCCCGTGCCCGCCGAGGCCGCCGCCACGAGCAGACGGCGCAGCTGTACGGCGGGCCGGGCGGTTCGGGTCAGACGGAGAGCGAGCACGCCGCCCGGCCTTCCGTCGCGGCGACCGGAGGCAGGTGCACCGTGTTGACGCGCCGTCCGTCGAGGAGGGCGATGGTGCGGTCGGCGAAGGCCGCGTTCTCCACGTCGTAGGTGGCCAGGACGACGGTGATGCCGTGCGAGCGGGCCGCTGTCGTCAGGGTGCGCAGGGCGTGTGCGCGGTCGGCGCGATGCAGGGGGGCCGTCGGTTCGTCGGCGAACAGGACCGTGGGTGAGGGGGCCAGCGCGCGGGCGATGCAGACGCGCTGCCGTTCGGCGTGGACCAGCTGGTGCGGGCGCTTGCGCGCGGACTCGCCGACGTCCAGGCGGTTCAGCCACTCCAGCGCGGCCGTCTTGGCGCGGCGGCGGCTGGTCCCGCGCAGCATCAGGGGGAGGGCGGCGTTCTCCCAGACGTTCAGTTCCGGGACGAGTGTCGGGGTCGGGTCGATCCAGGTGAAGCGGTCACGGCGGAGCCGTTCGCGGGCCAGCGGGCCCATGGTGTGCACCGGGACGCTGTTGAACCAGACCTCGCCACGCACCGGCCGGACCAGGCCGGACAGACACCGCAGGAGAGCCGTCTTGCCGCTGCCCCGCGGGCCGGTCACGGCGAGGATCTCGCCCTCACGCACTCCGAGCGAGACCCCGCCGAGCGCGGGGGAGCCGTCGCGGTGCGTGAAGTGCAGCGCGCGTGCCCAGAGCACGTCGTTGTCCGGCGGAGCCTCCATGGGCGTACACCTCGTCAGATCCGTAGTTCCCGTGCCGTTCCCCCGTGCGGGGGAACGAAGACAGGGCCGATCGGTTACCAGGCACGCTAAGGATCCGGGACCGGAACGAGGGACAGCACGCGGCGGGTGGTGCACCCTTCTCACTCCTACGGGTGCACCCCCGTCGAACCGCGGGGAGCCGGAGCTCCGTCCACCGCTGGAGGCTAGAGCTTGGTCCACGCCTCCGACAGGGTCGCCCGCAGGATCTGCTCGATCTCGTCGAACGTCTCCTGGTTGGAGATCAGCGGCGGCGCGAGCTGCACGACCGGGTCGCCACGGTCGTCGGCACGGCAGTACAGGCCGTTGTCGTAGAGCGCCTTGGAGAGGAAGCCGTACAGGACGCGCTCGGTCTCCTCGTCGTTGAAGGACTCCTTGGTGTTCTTGTCCTTCACCAGTTCGATGCCGTAGAAGAAGCCGTTTCCGCGGACGTCGCCGACGATCGGCAGGTCGTGGAGCTTCTCCAGGGTCGCGCGGAAGGCGCCCTCGTTGTCGAGGACGTGCTGGTTGAGGCCCTCGCGCTCGAACAGGTCGAGGTTGGCCAGGCCCACCGCGGCCGACACGGGGTGACCGCCGAAGGTGTAGCCGTGCAGGAAGGTGTTGTCACCCTTGTAGAACGGCTCGGCGAGGCGGTCGGAGATGATGCAGGCGCCGATGGGGGAGTAGCCCGAGGTCATGCCCTTGGCGCAGGTGATCATGTCCGGGACGTAGCCGAACTTGTCGCAGGCGAACGTCGTGCCGAGGCGGCCGAAGGCGCAGATGACCTCGTCCGACACGAGCAGGACGTCGTACTGGTCGCAGATCTCGCGCACCCGCTGGAAGTAGCCGGGCGGGGGCGGGAAGCAGCCGCCCGCGTTCTGCACCGGCTCCAGGAAGACAGCGGCGACCGTGTCCGGGCCCTCGAAGAGGATCTGCTGCTCGATCTGGTCGGCGGCCCAGCGGCCGAAGGCCTCCGGGTCGTCGCCGAAGAGCGGGGCGCGGTAGATGTTGGTGTTCGGGACCTTGTGCGCGCCCGGGACGAGGGGCTCGAACGGGGCCTTCAGACCGGGCAGGCCGGTGATGGACAGGGCACCCTGCGGGGTGCCGTGATACGCCACCGCTCGGGAAATCACCTTGTACTTGGTGGGCTTGCCGACCAGCTTGAAGTACTGCTTGGCGAGCTTCCAGGCGGTCTCGACCGCCTCACCGCCGCCCGTGGTGAAGAAGACCTTGTTGAGGTCGCCCGGCGCCTCGTGGGCCAGCCGCTCCGCCAGCTCCACTGCCTTCGGGTGGGCGTAGGACCACACCGGGAAGAACGCCAGCTCCTGCGCCTGCTTGAACGCGGTCTCGGCCAGCTCGACGCGGCCGTGCCCGGCCTGCACCACGAAGAGGCCGGCGAGACCGTCGAGGTAGCGCTTGCCCTTGTCGTCGTAGATGTAGGTGCCCTCGCCCCGGACGATGGTCGGGACGGGGGACTTCTCGTACGAGGACATACGCGTGAAGTGCATCCACAAGTGGTCGTACGCGGTCCTGCTGAGGTCCTGAGGGCTGTTGCTGCTCACGGTTATCGGGTCCTCACGGTTATCGGGTTCCCCACATGTAGGTCTGCTTCTTGAGCTTGAGGTAGACGAAGCTCTCGGTCGAGCGAACTCCGGGGACGGCCCGGATGCGGCGGTTGATGACGTCCAGGAGGTGGTCGTCGTCCTCGCAGACGATCTCCACCATCAGGTCGAAGGACCCGGCGGTCATCACCACGTACTCGCATTCGGACATGGCGGTCAGCGCGTCGGCCACCGACTCCACGTCGCCCTCGACGTTGACACCGACCATCGCCTGCCTGCGGAAGCCCACGGTGAGCGGGTCCGTGACGGCGACGATCTGCATCACGCCCTGGTCGAGCAACTTCTGGACGCGCTGGCGCACGGCCGCCTCGGACAGGCCCACCGCCTTGCCGATGGCGGCGTACGGTCGGCGGCCGTCCTCCTGGAGTTGTTCGATGATGGCGAGGGAGACGGCGTCCAGCTGGGGACCGCCGCCGGTCCTGGACTCGCGGGAGTCCCTGTGCTCTGCGCTTCGACTGGCCACGACGTCACTGTGCACGACGTCTCGACAGTTCCGCAAGGCCGAAGCGATGAAATTCGTTGTTTACGAGACCGAGACTTGCGGATTTCGCAGCCTTGGCGTGATCGGGGGTGTTGAAAACGTGGCGCGGCCGACTAGGGTGGGTGTCTCAGTAACTGGACAACCAGAACTGACAGCCAGCAGTAGTGAGACCTGACAGGAGGCCGGCAGTGAGCACCGAGCTGCGTCGTCTGCGCAACTACATCGACGGTGAGTTCCGGGACGCCGCCGACGGACGGACCACCGATGTGGTCAACCCCGCGACGGGCGAGGCGTACGCGACCGCGCCGCTGTCCGGGCAGGCGGACGTCGACGCCGCGATGGAGGCCGCCGCCAGGGCCTTCCCGGGCTGGCGCGACACGACCCCCGCCGAGCGGCAGAAAGCCCTGCTGAAGATCGCGGACGCGTTCGAGGAGCGGGCCGAGGAGCTCATCGCGGCCGAGGTCGAGAACACCGGCAAGCCGATCGGGCTCACGCGGTCCGAGGAGATCCCGCCGATGGTGGACCAGATCCGCTTCTTCGCGGGTGCGGCGCGGATGCTCGAGGGCCGTTCGGCAGGTGAGTACATGGAGGGGCTGACCTCCATCGTCCGCCGTGAGCCCGTCGGTGTGTGCGCGCAGGTCGCGCCCTGGAACTACCCGATGATGATGGCCGTATGGAAGTTCGCGCCGGCCATCGCGGCGGGCAACACCGTGGTGTTGAAGCCGTCGGACACGACTCCGGCCTCGACGGTTCTGATCGCCGAGATCATCGGGGCGATCCTGCCGAAGGGTGTCTTCAACGTCATCACGGGTGACCGTGACACCGGCCGCCTCATGGTCGAGCACCCGACCCCGGCGATGGCCTCCATCACCGGCTCCGTGCGCGCCGGCATGTCGGTCGCCGAGTCCGCCTCCAAGGACCTCAAGCGGGTCCACCTGGAGCTGGGCGGCAAGGCACCGGTCGTCGTCTTCGACGACACCGACATCGCCAAGGCCGTCGAGGACATCTCCGTCGCGGGCTTCTTCAACGCCGGGCAGGACTGTACGGCCGCCACACGCGTGCTCGTGCAGGAGGCCATCCACGACGAGTTCGTACAGGCGCTCGCGAAGGCCGCCGCCGACACGAAGACCGGCCAGCCGGACGACGAGGACGTGCTGTTCGGCCCGCTCAACAACCCCAACCAGCTGAAGCAGGTCTCCGGGTTCATCGAGCGGCTGCCCGCCCACGCCAAGGTCGAGGCCGGCGGCCACCAGGTCGGTGAGAAGGGGTACTTCTACGCGCCGACCGTGGTGTCGGGGCTGAAGCAGGACGACGAGATCATCCAGAAGGAGGTCTTCGGTCCGGTCATCACCGTCCAGTCCTTCTCCGACGAGGACCAGGCCGTCGAGTGGGCCAACGGCGTGGAGTACGCGCTGGCTTCGTCCGTGTGGACGAAGGACCACGGGCGTGCGATGCGGATGTCGAAGAAGCTGGACTTCGGGTGCGTCTGGATCAACACGCACATTCCGCTGGTCGCGGAGATGCCGCATGGCGGGTTCAAGAAGTCCGGGTACGGCAAGGACCTTTCGGGTTACGGGTTCGACGACTACACGCGGATCAAGCATGTGATGACGTCGCTGGACGCGTAGCGCTCCGCTTGGTCGGGCCGATCTCGGGTGCGGGTGTGCGGGGGCTGGTCGCGCAGTTCCCCGCGCCCCTCCACCGGCGTGATCGACAGGGTGTCCGGTCAGGGCCGTTCTGCTTGACGGGGCGTCCATTGTCCGGCCGGCGGCCACGGCGTCATGCTTCCGCAATGGCCCTCCCCTCGACGAGCTCCTCGCTCTCCCGTCGGACCTTGCTGCGTGCTCTCGGTGGGGGCGCCGCGCTCGGCGGGCTCGCAGGCTGCGGGGTGCGGCCCGCCTATGTGTCGGCCGGTGACCGGGCCGCCACCGATGTCTCCGCCACCGACAAGCGGCTGACCTGGGCGAACTGGCCGTTGTACATCGACACGGACGACGAGGACGAGACGCGGCGGCCGTCGTTGGAGGCCTTCGAGAAGCGCACGGGCATCTCCGTCGAGTACGTCGAGGAGATCAACGACAACGACGAGTTCTTCGGCAAGGTCAGCCCTGCCCTGATGAACCATCAGGGCACCGGCCGCGATCTCATCGTCGTCAGCGACTGGATGTGCGCCCGGTTCGTACGGCTGGGCTGGGTGCAGGAGATGGACCGGGCGCGCCAGCCGAACGTGACCGAGTACCTGGATCCGCTGCTGCGTTCACCGGCGTTCGACCCCGGGCGGAAGTACACCGTGCCGTGGCAGTCCGGTATCACCGGCATCGCCTACAACCGCCGCCGGTCGGGCCGCGAGATACGCAGTGTGTCGGAGCTGTGGGCGAGCGACCTGAAGGGCCGGGTGACCCTGCTGTCCGGGCTGGACGAGGCCTTCGCGCTGCTCATGCAGGGCAACGGCGTCGACATCACGCGGTGGACGGCGGACGACTTCCACACCGTTTGCGACCAGGTCGAGGAACAGGTCCGCAAGGGCCAGATCCGGCGCTTCACCGGCAACGACTACATCAAGGACCTCTCCAGCGGCGACGTCCTGGCCTGCCAGGCCTACTCGGGCGACGTCATCCAGCTCCAGGCGGACGACCCCGACATCCGCTTCGTCGTCCCCGACGAGGGCGCCGAACTGTGGTCGGAGTCCCTGATGATCCCCGCCCTGGCCCGGCACAAGACCAACGCCGAGCGGCTCGTCGACCACCACTACGACCCCGAGGTCGCCGCCGAACTGGCCGCCTGGGTCAACTACGTCTGCCCCGTCCCCGCCGCCCGGGACGTCCTCGCCGCCGCCCAGGACGAGGAGACGGCCGCGCTGGCCGAGGACCCGCTGATCTTCCCGGACACGGCGATGCGTGAACGGCTGGCCATCGCACGGGACATCACATCGGAAGAGCGGGTGGGGTTCGCCAAGCGGTGGAACGCCATCGCGGGGTTGTAGGGATCCC
Source organism: Streptomyces sp. AC550_RSS872 (assembly GCF_019049285.1). GTDB lineage: Bacteria > Actinomycetota > Actinomycetes > Streptomycetales > Streptomycetaceae > Streptomyces. Next base: position 196,074 of record NZ_JAGMUL010000198.1, read on the forward strand.
CTAACCCCGATGCCGGTGATGCACCGCCGCGGTCCGCCCCACCGTCGCCGCCAGCTTCCGCAGTCGGCGCCAGTCCAGGCGGGGGACGGGCTGGGGGGTGCCGGGGCGTTTGCGGGGGACGCGGACGCGTAGGGCGCCGGGGGCGATGCGGCAGTGGACGGGGGTCGGGAGGACCAGGGCCTCGCCGTCGATGCCGGCCTCGATCTCCGGACGGTCGGCCTCGACGACCACGTGGGGTGCGGTCAGGATGGTCAGGCCGCCCGGAGCGGGGTCGAGGAGAAGGCCGGCGGCCTCGGCCGCGCTGTCCACCCGGATGCCGAGGACGCCGAGGACGGCGGCGTCGAGGCGGTCGCGGCGGCCGAGGCCGAAGGGATCGTCCGTGCGGTAGGGGTTGTTGCTGACCAGCACGGCGTGCGGGGCGTCGAGGGTCCTGTCCGCCGCGTGGGCGGTGAGCCGCGCGCCCTGCTGCCGGGTGAGCAGGTCGGGCAGCAGTTGCAGGCTGGTGCCGATCTTGTCGTCCCGGTAGCCGGGGCTCTGCACGATGGCCGCGTACGCCCCGAAGGACGCGTTGTTGACGAAGGGCCGGCCGCCCGCGTAACCGAGGTCGACACGGAGTTCCACGCCGTCGGTGAGCGCGTCGAGGCAACTGGAGGGGTCCTCGCGGTCGAGGCCCAGGTCCATGGCGAAGTGATTGCGGGTGCCGGCGCTGATCACCAGGAACGGAATGTCGTACGCGGCGGCGACGGCCGCGACCAGCGCCTGGGTGCCGTCGCCGCCCGCGACGCCCAGCAGGTCGGCGCCCTCGTCCACGGCCTTGCGGGCCAGGGCGGTGACGTCCTGGTGCTCGTCGGGGTCGAGCAGGATGACGCGGGCGCCGAGGCGTTCGGCCTTCTCCTGGAGCGCGAAGCGGACCACCTTCCCGCCGCCCGAGCGAGGGTTCATGATCAGGTACGGCCGTCGCGGCGGCGACGCCTTGCGCTCCCGCATCACCCGCACCCGCGCACTGCCCGTGCCTCGCAGCGCGTACCGGCCGCTCCACACGGCCACCGCCCACAGCGCCACGGATGCCAGCAGCGCCCAGAACAGGGTGGCCGCGAACAGGGCGACGAGCGCTGCGGGAAGGGCCACGGCGACGACGGCCGCCGCCCAGCGCAGCGGGCCGCGCAGGGCCAGCGTCCACCACACCGCGACCGCACTGAGGCCCAGCCCCGCCACCCCGGCCACCAGCAGCAGAACCCCGCCGACGCCGCCGTACGCGAGCGGCACCAGCACCGCGAGCCCCGCGGCGGCCAACGCCGTCCGCGCGGCCCACCGCTGTGCGCGGTAGGCCCGCCCGCTCAAGTCCAGGGCCATGATTCCTCCGTTCACCGCGGACATCGTAGGGCCGGGCCTGAGATGGAGGGGATTTTTGAACGGGTTCAATATTAGGCGTACGCTGGCTCCATGAGCGACAGAGCCGCCCTGCTCAAGGGCATCCGCGTCTGGCTGGTCTTCTTCGTCGTCTGTCTGGTGCTCAGCGGCGCCACGGCCTTCCCTCTCGTCCACGAACTGCGCTGGACCGAGGACCTGTTGCGCGCCCTGTCCGTGCCGGAGCACCTGCCAGGACTCATGGACTGGATCGAGCGGGTGCGGCGCGGGCTCGACACCGCCGACGCCGACTACCCGTTCCTGCTCTACGGCACCGACTGGCTGGCCTTCGCCCACCTCGTCATCGCCGTCGCCTTCTACGGCGCGTACCGCGACCCCGTCCGCAACATCTGGGTCGTCGAGTTCGGGATGATCGCCTGTGCCGGCATCATCCCGCTGGCCCTGATCTGCGGGCCGATCCGTGACATCCCCTTCTGGTGGTCGGTGATCGACATGTCGTTCGGCGTCTTCGGGGTGATCCCGCTGTACGTCGTACGGAAGAAGATCAAGCGGCTGGAGGCGCTGACGGCGCCTCCGGTGCCGCAGGCCGCCGTCGCCGTCAGCGGTTGAACGCAGGGAAGGCGAAACGCTGGGCGATGGCCAGGCCGTCGCCCTTCGCGTCGGTCGAGTTGACCGAGTAGACCACCGTGCGGGACAGATCGCGGGTGGCCGCCACGACGGTGTGATAGCCGGGGCGGGCGCCCGTCTTGGCCCAGATGACCTTGCCGTTCAGTTCGAAACGCTGAAGCCCGGCACCCATGGTGGCCCCGTCGATGTCCGGGACCGTGAACATCTCCTTCAGCTGCGGCTCGGGCACGACCCGGCCGCGGAACACGGCGAACAGCAGCCGCTCCAGGTCGGCCGTCGTCGAGATCATGTCGCCGGCCGCGAACCGGTCGGACATGTTCCACTCGGTCACGTCGACCAGCTTGCCGTCGATCCAGTCGTAGCCACGGTTGTGCGGCCCGTGGATGCGGGGGTCCGGCCCCGCCGGGAACGAGGTGTGCCGCATGCCGAGCGGGCGGAAGATCCGCACGGCCGCCTGGTGGGCGTACGAGTCGCCGGTGACCTTCTCGATCAGCATGCCCAGCACGGTGTAGTGGATGTTGCCGTACCGCTGGTGCTCGCCGGGCGCGTGCTCGGGGTCGGGGCCCTTGGCGACCGACGCGGCCACCACCTCCTTCGGGGTCAGCGTCTCGAAGCGGTGCGGGTAGCCGGTGTCGACGTCCTCGCCGAGGGACGCGCCCGGCTGTAGACCGCTCGTGAAGTTCAGCAACTGCCGTACGGTGATGGGCTCGAAGTCGTCGGTGAGCAGATCCGGCAGGTACTGCTGCACCGTCCCGTCGAGCGAGATCCGCCCCTCGGCGGCGAGTTGCAGCACGATCGCCGCGGTCACGATCTTCGTCGTCGAACCGGCCCGGAAGCGGGCGTTCTCCAGCGCCGGCGCCCCGGTTCTCATGTCCCGCACGCCGGCCACCCCGTGCCAGCTCCCCTTGCCGCCCACACGGATCAGCGCGGCCGTCGCGTCCTGGTCGGGCAGCCCGGCGAGCGCGGCGCACAGGGCCTTCACGTCCGGGCCGTGCGGCGCGGCGTCCTCGATCGCCTGCGCGGAGCACGACGACGAGGACGACGCGGGCCGCGCGGACGCCGCCCCGGCCAGCGGCAGTGCGGTCAGGGCCAGGGCGAGCGCGGAGGTGAGGAGGGCGGGAAGCGGGCGTACGGTCATCTGCTGCTCCTGAGATCGGCGGGAAGTGCGTGATCATCGTCAGGGCGAGGCGGTCCCCGCCGAATCGTCGGCGAGGAGGGGCTCGACCCTGGCGGCTCCCCGGAGCAAGTGCCGTACGGAACAAGGGTGTTGTAAGGGATCGCCCTTACGGGCCGCCGAACGCCGGGAAAGTGTTGTCGCCGCTGTCTTCACCGCGTCTCCACCCCGGAAGCGGAATGCGATCTCCGACGCAGCAGCCGTGCCGGTCGGGCAGGAAGGTGCGTACGGGCAGCAGATGACCTGGGAGAGGACGCACGTGGACGAGGGAGCAGGAGCTGGTCGAGGGGTGGCTGCCGCAGGTCTACAACGTGGTCGGGCAGATCCGGACCGGGCGCGCCGCGGACAGACCGCGCAACCTGGACGACTCGGCGGCGCGCGAGACCGCCGACTTCGCCGAACTCACCGTGCTGCGGCGGCGCCGACTACGGCCTCGTCCGTGACACCGGCAAGGACGACGCACCCGTCCCGCAGTACGTCACACGCGCGACCCCTGCGGAAGCGGCGACCGTGCCTCAGCAGTCCCGCGTGCAGCGAGCAGGACGTCGATGCGGTTCGTGGTGATCGAGTCGACGCCCAGGCCCAGCAGACGGCGCATGGAGCGCCGGGTGTCCGGGGTCCAGACGGACAGGAGGTAGCCGGCGCGGTGGACGCGCTCGGCGACGGCGTGGTCGACCAGGCCGAAGCGGTAGTTGAGCCAGCGCGGGCGTACCGCGTCGAGCAGGCCGGCGCGCGGCGGGGCCAGGCTCGTCCAGGTCAGGGCGATCTCGGCGGCCGGGTCGGCGGCGCGGACGGCGAGCATGGCCGGGGCGCCCGCGCAGTAGTAGACGCGGTCCTGCGCCCCGCACGCTCGGACGACGTCCACGACCCGGCGCGCCGCCCGGACGCTCGGCGTGCCCGGCAGGTCGAGCATCACCCGGCTGTCGCCGCACGCCGCCAGGGCCTCCTCCAGCGTCGGCACCCCGCCCGCCGTCAGCCCCCGCACCTCGGCCGACGACAGCGCGAGCAGTGGACGGTCCTGCTCCCACAACCGCTTCAGGGTCTCGTCGTGCAGGAGCACCGGCACGCCGTCCTTGGTGAGACGTACGTCGATCTCCACCGCGTCCGCGCCCCGCCGCAGCGCGGAGCGCAGGGATTCGAGGGTGTTCTCGCGGACGCGGTAGGGGTCGCCGCGGTGGGCGACGGCGGTCACGTTCTGCATGAGGACATTGTGGGGGAGGGCCGGCGGTGTCAGGGGGCGAGCCAGTGCGCGGTGTACGTGTCGATCTCGGCCCTGATCCGGGCCTTGCCGGGCTCGTCGAGGAAGGACGCGTCGACGGCGTTCTTGGCGAGGTCGGCCAGGCCCCGCTCGTCGAGGTCGAGGAGACGGGCGGCGACGGCGTACTCGTTGTTGAGGTCGGTGCCGAACATCGGCGGGTCGTCGGAGTTGACGGTGACGACGACCCCGGCCTTCGCGAACTCCTTGACCGGGTGCTCGTCGATTGTGCGGACCGCGCGCGTGGCGAGGTTGGAGGTCGGGCACACCTCCAGCGGGATCCGGTGCTCGGCGAGGTGCGCGAGCAGCCGGGGATCCTGTGCCGAACTGGTGCCGTGCCCGATGCGCTCGGCACGCAGGTGGGTGAGGGCGTCCCAGACGGTCTCAGGGCCGGTGGTCTCGCCGGCGTGCGGCACGGAGTGCAGTCCGGCGGCGATGGCCCGGTCGAAATACGGCTTGAACTGGGGCCGCGGTACGCCGATCTCGGGCCCGCCGAGCCCGAAGGAGACCAGGCCCTCCGGGCGCAGCCGGTCGTCGGTGGCGAGCCGCGCCGTCTCCTCGGCGGCCTCAAGACCGGCCTCGCCCGGGATGTCGAAGCACCAGCGCAGTACGGTCCCGAACTCGGCCTCGGCCGCCTTGCGGGCGTCCTCGATCGCGGCCATGAAGGCGCCGGCCTCGATGCCCCGGCGGGTGGAGGAGAACGGGGTGATGGTCAGCTCGGCGTAGCGCACCTGCTGGCGGGCCAGTTCGCGGGCCACCTCGTAGGTGAGCAGCCGTACGTCCTCCGGGGTGCGGATCAGATCCACGACGGACAGGTACACGTCGATGAAGTGGGCGAAGTCCGTGAACGTGAAGTAGTCGACCAGGGCCTCGGGGTCCGTGGGGACCTTGGAGTCGGGGTGGCGGGCCGCCAGGGCCGAGACGATGCGGGGGGAGGCGGAGCCGACGTGATGCACGTGCAGTTCGGCCTTGGGCAGTCCGGCGATGAAGGCGTGCAGGTCGCGCGTGACGCGGGCGTCGACGAGACGGTCGGTCAAGGTTCCTCCCCGGGAACGGCGTCCGGTGGCCGGCTGCGTGAGCGGCGGGACGCGGGTGATCGGCTGATCGGATGGGTGCCATCGTATGCAGCGGGGGCGAGCGCGGGTGCGCACGGTCGGATACCGGCCGCCGGAGCGCCGTCGTTGAGGCCGTAGCATGGCGGCACGAACATCAGGGGGGACATGACATGACGGACGCAGCGCAGCCCGGCGGGGAGGCCGGGGGAGAGCACGACCCGTGGGCGCCGCCCGAGGACCGGCCGTCGCTGGACAAGAAGCCGGCGCCCGGTGCGGCCCCACAGCCGCCGTCCGTCCACGACCAGGCCACGGTCACGTCGATGCCGTCCGAGGGTTTCGCCGCGCCCGACGGCACGGCCCCGTCGGACCCCGCCGCGGGTTACGCCTACCCTCCGCCCGGTGCCGCCGTCCCTCCCCCGCCCATCGCGCCCACCGGCCCCGGCGCCCCGGGCGGCTACGGCTACCCCGGCTATCCCCCGGGCTACGGCTGGCCCGGCATGCCGATGCAGCCGCAGAACGGCATGGGCGTCGCGGCCATGGTGCTCGGCATCCTGTCCTGCTGCCTGTTCTGTCTGTACGGCGTGGTCTCCATCGTCCTCGGCATCCTCGCCGTGGTCTTCGGCATCAAGGGACGCCGCAAGGCCGAGCGCGGCGAGGCCACCAACCACGGCCAGGCGCAGGCCGGTCTGATCACGGGCGTCATCGGCCTCGTCCTGGGCGTCCTCGTGATCGTCCTGATCGCCATCGGCATCACGGCCGCCATCAACTCGGACGACTACGACGACGACTACTACGGCGCCTCCCCGGCGGTGCCGGTGTCCGTCGCTGCGGCGGTCCGCTGAATTCCTGGCATGAACAGGGCCATTACGATGCCCTGATTGTCAACGAGGGGAGAGTTCATGTCCGACGCCAATCCCGGACCCGGTGGGTTCGGGCCACCGCCGTCCCAGCCGCCGCAGCAGCCCACCGGGGGATACGCCTACCCGCCGCCGGCCCAGCCGCCCGCCCCGCAGCCCGGCCCGGGGTACGGGTATCCGCCCGCCGCCCCGTCCTACCCGGCGGCCTACCCGCAGACGCCCGGTTATGCCATGCCGATGCAGCCGAGCAACGGGATGGGCACCACCGGCCTGGTGCTGGGCATCATCGGCGTGGTGTGCAGCCTGACCTTCTTCCTGTGGTTCTTCGGCGTCATCCTCGGGATCCTCGGGATCATCTTCGGCGCGATCGGCCGGAGCAAGGCCAACCGGGGTGAGGCCACCAACAAGGGCGCGGCGACCGCCGGTCTGGTCTGCGGGATCGTGGCCACCGTGATCCTCCCGCTGCTGGGCTTCCTCGTCTTCGCGAGTTTCATGGGCGCGCTGTGAGGCTTCGCGCCCTGTGAGGTGCCGGGCTCCGTGAGGATCCGGGCCCTGTGAGGTGGTGAGTGAGGGGGTCGGCCGTCAGGCCGGCCCCCTCAAGCTCCTTCCGGCCCGCCCCGCAACCGCTCCCGCGCCTCCATCAACGCGAACCCCAGCAGGTTCGGCCCCCGCCACCGCTGCGGGTCCCCGGCCTCCTCGTCCCCCGCGGCCAGTCCGATCCCCCACACCCGGTCCACCGGACTGGCCTCCACCAGCACCCGCTCCCCGGTCCCCAGCAGAAACTCCCGCAGCCGCGCATCCGCCGCGAACTTGTGGACCGACCCCTCGACGACGATCCGGAACCGCTCCCGCTCCCATGTCGCCTCGTCGAACCCCCGCACCAGCCGCCCGGCCTTCTTCGCCTCGGACGGATGCCCGGCGTCCAGCGCCCGCCGCTCCGCCTCCGCGTCCCCGAACAGCCGCGCCTTCTCGGCCATCATCCAGTGCTCGGCGGTCGCGTACGAGACGCCGTCCACCGTGAACGGCGCGGCCCACCACTGACTCAGGCAACTCGCGCTCAGCTGCCCGTCCGGTCGCGGCCGGTGCCCCCAGAAGTGCAGATACCTGACTCTTGTCCCCGCACGGACCTCCCGGATCAGGACATCCCAGGAATCGATCTTCGCCATGTTCCCGAGTCTGACAGGCACCACCGACAAAACGTCCCCCGTTTTCCAGGCCAACTCGACACCTGGTCGACAGATTCCGTCGCGTAACCAAAAGGCAACAACGGAATCACTTGTTGGGGCCTCCCTGCTCTGTCAGGATCGGCACTCAAATCGAGCCTGAGCCACGCCGGCCCCATCTCGGGGCACGGAGGGAGCGACATGCACAACCCGGGCACCGCCACCCCGGAACGATTCCCGGCCCAGGACCGCTTCGCGGACGGCGCGCAGTACATCGCGGGCCGGCCGGCGAAGGGGACCTCGGGGCGTACCCACGCCGTCGTCGACCCTGCCACCGGCGAGGAGGTGTACACCTACGACCTGGCCGGCACCGAGGACGTCGACGCCGCGGTCGCCGCCGCGCGCGAGGCGTTCCCCGGCTGGGCCGGCGCCACCCCGGGCGAGCGCTCCGACGCCATGCACCGCTTCGCCGCCGTGCTCGCCGAGCGCGCCGAGGACTTCGCCCGCGCCGAGTCCCTGCACTGCGGGAAGCCGCTGAAGCTGACGCGTGAGTTCGATGTGCCGGGCACCATCGACAACATCGCCTTCTTCGCGGGCGCCGCCCGGCATCTCCAGGGGCAGTCCGCGGGGGAGTACTCCGGCGACCACACCTCGTACGTGCGCCGCGAGCCCATCGGTGTCGTCGGTTCCATCGCGCCCTGGAACTACCCCCTCCAGATGGCCGCCTGGAAGGTCCTCCCGGCCATCGCCGCGGGCAACACCATCGTGCTCAAGCCCGCCGAGCTGACCCCTCTGACCTCGCTTCTCTTCGCGCAGGCCGCCACCGACGCCGGGATCCCCGACGGGGTCGTCAACATCGTCACCGGAACCGGCAAGGAAGCCGGCGAGCATCTCGTCGGGCATCCCGACGTCGCCATGACCTCCTTCACCGGCTCCACGGCCGTCGGCAAGCGCGTCGCCGAGATCGCCACCGCCACCGTCAAGCGGATCCATCTCGAACTCGGCGGCAAGGCGCCCTTCGTGGTCTTCGACGACGCCGACCTCGAGGCGGCCGCCCACGGAGCCGTCGCGGGCGCGCTCATCAACACCGGGCAGGACTGCACGGCGGCCACGCGCGCGTACGTACAGCGACCCCTGTACGAAGCCTTCGTCGAGCGGACCGCCGCGCTGATGGAGAGCGTCCGGCTCGGTGACCCGTTCGCGCCGGGCACGGATCTCGGGCCGCTGATCTCGCACGTCCAGCGTGACCGGGTCGCCGGGTTCGTCGACCGTGCGCGTGCCTACGCGCGCGTGGTCACCGGCGGTGAGGCTCCCCGTGGCGAGCTCGGGAGCGGCGCTTACTATCGGCCCACGCTCGTGGCCGACGCGCCCCAGGACAGTGAGATCGTTCAGTCCGAGATCTTCGGGCCGGTCCTGGTCGTCCTGCCGTTCGACGGCGACGACGAGGGGATCCGGCTCGCCAACGACACCCCGTACGGGCTCGCGGCCTCCGCGTGGAGCCGCGACGTCTACCGGGCGAACCGCGCCACCCGCGAGATCAAGGCCGGGTGCGTGTGGGTCAACGACCACATCCCGATCATCAGCGAGATGCCGCACGGCGGCTACAAGGCGTCCGGCTTCGGCAAGGACATGTCGGCGTACTCGTTCGAGGAGTACACCCAGATCAAGCACGTCATGTTCGACAACACCGCGGTCGTCAGGAAGGACTGGCACCGCACCGTCTTCGGGGACCGCTAGCCAGACCAGACGACCGGGGGCGGCCGACGGCCCGACCAGCCGGCCGGTCTCCCCTCCCTCCCGATCTCCCGAAAGGTCACCACGCGCATGGAGCAGTACGAGCCCGACCGCCTCTCCCCGGCCCAAGTGGCCGCCATGCGGCGCAGCCTGCGAGGCGGCCGGGCCACCATGACCCGCCGTTCCCTGCTGCGCGCCTCCTCGGGCGGCGCGCTCGCGCTGGGCGGACTGGGGACGCTCAGTGCCTGCGGGATCCCCGCGGCCGGCAAGACCGAGGGCGGCACGTCCTCCGAGGACCACTCGGCCAAGGAGAAGCAGGTCAGCTTCTCCAACTGGACCGAGTACATGGACGTCGACGACAGCGGCAAGCACCACCCGACGCTGGAGCAGTTCGCGCAGCGGACCGGCATCAAGGTCAAGTACACCGAGGACATCAACGACAACAACGAGTTCTTCGGGAAGATCAAGCCGCAGCTCGCGGCCGGCCAGGACACCGGGCGCGACATCATCGTTCTCACCGACTGGCTCGCCGCCCGCCTGATACGCCTCGGGTGGGTCCAGAAACTGGACCCGTCCAACCTGCCGCACGCCTTCGCCAACCTGTCGCAGCAGTTCCGCAACCCCGACTGGGACCCGGGGCGGGCCTACTCCTACCCCTGGCAGGGCATCTCCACGGTCATCGCCTACAACAAGAAGGCGCTCGACGGCGTCGAGGTGAAGACGGTCTCCGACCTGCTCGACAACCCCAAGCTCAAGGGCCGCGTCGGCCTGCTCACCGAGATGCGCGACACCATCGGGATGACCCTGCTCGACATGGGCAAGGACCCCGGCAAGTTCACCGACGACGACTACGACGCGGCGATCGCCCGCCTCCAGAAGGCCGTCGACAACAAGCAGATCCGCCGGTTCACCGGCAACGACTACACCTCCGACCTCACCAGCGGTGATTTCGCGGCCTGTCTGGCCTGGGCCGGTGACGTCGTACAGCTCAAGGCCGACAGCCCGGACATCGACTTCCTGATCCCGGACAGCGGCTACATGACGTCCAGCGACAACCTGCTGATCCCCAACAAGGCCCGTCACAAGACGAACGCCGAGCGGCTCATCGACTTCTACTACGAGCCGAAGCCCGCAGCCGAGCTCGCCGCCTACATCAACTACGTCTGTCCCGTCGACGGCGTGAAGGAAGAGCTTGCGAAGATCGACGAGGACGCGGCCGACAACCCGCTGATCCTCCCCGACAAGGCCATGCAGGCCGCCTCCCGTGCCTTCCGCTCCCTGAGCTCGAAGGAAGAGACGGCCTACGAAGCGAAGTTCGCGAAGCTCACAGGGGCGTGACCACACCATGACGAACGACACCAGCGGCGACGTCCGCCTCTCCGGCATAGCCAAGACCTACGGCTCCTTCACCGCCGTACACCCGCTCGACCTGACCGTGCCGCAGGGCTCCTTCTTCGCCCTGCTCGGCGCCTCCGGCTGCGGCAAGACCACCACCCTGCGCATGATCGCCGGTCTGGAGGAACCTTCCTCCGGCACCGTCCACCTCGGCGACCAGGACGTGACCGCCCTGCCGCCGTACAAGCGGCCGGTGAACACGGTCTTCCAGTCGTACGCCCTCTTCCCGCACCTCGACATCTTCGAGAACGTCGCCTTCGGCCTGCGCCGGCGCGGCATCAAGTCGGTGAAGAAGCAGGTCGGGGACATGCTCGACCTCGTGCAGCTCGGCGAGCAGGCCCGCAAGAAGCCGCACCAGCTGTCGGGCGGCCAGCAGCAGCGCGTGGCCGTGGCCCGGGCTCTCATCAACCACCCCAAGGTGCTCCTCCTCGACGAGCCCCTCGGCGCCCTCGACCTCAAGCTGCGCCGCCAGATGCAGCTGGAGCTCAAGCGCATCCAGACCGAGGTCGGCATCACCTTCGTCCATGTCACGCACGACCAGGAGGAGGCCATGACGATGGCCGACACGGTCGCCGTGATGAACGCGGGCCGCGTCGAGCAGCTCGGCTCCCCGACCGACCTGTACGAGAACCCGCGCACCACCTTCGTCGCCAACTTCCTCGGCACCTCCAACTTCATCGAGGCCGAGGTCGACTCCAAGAGCGGCGACGACATCGTGCTGAAGGCGGGCGGCGGCAAGCTCCTGCTGCCCGAGGCGCGGTGCAGCGCGCCCACGACGACCGGTGGCAAGGTCCTGGTCGGCGTACGCCCCGAGAAGATCTCCCTCACGCACGCCGACGAGGCCGGCGAGATACCCGAGGGGCGCAACCGCATCACCGGGAAGATCGCGGACTCCTCGTTCATCGGAGTCTCCACGCAGTACGTCGTCGACAGCCCCGTCTGCCCCGAGTTCGAGGTCTACGCCCAGAACATCGACCGGGACGACCGCCTGGTCCCCGGCGCCGACGTCGTCCTGCACTGGAACCCGGCGCACACCTTCGGCCTCGACGCCGCCCAGTCCCTGCTTGCTGGGACAACGGGCTCCGCCGGCATCCAGGAAGAGGCGGCGGTCTGATGGCGACAGTCACCGAGGCGCCACCGCCTCTCAGCCCGACGGCTCCCGAGCAGAAGCCGCCCCGCAAGCGCGGTCGCCTGGTGCCGTACTGGCTCCTGCTGCCCGGCATCCTGTGGCTGCTGATCTTCTTCGCGATGCCGATGATCTACCAGGCCTCCACGTCCGTGCAGACGGGCTCCCTGGAGGAGGGCTACAAGGTCACCTGGCACTTCGCCACGTACTGGGACGCGCTGTCCGAGTACTACCCGCAGTTCCTGCGCTCGGTGCTCTACGCCGGCTCGGCGACGATCCTGTGTCTGATTCTCGGCTACCCGCTTGCGTATTTGATCGCCTTCCGCGCGGGCCGCTGGCGGAACCTGATCATGATCCTGGTGATCGCGCCGTTCTTCACCAGCTTCCTGATCCGCACCCTCGCCTGGAAGACGATCCTCGCGGACGGCGGCCCCGTCGTCGGCGCCCTCAACACACTGCACGTCCTGGACGTCACGAGCTGGCTGGGCATGACTCAGGGCGACCGGGTGCTGGCCACGCCGCTCGCGGTGGTGTGCGGTCTGACGTACAACTTCCTGCCGTTCATGGTGCTGCCGCTCTACACCTCCCTGGAGCGCATCGACCCACGGCTGCACGAGGCGGCGAACGACCTGTACGCCAAGCCGGTCACCACCTTCCGCAAGGTCACCTTCCCGCTGTCGATGCCGGGAGTCGTCTCCGGCACGCTGCTGACCTTCATCCCGGCGGCCGGTGACTACGTCAACGCGGACCTGCTCGGCTCCACCGACACCCGCATGGTCGGCAACGTGATCCAGACGCAGTTCCTGCGGATTCTGGACTATCCGACGGCAGCGGCGCTCTCCTTCATCCTCATGGCCGCCATCCTCGTCATGGTGACGCTGTACATCCGCAGGTCCGGCACGGAGGATCTGGTTTAAATGACCGTCGTCAACTGGCTCAAGCGCAATCTCGTCGTCATCGCGGGACTGCTGACGCTCGCTTATCTCCTCCTGCCGAACGTCGTGGTGACGGTGTTCTCCTTCAACAAACCGAAGGGCCGCTTCAATTACGAGTGGCAGGAGTTCTCGACGGACGCCTGGAAGGACCCCTGCGGGGTTTCCGACCTCTGCGGCTCCCTCTCGGTCAGCCTTCAGATCGCGTTCTGGGCGACCCTCGGCGCCACGCTGCTGGGCACGATGATCGCCTTCGCGCTGGTCCGCTACCGCTTCCGCGCGCGGGGCGCCGTGAACTCCCTGATCTTCCTGCCGATGGCGATGCCCGAGGTCGTCATGGCGGCCTCGCTGCTCACCCTGTTCCTCAACATGGGCGCCCAGCTCGGCTTCTGGACGATCCTCATCGCCCACATCATGTTCTGCCTGAGCTTCGTCGTGACGGCCGTCAAGGCGCGTGTGATGTCGATGGACCCGAGGCTGGAGCAGGCCGCCCAGGACCTGTACGCCGGACCTTTCCAGACGTTCGTCCGCGTCACTCTGCCGATCGCCGCCCCCGGAATCGCGGCGGGCGCGCTGCTCGCCTTCGCGCTCTCCTTCGACGATTTCATCATCACCAATTTCAACGCGGGCTCCACCGTCACCTTCCCGATGTTCGTCTGGGGGTCGGCCCAGCGCGGAACGCCCGTTCAGATCAACGTCATCGGTACGGCCATGTTCGTCATCGCCGTACTGTTCGTCCTGGCCTCCATGGTCATCAGTAATCGCCGTACCAAGCAAAAGGCGTAAAGCCAAAGGGAAACCCCCGTAGGGAGTTGAAATCATGGCCCCAAGCGCCATGAGTCGTGGTAGCAAATGGACGAAATCCCTTTCCGACGCCCAGCCGGTCGTGTACTGGCTGGACGACCCCGGCAGGCCCCACCCGGAGCCGGCCCTGACCAGCGCCGAGACCTGCGATCTGCTGGTCGTCGGCGGCGGCTACAGCGGACTGTGGAGCGCGCTCATCGCCAAGGAGCGCGACCCGCAGCGGGATGTCGTCCTGCTCGAAGGCCGTGAGGTGGGCTGGGCCGCCTCCGGCCGCAACGGCGGCTTCTGCGCCGCCTCCCTCACCCACGGTCTGCCCAACGGGCTTACCCGCTGGCCGGGCGAGATCCACAAGCTTCAGGAGCTGGGCGCCCGCAACCTCGACGAGATCGAGAAGGCCGTCGCCCGCTACTGCCTGGACTGCGACTTCGAGCGCACCGGCGAGATCGACGTCGCCACCGAGACCTACCAGGCGTGGGAACTGCGCGACTGGTACCAGGAGTTGCAGGACAAGGGCCTCGCCGACGGCGTCGAGTTCCTGGACGCCGAGGCCGTACGGGCCCAGGTCGACTCACCGACCTTCCAGGCCGGCCTCTACGACCGCCGGGGCGTCGCCATGGTCAACCCGGCCAAGCTCGCCTGGGGCCTGAAGCGGGCGTGCCTCGACCTCGGCGTCCGCGTCTACGAGCACACCCCCGCGCTCACCCTGAAGCCGTACGGCGCCGGCATGGCCGTACGCACTCCCTACGGCCAGGTCCGCGCCCGCAAGGTCGCGCTCGGCACCAACATCTTCCCCAACCTGGTCAAACGTGTCCGCGCCTACACCGTCCCGGTCTACGACTACGCCCTGATGACCGAGCCGCTCAGTGCCGAGCAGCTGTCGTCGATCGGCTGGAAGAACAGACAGGGCCTCGGCGACTCCGCGAACCAGTTCCACTACTTCCGGCTCTCCGCCGACCACCGCATCCTGTGGGGCGGCTACGACGCCATCTACCCGTACGGCGGCCGGGTCCGCGCCGAGTACGACGACCGGCCGGAGACGTGCGCCAAGCTCGCCGGGCACTTCTTCACCTGCTTCCCGCAGCTGGAGGGCGTCCGCTTCACGCACGCGTGGGGCGGCGCGATCGACACCTGCTCGCGCTTCTCAGCGTTCTTCGGCACGGCCCACCAGGGCAAGGTGGCCTACGCGGCGGGCTTCACGGGCCTCGGCGTGGGCGCCACGCGCTTCGGCGCCGACGTGATGCTGGACCTCCTGGCGGGGGAGCGCACGGAACGCACCCAGCTGGAGATGGTCCGCAGGAAGCCGCTGCCCTTCCCGCCGGAGCCCTTCGCCTGGACGGGCATCGCGCTCACCAAGTGGTCGCTGGCCCGCGCCGACGCGCACGGCGGGCGGCGCAATCTGTGGCTGAAGGCGATGGACCGGCTGGGCCTCGGCTTCGACAGCTGAACGTGACCCAGGTCACCATGGATTGGTGGCGAAAACCCGCGTAATGCATGCCGGGTGACCTCCCTCTCCCTCGTGACGCGATCGGCGTCCACGAAGGAAATGGGAGGTCACCGTCATGACAGGGGCGAAGACGGCGGTCGAGTGGCTGGCATCGGTTGCGCCGGACCCCGAGGCGTGTCGCTGGGAGTGGGAGCGCAACCCTCTCGGGGTCGCGCTGCTGCCGGCCGGCAAGGCCTGGGACGTGCTCATCCTGCCGGGCGAGCTCGGCTATCCGACCCTCGATGTCCTCACCCGCATCCTCGACCAACCCGGCCCGGTCCTCGTCGACTTCGGCGACTCACGCATGGGCTTCTTCGTGCCGCCCGGCACGGCGGCGCGCTGGCTCGGCACCGGCATCCGTACGGCGGGAGCCGGCACCTGGATCGTCGTCCCGTACCCGGGCCGCTCCATCGGCGCCGTCCGCTGGCTGGTCCCCCCGGACGGCACGGGCACCCTGACCGACCCGTCGCTGCTCGAACTGGCCATGCACGAGGCGGCGGCTGAGCTGGCCGCCGGGGAGGAGGGCTAGCCTGCGGGTACTCCGGGACTCCGGGAACTTCTCGCCCCCTGGACGCCCTCGACTGCTGACGAAGAGGACGAACTTGCCTGACGGACGGTCAGGCCAGCACCGAGGCCCAGACCCTCCTCAGCGTCGCGGATCGTTCGGCGCCTTCCAGGGCGCCGAGCACCGAGGGAAGGTGGAGCGAGACCGACCGGACGCGGGTCGACGCCGTGCCGTCCCAGCGCCGTACGACGACGCTGTCGCGCGGTCGTGAGGCGCCGCCGGGGTGGAGGAGGACGCAGGTCGGGAGGCCGTCCGACGGCTGCCGGGCCAGCGCGTGGGCGTAGAGAAACGCCTGGTAGAGGTCCGCGGCGGCCGGCTTGATGGCGTCGTACAGCTTGTACTTGAGGTCGACGGGGCGGCAGAGCCGTTCGCCGTCGACGCTCCCCGAGATCAGCACATCGGGGCGCACCTCGCTGTAGGGGCGGTCCGTTCGCTCGTCGTGCAGCACCCCACGGTGCCTGGACTGTTCGCGGACGGTGAGGCCGCTGCCCGCTGCGGCTTCGCGCAGCAGCCGGGTGGCGAAGGCCTCGAACAGGACGTTCATGTCGATGAGGAAGGCACGTGCGGTGAGCGGTCCCGGAGCGAGGAGGTCCGCGATGCCGCCGCCGGACAGCAGCAGCGCCGCCCAGCGGTGTGCCCTCCGGTAGTGGTCGTTGTGCCGGTGATAGTCGAGGCCGTCCAGCGCATCGCGCAGATCACCGAGATCCGTCGGCGCCACCTGCGCGAACCGGGTCGCGGCACGCCGGGCCCGGGCGCGCACGGCGGGGGACCGCGCTGTGCGCGCGGCGAGGTCGACCGCCGCGCCGCACAGCCGGTTGTCCAGGATGTCCGTGTCGTGTTCGTCGAACCGGCAGGCCAGCCGGTCCAGTCGGCCGTGATGCCGGATGAGTTGACGGTCGGGGAGAAGACGGCCGCGTACGGCCGGAAGGTCGTCCTCGACGGTCAGGTAGTCCCGGCGTACCCCGCCGGC
The DNA here is from genome assembly GCF_019049285.1 of Streptomyces sp. AC550_RSS872. Lineage (GTDB taxonomy): Bacteria > Actinomycetota > Actinomycetes > Streptomycetales > Streptomycetaceae > Streptomyces. The sequence goes on from NZ_JAGMUL010000198.1 coordinate 212,582, forward strand.
GAGCAGCCGTTCGCACTCCTCGGTGACCATCAGCGCCACCAAGTCCCGTAGCTGCGGCGCCCCTTCGCCCACGGTGCGGGGCACGTCGAGCGCCGGGAGGCCGCGGCCCGCCGCGAATTCCAGCATGCGCAGCACATCGAGCTCCGTACCCAGGTACTTGGGCAGGATTCGTATCTCGCAGGCGTCGAGCCGGACCACCCCCACGTGCGGACCTGCGGTCAACTCAAGCCGGTCGCCCGACAGTTCCCGGACGCGGACCCGCGGGGCGAGCCTCTCGCTGCCGCACAGGGCACGGTCCAAGGGGCTCAGGCGCACCCCTTGGACCACCTTCGTCTCGTACTCCCGCAGCGTCACCACGGAATCAGTCCGCCGCCCCGCTTCCGACCTGGAGCTCGATATAGAGGGCGTTGACCAGCCCTTCGTCGCTGAGGTCGCGCAGCGCGTGCGCCTCGAGATCCACCAGGGCCTCGCCGAGGAAGGCCGCGAGCAGGGAGTAGTCGTCGTAGGCGTACTCCTGGAGCAGGGGCAGGATCTCGTCGCGGACGATCGCGGCCAGGGCGCTCACCGAGTCGACCGGAGCTCCGTGCGGCAGAAAGAAGGCCTGCCCGATCTGCTTCTCGCGGTCGAGCTGTGTCCTGATGCGCTGGTTGAGCGCGTCGAGCAGGTCCGCGAGGTGCAGCTGTTCCACATGGCAGCCCTGCAACGGAGCGGAGTCGGGGAGCTGTTCCAGGAAGGCGAAGCGTCGGCGAACCGCCGCGTCGAGCGTGCGGATCGAGCGGTCGGCGGTGTTCATCGTGCCGATCAGGTACACGTTCTCCGGCACGGTGAACTGCTCCTGGCTGAGGGGCAACAGCACCTGGAGGCCTCGCTTGTCCTTCTCCAGCAGGGTGATCAGTTCGCCGAAGATCCTGGGCAGGTTGCCGCGGTTCAGCTCGTCGACGATCACCAGGTACGGATGCCCGGGGTCGGCGGCGGCCGCCCGGCACACTCGCTTGAAGACGCCGTCGACCCGGTCCAGCACGAGACCGCCGGAGCCACCGCTCACCGGACGGAAGCCCTCCACGAAGTCCTCGTACCCGTAGCCGGGATGGAAGGTGACCGTCGTCAGCCGCCCGGCCCGCGTCAACGCGTCGAGTGTCCGCCGGAAGGCCGGGGTGCCCGGATCCGCGTACGGGTCCAGGTCCGACAGCCCGCCCGACAGCTCACCGAGCCAGCGCACGGCGAAGCGCAGGGCCGTGTACGTCTTGCCCGTGCCCGGAGGTCCGTACAGCACCGCCTGTCCCCGCCGGTCGAGCGCGTCGGCGAGCGGTTGCAACCCGGAGTCCAGGGGCTGGGCGGCCAGCGCGACATCGGACGGGTCGGTGCCGGGATCGTCTTCCACCGGCGCCGACTTCGCCTGCCGGATCCTGCTCCACAGCTGGGCGGGAACGTCCTTGACGGTGACGGTCGCCCAGGAGCGTTCGGGCTCGTCGAGCCGTCCCCCGTTGCTCTCGTCCCAGTCCACCTCGACCGTGTGCCGGTACTCGGCGCGGTCCTCCCGCCACACGTAACCGTCCCCGGTCACCCTGCCGACGCCGAGGACCTCGCTCGTCCCCTTGTTCGCCACGACGAGGTCGCCCGGGCGCAGACCGAGCAGTTTCCAGAGCTCGTTGGCCTTCGCGGAGACCTTGGACTGGTTCCCGTTGTACGCGTCCGTGTAGGCGGCGGCGAACGCGGCTTTGAAATCGTCCCTGTCCGCGTAGGACCGCAGATCGGACACGTCGTCCCAGCCGACCGCGATGTACCCGCCGGCGCGGCACTCGTCCCACAGCGCACCGCCGTGGCCGGGGGCGATCTTCACGATCTGCTGGGTCCGGATCGGATCGGCCCACCAGTACAGGAACAGCACCACGAGGTCGTACGGCCAGCCCGCGAACCGCTCGTCGGCGTCGATGAGTTCCTTGAGCCGCGCCTGGAGGGCGAACCGCTCCAGTTTGGGCACGGGCTCGCCCGTCAGACGCTGGACGAAATGGCGTAGCGGATCATTTCCGTAGACCGCGAGCGCGGCCTCGGGGGCGTACACCCGCAGCGTCTTGGCGACGAGGGCGGGGCCGGAACGGATGGCGTCGATGTCGTCGATGTCCGCGAGCCGGCCCGCGCGGGCGGCGGTGACCGCTTCGACGATTCCGGCGCGTACCTCGGCCCAGGCTTCCTCCTCGTCGGCGTAGCGCGAGTCGTGCCACCAGGAACCGTCCTGACTGCGCTGGTAGATGAGGTGCTTGGTCGAGGAGCCGCCGGCGATGCTGCCGAGCGCCTTGCTGCCGAACTCCAGGAGGTAGCAGTAGGGCTTGGTCTGCGCGCTGTCGCCCTGGCCGAGCGCGTAGCGCTCCAGCGGCAGGGTGGGCCAGTCCGCCCAGGGGAAGTCCCGGACGATCTGCTCGGCGGTCGCCTCCATCTCGTTCAGCTTCTTCTCGAAGAGGCCGCGGTCGAACGCCCCGATCGCGTCGTCGAGCGGCCACGGCCGTAGCGCGGCGGCCTGGCGGGGCGAGATCGGACGCAGAACGCAACTGCACGCGCTGGTCAGCGGCTGCCCGGAGCCGCCGAGGAGGCCGATGTCCCGGGCGAACGCGGTGCGCGCGGAGGTGTCATGGGAGGGCCCGGAGTCGATCAGCCGCCGCCACAGCAGCCGGTCCGGGTCGGGGAAGCGGGGGAGCTGAGGGGAGTCGGTGAGGTGCCCGCACTGCGGATCATGGTGGATCTTGCGGCCGTACTTGGGGAGGATGACCTCGCCCGGTGACGGAGTGAGCGCGAAGTCGTGGCTCTCGAAGGTGACCGCCACCTGCTCCTGCTCGTCGGTCATGACCCCTCCCCGTGGCCGGGCGTCACCTGACGACCGGTTGTTCCTGCGTCGGCCTGGCGACCGTATCGCGTGACGACGGCCGCCCACGACCGGAGCGGGATCAGGAGACAGGCCAACCGGCAGGGGGATCAGCTGTGTTGGCTACTCCGGCGACGTGGCTTTCAACGCCAGCCACAGCTCCATCCGCACATCCGCGTCATCGAGCGACCGGCCCAGAATCTCCTCCACCCGCCGCATCCGGTACCGCAGCGTGTGCCGGTGCACGCCCAGATCCGCGGCCGCGGCGTCCCACTGGCCGTGCCGTGACAGCCACGCCCGAAGGGAGGCGACCAGGTCCCCCCGCCCCGTCGCGTCATGCTCGTGCAGAGCCCGCAGCAGCCCGTCCGCGAACGCTTTCACCGCGTCGTCCGCGAGCAGCGGCAGCACAGACCCCGCCGCCAGCTGCTCGTGCTCCACGAACACCCGCGCGCGCCGCCGCGCCACCGACAGCGCCTGTTCGGCCTGCTTGTAGGCCGCGGCGGCGGCGATGGGCCCGGCCGGGGCCGACAGCCCGATGACCAGTTCCTCGTCGTCGGCGCCCGGCTGCTCGGATACGGCACCGGTCCGCGCCGCCTCCAGCGCCGCCGCGTACTCCGCGCACGCCGTCACCGCCGCGCCCCCGTCCGTGGCGAGCACCACCAGCCGCGCGGCCTCGCCCTCACCCTCCGGTACGACCAGCACCGCCTCCCCGGCCCGGGCCGCCGCGGACTCCACGAGCTCGGTGAGCGCGCCCAGCGGATCGCCGTTCGTGCCGGCGGCGGCGACCAGTGCGGCGGCGGAGGCCGTAGCGGCCTTGGTGAGCGCCTCGCGCCCCCCGGTGTCGACGACCCGCGCCGCCGAGACCGACGCCGCCTCGGTGACGATGACGCGGAAGGGGGCGTCCAGGAGGCCGCCGTAGAGGTCTCCCGCCACGGCACGTGCGTGATCCGGCTCACCGGCGAGCAGCATGCGCAGCACCGCCGCGCCCACCCGTTGCTCGGCCGCCTGCAAGGACCGGGACCGCTCGGTGGTCAGGGTCAGCAGTGCGATGGCCGAGTGGACGGCGTACCGCTCCGCCGTGCCCAGCGCCGCCGCCGTCCCCACGGCCAGCGCGGCGCGGGCCCGTCGGCCGGTGCCCAGGGTGTGCAGTTCGACCCGGTCCTCGTTCTCCGGCCCGCCGACCACGGACGACGCCGGCGCGGGCCGCTCCCGCAGCCGTTCCACGTCCGCCGTGAGCCGGGCCGCCCGCCGCCCCGCCCAGTCCGGCGCCGTCGCGACCACGGCACCGGACGCGTCGTACAGCGCCGCCCACCCGTTCACCTGTGAGGCCAGCGCGGCCAGCAGCCCCTCCGGCCCGTCGGTCAGCGCCTGCTTGGTCAGCTCCCGTTGCGCCGCGAACCCGGCCGTCACCGCCCGGTACTGGTCCGCCGCGATGGCCGCCGACACGGCCTTGCTGATCGCGAGGAACGGCGTACGGCGCGGCACCTCCAGCAGCGGCAGCCCCTCCGCGTCCGCGGCCTCGACCAGCGCCTTGGGGATCTCCTCGTAGTTGACGCCGACCGCGAAGCCGAGCCCGACCACGCCCGCCCCGGCCAGCCGCCGCACATAGCGCCGCATCGCCTCGGGGTTCTCCGCGTCCAGCTTCAGCGCGGTGATCAGCAGCAGCTCCCCGCCCTCCATATAGGGGACCGGGTCGGCGAGCTCGCTGACGTGCGCCCAGCGCACGGGCACGTCCAGGCGGTCCTCGCCCGCCCGCACGGTCAGCTTCAGCGCGGAGTGATGGACGAGCGAGGCGAGCGTGGGTGGCATGAGGCCTTCAGGTCGGTGTGATCGTTGTGATCTTTTGGCCGTCATGTATGAACAGCCTGTGACGATTCTGCCTCACCGTACGGTCATGGGGTGACGTGAAGTCCGGACCTAGCCCCGCAGATCCACCAGCAACGGCGGCGCGTGCTCGCCGTCGACGCTGGTCAGCGACAGCACCGCATGCCCGGGCGGCACCGAGTGTGCCAGCTCGGACGCCGACCAGCGCTCGCGCTCGACCTGCCGCACGGTCACCGCGTCCGTCGTCACCGCCTTGCCGGTGACGAGCTTGCGCAGGGCGTGGATCAGCCGGGTCATCGGCTGGTCGGCGAAGACCGTGTGCTTGGCCACCTCGCGTGTCTCCACCCACTCGGTGCCCCAGGCCTGCGCGAACCGGGTGCCGTCCCAGGTCGTCACGCCGGAGAACGCCATACGGCAGCCGATCGCCCCGTACAGCGGGCCGTGCAGGGCCTCGGGGACGTCGCCGATGGTGCGCAGGGCGAGGACGACGCCCGCGTTCTGGGAGCGCAGCCGCTGGATCCGGCGCACCGACTCCGCGGTGACCGCACCGGTGGCGTCATCGAGGACCAGACAGGCGAAGTGGCGGCGCTTCCCGCCGCGCACGACGGCGCCGAACTGGGCGAGGACGAGCCTCGTCAGCAGGCGGGCGGCCTCCTCGTGGCCCTGTTCCGGCAGGTCGATGCGGACCCGCAGCGGGTGGTGGGCCACGGCACGCAGGGAGAACGGCCGGGTGTCACCGCCTGAGCCGAAGAACTCGCTGAACGCCGGCCGGTTGAGGAGCGCGAGCCGGTCGGCGAGGGCGCGGCCCACATCGGCCGGGCTGCCCATCTGCCGGACGCGGGCCTCCAGCTCACGGTGCATCACGGTGTGGCCGCCGGACGCCAGCGCGTCCCTGAGGGCGGACAGCGCCGACGGCTCGCCCTCCAGGAGCTCACGCAGCACCGGCAGGGTGGGGAAACGGCCGTGCACCGCCCGGTAGGGGCCGAGCAGCTGGGCGAGCGCGGTGGCCGCGCTCTGGCTGCCCACGGTGTCGAGGTCGCCCACCAGGCCCTCGGCGAGGATGGCCGCCGCCTCGTCCGGGTCCTCCGACTCCGCGTACGGATCCAGGTCGTGGACGGATGTGGGATCCCCGATCCGGACGACCACGTCGAACGCCGAGTCCGCGGCGAGCCGGGTTCCCGCCGCGGAGACCGCGACGACGGCGCACCGTCCGGCGAGCGCCTGGAGTGCCAACGACTCCGTCACGGGCTCGATCAGGTGCCGCGTCTTGCCCGCCCCGGACGGTCCGATTGCCAGGAGCGACGTCCCCAGCACGTCGGGGCCGAGGGCGGCGCCCGCGTCGTGGTAGGCGCGGGGAGCCCGTTCCGCCGCCACCCACCGCCCGAGGCGTACCTGTCCGGCGAGCAGGTCGTGGTCGGCCGCACGGCGCGGCAGGTCCCTGGCTCCGGAGGGATGCGTCCAGGAGGCGCCGCCCTGGCGCAGCACGGTGTCGCGGAAGGCCTGGAGGGAACCGTCCTGTCCGGCCACGGTCCAGGCGTGCTCCAGCCGGGCGCAGTCCACGTCGTTCATCCGGTGGCCGGCCACCTCGGCGGTCAGCAGGTCGGCCGCCTCGTGCTGTCCCGCCCGCCGCAGTTCGGGCCACTCGGCGCGCGGCCGGTCCGGGGCCGCCGTCGGGCCCTGCTGCGCCGCGGCGCCGCGCGTGGCGAGACGCTCCTTCGCATAGCCCCACCAGTCGCCGACCCGGGCGAACGGCCACAGGACGAGAAGGGTGACGACCGTGTACAGACCGTCGGTGAACAGCACCGAGGTGAACAGGTCGAAGCCGCCGGAGATCAGGGCGACGAGGGAGAACAGGGGCGCGACGACGGGAAGGGCGTCCCAGCCGACGCCGGGAAAGGCGCTCGGGAACACAAAGCTCAGCGTGACCAGGGCGCCCAGCGCGGCGAGCAGCGCCCGCGCGGGCTGGGGCCGCCCGCCCACGTAGTGCCGGACGACGTCGGGCCAGCTGCCCAGCCGGCCCATCGCGTAGACGAGCACGGCGAAGAAGAGTCCGTTGTAGACGACCAGGGCCTCCTGCCCGTGCCAGCCCTTGGCTGACGCGAGAGTGCCGCCCCACCACCAGTCGTCCGGTGTGAACAGCCGCAGCACGGAGTACTGGTACGGGATGCTGCCGCGCCGCCACATCGACCACACGAGCAGCGCCACGACCAGCGGAACGAGCAGTCCGACGACAGTGACCGGCGCCAGCCGTTCGGCGCCCGACTGCGCGGCCTTCGGCAGGCGGTATCCGAACCGCCAGATCCCGGGCCGGGCGTCCGACCGGGGCTCGTTGAGCCAGTCGGCCACGGATCCGGGCCCTGGCTGCGGGGGCCGCTCCCGGCCGTCCCGCGCATCGGGTGCCCGCGTGGGTCGCGGCGGTACCGCGGGGGCCTCCGGCGGCATCGCCGGACGCGGCACAGGCGTCGAGTGCGTGCCCCGAGCGTCCTGCGTCCCGTCGCTGTCCATCGCCCTTTCCCCCTGACCAGCCGTTCGATCCCTGCCATCCACCATCAGCGAGTCAATCTAACGCCCACTCCTGGGTAGTTCACCGCTTACACGGCCGACGGAACGGACGGAGATGCTCCGAGCGGCACGGCCGCCGATCGGCGTCGCTATGTCCACCACGGACAACCGCCGCTCCTGACAACGCCCACATGGAGCATGCCGACGCCCCGCTCCCCGCCCTAGCCTGCGAGAAAAGAGAAGACAAGCGTCCGCAACACCCCCAGGAGCCCCTCATGAGCGCACTTCCGCAGGAGCGCCGCGTCGTCACCGCCATCCCCGGCCCGAAGTCGCAGGAGCTGCAGGCCCGCCGTACCGCCGCGGTCGCGCAGGGCGTGGGCTCCGTGCTGCCCGTGTTCACCGCGCGCGCGGGCGGCGGGATCATCGAGGACGTCGACGGCAACCGGCTCATCGACTTCGGTTCCGGTATCGCCGTGACCAGCGTGGGCGCCTCCGCCGAGGCAGTGGTACGCCGGGCCTCCGCCCAGCTCGCCGACTTCACCCACACCTGTTTCATGGTCACCCCGTACGAGGGCTACGTGGAGGTCGCCGAGGCCCTCGCCGAGCTCACCCCGGGTGACCACGCCAAGAAGTCGGCGCTGTTCAACTCGGGCGCCGAGGCCGTCGAGAACGCCGTCAAGATCGCCCGTGCATACACCAAGCGGCAGGCCGTCGTCGTCTTCGACCACGGCTACCACGGCCGGACCAACCTCACGATGGCGCTGACGGCGAAGAACATGCCGTACAAGCACGGCTTCGGCCCGTTCGCGCCCGAGGTCTACCGCGTCCCGGTCGCCTACGGCTACCGCTGGCCCACCGGCCCGGAGAACGCCGGGTCCGAGGCCGCCGCGCAGGCCATCGACCAGATCGCCAAGCAGGTCGGCGCGGAGAACGTCGCCGCGATCATCATCGAGCCGGTCCTCGGCGAGGGCGGCTTCATCGAGCCCGCGAAGGGCTTCCTGCCGGCCGTCCGGAAGTTCGCCGCCGACAACGGCATCGTCTTCGTCGCCGACGAGATCCAGAGCGGCTTCTGCCGTACGGGGCAGTGGTTCGCGTGCGAGGACGAGGGCATCGTGCCCGACCTGATCACCACGGCCAAGGGCATCGCGGGCGGTCTGCCGCTCGCCGCCGTCACCGGTCGCGCCGAGATCATGGACGCCGCGCACGCCGGCGGACTCGGTGGCACCTACGGCGGCAACCCCGTCGCCTGCGCCGGTGCGCTCGGCTCCATCGAGACGATGAAGGAGCTGGACCTCAACGCCAAGGCGAAGGCGATCGAGGCCACGATGAAGGCCCGCCTCACCGCGATGGCCGAGAAGTTCGACATCATCGGCGACGTCCGCGGCCGCGGCGCCATGATCGCCATCGAACTGGTCAAGGACCGCGCCACCAAGGAGCCCCACCCGGAGGCGACCGCCGCGCTCGCCAAGGCCTGCCACGCCGAGGGCCTGCTGGTCCTGACCTGTGGCACCTACGGCAACGTGCTGCGCTTCCTGCCCCCTCTGGTCATCGGCGACGATCTGCTGAACGAGGGCCTCGACATCATCGAGCAGGCCTTCACCCGCATCTGAGGCCACAGCGAAACCACTGGTGAACGCCGGGTCCCGGTCCCGGGGACCTCATCCGCCCCAGCCCTGTCAGCGCTCGCGATTCCAGGGCTGGGGCGGCTACCGTCAGAGCGTGTGAAGAAGGTGTGCGAGGTGGATGTCAGGACGCGATTCCGTCTGGCTGACACCATCGCCCTGTCGTAGGTTCTCAGCAGATGAGAGATACACCCCGCCCAGAGGGGACTCTGGGCGACATCGGGCCGAGGCCTCCCCAGCTTCGACCTGGTCGTGCCCTCGCGCACACACCCGGAGCTTCCGGCTCCGGATCTCCTCACCGATCGGACAGTCGCCCGCCCCAAACCCCCCGGGGCGTGCGACGATCCGATCCGGACGGCCACCTCGGAACCACCCCCCCTGTTCCGGGGTGGCCGACCTCCCTCTTCCTCCTTCTCGGGCTGCCCGCCCTTCTCTTCGCGCTCATCACCTGGCAGGTGGTGAGCGCGGGCCCGTTGCTGGACGCCGACGCCGCGGCCAGCCGAGCCCTGGCCCACCCGGACCGCCTCTCCGAACTCCTCGCCGACCTGGGCAATGTGCCGGTCGCGGTGCCCGTCCTGGCCCTCGCCCTCGGATACGCCACCTGGCGGCATCGCCGCACTGGTACACACCACTGGTGGCTGCCGGCCACCTCCGCGGCCCTGCTCATGGCACTGGTCCCGGCGCTCGTGGTCCCGGTCAAGCTGCTCACCGACCGCCCCGGCACCCCCGTCGTGCCGCCCGCCACCGGCTACTACCCCTCCGGCCACACGGCCACGGCCGCCATCGCCTACGGTGCCGCGACCCTGCTGCTCCTCCCGTGGCTGACCTCCCTGCTCGCCCGCCGCGCACTCCTCGCCACCTGCGCCGCCCTCAACCTCGGCGTCGGCTTCGGGCTGGTCCGGCGCGGCTACCACTGGCCACTGGACGTCCTGGCCAGCTGGTGCCTCGGCACGGTGCTGCTGGTCTCGCTCTGGCTGTTCCTCAGCCGGAGCATCCCGGCCAGGGCGCGCTAGGTCGTGTCCTGGCCCGCACCGCTCTCGTCGGCTCCCCGCCAATCCGGCGCACCCGCCACCGGCACCACTACACCGCGGACAAACGCCCTTCCGACCCCACGCCCCTACCGTGGACGACGACACACCAGGACACCCCCAACGCGGAAGGGCCGGGAAATCACAATGACTTCCACCCACGCCTTCTGGCTCGCCGGCCGCCAGGTCAGCGGCGAGGACAGCTTTGATGTGACCTCCCCGTGGGACGGGCAGGTCGTCGGCAAGGTGAGCGTGCCGACGGACGCGCAGATCGAGGAGGCCGTGGCCGCCGCCTACGCCGTCCGCGACGACTTCGCCGCCACCCCGGCCCATGCGCGTGCCGCGGCCCTCGACCACGTCAGCCGGCGGCTCGCCGAGCGGACCGAGGAGATCGCCCGGCTGATCTCCGCCGAGAACGGCAAGCCCATGAAGTGGGCCCGAGGCGAGGTCGGCCGTGCTGTGTCCGTCTTCCGCTTCGCGGCCGAGGAGGCCCGGCGGTTCAACGGCGGCGAGGCCCAGCGGCTCGACACCGACCTCGGCGGTCAGGGGCGGCTCGCCCTCACCCGGCGCTTCCCCAAGGGCGTCGTCCTGGGCATCGCGCCGTTCAACTTCCCGCTCAACCTGTGCGCCCACAAGATCGCCCCGGCCATCGCCGCCGGTGTGCCGATCATCCTGAAGCCCGCCCCGGCGACCCCGCTCTCCGGGCTCGTCATCGGTGAGCTCCTGGCCGAGACCGAGCTCCTGGCCGGCTCCTGGAGCATCCTGCCGGTGCCGAACGACAAGATGCCCGCCCTGGTCCAGGACGAGCGCCTGCCGGTCATCTCCTTCACCGGCTCCGAGAAGGTCGGCTACGCGATCATGGACTCGGTGCCGCGCAAGCACTGCACCCTGGAGCTGGGCGGCAACGGCGCGGCGGTCGTGCTCGGCGACTTCGCCTCCGACGCGGACCTCGACTGGGCCGCGACCCGCATCGCCACCTTCTCCAACTACCAGGGCGGCCAGTCCTGCATCTCCGTGCAGCGGGTGATCGCGGACGCCTCCGTGTACGACCGGCTCCTGCCGCGTATCGTCGCCGCCGTCGAGGCCCAGGTCACCGGTGACCCGGGCGACGACGCGACCGACGTCGGGCCGCTGGTCAGCGAGGACGCCGCCCGGCGCGTCGAGGCCTGGGTGGACGAGGCCGTCGCGGCCGGGGCCGTGCTCCTCGCCGGCGGCAAGCGGGACGGTGCCTCGTACGCGCCGACCGTCCTCACCGACGTACCCGCCGACACCACCCTCGCCTGCGAGGAGGTCTTCGGACCCGTCCTCACCGTGCAGAAGGTCGACGGGGAGGCCGCCGCCTTCGCCGCCGTCAACGACTCCAAGTACGGCCTCCAGGCCGGGGTCTTCACGCACGACCTCCAGACCGCCTTCCGGGCGCACCGTGCGCTCGAGGTCGGCGGCGTCGTCATCGGCGACGTTCCCTCCTACCGCGCCGACCAGATGCCGTACGGCGGCGCCAAGCAGTCCGGTGTGGGCCGGGAGGGCGTGAAGTTCGCGATGGACGACTACACCTACGAGCGGGTGCTGGTCCTCACCGGCCTCTCCCTCTAGTAAATGGGATCCATTTTCAGTTAGCCTTGTGGAAGAGGTCCGGCACCGATGCCTTCCGGTGCCGGGCCTCTTCCTTGTGCCGGCCTCTTCCGGACCCTCAACCGGAGAAGCCGACGTGCGCGAGCCGCACCGGACCGCGCAGCCTGAGGTGGACGTCCCGGACGCCCTCGGCGATGATCCCGGCGCGCTTCGTCGCGTAGTCGTACGGGCTCGCGTCGTCCCCCGCCTCGGACGTCAGCACGGCGAGCACCGCACCCCCGTCCAGCGACACGTCGACCGCACCGTCACCGCAGAGCGCCGCCGTCACCGCCGTGACCCCGTTCCCGAAGTCACAGTCCCGGTAGACCAGTTCACCCGAAATGCCCTGCGCCGGCGTCACCGCGTCACCCGCCGTCCGCGTACGGTCGACGATCGCGATGCCGCTCTGCTCGTCGAAGTCGGCCGCGTCCAGTCCACGGCGCAGCACCGGACGCGGGGCGGACGCCTCGCCGTCCAGGACCACCGTCGTCCGCAGCCGGACGTCCTCGCTGGACGCGCCGGCCAGCACCTCGTACGGGCCGGGCTCGCGGCGCCAGCCGCCCCGGGCCACGTCCCAGAAGTCGAAGGCGGACAGCGGGACTTCGAAGCTCAGCTCCGTCCGCTCGCCGGGGGCGAGCCGCACCCGGCTGTGCGCCACGAGCTCGCGACGCGGGCGCGGCACCGACGGGTCCACGGCGCGGGTGTAGAGCTGGGCCACCTCGTCAGCCGCCACGCCGCCCGTGTTGGTGACCGTGAAGGAGACGTGCAGCGAGTCGTCCGTGACGCTGGTCGCGAGGTCGGCATAGGAGAAGGCCGCGTAGGACAGGCCGTGGCCGAACGGGAAAAGCGGGGTCCCCTCGAAGTACAGATACGTCTGGCGGCCGCCGATCACGTCGTAGTCGAGGAGGTCGGGCAGATCGCTGTCGTCGGCGTACCAGGTCTGCGGGAGACGGCCCGCGGGGGAGACGTCGCCGGCCAGGACACGGGCCAGGGCGGTACCGGCCGCCTGGCCGCCGTGGGACATCCACAGCAGAGCCGGAAGGTCCGCGTGATCGACGGCGTACGGGTACGGCGACACCAGCGCCAGCACCGTGTTCGGGTTGGCGGCGCGGGCGGCGCGCAGCAGGCGCTCCTGGTGTTCGGGCAGGCGCAGCGTCGGGCGGTCCTCGGTCTCACGGCCGTGGATGTGAGGGTCGTTGCCCGCGACGACCAGGACCACGTCCGCCTCCGCAGTCACCCTGGTCACGGCGTCTTCGCCGCTTTCGACGACCATGAGCTGGAACGTTTCCGGATGCGCTGCGGCAACCCGCACGCCGTCGGCGGCGACTGAGACGTGGTGACCCGTACCGATGTGCTTCAGGAGGTGCCCGTTCTCGTGCGGTTCCAGACGGAACGTCTCCTGGACGACCCAGCCGCCGGGCTGGTCGGCGGAGGCGCGGACGCAGCCGTCGTCGGCGACCGACAGGTAGCGGCCGTCGGGGGCGCGCAGGGTCAGCACGCCCTCGCCCCAGTCGACCAGCGCGAACTCGGTGCCGACCGGGTCGGTGGTCAGCGGCGGCAGATCGGTGCGGCCGGCCAGCAAGGCCGGGTCCAGGGCGCCCTCGGCGCCGCGCACCTCGTCGTCGGCGTCCGCCTCGAGGACGTGCAGGAAGGTTCCGGCCGAGGTCTTCAGCCGGACCCGGTCCACGCCCTCCGCGAACTCCACCCGCTCCGCGCCGAACCGCTCGTACAGGCCCTCCAGCGGGGTGGAGCGACGGATGAGCGTGCCGCTGTACCAGTCCAGCTTGCACTCGTCGGCGAGCAGACCGACCACGGCGATCCGGGTGTCGGGCGCGAGCGGCAGCACTCCCGCGCTGTTCTTCAGCAGGACGACCGACTGCTCGGCGGCCTCCTGGGCGAGCGCGCGGTGGGCCGGGGTGTCGAAGTCCAAGGTGTGCGCGTGCGGGTCGTACTCCGGGTCGAACTCGCCGAGCCGGAAGCGCACCGAGAGCTGACGGCGTACCGCGGTGTCGATGTCCGACTCCGTCAGCAGCCCCTTGTCGAGGGCGCCGCGCACCCGTGCGGTGATCTTCGAGCTGTCGGTGCCGTGGTCGGTGAAGCTGTCGACGCCGGCCAGCAGCGAGGCGGCCGTGGCCTCCTCGTGGGTGTCGAAGTAGTGCTCGGAGTCGACCAGGTTGGACGGCGCGCTCGCGTCCGAGCAGACCAGCAGGTCCTCGTCGGTCCAGGTGCGCAGGTGCTCGCGCAGATACGGCGAAACGTGGTTGGGGCGGCCGTTGACCAGGTTGTACGCCGGCATCACCCCGGCCGTCGCGCCCGCCTCGACCGTCTCGCGGAAGGCGCGCAGATCGTACTCGTGCAGGACGCGCGGGCGGACCGAGGAGGACGTGACGTCGCGGCCCGTCTCGTTGTTGTGGGCCAGCCAGTGCTTCAGGACGGGCGCGGTGCGCCAGTACGTCGGGTGGTCGCCGCGCAGGCCACGGGTGTACGCGGTGGCGATGGCCGAGGTGAGCTTCGGGTCCTCCGAGTAGCCCTCCTCGTTGCGGCCCCACAGGGGGTGGCGCAGCAGGTTGACGGTGGGGGACCACACGTTCAGTCCCACGCGGTCGTCGCGGGCGCGCATCGCGCGGGTCTCCTTGGAGACGGCCTCGCCGATCCGGCGTACGAGCTCGGTGTTCCAGGTCGCGCCGAGGCCGATCGCCTGGGGGAAGACGGTCGCCGGACCCATCCATGCCACACCGTGCAGAGCCTCCTGCCCGGTGCGGAACCCGGCGATGCCGAGCCGCTCGACGGCTGGCGTGAACTGGTGCAGGAATCCGATCTTCTCGTCGAGCGTGAGCCGCGACAGAAGGTCGTCGATGCGCTTCGCGAACGGCAGTTGCCGATCACGGAAAGGCGGCGTAGGCGGCGTTTGTGCGGTCACGTGGTGTTCCCCTTGCGATGGAGCGGCGAGCTTCTTTCGAAGCGCTTCGATGCTGATTCGATCCGGGGTGCGTGTCAAGAGACCCCGTCGCAACAACTCCGACTCCTGACCTTTATTTCAAGCGCCGTAAGACAGCGGTCGGATCCTCCACACCTCGGAGGAATCTTGGAATCGACCCTTGTGCGCCCCTATGCCTTCACTTAACCTCGCAGCAACATCGAAGCGCTTCGACTACTTCGACTTCGACTACGAGGCTCGCCCGCTTCGGGCATCCCCGCGGCCGTGGTCGCAGGATCGCTTCAGCTCAGCCAGTTCCACTTAAGACACCGCAGCCGACGGCCCACCGCCGGGTGTCCAGGTGCGCCATGAAGGGTTGACGCAATGACGCCGAACGCCGCCCCCGCCCCCTCCGGACCGAGCCGGAGAAGCTTCCTCGCCTCCACGGCGGTCGCCACCGCAGCGGTGGCGGGTGGGATGCCACTGCTCGCCGCCTGTGGCGGTTCGGAAACCGGCTCGCGCGAAGGAGCCACGTCGGGCAAGGCCGCGGACAAGCTGCTCCCGACGTACGTCGCCAGCACGTTCGCCAAGCCGGACATCCCGTCGAAGAACGGTTCGGCGGCCGGCTACACCGGCAAGGTCGACCTCGCCGCCCTCGCCACCTCGGTCCCGGAAAAGCTCGGCACCGGCGCTCCCCTCAAGATCATGGCCCCCCTCTGGGGCTCCCCGCCGAAGCCCGGAAACCCCTACTACACGACACTCGACGAGGTCGTCGGCACCAAGATCACCTGGCAGAACCAGGACGGCATGACCTACGGCGAGAAGCTCGGGGCCGTCCTCGCCTCCAGCTCCATACCCGACGTGGTGGTCGTGCCCGACTGGGAACTGGTCGGCAAGATCTCGAACGCGGTCACCGCGAAGTTCATGGACCTCGGCCCCTACCTGTCGGGCGACAAGGCCAAGAAGTACCCGAACCTGGCCGCGATCCCCTCCGACGCCTGGCGCATGAGCATCTTCGGCGGCGCCCTGCGCGGCATCCCGATGCCCGCCGCCTCCGCACCCGGCATCGTGCCCTTCTACCGCAAGGACATCTTCGACAAGAAGGGCTACACGGTTCCCAAGACGGCCGACGAGTTCCTCAGCTGGGCGAAGGAGGCCACCAGTGCCAAGGCCAAGGTGTGGGCCTGTTCTGACATGAGGTGGTCGGCGGCGGGCTTCTTCGGTGTCCTGCCCGCTGGACCGATCGGCTGGAACATCGGGGACGACGGCAAGCTGACGTACCGCCACGAGCATCCTGAGTACCTCGAACATCTGGAGTGGGTCCGCAAGCTGTTCGCCGCCGGTGTGGTACATCCCGACGACAAAGCAAACACGGGCGACCCCGCCCAGCGGTTCACCGCCGGGCAGACCCTGGTCTACAACCAGAACATGTCCGACTGGTACGGCAAGACCACCGAACAGGCCCAGTCCAACCCGGACTTCGAGATCGACGGCATGGACTACTTCGGCGCCGACGGCGGCAACCCGACACTGTATGCCGGGCAGCCCGCCACCATATGGTCGATGATCCGCAAGGGCGCCTCGAAGGAGACCGTCGAGAACGCGCTGGCCGCCGCAAACTTCGCGGCCGCGCCCTACGGCACCAAGGAGCGGATGTACGTCGACTACGGCGTCGAGGGCACCCACTACACGGTCAAGGACGGCGTCCCGGTCAAGAACGACCGGGGTCTCCAGGAGGTGAACAACGCCTGGGTGCTGCTGGCGGCCCCGGCTCCCTACCTCGCCCACCCCGACTTCCCCGAGGTCACCCGCAAGCAGGTGGAGTGGCAGCAGCGGCAGGGCGCCTTCGTCAAGAAGACGTCCACGTACGGCATGAAGATCGTCGAGCCGAGCCGCTACGCCACCCTCTCCAGCCAGTTCGAGCAGCTGGAGATCGACTTCGTGCGCGGCAACAAGAAGCTGTCCGACATACAGCAGGCCATCTCCACCTGGAAGTCCTCCGGCGGTGACAAGCTGCGCGACTGGTACAAGCAGCTCATCGACAAGAACGGCAGCGGCAACTGATGTCGCTCACGGCCGGGAGC
>NZ_JAGMUL010000198.1:229036-230263 GCF_019049285.1 Streptomyces sp. AC550_RSS872
AGTCGAGGAGCCGACGGCCGCCCTCGCCGCGGCGGGGGCGAAGGACCGGGCGCCGGGCAAGGCAGGCAGGGCCGGCAAGGCGGGCAGGGCCGGCAAGGGGGGCAAGGTCCCCTTCCGGGTCCGGTGGCGTCGGGACCGCGCGCTCATCGTGATGACGCTGCCTGTGATCGTCCTGCTTGTGATCTTCAACTACGTTCCGTTGCTGGGCAACGTCGTCGCCTTCCAGGAGTACGACCCCTATGCCGCCGGCAACGGCATCACCGCGATCTTCCACAGCCCCTGGGTGGGGGTGGAGCAGTTCTCGCGGATGATGGACGACCCGCTGTTCTGGAGCGCCACGAAGAACACCATCGTGCTGTTCCTGCTCCAGCTGGTGCTGTTCTTCCCGGTCCCCATCGCCCTCGCGCTGGTCATCAACAGCGTGATCCGGCCCAGGGTGCGGGCCGTGGCGCAGGCGATCATGTATCTGCCGCACTTCTTCTCCTGGGTCCTCGTCGTCACCGTCTTCCAGCAGATCCTCGGCGGTGCGGGCATCATCGCCCAGACCCTGGAGGACCACGGGTGGAGCGGCTTCGACCTGATGACCGACGCGGACCTGTTCAAGTACCTGGTCACCGCGCAGGCCGTGTGGAAGGACGCCGGCTGGGGGATCATCGTCTTCCTCGCCGCGCTGTCCGCGGTCAGCACCGACCTGTACGAGGCCGCCGCCATGGACGGCGCGGGACGCTGGCGGCGCATGTGGCACGTCACGCTGCCCGCGCTGCGCCCGGTGATCGCGCTGCTGCTGGTGCTGCGGGTGGGTGACGCGCTGAGCGTGGGCTTCGAGCAGTTCCTGCTCCAGCGGTGGGCGGTCGGCGCCGGGGCCAGCGAGGTCCTGGACACCTACGTGTGGAACATGGGTATCCAGAACGGCGACTTCAGCTATGCGGCCGCGGTCGGCCTGGTCAAGGGAGTCATCGGAGTCTGTCTCGTGCTGGGTGCGAACAAGGTCGCGCACCTGCTCGGCGAGCAGGGGGTGTACAAGAAGTGAGCCTGAACACGCAGCTCGTCCGCAGCCTGAAGGCTCCCGCCCGCCCGGTGTGGGAGGAGCCGCCCAGCAAGGTCGGACTCACCGCCAAGAGCGGCTTTCTGGCCCTGTGCTGTCTGGGGGTCCTCGGACCGCTGTGGATCGTGGTCGTCACCAGCCTCTCCCCGAAGCCGGTGATCGACCGGGTCGGTGGCCTGGTC
>NZ_JAGMUL010000199.1 GCF_019049285.1 Streptomyces sp. AC550_RSS872
ACTCTCAGTCATCTCGGGCTGCCAGTACTGCTCTTCGGAGCGTGGAACGCTGATCACGAGTGGCGGGGGTGCCGGGCACGCTGTTGGGTGTCTGAGGGTACGGCCGTGAGGTCGCCTTCAGTTGCCGGCGCCGGTGAAGCACTGACGATGTTGGTGTGTGACGGTGTACTGGTCGTTGTTTGAGAACTGCACAGTGGACGCGAGCATCTGTG
>NZ_JAGMUL010000026.1:0-422596 GCF_019049285.1 Streptomyces sp. AC550_RSS872
GACCGGGGTGACGGCGTGGGCGCGGCGGATGTACTGGGGGCCGACGTTGCTCAGGCCGAAGTACTTCACCTTGCCCTCGGCGATCAGTTCGCCGACCATGCCGGCGACCTCCTCGACCGGAACGTCGGGGTCGGAGATGTGCTGGTAGAAGAGGTCGATGTGGTCGCTCTGGAGGTAGCGCAGGCTGTTCTCGGCGACCTTGCGGATGTTCTCCGGGCGGCTGTCGAAGCCGGAGCCCGGCGGCTGGGCCGTCATGTCGAAGCCGAACTTGGTGGCGAGGACCACCTCGTTGCGGAAGTCGCGGACTGCCTTGCCCAGGAGGATCTCGTTGCTGCCGGTACCGGCGCCGTACAGCTCGGCGGTGTCGAAGAAGTCGATCCCGAGTTCGTGGGCGCGGCGGATGGTCGCGATGCCCTCGTCGTCCTTCGAGGCGCCGTAGGCCATGGACATGCCCATGATCCCCAGGCCGAGTGCCGAGACGCGCAGACCCTGAGAACCCAGATTGCGGTGCTGCATGAGTTCACTCCCTCAGTGTTTTTCGCCGGCTTCACCCGCAGAGGCCAAACCGAACTGTTCTGTTTGATCCTACGCGCCGACCGCCCGGATGCCAAACCAAACGGTTCGGTGCTCTATCCTGGGGCTATGTCCCAGTCCCGCGATTCCGGCCAGACCGCAGCACTCGCAGGAGCCGCCGCGGGCGGTGACACCACGCGCGAGCGCATCCTCACCGCTGCCATGGAGGAGTTCGCCCGCCACGGCATCGCCGGCGCGCGCGTGGACCGCATCGCCAAGCTCGCCAGGACCAGCAAAGAACGCGTCTACGCCTACTTCCGCAGCAAAGACGCGCTCTATGCCGCTGTCGCTGCACGGGAGTACGTCGTCATCGCCGAGGCCACCCAGATGGACCCGTCCGACCTGCCTGGCTACGCGGGCCGCCTGTTCGACTACTTCGTCGCCCGACCGGACCACCACCGCCTGATCACCTGGGGCCGCCTCGAACTGCCGGGCACCAGAGCCGTCGCCGACGATCCCTCCCAGGCAGTGATCGCCCGCAAAATCGACCAGCTCCGCCGGGTGCAGCAGGCCGGACAACTCGACCCCGCCTGGGACCCGGCCGATGTCCTCGCCCTCGTCAACCAGATCGCCATGACCTGGGCGTCACAACCCGAACTCAGCGAGGCCGCCGCCGCACACGCCGTGGACCCCACCACCGCCGCCCGCCGCGCCGCGGTGGTGACCGCTGTCGAACGGCTTTTCCCTCGAGCACGCTGAGGTTCCCCAGACCGGCGGCAGCCCTGTCCAAACGGCGTTGGCTGCCTTTGCCGCTCACGAATGCCATGTCGCGGCCGTCGGTGAGGAGTCGGGCGATGGTGGTCTTCCCAACCCGGGCGGCCCCGCAGGAATCTCGCGGCGTTCATCGGGCTCTGGGGCGGTCGCCTCTCGGCAACTGCTCGGCGGCCAGGTCGTAGGAATCCCCGACCGCGTCGGTGATCAGCCGCTCGGTGATGCCGGGGCCCGGCGCCAGTGAGATCCAGTGGCGTTTGTCGAGGTACCTGCGTCGTAGGACTGGACGAAGGGGTCCTCGGCGCGCACGGTGCAGGAGGCGCGAACCCTCGCGGGACGCAGACCTTGACCGGTCCATACCTCGTCCGGGCGCTCGTAGCGGATCACCAGCCCGCCGTCCGGACGGCGCGCTCAATGGTGTAGATGGTGCCCGAGTCGGGGGCGTCGGCGGTCGCGGGGTGGAGGCGGGAAGTGCGCGGGCCGTGATGCCGCCGAGCGCGTGCGCGGGGACCGGCGCACCCCCACGACGGTGAACGCATCGCGCCGGAGCCCCCGTTGGATCATCCGCTCTCGGGCGCACCCTATACGCGACGGAGTCCCGTGCCGGCGTCATTTCGAGGAGCTGGTCCGCGCATTCGAGCATTGACTGTCGCCTCGCAAGAACTCGATGACGTCGTCCATCGTCGCGGCCTGGTTGAACCGGAGGTCGACGTGGCGATACCCGTCGAACACGGTGAACCGGTGATCAACTCCGATCGCGTCGAGCTTGGCGGCGAAGGCGACGCTGTGCTCGTACGGGACGACGACATCCTTGGTCCCGTGCATCAGCAGACACGGGACCGTCGTGTCTGCTCGGGCCCAGTGGACCGGACTGGCGTCACGGGCGATATCGCGACGTCGAGCCGGCGCCCCGCCGATGAGCCTGGCGCACGAACTGAGAGGCGAGCGGGGATGCCCGTCGAAGAAAACGAGACGCAGCAGCGAGAACCTCGCTCGCAGCAGCAAGTCCGTGGGGGCGTACCAGAGCACTGCCCGCTGGATCGCACTGGAGACGTCCATATTGCCGTAGCGCGCGTCCTCGAATCGCGCCACTCCGTTCGTCGTTGCGAGCATGGCTGCGAGGTGGCCGCCGGCGGATCCACCGAAGGCGAAGAAGGCGTCCGGGTCGAAGCCGAACTCCGTCGCATGCGCCCGCAACCACCGGACGGCGCCTTTGATCTGGAACCCCTGCTCGGGCCAGACAGCCTCGCTTGAAAGCGAGTAGTCGACGCTTGCGACTGCGAATCCGTGGTCGAGCAGGCGGAAAACTCCTGGCTCGATCAGCTTCTTATTACCCATCCTCCACCCGCCTCCGTGGAAGAAGATGACGAGCGGCGTCTGGTGCGAGGAACCTGATCGCGGGAGGTAGATGTCCAGCGACAGCTCCTGACCGAGGTATCGGCCGTAGACCTGGGAAATGGGATCCGGGCGTGTGGAGGGTTTCGGCCAGCCCCACCGTGGTCGCGCCATCCTCGCGATCGTCGGTAGGAACCGTCCCACGTCGAGGATGACCGCGACCGCGGCGATCGCGGCGAGGACTGACCACGGCCCGCCATGCGCACGAACGGCGTCTGCACCCATCATCCGCGCAACCACCGGGTCGGGCGCGTCGCCATGCCGAGCGGGCCCTGAGGACACGTGCGCCCCTTCTTCGCAGTAGCCATGTTCATGCCTTCGTCTTTCTGCTTGGTCGTGCACATCGTGGGTCGTCTCATGCTGAAACCGACGGGCGGTCGGGACAGGACGGTGGTGTCAGGGGAGCCGGTAGATGTCGATCGTGGACTCGCCGGCCCGCAGCCGTTCGATGTAGCCGGCCTCGGCCGCCTCACGTTCGGCGGACAGTTTGCGCACCTCGTCGATCCGGGCCTTGGGGATACAGACCACCCCGTCGGCGTCCGCAACGATCAGGTCGCCGCGGCCGATCCGCCGGCCGCCGATCTGGATCGGCTCGCCGAGCGCGCCCGGCCCGTCGGGGTCCTTGCCGGTGCCCTGGATACAGACCCGCTCGGCGAAGACCGGCCAGCCCATCTCGATCAGCCGGGCCGAGTCGCGTACCCCGCCGTCGATGACGAGGCCCGCCAGGCCGCGCGCGATGGCGGCCTCGGCGAGGATCTCGCCCCAGTAGCCGTACTCGTGGCCGCCGCCGGTGTCGACGACGAGGACCTCGCCGGGTGCTGCGGCGTAGACCGCGCGGTGGAACCAGAGGTTGTCCCCCGGCACCGCGCGGACGGGGAATGCGGCCGCCTCCAGGCGCATCCCCGGGTCCAGCGGCCTGATCGACGAGGGCAGCGCGCCGACACGGCCCGCGGCCTCGTGGACGGTGGCCGAGGTGAGCGGGACGGTGCTCACGGTCATCGGGTTCCTCCCTCGTGGTGCTGGAGGTCGTGGTAGCGGAAGCGGGTCCGCGCGTCGCGCAGCGAGCTGCCGGCCTCGACGGCCTCGCGGATGGCCTGCTCGGCCCGCTCGATCTCCTCGGCCGCGTCCAGCACCTCGTCGGCGCGGGCCGCGGGGATGGCGACCAGTCCGTCGCCGTCGCCGAGCAGCAGGTCGCCTGGCTCGACCCGGATGCCGCCCACGGAGACCGGCACCTGGACGGCCTCGACGCGTACCCGGTCCTTTCCTGTGCGCATCCAGTTGCCGCGGGAGAAGATCGGGTAGCCGAGGGTGAGGCTGCGGTCGACATCGCGGCAGACCCCGTCGATCACCGTGCCCGCGACGTGGCGGCCGTGCGCGGTAGTGGTGAGCAGGTCGCCCCAGACGGTGGCGTCGAGGCGCCCCTGGTTGTCCAGGACGACGACGTCGCCCTCGCCCAGGTCGTCGATGTAGTCGCCGACCGTGCCCCGGTCCTCGCCGACGGGCCCGTACCGCAGAGTCCAGGCCCGCCCGACGAGGCGGAAGGTCCGGTCCAGCGGGGCGATGCCCAGCGCCTGCCCGGGGATGCCGAGCTTGTCGAGGGCATCGGAGACCCCCGAGGTGGACAGCGCGGCGAGCCGTGACCGGCGCAGGGCGTCCTGGTCGGCGGCCGTCCGGCCGGCGGCGGGGTCAGTCGTCAGCATCGGTCAACTCCTCGTAGGTCTTGCCCATGACGACGGACACCGGCGTGCCCGCCTCGATCGCCTTTGCCATGGCCGCTTCGGTCGCTGCGATCCGCTCCGCGGTCGCGAGCACCTCGTCGATCCGGTCGGCGGGTACGACGACCACGCCGCCGGAGTCGGCTAGGACCAGGTCGCCGGGTGCGACGGTGACCTCGCCGATCTCGACGGGTTCGTTCCAGGCGTGCTCGACGGCGCGGCCACGGGCCGTCACGGGGGTCGGAGTGACGGCGTGCACGGGCAGGCCCGCGGCCGCCGCCTCGGCGAGGTCGCGCGCGGCGCCGTGCACGACGACGCCCTCGATCCCGCGTTCGGCGGCGGCGCGGGAGAGCAGACCGCCCCAGCCCGCGCAATCGGTGCGGCCCTGGTGGGCCACGACCACCACGTCGTCGCGGCCGGACGCGTCGACCGCGGCCGTGCCGAGGTGACGCTTCGGCAGGCCGTCACCGGGAGTGGCGGTGCCGGCGTCCTGGGCGGGCGGGCCGAGGCGTACCGTGACGGCCCGGCCCGCGAAGGCACGGTCGGCCGCCAGCGGACGCAGGCCGGGCAGCACGCCGCTGATGCCGTGGCGGTCGAGGGCGTCGGAGACGGCGCAGGTGTCCAACGCGCGCAGCCGCTCGATCGGGGTGCTCATGACGCGAGGTGCTTCTTCAGGGCCGGGAACACCGTCAGCGCGTTGTCCTCGAACACGGCCTGCCGGTCGGCGTCGGTCAGGAAGCCGAAGCCCTCGATGACCGGCCTGATGTCGTCGAAGTCCCGCCCGGTCTCCGGGTTCGGCGCGCTGCCGCTGCCCGGCTTCTCCGTGCCGAACAGCACCCGGTCGGAGCCGACCAGACGCAGCAGCAGCTCCAGGGACGGCGGGTAGTGCAGCACACTGTCGAACCAGAACCGGCGCAGCGACACCTCGAACCGCTCACTGTCGGGGGACCCGCCGAGCCCGGGGTGCAGCGTCTCTGCCTGCCAGCGCCCGATCTGGTAGGGCACCGAGCCGCCGCCGTGCGAGATCATCACCCGCAGCGACGGGAAGTCGGTGAAGACTTCGCTGCGCAGCATGGAGAGGACGGCGATGGACTCCTCCGTCACGAAGTGCTCGGAGTACGTCTCGCGCTCGGAGTAGCAGCCCGCCGAGTGGATGTGGATCGGCAGGTCGTGCTCGACGAGGCGCTCCCACAGCGGGTACCAGTAGCGGTCGCCGAGGGTGGGGGTGGCGCCGCGGCCCTCGTGCAGGTCGGGGTTGATGAGTACGCCCACGAAGCCGGCCTCGACCAGCCGGTCCACCTCGGCGAAGGCGGCGGAGACCGGCTCGTCGGGCGACAGCGGCAGCGCGCCGACCCCGGCGAACCGGGTGGGATGCAGCGCGACGGTGCGGGCGATGGTGTCGTTGTTCGCCCTGATCCACGGCTCCAGCATCCTGCTGGGCTGCATGGAGCTGCCCAGGTGGAAAGGGCGCGGCGAGAGCAGCTGGAAGTCGGTCCCGACCTTGTCCATGATCGCCACGTTGCCCGCGGCGGCCTCGGCCAAGGAGTCGTCGGAGATCCGCGGGCTGCCGGAGTGGTAACCGCCGTTGGCGAGCAGCAGGGCCCGGTAGGCGTAGAGCGTGTCGGGGGCGACAAGGTGGGCGTGTGCGTCGATGATCATGAGTGGTCAGCCTTCTCCCAGCACGGCGGTGATTTCGAGCTGGATCTGGAGCGGGTCGGGCAGGTCGATACGGAGGGTGTGGCGGGCAGGCCTGCTGTGCTCGTCGGGGAACATCTCCACCCAGTGCTTGTCGATCACCGGACGGATGGACTTGTCGCGGACGAACACCGTGCACTTGGCGACATCCGCCGGGGACCCGCCGGCGGCTTCGAGCACGCGCCGCACGTTGGCGAACACCAGCGCGACCTGCTCCTCGGTACCGGGCGGCACGGCGCCGCTGTCCGGGTCGAGGGGCGAGATGCCGCTGGAGACCAGCAGGTTGCCCACGACGCACGCCTGCGGGATGGGCAGCCCGCCGTGGTGCAGGCCGGGGACCTCAATGGAGCGTCGGGCCATGATGTGACTCCTTCCGGGCGACCGGGCCCGTCGTTTCTCACTTCCAGGACAGGAAGGCCATACCGCAGCCAGTGCCTGCGGCGGAACGGATGATGGGCACGTACTCGGACCACTCGACGTCATGTCCCTCCATGGCGCCTGCCGCGGTGATCCAGTTGCGGATTTCCGACGAACCGCTGTTGAGCAGGTTCGTGGGGAGGGAGCACAGGACGTCGGAGTCCTTGGCGTGGATGGCGTCGAGCACCTTGCGGTCCAGGCCCTCGTCGACGACGAAGTGGGAGAGGCCGCCGGAGGCCAGGATGGCGATGCGGGCGTCGACCGGCGAGGCGGCGGCCGCGGCGCGCAGCGCCCGGCCGAGTTCGAAGCAGCGCTTCGGGCTCGGCTGGTTCGGCGGGTAGTAGGTGTTGAGCATGAAGGGGATCACCGGGACCGGGTCGGGCCGCAGGAACTGGTAAATAGGGAAGCCGTAGGCGTGGCCGAAGCCCTTGCCCGCGGGCGCGTTGCTCATCCAGCCGATGTCGATGCCCTGGTCCATGAGGCCCCGGACGAGGTCCTCGGCCAGGGCCGCGTGCCCGGCGAAGGTGAACTCCTCGTTCATCAGGTAGGCCATGGCGATCTCTTTGAGGAACGCCGAGTCGTGGTCGTCGATGACGCCCGTCTTCATCTCGGCGGCGGCGGACAGCGCCATGGCGGGCTGGTTGGTGGAGTCGAACAGCTCGCGCTGGTCATCGCCGATCACAAGCACCACGTCGGGGGCGACCCGACGGAAGTCCTCGCGGAGCCGGTCGAGCGCCGTCTGGCAGCTCTTCCAGTTCTCCTGCCACACCTCCATCACCCGGCGCGCGTCGAACGTGTTCCCCGCCCGGGCGGCGAGGTCGTCGAAGCTGCGGATCACGCCGGTGCGGTCGTAGAGCTCCGGGTTGTCGCGGTCCTGGTCGGCCCGCTCCGCCCAGAGGCTGGGCGGGGCTGCCAGCAGTGGGCTGTGGGAGGTCCCGGCCCCGAACACGATCTCAGCCATTTCTTCTTTCCATTCGGTCTCGGTGGTGTGTGTGGGTGGTAGGGATCAGTCCTCGACGACGGTGAACAGCCTGGCCTCACGGGAGTGACCGACGCGTACGGCCTCGCCGGCCTCGGCGATGCCCTTCAGCCCGGCGAGCGGGTCGCCCTCGGGGAGTTCGGGTGACCGGTGCAGCAGCGTGTGCACGACGCCTTCGAGGTCGGCAGCGGGGTCGGCGGGCGCTGTGGCGGAACGCCAGGCGACGTGCCGGTCCGGACGGACCAGCAGCGCCCCGCCCGCTTCGAGCCCGCAGACGGTGTGCCACCGGCCGCCGGGATCGGCGTAATCGCCGCCGTCGCCCACTCCGACTCCGACGACGGTGATCGGGTGTCCCGTCGCCCAGGCGACGGTGCGGGCGGCCTCGTGCCACGGGCAGCCGGGGGCGCCGTCGGTGAAGAGTGTGAACCCTTCTACGGCGACGAGGTCCGAGCTGGATACGGTCCAGCCGTCCGCTGCGCGCAGCCAGACGTGGGGGACGTGGTGCCCCGGTCGGGCATTGGAGGTGAAGCCGGTGGCCGTGTCCTCCGCCGGCGGGGTCCCGTCGGAGACCAGCGCACCGGTCCGGTAGGTGAAGCCCGCCTCGATGTTGAGCTGGCTGTAGTCCTCGGCGTTGTGGGCGACGGCGGCGTCCGCGGCGGCCCGTCGCCGGGCGCCCTCCTCGGTGTCGCTCGCCCAGACCGCGATCTCGGACCAGCCCTCGTCGACCGAGAGGCCCTTGCGCAGGCCCATCGCCGAACCGATCGGCCCGTGGCGTCCGGCGTTGCGCAGAGAGTGCTCGACATTGCGGATGGCGATCTGCCGACGCTCGGGTTCGTAGCTGTCGAGCAGTTCGTCGCCCGCCTGGCCCTTGAGGACCGCCGCCAGCTTCCAGCCCAGGTTGGTGGCGTCGCCGACCGCGGTGTTCAGGCCCAGCCCGCCGGTCGGCGGGTGCCGGTGTGCGGCGTCGCCCGCGAGGAACACGGGACCGATCCTGAAGCGGTCGGCCACCACACCCTCGTACTGCCAGTGGCTGATCGCGTGGACCCGCATCTCCAGGTCGGGCAGTCCGATGAGGTCGCGCACCCGCTGGGTCAGCGCCTCGGCGTCGCGGCCGATCGGGTCGTCGGGGTGCATGTGCATCCCCATGGACCACTGCGGCGAGCGCGCACCCCACTGGTCCGGTCCCAGGGCGAGGAGGACTCCTACGGGGTTGCCCTCGCCCTGCGGCTGGATCAGGTAGGTCAGCAGGGCCTCGGGGTCGGCGTACTCGCTGAGGTCTGCGGAGAAGAACACGCTCACGAGGTCGAGCAGGGCGCGCGGCCCGGACACCTGGACGCCCAGGAGCCCCGCGCAGGTACGGCCGCCGTCGGCCGCGACCACGTAACGGGCGCGGATGCGGTAAGTGCGGTCGGCGTCCAGGTCGCGGACCGTCGCGAGGGCGCCGGTGTCGTCGACGTCCAGGCCGATCAGCTCCGTACGAGGACGGATCCCGCCGGGCCATGCCTTGTGGGCCTGTTCCCAGAGCAGCGTGTCCACTCTGAGCTGGGGAAGGTTGCCGAACCGCCGGGGGCTGGCGTCGGCGTAGCGTTCCCTGTCGGCGCCACCGCCCCACGCGGGGAGGCAGCCGATTCGGCGGCCGTGCAGCGGGGTGGGCCCCGCCAGGCTCGTGTACCAGGCCACGCGGTGCCACTGGTCCTCCGGGGGCCCCTCCGCGTAGATCCGGTCGGCGATGCCGACGTCGTGAAAGGTTTCCATGGTGCGGACGTTGAGTAGATGGGCCCGCGGGAAGTGGGTGGTGAAGTCACGGCGGTCGATGACCATGCCGTGCACGCCGCGGCGGGCCAGCTCCAGGGCCGTCGTCAGTCCTGCGGGGCCGCCGCCCACGATGAGAACGGGAGTCTCCTCGTCCGCAGCGGCGGCTCGAATCAAGTTGTCAGTCACGCGGCCTCCTTGCCGTCGGACCGGCGGGTCGCCTGAGTCCTCCCAGGCGCCATCGATAATTGCATGCAAAAATTGAATGCAAAACCCCCTGCAATGTTATTACTTTACGTAACGTTCAACTACGGAGTGCATTGCCTGCAATTTTGGGTTCCTCTTGGGATGTACTGCGGCTAGGGTCTCGGCCACAGCCAATCCCCCCGCGTTCGCCCGGTGGCAGACCGTGCCTCAAAGGACGAGGAGGCCCGCACCCTCGCGATCCGCGCCCCCCCCACGCTCGATGCCACCCGGCCTTCCGCCGGCACACTCGCCACGCGCTGGAAGGTCACCATCCCGGGCGAGCACGCCAACCTGAACGTCACCGTCGACGCCGAGGACCAGGAACTGGTGGCCGGCGGGCCCCGCTACGAAGGCAGCGCCGCCGTGACCGGCACCTACGGCCACCGCCACGTCATCGGCTCCACCTACATCGAGGTAACCGCCTCGAAGTGGCCGTCTGCGGCCGCCGAACGACGACGCGGCGACAAGCCCTCCTGCCGGCTCCCACGCACCACCCAACCGCCGGCACCGGGGCCGGTAAGCCCCCCAGCGCGTACTGCCCCGTCCGACCGCACCAGCCTCGTTGCCGCTGTTCTCGGCGCCGCCCCATACGGAGCGGCGCCGAGCCCTTGTCTGCGACAGCCCTGCTCCGGGACCGGCCGTACCGCCGTCCGCCGCCCCCAGCCAGCCGAGACGCCGTCCCGCCTCCCTCGCGGCACGCCGTAGTAGCCCTCGGACCTCCGCCTTCAGAACGGCTTGCATCAGTGACTCAAGCCGGTCGACCAGCTTCTACTACCGGCGTCGTGCCAACTCGTCGTTCGCGAGCATCTCGCGCAGTCCCCCACCTCTGCCCGCAGCGCCATGCCTGGCTCGTCCTCCACTGGCGCCGCCGGGCGCCTACCCGTCAAGCCCAGGCCGGCCACTACCGCACCCGACGTAAGTCGTGAGGTGATCTTGGTTTGTGGCGTAGCAGCACCCGGGCATCCGACTTCGCGGGGGCCTGCATGGTCGTCGCCCCGCGCCGGGCTCGGGGTGCCGCTCTGTTAACCTGCTGGGAGATTTTGCATGCGAACTTGGATTCGGATTGGGGATAGAGTCGATGGCCGAGATCGGCGACACCCCACGGAAGAAGAGGCCCGGCGCGGCCGTCGACCGAGTCATCGACATGATCGTCGGCAGGATCAGCAGCGGCGATCTCGGGCCGGGGGAGCAGTTGCGCCAGGAAGACCTCGCGGAGACGCTCGGGGTGAGCCGGGTGCCGGTGCGGGAGGCGCTGCACGCCCTGGCCGAGCAGCGGGTCCTGGTGCATCTCAAGCATCGGGGGTTCTTCGTCGCCAAGCGCAGTCCGGCCGAACTGGCACAGTTGGCCCGGCTGTTGGAAATCATCGAGAACGAGGTCCTCGAGACGATCGAGTGGCCGGACGCCGAGGTGCTTGGGCAGCTCCGAGCGCTCAACGGCCGGATGCTGGCCATCGCCGGGGACTACGACACCACCGAGACCTTCGCCCTGAACCGGCAGTTCCACTTCACGATCTTCACCCTCTCGCCGCTCAAAATCATGATCGACGAGCTGGAACGTCTGTGGCGGCTCGCGCAGCCGTTCGTCGTCGCCGAGATGATGACCAGCGACGCGCGGATACAGCGCACCGAGGAGCACGAGCGGATCATCGAGCAGTTGACGCGGCGTGATCGGCAGGCCCTGCTCGAGGTCATGATGCAGCACCGCCGTCGCTCGGGACGGCGCACCGCGACGCAGGGCAACGCCCAGGGTCGCCAGATCCCGGATCCCGGCGCACCTCTTCTCGGTACGGGCGGCTGAAACGCCGTCGGCAAAAACCCGACACCGGGGGCTACGACCAGGCAGGTCGCGGCCCCGGTGCAGCACGACACTGACGGTCCACTCCTGCGCTGCCCCTGCCGCGGCGACGGATTGCGAGTGGCGAGGCCACCTTGACCAACAGGCCGCCGACAACCCGCTGTTCTGGGCTGCATTCAAGATCACCGGAGTTGCCTGAGTCGCATCTCCACACCGCTCCCTTTCGGCATGCAGTCGAGCTCGGAGCTGCCCACGCGGGAAAGATGTCGGGAAAGACGTGTCCGATGCCCGAGCTGCAAGGGCACCATGCCGTAGTGCGCCTGCCGGTGTGTCGATGTGTGAGAACGCGGTTCCGAACACCGTGACCGTGACCTCCTCCACAGCGAGGCCACCCGGGTGTCGTGCACGCGGGCGACCGGCCGGCCCCCACCGCCGCCGTCACCCGTCGAGCGCCGGCCGACCGGGATCGGGCCATCTCGGCACTGTGAGCAGGACACGCGGTGGGTGGCATCACCCCAACGACCGGAATGTCGTGCAGGAGTTCGAGTGACGGCGCCGGTGGATCACCTCAACGGTCGGGCCGTCCCCGGTCCCGCCCTCAACTCCGCTCCCACGACCCGACCTCACAGAGGAACAGGAGGAACGCGTCGGCCCACACTGATGCTGTCGGCGTCGGTACTTCTTCGGCAGCTGCTACAGGGCGGGGCGGGCTGCTTCGATGTGGTCGGCGGTGATGTTGCTGCCCGCGTTCCCGGGCCGCAGCAGCTCGGCCACCGGCTCCCCGGACCCGCCCCGGCCGTGGTCGACGAATCCCATCAGCGGAGTACCGGTGGGCTACCGGCGAGGTGTCCGCGCAGAGCGCGGTTCCTTTTCAAGTGGCCCCCGGCCCGAACCGCCCGTGCGGCTTTCACCGCAGGCGGCTCTCCAGCGATCTTCGTGTTTCTCCGTCAGCCGTCGGCGTGGATGGAGGCGTGGCAGGACTGGCAGGTCACGAGGGACTTGCGTCGATTCCCGAGCATCGCCGTCACTCATGCCGGGCGGGGCTGACTGTGTTCGGACAGGTCTGCGACGCTGCGTGCGTGGTGGACGGTGATGCCGTCCGTCGAGCCGCAGATGTCGCAGCGACCGGCGAGGAGTCTGGAGACCAGCTCTATTCGCCGGGGGCCGTTCCGGTCGTGGACTTGTCGATGATCGGAGCGGTCCTCTGCCGTCGCAGCGGAATACCGCCGAACCGTGCGACCAGGGGCTACCTGCCGGGGCGCTCGGTGGTGAAACCGGAGGCACCTTCGGGGCCCGACCGGGGTGATGACCTTGGACCGGTACTTGCGGGCCATGAGCGACAGGGGACGTTCGGGACGGGTGACCGTTCCCGGAAACCGACGGTGGCCGCGGCAAGCGGCTCTGATCCCCCTTTTTGACTTCGGGTGTCGGGCACAGGGCGATGGCGGCGGCAGAGCCGTGTGCCCCACCGGCATCCGCGAGGATCTCCAGAAAACGGGCCCTCGGCCGGGAACTGGGCCAGTCCCAGCTGTCTCGCCTCGGTGATGTCGGCGCAACTGCCCGGCCTACGTGGGTACGGCACTGAACAGTTCATCGCGCTACTGAACTGACCACTGAACTGTTTCTTGCGCAACTGAACTCTTCAGTGCCGTTCAACATCGCCCCTCTTGTTCTTGTCCCGCCCCGGCAGGAACTCCTGCATCTTCGCCTTGAACCCCTGCCTGACCATCGACCCGCGATCCGCGTCCCCCTTCAGGATCGACGAGGCCGTGGCCTCCATCTGCTCCCAGGTGGCGTGCGGCGGGATCGGCGGTACGGCGGGGTCGGTGAGGAACTCGATCACCGCCGGGCCGTCCGCCTCCAGGCCCGCGCGCCAGCCCGCCTCGACGTCCTCGGGCTTCTCGACGCGGATGCCGGTCAGACCGAGGGAGCGGGCGAACGCGGCGTACTGCACGTCCGGGAGCTGCTGGGACGGCAGGAAGGACGGGGCGCCCTCCATGGCGCGCATCTCCCAGGTGACCTGGTTGAGGTCGTGGTTGTTCCACACGGCCACGACCAGCCGCGGGTCCTCCCACAGGTCCTTGTACTTCGCCGCCGTGATCAGCTCCGCCAGGCCGTTCATCTGCATCGCGCCGTCGCCGACCAGCGCGATGGCCGGGCGGTCCGGATGGGCGAACTTGGCACCGATCGCGTACGGCACACCGCAGCCCATCGTCGCCAGCGTCCCGGACAGCGACGAGCGCATGCCGGGCCGCATCGTCAGATGGCGGGCGTACCAGTTCGCCGCCGAACCCGAGTCGGAGGACACGATCGCGTTCTCGGGGAGCAGCGGGTCCAGGGTGCGGGCGACGTACTCCGGGTTGATGGGGTCGGCCGACAGGTTCGCCCGCCGCTCCATGACCTCACGCCAGCGCGTCACGTTGTCGCACACCGTGTCGTACCACTCGCGGCCCCGCTCCTCGGACCTGATCAGCGGGATCAGCCGCTCCAGCGTCGCCTTCGCGTCGCCGACGAGATTCACCTCGTACGGATAGCGCATCCCGACCATGTGCGGATCGATGTCGATCTGCACGCCCCGCGCCTTGTCGAAGTCCGGCAGGAACTGCGTGTACGGGAAGGACGATCCGATGGTCAGCAGCGTGTCGCAGTCCCGCATGAGCTCGTACGACGGGCGCGTGCCCAGCAGCCCGATCGAGCCGGTGACATACGGAAGTTCGTCGCTCAGGGCGTCCTTGCCGAGCAGCGCCTTGGCCACGCCGGCACCCAGCAGCTCGGCGATCCGCTCCACATCGGCCCGCGCGCCGGACGCGCCCTGGCCGACCAGGATGGCCACCTTGTCACCGGCGTTGAGGATCTCGGCCGCCCTGCGGACCGAGTCGTCCGAGGGAACCGCCGTCCAGCTGCTGCGGTCCAGGCTGGAGGGGACCATCTTGAACTCGTGCGTGGGCGGCGAGTAGTCGAGCTCCTGGACGTCGCCCGGGATGATGATCGCCGTGGGCGCGCGGCGCGCGTACGCGGTGCGGATCGCCCGGTCCAGGACGTTCGGCAGCTGCTCGGGGACCGTCACCGTCTCCACGAAGTCCGAGGCGACGTCCTTGAAGAGCGTGTGCAGGTCGACCTCCTGCTGGTACGAGCCGCCCATCGCGGTGCGATGCGTCTGGCCGACGATCGCCAGCACGGGGACGTGGTCGAGTTTGGCGTCGTACAGGCCGTTCAGGAGGTGGATCGCGCCGGGTCCGGACGTCGCCGCGCACACCCCGAGACGGCCGCTGAACTTGGCGTAACCGACCGCCTGGAACGCGGACATCTCCTCGTGCCGGGACTGGATGAAACGAGGCTGGTTGTCGGCCCGGCCCCACGCGGCGAGCAGGCCGTTGATGCCGTCGCCGGGATAGCCGAAGACATGCTCCACATCCCACTCGCGCAGGCGTTGCAGGACGTGGTCGGCGACCTTGGTGCTCATGCGGGACCTCCTGGGTCCGTGGGGGACTGCGTGGCTCCGCTCCGAGTGACCCTGCGCGCCGGTGGAAAACCTGAACGGGTGTTTGCGGGCGGGGGGCGGGGGCAGGCGAAGGAACAGTGCTTCGGACCGGAGGCACGTCCGTGGGAGCGGGGATCCCCCGCCACGGGTGTGCCCGGCTCCGGTGCGCGCCCGCACTCCCACGGTGACCGTCCAAGCCAGAGCGCAACCAAGGGAGTTGTGGCGCATCATGCCCACCTCAGTGAGCGCGAAGCACCACCCGCACGACGACGCCCCCGACACCGCCGAGGACTTCCGCAGGCTCGCCACGCTGCCCGAGGGCCAGCAGCGCGACACCCTCCGCGAGAGGATCGTCGAGGCCTGGCTGCCCATGGCCGACCGCCTCGCCGGGCGGTTCCGCAGCCGCGGCGAGAGCTTCGACGACCTGCGTCAGGTCGCCGCCCTCGGCCTGGTCAAGGCAGTCGACCGCTACGACCCCGAGCGCGGCAACGCCTTCGAGAGCTACGCCGTGCCCACCATCACCGGCGAGATCAAGCGGCACTTCCGCGACCACATGTGGACCCTGCATGTGCCGCGCCGGGTCCAGGACCTGCGCAACCGTGTCCGGTTCGCCGTCCAGGACCTCCAGACCGTCTCCGGCCGCCGGCCCACGGTCGCCGAGATCGCCGCGCACGCGGACATGAGCGAGGCCGACGTCAAGGTCGGACTGGAGGCGTTGGAGAGCTTCACCGCGCTGTCGCTGGACGCGGAGTTGCCCGGCAGTGACGACGGGTACTCGCTGAGCGACGCGCTGGGCTCCGCCGATCCCGCGCTGGACACGGTCGTGGACCGTGAGGCGGTCGCGCCCCGGCTGGCGGCCCTGCCGGAGCGTGAGCGGGCGATTCTGTACATGCGGTTCTTCGGGGACATGACGCAGAGCCGGATCGCGGAGCAGCTGGGGATCTCGCAGATGCATGTGTCCCGGCTGATCAGCCGGTGCTGTAGTCGGGTGCGGGAGCAGGTTCTCGAGGCCGGGTAGCGCCGTGGGGGTGTGGGTTGTCTGCGGGGGCGGGCCGCATGTGGCTTGTCGCGCAGTTCCCCGCGCCCCTTTAGGGCGTCCCGGTTGCCGCCAGTGATATGTGGCGGGACATGATGTCCATGGCCTGTGCCTCTGCCATTGAAAAGGCCAGGCGGGCCCCGCATCTGAACAAGGTCAACACGCCCTGTACACGAGCATCGATCGTCAGCGGTACGCACAGCAATGACGTGACGTCCGCCTGTACGAGGACTGGGCCGCGTTGGAGGTCCTGGCCGAAGGCGTGCGGGTCCGCCGGCCGGACCTGGAGGGACGGAGAGCCGGTGCGTGCCGTTTCCATGACGAGGGGGCACGTGGTCGGGGACTGGGCCGCCAGGGCGCTCGCCTCCTCGTCCGAGGGGGCCAGCACCGTCGTACGGGAGAGGCCGGTCGTGCCCGTGTCGGCGATCACCCAGTCGGCGAAGCGGCCGTGGAGGACCTCGGCCGCCTGTCGGACGACCGTGTCACGGTCGCCGCGCGGTGCGGTCAGCAGGGTCGCGGTCATCTCGTCCAGGACGTCCATCAGGGACGCGTGCCGGGTGGTCTCGGTCAGATCGGGCACCTGGGTCGTCGGGTTCTCTGCCGTGGCCGGGGAGGCGGGCGCGCGGAGGTCGTCCGGCTGGAGCACCACCAGCACGGTGGTGTGCGGCTCCCCGCTCGGGCGTACGGCGGTCAGGGTCGCGTGGACCGGCACGGAAGGACGTTGCTGGAGGTGCACGGTGAGGCTGCGGTCGCCCTCGCCGCGGGCCACCGCCGCCGCCTGGGAACGGAACGCGGCCCGGTCGGCGTGGGCGAGGAACCCGGTCAGCGGCCGGCCCGTCGCATAGCCGGCCCGGACCCCGGAGAAGGACGTCGCCGCGAAGTTCAGCCGGCGCACCACCGCCTCCCGGTCCACCAGCGCCACGGGCAGCGGAAACCGCTGGAACACCGCGCGCAGCAGATGCTGTTCCTGGCGGTCGGCCGACGTCGTACGGGGCGGTCCGGCCGAGGACAGCCGCTCGTACCACGGCCACAACTGGTCGGCGACATGGTCGAGTTCGAAGATGGCCGCGTCCAGTACGGTCGGCAGGTCCCCTCCGGTCACGGACCGCGCCGCCTTGAGTTCCGCGACGCGGCGCACGAAATCCGCGAGCTCTTCACCGAATTCGTCGGTCTTCGCCATGGGAACGAACCTAGCCGGTGGCCACGCGGCGCGGGGCGGCGGGGACTCAACCGGTTCTGCCTGTTCTTCCGCTGTTTTCCCCGCGCGGGTCCGGGAACGCGCCGGGTGAGAGGAGGAGTTGAGGATGCCCGCTCACCACCCTGTGGGTCACTGGGTACACGAGTCCGCCGAAGCGGCCCTTCCGGCGCGCAGGTTGTCCGAACTGGTCGAACAGGCCGTGCGCTGCACCGCGGACTGCTGCGGGGCGAGCAGCGTGGTCGCCGAGCCGGGAGCCGAGCGGCCCGCCGCCGTCACCCATCCCGACCTCGCCGGACTCGTCGCCGTACAGCTCCGCTCCGGGGACGGGCCCATCCCGGCCGCTCTGGAACGCGGCGAGCCCGTCGACTCGGCCGACCTGCTGCGCGACGAGCGCTGGCCGGAGTACCGCGCCATGGCACTCGACTCGGGCGTGCGCTCCAGCGTCACGCTCCCGTTCCGCCGCTCCGGGCTCACGGTGACGCTCAGCCTCTACAGCTTCCGGCCGGGCGCCCTGGAGGACGCCGCCCACGGACCCGCGCGCGCCCTCGGCGACTTCGCCGCCGGCTGCCTGGTCCGCGACCGCTCCTACCGCGCCGCGCTCACCGAGCTCGACCATCTCGGCACCGCGCTGCGCTCCCGGCCCGTCGTCGACCAGGCGAGCGGCATCGTCATGCACGTCCTCGGCTGTGACGCCGACGCCGCCTTCGGCGTGCTGCGCCGCATCTCCCAGGCCACCAACCGCAAGCTGTCGGACGTCGCCGCCGGAGTGGTCAGCAGGCGTGGGCGCGGGCTGGAGCGCGACCTGGCGGCGCTGCTGAACTGACGGGACGGGGGCAGGGGGAAGAGCCCGGGGATGTCACCCGCTCGGGCGTCCCCGTCCCGCGAATGGTGCCCGGCCGCGCGCGCCCGGACGCCGGGCGGGCTGTCATGGCTGCGGGGGCACGACCGCCGTACCCCCGCAGCCGTCGGCCGAAGGAGCCCACCCCATGCGCCGCAGAGCCCGCGCCCTGTCCGTCGCCGCCCTGGCCGGTGTCGTCCTGGGCTTCGCCGCCTCGGCCGTCTTCGCGGAACCGGCCGCCGAGGTCAGCCCCGGCAGCGTATCCCCGGGCGGCAGCGTCACCGTCTCGGT
Organism: Streptomyces sp. AC550_RSS872; assembly: GCF_019049285.1. GTDB lineage: Bacteria > Actinomycetota > Actinomycetes > Streptomycetales > Streptomycetaceae > Streptomyces. The sequence continues at coordinate 18,123 of NZ_JAGMUL010000026.1, forward strand.
CTCCTGCGACGCTGCCGACGGCTCCGCGCCCGCCACCCTCGACGCCACCTCGCAGGCGTTCGAAGAAGGCACCGTCGAGCTGAAGCGGGTCTCCGGCAACGACGAGAAGAACGCCGGCCCCGCCTACAGCGGCACCGCCCGCATCCCCCCGGCCGAGAACTTCGAGGGCGACCCCGACGCGGCCGGACCGGACTCCGCCTGGACGGTGGACGGCACCTGCCCCGCGGCGGCCGGAGGGGAGGGCAAGCCGTGGAGCGCGACGTTCACGGTGGCCCTCGACAGCGGAGGCGGGACGGGCGGAAAGGACGCAGGCAAGGACGGCGGCAAGGACGCAGGCAAGGACGGCGACGAAGAGGGCGGCATGGGCGGAGGCACGGGCGGCTCGGACGGCGGCCACGGTGGCATCGAGGGGGGCCAGGGCGGTATGGAGAGTGACCAGGGCGGCATGGAGAGCGGGCAGGGTGGCTGGGAGGGCGGCATCGGTGGCACGGACGGCGGCGGTCAGCACTGCGCCGACCCCGGTTCGGACATGACCGAACCGGGCATGACCGGACCGGGCAAGGGCGAACCCGGCAAGGCCAAGGCGGACTGCGCCGACGAGGCGACCCACCACGGCGTGCGGGCCGGCTCGGGAGGCACCTTCACCGACTCCGTACCTGCCCTGGTCGCCGGCGGCGTCCTGATCGCGGGCGCGGCCGGCGGCGCGGTGTACCGGCTGCGCCGCAAGACGCCCACCGCTCAGGTGTGACGCACGCCGACGCTGTGAGGGGCGCAAACCCCTGCGGGCGCCCATGGGGGGCGGCACGATGGGTACTCACTGAGGCACCAGGCACAGCGCGGAGGCACGGATGCGACCGACGGACCCCGAAGGCCACGGCCCCGTCCGCTACGGTCCACCGCTGCCGGGCGACGGGCTTCCCGTGCTGCCCGAACTGGCCGCCGTGCTCGCCGCCGCGGCCGGCCGATCCGAGAGCGAGCCGATCGGAGGCGGCCACGGACTCCGTGAGGCCGCGTGCGGCTACTGGGACCGGCGTGGCCTGCCGACCGAGCCCGAGCAGGTGGTGGCCGCTCCCGGGGCGCCCGCCCTGCTGCTCGCGCTCACCGCCGCGCTCGGCGGCGACGTCCTGGTGCCACGGCCCTGCGCGGCGTGGTGGGCGCCGTACGCACGCCTGTTGGGCAGACCCGTCTTCCATGTGGCGACACCGGCCGAGAGCGGCGGTGTCCCGGACCCGTACGCCCTACTGGAGACCGTTCGCCGAGTCCGGGACGAGGGCGGTGACCCGCGGCTGCTGGTGCTGTCCGTCGCCGACGACCCCACCGCCACCGTGACCCCGCCCGAGGCACTGCACGAGACGCTGGAGGCCGCCACCGACGAGGGACTGCACCTGGTCAGCGACGAGACCTGGCGCGACACCGTGCACGCCCCGCACGACACCGTGCTGCTCAGCCCCGCCGAGATGCTGCCCGACCAGGTCACCGTTGTCACCGACCTGTCCGGCGCCCACCTGCCGCCCGGCTGGCCGGCCGCGGTCGCCCGGTTCCCCGCCCACGACGCCGGGAACGGCCTCCACGCGCGCGTGCTCGACGTGCTCACCGCGCTCGGCGCCCGGATCGCCGGCCCGGTCGCCATCGCGGCCCGGTACGCCCTGGAGGAGCCCGAGCCGGTCACCGCGCGGATCGCGGCCGCCGTACGGCTGCACGCGCGCGTGGCCGCCGCCGCGCACACCGCCGCCGTGAGGGCGGGCGCGGTGGCGCGGCCCCCGCAGGCCGGGCGGCACCTGTACGTCGACCTCGGCCCGCTGCGCGCCGGACTGTCCGCGCACGACGTGGGGGACGCACAGGACCTGGAGGACTTCCTCGCCGCCCGGCTCGGCATGCCCGCGCCCGGCGGGCACCGCTTCGGCGACGACCTCGGCGCGCTGCGCGTGCGGCTGTCCACCGGAGCGCTGCTGGCCGGCACCGAGGAGGAACGCGCGGAATGCGTCACTTCACCCTCGCCGTTGGAACTGCCGCACGTGCACCGCGCGTTGATCCACTTGAAGTCGGTCTTCGACGACCTCCGTGACGAAGCTCAGCGATGGGAGCCTCCTCGATGACGCAGCAGTCCGAGTCAGCCACGTCGACCACGCCGCGTACGCCCACCCGGGAAGCCGACGCGCCGCCGGCCCCGTCCCGCTTCGCGCCTGCGCCCCCGTTTCCCCCGCTCGCCGCACCTCGCCCACTGGGCGAACGCCGGGTGTGGCCGCGGACCTTCCACGACCGTCTGACCGCCCCGCTGCCCGGCTTCAAGACCCTCGCCCGCTTCGCCCGCGAGGGTTCCGTACGGCCCGGCCCGGAGGGCCTCGCGGACATCCCGCGCCTGCCCTTCGAGCCGGGCCCGGTACCCCGCGCGGACGCCCGCACGGTCGCCGTCTCCTGGGCGGGGCACGCCAGTTGGGTCGTGCAGATCGGCGGACTGACCGTCCTCACCGACCCCGTCTGGTCCCGCCGCATCCTCGGCACCCCGGCTCGCATCACCCCCGTCGGCATCGCCTGGAGCACCCTGCCGCGCGTCGACGCGGTCGTCATCAGCCACAACCACTACGACCACCTGGACGCCCCGACGCTGCGCCGACTCCCGCGCCATACCCCCGTGTTCGTACCGGCCGGCCTCGCCCCATGGTTCCGTCGCCGCCGCTTCACCCAGGTCACCGAGCTGGACTGGTGGGAGGCGGCCGAACTGTCCGGCGTCCGCTTCGACTTCGTCCCCGCCCACCACTGGTCCAAGCGCACCCTCACCGACACCTGCCGCAGCCTGTGGGGCGGCTGGGTCCTCACCGCCCCCGACGGACAGCGCGTCCACTTCGCGGGCGACACCGGCTACGGCCACTGGTTCACCCGCATCGGCGAGCGCTACCCCGGTATCGACCTCGCCCTGCTCCCCATCGGCGCCTACGACCCCCGCTGGTGGCTCAGCGACGTCCACTGCGACCCGGAGGAGGCGGTCCGAGCGGCCCAGGATCTCGGCGCGCGGCGAATGGCGCCGATGCACTGGGCCACGTTTGTGTTGTCGGCGGAGCCGGTCCTGGAACCGCTCACGCGGGTGCGGGTGGCGTGGGAGAAGGCGGGACTGGACCGGGAGGACCTGTGGGACATGCCGGTTGGTGCCTCACGGGTGCTTGAAATCGCCGGGTAAGGGGCACGCCCCAGGGGCGCGGGGCTGTATCGATATGCGGCTCCGCCGCGTGGGCGCGACCAGCCACAACGAAGCCCGCACCCCGCAACGAAACATCACCCGGCAGATCGAACCCGCCGCCACACACTCGGCGCCACGCTGATCACCAACGTCAACGCAACCGCCGCCACAACCCCCTCCCACGGCTCACTGAACAACGACCCCCCAAGAATCCCGATCAACTGGTACGTCACAGCCCAAGCCAGGCAGGCCGGCAAGTTGCCGCGGGCGAACCTCCGCATGGGCCACTTCGCCAGCAGACACGCCAACATCACCGGCAACCGCCCCGCCGGCACCAGCCGCGACAACACCAGCACGGCCACCCCATGCGCGGCGAGCTTCTCCTGCGCCCGCGCAAGCCGCTCCTCCGGCGCCCGCGACCGGATCGCCTCCAGCCAGCGCGACCCGTTCTTCGAGCCCATCCCACGCCGCCCGAGCCAGTACAACGTCGCATCGCCCAGGAACGCGGCCGTCGACGCCGTCACGAACACCAGCGCCAGCGAGAACGGTGCCGTCTGGTGAAACGCCACCACCGCCGCCGAACTCACCAGCGCACCCGTCGGGACCACCGGCACCAGCGCCCCGATCAGCACCAGCAGGAACAGGGACGGATAGCCGATCGCCTGCTGAGTCGACGCGGTCGGCACCACCGTCGTGGTGGCGGCCAGCACCGTCACCTGGTCACCTCCGGGCGCACGCGCTCCCCGTGCGCGAGCCGGTGCACCGAAACGCCGGGGGCACGCGCCGCCGCGAGTCGCACGAACTCCTCGCCGGGCGCATGGAATTCATGGGGGCGCACGGCGTCCATGCCGATCGGCCAGTACGTGCCGTAATGCACCGGCACCGCACTGCGCGGCGCGAGCCGGGCCAGTGCCTCGGCCGCCCGTCCCGCGTCCAGATGGCCCTCCCCGAGATACGGTCCCCAGCCGCCGACCGGCAGCAACGCCACGTCGACCGGACCGACCTCCTTCGCCATCGCGTCGAACAGCCCGGTGTCCCCGGCGAAGTACGTCCTTGCCTCGCCCTCGATGACATAGCCGAGGGCGGGCGAGCGACGCGGGCCGACCGGCAGCCGCCGTCCGTCGTGCCGCGCGGGCACGGCCCGTACGGCCAGAGCGCCGACCGTCGTCACGTCCCCCGGCGTCATCTCGCTCACCTGGAGATGCGCGAGCCGGCGCAGACCCGGTACCGCACGGAGTGCGCCCCGGGGCACGAGCAGGCGGGTGCCCTGCCCCAGTCTGGCCAGGGACGGAACATGCAGATGGTCGGCGTGCAGGTGGGAGACCACGGCGACGTCCGCGCGCCAGGCGCCGGGCGGCGGCAGTGCGCCCCGGCGGCGGCGCAGGTGTGCGAGCCGGCGTGCGAACAAGGGGTCTGTCAGGACGCGCACGTTCGAATCCTCGACCGTGCAGGTGGCGTGACCCCACCACGTGATCTCCACGGCCACCTTCTTTGCCTCCTTCGCGCGACTCCCCGAAGCGTACGGGCTGGAGTAGGGTCGGCGGCGAAACCCGGAGGTGAGGGGGACGCCATGGGGTCATCCGTAGTGCGCGTGACGGCGATCGCCAGTCTTACGCCGCTCGAACAGCTGGACGCCGACCCCTTCCTGGTGGACTCCCGCAGCCAGCACGCGATGTGCGCGCGCTGGGCCGCCGAACACGGGTACGTCGTCGCGCGCGAGCTGCTCGTACGCCGGCTGCGCGCGGACCACACCGTCCTGTGGGAGGGCGTCCGCCCCGGCCTCGACCTGTTCGTGGCACCCAGCCGAAGAGTGCTGGAGAGCGCGCTGTCCTGCGTCGAGGAGTTCACCGCGCAGTGCGCGCGGCGGGGGGTGCGGGTGGAGATCGTGGGGCGCGCCGAGCCCTTGTACGACGCGCAGATGAAGGCCCGGGTGCACCGAAGACTCTCGATGCCGACGGCGGGTTACGACGGCCGTTGAACGACGCGGCGCCGTTGTGGCAGGTCGCGCCCACGCGGCGGAGCCGCATGTCGATACAGCCCCGCGCCCCTTAGGGCGCATTTCAGCCTGTCCGGCGTTTGAGGACGAGGCCCGGAGGGCCGACAGCGGGGGTCTGGGGGCGCGGCCCCCAGGGACGGGACGGGTAGGGGCGGCGGGGGCGGGAGAATGGGGACCGGGAGGTGGGCTGTGCGTGATGGGCGTTGGCGACGCGTCGCCAGTCAGGTAGGGCGGAGCGTCACCGTGTGGGCGGTCTCCACTGTCACCATGCTCGTGCTCGCCGGCGTCCTCCCCGACTTCCAGCTCCAGTCCGCCGACGGCGACAGCGCCACCAGCATCGCCATGACCGCGGCCCTCGGCGCCGGCGCCTTCGGCCTGCTGTCCGCCCTCGTCTGGCCCCTTCTCGTACGGCTCCTGCTCCTCGTGCCCGCCCTGGTGCTCGGCCTGCTGGTGTTCTTCCTCAACGGCTCCCTGCTCATCGTCGCCCTGCGCCTCGTCCCCTCCGGTGACAGCGAGGCCGCCCCCGAGACCGCCGTCATCGTCGCCGCCGTGATGTCCGCCGTCGCCTCGGCCACCGGCGCCGCCCTGGCCGTACGGGACGACGACGCCTACCGACGCCGGCTGTACCGCCTCGCCGACCGCCGCCGCAGAGCCCTGCCACCCGGCCCGTCCAGCCCCGGCACCGTCTTCGTACAGCTCGACGGCGTCGGCCACGACGTCCTCCTCGCCGCCGTCGGCAAGGACCTGATGCCCACCGTCGCCCGCTGGCTGGGAGAGGGAGCCCAAGACCCCGCCGGCCTCGGCCGACCCGCCCGCCCCACCCACCGGCTCACCCCCTGGCGCACCGACTGGTCCAGCCAGACCGGCGCCAGCCAGCTCGGCATCCTGCACGGCAGCAACCAAGACGTTCCCGCCTTCCGCTGGTACGAGAAAGCCGGCCGCGAGGTGATGGTCTGCAACCGCCCCGCCAACGCCGCCGAACTCCAGCGCCGCGCCATCGACCGCACCGGCGACGGCGGACTCCTTGCCGCCGACGGCGCCAGCCGCGGCAACCTCTTCAGCGGCGGCGCCGGCGAGCAGGCCCTCGTGCTGTCCATCGCCACCAGACGGCGCGGCCGTGAGAACCGCTCCCGCGCGGGCTACTTCGCCTACTTCTCCGACCCGGCCAACGCCGTACGCACCGCCCTGTCCTTCGTCGCCGAGGTCGGCCGCGAGATCGGCCAGTCCACCCGCACCCGCGCCCGCAAGGTCCGCCCGCGTGTCTCCCGCGGCGGCCTCTACCCGTTCGTCCGGGCCTTCGCGACCGTCGTCGAACGGGATGTCGTCGTCGCCGCGGTGATGGGCGACATGCTCGCCGGCCGCACCGCCGTCTACGCCGACCTGGTGGCGTACGACGAGGTGGCGCACCACTCCGGTCCGGGCAGCCGCGACGCCGAGAAGGTCCTCGCCCGCCTCGACCGGTCCCTCGCGTTGATCGAGAACGTCGCCGAGCACGCGCCGCGGCCGTACCGGATCGTCGTGCTCTCGGACCACGGCCAGAGCCCCGGCGAGACCTTCCGGTCCCGGTACGGCCTTGGCCTCGGCGACCTGGTGCGGGCCGGCAGCGGGCTGGCCGTGTCGCGCAGGGCGCGGCGCACCCACAGCGGCGCGGAGGCCCGCGCGGCCGTGCGTGCCGCGCTGCGCCGGCCCGTCGAGGAGGGCGGTGAACAGCGTCGCCCGTCCCGTCGCTCGGAGCCGATCGTGCTCGCCTCCGGCAACCTCGGCCTGGTCTCCTTCCCGGACGTGCCGCACCGGATGACCAGGGAGGAGATCGACGCCCGCCACCCGGCCCTGCTCACCACCCTCGCCAACCACCCCGGCGTCGGCTTCCTGCTCGTCCGCAGCGAGGAGCACGGCGGTCTGGTGCTCGGCGCGTACGGCGCCGAGATCCCGCTGGGCCGACTGGACGAGGATCCGGGGCCGTTGAAGGTCTTCGGGCCGGGCGCCGCCGACGCCGTGCGCCGTACGCACTCCTTCCCGAACGCCGCCGACATCATGGTCAACTCCGCGTACGACCCGGCCGAGGGCGGCGAGGTGCTCGCCTTCGAGGAGCAGATCGGCTCGCACGGCGGACTGGGCGGGGCGCAGGGCAAGCCGTTCCTGCTGTCGCCGCTCGCCTTCTCCGTGCCGGTCGGCGACGGCGAGGACCTCGTCGGCGCCGAGCACGTGCACCGCGTGCTGCGCCGCTGGCTGCGGGAATCGAACGGCCCTCAGGTGCCCTTGGCGGCGGAGCCGGAGGAACGGGCCGCCTGAGCCCCGGGGTTGTCAGCGGGGGGCGTGCAAGAAGTCGAGAGCGGCGCCGGTTCAGGCGCAAAGAGGCGAGCCCCTGCTGTGCGGGCAGCCGATTCCGCGGGGCCGTCGCCCGCCGTTCACCTCCCGTGGGCCGGTCTTCCGGGTGCAGTGAGCCGGAGTGTGATCGGATGGGGGCACGGACCCAGGAAACGGGCCCCCACGCGAAAGGAAGAACCGTGGCTACCACGCGCTCCGCACACACCGTCTGGGAAGGCAACCTGCTCGAGGGCAACGGTGTCGTCAACTTCGACTCATCCGGTGCCATCGCCGCGCAGCCGGTCACGTGGGCCTCGCGGTCCCAGGAGGCGAACGGCAAGACCAGCCCCGAGGAACTGATCGCCGCCGCGCACTCCAGCTGCTTCTCCATGGCGCTCTCGCACGCCCTGGCGGGAGCCGGGACGCCGCCCACCAAGCTCGTCACCTCGGCCGACGTGAGTTTCCAGCCGGGGGAGGGCATCACCGGGATCCACCTCACCGTCGAGGGGACGGTGCCCGGTATCGACAACGACGCGTTCGTCGCGGCGGCGGAGGACGCCAAGAAGAACTGCCCGGTCAGTCAGGCGCTGACGGGCACGACGATCACGCTGTCCGCGAAGCTGGCGTAACCGTTCGCCCACGCTGAGCGAGCGCTCAGCTCCCGTTTGGCACCCCTCCCACCGGTCACCCGTCCCATTGACAAGAACCCACTCAAGTTTTGTGCTGGAGTTCAAAGGGTGCCCTGGCGGAAGGGGACGGCGATGGCACGCGCGGTCGGGATCGATCTCGGGACCACGAACTCGGTGGTCGCCGTTCTGGAGGGCGGCGAACCCACGGTCGTCGCCAACGCGGAGGGGGCCAGGACCACACCGTCGGTCGTGGCCTTCGCCAAGAACGGCGAGGTGCTCGTGGGGGAGGTGGCCAAACGGCAGGCGGTGACGAACATCGAGCGCACCGCCCGATCGGTGAAGCGGCACATGGGCGACGGGAGCTGGCGCTTCCCGGACCAGGGCGACATCGACGGCACCCGCTACCGGGCGCAGGAGCTGTCCGCCCGGGTGCTTCAGAAGCTGAAGCGGGACGCCGAGTCCTATCTGGGCGAGGACGTCACCGACGCGGTGATCACCGTCCCGGCCTACTTCGACGACTCCCAGCGGCAGGCTACGAAGGAGGCCGGGGAGATCGCGGGCCTGAAGGTCCTGCGGATCATCAACGAGCCCACCGCCGCCGCCCTCGCCTACGGCCTGGACCGGGGCGAGGAGCAGACGGTGCTGGTCTTCGACCTCGGCGGCGGCACCTTCGACGTCTCGCTGCTGGAGATCGGCGACGGCGTCATCGAGGTCAAGGCCACCAACGGTGACACGCATCTGGGCGGCGACGACTGGGACCAGCGGGTCGTCGAGCACCTCGTGAAGAAGTTCAAGGGGCAGAACGGCATCGACCTCGCGGGCGACAAGATGGCGGTGCAGCGGCTGCGCGAGGGCGCCGAGAAGGCCAAGATCGAGCTGTCCTCCTCGTCCGAGACGACGATCAACCTGCCCTACATCACCGCCTCCGCCGAGGGCCCCCTCCACCTCGACGAGAAGCTGACCCGCGCCCAGTTCCAGGAGCTCACCGCCGATCTCCTCGACCGCTGCAAGACCCCCTTCCACCAGGCGGTCAAGGACGCCGGCATCAAGCTCTCCGCCGTCGACCACGTCATCCTCGTCGGCGGCTCCACCCGCATGCCCGCCGTCACCGACCTCGTGAAGGAACTCACCGGCAAGGACCCGCACAAGGGCGTCAACCCCGACGAGGTCGTGGCCGTGGGCGCCGCTCTCCAGGCGGGCGTCATCCGCGGTGACGTCAAGGACGTCCTGCTGCTCGACGTCACCCCGCTGTCCCTCGGCATCGAGACCAAGGGCGGCATCATGACCAAGCTCATCGAACGCAACACGACCATCCCCACCCGGCGTTCGGAGATCTTCACCACGGCCACCGACAACCAGCCCTCGGTCGGCATCCAGGTCTACCAGGGCGAACGCGAGATCGCGGCGTACAACAAGAAGCTCGGCGTCTTCGATCTCACCGGTCTGCCGCCCGCCCCGCGCGGTGTCCCGCAGATCGAGGTGGCCTTCGACATCGACGCCAACGGGATCATGCACGTCTCCGCGAAGGACATGGCGACCGGCCGCGAGCAGAAGATGACGGTGACGGGCGGCTCGGCCCTCCCGAAGGACGACATCGACCGCATGATGCGGGACGCCGAGGAGTACGCCGAGGAGGACCGCAAGCGCCGCGAGGCGGCCGAGACGCGGAACCAGGCCGAGCAACTCGTCTACCAGACCGAGAAGTTCGTCCGCGACAACGAGGACAAGGTCCCCGCGGACACCAGGTCGGAGGTCGAGTCGGCGGCGGCCGAACTGAAGCGGCTCCTGGAAGAGAACGCCGAGACGAGCGCCCTGCGCACCGGCATCGAGAAACTCGCCACGGTGAGCCAGCAGATGGGACAGGCGATGTACGCCCAGACCCAGCAGTCACCGACCGACGCCGATGCCACCGGCTCGGAACGGGCCGCACCGCAGGACGACGACGGTGTGGTGGACGCCGAGATCGTCGACGAGGACCGGGATACGAAGGGCGGGGCGGCCTGAGCAGATCAGGCCTTGAAGGGGCGCGGGGAACTGCGCGACCAGCCACGATGGCGCCGCAGACGAGGCCCGGCACATCGCGGCATCCCCAGCGGAGCGATCACGCATCCGTCTTCTCCCAGCCCCGCCGCTCCGGTCGGGGTCCCAACTGCCTGGGGTCCCGGCTGCGGTACACCACGTACGGCCGGAACAGGTACTGCACCGGCGCGCTGAACATGTGCACCAGCCGGGTGTACGGCACCAGCGCGATCAGTGCCATGCCGACCACCGCGTGGATCTGGTACAGGACGGGGACGCCCGCCATCAGACCGGTGTCCGGGGTGAGGGTGAACAGACTGCGGGCCCAAGGAGCGATGGACTGGCGGTAGTCGTAGCCGTCGCCGGAGGCATGGGTCAGTTTGGCGACCATGCCCATCACGATCGCCGCGACCATCACCAGATACATCACCTTGTCGTTGGCGGTGGTCGCCCGGAACACCGGTGCCCGGGTGCGGCGGCGGTAGACCAGCAGCGCGATCCCGCCGACCGTGACGAGGCCGGCCGCCGTACCGCCGTACAGGGAGAACAGGTGGTAGGTGTGCTCGCTCACGCCGACGGCGTCCGTCCAGGACTCGGGGATGAACAGCCCGGCGACGTGGCCGACCAGCACGAAGAGGATGCCGTAGTGGAAGGCGGGCGAGGCGGTGTTCAGGAGCCTCGACTCGTACATCTGGGACGAGCGGGTGGTCCAGCCGAAGCGGTCGTAGCGGTGCCGCCAGAACAGGCCGGCGACGAGCAGGGCGAAGGTGACGTAGGGCAGGACGCCCCAGAGCAGTGTGGTCATGGGCGCGTCCCCGTCTGTGCGGTCGGCAGGGTGGCGCACACGGCGGCCAGGACGGACGCGTACGGTGTGCCGAAGTCGGTGAGCCGGGTGCGGAGTTGGTCCAGGCAGTCCCGGTGCTCCAGCAGGAGGTCGGTGTTGCCGGTGCGGGCCGCGAACTCCAGGACCGCGGGCAGGAAGTCGGGCAGCTCCTCGCCGGTGAACTCCAGGCCGTGGGCGCGGTAGAGGCCCTTGAAGCGGACCAGCGACATGCCGCGCCGCCGGGTGTCCCCGTCACGCCACCAGCTCAGGTAGAGGCTGTGGCGGTTCTCGAGGTCGAAGACCTCGACGTAGTGCGCGGCCAGTTCGCCGGGCGGCGTCACGGCCGCGTGGTCGGTGAACTCCCGCAGCTGCGGGGCCGCCTCGCGCAGCAGCGGCAGACGGGCGCGGAAATCCTCGTCGGGGTAGGTCAGGCAGAGCGCGGCCGCCTGGTAGAACACCTCGAAGGACGGCATCAGGCCTCCTCGCGGTCGGCTGTGGGATCGGCTGTGGGGGTGGTGTCGGCCGCGTCGTCCGCGGTCTGGCGGCGGCGCAGGAGGTGGAAGTTCTCCACCGGGACGAGCGGCAGCAGCTTGCGGCCCGAGTCCTGGCCGAAGGGCCCGTCCCCGCCCATCCCGGGCCCGCCGTCGTAGTCGAGGCTGCACCCCTCGGGCAGCGCCGACTCCTCCAGGCGCCGGGCGTCCGCGACGGCCGCCGTCGGAATCACGTACCGGTCCTCGTACTTGGCGACGGCCAGCAGCCGGTACATCTCCTCGATCTCCCGCGCCTCCATACCCACGGCGTCCGGCACCGAGGGATCCGGCTCCTCGCCCAGGTTGATCGCCCGCATGTGGGAGCGCATCGCCGCCAGCTTCTCCAGCGAGGCCCGGACCGGGCCGATCTCACCTGCCGTGAACATCTCCGCCAGGTACTCCAGCGGAATGCGCAGGCTGTCGATCGCCCCGAACAGGTTCCCGGCGTCCTCGCCGTCGTGCCCGGTCTCGCTCAGCGCGTCCACCACCGGGGACAGCGGCGGGATGTACCAGACCATGGGCATCGTCCGGTACTCCGGGTGCAGCGGGAGCGCCACCCGGTACTTGCTGATCAGCGCGTGCACGGGCGAGCGGCGGGCCGCCTCCACCCAGTCGTACGGGATCCCCGCCTCGTCGGCCGCCCGCTGCACGGCACGGTCCTCGGGGTCGAGGAACACCCCCAACTGCGCCTCGTACAGGTCCCGTTCGCTGCGCACGGACGCGGCGGCCGTGACCCTGTCGGCGTCGTAGAGCACGACCCCGAGATAGCGCAGCCGGCCCACGCAGGTCTCCGAGCAGACCGTGGGCAGACCGACCTCGATCCGCGGATAGCACAGCGTGCACTTCTCCGCCTTGCCGGTGCGGTGGTTGAAGTACACCTTCTTGTACGGGCATCCCGTCACGCACATCCGCCAGCCCCGGCACCGGTCCTGGTCGACGAGGACGATGCCGTCCTCCGCCCGCTTGTACATCGCGCCCGACGGACAGGACGCCACGCAGGACGGGTTGAGGCAGTGCTCGCAGATGCGCGGCAGATAGAACATGAAGGTCTGCTCGAACTCGAACCGCACCTTGTCCGAGGCCTGTCTGCGCGCCTGCTCCACCATCGGGTCGAAGTCGCCGTGGGCGGGCGCGCCGGCGAGGTTGTCGTCCCAGTTCGACGACCACTCGATCTTCATCGGCTTGCCGTCGAGCTGCGAGATCGGCTGCGCCACCGGGTAGTCGTCGCCGAGCGGAGCGTCCGTGAGGTTCTTGTAGTCGTACGTCCAGGGCTCGTAGTAGTCCTTGATCTCGGGGAGTTCGGGGTTGGAGAAGATCCCGGCCAGCTTGCGGATCCGGCCGCCCGCCTTGAGCTTCAGCGCGCCGCGCCGGTTCAGCTCCCAGCCGCCGCGCCAGCGCTCCTGGTCCTCGTAGCGGCGTGGATAGCCCTGGCCGGGGCGGGTCTCGACGTTGTTGAACCAGACGTACTCCATGCCCCGACGGTTGGTCCACGCCTGCTTGCAGGTGACCGAGCAGGTGTGGCAGCCGATGCACTTGTCGAGGTTCATGACCATCGCGATCTGGGCCATCGGGCGCATCAGTACTCGACCTCCTGGCTGCGGCGGCGGATCACCGTCACCTCGTCGCGCTGGTTGCCCGTCGGGCCCAGGTAGTTGAACGCCCAGGAGAGCTGGGCGTAGCCGCCGACGAGATGGGACGGTTTGAGGATCAGCCGGGTGAGTGAGTTGTGGATGCCGCCGCGCCTGCCGGTGGTCTCGGACTTCGGGACGGCGACCGTGCGTTCCTGCGCGTGGTGCATGTAGACGGTGCCGGCCGGCATCCGGTGCGAGACGACGGCCCGGGCGACGACCACTCCGTTGCGGTTGACCGCCTCCACCCAGTCGTTGTCGACGACGCCGATCGCTTCGGCGTCCTGCGGGGACATCCAGATGTTCTGGCCGCCGCGGGAGAGGGCCAGCATGAAGAGGTTGTCCTGGTACTCGGAGTGGATGGACCACTTGTTGTGCGGGGTGAGATAGCGGACCGTCACCTCCCGCTGCCCGTCCGGGCCCAGGCGCTGCTCGCCGAACAGCTGGTTCATGTCCAGCGGCGGCCGGTACACGGGGAGCGCCTCGCCGAGCTCGTGGATCCAGTCGTGGTCCAGGAAGAAGTGCTGGCGGCCGGTGAGCGTGTGCCAGGGCTTGAGATGCTCGGTGTTGAGGATGAACGCGGTGTAGCGCCGCCCGCCCGACTCGCTGCCCGACCACTCCGGCGACGTGATCACCGGCACGGGCGCGGCCTGCGTGTCCGCATACGTGACCCGCCTGCCCTCGTGCTCGGCCGCGAGATGCGCCATCTCCTGCCCGGTGTGGGCCTGAAGCGTGCGGAAGCCCTGGGTGGCGAGGCGGCCGTTGGTGGTGCCGGAGAGGGCGAGGATGGTGTTCGCGGCCTTCACGGCCGTGTCGAGGGAGGGGCGGCCGTCGGGGGTGACGCCGTTCAGGTGCCGGAGATCCTCGACCTCCTCGTCCGGCTTGAGCGTGATTCCCTTCGCGGGCAGGCCGAGCTGCTCGACCAGCGGCCCCAGCGCGGCGAAATTGGCACCGATCGCCGTGTAGTCCCGCTCCACGACGGTCAGTTGAGGCATCGTCCTCCCGGGCACCGGATCGCACTCCCCGCGCCGCCAGTCCAGGACGACCCCGCCCGGCTGGGCGATCTCGCCCGGGGTGTCGTGCTGGAGCGGGGTCGCCACCAGGTCCTTGCGCACCCCCAGATGGTCGACGGCGAGTTCACTCAGCCGCTCGGCCAGCGCCTTGAACGTGTCGAAGTCGGTGCGCGCCTGCCACGGCGGATCCACTGCCGGGGTGAAGGAGCGGACGTAGGGATGCATGTCCGTGCTGGACAGGTCGTGCTTCTCGTACCAGGTCGCGGCGGGCAGTACGACGTCCGACAGCAGAGTGGACGACGTCTGCCGGAAGTCCAGCGACAGCAGCAGGTCGAGCTTGCCCTCGGGCGCCTCGTCGTGCCAGGTCACGTCCTTGGGCCGGACGTCCTCGGGGGCCTCCTCGGCCTGGAGGGACGAGTGTGTGCCCAGCAGGTGCCGGGTGAAGTACTCGGCGCCCTTCGCCGACGAGCCGAGCAGGTTGGCCCGCCACAGCGTCAGCACCCGCGGCCAGTTCTCCGGCGCGTCCGGGTCCTCGCAGGCGAACTTCAGGGTGCCCGCCCGCAGTTCGGCCACCACCCTCGACACCGGATCGCCGAACGTCTCGCCCAGCTCCAGCGGGTTGCGGTCGAACGTCGGGTACGACGGCATCCACCCCACCCGCGCCGACAGCGCCAGACAGTCCGCGCCCGTCATCCCCCGGAAGCGGCCCGTGCCGAGCGGCGAGGCCAGCACGTCGGCCGTGAAGCGGTCGTAGCGCCACTGGTCGGTGTTGAGGAACCAGTACGCCGTGCCGATCATCTGCCGTGGCGGCCGAGACCAGTCCGACGCCGCCGCGAGCGTCGCCCAGCCGGTCACCGGACGGCACTTCTCCTGGCCCACGTAGTGCGCCCAGCCGCCGCCGTTGCGGCCCTGGCAGCCGGTGAGCTGGAGCAGGGCGAGGAAGGAGCGGTAGATGGTCTCGGAGTGGAACCAGTGGTTGGTGCCGGCACCCATCAGGATCATGCAGCGGCCCTTCGAGCGCTCGGCCGTCCGCGCGAACTCCCGTGCGATCCGTATGCACTTGGCCGCCGGGACGGAGGTGTGGGCCTGCTGCCAGCCGGGCGTGCCGGGCGCGTCCGCATCCTCGTACGACGCCGGCCAGCGGCCCGGCAGCCCCTGCCGCCCCACCCCGTACTGGGCGAGCAGCAGATCGAAGACCGTCGTCACCAGCGGGCCGTTCGCGCCGCCGAGCTTCGTCGCCGGGACGCCACGCCGGACGACGTCCCCGCGCCCCTGCCCGTGCGCCCCGCCCTCGGTGTCGAAGCGCGGCAGCAGCACCTCGACACCCACGGCGACCTCACTGCCGTGAAGGCTCAACTGCGGCCGTATGTCACCGAGTTCGAGGTTCCACTGACCCCGGCCCGACTCGGACCAGCGAAAGCCGAGCGAGCCGTTCGGGGCGACCGCGCGGCCCGACGCCTCGTCGAGCACGACCGTCTTCCACTCGGCGCTCCCGCCCTCCTGACCCAGGTCCGAGGCGCGCAGGAACTTCGCCGGGACGTGGGCGCCGTCCCGTTCCTCCAGGGTGACCAGGAAGGGCAGGTCGGTGAACTGCCGTACGTAGTCCGCGAAGAACGGTGTCTCGCGGTCGACGAAGAACTCCTTGAGGATCACGTGGCCCATCGCGAGGGCCAGCGCGCCGTCCGTCCCGGGGTGCGGGTGCAGCCACTCGTCGGCGAACTTGGCGTTGTCGGCGTAGTCGGGGGCGACGACCACGACCTTCTGGCCCCGGTATCGGGCCTCCGCCATCCAGTGGGCGTCCGGGGTGCGGGTGACGGGGACGTTCGAGCCCCACATCATCAGATACGCGGCGTCCCACCAGTCGCCCGACTCCGGGACGTCGGTCTGGTCGCCGAAGACCTGCGGGGAGGCGACCGGCAGATCGGCGTACCAGTCGTAGAAGGACAGCATGGGGGCGCCGATCAGGGAGTGGAAGCGCGCGCCCGCCGCGTGCGACACCATCGACATCGCGGGGATGGGGGAGAAACCGGCGATGCGGTCGGGGCCGTACGTCCTGATGGTGTGCACGTGGGCCGCCGCGACCAGCTCGACCGCCTCGTCCCAACTCGCCCGCACCAGGCCGCCCTTGCCGCGTGCCCGCTGGTAGCGGCGGCGGCGCTCGGGGTCGCTCTGGAGGTCCGCCCAGGCCAGGACGGGATCCCGCAGGCGCTCCTTCGCCTCCCGGTACATCTCCAGGAGGACCCCGCGGACGTACGGGTGGCGAACCCGGGTGGGGGAGTAGGTGTACCAGGAGAAGGCGGCGCCGCGAGGGCAGCCGCGGGGCTCGTACTCGGGGCGGTCGGGGCCGACGCTCGGATAGTCGGTCTGCTGGGTCTCCCAGGTGATGATGCCGTCCTTGACGTACACCTTCCAGCGGCAGGAGCCGGTGCAGTTCACGCCGTGCGTGGAGTTCACGACCTTGTCGTGGCTCCAGCGGTCCCGGTAGAAGGCGTCCGCCTCGCGCCCGCCGGTCAGCGCGACACTGTGCAGATCGGGCGCGGGCGTGCCCGGCCGGAAGAACCTGCCCGCCTTGAGCAGCGCCGCGCCCGGCTCCGGGGGTGGCTCGGCGGGCGGGGTGGGCGGTATCTCCGTGTCGGTCACAGGCGCTCCCTTGGTTGCCCTGGTCCCTGATCACGAACCTAGGGCGGCGCGCGGGAGCGCACCCCTTCACCGCACCCGTACGGGTCAGACCTTGCGGGCCACCCCCGCGTACACGGGCACGATGCCCTCCGCCTGGGCCGCCACGTCCTGAGGCCCCGGACGCCAGCCGGACACCGGGATCACACCGGGGCCGAGCAGCTCCAGGCCCTCGAAGAAGCGGGAGAACTCGGGGAGCGAGCGGGGGTGGAAGGGGGTGCCGCTGCGCCGGAAGTGCTCGGCGGCCCTGTCGATCGCGGCGGGGTTCAGATCGGGGGTGACCTGCGACAGGATCAGATGACTGCCGGGGGCGAGCGCGGCCACGTACTGCGCCAGGAGGCCGTAGACGTCGTCGCCGTCCGGCTCGGCGCCCAGATAGTGGGTCAGCGCGACCAGGGACAACCCGACGGGCGCTTCGAAGTCCAGGGACTCGGCGGCCCGGGCCAGCAGCGCGTCGACGTCGCGGACGTCCGCGTGCACATAGGCGGTGGTGCCCTCGGCGGAGCCGTGCAGCAGGGCCTGCGCGTGGCGCAGGACGATCGGGTCGTTGTCGGCGTACACCACCTTGGCCTCCGGCGCGACGCCCTGTGCCACCTGGTGCAGATTGGGTTCGGTGGGGATGCCCGTGCCGATGTCCAGGAACTGGCGGACGCCTGCCTCGGCGACGGTGGCGACGGCCCGGTGCATGAACCGGCGGTTGGCGCGCGCCCCGCGCACCGCGCTGCTGTCCACGGCGAGGATCCTGCGGGCGAGCTCCTCGTCCACCGGGTAGTTGTCCTTGCCGCCCAGCCACCAGTCGTACACGCGGGCCGGATGCGGGCGGCTGGTGTCGACACGGGCGGGCGCGGACTCGGATCCGGTCATGCCGGGTGCTCTCCTCGGGGTCGGGTCCGACAGGGCCTGATGACTCAGCAGCCCTCGCGGAACTCCCGCAGGAGCTTCTTCGTGTGCTCGGCCGACGCGGCGCCCGTCGACATGTGGTCGAGGACCTCCAGATGCGTGGCGACCTCCGTGCGGGAGTCCAGATACAGGGCGCCGGTCAGATACTCCGTGTAGACCATGTCGGGCAGCTCGGGCTCGGCGAACCGGAACAGGCTGAAAGGCGCGTACGTCCCCGGGTGCGGGCCGGCGGCGAACTCGGCGATCTGCAACGTGACACGGTCGCGCTCGGCGAACTCCAGGAGCTTGTCCACCTGGTCGCGCATCACCTCGCCACGGACGCTCACCGGACGCCGCAGCACCGTCTCGTCCATGATCACCCACAGGTGCGGCGGGTCCGGGCGCTCCAGCAGCCGCTGCCGTTCCATGCGCAACGACACATGCCGCTCTATGGTCTCCGGCCCCGTCTGCCCTACCGTCCCGGCCTCCAGTACGGCACGGGCGTAGTCCTCGGTCTGGAGCAGGCCCGGCACGAAGTGCGGCTCGTAGGAGCGGACGATGCGGGCGGCGCCCTCCAGGCTGACGTACAGGCTGAACCAGTCCGGCAGCACGTCGTGGAAGCGCTGCCACCAACCGGGCTGGTTGGCCTCTTCGGCCAGGGTGACGAAGGCCGTCGCCTCGTCCTGAGGTACGCCGTACGTCTCCAGCAGCACCTGCACGTACGGGATCTTCAGGGCGACCTCGGCCGTCTCCATCCGGCGTACGGTCGCCGGGGCCACGCGCAGCACGCGTGCGGCTTCGTCGCGCCCCAGGTTCGCCGCTTCGCGCAGCTCCTGTAGGCGCTTGCCGAGCACCACTTGGCCCACGGTGGGCGCGGGCCGCCGTTCACTCACGCCACGCCTCCCCTACGCGCCGAAAAGTACGTCGAGCAGTGTGCCAGGCTTTGATGCGGGGATCCATTGCCATGGTCACTGCGGTCGACCGACTGCACGGCCGTCGTGGCTGGTCGCGCCCGCGCGGCGGAGCCGCACGTCGACACGGCCCCGCGCCCCTGGGGCGTTGTCGTCGGCCCGCATTACCTCGCGGGTAATCGACCCCCTTGTTCATTCGCGAGACCGTTGGGTCACCGCAATCCGACCTCGACGGAAGGTGATCCACCATGTCCGCCACCTCGCTCGCCGCGCTCGCCCGGACCTCCGACCCGCAGTCCGTGCTGCGCCGCTTCCTGGCCCTGGACGCCGTGGTGACCGGGGCGAACGGGCTCGCCTACCTCGCCGCTTCCGGGCCGCTGGGGCGGCTGCTCGGGATCGACCGGGGGCTCCTGCTCGGGCTCGGGGCCTTTCTCACCGTGTATGCCGCCGGCGTCGGGCTCCTCGCCTCCCGCGCCCGTCCCGCCGCACTCCCCGTACGGGCCGTGATCGAGGCCAACCTCGCCTGGAGCGCGCTGAGTTGCGTCGCCCTCGCGCTGTGGCTGTCGCCGACCACGGCGGGTGCGGTGTGGACCGTGCTCCAGGCACTCACCGTCGCCGGGTTCGCCGCGCTCCAGTACGTGGCGCTGAAGGGCCTTCAGGGCAGCAGCGACTGAAGGTACTTGACGGTCGCCGGGTCGGCCGGGAGGAGGGTTTCGATGGCCAGCTCGGCGACGGTCACGTCCATGGGGGTGTTGAAGGTGGAGATGGAGGAGATGAAGGACAGGACGCGGCCCTCGTGCTCGATCCGCAACGGCAGCGCGAAGTACGGGACGGGCGCGGCCGGTTCGGCGGTCCCGGACGGTTCCTCCTCCGGCACCGGGTACGCCGCCACCTCCTCGTACAGCCGGCGCAGTCGAACGGAGCGGCGCAGTGCGATCTGCCGGTCCATCTGGGCCAGCAGATGGCCGCGCCACTCCCGCAGGTTGCGGATGCGCGGGGCGAGGCCCTCCGGGTGCAGGGTCAGGCGCATCGCGTTCAGCGGGGGTGCGAGAAGGTGCTCGGGGATGCCGTCGAGCAGCATCAGGATGCCGCGGTTGGCCGCGTGGACGTCGTACATCGCGTCGACCACGAGGGCCGGGTAGGGCTCGTAGCCGTGGATCAGCTGCTCCATGCCCGCGCGGAGTGCGGCCAGCGCCGGGTCGTCCAGCGGGGTCTCCGGATAGTGCGGGGCGTAGCCGGCGGCCAGCAGCAGCGCGTTGCGCTCGCGCACCGGCACGTCCAGGTGCTCGGCCAGCCGCAGCACCATCTCCTCGCTCGGCCGGGAACGGCCCGTCTCGATGAAGCTGATGTGCCGCGCCGAGGAGTCGGCCCGCAGCGCCAACTCCAGCTGACTGACCCGCCGTTGCTCCCGCCAGGCCCGCAGCAACGGGCCGAGGCCCGGGCCGGTGGGGGCGGTGGCGGGCTCAGTGCTGCCGGACGAGACAATGGCCATGAGTACGACCGTAGTCGAGGACCGCGCCGAATGAACGAGCCGTGGACGCCGTCCCTGGCGGGCGAGACCGTGTACCGCGCCCGGGTGCCTGGCTGTCTGCTCGGCGGGGCCCTCGGGGACGCGCTCGGCCATCCGGTCGAGTTCAGCTCGCTGGAGCGGATCGGCGCGGCCCAGCGACGTCGCCCGGATCAGTGACGACACGCAGATGACCCTGTTCACCGCCGAGGCGCTCATCCAGGCCCATCGGCGCGAGCGGCTCAAGGCATCGGCGGGGGTGGGCCCTGCTGGTGCGCTGGGCGTACGAGCGCTGGCCGGAGACCCAGCGGCACCCGTGACCCGGCATGCCACACCGCCGCAGAGCGGCGCCCCCGAGGGCGGGCTCATCACCCAGGGCTGGCTGTACTCCCCCGGGGCGCCCCCAGTCGGGCTCCCGGCAACGCGTGCGTGTCCGGGGTGGCCCAGATGTACGCACCCGATCCGGGGCCTGCGCTCGACGGCAAGCCCGGCGAGGTCACCCCCGACTCCAAGGGCTGCGGCGCGGTCCTGCCCTCGGCGCCCTTCGGCCTGGTGAACTCCGCTGACGGCACCTTCGCCATGGCCGCCCGCGCCGCCCAGTCACCCACGGTCACCCCACCGGCTACTACTCCGCCGGCGCGCCGGCCGCCGTCGTGGCACACGCCGTCGGCGGCGAGTCCCTGGAAGGCGCCGTCCTGCGCACCCTGCGCCTGCTGCGGCGCCACCCCGGCCACGAGGAGACCTCCGCCGCGCTCGCCGACGACCTCGCGGCCGAAAGCGTCCGTCGCTGACCCGCCGGCCACCCGTCTGACCAGGGCCGCCGCGCCCCGGCTGTGGCAGTCTGAAGACGACCCCCATAGCCCTCCCGTTCAGGAAGGAGCGAGGCCATGCCCCTCGAACCGCTGTCGCAGAAGGAGATCGAGGACCGGCTCGCGGAGCTGCCCGGCTGGTCGCTGGACGGCGACCGCATCGCCCGCTCCTACCGGCTCCCCTCGCACTTCGCGGCCACGGCGATGGTCGTGCACATCGCCCAGGTCCAGGAGGAGCTCGACCACCACTCCGACCTCACCCTGGGCTACAACACCGTCTCCCTTACCGTGCACACCCACACCGTGAGCGCCGTGACCGAGCGGGACTTCGCACTCGCCCGCAGGATCGAGGATCTCGCCCCTGGTCACGGGGCAGACTGAAGGATGTGCTGGACTACGACAAGGAAGCGGAGCGGTACGACGCCTCGCGCGGCGGTGAGCCCAGGGCGGCGGCCGCGGCGGAGGCGGTGCTGGGACTCCTGCCGGCCGGGACGCGGCGCCTGCTCGACGTGGCATGCGGCACCGGCATCGTCACCCGGCGGCTCGCCGCCGCACGCGACGGCCTGAGCGTGACCGGCGTCGATCTCGCACCCGCCATGGCCCGGCAGGCCGCGGCCCGCCTCCCCGGCTCGGTCGTGCTCGCCGACAGCCGCCGGCTGCCGTTCGCAGACGAAGGGTTCGACGCCGTCAGCAGCGTGTGGCTGCTGCACCTGGGCCGGACGGACGACGACGTGCGGACCACCGTGGGGGAGTGTGCCCGGGTCCTGCGGCCCGGCGGGGTGTACATCACCACGGTCGACAAGGCCGCCGCCCACAACGTCGGCAGTGACATCGACGCCGTCCTGGCCTCCCGCCCGCGCCGCCCGGCCCGGGACGAGGCGACGCTCGTGGCGTCGTACGCCCTCGCCCACGGCCTGGTCCCGGCCGGGCAGGCCCGTTTCGCGGGCCGCGGTCAGGGTCGCAGCCCCCGGCGCACGGTCGCCGACCTGCGCCGCGGCTGGTTCGTCACCCTGCCGCCGGGAGGCGCGCTCGCCGACGGCTTCGCCGCCCGCCTCGCACAACTCCCGGACCAGGACCGGCCCCGACCGGACCCGGTGTTCAGCCTGCGGGCGTTCCTCAAGCCCGAGTGAACTCCATGGTCCAGTTCGGCAGCCAGGACTGCCCGTCGTCGACGGAGAACGCCTGCTCCCAGCGGGCCGACGTCGCGGAGACGCCCGACCAGACGAATCGGACCCGTACGTCCTTCCCGTCGTACGTGTCGTCGCCGTGGAACTCCCCCCGTCCGCCCTCGAACTGGCCGATGACCGGCGGGAACAGCGTCCCGCTGACACTGGAGGCCCAGTTCAGCGACCACCGCTCGGTCTCCCGGTCGAAGAGCCGCAGGGTCGCGCCCTTCGCCGACAGGCGCGGCATGTCGATCTCGTCGAGGTTCGCGGCCCCGTCGAACAGCGGCCAGCAGCGGCTGGTCGCCGGGAACTCCTCCCAGCCGCTGTCCGGGTCGAGGAAGTCGGCGCGGCGGCGGTTGAGGACATGCCAGTCGCCGTGGAAGAAGTCGAAGTCGTGCGGGCTGCTCATGTGCGGTCTCCCGTGGTTCCTTCGGGCAGGGGATCGGCCAAGTAGGCCGTCAGGTCCGGGACTTCGGGCGTGAGCATGTGCCGTACCCAGGCGTCCCTTTCGTGTTGGATCGGCGGCAGTTCCCAGACACAGCCGATCCACGGCAGGTCGGGCGCGATGAAGTGCGTGGGGTCGCGGTCCGGACAGCCCAGCACCGGCTGACCCGCCGCGGCGCCCTTGAAGTGCAGGACGTTGTCCCACACCCAGCTGTAGGCGTTCAGATAGGCGCCGTCGTCGCCGCCGCGGTGCAGCACGACGAACGTCGCCGGAGGCGTGCCGTCCGGCTCCGGCAGCAGTTCCGGCAGGATCGCGTACGCCGCCTGCTCCACCTCGGGTGCGATGCCCGCGGGGTCGGCCGTGACGTGGTAGCGCTTGATCCACCGTCCGGCCACCTCGATCGGCGGCGGTACGGTCAGCAGTTTCTCGGCGAAGGCCGGTGTCTCGGTGAGGGCCATGACGCGACGCTATGGCCACTTCACTGACATCCTGTGTCAGTGAAGTCCAGCCGACTCGTCTCCATCCTCCTGCTGCTCCAGACCCGCGGCCGGATGACCGCCGCCCAGCTGGCCGAGGAGCTGGAGGTGTCGGTGCGCACGGTGTACCGGGACGTGGAGGCGCTGGGCGCGGCGGGCGTCCCGCTCTACGGCGACGCGGGCCACGCCGGTGGCTACCGCCTCCTCGACGGCTACCGCACCCGTCTCACCGGACTCAACGCCGACGAGGCCGAGGCCCTCTTCCTCGCCGGTGCCCCCGGCCCGGCCGCCCAGCTCGGCCTCGGCTCCGTCCTGGCCGCCGCCCAGCTCAAGGTTCGCGCCGCCCTGCCGGCGGAGCTGCGCGGCCACGCCGACCGGATCAGCGGCCGCTTCCACCTCGACGCCCCCGGCTGGTACGCCGACGGCGACGAGACGCCGTACCTCCCGGCGGTCGCCGACGCGGTCTGGAACAGCCGCGCCCTGCATGTCCTGTACCGCCGCTGGCGTGAACCCACCGACGTGGAGCGCCGCCTGGAGCCGTACGGTCTCGTCCTCAAGGCGGGCCGCTGGTACGTCGTCGCGGGCCCCGGCCCGCGCACCTTCCGCGTCGACCAGATCCTCCAACTCACCCCCGCCGACGAGGAGTTCACACGCCCCCACGACTTCGATCTCGCCGCGTACTGGAGGGCGTACCAGCGCGACTTCCACGACCGGCTGTACCGCCGCGAGGCGGTGGTGCGGCTGGCCCCCGGCGTGACCCTCGACCGCGCGACCGACCACCGTACGCACCAGGACGGTTGGACGACGGCCACCGTCCCCATCGAGTCGGTCGACCACGCCCACGCCGAGTTCCTGCGCCTGGGCGCCGGCATCGAGGTGCTCGAACC
The DNA here is from genome assembly GCF_019049285.1 of Streptomyces sp. AC550_RSS872. Lineage (GTDB taxonomy): Bacteria > Actinomycetota > Actinomycetes > Streptomycetales > Streptomycetaceae > Streptomyces. Next base: position 41,999 of record NZ_JAGMUL010000026.1, read on the forward strand.
GCCCGAACTGCGCGACCGGATCGCCCGGACGGTGGCCGAACTGGCCGAGAGGTACGGCATGACCACGGCACCTCGGCCGAGCGTCTTCACGCCCTGAGGGCAGAGGACCGACCGCCCGACCGGCCCGGCAGCCCCGACGTCACATCGGGCTGCCGGGTTGCTTCTTGTCCCCGGAATTTTTCGGTGAGCCGTACAACCATGCAGATTCTTCACGGGTCCTTCACATGCGTACCGCCGAAACCTGGGGAGAACATGGTCCACCACACCCGCATACGTCTCGCCGCCACCGCGGCTGTCGCTGTCGCCGCGCTCGGTCTGACGGCCTGTGGTTCCGGCTCCGGCGACGAGGTCGTCGACAAGCCGAAGGCGAAGGCCTCCGCCACGACGGAGGGCGGCGGCGGGAAAGAGGCCGCTGCCGAGGAGAGCAGCGCCGCGCCCGAGGTCGCCAAGGTCGGCGACACGTTGGCGCTCAAGGGCATGGAGGCCGGCAGCGGACTCGACGTCACCGTCGTGAAGGTCGCCGACAACGCCAAGTCCGGCGACGAGTTCTTCGCGCCGGAGTCCGGCAACCGGTGGATCGGCGTGCAGTTCCAGCTGGTCAACACCGGCACCAAGGTCTACTCCGACGCTCCCGTGAACGGGGCGAAGATGGCCGACGACCAGGGCCAGCAGTTCGGGACCGTGCTCGCCGACATCACGGCCGGCCCGTCGATGTCGTCGGACGTCCGGCTGAAGCCCGGCGCGAAGACGCTCGGCTGGGTCGTGTTCGAGGTACCGAAGGCGTCGAAGGCGGCCACCGTCACGTTCGGGATGGACTCCGGCTTCGCGGAGCAGATCGGGGAGTGGAAGCTGTAGGAGACGGCTCCGGGGGCGCGTGCCAACCGAGCGCACACGCCCCCGGACTCGCTCAGTTCCGTTCAGTTCCGTCAACTCACCGTGCAGGTCTGGTCGCCCAGCTTGAACATCGTCGGCTTGGCGTTCGTCCCCGACGAGCTTCCCGTGAAGCCGAAGCTCACGGACGACCCGGCCGCCACATTGCCGTTCCAGCCCACGTTCTTCGCGGTCACCGCCGAACCGGACTGTGTGTGCTCGGCGTTCCAGACCTGAGCGATCCGCTGCCCGTCCGCGAAGGACCAGCCGAGGGACCAGCCGCTCCAGGCACCTGAACCCGTGTTGGACAGCTGTACGTCGGCCTGGAAACCGCCCGACCACTGGTTGGTGACCTTGTACGTCACCGCGCAGGCCCCGGTCGGCGTGGGGTCCGGATCAGGGTCAGGGTCGGGGCCGGGATCCGTCGTGCCGCCGTCGGCCGTCTCGCCGTAGACGACGCCGCGCCCGTTCGTCGCCACGTACACCCGCCCGTAGACCCGGGGGTCACCCGTGATCGCCGCGCCCGTCCAACCCCACTGGTGGGCGCCGTCGTTGATGCGGGTCCAGGTCGCGCCCTTGTCGGCGGAGCGGAAGATACCGCGTACGCCGGCGATCTTCGCGCTGGTGTACAGGGTCTGGTACGACGCTCCCGGCGCCGCCCTGCCGAAGCCGATCGCGTCGGCCTGCTCGACGTTCGAGAGCTTGGTGAAGCTCGCGCCGCCGTCCGTGGAGTGCCACAGACCGTACGCCCCGTCCGTCGCACCACCCGCCAGCCACACGTCGCCCGTCACACCGGGCAGCGCCTTGAAGCGCACACTGTCCCCGCCCGGCAGCCCGGATGCCGAGGATGCCGTGAAGGTCGCGCCGCCGTCCGTACTGACGTAGAACCTCCCGGACTTGAAGCCGTAGAAGGTCTTCGGGTCGACCCGGTCCGACTCGACGATCGCCCCGGCCGGGATCCCGCTCGACGCCTGCCACGAGTTGCCGAAGCCCGCCGTGTACTGCACGCCCGTACCGGCCGGGCTCCACACGAACCGGCTGCCGTCCGCCGCCGCGGCGACCGTGCCGCCGCCGCTGACGCCCGAAGGGTCGGTCCCCGCGAACCAGTTGGCGCCGTTGTCCGTCGAAAAGGCGATGTGCGGGCCGGAGTCGAGATCGCCGACCCGTACGACGGTGTTCGGGTGGGACTCGGCGTAGTCCAGGCTCGTGGTCGAGGTGAAGTTCGGCTGGGTGAACATCATCGACGGCACCTTGGTGAGGTCCGTGTGCCGGAAGCCGCCGATGTCGCCGAGAGCGCTGAGCAGCGGGGCGCCCGAAGGCGGCGAGGCGAGGTCGTTGACGGCCGTCTCCTCCAGGCCCTGCACCATCGGCCTGATGGTGAACTGGCTCCCGCTGTCCCACTTCGTCAGGTCCTCGGTGCCGTAGATCGTCGCGCCCGTCCCGTACATCATCCGGTCCGAGTCGAACGGGTCGATCTCCAGCGCCTCGGTCATCCAGCCCAGCTTCGGCGTCTGCTCCGGCGGGGAAGGATTCGCACCCCACGTCAGCCACGGCGCCGACGAGACGTCCATCGTGTAGCGGTTGGCGCGGTCGGGATACGACGTGTAGTCCCACGCCTTCGTCCAGGTGCCGCCACTGTCCGTCGAGCGGAAGATCTGGGTGTCCGGCCACCAGGAGCTGTACGCCGTCGCCATCACCGTGCCGGGCTTCTGCCGGTCGACGGTCAGGCCGGCGAAGCCGTAGTAGGTGTCGCCCTCGGCGACCGGGCTGATGTCCGTCCACGTGCCGGTCCCCGTGGCGTACCGCCACAGCTGGCCCTTGCCGCCGTCGTACGGCCCGCCCTTGTCGCTGTAGGCGAGATAGAGGTAGCCGTTCTTCGCGTCCAGGACACCCTTGTGGGCCAGGTATCCCGTCGGCTGCCCGGCGACCCGCGACCAGGTCGCGCCCGCGTCCGTCGACCGGTACACGGCGTTGTCCTTGTCGGCGACCCCCACGTAGATGGTCCTGGTCGCGTTCCCGGACGTCCCCGTGGACTCGTCGAAGGTGACCCAGACGATGCCCTGGTTGTCGCTGGCGTATCCGCTGGTGTCGCTCGGATCCTGCACGTAGTTGCCGACGTTGGGGAAGTTCGCCACCTGCGACCAGGTCACACCGGAGTCCGTCGACCGCCACAGCCCCTTGCCGCTGGGCGCGCCCAGATACAGCACGCTGTTCTTGTTCGGATCGACCGCCAGCCGCTCGCCCATGCCACGGCCCGGCATGTTGCCGCCCAGCTTGAACGGCAGGTCCGCCTTCTGCCAGCTCGCGCCCCGGTCCGAGGAGCGCATCACCGCGCCGTTCGTCGGATCCCAGCTGTTGGTGTACGTCCCGACCGCCGCGTACACCCGGTCCGGGGCCACGGGGTCCGACGCCAGGCTCACCACCCCCGTGTGCCCCCAGTCGTCCCACCCGACCGAGTCCAGCAACGGCGTCCACGTCTTCGACGACTGCTGCCAACGGTAGGCTCCTCCGATGTCGGTACGGGCGTAGGCGAGGTTCTTCTCCTTGCGGTTGAAGACGATGCCGGGCACGAAACCGCCGCCGTCGATACGGGCGTTCTTCCAGGTGTAGGTGTCGGCGCTGATCGAGACGTCCTGCGCGGCAGGAGCGGCGAGTGCGGGCGGGGTGCCGGCGAGCAGCCCGGCGGCCAGTGCGAGTACGGCCGTGAGGATGCGGGTTCTTCGCACAGTGGGGGTCCTCTCCGGGGGATGGAGGTGATGTGGGGGGGCAAGCGCTTTCCAATGGAGGTGAAGATGGCCGGGCGATCCCCAGTGCGGGTGGGGACCGCCCGGCCAACGGGCCGGGGACGCCCTAGGGGCGCGGGGAACTGCGCGACCAGCTACAACGGACCCGCAGTCGAACACGGCCCAACACGCGGAGCGCCTGGCGGGGGCTGGTTATTCGAGCAGCTCCGCGTAAGAACCCATGGCCAACGCAATGTCCGCCTGGGCCCAGAACCGGTGATACGTGAACGACGGCGCCGCCCCGCCCGCGAGATACGCCTCGATCTTCGACCAGGCCGGATCGTCCTCGTAGAACGACCGGATCGAGTCGAAGGTCGACGACGAGTTGATCGCGTCGCCGTTCGGCATGGTGCCGGTCCAGCCGCTCGGGATGTAGACCGTGTCGTCGAAGCGGTTGTAGTCGGCGCGGGTCTCCGGGACGGCGATACCGAGATCGTCCTGGTAGTTGTCCCACATGCCGTCCAGCAAGGCCTTCGCCGTCGTCGCGGCGGCCGTGTCACCGGAGCGGTCGGCGTAGTACGTCAGGGTCTTGGCGTACGCGGCCGCCACGCCGACGTCATTGGTGTAGTCGGCGACGGTGACATGAAGTCCGTTGTTGGCACCCGGACTTGAGGCGTTCCAGGTGTCGGGCTGCCCCGACCACTGAAGCGTCGACGGGATCCGGAACGTACCGTCCGGGTTGACGGTCGTCTCGGACAGCGCCCAGTCCACCCACTTGTCGAGGACGGCCTTCGCTGCCGCGTTCCCCGTCTGCTGGTAGTACTCGGCCACCCGCTCCATCGACCAGGCCTGGAAACCGAACCACTGGTTGGACGGCGGGTCGTGGTACACAGGCTTCTCGTCGTAGTACATGCCGTAGAACGTCGACTTCCCGGCCGGCGGCGTCGCGTACCGGCCCGCCCAGCTGTTGGTCGCACCGCCCGCGATCGCGCCCTCGCTGGACTGCAACCAGCGGTAGAACTCGACCTGCCGCTCGAGGGACTTGGCCCAGTCCGCCTGCCCTGTCGCCGACTTGGGCTTCAGGTCGGCGTAGTTGGACAGGGCGTACGCGGCCATCGGGTTCTGGTAGCCGCCGTGCGCGTGGCTGGAGCCGATGCGCCAGGCCCAGCCCGCCGAGGTGTCGGTGGCGCCGCCCCAGGCGTAGTACCAGGACAGCAGGTACATCGAGGCGTCCTTGCCGGTGCCGGCCGGGCAGGACGAGGCGCCCACACAGTTGCCGACCTTCTTGAAGTACTTGTCGTACATCGCGTAGCGCAGGTAGTCGCCCATCTTCGCGGCCTTGGCCACGGTCGCGGAGATCTGGCCGCCCTTGCCCTGCTCGTCGGCCCACTTGTCGGCCCAGTACGCCGCCTGCACCGCACGGGCGTCGGCGTCCGGGGCGTTGGTGAACTTCCACTGCTTGGCGTAGGAGGCGTCACCGGTGAACAGGTCCAGGTACCCGTTCTTGCCGCCGTACTTGAAGGCGTCGCAGGTCGGCTGCGGCACCGTCTCCCACACCGACTCCTGCGCGCCGCGCTGGAAGGTGTTGATGTACGACGGCCCCGTGTCGGTCGGCCCCGCCTCGCACTTGCCCGGCGAGTTGCCATAGCCGTAGACGTTGTCGACGTCCTGGAGCCAGTGCATGCCGTAGACGTCGTCCGTGCCGTACGCGCTCTTCAGCTCACCGGCGATCGGGTCCGAACCGACCGATACCGACGCGTCGAGCTTCGCCGGGTACTCGCCCGGCGTGTCCAGCTCGGGCGCGTACGTCGCCGGCTTCGAGGCGTTGTAGAAGGAGCTGGTCGGCTGGTCGGCGTGGGTCGGGATCATGTACTTCTCCATGATCTCCCAGGCCCCGTTGAACTTGGTCCAGTCGCCCGTGACCTTGCCGTACATGGCTTGCAGCCAGAGAAGGTAGCTGTAGGCCTCCGACGTGGTCTCGTGACCGTGGTCCGGCGCCTCGACGATCAGCGTCTCCACCGAGTGGTAGGGAATGCCCTCGGGCGAGAAGTAGCCGTTCGCCGGGTTGGTGATCTTGCCGTACAGCTCCAGGAAGCGGGCGTCGTACGCCTTCGCCGCCGCGATCTGGGTCACCGTGACCGACGCCTTCGCGTGCCCGTTGGCCGTCGACTCGAAGGTCGCCGCGCCGGTGCCGGAGGAGTCGGCGGTGATGGTCACCTGCTGAGCGGTGTTCCAGTTCGAGGGGGTGAAGGTGAGCGAGGCTCCGCCGGTCACCGACAGGCCCGAGTTGCCGCCCGTGCGGGCGGTGGTGACGGTCACGTTGGACGATGGCTGGGTCGACAGCTTGACGTCGTACGAGGCCGACTTGCCCTGCTGGACGGGGAGTTGGGTCTGCGAGCTCACCACGGCCGGACCCGAGGCGACCGTGACGCCGACCGGCGTGGACTCCGCGGACGCGCCCAGGCTGTCGTACGCCTTCGCGAGCAGCGAATGACTGCCCACGGTCAAGCTGGAGACCGAGAGCGAGTACGGCGCCGTGGTGTCGGTGCCCAGCAGCGTGGTGTTGTCGTAGAACTCGACCTTGCTGACGGTGGCGTTGTCCGCGGCCGCGGCGGTGGCCGCGAGCGGGACGGCGTCGCCCTGGGTGTAGACGGCACCGGCCGCCGGGCTGGTCAGTACGGTGATGGGGGGTTGGTGGGCGCCGGTGCAACTGGTGCCGTTGATCGCGAAGTTCGCGGGAGCGGCGTTGCTGCCGCTGTAGCTGAACTGCGCGCCCGTGGTGACCGCGGCCCCGGCGGCGATCCGCGCGTTGTGGCCGGCGTTCTTCACGGTGATCGACTGACCGGACTGGGACCAGGTGCCGTTCCAGCCGTTGCCGAGCTTCTGGTTGCCCGCGTAGCTGTACGTCAGCGTCCAGCCGTCGACGACATCCGTACCGCGGTTGGTGATCGTCAGATCCGTGGTGAAGCCGGAGCCCCAGTCGTTGGTCCGGTAATCGACACTGCACTGAACGGCGGCCGCCTGGGCCGGTGTTGAACCCGTGCCCAGCATGGTCAAGGGGAGTGCCAGGGCTGCTACGGCGGCGGTCCACAGCCGTCGTACCGTTCTGCGTCTGCGTGGGGGATGCACGTGCTGGTTCCTCCTTGCGGCTCGGAGAAGTCAAGGCTTGAACCAGTGGGAGCGCTCCCATAGTGGGGAAGGGGGTGCGAGGGGTCAAGGCGCTTGAAGAGTCGAAAAGATTCGACGGATTCAGCTGAGGGAAAGTCAGCAACTCCTCTGTCCTTTAACGTCACTTGGCGCTAGCTTCATTGACACCAGTGGGAGCGATTCCATCAGTCGACGCGTCCGTAACGGCGCGCTGATCTGCAAGGAGTCGCTCATGCGACACCCCCCGCGTTCAGTACTTCCAGCCGTCGCCGGCATCTCCTCCTTGCCTCTTGCGCGCTCTGCACGGACGAACCGTCAGCACCCGCGACCAAGAAGGAACCCGCACTCATGAGTCGTACCAGAACTGCGATGCTCGCCGCCCTGGCGCTGGTCGCCGGGGCCTCGGGAACCGCGCTCGCCGCGGCCGCCCCCGAGGACATCGGCACGGCGGCGGTCCCCTGCACCGTCGACTACAAGGTGCAGAACCAGTGGGACACCGGCTTCACCGCCGCCGTGACGGTCACCAACCAGGGCTCCGCCAAGTCCAACTGGTCGGTGAAGTGGTCGTATGCCGGCAACCAGAAGGTCACCAGCGGCTGGAACGCGAAGGTCAGCCAGAGCGGCGCCGACGTCACCGCCACCAACGAGACCTACAACGGGACGCTGTCGACCGGCGGTTCGGTCAGCTTCGGCTTCCAGGGCTCCCACAGCGGCACCAACGCCGTCCCCGGCACCTTCACCCTCGACGGCGTGACCTGCAACGTCGACGACGGCAGCGGCGGCCCGACGGATCCGCCGGACCCGGACCCGACCGGCCCCAAGGTCGACAACCCGTACTCCGGCGCCAAGGTGTACGTGAACCCGGAGTGGTCCGCGAACGCCGCCGCCGAGCCGGGCGGCAGCCGGATCTCCAACCAGCCCACCGGCGTGTGGCTGGACCGGACCGCGGCCATCAACGGCGTGAACGGCCGCATGGGCCTGCGGGCCCACCTCGACGAGGCCCTGAAGCAGAAGGGCTCCGGCGAGCTCGTCGTCCAGCTGGTGATCTACAACCTGCCGGGCCGTGACTGCTCCGCCCTCGCCTCCAACGGCGAACTCGGCCCGACCGACATCGACAAGTACAAGACGCAGTACATCGACCCGATCGCCGCGATCCTCGCCGACCCCAAGTACGCCTCACTGCGGATCGTCAACACGGTCGAGCTCGACTCGCTGCCGAACCTGATCACCAACGTCACGCCGCGGCCCACCGCCACCCCGAACTGCGACACGATGAAGGCCAACGGCAACTACGTCAAGGGCGTCGGCTACGCGCTGAACAAGCTCGGTGACGTCGCCAACGTCTACAACTACGTGGACGCCGGCCACCACGGCTGGCTCGGCTGGGACGACAACTTCCCGGCCACCGTCCAGATCATCAAGCAGGCCGCGACCGCCGAGGGCGCGACCGTGAGCGATGTGGCCGGGTTCATCACCAACACGGCCAACTTCAGTGCGCTGAAGGAGCAGTACTTCACCATCAACGACTCCGTGAACGGCAAGTCCGTGCGCGAGTCGAAGTGGGTGGACTGGAACCGGTACGTCGACGAGCTCTCCTACGCCCAGACCTTCCGCCAGGAGGCCGTGAGCCAGGGCTTCCCCTCGGGCGTCGGCATGCTGATCGACACCTCCCGCAACGGCTGGGGCGGCACCGCCCGGCCGACCGGTCCCGGCGCGATGACGGACGTGGACACGTACGTCAACGGCGGCCGCATCGACCGGCGCATCCACGTCGGCAACTGGTGCAACCAGTCCGGGGCCGGGCTGGGGGAGCGGCCGCAGGCCAATCCGGCAGCCGGGATCGACGCGTACGTGTGGATGAAACCGCCGGGGGAGTCCGACGGGGCGAGCCGGGAGATCCCGAACGACGAGGGCAAGGGGTTCGACCGGATGTGCGACCCGACGTACACCGGTAACCCGCGCAACGGCAACAACATGTCCGGTGCGCTGCCGGACGCTCCGCTGTCGGGGCACTGGTTCTCCGCGCAGTTCCGGCAGTTGATGCAGAACGCGTATCCGCCGTTGTCGTGATGCGGTGACTTCGGCTGCGGGTTCGCTGTGGCTGGTCGCGCAGTTCCCCGCGCCCCTGAGGGCGTGACAGGCCGCCGGGGTTGGTCAGTTCTCTCTGGCCAGACCCCGGCGGATTGCGAACTCCACCGCCGAGTAGTTGCCGTCTGACCGCTCCAGCTCCTGTGGCACCGCCGGATGCAGGGGTGGCTGGGCCATGAATCTGGGGCGGGTGCCGTGGTGGGGCTGGGCCGCGTGGACCAGGAAGGGGTGGCAGAGGTAGACGTCGCCCCGGTTGCCGGTGGCGTGGGTGAGGGGGCGGTGCGCGGAGGCCTCGGCGACCTTCGGGCCCAGCTCCAGGAAGGAGGCGCCGGTCTCGCCGTACGGTTCCAGGACCTGCGGTACGTCGAGATGCGAGCCGATCCGGATGCGGGTCGGGGCGTCGGCCTCGGTGACCTCGCTGAACAGGAACAGCATCAGCAGCGCGCGGTCCTTGGAGCGCAGGTTCGTGTGCGGGTGCTCGGCGCCGTCGGGTGTGTAGCTCGCCTCGATGTGCCAGCCCGCGTCGTCCGGTTCCTCCTCGTGCGGGAACCGCAGCGGGAAGCTCCCCAGCGAGTAGCGCGACTGCCAGCGGTCCTCACCCACGAGCGCATCGAAGGCCTCGTGCAGGACGGGCGTGTTGACGGCCGCCGCGAACGGACCCTGCGCCATGTCGTACACCCAGTGCACGGGGTCCTTCCAGGTGCCCGGGTCCTCCGGGTCGTACCCCGTCTCCCGCCACAGCAGCCGCGCGCAGTGCTCGGCGACGCGGGGCGGAAAGGCCCCCTCGATCTTCACGAACCCGTCCTCGAGGAAGCGCTCCACCATCTCGTCGTTCATCCGGCCATCGTGGGCGACGGACGCCCGGGGCCGCGCCTCATTTTTCTTTGCCCTGTTTTTGCCGCTACGGCAAGGACAGTGGCCCCGGGGCCATGCGTCGGAGCACCCTTGCGGCATCCGGACGCGAGGACGAGAGGCGGACCACCATGGCGCACGACCACCACGGCCATCACCAGCAGCACGCGCACCCTCACCACGACCACACGGACATCGACTGGGAGGAGATGGGCCCGCTCCTGGAGACGCAGGCGGAGCTGTTCACGCCCCTGTACGAGCACGCCATGGCGTGGCTCGCCAAGCGGCAGACCGAGCCGGGGCTGGTCGTCGACGTCGGCAGCGGGCCCGGCGTCGTGGCCTGTCTGCTCGCCGACACCTTCCCCGGCGCCCGGATCGTCGCCGTCGACGGATCCGCGCCGCTCCTGGCGCGGGCCCAGGCGCGCGCCGAGCGGCTCGGCGTCGCCGACCGCTTCGGCACCCTCGCCGGTGAACTCCCCGATGTTCTGGACGAGTTGGACTACCCAGCCGATCTGCTGTGGGCCGGCCGCAGTCTGCACCATCTCGGTGACCAGCGCGCCGCCCTCGCCGCGTTCGCCGACCGCCTCACGCACGGCGGCACGCTGGCCCTCCAGGAAGGCGGCCTGTCGGCCCGGTACCTCCCGCGCGACCTCGGCTTCGGACGGCCCGGGCTCCAGGCGCGGCTCGACGCACTGGAGGCGGAGTGGTTCGCCGCGATGCGCGCGGACCTGCCCGGCTCGGTCACCGAGACCGAGGACTGGCCGGCCCTGCTCACCGCGGCGGGCCTGCGCCCCAGCGGCACCCGCACCTTCCTCCTCGACCTGCCCGCCCCCACCACGGACCGCGCCCGCGCCTATGTCGTCGCCTCCCTGACCCGCATCCGCGAGGGCGTCGGCGAGCGCCTCGACGCCGACGACCGCGCGACCCTCGACCGGCTCCTCGACCCGGACGACAAGGCGAGCGTGCATCACCGCCCGGATGTCTTCATCCTCGCGGCGCAGACCGTGTACACGGCGGTACGGACACGGTGATGCCGGTCAGCGGCACGCGATCAGCGACCTGCCGGCGGTAACGCTTCCGGTCGGCGACGCTCCTGTTCTCTCCCTCGCGTTCACGGCAGCGGTCGACCGGGCCTTGACTTCGAGAGCTCTCCAAGTGATGGACTCCCCGTCGTCCGAATCGTCGTCCGAATCGTCGTCCGAATCGTCGTCCGAATCGTCGTCCGGACCGTCGTCCGAACGGAACACAGGGGGATCACCATGACCAGCTCCATCGCGACCGAATCTCCGGTCGCGCTCATCACCGGCGGCGGCAGCGGCATCGGTGCCGCCGTGGCTCGGCAGTTGCTGGACGCCGGGTACCGGGTCACCGTCACCGGTCGCGGTGCGGCGCGACTGCGTGCCTTCGCCGCGGAACTCGGCGATCCCGAAAGGCTGTTGACGATCGTCGGGAACGCGGCCGAGTACGGCGACATCCAGGTGGCCGTGGACACCACGCTCAAGGCGTTCGGCCGACTGGACACGGTCGTCGCCAACGCCGGTTTCGCCACCCACGACTCGGTCGCCGAGGGTGACCCGGCCGGCTGGACCGAGATGGTGCTGACCAACGTCCTCGGCCCGGCCCTGCTGATCCGCGCCTCCGTCGACGCCCTCAAGGAGACCCGCGGCCGGATCGTCCTCGTCGGCAGCGTCGCGGGGTTCGTGCCCGGGCCGGGCAACATCTACGGGGCGACGAAGTGGGCGGTGACCGGGCTCGCCGAGAACACCCGGCGACAGGTGACCGAGTGGGGCATCGGCGTGACCCACATCGCGCCGGGCCGCGTGGAGACACCGTTCTGGGACAGCTACGGCAGCCTGCCCCCCGGCCATCTGCTGACCGCCGACCAGATCGCCGACTCCGTGGTGTGGGCCGTCCGGCAGCCCGACGGCGTGGACGTCAACACCGTCGTCGTACGGCCGATCGGACAGCCCAACTGACGGCTCAGCCGTTCTGAACGAACTCCCTCGCCAGCCTCTCGCCCAGCGAGACCGCCGCCTCGTGGCTCTCGATGGGCGAGACGCGGGAGCCCTTGAACAGGATGTACGTCACGCCTGAGGCGGTGCCGCCGGTGGTGGGGTCGGGGTCGATGCCGAGGGCCTCGGCGGCGGCGTAGGAGGCCTCGCCGATGATCCGCTGCGGGCCGGTGTCGCCGACGACGGCGTACAGGACCCGGTCTTCGTGGACGACGGCGACCACACCGCCACCCTGGATACCTGCCGCGGAGTGGTCCCAGATGCCGCTGACGGCGGGGACGACGACGAACGGCAGGCTGTCGGACCGCAGCGGCTCGCCGTCGGACTGGTGGAACGCCGTGTCGGGCTGGAACCACGGGTCGGTGGCCTCGTTGCACCTGGCGGTGCGCCGGCCGTCGCAGTCGATGTCCATGTCGGCCTTCCAGAAGACGGCGTCGCGCGCGCCGCACACGGGAACGGTGGCCGCGCTCGTCCCGTCCGTGCGGTACAGGCCGTTCGAGACCTGCTCGCAGGACGCCACCTTCGCCAGCAGTTCGGCCGCGCCGACCGCCTCCTCCTGTGCGAACGGCGGGTCCGGAATGCCGGACGCGACGGCGGGGAGCAGTCCGGCGGCGAGAAACGCGGCACCGCAGGCCGCGGTCAGGGTGAGGGATCGGATGCGCACGGGATGGACCCTCCTGGGTAGGAAAGTTTCCTTACTGACGCTGATTGCGGCGCCATCACCCCAGTAGAAGACTGGACACACCGAAGCTTTCGGATATCTGCCCGAGCTTCTGGGAGGTCTCATGTTCGTACGCGCCATCTACACGACCGGCGATCCCACGAAGATCGACACGGCCATCAGGGCATTGAACACACAAGGGCGGGAACTGCTGGAGGACCGTCCGGGATACCGCGGAGCCAGTGTCTTCGTGGACCGCACACTCGGCAAACTGCTCGCGGCGAGCTGGTGGGAGTCGGAGCAGGCCCGGCAGAACAGCGACGAGGTGCTGCGCGAGCGGCGCACGGCCATGCTGGAGCCGTTCCTGGGGACGGTGGCGGTCGACAACTACGAGGCGTTGGTCTTCCACCAGGTCCGGCAGCCGGAGGCGGGAGGCGGACTGCGGGTCACCAGGCTGGAGTTCGACCCGATGGACACGGATCTGCTCGCCGACACGTTCCGGGCGACCGTGGTGCCCAGGCTCGACACCCTCGCCGGGCTGGCCAGGGCGTCCCTGCTGGTCGACCGGGAACGGGGGCGCGGGCTGGTCGGCGTGGTCTTCGTCGACCAGGCGTCCCTGGCGGCGTCCCGCGCGGGCCAGGCCGCGGCCCGGCATGAAGGCGCGGCCAAGGCCCATGTGACCGTGACCGGGCTGGAGGAGTTCGAGGTCGTCCTCTCCGACGTGCGGGGCGACTGAATCGACCCGAACGCCCGCGCGACGACCTCCGCCCGCCGCTCACGGAACCGAGCGGCGGGCGGACTGCCGTGTCACGGGGGTCAGTCCTGGAGCGTCGCCGGGTCCGGGCCGAGCCGCCGGTCCTCGTTCAGCGCGCTGATCGCCGCGAGGTCCTCGTCGTCCAGGCTGAAGTCGAAGACCTCGATGTTCTCCTTGATCCGCGAGGGCGTCACCGACTTCGGGATCACGACGTTGCCCAGCTGGAGGTGCCAGCGCAGCACCACCTGGGCCGGGGTGCGCCCGTGCTTCTGCGCGACGGCGACGATCGCCGGGACCTCCAGCAGCCCCTTGCCCTGGCCGAGCGGCGACCAGGCCTCGGTGGCGATGCCCTGCTCGGCGTGGAACTCGCGGGAGGCACGCTGCTGAAGGTGCGGGTGCAACTCGATCTGGTTGACCGCCGGGACGATGGACGTCTCGCCGAGCAGCCGCTCCAGGTGCTCCGGAAGGAAGTTGGAGACGCCGATCGCACGGACACGGCCGTCGGCGTGCAGCTTCTCGAAGGCCTTGTACGTGTCCACGTAGGTGCCCCGGGCGGGCAGCGGCCAGTGGATGAGGTACAGGTCGATGTAGTCCAGGCCCAGCTTCGCCAGCGAGGCGTCGAACGCGCGCAGCGTGGAGTCGTATCCCTGGTCGCTGTTCCAGAGCTTGGTGGTGACGAAGACGTCCTCGCGGGGCAGGCCGACGGCGGCGATGGCCTTGCCGGTGCCCTCCTCGTTGCCGTAGATCGCCGCTGTGTCGATGCTGCGGTACCCGGCCTCCAACGCGGTGGCGACCGCCCGCTCCGCCTCGTCGTCCGGCACCTGCCAGACGCCGAAGCCCAGCTGGGGCATCTCGACGCCGTTGTTGAGGATGATCGGGGGGACCTTGCTGCTCACGAGCTCTTGATCCTTACGGTTGTCGTCAGGTGGTACTGACATCGTCAACGATCACGAGGCGTGATGCATTCCGGACCGGAGAATCCGTGGCGATCGGTCGGCCTCAGGCCCGGTACAGCGCCTCGACCTCGTTGGCATACGCGTTCTCGATCGCCTTGCGCTTCAGCTTCAGCGACGGGGTGAGCAGTCCGTGCTCCTCGGTGAACGGCTGGGCGAGGATGCGGAAGGTGCGGATCGACTCGGCCTGCGAGACCAGGGTGTTGGCGGCGACGACCGCGCGTCGCACCTCGGTCTCCAGGTCGGCGTCGCGGACCAGTTGGGCCGGGGTCATCTGAGGCTTGTCGCGCATCATCAGCCAGTGCTCGACGGCCTCCTGGTCGAGGGTGACCAGGGCCGCGATGTACGGACGGTCATTGCCCACGACGATGCACTGGGCGACCAGGGGATGGTCCCGGACGCGCTCCTCCAGCACGCCCGGCGAGACGCTCTTGCCGCCGGAGGTGACCAGGATCTCCTTCTTGCGGCCGGTGATGGTGAGGTAGCCGTCCTCGTCGAGGGAGCCCAGGTCACCGGTGGCGAGCCAGCCGTCGTGCAGGGTTTCGTCCGTGGCCTTCTGGTTGTTGAGGTAGCCCTGGAAGACGTTGTCGCCGTGCAGCCAGATCTCGCCGTCGTCGGCGATGTGCACGGTCATCCCCGGGATGGGCTGGCCGACGGTGCCGTAGCGGGTGCGGTAGGGCGGGTTGGCGGTGGCGGCCGCCGTGGACTCGGTGAGGCCGTACCCCTCGTAGACATGGACGCCGGCGCCCGCGAAGAACAGACCGAGCCGGCGGTCCATCCCCGAACCACCGGTCATCGCCTGCTTGATGCGGCCGCCCATCGCCGCCCGCATCTTGGAGTACACGAGCTTGTCGAAGAGCTGGTGCTGCATCCGCAGACCCGCCGACGGGCCGGGACCGATGCCCCACGCCTTGGCCTCCATGGCGTCCGCGTACTTCACGGCGACCTCGACGGCCTTCTCGAAGGCGCCCGACCTGCCCTCCTTCTCGGCCTTGCGACGGGCGGCGTTGAAGACCTTCTCGAAGATGTACGGCACGGCCAGGAAGAACGTCGGCCTGAACGCGGCGAGGTCCGGCAGCAGCGCGGCCGCGTTCATCTGCGGCTGGTGGCCGAAGCGGACCTTGCCGCGGATCGCGGCGACCTGCACCATCCGGCCGAAGACGTGTGCGAGCGGCAGGAACAGCAGCGTCGCCGCCTCGTCGCCCTTCTTGGAGTGGAACACCGGCTCCCAGCGCTCGATGACGGTGTCCGCCTCGTACATGAAGTTGCCGTGCGAGATGACACAGCCCTTGGGGCGGCCCGTCGTCCCCGAGGTGTAGATGATCGTCGCGACGGAGTCGGGGGTGACCGCCTGCCGGTGGCGGTGGACCACCTCGTCGTCGAGGTGGGCGCCGGCGTCGTACAACTCCTGCACGGCGCCCGAGTCCACCTGCCACAGCTGATGCAGCCGCGGCAGCCGGTCGATGACCGTGGCGATCGTCATCGCGTGGTCCTCGTGCTCCACGATCGCCGCCGAGCACTCGGCGTCGTGCAGCATCCAGAAGCACTGCTCGGCCGAGGACGTGGGATAGACCGGCACCACCTGGGCGCCGATCGTCCACAGGGCGAAGTCGAAGAGCGTCCACTCGTACCGCGTACGGGACATGATCGCGACCCGGTCGCCGAACCGGATGCCCCGGGCGAGCAGGCCCTTGGCCAGGGCGAGCACCTCGTCCCGGAACTCGGCGGCGGTGACGTCCCGCCACTGCCCGCCCTCGTCCTTGCGGCCGAGGGCGACATACAGCGGGTCCTCCTGGGCATGCTGGAAGACGACGTCGGCCAGGCCGCCCACCGGCGGTGCCAATGCCAACGGAGGGTTGGTGAACTCGCGCAAACCCCGCTCCCCGCTCCCCGTCCCGATGCCTCGCTGACGCTCCTCTCAGCGCCGTGAAAGCTACCCCAACCGCGTTTCGGACGGGAGGGGGCCGGAAATCGACGGGCGCTGATGTATGCACAGGTCAGCGCGGGAAAATGCGCTCACATGGGGAAGGGTCGGACAGAAAACTGACGGTTGAGTAAGTTTCGGGACCGTAATCTCCACCGAATCTGTACGACGCGACTGCCCGGTCCGGGCCCGGTGGATCATGCCGTCCCCGGCGCACCGCGTCTCCTGTGTCAGCGTGTGAGGGGGCCAAGTTGTCACTCCCGCCCCGTCTGCCTACCGCCGGTGCAACCGGTCCCCGCCCGCCAGGATCGCCGCCGCGAGCGCGTCCGCCGCTCCCTGCGCGGCCGTCCGGCGCGGGCCGTGTACCAGTACGAAGTCGACCCGCCCCAGTTCCGGCAGCCCGGCCCGCTCCGGCACCCGCACCAGCCCCGGCGGGATCAGTCCCCGTGAGTGCGCCATCACCCCGAGCCCGGCCCGCGCGGCGGCGATCAGCCCGTTGAGGCTGCCGCTGGTGCACACGATCCGCCACTCACGCCCCTGCCGCTCCAGCGCCTCCAACGCAAGGGCCCTGGTGATGCCCGGCGGCGGATAGACGATCAACGGCACCGCACGCTCCGGCTCCAGGCGGAGCCGCTCCGCGCCGATCCACACCAGCCGGTCGTGCCAGACCAGCTCGCCACGCGGTTCCTCCGGGCGTCGCTTGGCCAGCACCAGGTCCAGCTTTCCGGCCGCCAGCTGCTCGTGCAGCGTGCCCGAGAGCTCGACCGTCAGCTCCAGGTCGACCTCGGGGTGGTCGTGGCGGAAGCCCTCCAGGATCTCCGGCAGCCGGGTCAGGACGAAGTCCTCGGACGCGCCGAAGCGGAGCCGGCCGCGCAGCCGGGTGCCGGTGAAGAACGCCGACGCCTGCTCGTGCACCTCCAGGATGCGGCGGGCGAAACCGAGCATCGCCTCGCCGTCCTCGGTCAGCTCCACGGAGTGGGTGTCCCGGGAGAACAGCGGCCGCCCGGCGGCATCCTCCAGCCGCCGTACGTGCTGGCTGACGGTCGACTGGCGCAGGCCGAGGCGGCGGGCGGCCTGGGTGAAGCTCAGGGTCTGCGCCACCGCCAGGAACGTACGCAGATGGGAGGGGTCGTACACGCCGCCCAGGCTACCCATGGTTATCGCGGAACGTGATGACAGTCAGAGTGGTATGCCGGATTCCCGATCGCTGGTCGCCGGAGGACGATGGAGAGGGCACGTCCGTGCCGGGAACCCGAAGTTCAGCGAACGACAGCCGCGTACGACAGCGAAGTAGTGGAGCACAGTGAAACGCCTGGAATGGCCGCGTTGGATGCCGATCGACCCGTACATACTGCTGCTGCTCGGGACCGTGGGCCTCGCGGCTCTCCTCCCGGCGCGCGGGACGGCCTCCGACGTGGCGTCCGGTGCCTCCACTGCCGCCATCGCCTTCCTCTTCTTCCTCTACGGCGCCCGGCTGTCCACCCGTGAGGCGATGGACGGACTGAAGCACTGGCGGCTCCACGCCACCGTCCTGGCCTGCACCTTCGTCATCTTCCCGCTCCTGGGCCTCGCCGCCCGCGGACTGGTCCCGGTGCTGCTGACCCATCCCCTCTACCAGGGCCTGCTCTTCCTCACCCTCGTCCCGTCGACCATTCAGTCGTCGATCGCCTTCACCTCGATGGCCCGCGGCAACGTGCCCGCCGCGATCTGCGCCGGCTCCTTCTCCTCCCTCGTCGGCATCGTCGTCACCCCGCTCCTCGCGGCGGCCGTGCTCGGCAGCGGCGCGGGCGGCTTCTCGGCCGACTCGGTCGTCGAGATCGTGCTCCAGCTGCTGGTGCCGTTCCTCGCCGGGCAGCTCCTGCGGCGCTGGATCGGCGGCTTCGTCGCCCGGCACAAGAAGGTCCTCGGGCTCGTCGACCGCGGCTCGATCCTGCTGGTCGTCTACACCGCGTTCAGCGAGGGCATGGTCCAGGGCATCTGGCACCAGGTGAGCCCGGCCCGGCTGGCCGGACTGCTCGCCGTCGAGGTGGTGCTGCTGGCCGTGATGCTCGCCCTGACCTGGTACGGCGCCAAGGCGCTGCGCTTCAACCGCGAGGACCGCATCGCGATCCAGTTCGCCGGCTCGAAGAAGTCCCTCGCCGCAGGCCTGCCCATGGCCAGCGTCCTGTTCGGCGCGCACGCCTCGCTGGCCGTGCTGCCGCTGATGCTCTTCCACCAGATGCAGCTGATGGTCTGCGCGGTCATCGCCAAGCGCCGCGCCCAGGACGCCGACATCGACGCCGACGCCGCCGCCGAGCCGGTCACCGCGTCGGAGCCACCCGTAGCGTCACGAACCGCGGCCGGTACAGGGACACGTTCCGGTTGAGCTGCGCCGCCGCGCCGCCCGTCTCCAGCCAGTTGACGTCGTAGCTCAGCACGAGCCGCCCGTCGCCGCTCAGTTCGGGATGCGTCTGCGGGTTGTAGGCGGCTACCTGGCCGCCCGCAGGCAGCGCCGGGCTGAAGTCCTTCGTCGGCCCGTGCCACGGGCCCACGGGGGAGCAGGCCCAGTACGACGTCACGGTCGTCAGCCCCTCGGTCCCGGCCGCCATCGTGAACAGCACGTACGTCCCCCGCATCCGCGCCACCGAGAACGCGCTGCCCACTCCCTTGCGCCGCCCGTCCCCGAGCACCGCGCGCGGCTCGGCCCCCGGCCCCGCCCACTTTGAGCCGTTCCAGTACCGCCAGGCCCCCGGCTCGGCGAGCCTGCCCTCCGGCACGCGCGCGACATAGGCGTGCGAGGCCGGCCGGGAGGCGGCCTGACCGTCGTCGCCGCCGAAGACGTACGTCCAGCCGTCCTCCTCCACCAGCGTCGTCCCGAACAGCACACGCCGGGACGGATCCGGCACCAGCTGCTGGTCGAGCACCTTGACGACCGACTCGACCCGCAGATCGGGCAGCGAGAGCGTGGCGACCTCGGTCGCGGCGGGCACGCCGTAGATCCACGGGGGCTGCCCGGCCGTACGCACCCACAGCAGCACCCGGACGACCCGCTCGTCCGAGCCGGGGGAGCGGGGCTCGACGCGCGCCGCGACCGGCCAGCGCCACTGGTGGGGAGCGGGGTCCGGGAACAGGGGAGCGGCGAGCGTGCGCTCCAGACGTCCGTCGCGCATGACGACCGCAGAGTTGCGCACCAGGGGAGCGGTGGTGTCCCGCCAGGTCGAGGACTCGCCGTAGGGGTTGGGCGGGGCGTACACCTGGCCGAGGTAGGTGTCCGAGAACAGCCACAGCAGCCGGCCGTCCGGCAGCCGCACCGAGTGCGTGCCGTCGCCGCCGGTCCAGTCGTCGGTGCGCGACGGGTCGTCGCCGTACCGGGCGAACTCACCGGTCAGGTCGCCGTCGGCCGACCAGGACGCCACCGAGTGCGGCCGGCACGCGGCACCGCCCTCCCGTTCGCCGTCGTCCGGGAGGGCGGTGAGCAGTACGGCCGCGAGAACCAGGGCCAGCAGGAGGCCGAGCCCGGTTCCCGTGCGCTGTCGTGCTCGTGTGTCGTCGGGCACGCCTGGGACGTTAGTGGTCTCAGCCCACCTGGTCCATGGGGAGCCACAGGACGGTGTCCGACGTGGCCGAACCCTTACGGGCGCCGACCCGCGTCGCGGCGCTGAGCTCCGCGTCGCCGAGCGCCCGGTTCCACACATGGACGTCGTCGATCGCGCCGGTGAGGTAGGCCCGGCTGTCCATGCGCTGCCCGACGTGCACGCCGAACGGCGAGTTCCGGCTGACCGAACCGGTCACGTCCGTGCTCCTGATCGCCCTGCCGTCGAGGAACAGCGTCAGCTCTCCGCCGCCGCGCCGTAGCGCGAGGTGGTGCCACTCGTCGTCGTTGTGGGCGTCCCCGGCCCACACGGACGAGGTGCGTACCGTCCCGGACCCCTCCCGTGTGGTGATCAGGGCACGCACCCGGTCGTTGTCGGGCTCACCGCGCAGCCACACCTGAGGCTGGGTGGAGCCTATCCCGCCCATCCACAGGAACGGCTGCTCACCGGACGCGGCGGAGTACCGGAAGAACAGCGAAACCGTGAACTCCCCTGTCCCGAGCGGCAGTCGGGACCGATACGGCAGCCGTACGGCGTCGTCGTCGCCGTCGAACTCCATGGCCCTGCCCAGCACGCCGTCCGTCACCCTGGCGCCCCCGAGGACGGTCGCCCGGGGTGCGCCCGGGGCGAGGTCGGCGGTGGTCGGGTCGGGGCCACGACGCGGCCCGAGCCAGCTCTCGGTGAAGCGGACGAAGCGGATCTCGTCCCGCGCGTCCACGGCGCCGCCCTCGTACAGCAGGCCGACCGTGGACGCGTCGATGCCCACCATGTCGGAGTAGCCCGACCAGTCCGTGGTGACGACCTTGCCGCGGTCCACGCTGTCCCAGGTGGTGCCGCCGTTCCAGGAGGACCGGATCATCATGGTCCGTCGACGGTCGGGGTCGCCGGGCGCGGACAGCAGCAGCCGCTTGCCCAGGCGGAGAGTGGCGCCCTGCACCTGGGGCGTGTAGAGGTCCGGAACATTCCGGAACGGGCCGGTGAAGGTGGTGCCGCCGTCAAGGCTGTACGTCTGGGAGCGATGCCCGAGGTCGGTGCCGTCCTGCTCCCGCCCGCTGATGAGGATCGTGCCGTCCGTACGCTCGGCGAGGGTCACTTCGGACGGCTTCTGCCGGAAGGTGCCGTCGGCCTCGGCGATGGGCCAGGAGTCGGTGGCGCCGATCCGCCAGTGGTCACCGCCGTCGTCACTGACGATGAGGGCGGCGTGGTTGGCGGTGACCCGACTGCCGTCCCAGGTCTCGGAGTTGACGCCGAAGACCAGCCGCCCCGCGTGCCTGCCCCGGGTGAGCTGGATGCCGTGCACGGGCCCTGTGGCGTACCAGGAATTCCAGTCCGCGGGCAGTATGTCGGCGCTCAGGTCACGTGGCGCGGACCAGGTCCGGCCGTCATCGTCGCTGTACTGGAGATGAGGTGTGCGGTCACAGGGCACCGAGCAAGGGCCGCTGTCCGTACGGCCGGTGTTGTACGTCTCCGCCAGCAGGACCCGCCCGGTCTCATGGTCCACGAGGGGCGCCGGGTTGCCGTGCGTGTCGCCGTTGCCCTCGTTGACGACCTGGAGCGGCCCCCAGGTGCGGCCACCGTCCGTCGACCGCTTGAGAACGAGGTCGATGTCGGCGGCGTCTCCGCAGTTGAGCACCCGCCCCTCGGCGAACGCCAGCAGCGTGCCGGCCTTGGTCTGCACGATCGCCGGGATACGGAAGCAGGCGTACCCGGGATCCTGGTCGGCCCTGAAGAGGGCCTGCTGCTCGAACGACGGTGCCGTGCTGCTCGGTTGGGACGGTGCCGAACCTAATGTCGCGGCCGTCGCCGTGAGGGCGACGGCCGCGACCAGGGCAGCTCTGAGACGTGCGCGAACTCTTGACGGCATGGTGCGGCCCGCCCTTCATCGTCTGGTCGGTGTCCAGGCATCCGAACATTCGGACATCCCACGTCCAAAGTGCGCATCACAGACGTTAGTTGGGCTATCGCACACATCACAAGAACCGTGCAGGTGTCACTTCACGGATGGAGTACTGCTTTCCCTCGATTGGCCCGCGCTCGAATGAAGCGGACCCTCGCCGCCTTCCAGGACACGGCCCGGAGAACCTGCTCCCGCCAACGCGGCATCATCACCGGGCTGTTCGGCGGCAGCACCATCGATCTGGGCGTAGGACGTGTGCTGCAAAGCCACCTGAGCGCGGCCGACCAGCCCACACGGACGCCGGGTGAGTGCCCACCAACCTGCACTGTCCGCCGGACACCGGCATGTGGCGCCCGCAGGCGACCGAGCCATCGAACAGCGGGGCCCCTACAGGCGCAGGGGGCGCTCCCCGCCGTTCAGGGCCCCGCCGGCGTGCCGCGGGGGAACCGTCTTCAGCCCTGGGCGGCCGCGGCCCGCAGGGCGATGCGGTCCTCACCCGCGTACACGTTCATGGAGCTGCCCCGCAGGAAGCCCACCAGCGTCAGCCCCGTCTCCGCGGCCAGGTCCACCGCGAGCGACGAGGGCGCCGAGACGGCCGCGAGGACGGGGATGCCCGCCATCACGGCCTTCTGGGCGAGCTCGAAGCTGGCCCGGCCGGAGACGAGAAGCACCGTGCGGGACAGCGGCAGGTCGCCGTTCTGAAGGGCGCGGCCGACCAGTTTGTCGACCGCGTTGTGCCGGCCGACGTCCTCCCGTATGTCGAGCAGCTCGCCGTCCTCGGTGAACAGGGCCGCCGCGTGCAGCCCCCCGGTCCGGTCGAAGACCCGCTGGGCCGCGCGGAGCCGGTCGGGGAGGCTCGCGAGCAGGTCGGGGTCGAGCCGGACCGGGGGAGTGTCGCCGCCGTGCGTGTCGTCGATGGGCCAGCGAGCTGTCGTACGGACCGCGTCCAGCGACGCCTTGCCGCACAGCCCGCAGGACGACGTCGTGTAGACGTTCCGTTCGAGGGTGATGTCGGGGACGGCCACGCCCGGCGCGGTCCGCACGTCCACCACGTTGTAGGTGTTCGAGCCGTCCACCGTGGCGCCCGCGCAGTAGACGATGTTCCGCAGGTCGGAGCCCTCGGCGAGCACGCCCTCGCTCACCAGGAACCCGGCGGCGAGCGCGAAGTCGTCGCCGGGTGTGCGCATGGTGATCGCCAGCGGCTTGCCGTTGAGGCGGATCTCCAGGGGTTCCTCGGCGACGAGTGTGTCCGGGCGGGTGGAGACCACCCCGTCCCGGATCCGGATCACCTTGCGTCGTTCCGTGACTCGTCCCATTTTCCCGTCCCCACCAGTCCTGATCAGTCCCGGTTCTGTACGTGCTGATAGCCGAAGCGGCCCTTGATGCACAGATTGCCGTGGGTCACCGGATTGTCGTGCGGCGAGGTGACCTTCACGATCTCATTGTCCTGCACGTGCAGGGTGAGGTTGCAGCCCACACCGCAGTACGCGCACACCGTGGTCGTCTCGGTCTGCGCCGACTCGTCCCACGTACCCGCCGCCCGCATGTCGAACTCGGACTTGAAGGACAGCGCCCCGGTCGGGCACACCTCGATGCAGTTCCCGCAGTACACGCACGCCGAGTCGGTCAGCGGGGCGTCGTGCTCCACGGCGATCCGGGCGTCGAACCCACGCCCGGCCACCGAGATCGCGAAGCTGTTCTGCCACTGGTCCCCGCACGCGTCCACGCACTTGTAGCAGAGGATGCACTTGCCGTAGTCGCGCACATACAGCTCGTTGTCGACTTTTGGCTCCTCGTCGAGCCGCGCCGCGTCCGGGCCGAACCGGTCCGGTTTCGCCTCGTACTCCTTGATCCACCCGGCGACCTGCGGGGTGGTCGACAGGTCGACCGACGACGCGAGCAGCTCAAGGACGATTCGGCGACTGTGCCGGGCGCGCTCGGTGTCGGTCCTCACCTCCATCCCGGCCTCGGCCTTGCGCGAGCAGGCCGGGACGAGCGTCCGCGAGCCCTCGACCTCGACGACACACACGCGGCAGGCGTTCTTGGGCCGCAGTGTGTCCCCCTCGCACAGGGTCGGGATGTCCTTCCCGGCCGCCCGGCAGGCGTCGAGGATCGTCGAGCCCTCCGCCCCGCGCACGGGCTCCCCGTCGATGGTGAACTCCAGCAGCCGGCGCGGGATCCCCAGCGGTACCACGGTCATTCGTACGCCCCCAGACGGTCGATGGCGGATTCCACGGCGTTCCACGCGGTCTGCCCCAGACCGCAGATCGAGGCGTCCCGCATCGCGCGGCCGACCTCCCTGAGCAGGGCGATGTCATCGGAGGCCGCCGCACCCGTGCGCTGAAGGATCCGGTGCAGCGCCTCCTGCTGCCGTACGGTCCCGACCCGGCACGGCACGCACTGCCCGCACGACTCGTCCCGGAAGAACTCGGCGATCCGCAGCAGCAGCCGCGGCAGCGGGACCGTGTCGTCGAAGGCCATGACCACACCCGAGCCGAGCGTCGTGCCCGCCTCCCGCGTGCCCTCGAAGGTGAGCGGGATGTCCAGCTCGTCGGGACGTACGAAGCCGCCCGCCGCGCCGCCCAGCAGCACCGCCCGCAGCCCGTCGCGGACCCCGGCCCGCTCCAGCAGCTCGCCGAGCGTCGCGCCGAAGGGCAGCTCGTAGATGCCGGGCCGCTCCACGCTCCCGGACACACAGAACAGCTTCGGCCCGGTGGACCGGTCCGTGCCGATCGCCGCGTACGCCCGGGCTCCCATCGTCAGGACGGGCAGCACATTGACCAGGGTCTCGACGTTGTTCTCCACCGTCGGCTTCCCGAACAGCCCCTTCTCCACCGGGAACGGCGGCTTGGAGCGCGGCTCGCCACGGTAGCCCTCGATGGAGTTGAAGAGAGCCGTCTCCTCACCGCAGATGTACGCCCCCGCGCCTCGCCGGATCTCGATGTCGAAGGCGTACCCCTGACCGAGGATGTCCTCCCCGAGCAGCCCACGCGCGCGTGCCTGCGCGACGGCGTGCTCCAGACGCCCCAGCGCTCGCGGGTACTCGCCCCGCAGATACAGGTAGCCCTTGTGGGCGCCGGTCGCGTACGCCGCGATCGTCATCGCCTCGACGAGCGCGTACGGATCGCCCTCCATGAGCACGCGGTCCTTGAAGGTGCCCGGCTCGGATTCGTCGGCGTTGCAGACGACGTAGTGCGGGTGGTCGGGCTGCGACGCCGTGGCCTGCCATTTGCGGCCGGTGGGGAAGGCGGCGCCGCCACGCCCGACCAGGCCGGAGTCGGTGACCTCGCGGATGACTCCGGCGGGGCCCAGCTCGAAGGCCCGGCGCAGTGCGGTGTAGCCACCGTGGGCGCGGTAGTCGTCGAGACTCAAGGGGTCCACGACACCGACACGGCCCAGCAGCACCAGCGACGGGTCCCCTGCCTGGGGAACCGCCATCGCCGCCGCCGGCTCCTCCGGCGCCGAGTCCGGCGCGCTCGCGGCGAGTACGGCGTCGTGCACGGTCGTCGGCGCCGACACCGCCGTACGCACCGGATCCCCGGCCTTGATCGCGAGCACGGCAGGAGCCCGCTCGCACAGCCCGAGACAGGGGCTGCGCTCGACACTCACCCCGCTGCCGAGGCCGAGCCCGGCCTCGATCCCGGCACACAGTTCGCTCGCCCCGGCCGCCGCGCACGCGAGGTCCGTGCACACGTGGAGGACGGTCGCCGGGCGGGGCTTGACCGAGAACATGGCGTAGAAGGTGGCCACGCCGTACGCCTCCGACGGCGGCACCGTCAGCCGTCGGCACAGGTAGTCGAGGGCGCCCTCGCTGATCCAGCCGATCCGGTCGTTGAGGGCGTGCAGCCCCGGCAACAGCAGGTCACGTCGGTCCCGGGCCGCGCGGCCGCCGCGTGCCCACCTCAGGTCGGCGTCGGTTCGGTCGGCGCCCTCCCAGGACGACTCGGGCGGGCCGAGCAGGGCGTCGACGGCGGCCCGTTCGTCGTCCGTCGGTTTGCTGTCGCCGAAGTGCAGGTCCACTGACGTCACCTCACGATGGTCGCGACGGGGAGCTTCTCGATCCGGATCGCCGACGCCTTGAACTCCGCCGTGCCCGCGATCGGGCAGTTCGCCTCGATCGTCAGCTGGTTGGTGTCCACCTCGTCGGGAAAGTGCATGGTCATGAAGGCGAGCCCGGGCCGCAGCGCGGTGTCGACCCACACCGGCGCGACGACCGAACCGCGCCGCGAGGTCACCTGGACCTCCTCGCCGACCACGACCCCGTACCGCTCGGCGTCCTCCGGGCACAGCTCGACGAACTCGCCGCGCCGCAGCGGGGAGGCGAAACTCCCGCTCTGCACCCCGGTGTTGTAGGAGTCGAGCCGCCGCCCCGTGGTGAGCCGGATCGGGTACTCCTCGTCGGTGAGATCGACCGGCGGATCGTGCTGGACGAGCCCGAACGGCGCCGGCATCCCGCGCTCGGCCGGGTTCTTCTCCCACAACCGGCTATGGAGGTAGGTCGGTTCGAGCTGCTCCGTGCTCGGGCAGGGCCACTGGATGCCCTGGTGTTCCTCCAGGCGTTCGTACGTCATCCCGTGGTGGTCCGGGGAGACCGACCTGAGCTCGTTCCAGACGGCCTCGGCGTCCGCGTACTTCCAGTCGTGGCCGAGCCGCGCCGCCAGCTCGCAGATGATGTCGATGTCCTCGCGCGCCTCGCCGGGCGGAGTGACCGCGCGCCGCACCCGCTGCACGCGCCGTTCGCTGTTGGTGGTGGTGCCGTCGGTCTCGGCCCACCCGGCGGTCGCGGGGAGGACGACGTCCGCGAGCTGGGCGGTCTTCGTCAGGAAGATGTCCTGGACGACGAGGAAGTCCAGCTGCCGCATCCGCCGTACGGCCTGCTCGCTGTCCGCCTCCGACTGCGCCGGGTTCTCGCCGATGCAGTACACGGCCTTGAGCGTGCCCTCCTCCATCGCCTCGAACATCTCCGTGAGGTTGAGGCCGTAGTGCGGCTGGATGACGGTGCCCCAGGCCGACTCGAACTTCAGGCGGGTGCTCGTGTCCAGGATGTCGTGGAAACCCGGCAGGCGGTTGGGGATGGCGCCCATGTCGCCGCCGCCCTGCACGTTGTTCTGCCCGCGCAGGGGCTGCAACCCGCTGCCGTAGCGGCCCACATGCCCCGTCAGCAGGGAGAGGTTGATCAGCGCGCGGACGTTGTCGGTGCCGTTGTGGTGCTCGGTGATGCCGAGGGTCCAGCACAGCTGGGCGCGCTCGGCGCGGGCGTAGGCGTGGGCCAACTCCCTTATGGCGGCGGCCGGTACGCCCGTCACCTTTTCGGCCAGCGACAGCGTCCACGGCTCGACCAGCGCCTTGTACTCCTCGAAGCCGCTGGTGGCCCGCTCGATGAACGCCTCGTTCGCGAGGCCCGCGTGGATGATCTCGCGGCCGATCGCGTGCGCCATCGGGATGTCGGTGCCGACGTTCAGCCCCATCCAGCTCTCCGCCCACTCGGCGGTGGAGGTGCGGCGCGGGTCGACGGCGTACATCCGGGCGCCGCGTCGGATCCCCTTCAGCACGTGCTGGAAGAAGATCGGGTGAGCGAAGCGGGCGTTGGAGCCCCACATCACGATGACGTCGGTGTGCTCGATCTCCTCGTAGGAGGACGTGCCCCCGCCCGACCCGAAGGCCGCGGAGAGGCCGGCGACGCTCGGGGCGTGACACGTCCGGTTGCAGGAGTCGACGTTGTTGGTGCCCATGACGACCCGGGCGAACTTCTGGGCCACGTAGTTCATCTCGTTCGTGGCGCGGGCGCAGGAGAACATGCCGAAGGCGCCGCGGTTGCGGGCCAGGCCCTCGGCCGCCCGGGTCAGGGCTTCCTCCCAGGTGGCCTGCCGGAACGGTTCGTCGCGGGAGTCGCGTACGAGCGGGTGCGTCAGCCGTGTGTAGTTCTTCGGTTGCCGTTTCCTCATGCGGCGCTCCTCAGCGCGAGCAGGTCCGAGATGGCGTGCACGGTGCGCAGGGTGGGCACTTGGACGCCGGTGATCTCCGCCAGCTCGACGACCGCCGCGAGGAGTACGTCGAGTTCGAGCGGCTTGCCGCGCTCCAGGTCCTGGAGCGTGGAGGTGCGGTGGTCGCCGACGCGTTCGGCGCCCGCGAGACGGCGCTCGATGGAGACGCCGACCTCGCAGCCGAGGGCCTCGGCGACCGCGAGCGTCTCGGTCATCATGATCTCGATGACCTTGCGGGTGCCGCCGTGCAGACACATCTGCCGCATGGTGGCGCGGGCCAGCGCGCTGATCGGGTTGAAGGAGATGTTGCCGAGCAGTTTGAGCCAGATGTCGTTGCGCAGGTCCGGCTCCACCGGGCACTTCAGGCCGCCGGCCACCATGGCCTCGCTGAGCGCGAGACAGCGCCGGGAGACGCTGCGGTCGGGTTCGCCGATGGAGAACCGGGTGCCTTCCAAGTGCCGTACGACACCGGGTCCTTCGAGTTCGGTGGCGGCGTAGACCACGCAGCCGACGGCCCGTTCGGGCGTGAGCACCGCACTGACGGCGCCGCCCGGGTCCACGCTCTCGACGCGGTGGCCGTCGTGCGGGCCGCCGTGCCGGTGGAAGTACCACCAGGGGATGCCGTTCTGGGCGGCCACGACCGCCGTGCCGTCGTCCAGAAGGGGCTCGATGAGCGGCCCGCACGCCGCGTACGAGTTGGCCTTCAGGCCCAGGAAGACGTAGTCGGCCGGGCCGACTTCGGCCGGGTCGTCGGTCGCGTGGGCGCGGGCGGTGAAGTCGCCGCGCGGACTGAGCACCCGCACCCCGTGCCGCCTCATGGCCGCGAGATGCGGTCCACGGGCGATGAGGTGCACGTCGGCGCCGGCGCGATGCAGTGCGGCTCCGACGTAGGCGCCGATCGCACCGGCGCCGAGGACTGCAACTTTCACTTCGGAACGCTCCGTTCGGTCGAGGGAGTACCGCGGAGGTGGCTGGGAAGTAACGCCCGATCAGGGTCGAATTTCGTCGACTGAATATTGTCTACAGTATGGATGAGGGGTCAGCAAGGGGTCGCGCACGCCGTTCGGCAGGGTCGTCCGCCCGGCGCTCGACGTGGTGTTCCGGACACTGTTCGACCGTTCGTCGCGCCCTGCATACCGCTCACCGCATACGGTCGACGCGCCGACTTCTCAACTCCGCGCTCGGTCCCTACCGTTCGGGATCATGAGTCCCCCTGTCGCTCCCCCGGGATGGAGCCGCTGGCTGGTTCCGCCCGCCGCTCTGTCGGTTCATCTGTCCATCGGCCAGGCCTACGCCTGGAGCGTGTTCAAGCCGCCGCTCGAATCCGCCCTCGATCTGAGCGGCACACAGAGCGCGCTGCCGTTCCAGCTCGGCATCGTCATGCTCGGCCTGTCGGCCGCGTTCGGCGGCACGCTGGTGGAGCGCAACGGGCCGCGCTGGGCCATGACGGTCGCCCTGATCTGCTTCTCGTCCGGCTTCCTGCTCTCCGCGCTGGGCGCCGCCACCGAGCAGTACTGGCTGATCGTCCTCGGTTACGGCTTCGTCGGCGGCATCGGCCTCGGCATCGGCTACATCTCGCCCGTGTCGACGCTCATCAAGTGGTTCCCGGACCGGCCCGGCATGGCCACCGGCATCGCCATCATGGGCTTCGGCGGCGGTGCGCTCATCGCCTCGCCCTGGTCGGCGCAGATGCTGGAGTCGTTCGGCAGCGACAGCTCCGGGATCGCGCTGGCGTTCCTGGTGCACGGACTCTCGTACGCCGTCTTCATGCTGCTGGGCGTGCTGCTGGTCCGCGTGCCGCGCACCGAGAAGCCCGCCGGCGACGGACCCAGTGCGGTCGACGGGCCGCAGGTGTCCGCCCGCAGCGCCGTGCGCACCCCGCAGTTCTGGTGCCTGTGGGTCGTGCTCTGCATGAACGTGACCGCGGGAATCGGCATCCTGGAGAAGGCCGTGCCGATGATCACGGACTTCTTCACGAACACCTCCACACCGGTGTCGGTGTCGGCCGCGGCCGGCTTCGTCGCGCTCCTGTCCGCCGCCAACATGGCCGGCCGGATCGGCTGGTCGTCGACGTCCGACCTGATCGGACGCAAGAACATCTACCGGCTGTACCTGGGCGCGGGCGCGCTGATGTACGGCCTGATCGCGCTGGCCGGCGATTCGTCGAAGCCGCTGTTCATCCTGTGCGCACTGGTGATCCTCTCCTTCTACGGCGGCGGCTTCGCGACGATCCCCGCCTATCTGAAGGACCTCTTCGGCACCTACCAGGTCGGCGCCATCCACGGGCGGCTGCTCACCGCCTGGTCCACGGCCGGCGTCCTCGGGCCGCTGATCGTGAACTGGATCGCCGACCGGCAGGAGGAGGCGGGCAAGGACGGCGCCTCCCTCTACACGATGTCCCTGTTCATCATGATCGGGCTGCTCGCCGTCGGCTTCGTCGCCAACGAACTCGTCCGGCCCGTCCACCCGCGCCATCACGTTCCCGTTCCGGCGTCGGAGGAGAAGCCGAAGGAGAAGGAGGCCGCCGATGTCCAGCAGCAGTAGCACTCCGCCGGGCCGACGGGGGCTGATCGCCTTTGCCTGGGTATGGGTGGGGGTACCGCTCGCGTACGGGCTCTACGAACTCGTACAGAAGGCGGCCCAGCTGTTCACCAGGTAGGTGCGGGGTAGGTGTTCGGAAGTTGTCCGGGCGTCCGATGGTCTGAGGGAAGCTGACAAGACGGGCGCCTGTTTCCTGTGGCATCACCTGCACCCGTACCCGTGAGTCACTGATCAGACTGGTGAATCCCGCTACCCAAGGCCCGAGGGGATCACCAAGCATGAACGGCTCGCGCATCGCCGCAGTCGGCCACTATCAGCCCGCCAAGGTACTCACCAACGAGGACCTGGCGGGCATGGTCGACACCAGTGACGAGTGGATCACATCCCGGGTGGGCATCCGTACGCGCCACATCGCCGGGCCCGACGAGCCGGTCGACGAGCTGGCCGCGCACGCCGCCGCGAAGGCGCTCGCCGCCGCGGGACTCGCGCCCGGCGACATCGACCTGGTCCTGGTCGCCACCTCCACCGCGATCGACCGCTCCCCGAACATGGCCGCCCGGGTCGCGGCCCGGATCGGCATCCCCTCGCCGGCCGCGATGGACGTCAACGTCGTCTGCGCCGGTTTCACCCACGCGCTGGCCACCGCCGACCACGCCGTCCGGGCGGGGGCCGCGGCCCGGGCGCTGGTGATCGGCGCGGACAAGATGTCCGACGTGACCGACTGGAGCGACCGTACGACCTGTGTGCTGGTCGGCGACGGAGCAGGCGCGGCCGTCGTGGAGGCCTCCGAGGAGGCCGGCATCGGGCCGGTGCTGTGGGGGTCGGTGCCCGAGATGGGGCACGCGGTGCGCATCGAGGGGCAGCCGGCGCGGTTCGCCCAGGAGGGACAGAGCGTCTACCGCTGGGCGACCACGCAGCTTCCGGCCATCGCCCGCCGGGCCTGCGAACGCGCCGGCCTCGCGCCCGAGGACCTCGCCGGGGTCGTCCTGCACCAGGCCAACCTGCGCATCATCGAGCCCCTCGCGCTCAAGCTCGGCGCGGTCAACGCCGTCGTCGCGCGCGATGTCTCCGAGTCCGGGAACACCTCGGCGGCGAGCATTCCGCTGGCGTTCTCCAAGCTCGTGGAACAAGGGAGGATCTCGTCCGGGGACCCGGTGCTGCTGTTCGGGTTCGGCGGAAACCTGTCGTACGCCGGGCAGGTCGTGCGCTGCCCCTGACGTCGCCGCCGTCGGCCTCCGGCGGTCCCTGACGCGGATGTGACGTGGCCGACTCCACGGTTCCCTGGCCTTTGTGCGCCGTAGACTGTAGACGAAAGACAATCGATACTGGCCTTCCGTGACGGTCGGCTACCGGATGCAGTCGCCCGGCGTTCGCCCAGGAGGGGGACCGATGTTGTCGACAGGACTGCCGCAGGGTGCGGTGCCCAAGCTCGAACGGCCCGGCCCGCTGCGCGACCGTGTCTACGAGGCGCTGCTCGAACTCATCACCACCCGCGCCCTCCAGCCGGGCCAGCATCTGGTCGAGAGCGAACTGGCAGGTCACCTCGGTGTGTCGCGGCAGCCGGTGCGCGAGGCGCTCCAGCGGTTGAACACCGAGGGCTGGGTCGATCTGCGGCCCGCGCAGGGCGCGTTCGTGCACGAGCCGACGGAGGAGGAGGCCGACCAGCTCCTCACCGTGCGTACGCTGCTGGAGGCCGAGGCCGCCCGGCTCGCCGCCGCCCATGCCGACAAGGCCGGCATCGCGGCCCTGGAGGAGCTGTGCGCGGAGGGCGAGAAGGCCGTCGCCGCCGATGACGTGGACGCCGCCGTCGCCCTCAACGCCCGCTTCCACGCGAAGATCATGGACCTCGCGGGCAACACGGTCCTCGCCGAGCTGGCCACCCAGGTCGACCGCCGCGTCCGCTGGTACTACACGCCGGTCGCCCGCCGGCGCGGGCAGCAGTCCTGGATCGAACACCGGGGCATGATCGCCGCGATCACCGACCGGGACGAGCGGCGCGCCACCGAGCTGATGCGGGAACACACCGAGCACACGCGACGGTCGTACCACGCACGGGCCAAGTCCTGAGATCCGCAGCGGTGTTCAGGACCGCAGCGGTGTTCAGGACCGCAGCGGAGCTGTGTTGCACAGCCCTCTGCGTCTGAGCCTGGCCCCCTGCGTCTGAGCCTGCATCCGTGCCCGCGCCCTACCGGTTCGTCGGACGGGCTCGATCTCGCCTTTGTCCTGTGAGTGGAGAAAGTTGACGGCAATCTCTGCGCAACTTCTTCCCACTCCGTGCGGCCGCTGCTACGTTCCCCTCGAAAGCAGGCCACCGAGGTGGCCGAAACCCGGCGCGCACAGGCCGAATGAGGCGGGGAGGGGCTCGTGAGACGTATGACCGCGCGACCCGCGAACGCCCATCAGGCACGACTGCTCAAGCTGTTGCGCGACGGCGGACCCAACTCCCGGGCCCAGCTGGGCGATCAGATCGACCTCTCACGGTCCAAGCTGGCCGTGGAGGTGGACCGGCTGCTGGAGACGGGCCTGGTCGTGGCCGACGGACTCGCCGCCTCGCGCGGCGGGCGCCGCTCCCACAACGTCCGGCTCAACCCCGGGCTGCGTTTCCTCGGCGTCGACATCGGCGCGACCTCGGTCGACGTCGCCGTCACCAACGCCGAACTGGAGATCCTCGGACACCTCAACCAGCCCATGGACGTCCGCGAGGGCCCGGTCGCGGTCTTCGAGCAAGTCCTGTCCATGGCAGCGAAGTTGAGGGCCTCCGGGCTCGTGGAAGGGTTCGACGGCGCCGGCATCGGCGTCCCCGGCCCTGTCCGCTTCCCCGAGGGCGTCCCCGTGGCGCCGCCGATCATGCCGGGCTGGGACGGCTTCCCCGTGCGGGAGGCGCTCAGCCAGGAGCTCGGCTGCCCGGTCATGGTCGACAACGACGTGAACCTCATGGCGATGGGGGAGCAGCACGCGGGCGTCGCACGCTCCGTGGGCGACTTCCTCTGCGTCAAGATCGGCACCGGCATCGGCTGCGGCATCGTCGCGGGCGGTGACGTCCACCGCGGTGTCACCGGCAGCGCGGGCGACATCGGGCACATCCAGGCCGTGTCCGACGGACGGCCCTGCGCCTGCGGCAACCGGGGCTGTCTGGAGGCCCACTTCAGCGGGGCGGCCCTCGCCCGGGACGCCGTGGAGGCGGCCCAGCAGGGGCTGTCGGAGGAACTCGCCTCGCGACTGGAGGCGAACGGCACCCTCACCGGCGTCGACGTCGCCGCCGCGGCCGCCGCCGGTGACGCCACCGCGCTCGACCTGATCCGAGAGGGCGGCAACCGCGTCGGCCAGGTCATCGCCGGACTCGTCAGTTTCTTCAACCCCGGCCTGGTGGTGATCGGCGGCGGGGTGACCGGCCTCGGCCACAACCTGCTCGCCGCGATCCGCACCCAGGTCTACCGCCAGTCGCTGCCTCTGGCGACCGGCAACCTCCCCATTGTCCTGGGCGAGTTGGGCCCCACCGCCGGCGTCATCGGCGCGGCCCGGCTCATCAGCGACCACCTGTTCTCACCCGCGTAAGCCACCCGTTCGGCACGGCTCACCCGCACCACCCGCTGCTCCGCCCTGCCCTGCTCTGCTCCGCTCTGCTCTGCTCTGCACCGCTCTGCTCTGTCTCGTCCTGCTCTGCCTCGCCCTGCCCTGAACCGGCCCGCACGCCCGCCAAGGGGACCTCATGGCACCAGAACCAACGCTGCTCAGCATGAACGGCATCACCAAGTCGTTCCCCGGAGTCCGCGCCCTCGACGGCGTCGATCTCGACGTCCAGGCCGGTGAAGTGCACTGCCTGCTCGGCCAGAACGGCGCCGGCAAGTCCACCCTCATCAAGGTCCTGGCCGGCGCCCACCAGCCCGACACCGGCACCATCCGCTGGCGCGGCGAGGAGGTCACCCTCCGCTCGCCGATCGCCGCGATGCGCCTCGGTATCGCCACCATCTACCAGGAACTCGACCTGGTCGAGCACCTGTCGGTGGCCGAGAACGTCCACCTCGGCCATGAACCCACGGCCGCCGGCTTCGTCGTACGCGGAAAGGTCGCGCGAGAATCAACCGCCGCGCTGCTCAAGCGACTTGGGCATCCCGAGATCGACCCCGCACGCCTGGTCGGGGACCTGTCGGCGGCCCAGCAGCAGATCGTGTCGATGGCCCGGGCGCTCTCCCACGACGTACGGCTGATCGTGATGGACGAGCCGTCCGCCGCCCTGGACCCGGACGAGGTCGACAACCTCTTTCGCATCGTCGGCGACCTCACCTCCGCCGGCGTCGCCGTCGTCTACATCTCCCACCGCCTCGAGGAGATCCGCCGGATCGGCGACCGGGTGACGGTGCTGAAGGACGGGCGGGCCGTGGCGGGCGGGCTTCCGGCGAAGACGACGCCGACACGGGACGTCGTGGCGATGATGACGGGACGCAACGTCGAGTACGTCTTCCCCGAGCGGCCGAAGAAGGACGCGACGGGCGGCAAGACGCTGCTGGAGGTGCGGGGACTCGCCCGGCACGGGGAGTTCGAGCCCCTCGACCTGAGCGTGCGACCCGGGGAGATCGTCGGTCTCGCGGGCCTGGTCGGCTCGGGGCGTTCCGAGATCCTGGAGACGATCTACGGGGCCAGGAAACCCAGCGCCGGTCAAGTCCTCGTGGACGGACGGGCGTTGAAGCCCGGCAGCGTGCGGGCCGCCGTGCGCGCCGGACTCGGGCTCGCCCCCGAGGAACGCAAGGCGCAGGCGCTGCTGATGCTGGAGTCCGTCACCCGCAACGTCTCCGTCTCCTCCATGTCCCGCTTCTCACACGGCGGCTGGGTCGACCGGGCCGCCGAACTGGGAGCCGCACGGGCCGCGACCCGCGAGCTGTCGCTGCGGCCCGACAACCCGAACGTGCCCGTGCGCACGCTCTCCGGCGGCAACCAGCAGAAAGCCGTCCTGGCCCGCTGGCTGCTGCGCGGCTGCCGCGTCCTGTTGCTCGACGAACCCACCCGCGGGGTCGACGTCGGCGCCCGTGCCGAGCTGTACGCGGTCGTCCGACGACTGGCCGACGAAGGCCTCGCCGTCCTCCTGGTCTCCAGCGAGGTGCCCGAAGTGCTGGGCCTCGCCGACCGCGTCCTGGTCCTGCGCGAAGGCCGCGTCGTCCACACGGCACCGGCCCGCGAACTCGACGAACACCGCGTACTCGACCTCGTCATGGAAGGAAGCCCGGCGTCATGACGCAGCACGCCTCCCCGCCCCGGGACAGCACCGGCAAGGTGCCGTCGGCCGGAGCGCCGCCCGCCTGGCGGGGCCTGATGGCCCGCGCCGACGTGCGCACCCTCTCCCTGCTCGGCGTCCTCGCCGCGCTGATCGTCATTGGCGGCATCACCAAGCCGGACCAGTTCCTGGACACCCGCAACCTCCAACTCGTCCTCACCCAGGCCTCCGTGATCGGCGTAGTCACCGTCGGCATGACCTTCGTCATCATCTCCGGCGGCATCGACCTGTCCGTCGGCGCGATCGTCGCACTGGCCTCGGTGTGGGCGACGACGGTGGCCACCCAGGAGTACGGCTTCGCCGGCATCCTCTTCACCGCGGTGATCGTCGGCGTGGGATGCGGCCTGGTGAACGGAGTGCTGATCGCGTACGGCGCGATGGTCCCGTTCATCGCCACGCTCGCCATGCTGGCCTCCGCGCGCGGCCTGGCGCTCCAGATCACCGACGGCAAGACACAGATCGTCAGTGTGCCCTCGGTGCTGGACCTCGGCGAGCGCGACGCGTATGTGCTCGGCATTCCGCCGCTGGTCATGGTGTTCGCGGTCGTGACGATCATCGGCTGGCTCGTCCTGAACCGCACGACCTTCGGACGGCGCTCGGTCGCCGTCGGCGGCAACGCGGAGGCGGCCCGGCTCGCCGGTATCGACGTCCGCCGCCAGCGGCTCTACCTCTATCTGCTGTCCGGCCTGTGCTGCGGCATCGCGGCCTTCATGCTGATCATCCTGTCCGGCTCGGGCCAGAACACCAACGGCAACCTCTACGAACTCGACGCCATCGCGGCCGCGATCATCGGCGGCACCCTGCTCAGCGGGGGCCGCGGCACCATCACCGGCTCGGTGCTCGGCGTCCTGATCTTCACCACGATCACCAACATCTTCGCCCTGAACAACCTGCAGAGCGACGTCCAGCAGATCGCCAAGGGCGCGATCATCGTCGCCGCCGTGCTGGTCCAGCGCCGTACCGCGAGCACGACCTGAGGAAAGGGTTCACCGTCATGCCAGAGCTCACCAGTCGCAGAGGGCTGCTGTTCGGAACCGCCGCGATAGGCGCCGGTGCCCTCCTCACAGGTTGCACCAGCAACGAGTCCGGCGACGAGCCGGCCGCCAACGACCAGTCGGCCGCCGACGACAAGCCCGGCAAGGCCGTCACCATCGGCTTCGCCGGCCCGCAGGCCGACCACGGCTGGCTCAACGCCATCAACGACAACGCCAAGAGCCGGGCCAAGAAGTACTCGGACGTCACCCTGGAGATCACCGAGGGGTCGAACGACACCGCCGCGCAGATCGGCCAGATCGAGACGCTGATCAACAAGAAGGTCGACGTGCTGGTGGTGCTGCCCGCCGACGGCAAGGCGCTCACCCAGGTCGGCCTGAAGGCGATGCGCGCGGACATCCCGGTCATCAACCTCGACCGGATCTTCAACACCCCGCAGGCCTACCGCTGCTGGATCGGCGGCGACAACTACGGCATGGGCCTCAACGCCGGCCACTACATCGGCGAGAAGCTCAAGGGGAAGTCCAACGCCACGGTCATCGAACTGGCCGGCCTGGACAACCTCGAACTGACCCAGCAGCGTACCCAGGGCTTCGACGACGCCCTGAAGAACTACCCGAACATCAAGAAGGTGGCCCGGCAGGCGGCCGAGTTCACGGTCGAGTCCGGGCAGGCCAAGATGGCCCAGCTCCTCCAGGCCCAGTCTAAGTTCGACGCCCTGTGGAACCACGACGACGACCAGGGCGTGGGCGCGCTGCGGGCCATCGAGCAGGCAGGGCGCGACGACTTCCTCATGGTCGGCGGCGCGGGCGCGCTGTCCGCCTTCCAGGCGATCAAGAGGGACGACGGCGTCCTCAAGGCCACCGTCCTGTACCCGCCGACCATGGCGGCGTCCGCGATCGACCTGGCCCGTGCGCTGGGTCAGAGCAAGGGCGTCGGCGGGATGGCCGAGTTCGAGATCCCGGCTTCGATCACGCTCTACTCGGCGGTGGTCGACAAGGACAACGTCGACCAGTACATGGCCACCGGCTTCAAGTGAGGCGCACCCTGCCCGACGGGGGCGACGCGTCTGTCGGGCAGGGCCGGGAGCGTTCAGGGGATCGAGCCTGCCTGGGCTCGGCAGGTGGATGCGGAGCACGCGGGTGGATGTGGATGCCGGGGCCTTCGTGCGGTGGGGGTCGTGGGGCCGTGCGGCCGGGGGCAGTTCGGGAGCCCGGACGCCGTGGCACGGGGGGTCACGGCGGACGGGGCCGCGGAGTCGAGGTGGACAGTGCCTCGGCGCCGGGGCGGCCGAAGTGGCCGGGATCCGGAAGCCGGAGTGGCGCGGCGGTCTGGGAACCCGGGCGGCCGCTGGGAAGCCGGGGCGGCCGGGTCTCGAGGGCTCAGGTACCCGAGTCGGCAACTCGGGCGCCGAGCCTGGGGGCCTCAGATGGCCGGCCCCGCGGGCCTCGGATGCCCGAGCTTGGCCACCTCGAGTGGCCGCCCCGGGAGCCGTTGGCCTGCGACGGCCATCGCCGTGGGCCAAGCGGCGGCGGACCCCGCACAACCCACCCGACGACGACCACCACACCGCCAGGGACTACAGCCGCAGACCCACAGACCCACAGACCCACAGCCCCGCAGACCTGTAGACCCACAGGCCCACCGGTCCGCAGACCCGCAGACCCGCAGATCCGCAGACCCGCGAGCCAGAGCCAACAGGACGGCAGACGATCCGCTGAACGCGCCCGCAACCCCCCACCGCTGCACGACGACGAGGAGGACTATCGCATGGGACAGCCGCAGCAGCCCGACGAGGCCGAGGCGCAGGCAGGGGCCATGGCCGACGGGGCGGGCGTGTCCGGACCAGTGACCGGGACCGGGACCGGCCCCGAGGTGTCCCCGCCCGGCACGGCAGCAGGAAGGCCACCGCTGCGCGTCGGCATGGTCGGCTACGCCTTCATGGGCGCCGCGCACTCGCAGGGCTGGCGCACCGCGGGCCGGGTCTTCGACCTGCCCCGCACCCCGGTCCTGGCCGCGATCTGCGGACGGGACGCCACCGCCGTGCGCGCGGCGGCCGAGCGGCACGGCTGGGCGTCGGCCGAGACCGACTGGCGTGCCCTGATCGCGCGGGACGACATCGACCTCGTCGACATCTGCACCCCCGGCGACAGCCACGCCGAGATCGCGCTCGCCGCGCTGGCCGCCGGCAAGCACGTCCTGTGCGAGAAGCCCCTCGCGAACAGCGTCGAGGAAGCCGAGGCGATGACGCATACGGCCGAACAGGCGTATCAGCGCGGCCAGTTGGCCATGGTCGGCTTCAACTACCGGCGAGTGCCGGCCGCCGCCCTCGCCCGCAGCATGGTCGCCGAGGGCCGCCTCGGCCGCCTGCGCCACGTACGGGTGACGTATCTTCAGGACTGGCTCGTGGACCCGCAGTTCCCCCTGACCTGGCGGCTGCGCAAGGAGCTGGCGGGCTCGGGCGCGCTCGGCGACCTGGGCGCGCACATCATCGACCTCGCGCAGTACCTGACGGGGGAACGGCTGAGCGGTGTGTCCGCGCTGACGGAGACCTTCGTACGGGAGCGCCCGCTGCCCGGCGGAGCCGTGAAGGGACTGTCCGCGGTGGCGGCCGAGACCGCCACGGGACAGGTCACCGTCGACGACGCCGCCGTGTTCACCGGCCGCTTCCCCTCCGGCGCCCTCGCCTCCTTCGAGGCGACCCGCTACGCCACCGGCCGCAAGAACGCCCTGCGGATCGAACTCAACGGCGAGCGCGGCTCGATCGCCTTCGACCTGGAGCGTCTCAACGAACTCTCCTACCACGACGGCACCGAACCGGGCGCGCACGCCGGCTTCCGCCGCATCCTCGTCACCGAACCCGACCACCCCTACCTGGACGCCTGGTGGCCCCCGGGCCACGGCCTCGGCTATGAGCACACCTTCGTCCACCAGGCCCGCGACCTGGTCCACGCCATCGCCGCGGGCCGGCGGCCCGAACCCTCCTTCGCGGACGGGCTGCATGTGCAGCGCGTGCTCGCGGCGGTGGAGGAGAGCGCCGAGAAGAACTCCGTCTACACCCCGATCGCGGTCTGAGGAGGCTGACGCGCAATGCCGCGTACGTTCACGCTGTTCACCGGCCAGTGGGCCGACCTGCCGCTGGAAGAGGTCTGCCGGCTCGCCCGCGACTTCGGCTACGACGGTCTCGAACTCGCCTGCTGGGGCGACCACTTCGAGGTCGACAAGGCCCTCGCGGACCCGTCCTACATCGACTCCAGGAAGGCCCTGCTCGACAAGTACGGACTCAAGTG
Organism: Streptomyces sp. AC550_RSS872; assembly: GCF_019049285.1. Taxonomy (GTDB): domain Bacteria; phylum Actinomycetota; class Actinomycetes; order Streptomycetales; family Streptomycetaceae; genus Streptomyces. Next base: position 81,529 of record NZ_JAGMUL010000026.1, read on the forward strand.
CTGGGCGATCTCCAACCATCTGGTCGGCCAGGCGGTCTGCGACGCCATCATCGACGAGCGCCACCAGGCCATCCTGCCGGGCGAGGTGTGGGCCGACGGCGACCCGGAGGGGGTCCGGCAGCGGGCTGCTGCCCGGATGAAGGACACCGCCCGGGCCGCGGCCGCCTTCGGCGTCGACACGGTGATCGGCTTCACCGGCTCCGCGATCTGGCACCTCGTCGCGATGTTCCCGCCCGCGCCCGAGTCGATGATCGAACGCGGCTACGAGGACTTCGCGACCCGCTGGAACCCCATCCTGGACGTCTTCGACGAGGAGGGCGTGCGGTTCGCACACGAGGTCCATCCCAGTGAGATCGCCTACGACTACTGGACGACCTGGCGGGCACTGGAGGCGGTCGGGGGGCGGCCGGCCTTCGGCCTGAACTTCGACCCGTCGCACTTCGTCTGGCAGGACCTCGACCCGGTCGGGTTCCTCTGGGACTTCCGCGACCGCATCTACCACGTCGACTGCAAGGAGGCCCGCAAGCGCCTGGACGGCCGCAACGGCCGCCTCGGCTCCCATCTGCCGTGGGGCGACCCGCGCCGGGGCTGGGACTTCGTGTCGGCCGGGCACGGAGACGTCCCCTGGGAGGACGTCTTCCGGATGCTGCGTTCCATCGACTACAAGGGCCCGATCTCCGTGGAGTGGGAGGACGCCGGCATGGACCGGCTCCAAGGTGCCCCGGAGGCTCTCACTCGTCTCAAGGCATTCGACTTCGAGCCGCCCACCGCGTCCTTCGACTCCGCGTTCAACAGCTGAATCGGACACCCGGCGCAGGTCGGGGACGGGGGCCGGCCGCACCCGCCGGTCCGTCCCCCCTCCGACCTGCACGGATCCCGCTTTGTCCTGCGCTGAGGGAAAGTTCGGCCGAGTCCGACGCAAGGGGTGTTCGCCCCGGACGGACGCGGTTACCTTCCCTGAAGTGTTCAGGACACACACGAAAGTGTTCATGACATACACGCCTCCGGGGTGACGGCGCACCCCGGCGCCCGCACCGCACGTCTACGCATCCACCCTGTACGGCCCACCCGTTCCCGGAGGGACTTCGTGCACAGAACCAGATCCCGCAGCGCCCGCACCCCCAGACGTCCCGGACTGCGCGCCACTCTCGCCTTGTTCACCGGCCTGCTCCTGACCGTGGGCGCCCCGGCCACCGTCGCCGGCGCCCAGCCGGAACAGGCCGAACCGGCCGCCGCCGAAGGGCAGTTCCAGCAGGTGCCGCTCGCCAAGGGCGAACCCGAGACGGGCGAGCCGATGTCGCTCGCCGTGCTCCCGGACCGCAGCGTCCTGCACACCTCGCGCGACGGCACCCTGCGCCTCACCGACCAGGGCGGCGTCACCAAGGTCGCCGGCAAGCTCGACGTCTACAGCCACGACGAGGAGGGCCTCCAGGGCGTAGGCATCGACCCGGACTTCAAGAACAACCGGGCGATCTACCTCTACTACGCCCCGCCGCTCGACACCCCGGCGGGCGACGCCCCGGAGTCCGGCACCGCCGAGGAGTTCGCCAAGTTCGACGGCGTCAACCGCCTCTCCCGCTTCACCCTGAACGCCAACGGCACGCTCAACATGGCCAGCGAGAAGAAGGTCATCGACGTCGCGGCCTCCCGCGGCACCTGCTGCCACGTCGGCGGCGACATCGACTTCGACGCGGCCGGCAACCTCTACCTGTCGACCGGCGACGACACCAACCCCTTCTCCTCCGACGGCTACACCCCGATCGACGACCGGCCGAACCGCAACCCGGCCTTCGACGCCCGCCGCAGCTCCGGCAACACCAACGACCTGCGCGGCAAGATCCTGCGCATCAAGGTCGCCGAGGACGGCTCGTACACGGTCCCGGAGGGCAACCTCTTCGCCCCGGGCACCGACAAGACCCGGCCCGAGATCTACGCGATGGGCTTCCGCAACCCCTTCCGGATGAGCGTCGACGACAAGACCGGCATCATCTACGTCGGCGACTACGGCCCCGACGCGGGCGCTGCCGACCCGAAGCGCGGCCCGGGGGGACAGGTCGAGTTCGCCAAGGTGACCAAGGCCGCCAACTTCGGCTGGCCGTTCTGCACCGGGAACAACGACGCTTACGTCGACTACGACTTCGCCACCGGCACCTCCGGCGAGAAGTTCGACTGCGCTGCCCCGAGGAACACCTCCCCGTACAACACGGGCCTCACCGACCTGCCGCCCGCGCAGGCCGCCTGGATCCCGTACGACGGCGGCTCCCTGCCCGAGTTCGGCAGTGGATCCGAATCCCCGATGGCCGGGCCGGTCTACCGCTACGACCCCGAACTCGACTCCAAGGTGAAGTTCCCCGAGGCCTACGACGGCGACTTCTTCGCCGGTGAGTTCGGCCGCCGCTGGATCAAGCGGATCGAGCAGAACCAGGACGGCTCCGTCGCGAAGATCAACGACTTCCCGTGGACCGGCACCCAGATCATGGACATGGAGTTCGGCCCCGACGGCGCGCTCTATGTCCTCGACTACGGCATCTCCTGGTTCCAGGGCGACGAGCACTCCGCGCTGTACCGGATCGAGAACGCCGAGGACGGCTTCTCCCCGATCGCCGAGGTCAGCGCCGACAAGACGTCCGGAAAGGCCGGTCTGAACGTCAAGTTCACCGCATCCGCCAAGGACGCCGACTCCCCGAACCTCACCTACAGCTGGGACTTCGGCGACGGCACCAAGGGAGAGGGCCTCAACCCCACCCACCGGTACAAGAAGGTCGGCACCTACACCGCCACCTTCACCGCCAAGGACCCCGAGGGCAACACCGGCAACGCCAGCACCCGGATCGTGGTCGGCAACACCGAGCCCAAGGTGCGCATCGACGTCCCGGGCAACGGCACCCTGGCCGAGTTCGGCAAGCCCGTGCCGTTCAAGGTGACCGTCACCGACCCCGAGGAGACGGTCGACTGCTCCAAGGTCAAGGTCGCCTACAGCCTTGGCCACGACTCCCACGCCCACGAACTGACCAGCGAGATGGGCTGTGAGGGCACGCTGACGCCGCCCGCCGGTGACGGCGGCCACGACCCCAACGCCAACATCTACGGTGTCGTCGGCGCCAGCTACACCGACGGCGGGGCAAACGGCCAGGAGGCCCTGACCGGCACCGCCCGCACCGTGCTCCAGCCCCTGCACCGCCAGGGCGAGCACTTCACCACCCAGTCGGGCGTGTCGGTCATCGAGAAGACCGGCGCCAACGGCGGCAAGACCATCGGCAACGTCAACGACGGTGACTGGATCTCCTTCACCCCCTACCGGTTCGACGGCCAGAAGAAGATGACCGTGCGGGCCTCCTCCGGCGGCGCGGGCGGCTTCATCGAACTGCGCACCGGCTCGCCCGACGGACCACTGCACGGCTCGGCATACATCCCGCCCACCGGCGGCTGGGAGACCTTCCAGAACGTCGACGTGCCGCTGCGGGCGCTGCCCAAGCGCACCACGGAGATCTACCTGGTCTTCAAGGGCGGTGAGGGCGCGCTCTACGACGTGGACGACTTCGAGTTCTCCACCCAGCCGTTCAAGGGCGGCAAGAAGGTCCTGGTCTTCTCCAAGACCGCCGGATTCCGCCATGACTCCATCCCGGCCGGCATCGCGGCCCTGAAGGAGCTCGGTGGTCCGGCCGGCATCACGGTCGACGCGACCGAGGAGGCCCGCCAGTTCACCACGACCAACCTCGCCAAGTACGACGCGGTGGCCTTCCTGTCCACCACCGGTGACGTGCTCAACGCCGAGCAGCAGAAGGCGTTCGAGGACTACGTCGCGGGCGGCGGTGGCTACATGGGCATCCACGCCGCGGCCGACACCGAGTACGACTGGGCCTTCTACGGCGGCCTCGTCGGCGCCTACTTCGACTCGCACCCGGCCATCCAGAAGGCCACCGTCCGCGTCGAGGACCACGACCACCCGTCCACCGCCCACCTCGGCGACGCCTGGGAGCGCACCGACGAGTGGTACAACTACCGCACCAACCCGCGCGAGCAGGCCAAGGTCCTGGCCACCCTGGACGAGACCACCTACCAGGGCGGGAACATGAAGGGCGACCACCCGATCGCCTGGTGCCAGAGCTACGGCGGCGGCCGGTCCTTCTACACGGGCGGCGGCCACACCAAGGAGTCCTACGCCGAGGAAGCCTTCCGCGCCCACCTGCTCGGCGGCCTGCGGTACGCCACCGGCCAGGTCAAGGCGGACTGCAAGCCGAGCAAGGACTACCGGAAGATCTTCAACGGCCAGACCCTGGACGGCTGGAAGCAGGCCGGCCCCGGCAAGTTCAACGTCAAGGACGGCACCCTGGAGACCGAGGGCGGCATGGGTCTGCTCTGGTACCAGGCCAAGGAGCTGAAGTCGTACTCGCTCAAGCTCGACTGGAAGATGCGGGGCGACGACAACTCCGGGATCTTCGTGGGCTTCCCGGCCTCCGACGACCCCTGGTCCGCCGTGAACAAGGGCTACGAGATCCAGATCGACGCCACGGACGCGCCCGAGCGCACCACGGGATCCGTCTACTCGTTCAAGTCGGCGAACATCAAGGCCCGTGACCAGGTCCTGCGGCCGCCCGGCCAGTGGAACTCCTACGAGATCAAGGTCCAGGGCGAACGCCTCCAGGTGTTCCTCAACGGAGTCAAGATCAACGACTTCACCAACAAGGACCCCGAGCGGAGCCTGACCGACGGCTACATCGGCCTTCAGAACCATGGCGCCGAAGACCAGGTCTCCTTCCGCAACATCCAGTTGAAGGAACTGCCCACCACGGGCGGCTGAGCGGCGGCGGGCGGGGGACGCCGGACCCCCGCCCGCCGTCTTTGTCCCTCCCCCAAGGGTTCGCGCACGACAAGGAGGCTGCCCATGTCCGCGTCCCTCTCCCGACCGCGTGTGGGAGTGTGGCTGATCGGAGCCCGAGGCTCCGTCGCCACCACCGTCGTCACGGGGTGCGCCGCCATCACCGCGGGACTCCACCCGCCCACCGGCATGGTCACCGAGACCCCGGCGTTCACCGACAGCGCCCTGCCCGCCCTTTCGGACCTCGTCTTCGGCGGCCACGACACCGTCGACTGCCCCCTGCCCAAACGCGCCGAGACCCTGACCGCCGGCGGCGTCCTCCCACCGGGCACCGCCACTGCCGTCGCCGCCGAACTCGCCGCCGCCGACCGGGAGATCAGACCGGGCGGCCCTACCCCGGGGGACACCAGGAGCGAGGCCGAACTGATCACCGCGTTCGCCGACGACATACGCGACTTCATGCACCGCCACGAGCTGGAGCGAGCCGTGGTCGTGAACGTCGCATCCACCGAACCCGCGTCCCACGGGCCCGACGCCCCACTCCCGGCGAGCACCCTGTACGCACTGGCGGCCCTGCGCACTGGCTGCCCCTACGTCAACTTCACCCCCTCCGAGGGCATGCACCATCCCGTCGCCGCCCGCGAGGCCGAGCGCAGCGGCCTGCCCTACGCCGGCCGTGACGGCAAGACCGGACAGACCCTGCTGCGGGCCGTGCTGGGTCCGATGTTCGCGCAGCGGGCGCTGAACGTACGGGCCTGGTCCGGCACGAACCTGCTGGGCGGCGGCGACGGCGCCGCCCTCGCCGACCCGGCCGCCGCGGCGGCGAAGAACGCCGGCAAGGAACGCGTCCTCGCCGACACCCTGGGCACGGTCCCCGAGGGCGAGGTACACATCGACGACGTCCCCGCCCTCGGCGACTGGAAGACCGCCTGGGACCACATCGCCTTCGACGGCTTCCTTGGCACCCGCATGATCCTCCAGACCATCTGGCAGGGCTGCGACTCCACGCTCGCGGCACCCCTGGTCCTGGACCTGGCCCGGCTCACCGCCCGCGCCCACGAGGCCGGCCTGACCGGCCCGCTCGGCGAACTCGGCTTCTACTTCAAGGACCCGGTGGGAGAGGGCCCGGCGGCACTCGGAGAGCAGTACGCGACCCTGACCGGATTCGCCGAACGACTGGCATCGGCGAACCCCGACGACTCCGCACCACGCCCGGGTCCCGACGAGGAGACACAGTGAACCGGCGCCGGGCAACCCACACATCGCCCACCGGCGTACGTCACCGGAGCCGCCCCACTGCCGTCCCACCCCGGCCGACCGGCTCACCGAGGCCCGGCGGTAGCCCGCACGGCACCAGCACCGAGCACGCCACGCCCGTCTCCGAAACGCCCTTCGCCCATCCGCTCCGCTTCGGCTACGGCACCAACGGCCTCGCCGACCTCCGCCTCGACGACGCCCTGGCTCTGCTCGCCGACCTCGGCTACGCCGGCGTCGGCCTGACGCTCGACCACATGCACCTCGACCCGTACGCCCCCGACCTCAGTGCCCGCACCGAACGCCTGGCCCAACGACTCGACACACTCGGCCTGGACGTCACCGTGGAGACCGGCGCCCGCTATGTCCTCGACCCGCGCCGCAAGCACGGCCCCTCCCTCCTCGACCCCGACCCGGACGACCGCGCCCGCCGCATCGACCTGCTGATCCGCGCCGTCCGCGTGGCGGCCGACCTCGGCGCCCACGCCGTCCACTGCTTCAGCGGAACCACGCCGCCGGGAACCGCCCCGGACACGGCCTGGCCCCGCCTGGCCGACGCCCTCACCCCGGTCCTGGACGCCGCCGCCACCGCAGGCGTCCCCCTCGCCGTCGAACCCGAACCCGGCCACCTCCTCGCCACCCTCTCCGACTTCCACCGCCTCCGCCGCACCCTCGGCGACCCGGACCTTCTCGGACTGACCCTCGACATCGGCCACTGCCAGTGCCTCGAACCCCTCCCTCCCGCCGACTGCGTACGTGCCGCCGCGCCCTGGCTGCGCCACGTCCAGATCGAGGACATGCGCCGCGGCGTCCATGAACACCTTCCCTTCGGCGACGGCGAGATCGACTTCCCACCCGTCCTCGCCGCCCTCTCCGCCACCGGCTATCAGGGTCTGACCGTCGTCGAACTGCCCCGTCACTCCCACGCGGGCCCTCACTTCGCCGAACTCTCCCTCCCGTTCCTCCGCACGGCCGAGGCCGCGGGCACGCGCTCACCCAGACCTGTCCCACCACATGGCGATCCCTCCGCCACCCCCGAAGGGAGCACCTCATGAGCCAACCCCGCACCAACCCGGCACCCCCGGGCGCGGCCACGGAGAACCGAACGGGCGCCGAAACCCGGACCGGCGCCGAGTCCCGAACGGGCGAGGAGAGCCCAGCCGGGACCGGAGCCGACGCCGGTGGCAGAGCGGACCTCGAAGCACTGGCCGGCAGCGACGGCCGGATGGGCGCCGAGAGCCGAGCGGGCAGTGCGGGCCGAGCCGACGCCGGGTCCGGAGCCGACGCCGAAGACCGAGACCGCGCCGAGCACGGACCGGGCGTCGAAGGCCACGCAGATGCCGCGAACCCGTCCATCGCCCCAGGAACCCCCCTCGCCCTCGTCCCGCCGCCCGCCCTGCGTGCCCACCTCACCGCCCGCCTCGACCCAGCCCCCCGCGCCTGGCTCCACCGCGCCCTCCACGAGGCCGCCGCCCACCCCGGCACCCACGGCCCCATCTCCGTCTGGGAGCTGCGCATCGCCGAGGCCGGCCGCCGCTGTGGGTCCGAGTACGCCGATGCCGCCCGCGTCCTCATCCTGCACGCGGCCCGTGCCGACGCGGACGCCGTCACCCGCGTCTACTCCCAGGGCACCGCCGCCGAACGCCGCGCCGTCCTGCACGCGCTGCCCCATCTCGTGCCCGGCCCCGACGCCCTCCCGCTCGTCGAGGACGCCCTGCGGACCAACGACACCCGCCTCCTCTCCGCCGCCGTCGGCCCTTACGCCGCCCGGCACCTCGACCCCCACCAGTGGCGCCACGCCGTACTGAAGTGCCTGTTCACCGGTGTGCCGGTCGACGCCGTGGCCGAGCTGGACCGCCGCGCCCACCGAGACGCCGAACTCGCCCGCATGCTCGGCGACTACGCCGCCGAACGCGCCGCCGCGGGCCGCCCCGTACCCGAAGACCTGCACCGCGTCCTGACCCTGACCGACCCCACAGCCACTCCGCCGGCCCCCGACGGCCCCCGCGGCACCGACGGCAAGGAGTCCTGATGCGCCTCTTCGACCCCCACATCCACATGACCTCTCGGACCACCGACGACTACGAGGCCATGCACGCAGTCGGCATCCGCGCCGTCGTCGAGCCCTCCTTCTGGCTCGGCCAGCCCCGCACCTCGGTCACCTCCTTCCTCGACTACTTCGACTCCCTTCTCGGCTGGGAGCCCTTCCGTGCCGCCCAGCACGGCATCACCCATCACTGCACGCTCGCCCTCAACCCCAAGGAGGCGAACGACCCACGCTGTGTCCCCGTCCTCGACGAACTGCCCCGGTATCTCGTCAAGGACCAGGTCGTCGCCGTCGGCGAGATCGGCTATGACTCGATGACCGCCGCCGAGGACATCGCGCTCGCCGCCCAGCTCCAGCTGGCCGCCGCCCACGAACTGCCGGCGCTCGTGCACACCCCGCATCGTGACAAGCTCGCGGGCCTGCGCCGCACCCTCGATGTCGTCCGGGAGTCCGCGCTGCCCCCGGACCACGTCCTGGTCGACCACCTCAACGAGACGACCGTCAAGGAGGCCAAGGACAGCGGCTGCTGGCTCGGCTTCTCCGTCTATCCCGACACCAAGATGGACGAGGAACGGATGGTCGCGATCCTCCGCGAGTACGGGACCGAGCAGGTACTGGTGAACTCCGCCGCCGACTGGGGCAGGAGCGATCCCCTGAAGACCCGCCGGGTCGCCGACCTGATGCTGGCCGAGGGCTTCGACGCGGACGACGTCGATCTCGTGCTGTGGCGCAACCCGGTCGCCTTCTACGGGCTCAGCGGCCGCCTCGACCTCGACATCACGACCCCGGAAGCCACCCACGAGGGCAACTCCATCCTCCGCGGCGCCCCGAAGGACCCTGACGGGCCGGCAGGCACACCGAGCGAGGGGCACGACCCCGCCGGCGCCCCGGCCACGGGGGCGTGAGCCATGCGCTTCCGCCACCCCGACGGCTCCACCGTCCACCTCGCCTACTGCACCAACGTCCACCCGGCCGAGACCCTCGACGGTGTCCTCGCCCAACTCCGCGACCACTGCGAGCCCGTCCGCCGACGGCTCGGCCGCGACCGCCTCGGCATCGGCCTGTGGCTCGCCAAGGACGCCGCTCACGCCCTCGTCAGCGACCCGTCCGCCCTGCGCGGACTGCGCACCGAACTCGACCGGCGAGGCCTCGAGGTCGTCACCCTCAACGGCTTCCCGTATGAAGGCTTCGGTGCCGAAGAGGTCAAGTACCGCGTGTACAAACCGGACTGGGCCGACCCCGAGCGTCTCGACCACACCACTTCCCTGGCCCGTGTCCTCGCAGGACTCCTCCCCGACGACGTCACCCAGGGCAGCATCTCCACCCTGCCCCTCGCCTGGCGCACCGCCTACGACGAGCACCGCGCCGAGACCGCCCGCACCGCGCTGCTCACCCTTGCCGAACGCCTCGACGCACTCCAGGAGCTGACCGGCCGCGACATCCGCGTCGGCCTCGAACCCGAACCCGGCTGCACCGTCGAGACCACGGCCGATGCCATCACCCCACTCGGCGCGATCGCTGACGACCGCATCGGCATCTGCGTCGACACCTGTCACCTCGCCACCTCCTTCGAAGATCCGCACGCCGCCCTGGACGCACTCGCCCAAGCCCGCGTCCCCGTCGTCAAGTCCCAGCTCTCAGCCGCTCTGCACGCCGAACACCCTCATCTCCCCGAAGTCCGCGAGGCCCTTGCCGCCTTCGACGAACCCCGCTTCCTGCACCAGACCCGCACCGCCACCGCCGCCGGCCTGCGCGGCACCGACGACCTCGGCGAGGCCCTCAAGGGCGACGCCCTGCCCGATGCCTCGCCATGGCGGGCCCACTTCCACGTGCCGCTCCACGCGGCTCCCGCCGCACCCCTCACCTCCACACTCCCCGTCCTCAAGACCGCGCTGACCCGCCTCGTCGGCGGGCCGCACCCGCTCACCCGCCACCTCGAGGTCGAGACCTACACCTGGCAGGCCCTCCCACCCGAACTGCGGCCCCGGGCCCGTAGCCAGCTCGCCGACGGCATCGCGGCAGAACTCACCCTCGCCCGCGATCTGCTGACCGACCTCGGCCTGAAGGAGCTGCCATGACCGAGCCACTCGACCCGGCGGACCCTACAGCCCCAGCAGCCCCGGCCACCTCGCCCCGAGGCCGCCCAGCACCCCGACCGGACGCCACCGCCAAGCGCCGACCCACCCCGCTCCTCGTCCTCGACGTCGTCGGCCTCACCCCCCGTCTCCTCGACCACATGCCCCACCTCAAGAGACTGGCCCAGTCGGGCTCCCACGCCCCGCTCGGTACCGTTCTGCCCGCCGTCACCTGCGCCGCCCAGTCCACCTTCCTCACCGGCACCCACCCCTCGGAGCACGGCATCGTCGGCAACGGCTGGTACTTCCGCGACCTCGGCGACGTACTCCTGTGGCGCCAGCACAACGGCCTGGTCGCCGGCGACAAGCTCTGGGACGCCGCCCGCCGCGCCCACCCCGGCTACACCGTCGCCAACATCTGCTGGTGGTACGCCATGGGCGCCGACACCGACATCACCGTCACCCCCCGTCCGATCTACTACTCCGACGGCCGCAAGGAACCCGACTGCTACACCCGGCCGCCCGCCCTGCACGACGAACTCACCGGGAAACTAGGCACCTTCCCGCTCTTCCACTTCTGGGGCCCCGGCGCCGACCTCGTGTCCAGCCGCTGGATCATCGACGCGACCCGCCACATCATCCGCACTCGCCACCCCGACCTGGCCCTGTGCTACCTCCCTCATCTCGACTACGATTTGCAGCGCTTCGGCCCCGACGACCCGCGCTCCCTGAAGGCGGCCGCAGACCTCGACGCCGCCATGGCCCCGCTACTGGACGACGCGCGCTCCGAGGGCCGTACCGTCGTCGCACTGTCCGAGTACGGCATCACACGCGTAAGCCGCCCCGTCGACATCAACCGCGCCCTGCGGCGGGCAGACCTGCTCGAGGTACACACCCAGGACGGCATGGAGTACCTGGACCCGATGGCGTCACGTGCCTTCGCGGTCGCCGATCACCAGATCGCCCATGTCTATGTACGCCGGCCGGAAGACCTCGACGCGACCCGGGCCGCCCTGGACGGTCTGCCCGGCATCGAGCAACTCCTCGACGACGAGGGGAAGAAGGCCCACCACCTCGACCATCCGCGCTCCGGCGAACTCGTCGCCGTCGCGGAGCCGGATGCCTGGTTCACGTACTACTACTGGCTCGACGACGCCCACGCGCCCGACTTCGCGCGACTCGTCGAGATCCATCGCAAACCCGGCTACGACCCGGTCGAACTTTTCATGGATCCCCTCGACCCCTACGTCAAGGTCAAGGCGGCGACCGCGCTCGCCCGCAAGAAACTCGGCATGCGCTACCGCATGGCGGTCGTGCCCCTGGATCCGTCACCTATTCGCGGCAGCCATGGCCGCATACCAGCGAGCGACGACGACGGTCCGCTCCTCATTTGCTCCACCCCCCGCGCTGTCGGTGACCGCGTCGCGGCCATCGATGTGAAGTCACTTCTGCTCCAACTCGCCGGTCTCGGCTGAGTGGTTCAGCCGCTCAGCTCCGACTGGTCACCAGTGAAGCACTCACCACTGACAACGGCCTTCGACCACAGGGAGTTCCAGGCATGAGCCGTTTTTCCCAGACCGACCCCGAACTCACGCACCGCCTCAGCAGACGAGGCATGCTCGGCGTCGCCGCGGGCAGCACGGCCGCCGCGCTGCTGGGTGCCGCCGCTGCCCCCGCGACCGCCACGTCGAGCACCGCCTCCACCACCGACGCGGCCTCCCGCGGCGCCGGCCGCGGCCGTCCCGTCCTGCCGCCCGGCCGCCTCGGCATCCAGCTCTACAGCCTGCGTGACAAGGTCTCCACGCTCGGTTTCGCCCCCGTGTTCGCCGAGTTGAAGAAGTACGGTTACGACGAGGTCGAGTTCGCCGGATACACCCAGGGCTCGGCCGGACCCATCACCTTCGCCCAGCTCAAGCGGCTGGCGAGGAACCACGGCCTGAACCCGATCGGCAGCCACGTCGGCTACTACTCCGACGACCCGAACGCCTACACCTTCGCCCAGAACCTCACCAAGGTCCTCGACGACGCCCAGGCCCTCGGCCTGAAGCACATAGGCACCGCCTCCGGTCCGTTCCGCTACGGCGCAACCGTCGATGCCTGGAAGCGTGCCGCCGAGGAGTTCAACACCTACGGCGCCGCGGCGAAGGCGCGCGGCATGAAGTTCTACCAGCACAACCACTCCGAGGAGTTCTCCTTCGCCACCGACAACCCCAATGTCCGCCTCTACGACGTGCTGCTCGCGGAGACCGACCCCGACCTCGTCTACCTGGAGATGGACATCTTCTGGGCGTACTCGGGCCAGTTCCGCTTCTCGAAGCGGCCCGACGGATCGGCTGCCCCCTTCGAGCCACTGGACTACGTACTCAAGCAGCCGCACCGCTATCCGCTCTTCCACGTCAAGGACGGCGTGAGCGATCCGACCAACCAGTACGGCTACGACATGGTCGACGTGGGTGACGGCGACATCGACTACAAGCGGTTCATCTCCGCCGTGACCAGGCTGCGCGGACAGCGGTTCGCCCACCACTGGCAGGCGGAGCACGACAACCCGACCGAGTCCTTCACCTTCGCACGTCGTTCGAGCGCGCACCTGCACTCCCTGCGGGAGAAGTGCTGACAGCCCTCGAACCGACATGAGGAGGCCCTCCCGAAGCGGGGAGGGCCTCCTCAGATGCGCGACCTGTCAGTGCGCGGGTTGCGGGAGCGCCGCACTCCGCCCCGGCTGTCGTAGCAGCAACGCGATGACCGCGGCCACCATGGAGCCCAGTCCGTCGCCGAAACCGGAGAGGCAGGCGAAGAACAGGAACGGCCACTGGCTCCTGAGGTCGCCCGCCCAGAGTCCTTGGCGAAGCCGACCCTGCCGCGTTCTTCCGGTTACCCGTGTGGGTCAGCGGATCGACGTCCGCGCGCCCCCAGTTCTTCGGGGCCCCTGAAGAAGAACGCGCATCCGAGGACGACGACCATGACGTAGCAGCCGATCAGGTCCAGCACCCGGTGGTAGTTCGCGGTGTCGAACCGTAGATGAAGATGAAGATGAACGGCAGTGATCCGTACGCGAATCCGCCGTTGACGAACCCGGCCCGGGCGCCGCGCCGCTCGGGGAACCACTGGCCGACCACGTTGATGCAGGTCGCGTAGACCAGGCCGGCCCCGAGGCCGCCGATGACGCCGAAGCCGAGGATCGCCAGCAGGACGTTGTTCAGGTGCGAGAGGGCGAGAAACCCCAGCAGGTACATGCCCGAGCCCAGGTACATGGCCCTGCGGGCCGTCAGGATGCCCCTCTCAGGCAGCCAGCCCGGGAGATACACCATGATCTTGCGGGAGTGGCCGAGGATGTCGCGGTCGGTCTCGCCGATGCGACAGACCCGCCCGCGCGCGTCGGTCACCTCATGGTAGGGACGGTGTGCGGCGTCGGATGGTGCGGACGAACTGCTTGCTGCGTACGGATCTGCCGTCATGTCAGGCCATGTCCTCGCCGAGCGGCCGTGGGTTGGGAGCGATGCGCGGGGTGTCCTTGTCGCGTCCCGGTGGGCTGAGGAACAGCGCCACGCAGCCGGCGAAGAGCGAGATGGAGCCGGCCAGGATGAAGGCACCGGAGTGTCCCCAGGCGCTGACGACCACGGCGCCCATACCCGCGCCCAGACCGGAGACGAGCTTGGCGCTGTAGACCATGCCGTAGTTGGACGCGTTGTTGTTCTCGCCGAAGTAGTCGGCGGTGAGCGCCGCGAACATCGGGAAGATGGCGCCGCCGCCGAAGCCGGAGATCGCGGAGAAGATCAGGAACAGGGTGAGGTTCTTGCTGTCCGCCGACCAGAGGATGCCGAACTGGGCGAGACCCAGGATGACGCATACGGCGAGCAGGCACCGCTTGCGGCCGTAGAGGTCGGAGAGCCAGCCGATGACGCCACGGCCGGTACCGTTGACGATCGCCTTGAGGGACATGGCCGTGGCCACGATCCCGCCCGCGAATCCGGCCTCCTCGCCGATGTCCACCTGGAAGGCGATACCGAAGATGTTCACGCCGGACGTGCACGCCAGACAGAACCACATCAGCGCCACCCGGCCGGTCTTCCACGCCTCCTTGGGGGAGTACTGGCGGACCGCCGGCGGGTTCATCCTCAGCGAGCGGGCCGCGCGCGGGTCCTTCGGCGGGTTGAGCGGGTCGATCGAGGCGGGCCACCAGTTCTTCGGCGGGTCCTTGAAGAAGTAGCCGGAGCACGCGACGATTCCGGCCAGGAACACACCGACCGAGACCAGGACCCAGCGGAAGTTGGTCAGGTCCATGTAGCCGTTGAAGATGAAGACGAAGGGGACCGAGCCGTAGGCGAAACCGCCGTTGACGAACCCGGTCTTGCCGCCCTTGCGCTCCGGATACCACTTGCCGACCATGTTGACGCAGGTGGCGTACACCATGCCCGCGCCCATGCCGCTGAACATGCTGAAGCCGAGGTAGGCGAAGACGACATGCGGCGCGAAGGCGAGCGACAGATAGCCGAGCAAGGTTCCCGTCGCGCCGCACATCATGGCCCAGCGGGCCGGCAGTTTTCCGCTCTCACGCAGTTTGCCCGCGGGGAAGGCCACCGCGGCCTGGAAGAAGACCCACACGGTCATCATCCAGAAGATGTGCATGCTGTTCCAGTGATGCGCCGTGTGCAGGGTGTCCTCGGCGGACGCGAACGCGTACTCGGCGGAGGAGATGCCCATCATGCCGATCCAGGGCAGGATGACCATCCACTTGCGTTTGCGCCCCATGATGTCGATGTCGGACTCACCGACGCGGTAGACGCGTCCGTTCTTGTCGGTCACCTCCCGACAGGCGGCGACCCTTGGAACGTCGGTTGTGGTCACGTTAGTTGCACCCCTTGCGTCGAAAGTTCTGGCCAGCGCCCCCTGTCCAATGCCTTTCGTGTGCGCACGGGTCCCGGGGCCGGCCGACGCGCACCGTCGGCCGACCCGTGCTGCCTCACCTCATGAACCGCCCCCCAACAACCCCGCCGCCCGCGCCCACCGGTACTTGGCACCCAGCACGGCCACCGGCTTCTCGGTCGTGTACGGATACGCCACGACCCCCCGCTCGTACAGGTACTGGCAGGCCTCCTCGACCTCGACGTCACCCGCGAGCGAGGCGACGACGGGCTTCTCGATACCGCGCTCCCGGAACTCGGCCACCACGCGCGCGGTGAGCTCCGCGAAGACCATCGGGGGAGTGACGATCGTGTGCCAGTAGCCCAGGACCAACGCGTGGATCCGCGGGTCCTCCAGACCGAGACGGATCGTCGCCTCGTACGTCGACGGCGGCTCGCCTCCGGTGATGTCCACGGGGTTGCCCGCAGCCCCGAAGGGCGGGATGAACTCCCGGAAGGCCTCGTCGAGGTCCGGCGGGATCTCCATCAGGGACAGGCCGTTGTCGGTCACGGCGTCCGACAGCAGCACACCGCTGCCGCCCGCCCCTGTGATGATCACGATGTTGTCGCCCTTGGGGCTGGGAAGCGCCGGCAACGCGCGCGCGTACTCCAGCATCTCGTTCAGCCCGGGTGCCCGGATGACCCCGGCCTGCCTGAGGATGTCGTCGTACACGGCGTCGTCGCCGGCGAGGGCTCCGGTGTGCGAGCCCGCGGCCTTCGCGCCCGCCGCCGTACGGCCCGCCTTAAGGACGACGACCGGCTTCTTCGGCACCGTCGCCCGCGCGGCCTCGACGAAGGCGCGCCCGTCCTTGAGGTCCTCCAGGTGCATCGCGATGCACTCGGTGTGCGGGTCCTCACCGAACCAGGTCAACAGGTCGTCCTCGTCCAGGTCCGACTTGTTGCCGAGGCCGACGATCGCCGACACGCCCGTCTTGGTCGTGCGGGCGAAGCCCAGGATGGCCATGCCGATGCCGCCGGACTGCGAGGTCAGCGCCACCCCGCCCTTGACGTCGTACGGTGTGCAGAACGTGGCGCACAGGTCCTGCCACGTCGAGTAGTAGCCGTAGATGTTCGGCCCGAGCAGCCGGACGCCGTGCCGCTCGGCGATCTCCACGATCTCCGCCTGGAGTTCGTGCTCACCTGTCTCCGCGAACCCTGAGGGGATCAGGACGGCGTTCGGGATCTTCTTGCGTCCCACCTCCTGAAGGGCCGAGGCCACGA
Organism: Streptomyces sp. AC550_RSS872; assembly: GCF_019049285.1. Classification (GTDB taxonomy): domain Bacteria; phylum Actinomycetota; class Actinomycetes; order Streptomycetales; family Streptomycetaceae; genus Streptomyces. The sequence goes on from NZ_JAGMUL010000026.1 coordinate 97,849, forward strand.
ACTTGGCGGGGATGGCGAAGACCGCCACATCCACCTCACCGGGAACATCCGTGACACTCTTGTACGCCTTGCGGCCCAGAATGTCATCGGCCTTGGGGTTCACCGGGTGGATGTCCCCGGCGAAGCCGCCGTCGATGAGGTTGCGCATAACCGAATTGCCGATCTTGCCCTGTTCGTTGGACGCCCCGATGACGGCCACCGACGACGGCTGCATCAGCCGGCGCATGGAGGTGAGGATCTCGTCGCGCGAGTAGCGGCGACGCTGCTTTGCCGGCGCTTCGGAGAGGATCACGCGGATGTCGGCGGCGACCGCGCCCTCCGCGGTGGCGATCACCGGGTTGAGGTCTACCTCGGAGATCTCCGGGAAGTCCGTGACCAGCTGCGACACCCGGCGGATCTGCTCGGCCACCGCCCACCGGTCCACGGCCGCCTGGCCGCGCACCCCGCGCAGGATCTCGGCCGACCGGATCGAGTCCAGCATGGACAGCGCCTCGTCGGCGTCCACGGGGGCCAGCCGGAAGGTGACGTCCTTGAGGACCTCGACGAGCACTCCGCCGAGTCCGAAAGCCACGACCTTCCCGAACGTCGGGTCGGTGACCGCGCCGACGATGACCTCCTGCCCCTGCGGGAGCAACTCCTGCACCTGCACGCCCTCGATACGGGCATCCGCGTTGTACGCGCGTGCGTTCTCGACGATTCTGTGGAACGCGGCGCGCACGTCAGTCGCGCCCTCGACGCCGACGATCACCCCGTCGGCGTCGGTCTTGTGGAGGATGTCCGGCGAGACGATCTTCATGACGACCGGTCCGCCGAAGCGCGCCGCATACGCCACGGCCTCGTCGACGTCGGTCGCGAGCTCCTCGCCCGGTACGGCGATTCCGTACGCGTCGGCGATCACCTTGCCCTCGGGCGCGGTCAGCGCCGTACGGCCCTCGGCCCGTACGGAGTCGAGGAGTGTCCGCACCCTCAGGACGCGGTCTTCGGTCATCACGTCAGATCACTCCGTTCGACTTGAGCAGGCGCAGCTCCTCGTCACCGAGGCCGAGCTCGCCGATGTAGACCTCTTCGTTGTGCTGGCCGAGCAGCGGCGAACTGCTCACCTCGACGGGGGAGTCGGAGAGTTTCAGCGGGCTGCCCACGGTCACGAACTCGCCCCGCTCGGGGTGCGGCACGGTGACGACCATGTCGTTGGCGACCAGCGAGGAGTCCTCGATGATCTCCTTGGTGGACAGGATCGGCCCGCACGGGATGTTGTGGGCGTTGAGCCGCTCCAGTACCTCCCACTTGGGCAGGGTCGAGGACCACTCCTCGATCAGCTGGAACATCTTGTTGAGCTTGGGCAGCCGGGCCTCCGGCGTCGCCCACTCGGGATCGTCGGCGAGTTCGGGCCGGCCGATGAGCTCGCTGACCGGCCGCCAGCCGACGGGCTGCACGATGACGTACACGTAGTCGTTCGGCCCGCCCGGCGCGCACTTGACCGCCCAGCCGGGCTGACCGCCGCCGGACGCGTTTCCCGAGCGGGGAACTTCCGTGCCGAAGTCCTCGTTCGGATATTCAGCAAGCGGCCCATGTGCCAGGCGTTGCTGGTCCCTCAGCTTCACCCGGCACAGGTTGAGTACAGCGTGCTGCATGGCCACGTTGACCCGCTGCCCACGCCCGGTGTTCTCGCGCTGGAACAGCGCCGCGAGAATCCCCGCGACGGCGTGCACACCCGTTCCCGAGTCCCCGATCTGGGCTCCGGTCGCCAGCGGCGGCCCGTCCTCGAAACCGGTGGTCGACATCGACCCGCCCATGGCCTGAGCGACGACCTCGTACGCCTTGAAGTTGGTGTACGGACCGTCCCCGAACCCCTTGATGGAGGCATAGACGATACGCGGATTGATCTCCCGGATGCGGTCCCAGGTGAAGCCCATCCGGTCGACCGCGCCCGGTCCGAAGTTCTCGACCATGACGTCGGAGCGCCGGATCAGCTCGGTGAGGATCTCCTTGCCGCGCTCGGTCTTGGTGTTGAGGGTGATGCTCCGCTTGTTGCAGTTGAGCATCGTGAAGTAGAGGGAGTCGACGTCCGGGAGGTCGCGCAGCTGCTTGCGCGTGATGTCCCCGGTCGGCGCCTCCAGCTTGACGACGTCCGCGCCGAGCCAGGCGAGCAGCTGGGTCGCGGAGGGACCGGACTGGACGTGGGTCATGTCCAGGACACGGATGCCTTCGAGAGCCTTGGACGGGGTATCCGTCGTGCCGGTCATGCAGGCCTCCTCACTTGTACATGGTCTGGTTCATGGTTCCGGGGGCGTACGCGTCCGGGTCGACCCAGACGTTGATCAGCGACGGCTTGCCGGACTCGCGGGCGCGCCGCAGCGCGGGGCCGATGTCGGCGGGGTCACGGACCTCCTCGCCGTAACCGCCCAGCATCTGCGCGAACCTGTCGTAGTGGACGTCGCCGAGGGTGTTGCCGACTCGCTCGCGCTCCAGGCCGTACTTCTGGGCCTGGCCGTAGCGGATCTGGTTCATGGAGGAGTTGTTGCCGACGATGCCGACGAAGGGGAGGTTGTAGCGGACGAGAGTCTCGAAGTCCCAGCCGGTCAAGGAGAATGCGCCGTCGCCGAAGAGCGCGACGACCTCCTTGTCGGGCCGCGCCTGCTTGGCCGCGAGCACGAACGGCACCCCGACGCCGAGCGTGCCCAGCGGTCCCGGGTCCATCCAGTGCCCGGGTGACTTGGGCTGCACGACCTGACCGGAGAAGGTGACGATGTCGCCGCCGTCGCCGATGTAGATCGAGTCCTCGGTGAGGAAGTCGTTGATCTCGCTGACCAGCCGGTACGGGTGGATCGGTGAGGCGTCCGACTTCAGGCTCGGCAGCCGCTTCTCCAGCGCGGTCTGCTCGGCCGCGCGCAGCTCGTCGAGCCACTCCTTGCGCTTCGACGCCCCGCCGTTGACGCGCCCGGAGGCCGCCTCGGTCACCGACTTCAGCACCAGCCCGGCGTCGCCCACGATCCCGAGGTCGATGTCGCGGTTCTTGCCGACGGTGCGGTAGTCGAGGTCGATCTGCACGACTGTCGCGTCCGGGGAGAGCCGCTTGCCGTAGCCCATGCGGAAGTCGAAGGGCGTGCCGACGATGACGATGACGTCGGCGCCCGAGAAGGCGTACCGGCGCGACAGTTGGAAGTGGTGCGGGTCGCCGGGCGGCAGGGTGCCGCGGCCGGCGCCGTTCATGTAGGCCGGGATGTTCAGCGTGCGCACGAGTTCGATGGCCGACTCGGTGCCACGGGTCGTCCAGACCTGGCTGCCGAGCAGGATGGCCGGCTTCTCGGCGTGGACGAGCAGGTCGGCGAGCTTCTCGACGGCCTCGGGGTCACCGGCCGAGCGGGTGGAGGCACGGTAGGCGCCCTGCTTCGGCACGCGCGCCTTGCTCACCGGCACCTTGGCGTCGAGGACGTCGCGCGGGATCTCCAGGAAGGAGGGCCCAGGCGCTCCGTGGTAGCACTCGCGGAACGCCATCGACACCATGTCGGCCGCGCGCGCCGTGTCCGGCACGGCCGCCGCGAACTTGGTGATCGGCGTCATCATGTCGACGTGCGGGAGGTCCTGGAGGGAGCCCATCTTGTGCTGGGTGAGGGCGCCCTGGCCGCCGATGAGCAGCATCGGTGACTCGGCGCGGAAGGCGTTGGCGACGCCGGTGACGGCGTCGGTGGTGCCGGGACCCGCGGTGACGACCGCGCAGCCGGGCTTGCCGGTGATGCGTGCGTAGCCGTCGGCGGCGTGGGCGGCGACCTGCTCGTGACGGACGTCGACGACCTCGATGCCCTCGTCGACGCAGCCGTCGTAGATGTCGATGATGTGGCCGCCGCACAAGGTGTAGATGCGGTCGACCCCCTCGGCCTTCAGAGCCTTGGCAACGAGATGACCACCGGAAATGACGTCCTGGGTGTCGTCGGGCATGGCGAAGTCCTGTCCCTTCGTAGGAGGTTGGAACGGCTCTCGCGGTACATTGCATACAGTCGACGAATACTGTATGAACCTTGTTATCCCGCATCCGGTGGGTGGTGTCCAGGGGGCGTGCGGCACTTTTGAGTCAGGAGCCGGAATGGACCTGTATGAACACCAGGCAAGGGAACTCCTCGAGGAAAACGGCATCTTGGTGCCGCGGGCAGAGGTGACGGACTCACCCAAGAAAGCCCGCGAGATCGCACGTCGGCTCGGCGGCCGGGTCGTGGTCAAGGCCCAGGTGAAGACCGGTGGCCGCGGCAAGGCGGGCGGCGTGAAGCTCGCTGCGGACCCGGCGGCAGCCGAGATCACGGCACGCCAGATCCTCGGCATGGACATCAAGGGCCACACGGTCGGCAAGGTGATGCTGGCCCAACCGGTCGACATCGAGACCGAGTTCTACGTGTCCTATGTACTCGACCGCGCAGTCGGCGGCTTCCTCGCCGTCGCCTCGGCCGAAGGAGGCATGGAGATCGAAGAGGTCGCGGCCACCCGGCCCGAGGCCGTGGCGCGCATCCCGATCGACCCGGCCGAGGGCGTCACCTCGGCGAAGGCGGGCGAGATCGCCGAGGCGGCCGGACTGCCGCAGCAGACCGTGGACGTCCTCGTGCGCCTCTGGGAGGTGCTGGTCCGCGAGGACGCCCTCCTCGTCGAGGTGAACCCGCTCGTGCGCACCGCGCAGGGACAGATCCTCGCCCTGGACGGCAAGGTCACTCTCGACGACAACGCCCGCTTCCGGCAGGCACGTTGGGGCGCCGGCACAGTGGAGCACGACGACGCGCTGGAGGCGGCGGCCGCCGCCAAGGGCCTCAACTACGTCAGGCTCGACGGCGAGGTCGGCATCATCGGCAACGGGGCGGGCCTCGTCATGTCGACCCTCGACGTCGTCGCGGGTTGCGGCGCCCGTCCCGCCAACTTCCTCGACATCGGCGGCGGTGCGTCGGCGCAGATCATGGCCGACGGGCTGTCCGTCATCCTCTCCGACCCGGCCGTGAAGTCGGTCTTCGTCAACGTCTTCGGCGGGATCACCGCATGTGACGCGGTCGCCGACGGCATCGTGCGGGCCCTGGACAGCATCCGGTTGACCAAGCCGCTCGTCGTACGCCTCGACGGCAACAACGCCGCCCGGGGTCGAGCCATCCTCGACGACCGCGCGCATCCGCTGGTCCAGCAGGCCACCACCATGGACGGCGCCGCGCAACGCGCCGCCCACCTCGCCGCCGCCACAGCCTGAGGAGACATGACGACATGGCGATCTACCTCACCAAGGAGAGCAAGGTCCTCGTCCAGGGCATGACCGGCGGCGAGGGCATGAAGCACACCCGGCGCATGCTCGCCGCCGGCACGAACGTCGTCGGCGGCGTGAACCCGCGCAAGGCGGGCCGCACCGTCGACTTCGACGACCGCACCGTCCCGGTCTTCGGCTCGGTCGTCGACGGCATCCGCGCCACCGGCGCCGACGTCACCGTCGTCTTCGTGCCGCCCGCCTTCGCCAAGGCGGCCGTCGCGGAGGCCGCCGACGCCGGCATCGGACTCGCCGTCGTGATCACGGAGGGCATCCCGGTCCATGACTCCGTCGCCTTCACCACGTACGCGAAGGCCAAGGGCACCCGCATCGTCGGCCCCAACTGCCCCGGCCTGATCACCCCGGGCCAGTCCAACGCGGGCATCATCCCGGCCGACATCACCAAGCCCGGCCGGATCGGCCTGGTCTCCAAGTCCGGCACGCTCACCTACCAACTGATGTACGAACTCCGCGACATCGGCTTCTCGACGTGCGTCGGCATCGGAGGCGACCCGGTCGTCGGTACGACCCACATCGACTGCCTGGCGGCCTTCCAGGACGACCCGGACACCGAGCTGATCGTTCTCATCGGGGAGATCGGCGGGGACGCGGAGGAGCGTGCGGCCGCGTACATCAGGGACCACGTCACCAAGCCGGTCGTCGGCTACATCGCCGGGTTCACCGCGCCCGAGGGCAGGACGATGGGGCACGCGGGCGCGATCGTGTCCGGTTCGTCCGGCACGGCGGCCGCGAAGAAGCAGGCGCTGGAAGCGGTGGGCGTCCGGGTCGGACGTACGCCCACCGAGACCGCTCGCCTCGTGCTGGACCGTCTCGGCGTCGACGCGTGACGTCACTCATAGGCGACGCGAGGTTACTTACGGCAGTGCCCGAGCCTCGGCAGCGTCCGCCGCAGCCATGTACGACCGCCCCGACTGTGCACCGTGAGCGGAGAACCGATGGCAACCACCCTCACCCTCAAATCACGCACCTCCTGGACCGACACCTGGCAGCGCTGCCTCACCGTCGCCCCGGAGGCCTTCCGGGAAGACCGGGTCCTCAACCTCTGGAACGCCACCTGGCAGGCGGACGGCCGACCGCTGCCCGCCACCAGCCCCGTCGACGGCAGCCCGATCGCCGGCCCGCCGCGCCTGGACCGGACCACCGTCCACCAGGCCGTCCGCGCCTCGCTCGACCAGCACCGCGCCTGGCGGCACATCCCCCTGGACGAGCGCCGCGCCCGGGTCGCGGCCACCCTCGACGCCCTGACCCAGCACCGCGACCTGCTCGCCCTGCTCCTCGTCTGGGAGATCGGCAAACCCTGGCGGCTCGCTCAGGCGGACGTCGACCGCGCCGTCGACGGCGTGCGCTGGTACGTCGACGGGATCGAACCGATGGTCGCGGACCGGGCTCCGCTGGACGGCCCCGTTTCCAACGTCGCGAGCTGGAACTACCCGATGAGCGTGCTCGTTCACGCAGTGTTGGTACAAGCATTGGCAGGCAACGCGGTCATCGCCAAGACCCCGACCGACGGCGGTGTCGCCTGTCTGACCGTGGCCTGTGCGCTGGCCGCCCGTGAGGGCATACCCGTCACCCTTGTCAGCGGCAGCGGAGGCGAGCTGTCGCAGGCGCTGGTGCGGGCGCCCGAGATCGGCTGTGTCTCCTTCGTCGGCGGCCGCGACACCGGCGCCGCGGTGGCCACGGCCGTCGCCGACCTCGGCAAACGACATGTACTCGAACAGGAGGGACTCAACACCTGGGGCATCTGGAACTACACGGACTGGGACGCACTCACGGCGGTCGTGCCCAAGCTCTTCGACTACGGCAAACAGCGCTGCACGGCGTACCCGCGCTTCGTCGTCCAGCGTGAGCTGTTCGACGAGTTCCTGGCGGCGTACCTCCCGGCGGTAGGCGGGCTGAGGGTCGGCCACCCGCTGGCGGTCGACGAGCCGGACGACCCCTACCCCCAGCTGGACTTCGGACCGGTGATCAACGCGGCCAAGGCGAAGGAACTCCAGGACCAGGTCGCCGAGGCCATCGACCGCGGCGCCGTCCCGCTGCACCGGGGCCGGCTGTCGGACGCCCGCTTCCTTCCCGGCCAGGACACCTCGGCATACGTCCAGCCGGTCACCCTGCTGAATCCGCCGCCGTCCTCTCCGCTCCACCACGCGGAACCGTTCGGCCCGGTCGACACCATCGTCCTGGTCGACACGGAGGCGGAGCTGCTGGCGGCGATGAACGCGTCCAACGGCGCGCTCGTCGCCACCCTGTCCACCGATGACCGGGCGACGTACGACCGCCTGGCCCCACAGATCCGTGCCTTCAAGGTCGGCCATGGCAAGCCGCGCTCCCGCGGGGACCGCGGCGAGCTCTTCGGCGGCTTCGGCGGGTCCTGGCGCGGGGCGTTCGTCGGCGGCGAGCTGCTGGTGCGTGCGGTGACGCAGGGGCCGGCGGGGGAGCGGCTGCCCGGGAACTTCCCGGACTACCACCTCATGCCGTGACGGGGCCCGCGGTGGCGCCCGACCCGCGCGGGCGCCACCGCGGACCGGTCCGTGCGGGAGCCCGAGGCCAGGACCGCCCTTGCCCTTCTGTGACCGTTCTGTCACCTGCCGTGAGGGGTCACGGGTCGGTCCGCGGGACGCCCGGCGCAGGGCCCGCAGCGGCCGTCCAGCGTGCGGATATGCAGGTGAAAGGCACTCCGAAACCTTGGTATTGTTGTCCACGTCGCCGAGGGGAAGACCCCCGGCAAGGCGGCAGACACCTAGTCCGGGTGGCGGAATGGCAGACGCGCTAGCTTGAGGTGCTAGTGCCCTTTATCGGGCGTGGGGGTTCAAGTCCCCCCTCGGACACAGATTGTTTCCAGCTGATGCGGGTCGAGGGTTTCCTCGGTCCGCATCAGCTGTTTGTGCGGCCTATTGATCGGTGCCACCTCCGGGCTTGACCTCACCGCAAAAATCAGCTGCTTCGCCACCGCCCGGCTCCCTAGACTCACCACACCATCACGCGCCGCCCACCACCCGGCGGCGCGTCGTCGTGACGAGTCGAGGGGAGCCGGGCCGTGCGTGACCGCACCGCTGTCGTCCTCTCCCCGTCCCGGTACGACCGGTACGACGTGATCCTCGTGTCCTCGTCCGCCCGGTGCCCGCTGCGCGGCCGGCACCGGATGCCCGTGACGAACGCCTGAGAGCGCCCGAGTACGCCATTGCGCCTGCCCTGATCCGGCTTTGGGCCGGGCGGCAGGTCACGCTCGCGTGCCCGCGCCCGCGTACCGTCCGGGAATCGCGCTGACCCCATTTCGCATCCGGACCATCCGGATCGTCCGAAAGGCCACGGGCCGTGCGCACCAACCCGAACCCCAGCCCCAACCCCCTCGCCGTCGTCCGCAACCTCGGCATCCTCGCCCACGTCGACGCCGGCAAGACCACTGTCACCGAGCGGATCCTCTACAGCACCGGGACCACGCACAAGCGCGGCGAAGTCCACGACGGCACCACCGTCACGGACTTCGACCCGCAGGAGCGCGACCGTGGGATCACCATCTTCGCGGCGGCGGTGAGCTGTTCCTGGGACGGTCACCGGATCAACCTCATCGACACCCCCGGTCACGTCGACTTCGCCGACGAGGTGGAGCGTGCGCTGCGCGTCCTCGACGGCGCGGTCGCCGTGTTCGACGCCGTCGCGGGCGTAGAACCACAGAGCGAGTCGGTGTGGCGGCAGGCAGACCGGCACGGCGTGCCGAGGATCGCCTTCGTCAACAAGCTGGACCGCGCCGGGGCCGACCTCGACACCGCCGTCGAGTCGATCCGGGGACGGCTCCATCCGGCGCCCCTCGTCGTGCAGTTGCCCATCGGCGCGGAGGACGGATTCCGCGGCGTCGTGGACCTCGTACGGATGCGGGCGCTGGTGTGGGCCGACGGTGCCGACACCGCTGTGGAGCAGGCCGTGCCGGAGGAACTGCGGGACGAAGCCACCCGGCGTCGGCGGCTGCTGGAGGAGGCCGTGGCCGAGCTGCACGCCGGGGCGCTCGAGGAGTTCTGCGCGCGGTCGACACTCTCGCCGTCGACCCTTCGGCTCGCCCTGCGTGAGCTGACCCGCAGCGGCGACGGCGTGGTCGTGCTGTGCGGCTCGGCCTACCGCAACCGGGGGATCGAGCCGCTGCTGGACGCGGTGGTGGCGTATCTGCCGTCGCCGCTGGACGTGCCGGCCGTACGTGGCCTGCGTGACGGCGCCCACGAGGAGCGGCCCGCCGACCCGCAGGCGCCGTTCGCGGCACTGGCGTTCAAGGTGAGCGCCACGCCGACGGGCCGGTTCACCTATCTGCGCGTGTACTCGGGAACGATCGAGAAGGGAGACACGGTGTTCGACGCGAGCGCACGGCGTACCGAGCGGATCGGGCGCATCCTGCGGGTCCAGGCCGACCGGCACGCCCAGGTGGACCGGGCCGTCGCCGGGGACATCGTGGCCGTGGTCGGTCTGAAGTCGGCCCGCGCGGGCTCCACCCTGTGCGCACCGGCCGCTCCGGTCGTCCTCGAACCGCCCGATGTCGCCGACCCGGTGGTGTCCGTGGCGGTCGAGGCCCGCACGTCCACCGAGACGGACCGGCTGGCCCCGGCGCTGGCACGGCTGGCGGAGGAGGACCCCTCGCTCGTCGTGCGGACCGACGCCGAGACCGGGCAGACCGTGCTGTCCGGCATGGGCGAACTGCATCTGGAGGTCGCGGTGGAGAAGATCCGGCGCGACACCGGGCTGGAGGTCAACGTCGGGCGCCCCCGGGTGTCCTACCGCGAGACGGTCGGACGAGGCGTGTCCGGTTTCGTGTTCCGGCACGTCAGACAGGACGGCGGGGCAGGGCAGTTCGCGCATGTCGTCCTCGACGTCGAGCCCCTGGACACGGAGTCCGGCTTCGAGTTCCGCTCGGCCGTCGTCGGCGGAAGCGTGCCCCAGGAGTACGTCCGTGCCGTGGAGGCCGGCTGTCGCGACGCCCTCGCCGAGGGCCCGCTCGGCGGCCACCCGGTGACCGGGCTGCGCGTCACGCTCACCGACGGGGCGACCCATGTGAAGGACTCCTCCGACACGGCGTTCCGCACCGCCGGCCGACTCGGCCTGCGCGACGCCCTGCGCGCCTGCGCGATGCTCCTGCTGGAGCCCGTCGTCGAGGTCACGGTCACCGTGCCCGAGGAAGTCGTGGGCGGAGTCCTCGGCGACCTGGCGTCCCGGCGGGGTCGGGTCTCGGGCTCCGTCACCCGGGCGGGCGCGGCGGTCGTCACGGCGACCGTGCCGCTGGCCGAACTCTTCGGCTATGCGACGCGGTTGCGCAGCCGAACCCAGGGCCGCGGCACGTTCACCGCCCGACCGACCGGGTACGCCCCGGCGCCGGTCACGACGCCGACCCGGTGAGTGACCGGGCGGTCCCACCTGTTCGTGGGTGGGGCCGCCTTCGCCCTGTGTTCGAGCCGGGCACCAGGGGACGCGGGGCGCTCAGGGGTACGACACCACGGTCGACGGCACCGTGGACGTTCCCGAAGCCGCCCCGGCGTCGTTGATGACGCACTCGTACTGCCCGTTTCCGCCGAGCGAGACGACGAGCAGGTTGTGGAAGCGAACCCCGGGCCGGACCGGGGCGGCGAAGCCGTGGTGCTGCACGATCGACGGGTCGACGTCGTGTGGCTGCCGAGCCGCCGGGCCGGGCGACGGGTGCGCACGATCAAGGGCACCGGCCACCGGTACGCGGACATCGTCCGCGCGCACGCAGCAGGGGCGGAGCGGACGGCGGCCTGACACCGACCGCGGAGGGCGTGGGCCGGAGCCCACGCCCCCGCAGCTGAACGACTCACCAGCCCGGTCGTCGAGGCGTCGTCGGCGAAGTCGCCGGTTGCTTCATCTGCTCGCGAGCAGGGACTCCAGGGCGTCCGCCGTCGCCGGATGGCGGGCCGGGAGCATGGCCCCGCCCGACGGGGACGGACCGGCCGCCGCCACTGCCCATCCGCCGTCGCAGCCCAGCAGATCCGCCACCGCGTCGCAGGTCGCCGGGTGCTCGGCCAGCAACCTCACGCCGGACAGGGCCGGGGTGTCGGGCTGTGCCCATCCCCCGTCGCAGCCGAGCAGTTCCGCCACCGTGTCGCACGTCGCCGGGTGTGTCGTGAGCAGCGCGGCGCCACGGCGGACGTCGGGCGCGGGCTTCGACCCTGCGGCGGCGAACGGATCCATCTCCGGCATCCGCCACGGCGGTATCCACGCGTCCAGAGCCGCCAGCCGACCTGGGAAGATGCGACCGGCCTCGCGGATCAGCAGCGGGGCGAGGTCCGCCGCGCCGGAGCGCAGCGTGGTGATCAGCAGCGGCAGCCACGGCAGCAGCACTGTGTCCGGCAGCCGCCCGAACGCGTTCGACACCGCCTCCACGACCACGTCCGCCAGCCCCGGCACGGGCTCCAGCGCGTGTACGAAGCCGCTCAGATAGCGCGGATAGGCGGGCACCACCAGCGGGTTGTCCAGCAGAGCTTCGCACCGCGCACGCAGCTCGGCCCGGGACAGAGCGCCGAGCTGGACCTGCGCCGCCCACAGCAGTGCCGTCCTCGACGGCTCGTCGGGGTGCGACTGGGCGACCGCGAGCTCCAGCTGGGTCCGGTCGCAGCCCAGCGACAGGGCCAGGCTCTCCATGCTGAACAGGAAGCCGAGCATCGCGGCGACCTGCCCGACCGTCGCGTCCTCGTCCCGGAACGCCGTCGGCAGCAGTGTGCAGTAGTGGGCGTAACCCGTCTTGACGAAGGACTCGATCCACGACGGCAGCACCGGCTCGCTGGTGCGGTAGTACGCCAGCAGCGCACGCACCCGCCGCAGCACCTCCGGCGCGCCGTCCACGCTGCGCTCGGTGGCGAGCAGCTTCAGCGCTTGCGTGCCCAACTCGTCGGAGAGGCGGCGGCTGCGCAGGTACAGGGTGGCGTCCTCGACCGCGGCGAGCACCGTCGCCGTCGTCGCCCGCGGCCCGTACGCGTCGCGCCGCAGCCGCTGCTCCAGGACCTGTTCGAGGCTGACACCCTCGTAGCCCAGCTCGATCAGAGCCCGCTGATGCGTGCCGAGCGCAAGGTCCCACGACTCCTGGATGGACCGCTCTCCGAGCTTGCGCTCACCCATGATCGGCCGTGCAGCACCTTGCGGCATCAGCCGCCGCAGCATCCACAGCACGTCGGAACACGCCTGGAGTTCCGGCCGGGAGGCCATGTCCAGCAGCGCTCGGCGCACCCCGCGCTGCTCGAGCTTCAGCTCCAGCGGTGCGAGCCGGTCGTACACATCGCGTGCCAGCGGCGGCAACGAGTCGTAGCCGACCTGGCCGATCCGGTCCCCGCCCATCATGATCTCGACCAGGCGCCGCACGTCCCGCCGCCCCGGCACGCTGTCCTTCTCGATGCAGGTGACCGCCGCGTCCTGGAAGTCGTACGGCGTCGGCTTGGCCCGGTCCCGCATGCCGGCGAGCAGGATCGACGTCTCGAAGACGGCGATGGCGTCGGCGGTCGAGGCGAGATAGCCGTTGCGCCGGGCCGCGCGCACGATGTCCACCGACCAGCCGAGCAGTTCGGCCTCGTCCAGACCGTCGAGCACGGGCGGACGGCGCAGGAAGCCGGACAGTTTGTCCGCGGCGACCGGGGACTCCGGTGCCGGGGTGACGGCGGTGGCTGCCGTCTTCTTCCTCCCGGACTTCTTCGTCCCTGCCTGGCCCTCCAGCCGGAACGGCTTCACCCGGGTCCGCTTCAGGCCCTTCGCCCACTCCGTCGCAGCGATCGACACCGAGCCCGCGGCGATCCCGAACTGCGCCTCGATCGCCGCGTGACTGGACGGGATCAAGCCGTACTGCCAGCTGGTCGCGGTACGAGGGGAGATCGTGAACGTGTCCGCGCTGCCGTGCACGCCGAACTCCTCGACGCGGCTGGCCGCGTGGAACGCCCCGCACACGTACAGGCAGTCCTCCGGGTCCGTGCCGGTGGCCGTCAGGTGCTCGCGCATCCGCGTCCACATGTACCGCTCGCGGTCCTCGTCCACCCGGACGCGGGAGCCGTCGCCGGGGGCGAGCCGCCGGAACAGGCTGCCGATGAGGAACATGACCTGGCGGTAGGTGTCGTGGTCGCTGTCCCCGAGCGGGACTTCGACGTACTGGTGCCACCACTCCGACCAGTGCCGCACCTTCCCGTGGCGCAGCAGGTGCTCCTCCAGCTCGGCGAAACGCGGCCGCAGGTCGCCGATCTCGACGCCGACGGCCTCGCCGTGCAGCGCGGCCTCGGCCTCCTGCGGAGGCTCGGCCCCCTCCTGGGCGTGCTCGCCCCTCCTGTCCCACTGGAAGACGTGGTCCGAGGACCGGTCGACGAGCACCAGCTCGACGCCCGGGGTGTCCAGGGCGTAAGCGATCGCCTGGTACTCGGCGGACGCCTCCGTGACCGGCGCCACGACCGACAGCGGGGCCCAGTCGGCGGGGAATCCGTCGACCTCGCCGGCGAACGCCTGCACCGCCACCGGCAGCCGGCAGTTGCGCAGCTCGGTCAGAAGCGGCGCCATGTCCTCGCACAGCTCCAGGTACACCACCTTGGGCTGCTTGTCGCGCAGCCGACGGGCCATGGCGAGCGCCGAGGCGGGGGAGTGATGACAGACGGGGAAGATCTCCAGCGGCTCGCGCACCGCGCGGTCGACGTCGTCGACCATGCCGAGGAGGATGCCCTCGAGGGCGTCGGGCCCGCCCGCGAACGTGGCCGCGGCCTCCTGGAGTTGACCGCGGAGCGCGGCGAACGACGTGCTCTCCTGAGGCCCGCTCATGACAGTGTGGCGATCGCGTCGCGGCCGCCCTCCAGGAACTCGGGCCAGGAACCGCCCTCCTCCTTGCTGCGCGGCTCGACGACACCGTGCAGGTACTTGTTGAGGATGGCCAGATCCTCGGGCTCGCGCCGGGTGAGGGAGCCGACGAGGGAGGAGGCCAGGGTGCGGGCGGTCAGGGCGCGCTCACCGAAGAAGTTGCTGTGCAGGACGGCGTCCTCCAGCACGCCGATCTGCTCGGCCGTCGACAGCGCCGACTCCAGCTTCTCGTCGTCGCTGCCGGCCGCGGCTGCGGACGCCCTCAGGTCGGCGAAGCTCTGGAGGAGCACGTCGAGCAGGGTCGGGGGCACGTCGAGGTCGATCGAGTGCCGGCGCAGCAGCTCCTCGGTGCGGAAGCGGACGATCTCCGCCTCGCTCTTCTTGTTCGTCACGACTGGGATGCGGACGAAGTTGAAGCGGCGCTTCAGCGCGGAGGACAGATCGTTGACGCCCCGGTCGCGGCTGTTGGCCGTGGCGATGATCGAGAAGCCGGGCTTGGCGAAGACGATGTTGTCGTCCCCGCCGCCGCTCTCCAGTTCGGGAACGGAGATGTACTTCTCGGAGAGGATCGAGATCAGCGCGTCCTGGACGTCACTCGTCGACCGGGTCAGCTCCTCGAAGCGGCCGATCGAGCCGCCCTCCATCGCGGTCATGATCGGCGAGGGGATCATCGACTCCCGCGACTGGCCCTTGGCGATGACCATCGACACGTTCCAGGAGTACTTGATGTGGTCCTCGGTGGTGCCGGCCGTGCCCTGCACCACCAGCGTGGAGTTGCGGCAGATTGCGGCGGACAGCAGCTCCGCCAGCCAGCTCTTGCCGGTGCCGGGGTCACCGATGAGCAGCAGACCGCGGTCGGAGGCGAGGGTGACGATGGACCGCTCGACGAAGCTCCGGTCACCGAACCACTTCTGCGCCACCTCCCGGTCCAGTCCGTCGGCCCGCTCGGAGCCGAGGACGAACAGGCGGACCATCTTCGGTGACAGGCGCCATGAGAACGGCTTGGGGTTGTCGTCGATCGACTCCAGCCAGTCGAGTTCCTCGGCGTACTTGATCTCGGCAGGGGCGCGCAGCAGGTCGGACATGAGGGGAAAGCCTTTCCGTACGGTGATCACAACGGGACGTGGGCGTACGCCGGTTGATCAGGTGAGGAACGTCTTGAGCTCGTGCACGAGCTTCTTGATGTGGCCGGAGATCACCGGCGTGCCGAGGTCCTTGAACTTCTCCCGGAACCACGGGTTGACGCTGCCGCGCCCGGAGCTGGTCACCGACCCCACCGGGATGAACTTGGCCCCCGAACGGTGGACGGCGGCCATGCTCTCGAACAGCTCGTCCGTACGCCATTCGTAGAAGTCGGAGATCCACACCACGACGGTGTTGCGCGGCTCGGCGATCTTCGGCTGGGCGAGCGCCATGGCGACGGTGCCGTCGGTGCCGCCGCCGAGCTTCGTGCGCAGCAGCGTCTCGAACGGGTCGTGCGCCCAGGGCGTGAGGTCCAGCGCCTGTGTGTCGTACGCGATGAGGTGGACGTCCACCTTCGGCAGCCCGGCGAATATGGACGCCAGGATGGTGCAGTTGACCATCGAGTCGACCATCGAACCCGACTGGTCCACGACCACGATGAGCCGCTGGGGTGTCGTCTTGCGGCTGGTGTGCCGGTAGTAGAGACGGTCGACGTAGAGCCGCTCCTCCTGCGGATCCCAGTTGGTGAGGTTCTTCCAGATGGTGCGGTCGAGGTCGAGGTTCCGGAAGACCCGCTTGGGCGGGACGGACCGGTCGATGTCACCGACGGTGGCCTTCTCCACCTGGGTGCGCAGCACCTGGGCGACCTCGTCGACGTAACGCCTGATAAGCGCCTTGGCGTTGGCCAGCGCGACACCGGAGAGGTTGTCCTTGTCGCGCAGCAACTGCTCGATCAGGGACATGCTCGGCGTCAGCCGCGAGGCCAGCGCGGGGTCGGCCAGCACCTCGCGCAGCTGCATGCGTTTGACGAGACCGGCCTCGATGGAGCCGAGCTCCGGCCCGATCTCGGGGATCAGGCGGCTGAGGTCGGGCGTGGGTCCGCCGAAACCGGTACCGGTCGGGCTGACGCCCTGCCCGCCTCCCGCACGGTTGGCACCGGCACGTCCGCCGCGCAGTTCGCCGGGCCGGCAGCCCAGCGCCCGCTCCAGCCATCCCGCGTCGGACTGCCAGCGAGCCAGCTGCTCGGCGGTGACGGTGCCGGAGCCGGTCGCGAAGACGTTCAGCAGCACCTTCGACACGAGCGCCGCGCGCCGCACCTCGGCGGCCCGGTCACGCCCACCGTCCTCGTCCGGCTCGGGCGTCATCAGCCCGTCGAACTCGGCGGCCAGCTCCGGGTGCCGCTGCACGACGGAGTCGACGGACGCCCCCGGGTCCAGCAGCGCGGACGGCAGGCCGATGTCCTCGACCACGGCCAGACTCGCCGACTCCAGGCCGGCCTGCTCCTCGGGGTCGAAGAGCCGGGCCAGCAGCCGCCAGTACAGCACCTGCCGCCGGTTCTCGTCCGGGTCGGGCGCCGGGGCGCCTTCGATGGTCCGCTCGCTCATTTCCGCAGCAGCCTTCCGGCGCGCTCGCGCAGCACGGTGACGGCATCTGTGGCGGCCTTCTCGGCCCGCACACCGGCCTTGTCGGTCGTACCTCCGGCCCAGGCCCCGGCGTGCACGGCCACGGACTTCTTCCGTACCGTCCGCTCGACGGCGAGCGGCTGCACCAGAAACTCCCCGGCGTCCCAGCGGAGCAGCCCGACACACGCACCGGACGAGGCCACCACCTCGGGGGTGAGCGGACCGGCGGCCGGAACCCGGTCGGTGTCGACGGCGAGACGCTGCCCGGCGACCTCGAACGCCACCCCGTCCTCGCCCTCCTCCACGGCATACCCCTCCAGCAGGACGGGCACGGCGATCCGGGCCGGATGCCGGTCGAGCGGCGCGGTCGGGAAAGCGGCAGCGGTGGGCAGCGCCACCCGCGCGGTGGCGAACACCTCCGCGGGCTCGCCCGTCCGGGCCCGAGCGTCGTCCCAGATCAGATCACCCTCACCGGTGACGGGCATCGCGTCGAGCTCCATGGCACGCCCCTCGCTCACCGCGGCCAACAGGGACATGTGCGGCCGCAACAGCTGCCACAGCCCCGCACCGACGACGGTGTCGGGCTTCGGCGCCGACACCGAGGCCCGTACCAGCCGCGGCGTGCCACCGTCCGCCGGTTCGAACACGGCATGAACCTGCGCCTGTACGGCGGTGGCGTGCTCCTGCACGTCGACACCGAGCGTCAGCAGACGGCCGGTCGCTTCGGCGACGGCGGGTGCGGAGGTGGCCGCTCCGGGCACCGTCAGCACCATGGCACGCGACCACAGGTCGGCCCACCGCCGTACCGGAACCCGTTCCAGGGCCGCCCCCGGGCAGGAGGCGGCGAGTTCGGCGGCGAAGCCGTCGAGCAGTGTGGCCAGGCGGCGCAGCGCGGGGTCGGGCAGCATCGCGGACACGACGGGCGCGGCCCCGCCGACGAGTTCGTGGTCGATGCCCTGCCATCCGGCCCGCGCGACGTCGCACAGCCAACTGCGCGCGGCAGCAAGCAGATTGACCGCACACTCCGCACCGCCGGCCGAGGCGGCGCTCTCCTCGGCCCGCACCCGCCCGAGGGCCTCCTCGGCACGCAGGACCAGCGCATCGTGCACGGAACCGAGCAGCGCGGTGCGAGCGGCGGCGAGCGCGACGAAGTGGTCCTCGCCGGCGGCCCCGGCAGCGGTCTTCTCGGCCGCCTCGGCGACCCGCGTGGCCAGCGGCGACCCGGCGACGGCCTCGGCGAGAGCGGCCAGCCCGCCCGCCTGGGCGGGCTGCGGACGCAACAGACCGGCGACCAGCACCTCGTCGAAGCCGTCCACCGCGGCAAGGACCTCGTCGAGCCCGTCGACGGCGTCGGTCAGCAGATCGGCACGCATCAGGCCACCGCCCTCGTCGTCGGGAACCACTGCATCTCCGGCAACGGGCCGGTACTCGGGGCCAGTTCGAGATAGGCCAGATGGCGCAGGAACCGGCTGAACACCTGCGCCGCGGCCGAACTGTCCCCCTGCACAGGCCGGGTGGCGGTCATCGCGTCGGTGAGGGAGCCCGCATCGGCGGGAGCGCCACCGGCGACCTCGGCCTTCAGATACCGGCCCACACGCTCGCCGCCGTACTGCAACACCGCCTCACTGATCAGCGCACGTATGTGATTGCAGAACCACCCGCGCGCACCTCCGCAGGGACGGTTGTTGTTGGTGCTGCATGCGAACGCGAACGTCCCCGCCTCGACCGACGACACATACACGCGGCCGATGTCCGACCCACTGGACACCACACCCTGTAGCCGCCCGTCGGCCAGCTCCACGAAGGGCACCTTCGCGAGCTTCCGCGGCCGCGCCGACGGCACGACCCGCGCCGTACTCGACTTCTCCCAGACCGACAACGCGCCATCTCCCATGCATGCGAAAGGGGACGTCAACGCCAGAGCGGCGCAACGAGATCAAGGTATCGGCAGCCACTGACAACGCCGCCGACACCGGACGACGGCCGCGCCTGTCCCTCGAAAATGTGTATGCCTGGCGGCCGCGGCCTGGCACCATGAGGCGCTGCACCAATCGTGGCTCGCCGCGGGCCGAGTGTCCTGACCGAAGGGGATTCCATGGCGGACTGGATCTACATCCTCAATCCGCGCAGGGACACGTTGGACGGGGAGCCGTCCGACAAGGAGACGATGCGGCAACTGGCGGAGGAGGAGCCGGAACTGGAGCTCTGGCTCAGCCGTCGCTACCGGATGCAGCAGGGCGACCGCCTCTGGTTGTTCTTCTCCCAGCCGGAATCGGCGGTCGCCGCGGTGGCCGAGGTCGACGAGGAACCCCGGGCGGACGACGAGGACCCCGACGTTCCCTACCTGGTCGCCGTGACCATGATCACCGAGGCGACGAAGGCGCTGTACCGCGAGCCGGTGAGCCGCGAGGAACTCGGCCTGGGCCAGGTGCGGTCGGTGCAGAAGGTCAAGCCGGAGGCGTTGCCTGCGCTGCTGGCACGGGCGGGGCTGTGAGACAGCCGGGATGAACGCCGGCGACCGGGGTGTGCGTCAGGGCACCTCGGGGCGGACGAGTGCCCGTGCGAAGGGTTCGCCGGTACGGCGCGCGCAGGCCATCCGCTCACGCACCTCCCGCAGAGTGCGCGGGGCGGTAACCCGGCCCGCCGCGACAACTCTTGTGGAACGGCAGGCAGACGTACGAGGTCTAGGCGTGGGCCATGCCGCCAGAGTAGGCGGACGACGGTCCGGACTCGACGGAATTCCAGGCTGCTCGGCCACCGTCGCGCGGGCCTGATCCGGCTACTCGACGCGACGGGCATCCAGTAGCCGAATCAGCGAGGGTGCGGGTTCAGGTCAGCAGTCCCGAAACTCCGGCGACTGGTTCAGCACCTGCGACCGCACGGACGTGAACCGCGCATACGTCTCCCCGTCCCGTGCCTCCGGCCGGAACGCCGCCACCCGGTGGCAGTTCTGGAAGGCGAGGGTCACGCCGAAGTGACGCTCCAGGCTTCCGCGGATCGCGTCGCTGGCGAGGGCACGCAGGAGTTGGCCGCGTTCCTGCTCGGACGGGGGAGGGGTCTGGTTGTCCGTGAAGTCGGCCGTGCCTTCGCGGAGTTCGGTGGCGAGGGAGGCGATCAGGTCGTAGGCGTACGGCAGCGAGGTGCGGACGGTGTCCACGAAGTCCTCCTCGCGGATGTCGCCGTGTTCGGCTTCGGCGAGGAGCTTCGGGGAGACGTCGAGAGACATGGCGTGCGTTCCTGTTCAGTGGGGTGGTGCCGGGGGCTGGGGTTTGTGCCGGGAGGCGGGGGCGTCGTCAGGCCAGTGCCGCCGGGCCCGGTACGAAGTCCGGGTCGACCTGGGCGGCCAGGTCCCCGCCCGTCCTGTCGTCCGCCCACGCACGGGCGTTGCGCAGGTGGAACTCCACGGCGTGGCCGTGCATCGTGGCCCAGTCCTTCGGCAGTGCGTCGACCGTCTCGCGCAGGATGTTGAGGGCGTGGAGGTTCTGAGGCTCCAACTCTCCCTGTTCCCGGCCCTGTTCGGCGGCGCGGACCCAGGAGGACTGGACCAGGTGGGTGAGGAGGTCGTCGCCGACCTCCTCCTTGAGGAAGAGCAGGTCGTCCTCGCCGGTCACCTTGTTGCCGATGACCGCGACGCGGATGCCGAACTCGCGGGCGTGGTCGCGGTACTGGCGGTAGACCGAGACGCCCTTGCGGGTGGGTTCCGCCACGAGGAACGTCATGTCGAAGCGGGTGAACAGGCCCGAGGCGAAGGCGTCAGCGCCGGCCGTCATGTCGACCACGACGTACTCGCCGGGGCCGTCGACCAGGTGGCCGAGGTAGAGCTCGACCGCGCCGAGCTTGGAGTGGTAGCAGGCCACCCCGAGGTCGCTCTCGTCGAACTCGCCGGTGACCATCAGAGGTACGTCCACGCCCTGGGCGTCCACGCGCCGGACGTGCCGCGTGTGCAGTTCGTCGTCGCCGAGCAGGGTCAGCAGACGGGAGCCGCGGCCGGGCGGGGTGGTCTTGATCATGGCGTCGGCGGAGGGGATGCGCGGGTTGGTGCCGCGCAGGAACTCCTTGATGTCCCGCACATGGGCGCCGAGCGGCGGGGCGTCCAGGGAGTCGCCGTCGTGGCCCAGCGCCTCGGCGAGGTGCTGGTTGATGTCGCCGTCGACGGCCAGCACGGGCGCACCGGAACGGGCCAGGTGACGGGAGAAGAGCGCCGACAGGGTGGTCTTGCCGCTGCCGCCCTTGCCGACGAACGCGATGCGCATCAGCGGCACCCCGCCTTCGCCGCCAGGATATCCTTTTTGAAAATGGATGTCATGTGGAAAGGTTGGCGTTGATCTTCGATCACTGTCAAATCGCCTGAGGTGCAAGGAGGTTGCACGCAAGGGCGGGGCGGGCTGAAAGACCTTTCGCGCTTGATGCATATGATGTGCAAGTGCACAACTACAGCATCAGGGCGGCGAGCCCGGACGACCTCGACGGTGCGCGAGCCCTGATGCTCGACACCGTCTACCACGACCTCGGCACCGGCTATGTGCCGCGCTGGCACGCGGACATCATCGACCCGGCCGGCGCCTACCTCGCCCCGCCCCGGCACACCCTCCTCGTCGCGCTCGACCCGCACGACAACGGTGTCGTCGCCACCGCCGCCCTCGACTCCCGTGGCCCGGCCCACCCGCCGAACCCGCGCGACCTCGCCGAGCGCTATCCCTCGGGCGACACCGCGCAGCTGCGCCGCGTCTACGTCCGCCCCGAGCACCGCAGGCGCGGCCTCGCCGGGCGGCTGGTCGACGAGCTGCTCGCCTTCGCGGCGGCGGACGGCGGCTATCAGGCCGTCTACCTGCACACCGACCCGACAGTGCCCGGCGCCGAGGCCTTCTGGCGCTCGCGCGGCAAGGTCGTGCTGGACGAGCGCGTGGACCCCGACGGCGCCCTCGGCGTCGTCCACTTCGAGATACCGATGGAGCGATAACCCGTGCGACACCGACTCCGCCCGCTCCTCGCCCTCGTACTGGCCCCGGTTCTCGCCGGCTGCTTCGCCTCCGACGGCGGATCCGACTCCGCCGGCAGCGCCGACGGCGGCTCCCGCCTGCGCGTCGCCCTCGCCTTCCCGCCCGCCGAGAACCTCTCGCCATACGGCGCCGACTCCACCATCCTCAGTCGCCTCGGCGTCACCGAGGGCCTGACCGCGCTGGACGCCAACGGCGCCGCGGCCCCCGCCCTCGCCGCCTCCTGGCGCCAGGAGAACGACCGCACCTGGCTGTTCACCCTGCGCGAGGCCACCTTCCAGGACGGCTCCGCCGTCACCCCGGCCGCGGTCGCCACCGCGCTCACCCACACCGCGCAGGCCAAGCCGGCCCCCGCCGCCCTCGCCGGCGTCACGTTCACCGCGAAGGCCGACGGCGCCGGCGGCGTACGGATCACCACCGGGACCCCCGACCCCGTCCTCCCACTGCGCCTGTCCAGCCCGTCCCTCGCCATCCTCTCCGGCAAGGCGTACGGCACGCAGGACAAGGCCGACCCGGTCGGCACCGCCACCGGGCCCTTCGAGCTCACCAAGGTGCTCGGTTCCACGGCCGTCACCCTCGACCGCTACGACGACTACTGGGGCGGCCGCGCCCAGGCACCCGGCATCGACGTCAAGTTCGTCGCCGACGGCACCGCACGCGCAAGCGCCCTGCGTACCGGCCAGGTCGACCTCGCCGAGGCGATCCCCGTCGCCCAGGCCGCCACCCTCGACAAGGCCATCCGCGAGGCCACCGCGACGACCCGCACCACGAGCCTGCTCCTCAACACCGAGAAGGGCGCCTTCAAGGACGCCGCGCTGCGGGCCGCCGCCCGCGAGGCCGTCGACACCTCCGTGCTCGCCAAGGGCGTCTACGAGGGATACGCCGACCCCGGCGCCGGCATCTACGGGCCCGCAGTCACCTGGGCCGCGGGCAAGCGGACCGAGCCGGTCGGACGCGCGAAGGCGGGCAAGCCCGACGGGACGCGCGTCACGATCGCCACGTACGACAACCGGCCCGAGCTGCCGGAGGTCGCCCAGGTGCTGAAGCAGCAGCTGGAGAAGACCGGGTTCGAGGTCACCCTGGAGGTGCGCGAGTACTCGCGGCTGGAGAGCGACGCGCTGGAGGGCAAGTTCGACGCGTTCGTCGGCGCCCGCAACAGTCTGGTCGACACCGGCGACCCCGTCGGGGTCCTCGCCAGCGACTACACCTGCGACGGCACCTACAACCTCGCCCTGCTCTGCGACAAGGACGTCGACCGGGCCGTGGCCAAGGCCGCGGACATCGCCGACACCGCCGAGCGGCAGGACGCGGCGATGGCGGCCGAGGCGGAGATCCTCGGCACCGACGCCGTCGTACCGCTCGTCCACCAGCGCATCATCACCGGCGTAGGCGGCTCCGTCCGCGGCGCGCTCCTCGACCCGTACGAGCGCACCCTCGTCGGCATCGGCACCCGGCGCTGACCCGTGCGGCGTCAGGCAGTCACGCTCCTGTGGCGTGCGGGCATCGCGGCCGCCCTGGTGTGCGCCATCGGCGTACTGCCGTGGCTCACCCACACCGACCCGGCGTTCACCGTGCTCAAGGCCCGCTCGGCGGACCGCGACCCCACTCCCGAGGTGCTGGCGGACATCCGCGCCCAACTCGGCCTGGATCACGGCCCGTTCCACCTCCTCGGCGACTGGCTGGGCGGGCTGTGGCACGGGGACGCCGGCCGGTCCTGGATCTCCGGCGGTGAGGTCACGCCCGCCGTTCTCCAGGCCCTGGGCGTCTCCCTGTTGCTGATGGCGGTGGCCCTCGCGGTCGCCGCCGTCACCGCCGCGCTGATCTGCGCCCGCACCCTGTGGCTGGGCGCCCACCGCCGACTCGACGGACGGCGCGCAGCAGGCAGCGGCTCCGCGGTCCTCGCCGCACTGCCCGAGTTCCTCACCGCGTCCGTACTGGCCACCGTCGTCGGCGTCCAACTCGGCTGGCTGCCCGCCCTCGGCTGGTACGGCCCCGAGTGGACGATCCTCCCCGCCCTCGCCCTCGGCCTGCCCGCCGGGGCCGTGCTCGGCCGACTCCTCGACGACCTGCTGCCCGGAGCGTTCGCCGAGCCCTGGGCGCTGGCCGCCACCGCACGCGGACTGCCCGGCCGCACGGTCGCCCGCCAGGCCCTGCGCCGCTGTCTGCCAGGACTCCTCCCCAACACCGGCCTGTTCGTCGTAGGTCTGACCGGCGGATCGGTCACCGTCGAGCAGATCTTCGACATCCCCGGCCTCGGCCGCACCACCCTCCAGGCCGCCCTCGCCCAGGACCTGCCCGTCCTCCAGGCCGGCACCCTCGCGCTCATCCTGCTCGCCGCGGCCGCCGCCGGACTGGCCCACACCCTCGCCCGAACGCTGATCGGCCCCGCCCTGCGCGACGGCGCGCTGCCGTCCCCGCACCGCCCGACACCACCAGCCCACACGATCCTGCCGTTCGTCTACGCCGGTCTGCTCCTCACCGTCATCGCCCTCGGCCTGCCCCGCGACCCGCTGACCCTCGACACCACCGAACGCCTGGCCGCCCCCTCCCCGTCCCACCCGTTCGGCACCGACGCCCTCGGCAGGGACATCCTCGCCCGCGTCGCCCACGGCGCCCTCGACACCCTGCTGCTCGCCCTCGCGATCACCGCCGCCACCCTGCTCACCGGCCTGGCTCTCGGCCTGCTGCCCCGGCTGTCCGGCCCGCTCGTCGACACCGTCACCGCGCTGCCGCCGGTCCTCGTCGCCCTGCTCGTCACCGCGGTCGTCGGCAGCGGAACCGCCACACCCGCGCTCGCCGTGGCCGCCGTGGCCTGGGCGCCGCTCGCCGCCCACACCTCCGCACTGCTCCGCCAGGAACGCGCCGCC
The DNA here is from genome assembly GCF_019049285.1 of Streptomyces sp. AC550_RSS872. Taxonomy (GTDB): domain Bacteria; phylum Actinomycetota; class Actinomycetes; order Streptomycetales; family Streptomycetaceae; genus Streptomyces. The sequence continues at coordinate 122,396 of NZ_JAGMUL010000026.1, forward strand.
CTCCACCTCACGGCCACTCGAGCCCTGGGTGCCGGCCCCTGGTACCTCCTACGCCAGGAACTCCTCCCCGCCGTGATACCACCCGTCACCCGCCACGCCCTGCTCCGCCTCCCCGGCATCGCCCTCGCCCTCGCCTCACTCGCCTTCCTCGGCCTGGGCGCCCAGCCACCCTCCCCGGAATGGGGCCTGCTCCTCGCCGAGAACCAGCCCTACGCCGAGCGCGCCCCCTGGGCGGTCCTCGCCCCCGCCGCCGTACTCGCCCTGCTGGGTGCGCTGGCGGTGACGGCGGCCGGAGGCGTCCGGCGCGGCCGACGAAGGCCCGGTGCCTCGGAACTCGTGCCACCGTCCGAAAGCCGCCCACCGGCCAGGGAGTTGGTGAAGACCCGATGATGACCTCTCTCTTGACCCGCGGCCCACGTCGCAAGGCCCCGCCCCACCGCCCCCTCTCCCCGCTCCTCCGCCTCCTCATCCTCACCCAACTCGCCTTCAACATCGGCTTCTTCGCCGTCCTGCCCTTCCTCTCCGAGCACCTCGGACAGGCCGTCGGCATGGCGGGCTGGATGGTCGGGTTCGTGCTGGGGTTGCGGACCTTCAGCCAGCAAGGCCTGTTCGTGGTGGGCGGGGCGCTGGCCGACCGGTACGGCATACGGCCGGTCGTCCTCACGGGCTGCGTCCTGCGGATCGCCGGGTTCGCCTGGCTCGGGTACGCGCGCGAGACCTGGGCGGTCATCGGTGCGGTGCTGCTGATCGGGTTCGCCGCAGCGCTGTTCTCTCCCGCCGTGGAGTCCGAGGTCGCCCGGCAGGCCGTGGTGTGGGAGGAGTCGGGCGGCGGTTCCCGTACCCGGGTCCTCGCGCTGCTGACCGTGGCAGGGCAGGCGGGTGCCTTCGTCGGGCCGCTGCTCGGGGCGCTGCTGCTGTCGGTGGACTTCCGTACGGTCTGCCTCGCCGGCGCCGGAATCTTCGTCCTCGTCCTCGCCGGGCACGCGTGGCTGCTGCCGCAGCACATACCCGGGCGCGGCGGTGTCCGGTTCCGCGGTGGCATGGGGAAGCTGCTGCGCAACCGCCGTTTCCTCGCCCTTTGCTGCGCGTACGGCGCCTACCTGCTCGCCTACAACCAGCTCTACCTCGCCCTCCCCGACGAGGTGGAGCGCGCCACGGGCTCCCAAGCACCGCTGGCCTGGCTGTTCGCCCTGTCCTCGCTGCTGGTGGTGACGGCCCAGCTGCCGGTCACCCGGTGGGTGGGGGAGCGGCTCACCCTGCGCCGGTCCATGGTGATCGGCCTGCTGCTGATCGCGGCGGGCTTCACAGTCGTGGCCGCCGCCCGGCCCGCCGACTGGACGGGCACGGCAGGTCTGTTGCCCGCGGCCGGCTTCGTCGTCCTGCTCACCCTCGGTCAGATGCTCGTCGCCCCGGTCGCGCGCGCCTGGGTTCCCGACCTCGCCGAGGAGGGGCGACTCGGTCTCTACACCGGCGCGTTGTCCTCCGTCTCGGGCCTGATCGTCCTGGTCGGCAGCTCGGCAACCGGCATGCTGCTCGACCCCGGCCTCCCGGCGGCTGTGCCCTGGCTGGTGCTGGCGGCGGTACCCGTTGTGGCGATCGGGTTGCTACCGCGCAGATGAGTCAGCGGACACCCAGTCGCACCGCGTCGGCCTGTGGCACAGCGGCGGCGGCTCCTCCTGGCAGTTCCTCGCCCCCGCCGCCCCTACCCGTCCCATCCCCAGGGGCTCCGCCCCTTCAACCCCGCTGGGGGCTGCGTCCCCAGACCCCGCCATCGGCCCGAAGGGCCTCGTCCGCAAACGCCGGACGGGCTGAGGGTGCCTGGCCCGGCGGAGTCCAGGACGCAACCGGGCCGGCCTTGGACCGTGACCGTGGGAAGGTCGAACCGATCGGGCCGTGAAGCGACCGTATGCCCGACACCTGGACGGTGTACCCCCGTGGCCGGCCGCCGGACCGAGGACGGACACCCCCCGGCGCGGCCCCGAGCCACCCCTCACCGAACCGCGCTACGCGCACCCCCACCCACCGCAACGGGCCGCCGCAGGCATCCGCTCAGGACGCCACCAGCTCCCGAACCTCCGTCACGCGCGCCCCGCGCCGCGTACGCGACGTGCGGTACAGCCACAGGACGTCCCGGCCGAACGACCAGACCAGCGCCGCAAGTGCCGTCGCGGTGACCGCGAACGTCGCCGCGTACGGGAAGAAGCCGGAGGCGGCCAGGAGCAGGAACACGCCCTGCGTGGCGGCGACCGTCTTGCGGGCCGTGCTCGGCGGGAGCGGGGCGTTCAGCCACGGCCAGACGCGGGCGGCGGCGACGAAGGCGTAGCGCATGGCCCCGATCAGGAGGACCCAAGGGCCCAGCGGCATCGAGACGTACACACTCAGAACCAGGATCAGGAACGCGTCGACTTCCATGTCGAAGCGCGCGCCCAACGCCGTGGACGTGCCGGTACGCCGGGCCACCTTGCCGTCCACGCCGTCGAGGATCAGCGCCACCGCCGTCAGACCGACGAACAACGTCACCGGCGGCGAGCTCTCGAAGGAGTCCGCGACCAGCGCCGTCACACCGCCCACCAGCGTCGCGCGACCGAGGGTGACCCGGTTCGCCGGACCGAAGGAGCGCAGCCCGGACCGGTGCAGGGCCAGCGAGAGTATCGCCCACGTGGCGATGGCGAAGGCGAGACCGGTCAACCAGCCCGCCGGCCCCATGCCGATCGCCGAACCGAGCAGGGCCAGCAACAGGATCTGCACGCCCGCTCCCACAGCGGTCTCCTGCTGGACCAGCCTTGCTTCGTACGTGTTGTTCAGGGCCACCGCACTATCCTCCGGCCAGATGACAGAGTCGATCAAGGCCGCGTACTGTGCGCGACCTGTGCACACCTCGGTACGTGAACAGCTTCCCGATCGTTCAGGAGGATTCCGATGAACCGCACCGCACGTGCGTTCTGGCTCAGCTCTCCGGGTGAAGGAGAGATCCGGGAGGTCACGCTGCCGGAACCGGGCGAGGGCGACGTCCTGGTGCGGTCGCTGTACTCCGGAGTCAGCCGGGGCACGGAGACACTCGTGTTCCGCGGCGGCGTCCCGGAGAGTCAGCACGCGGCCATGCGGGCGCCGTTCCAGGAGGGCGAGTTCCCCGCGCCGGTGAAGTACGGGTATCTGAGTGCCGGGGTGGTGGAGGAGGGGCCGGACGCGCTCGTCGGGCGTACCGTCTTCTGCCTCCATCCGCACCAGACCCGCTATGTCGTCCCCGCGAGCGCCGTCACCGTCGTACCGGACACCCTGCCCGCCGAACGGGCCTTCCTCGCCGGCACCGTCGAGACCGCCGTCAACGCCCTCTGGGACGCCGCGCCCCTGGTCGGCGACCGGATCGCCGTGGTCGGCGGCGGCATGGTCGGCTGCTCGGTCGCCGCGCTGCTGGCCCGCTTCCCGGGCGTACGGCTCCAGTTGGTCGACGCCGATCCCGGCAGGGCCGACGTCGCCAAGGCACTCGGTGTCGCCTTCGCCCCGCCCGAGGAGGCGCTCGGCGAGTGCGACCTGGTCGTCCACGCCAGCGCCACCGAGCAGGGCCTCGCAAGCTCCCTCGAACTGCTCAGGGCCGAGGGCACGGTCCTCGAACTCAGCTGGTACGGCGACCGGCGCGTCGGCCTGCCCCTCGGCGAGGCCTTTCACTCCCGGCGGCTGAACATCCGCAGCAGCCAGGTCGGCACCGTCTCCCCGGCCCGCAGCGGCAGCCGTACGTACGCCGACCGGCTCGCCCTCGCACTCGACCTGCTCGCCGACCCCGCACTCGACGCGCTCGTCACCGGGGAGAGCGCCTTCGAGGAACTGCCCGAGGTGATGCCGAAGCTCGCCTCCGGGGAGATCCCGGCGCTCTGCCACCGCGTCAGGTACGCGGACACGCCCTGACGGAGTCGTTCAACTGGGGACGACAAGAGCGCCTGACCTGAGAAAAGAGTGAGAGACGACTGAACACGGGGAAGCGAAGAGCCGTACTACACGGCATCCCCGGCAGCGATGAGCCGGGGACTAGGCGTACCGCACCTGGAGGGTCGTCCGTTGTTCAGCATCACCGTCCGCGATCACATCATGATCGCCCACAGCTTCCGCGGCGACGTCTTCGGGCCCGCGCAGCGACTGCATGGAGCGACGTTCCTGGTGGACGCCACGTTCCGGCGCGAACAGCTGGACGACGACAACATCGTCGTCGACATCGGACTGGCCACGCGGGAGCTCGGTGCCGTCGTCGGCGAGCTCAACTACCGCAACCTCGACAACGAGCCCGACTTCGCCGGGATCAACACCTCCACGGAGTTCCTGGCCAAGGTCATCGCAGACCGGCTGGCCGAGCGGATCGAGAAGGGCGCGCTGGGCGAGGGCGCCAAGGGTCTCGCGGGTCTGACGGTCACGCTGCACGAGTCGCACGTCGCGTGGGCGAGTTACGAGCGTGCGCTGTGACCGACGTGACCCTGGAGCAGAGGGCCGTGCATCAGCCGGGCCCCGAGAAGACCAGTAAGACCGATAAGACGGGCAAGGCAGACAAGACGGACAAGGTGGGGACGGCCAAGCTCGGCTATGTGCCGGTGCAGCACTCCGTCCTGAAGAACGCCGAGATCATCCCCATGTCCCTGCGCTCCGTGCACTTCGTGATGCCGGGCGGCGTCGACGACCTGACCGTGCCGAGCGGCGGCAACGCCTATGACCGGCGCGTGAGTCTGGACCTGCCCGGCTTCGGCTGGCAGGTGCACAAGCACGCCGTGGCCGGCAGCTGGCCCCGCCCCGACGCCGCCGCCCGTACGGAACTCGCCCGCACGCTGCGGGAGTTCCCCGACGGCACGGTCGTCCTGCTGGACGGGCTGGTCGCCTGCGGAGTGCCCGAGGTCATCGTCCCGGAGGCGGAGCGGCTGCAACTCGCGGTCCTCGTCCACCTCCCGCTCGGCGACGAGACGGGGCTCGACCCCGCCGTCGCCGCGGAGCTGGACGCCCGGGAACGCACCGTGCTGCGGGCCGTCCCCGCGGTGATCGCCACCAGCGACTGGGCGGTCCGCCGCCTCGTCTCCCACCACGGCCTCGCCCCCGAACGGGTCCATGTCGCCGCCCCCGGCGCCGACATCGCGCCCCTCGCGTCCGGCACCGACGGCGTGTCGCGCCTGCTGTGCGTCGCCGCCGTGACCCCGCGCAAGGGACAGCACCGGCTGGTGGAGGCACTGGCGACGGTGACCGACCTGCCGTGGAGCTGCGTCTGCGTGGGCGGGCTGAACCAGGATCCCGAGTACGTGGCCGCACTGCGGTCCCTGATAGCGGAGCACGGCCTCCAGGACCGGCTGGTGCTGGCGGGCCCGCAGGCCGGCGCCGAACTCGACGCCAGCTACAACTCCGCCGACCTCATGGTGTTCACCTCCTACGCCGAGACGTACGGCATGGCGGTGACGGAGGCGCTCGCGCGCGGCATTCCCGTACTGGCGACGGACGTCGGGGGAGTGCCGGAGGCGGTCGGTCGGGCCCCTGACGGAGGCGTCCCCGGCATCCTCGTCCCGCCGGAGAACCCCGCCGCCATCGCCGCCGAACTGCGCGGCTGGTTCGGCGAGGCGGACGTACGACGCCGACTGAAGGCGGCGGCCCGGGGACGCCGGGCCGCCCTGAACGGCTGGGCCGGCACGGCCCGCAGCCTGGCCGCGGTACTGGGCCGGCTGCCGAACGAACCCCGGAGGGCGGCATGAGGAAGACGGCGACGACACCGGCCGGGGGGACGATTCCGACCCAACCGGGACCGAGGGACGCCACGGGCGCGTCGGCTCCGGCGCAACCGCCCGGGCCGCAGAGCGGGATCGTTTCGGCGGACGGTTTGGACGGTGCGGAGGGCGACATGAACGGTGTGGCCGGACCGGCGGGACCCGACACGGACGCCGTCATTCTCGGCGCCGGGCCCAGCATCCGTCCCGGGGAGCGGGCCACCGTACGCCTCCGGGACGCGGGGCCCGACGACCCGCCCCGCTACGCCCCCGAATGGTTGGAGCTGCGCGAAGGCGCCGACGCCGCGGCGCGGGCCCACGACCTGCTCGATCCGCTGCGGATCCGGCTCGCCAACCTGCCGGGACGCGCCGGGCTGGTCATCCATGACGTGGGCTGCGGCACCGGCTCCATGGGCCGCTGGCTCGCGCCGCACCTGGACGGTGCCCAGCACTGGATCCTGCACGACCGCGACCCCTACCTGCTGCACTTCGCCGCCGTGGCCTCCCCGCGCTCCGGCGCCGACGGCAGCCGCGTCACCGTCGAGACCCGCCGCGGCGACATCGGCCGTCTCACCGCGGACGCCCTCAAGGGCGCCTCGCTGGTGACCGCTTCCGCGCTGCTCGACGTCCTCACCCGCGAGGAGGTCGACACCCTCGCCGCCGCCTGTGCGGGCGCGGGCTGCCCGGCCCTGCTGACGCTCTCCGTCGCCGGGCGGGTCGAACTCACCCCGTCCGACCCGCTGGACCCGGAGATCGCCGACGCGTTCAACGCCCACCAGCGCCGCTCGGGCATGCTGGGCCCGGACGCGGTCACGGCTGCCGCCGAGGCGTTCGCCGAGCACGGCGCGACCGTGCAGGTGCACCCGAGCCCCTGGCAGCTCGGCCCCGGCGAGTCGGCGCTCAGCGCCCAGTGGCTGCGCGGCTGGGTCGGCGCGGCGGTCGAGGAACGCCCCGAACTCCGCGAGCGCGCCGACCGTTACCTGTCCGAACGTCTCGCCGCCTGTGCGGCCGGAGAACTGCACGTCGTGGTCCACCACAGCGACCTGCTCGCACTGTGCCGGCCGACGGGCGGAGCGTCATGAGCGTGGCGACGGTGGCAAGGTTGCGCGTCACCCGGCGCACGGCGGCACCTACGTCGGCCCCCGCCCTCGCGCCTGCCCTGGCCCCCGCGTCGGCCCCCGCCCCTGTCCCCGCCGCCATGGCCGTCTCCCCTTCCCGTATCGGCGTCGTCGTCACCGAGCCCCGCCCGGAAGCGCTCGACCCCGACGCGCCGCGCCCCCGTTCCCGCCCCCTCCGCGCCCTGCTGTCCCGCCTCAACACCCCTGCCGTCCGCACCCACGTGGGAACGGCCGTCGGCGTAGCCATCCTCGTCGTGCTGTTCTGGCGGCTCGGCACCGGCGTCTTCCTCGACGGGCTGCGGCGGATCGACGCGACAGCGCTGGTCGTGGCGCTCGGGATCGGGGCCGTCACCACCGTGTTCAGCGCCTGGCGTTGGCAGTTGGTGGCCCGGGGAGTCAGGATCCGGCTTCCACTCGGGGCGGCCGTCGCCGACTACTACCGCGCACTGTTCCTCAACGCGGCCCTCCCGGGCGGTGTCCTCGGCGATGTGCACCGGGCGGTGCGGCACGGGCAGAGCGCCGGTGACCTGGGGCGCGGGGTCCGTGCGGTCGTCCTGGAGCGGACGGCGGGTCAGGTCGCCCTCGCGGCCGTCGGCGCCGTCGTGCTGCTGACCATGCCGTCCCCGGTGCTGGACGAGGCCCGCGACGTCACCCCGCTCGTCCTGTTCGCCGCCGTGGGCACGCTCGCCGTCGTGGCCGCCGTACGCATGAACCGTGCGCCCTCCCGCCGCGACCGGACCAGGATGACGGCCCTGGGCACGACCCTCGGCGAGGCACGCGAGGCCCTGCTGTCCCGTCGCAACGGCCCCGGCGTCGCCGTTTCCTCGGTCGTCGTCCTCGCCGGCCATCTCGCGATGTTCGTGCTGGCCGCGCGGATCGCCGGGTCCGCCGCCTCCGTGGCCGTCCTGCTGCCGCTGGCCGTCCTGGCCCTGCTCGCCATGGGACTGCCCCTGAACATCGGCGGCTTCGGCCCCCGGGAGGGCGTCACCGCCTGGGCGTTCGGGGCCGCGGGCCTCGGCGCCGACACCGGGCTCGCCGTCGCCGTCGTGTACGGCGTCCTCAGCTTCGTGGCCGCCCTGCCCGGTGCCCTCGTCCTCGTCGCCCGCTGGTACACCGGCCTGCGCGCGGACTCCGGGTCCGCCGCCACCATGGCGGACCCGGAACCCAGCCGCTATTTTCGTGCGTCTCCCGTGTCCCGTACGGAATCGTCCGCGGAGGTCAGCAGTGACACATATGCGCCGAAGGAATCCGCGAGGCTCGCCAGCAGCCGCTTCCCCTTTTCCGCGGAGCCCAGCGAAGGACGTCCGATGACACCCGAATCGGTATAGCCGGACATACCGAGGGTGAGCAGATGACGGCGGTCGTCCGATACGAAATCGGAAGTCTCATAACCGGGTCGGATCAATTCGGGATGAGCGTGCAGAAGGATGGAGGTCTCGATTTCTCCGGCGTGCATGTCGGTGAGCAGCGAGGTCTCCACCCCCGCCCGCTCCCGCGCCGCCTCCCAGTCCTCCGGGGCCGGGAACAGCGCCATTCGCTCACCGCGCGCGGAGGACTCCTGAACGACGTTGCCCAGTACGTAGTTTCCGCCGTGCCCGTTGACCAGCACCAGGGCGTCGACGCCGGACCGGCGGAGCGAATCCGCTATGTCCCGTATCACCGCATGAAGGGTCACGGAGGAGATGCTGACGGTCCCCGGCCAGGCCGCGTGCTCGTGCGAGCACGAGATGGTCACCGGTGGAAGGAGGTGCACCGGATACGCCGCGGCTATCTCGCGCGCGACGGCGCAGGCCACGAGCGTGTCGGTGGCCAGCGGGAGGAACGCGCCGTGCTGCTCGAAGCTTCCGACGGGAAGGACCGCGACCTGCCGTGAAACGCCCGCTCCTCGCGTCCGTACGTCTTCGCTGGTGTCCGCCGGCACCAGCGAGTGTGCCGCCGGCCGCGTTTGTGAACCACTCATCTTTTCACGGCCTTTCGTCTCTGCTTAGGAACTGAAGAATCATGACAGAAAAAGTTGGTGTACTCGGCAAGAAGTCCGGACAGCGGACGCAGCGTTCCGGAGTGGAACGCATGGTGAATGCCCCCTTGCCCACCGTGTACGGGGAATTCCGCGCGATCGGCTACCTCGACCACGACCGCGGTGACGAGCAAGTGGCCCTGGTCTACGGCGAGATAGGCACGGACGACGTTCTCACCCGGCTGCACTCCGAGTGCCTGACCGGCGACGCCTTCGGCTCCCAGCACTGCGAGTGCGGCGATCAGCTCGCCTCCGCGCTGCGTGCCGTCGTCACCGAAGGAAGCGGCATCGTCGTCTACTTGCGGGGCCACGAGGGCCGCGGCATCGGTCTGCTCGGCAAGCTGCGGGCGATGGCCCTCCAGGCGGAGGGCCTGGACACCGTCGAGGCCAACCTCGCGCTCGGTCTGCCGGTGGACGCCCGCGACTACGGCGTCGCCGCCGGGATCCTGCACGACCTCGGCGTGAACAGCGTCCGTCTGATGTCGAACAACCCGCGCAAGCGCGAGGCGTTGGTGCAGCACGGCATCCAGGTGGCCGAGCAGGTACCGCTGCTGATCCCGCCGTGCGAGAACAACATCACCTATCTGCGCACAAAGCGGGAGCGCCTGGATCACCACCTGCCCCATCTGGACGCGGTCGCGCACCTGTCCTGACGAGGCGCTCCGCGGGAAATGCCGCGATGTGCCGTCGTCCGTCGCGCCGTCGTGGAAGGTAGGCCCGTGAACACCCGGGTGTACGGGACGTCGTGCTCGTCGAGCGGGACGAACTCGCGTCCGGGTCCATGTCCAAGGCGGCCGGCGGTTCGGAGGTCGCCGCCTTCGAGGCGGGCGTCCGGATGCACCGGCGGATCGGCGAGGTCGTCCGCGATCTCTGCCTCGGCCGCGCATCCTTCGTGGTCGTCAGCCCGCTGAGCGCCGGCCGTTTCGCGGCCGACGCCTTCTGTCCGCGGGCCCACCGCGTATGACCGGCGGCGGGGCTCAGGCCTCCGTGAGGGACTCGTTGACGAGCCGCTTGAGGTCCTGGAACAGCGTGTGCGACGTCTTGGGCCGGACCTGTGTCATGAACTGCACCGTCAGGTCGTGGCGCGGGTCGACCCAGAAGGTGGTGGTCGCCGCCCCGGTCCAGCCGTAGGAGCCGAGGACGGTCGGTGCCTTCGTGCGGGTCGGGTCGATCACCACGGAGACGCCGAGACCGAAGCCCATGCCGTCCTTGCCGGGCTCGTCATGGGCGGGGCGGCTGCCGAAGGAGCGCAGGTCGGCGCCGTCCGGCAGGTGGTTGGACGTCATCAGGTCCACGGTCTCGGGGGCCAGCAGACGGGTGCCGTCGAGTTCGCCGCGGCGGCGCAGCAGCTCCATGAAGCGGTGGACGTCGTGCGCGGAGGCGGCCATGCCGCCGCTGCCGGACAGGAAGCGGGGCCGGCCGCGCAGCGGGAGACCCGGGATCGGCTCGATCCCGCCGCCCTCGGTCTCCCCGTACAACTCGGCGAGCCTGCCCGCCTGTTCGTCACTCACACAGAACCCGGCGTCGGTCATCCCGAGCGGCCCGAAGATCCGCTCGGCGAAGAACTCGTCGAGCGGCTGCCCGGACACGACCTCGATGACCCGGCCCAGGACATTGGTGGCGACGGAGTAGTTCCACTGCGTCCCCGGCTCGAACTGCAACGGCAGGCTCGCGTACACGTCGACCGTCGTCGCCAGGTCGGAGCCGGGCAGCACGGCCGACTCCAGGTTGGCGTCGCGGTAGAGGGCGTCGACGGGATGGGTGTGGTAGAAGGCGAAGGTCAGTCCGGCGGTGTGGGTCATCAGATGCCGGACGGTCATCGGCCCGGCGGCGGGGCGGGTCACCGTGTCGGCGCCGGATCCGCTGACGTACACCCGAGGCTGGGCGAAGGCGGGCAGATGGCGGCCGACCGGGTCGTCGAGCGACAGCTTGCCCTCCTCCACCAACAGCAGCGCGGCGACCGAGGTGACCGGCTTGGTCATGGAGTAGATCCGCCACAGCGTGTCGGCCTCGACGGGCAGCCCGGCCGCGACGTCCCGATGGCCGTGCGTGGCGAGGTGCGCGACGCGTCCACCGCGGGCGACGGACACCAGGAAGCCGGGTATCCGCCCCTCGTCGACGTAGTGGGCGAAATGCTGGTCGAGGCGGTCCAGTACCTTCGCGTCCAGCCCGACCTCACCCGGGTCGACCTCTTGTGTCAGCAGTGCCATCGCTCTCCTCCACCTACGTACGACGAGGGTGCGCTCCGGCATACCCCGACGGAACGGCCTCTGATCTCATCGTCGCGCAGGAACACGTGTACGGTCCCGCGATTGGCCATGATCGTCGATCGTCGGGGCCCGCCGCCCGGGCAGCGCCCGGCCCAGCCCCGCACCTGCCAGGGCCAGGGAGGCGAACACCCCCAGCGGCAGCCCGGAGCCGCCGTCCGCTCCCATGAGCGCGGTCGCGGCGGCGACCCCGAGCACCGGCCCGACGTTCATCGCGGTCTGCTGGAGCCCGCCCGCCACCCCGGCCGACCCGATGTCGGCCTCCCGTACGACGACATGGGTCGCCGCCACCATCACCGTGCCGAACCCGGCCCCCACCAGGGCGAACCCGGCGCAGAGGGCAGCCACGGCCGACGCACGGGAGAGGACCAGGACCCCCAGCGCCAGCACCGCCATCGCCGCCACGGTCGTCCGGCGGGCACCGGCCCGGCGCAGCAGCACCGCGCAGGTCGGCGCCGCGAGCACCATCAGCAGGGCCAGCGGCAGACTCACCAGGGCGCTGCGGAACGGGTCCAGGCCGAACCGGCCCTGCAACAGGAACGTGCCGACGAACAGCGTGCCCGACAGCGCCGCCGACGCGGCCACCAGCATGCCGAGCGCCGAGCCGACGGCCGCCGATCCGATGACGTCGGGCGGCAGCAGCGGGCTCGCGGTACGGCGCTCGTGCCGGACGAAGGCCACGCCGGTGATCATGGCGCTCGCGGCGGTGAAGGCCCACCCCGGCATCGCGACGAGGGCGTGCACGAGACAGGCCAGGGTCACTGCGAGCAGGAGTGCTCCGGGCAGGTCGAGCCGGGCGGGGGAGGCCGTGGGCTCGGGCGGTACGGCGAGAGCGAGCAGGCCGAGGAGGAGGGCGGGGACGACATTGAGCAGGAAAACGGCCCGCCACCCCGGCCCCGCCACCAGCGCACCGCCCGCCACCGGCCCGACGGCGGCAGCCACCCCGATCGCGGCGGTCCGCACGGCGATCGGCGCCCGCAGCCGGTCGGGCGGGAACGCGGCCCGCAGCATTCCGAGCGTGGCCGGTTGCAGCAGCGCACCGAACACGCCCTGTACGACCCGCAGCCCGATCACCCAGCCGACGCCGGACGCCGCCCCGATCCCGGCCGACGCGGCCCCGAACCCGAGCATGCCGATCCCGAAGACCCGATGATGCCCGTACCGGTCGCCCAGCCGCCCGCCGAACACCAGCAGGCTTGCGACCGCGACGAGATAGCCGGTGCTGGTCCACTGGACCTGGGCGAAGGAGGCGTCCAGGTCCCGTCGCAGGGCGGGCTGGGCGACGGTCAGGACGGTGCCGTCCAGCGCGACGATCACAGCCCCGACGACACTGCTCGCGAGAGTGAGGCGAGGGTTCACGCGCCCACCGGCCCGAGGTGCGCGTCCACGGCAGACCGCAGCAGGGGTACGAAGTCGTCGGCGTCCGTGGCGAGTTGCAGGCTGCCCCAGCCCCACAGCTGCGCGATCCCGTGCAGGTTGGCCCACAACGCCCCCGCGACGAGCCGTGCGTCGGCGTCCGGGCGTACCAGGCCGACCAGGTCCACCAGCCGGCCGAACAGGGGAAGACTGGTGTTCCGCAGCCCCAAGTGACCGCTTTCCAGCAGATCGTGACGGAACATCAGCTCGTACATGCCGCGGTTGCCCAGCGCGAACTCCAGATAGACCCGCGCCAGCACGGTCACCTGAGCCCGCGGGCCCGTCGCGCCGCCCTCGACGGCTGCCGCCGCCCGCCGGCCCAACTCCTCGAAGCCCCGCCCTGCGATGGCCGACAGCAGCTCCAGATGGGTGGGGAAGTAGCGACGCGGGGCCCCGTGCGAGACGCCCGCCCGGCGGGCGATCTCCCGCAGGGTGAGCGCCTGGGCGCCCTCGCGGGCCACGAGATCCACGCCGACGTCGATCAGCCGGGCTCGCAACCCGGTCGCGTTCTCCTGCATAGACAGTGTCTACCATGATCGAGTAGACAGTGTCTACGGGCGAGGGCCGGGACGGGCAGTGCCGGGCGGGCAAGGGGGGAATGGCCGGGCTCCCCGCCACCGTTGCTCCAGACATGACTCAGGACGCCACCCAGAACGCACTGCTCGCGCTGCTCTCCGAGGGCCACGGCGGGGTGCTGGTCACCCTCAAGCGCGACGGCCGGCCGCAGCTGTCGAACGTCAGCCACGCCTACTATCCGGACGAGCGGATCATCCGCGTCTCGATCACCGACGACCGCGCCAAGACCCGCAACCTGCGCCGGGACCCCAGGGCGTCGTACCACGTCACGTCCTCGGACCGGTGGGCGTACACCGTCGCCGAGGGCACGGCCGAGCTGTCGCAGGTCGCGAAGGACCCGTACGACGACACGGTCGAGGAGCTGATCCGCCTCTACCGGGACGTCCTGGGCGAGCACCCCGACTGGGAGGACTTCCGGGCGGCGATGGTCCGCGACGGGCGGCTGGTCCTGCGGTTGCGGGTGGATCGGGTGTACGGCATCCCGAAGGCCGCCAACCGCGGCTGAGCCCCCGCCGCCTCCCCTGTCTGTCGCTGGGGTTGATCACCTGGTGCGCGACTCGGTGACACGGACAGGGGGTGCGCGGCGAACGCCCACTTCGCGTACGCCGGCCGCCCCTGAATCCGGCCGGTGCACGCGAAGCTCTGTCCTGCTGTTCTTTTCTGTTCGTTCTGGCCGATGTTCTTGCGTGAAACGTCAACTGTCAACGGTGCGTACGGCGGGCGACGGGGCCCAGGACGCAATCGGGTGGAGCCAGGGGATCAGGCCGCGACCGTCTGCCGATCCGCGGTCTTGCCGGAGACCCGTTCGCCGAGCTGTTCCGTCGGGATCCTGGCGGTCTCGCGGGCGGAGAGGGCGGCCACGATCGGCGGCACGCACAGGGCCGCCGTGAACAGGGCCACCGCGGACCAGTCGTCGCCGTCCGGGCCGGCGATCTGTGCGGCGAAGGTGACCGCGAAACCGGCGACCGCGAAGCCGATCTGGGTGCCGACGGCCATGCCGGACAGCCGGACCCGGGTGGAGAACATCTCGCCGTAGAAGGAGGGCCACACACCGTTCGCGGCGCTGTAGACCACACCGAAGGCGAGAATGCCCAGCACCAGGATCAGCGGGTAGGAGCCGGTGGAGATCGCCCACAGGTAGAGGAACATCGTCACGGCGCTGCCCGCCGCGCCGATCAGGTACACCGGGCGACGGCCGATGCGGTCGGACAGCGTGGCCCACAGCGGGATCGCGGCGAGCGCGACCAGGTTGGCGAGCGCGCCCACCCACAGCATGGCGGACCTGCTCATCCCGACCGAGTCGCTGGTGGCGTACGACAGCGCCCACACGGTGAAGATCGTGCTGACCGAGGCGACCAGCGCACCTGCGATCACCCGCAGCACATCCGCCCAGTGCTCCCGCATCAGCACCGCGAGGGGCAGCTTGACGACGCCCTCGGCGGCGGCCTGCTGCTCGAAGGCGGGCGTCTCGTCCAGCTTGCGGCGGATGACGTAGCCGACGACGGCGACCGCGATGCTCATCCAGAACGGCACCCGCCAGCCCCACGACAGCAGCTGCTCCTCCGGCAGCGCGGCGACCGGGATGAAGACCAGGGTGGCCAGCAGCTGCCCGCCCTGCGTGCCGCTCAGCGTGAAGCTGGTGAAGAAGCCGCGCCGGTTGGGCGGCGCGTGTTCCAGCGTCATCGAGTTGGCGCTGGCCTGCTCACCCGCCGCCGAGATGCCCTGGAGCACGCGGCACAGCACCAGCAGGACGGGCGCGAGGGTGCCGACCTGGTCGCGGGTGGGCAGACAGCCGATGAGGAACGTCGACACGCCCATCAGGATCAGCGTGAAGACCATGATCTTCTTACGTCCCAGCCGGTCGCCGTAGTGACCGAGGAACAGCGCGCCGACCGGACGGGCCGCGTAGGCCACGCCGAACGTGCCCAGCGACAGCAGGGTGGCGGTCGCGGGGTCGGACTCGTCGAAGAAGACCTCGGGGAAGATCAGCGCGGCGGCGCTGCCGTAGATGAAGAAGTCGTAGTACTCCAGGGCGCTGCCGATCCAGGCAGCCATGGCCGCCTTCTTCGGCTGGCCGACGGCGGTGTCGGGGACGGACACAGGGGTGCTCCTTCGAGGGAACTCCACCATAGGGGGAGTGAGTGCAGAGGAGAGGTGCCGGATCCCTGGGGTGATGGGGCGGCCGACCGGGAGCTACCCGGTTAATTAACCCACTGGATAGTTAGTAGCGGATGGCTACGGATGGTGCGCCGAGGTTTCCCGAGTGTCAAGAGGCCGAGCCGAAGGATCTTGCCCGCGGCCCGCGGTCAGTCTTCCGCGCGCGGAGCCGTCAGGTACGCGATCACCATGTCGCCCAGCATCGTGCGGTAGTGCTCGCGCTGTGCCGGATCCACCAGGTCGCGGCCGAACAGGGCGCCGAAGGTGTGCCGGTTGGAGACCCGGAAGAAGCAGAAGGAGCTGATCATGGCGTGCAGGTCGACGGCGTCGACGTCGGCCGTGAACAGGCCCGACCGCTGCCCCGACTCCAGGATCCGGCGGATCACGTCCAGCGCCGGTGAACCGATCTTGCCGAGCTTCTCGGAGGCGGCGATGTGCTCGGCCCCGTGGATGTTCTCGATGCTGACCAGGCGGATGAAGTCGGGGTGCTGCTCATGGTGGTCGAAGGTCAGCTCCGCCAGCCGGCGGATGGCCGCGACCGGGTCCAGATGCTCGACGTCGAGCTGCTGCTCGGTCTCCCGGATGACGCCGTACGCCCGCTCCAGCACGGCCGTGAACAGCTGCTCCTTGCCGCCGAAGTAGTAGTAGATCATCCGCTTCGTGGTACTGGTGCGGGCGGCGATGTCGTCGACCCGCGCCCCGGCGAAGCCGACCCGGGCGAACTCCTGCGTCGCGACGTCGAGGATCTCGGCCTGGGTGCGGGCGGCGTCACGGGTCCGCCCGTTGCTGCGTGCCGGTTCTTCGACGCTGGTCATCGGCTTCCTTCGGCGAGGGGCGGGCGCGCTCCGGTGGCCCGCCCGCGTGCCGGTGATTGTAGAAGCCCGGTCGCCCGGCGTGGCGGGACGGGCCTTCCCAAGCGCCGATCCGGCTGCTAGTACTAACTCACCAGTTCGTACATTAGTGCCCCGCTCAGGAGGTCCCCGGTGGCCAAGGACGCCAAGGACTCGTATCTCGTCGGGCTGATCGGCTCCGGCATCGGCCCCTCGCTCAGCCCGGCGCTGCACGAGCGGGAGGCCGACCGGCAGGGCCTGCGCTGTCTGTACCGGCTCATCGACATCGACACACTCGGCGTCCCGCCACAGGCAGTGGGCGACCTGGTGCGGGCCGCCCGCGACCTCGGATTCGACGGGCTCAACATCACGCACCCCTGCAAGCAGCTCGTCATCGAGCACCTGGACGCGCTCGCCCCGCAGGCCGAGGCGCTGGGCGCGGTCAACACCGTCGTCTTCGAGGACGGCCGGGCCGTCGGCCACAACACGGACGTCACCGGCTTCGCCGCGTCGTTCGCCCGCGGTCTGCCGGACGTGCCGTTGGAGCGGGTCGTGCAGCTGGGCGCCGGGGGCGCGGGTGCGGCCGTCGCGCACGCCATGCTCACGCTGGGCGCCGAGCAGGTCACCGTCGTCGACGCTCTGAGCGACCGGGCCGCGGACCTCGCCGGGGCGCTGAACCGGCACTTCGGCGCGGGGCGTGCTGCCGCTGAAACACCGGATCAGTTGGCCCGGCTGCTCAGCTCGGCCGACGGCATCGTGCACGCCACCCCCACCGGCATGGCCGCCCACCCGGGCCTGCCCTTTGCCGCGGAACTGCTTCATCCCGGGTTGTGGGTTGCCGAGGTGGTCTATCGCCCGCTGGAGACCGAGCTGCTGCGTACCGCGCGTGCGGTTGGCTGCGCCACGTTGGACGGGGGCGGGATGGCTGTCTTCCAGGCCGCCGACGCGTTCCGCCTGTTCACAGGGCGTGAGGCCGACAGTGGCCGAATGCTCGCGGACATCGCGGAGATGGTCGGCAGGGCCGAGAGCCCGGCGGGCCAGGAGGTGTGACCGCTGCGGGCCGTCCGTGGTGCTCGCGCCCACGCGGCGGAGCCGCATATCGACACAGGCCCCGCGCCCCTTACGGGGCGCTGCGGTACGGCAGCTTGAAGGAGCATCTCCATGCGCACATCCATCGCCACCGTCTCCCTCAGCGGATCCCTCACCGAGAAGCTCACGGCCGCCTCCCGGGCCGGCTTCGACGGGGTGGAGATCTTCGAGAACGACCTGCTGGCCAGCCCGCTGACCCCGGAGGAGATCCGGGCGCGCTGTGCGGATCTGGGGTTGAGCATCGACCTCTACCAGCCGATGCGGGACATCGAGGCCGTGCCCGCCGACGAGTTCACCCGCAATCTGCGGCGCGCCCGGCACAAGTTCGAGCTGATGCGGCGGCTCGGCGCCGACACCGTCCTCGTCTGCTCCAGCGTCCATCCGCTGGCCGTGGACGACGACGCGCTCGCCGCCTACCACCTGCGCCAACTCGCTGACATCGCCCAGGAGTTCGGCATCCGGGTGGCGTACGAGGCGCTCGCCTGGGGCCGGCACGTCAGCACGTACGACCACGCCTGGCGCATCGTCGAGGCGGCCGACCACCCCGCGCTCGGCACCTGCCTGGACAGCTTCCACATCCTCTCCCGCGGCTCCGACCCCAAGGACCTCGAAGGCATCGCGGACATCCCCGGCGAGAAGATCTTCTTCCTCCAGCTCGCCGACGCCCCCCTGCTCGCGATGGACGTCCTGCAATGGAGCCGGCACTACCGCTGCTTCCCCGGCCAGGGCGGCTTCGACGTCGCAGGCCTCGTCCGGCACGTGCTGCACACCGGATACGACGGCCCCCTCTCCCTGGAGGTCTTCAACGACGTCTTCCGCCAGGCCGAGGCCGGCCCGACCGCCGTGGACGCGCTCCGCTCCCTCCTGGTCCTCCAGGAGACCCTCGGCGTCACCACCCCGCCCGCACCCGTCGTCCCCACCGGCGTCGCCTTCGCCGAACTCGTCACTCCCGACGCCGAACCCGTCTCGGCCGTACTCGGCGCCCTCGGCTTCGCCCGCACCGCACGGCACCGCAGCAAGCCGGTCGACCTCTGGCAGCAGGGCGAGGCCCGAGTCCTCGTCAACACCTCGGGCGCCGCCCGCCGCGACGGCACCGGACTCGCCGCGATCGGCCTGGAGTCACCCGACCCGACCGCCGCCGCCCGCCGCGCCGAGGCCCTCCTCGCCCCCGTCCTGCCCCGCCGCCGCGCCCTGGAGGACGCCCCGCTCGACGCGGTCGCGGCACCCGACGGCACGGAACTCTTCTTCTGCGCGACGGAACGGAACGAACTGCCGAACTGGCGCGCCGACTTCACAGACGTCGAACACGAGGCGAGGACCCCCGGGGTGCACGGCATCGACCACCTCGCCCTCACCCAGCCCTGGCACCACTTCGACGAGGCGACCCTCTTCCACCGCAGCGTCCTCGGCCTGCACGCCCAGGAGAGCGTGGACGTCGCCGACCCGTACGGCCTGATGCGCAGCCGCGCCGTCACCAACGCCGACGGGAGCGTGCGGATCGCGCTGAGCGTGGGTGCGGCGCCGACCGACGACACGGTGCATGCCCAGCACATCGCGCTGGCCACCGACGACGTGGTAGCCGCCGCGCGCCGCTTCCGGGACGCGGGCGGCCGGCTGCTGCCGATCCCCGCGAACTACTACGACGACCTGGCGGCGCGGTACGCGTTCGCGGACGGCGAGCTGGAGACGTACCGCGAGCTGGGCATCCTCTACGACCGTGACGCGCACGGCGAGTTCCGGCACTGCTACACCGTCACGGTCGGCCGCGTCTTCTTCGAGCTGGTGCAGCGCGACGGCTACCGGGGCTACGGCGCCCAGAACGCGCCGGTTCGGCTGGCCGCCCAGCACGCCGGGCGGCCGCTTCGATGACGGGAGTCACTGGCGGCTGACGGTCCGGGTGACGCCGGCGACGACCGTGGTGGCCAGGATCCAGCCGGCCAGTACCAGGACGTACGACAACCACTGCTGCCCACCGTCGGGGGCGTACGCCGGTTCCTGTCCGAAGGAGATCACCGGCAGCAGCAGATCGAGCGTGTAGAAGACCGGGTTGAAGTGCGGTGCCTCGTCCGGCTTCAGCGGCGGGGGCGCGTGCACCGCGAACGTGACGGAGCCGACGGCGAGCAGCGACAGCAGCCAGCCGAGCGCTCGCATCGGGCGGAACCCGTAGCCGACGGTGGCGTCCTGGACGTGGCCCCACAGACGGCCGTACCAGGGCAGAGTCGTGCGGTGGTGGCGCTGCTTGGCGAGCTGGACGAGGCGGGCGGCGTGTTCGTCTCCGGTACGGCGGTAGGAAGCCGTCAGTTGCTCGTATCCGTGCGGGTCGAAGGTGTCCTCGTCCCGCTCCAGCATGGGCAGGCGGCGCTCGGGCGGCTCGTGCGGGGTCAGGGAGCCGTAGGTGAGGTCGAGCAGGCGGACCTGCCCCGGCAGCATCTCCGGCTCCAGGTTGAGGTGCTCTATCTGGGAGCGGCGCAGGTTGAGCATGCCCTCGATCGGCGGGCCCTTGCGCAGCCACAGTTCGCCGATGACACAGCTGCTCGCCCGCATTGCCGTGCCGCCGGGGTTGGACAGCCGGCTGTACAGCAGATCGAACCGCCCGGGTACGCGGGCGCCGCGCATGTCGATCCGGCCGTGGGCGCGCAGCCGTCGCCCCAGTAGATTGGCGCCCACCTCCAGTGCCTCCGCGTCGACGACGTTGCCGCCGGGGTTGCTGAGGTCGGCGTTCTCCAGGTCGATCGAGCCGGTCACGGTGGCACCGTCCAGCCGGACCCGCCCCCGGGCGCGCAGACCGCGGGCGCACAGGTCGTCGTCCACGGACGCCTGGTTGAGCTGGAGGGCGGGCTGCACGGAGTCGCCGACCGCCACGCTCGCGTCGTCGAGGAAGAGGACGCCGGCGATCTGGGTGCCGTCGAGGCGCACCGCCCCGTCGAACCGGCAGCGCGTCAGCCTCAGGCTGCCGTCGATCCGGGCGCGCGTCACCGAGAGGCCGGGCAGTTCGGAATCCCGCAGGCTGACGTAGCGCAGCTGGGCACCGACGAGGTCCGGGGCGCTCTCGAAGCGGCAGTGGGTGAGGTGGATGACGCTGTCGACCGTCGCGTACCTCAGGTCCAGAAGACCGGTGACGAGGGCGCCTCTGACCTTGAGGGCCACGATCTCCCCGGGTTCCCGTGGGCCGTTGAGCAGCAGTGTCCGCAACACCCCTGCGCGGAGGGTGCGTTCGGGGGCCCCTTCCGGTTCGGCCCCTTCACGGAAGTCCACCTCCGCGCCCGTGGCGAAGGCCTGCCACACGCGCAGCTCGGCCGGCGTCAGATCGTTGATCTCCATCAGCCGGGACTCTGACGCCGGGCCGCCGCACCTGTCAACTCCGTCCCGGAGTCACGGCCGGGTGTTCAACTCGGCGATCACCGGGCGCCCGTGCTCCGTCGACAGCCGGCTCACCGTCCCCGTCGCCAACTGGAACAGCCGCCCGTCCGCCGGGGCCAGCCCCAGCCGGCGGGCCGTCACCACGCGCAGGAAGTGACCGTGGGCCACGAGGACGACATCGCCGTCCAGCAGGGCCACGTCCACCCGGGACAGCAGCCGGTCGGCACGCGCCCCCACTTCGGCAGGCGACTCGCCAGGGTGGCCGTCCGGTCCCGGTGGAACGCCGTCGGTCCACAGGTACCAGTCGGGGCGCGAGCGGTGGATGGTGTCGGTGGTGATGCCCTCGTAGCCGCCGTAGTCCCATTCGTGCAGTTCCGGATCCGGTACGGCCCGCGTCAGGCCGGCCAGTTCGGCGGTGCGTACGGCGCGGCGCAGCGGGCTGGTGAGGGCCAGGGAGAAGGAACGGCCGGACAGGAGCGGAGCCAGGGTCTTGGCCTGCTCCTCTCCGGCCTGGGTGAGGGGCAGGTCGGTCCAGCTGGTGTGCTGTCCCGACCTGCTCCACTCGGTCTCACCGTGTCGGACCAGAAGGAGATCCCCCACGGCCGGCTACTCCTTCGACTCGACGGCGTGGCCGCCGAACTGGTTGCGCAGCGCCGCGATCATCTTCATCTGCGGGGAGTCGTCCTGCCGGGACGCGAACCGGGCGAAGAGGGACGTGGTGATCGCGGGCAGCGGCACCGCGTGGTCGATGGCCGCTTCCACGGTCCAGCGGCCCTCACCCGAGTCCTGCGCGAAGCCCTTCAGCCGCTCCAGGTGCTCGTCCTCGTCGAGGGCGTTGACCGCGAGGTCCAGCAGCCAGGAACGGATGACCGTGCCCTCCTGCCAGGAGCGGAACACCTCCCGGACGTTGTCCACCGACTCGACCTTCTCGAGCAGCTCCCAGCCCTCGGCGTAGGCCTGCATCATGGCGTACTCGATGCCGTTGTGGACCATCTTCGCGAAGTGCCCGGCGCCCACCTTGCCCGCGTGGACATAGCCGTACGGCCCTTCCGGCTTGAGCGCCTCGAAGATCGGCTTGAGCCGGTCGACATGCTCCTTCTCGCCGCCGACCATCAGGGCGTAGCCGTTCTTCAGGCCCCACACGCCACCGGACACGCCCGCGTCGACGAAGCCGATGCCGTGCTTGCTCAGTTCCTGGGCGTGCTTCTCGTCGTCCGTCCAGCGGGAGTTGCCGCCGTCGACCACCGTGTCGTACGGCTTGAGCAGGCTCCCCAGCTGGTCGATGACCAGCTGGGTGGGGTGGCCGGCCGGGACCATGACCCACACCGTGCGCGGCGCGTCGAGCTGGTCGACGAGGTCGGCCAGGCTCGCGACGTCGGACAGGTCGGGGTTCGTGTCGTAGCCGATGACGGTGTGGCCGGCGTTGCGCAGGCGCTCGCGCATGTTGCCGCCCATTTTGCCGAGACCAACAAGGCCGATCTGCATGTCAGTTCACTTCCTCCCGGACGCCTGCGCGTCCGATGCGTTCTTGAGCGAGCGGTACGCGGCCACGAGGGCGGCGGTGGAGGGGTCGAGACCGGGGACGGCGGCCCCTTCCGTCAGGGCGGGCTCGACCCGCTTGGCGAGGACCTTGCCCAGCTCGACGCCCCACTGGTCGAAGGAGTCGATGTTCCAGACGGCGCCCTGCACGAACACCTTGTGCTCGTAGAGGGCGACCAGCTGGCCGAGGACCGACGGGGTCAGCTCGGGGGCGAGGATCGTGGTGGTGGGGTGGTTGCCGAGGAACGTGCGGTGCGGGACCTGCTCCTCGGGCACGCCCTCCGCGCGCACCTCGGCCGCGGTCTTGCCGAAGGCGAGCGCCTGGCCCTGCGCGAAGAGGTTCGCCATCAACAGGTCGTGCTGCGCCTTGAGTTCGTCGCTCAGCTCGGCGACCGGCCGGGCGAAGCCGATCAGATCGGCCGGGATCAGCCGGGTGCCCTGATGGATCAGCTGGTAGTAGGCGTGCTGCCCGTTGGTGCCGGGTGTGCCCCACACCACCGGACCGGTCTCCCAGCCCACGACCTGGCCGTCGCGGTCGACCGACTTGCCGTTGGACTCCATGTCCAGCTGCTGGAGATACGCCGTGAACTTCGACAGGTAGTGCGAGTACGGCAGCACCGCATGCGACTCGGCGCCGAGGAAATTGCCGTACCAGATGCCCAACAGGCCCAGGATCAAAGGGGCGTTGGTCTCGGCGGGCGCGGTGCGGAAGTGCTCGTCGACGGTGTGGAAGCCGTCCAGCATCTCCCGGAAGCGGTCCGGGCCGATGGCGATCATGAGCGAGAGCCCGATGGCCGAGTCGTACGAATACCGTCCGCCGACCCAGTCCCAGAACTCGAACATGTTGTCCGGGTCGATGCCGAAGTCCGTCACCTTCTCGGCGTTCGTCGACAGGGCGACGAAGTGCTTGGCGACCGCCTTGTCCTCGCCGCCGAGCCCGGCCAGCAGCCAGGAGCGGGCCGACGTGGCGTTGGTGATCGTCTCGATCGTGGTGAACGTCTTGGACGCCACGATGAACAGCGTCTCCGCCGGGTCCAGGTCCCGGACCGCCTCGTGCAGGTCGGCGCCGTCGACGTTGGACACGAATCGGAAGGTCAACTCCCGTGCCGTGAACGGGCGAAGAGCCTCGTAAGCCATCGCGGGCCCGAGGTCGGAGCCGCCGATGCCGATGTTGACGACGTTGCGGATACGGCGGCCCGTGTGGCCGGTCCAGTCGCCGGAGCGGACACGGTCCGCGAACGCGCTCATCTTGTCGAGCACCGCGTGCACCCCGGGCACGACGTTCTCGCCGTCCACCTCGATCACGGCGTCGCGCGGTGCCCGCAGCGCCGTGTGCAGCACCGCACGGTCCTCGGTGACGTTGATCCGCTCGCCACGGAACATCGCGTCCCGCAGCCCGGACACATCGGTCGCGGTGGCCAGTTCCCGCAGCAGGGCGAGCGTCTCGTCGGTGATCAGATGCTTGGAGTAGTCGATGCGCAGATCACCGACGCGTACGACGTACCGCTCGGCGCGGGAGGGGTCGGCCGCGAACAGCTCACGCAGCCGCGGACGCTGGAGCGCGTCCGCGCGATGGTCCTCCAGGGCCGCCCACTCGGGGCGCCGGGTGAGCCTGGCAGTCTCAGACATGAGAGGGGTTCTCCTTGGTGGCCTCGCCCCGCAGGGCGATGGCGTACATCTCGTCCGCGTCGAGGCGCCTGAGCTCCTCGGCGATGAGTTCGGAGGTGGTGCGGACCTTCAGCGCCAGGGTGCGCGACGGCTGGTCCGGAAGGTGCAGGGTGGCCAGGGGGCCCTCGGGACGGTCGATGACGATCTCGCCGTTCTCGGTGCCCAGGCGCACACCGGTGACGACCGGTCCGGCGGTGACCACCCGCTCGGCGGTGACGTGCAGACGGGCCTCCAGCCAGCGGGCCAGCAGCTCGGCGGCCGGGTTGTCGGCCTCGGCCTCCACGACGGCCGAGATGACCGGCACCCGGGCCTGGTCCAGGGCAGCGGCCAGCATGGAACGCCACGGGGTGAGCCGGGTCCAGGCGAGGTCGGTGTCGCCGGGCGCGTAGGAACGGGCCCGGGCCTCCAGGTCCACCAGCGGGTTCTCGGTCGTGTACAGGTCGGTGATCCGGCGCTGGGCCAGCGCCCCCAGGGGGTCCTTGGCCGGGTTCTCCGGCGCCTCCACCGGCCACCACACGACGACCGGCGCGTCCGGCAGCAGCAGCGGCAGCACCACCGAGTCGGCGTGCTCGGACACCTCGCCGTACATCCGCAGCACGACCGTCTCGCCGGTGCCGGCGTCGGCGCCCACCCGGACCTCGGCGTCGAGGTGGGAGCGGGTGCGGTCGCGCGGGGTGCGGGCGTGCCGCTTGATGACGACCAGGGTGCGCGAGGGGTGCTCGTGCGAGGCTTCCTCGGCGGCCCTGATCGCGTCGTACGCGTTCTCCTCGTCCGTGACGATCACCATCGTCAGGACCATGCCCACGGCCGGCGTGCCGATCGCGCGGCGGCCCTGCACCAGCGCCTTGTTGATCTTGCTTGCCGTGGTGTCGCTCAGGTCGATCTTCATGGCCTGCGCCAGCTCCGTCCGTCTCGTGCGAGCATCTCGTCGGCTTCCTCGGGTCCCCAGCTCCCGGCCGCGTACTGCGCCGGCTTGCCGTGCGTGTCCCAGTACTCCTCGATCGGGTCGAGGATCTTCCAGGACTCTTCCACTTCCTGGTGACGGGGGAACAAGTTGGCGTCACCGAGGAGGACATCCAGGATGAGCCGCTCGTACGCCTCCGGGCTGGACTCCGTGAACGACTCGCCGTACGCGAAGTCCATCGTCACGTCCCGGATCTCCATCGAGGTGCCCGGCACCTTGGAGCCGAACCGCACCGTCATGCCCTCGTCCGGCTGGACACGGATGACGATCGCGTTCTGACCGAGCTCCTCGGTGGCGGTCGAGTCGAAGGGGGAGTGCGGCGCCCGCTGGAAGACGACCGCGATCTCGGTGACCCGCCGACCGAGCCGCTTGCCGGTGCGCAGATAGAACGGCACGCCCGCCCAGCGCCGGTTGTCCACGTTCAACTTGATCGCGGCGTACGTGTCGGTCTTCGACCGCGCGTCGATACCGTCCTCCTGGAGGTACCCGAGGACCTGCGCGCCGCCCTGCCAGCTCGCCGCGTACTGCCCGCGCACGGTGTGCCGCCCCAGGTCCTCCGGCAGCTTCACGGCCTTGAGCACCTTCAGCTTCTCGGTGAGCAGCGAGGCGGCGTCGAACGCGGCCGGCTCCTCCATGGCGGTCAGCGCCATCAGCTGGAGCAGGTGGTTCTGGATGACGTCACGGGCCGAGCCGATGCCGTCGTAGTAGCCCGCCCGGCCGCCGATGCCGATGTCCTCGGCCATCGTGATCTGCACGTGGTCGACATACGACCGGTTCCAGATCGGCTCGAACATCTGGTTCGCGAACCGCAGCGCCAGGATGTTCTGGACGGTCTCCTTGCCCAGGTAGTGGTCGATCCGGAAGACCTGCTCCGGGTCGAACACGTCGTGCACGATCGCGTTCAGCTCCCGGGCGCTCGCGAGGTCGGAGCCGAACGGCTTCTCGATGACCGCCCGCCGCCACGACCCCTCCGGCGCGTCCGCCAGGCCGTGCTTCTTCAGCTGCTGCACGACCTTCGGGAAGAACTTCGGCGGTACGGAGAGATAGAAGGCGTAGTTGCCGCTCGTACCGCGGGCCGCGT
Source organism: Streptomyces sp. AC550_RSS872 (assembly GCF_019049285.1). GTDB lineage: Bacteria > Actinomycetota > Actinomycetes > Streptomycetales > Streptomycetaceae > Streptomyces. The sequence continues at coordinate 148,204 of NZ_JAGMUL010000026.1, forward strand.
CCAGCTCGTCCACCGTCTGGCGCAGCTGCTTGAACGCCTCGTCGTCGTCGAAGTCACCCGGGATGAACCGCATGCCGTCGGCGAGCTGCTGCCAGACCTCCTCGCGGAACTCCGTACGGGCGTGCTCGCGCACCGAGTCGTGCACGACCTGCGCGAAGTCCTGGTCCTCCCAGTCCCGGCGGGCGAACCCGACGAGGGAGAAGCCCGGCGGCAGCATCCCGCGGTTGGCCAGGTCGTACACGGCCGGCATGAGCTTCTTGCGGGACAGGTCGCCGGTTACCCCGAAGATGACGAGGCCGGACGGGCCCGCGATCCGGGGCAGACGGCGGTCGCGCGCATCGCGCAGGGGGTTGTCCCAGTCGGGGGTGTCGGAGGTCATTCTGCGTCAGCTCCCTTGCTGCCCAGCGACTTCTTGACGGCGTCCAACAGGTCCTGCCACGCCACCTCGAACTTGGCGACGCCCTCGTCCTCCAGCCGGGTGACGACCTCGTCGTACGAGATTCCGAGCGCTTCTACGGCGGCGAGGTCGGCGCGGGCCTGCGCGTAGCCGCCGGTGACGGTGTCGCCGGTGATCTCGCCGTGGGCGGCGGTGGCGTCGAGCGTGGCTTCGGGCATCGTGTTGACAGTGCCCGGCGCGACCAGCTCATCCACGTACAGGGTGGACTTGTACGCCGGGTCCTTCACGCCGGTCGAGGCCCACAGCGGGCGCTGCTTGTTGGCCTTGGCGCCGGTGAGGGCGGTCCAGCGGTCGCCCCGGAAGACCTCCTCGTAGGCCTCGTAGGCGAGGCGGGCGTTGGCGAGCGCGGCCTTGCCCTTGAGCGCGAGGGCCTCGTCCGTGCCGATCGCGGTCAGCCGCTTGTCGATCTCGCTGTCGACGCGGGAGACGAAGAAGGAGGCCACGGAGTGGATGGCGGAGAGGTCCAGGCCCTTGGCGGCGGCCTTCTCCAGACCGGCCAGGTAGGCGTCCATGACCTCGCGGTAGCGCTCCAGGGAGAAGATCAGCGTGACGTTGACGCTGACGCCCTGGGCGATGACCTCCGTGATGGCGGGCAGGCCGGCCCTGGTCGCCGGGATCTTGATCATCACGTTGGGCCGGTCGACCAGCCAGGCCAGCTGCCGGGCCTCGGCGATGGTGGCCGCCGTGTGGTGGGCGAGCCGCGGGTCGACCTCGATGGAGACCCGGCCGTCGCGGCCGTCGGTGGCGCCGTACACGGGCCGCAGGATGTCGGCGGCGGCGCGGACGTCGGCGGTGGTCATCATCCGTACGGCCTCGTCGACCGTGACGCCCCGCACCGCGAGGTCGGCGAGCTGCTCCTCGTAGCCCTCACCGGAGCCGATGGCGGCCTGGAAGATGGACGGGTTGGTGGTGACGCCCACGACGTTCCTGTTCGCGACGAGTTCGGCGAGGTTGCCGGACTCGATCCGCTTGCGGGACAGATCGTCCAGCCAGATCGAGACGCCTTCGTCGGAGAGGCGCTTGAGGGTGCCGGCGGTCGCGGTGGCCGCGGTCGCTTCGGTGGTCACAGAGATCAACTTCCTTCTGGCGTTCGGATCAATCGCGGGCGGCGGCAAGGCCCGTAGTCGAATTCAGTGCAGCCCGCGCGGCGGCGGCGACGTTCTCGGGGGTGAAGCCGTACTCGGCGAACAGGGTCCTGGCGTCGGCGGAGGCACCGAAGTGCTCCAGGGAGACGATGCGCCCCGCATCGCCTACGAAGCGGTACCAGGTGAGCCCGATCCCGGCCTCGACGGCGACCCGAGCCTTCACGGCCGGCGGCAGGACACTGTCGCGGTACTCGCGCGGCTGCTCCTCGAACCACTCCACGGACGGCATCGACACCACCCGGGTACCGATCCCGTCGGCCTCCAACCGCTCCCGCGCGGCGACGGCCAGCTGGACCTCGGAGCCGGTGGCGATGACGACCACGTCGGGCGTCCCGGTCGAGGACTCCTCGAGGACGTAACCGCCCTTCGCCGCATCGGTGTTGACCGGGAGGGTCGGCACGCCCTGGCGGGTGAGCGCGAGCCCGTGCGGGGCCGGGGCGGTGGCGTGCCGCCTGAGGATCTCGGCCCAGGCGACCGCGGTCTCGTTGGCGTCGGCGGGGCGGACGATGTTCAGGCCCGGGATCGCGCGCAGCGAGGCCAGGTGCTCGACCGGCTGGTGGGTCGGGCCGTCCTCGCCGAGTCCGATGGAGTCGTGCGTCCACACGTATGTCACCGGCAGCTGCATCAGCGCGGACATGCGTACGGCGTTGCGCATGTAGTCGGAGAAGACGAGGAAAGTGCCGCCGTAGACACGGGTGTTGCCGTGCAGGGCGATGCCGTTCATCTCCGCGGCCATCGAGAACTCGCGGATGCCGAAGTGGATGGTGCGGCCGTACGGGTCGGCCTCCGGCAGCGGGTTGCCCTTCGGCAGGAACGAACTCGTCTTGTCGATGGTGGTGTTGTTGGAGCCGGCCAGGTCGGCCGAGCCGCCCCACAGCTCCGGGAGGACCGTGCCGAGGGACTGGAGCACCTTGCCGGAGGCGGCACGGGTGGCGACCGACTTGCCCTCCTCGAAGACCGGCAGCGCGTCCTGCCAGCCCTCGGGGAGCTGCCCGGCGACGATCCGGTCGAACAGCCGGGCGCGCTCGGGGTTGGCGGCACGCCAGGTGCCGAGCTGCTTGTCCCAGGCCGCGTGCGCCTCGGCGCCACGGTCCAGGGCGCGGCGGGCGTGGGCGAGGACTTCGCCCGCGACCTCGAAGGTCCGCTCCGGGTCGAAGCCGAGGAGGCGCTTGGTGGCGGCGATCTCGTCGGCGCCGAGGGCGGAGCCGTGGGAGGCCTCGGTGTTCTGCGCGTTGGGGGCGGGCCAGGCGATGATCGTGCGCATGGCGATGATCGAGGGGCGCTCGGTCTCGGCCTGCGCCGCCCTGAGCGCCGCGTACAGCGCGTGGACGTCGATGTCGCCGCCCAGCGCGGGCTCGATCCGCTGCACATGCCAGCCGTACGCCTCGTACCGCTTCAGCACGTCCTCGGAGAACGCGGTCGCCGTGTCGCCCTCGATGGAGATGTGGTTGTCGTCGTAGAGGAAGACCAGGTTGCCGAGCTTCTGGTGGCCGGCGAGCGAGGACGCCTCGGCGGAGACGCCCTCCTCCAGGTCGCCGTCGGAGACGATCGCCCAGATGGTGTGGTCGAACGGGGACTCGCCCTCCGGGGCCTCAGGGTCGAAGAGACCGCGCTCGTAACGGGCGGCCATCGCCATCCCGACGGCGTTGGCGACACCCTGGCCCAGCGGGCCGGTGGTGGTCTCCACGCCAGCGGTGTGCCCGTACTCGGGGTGACCCGGCGTCTTCGAACCCTGGGTCCGGAAGGACTTGAGGTCGTCGAGCTCCAGCTCGTACCCGGCGAGGAAGAGCTGGGTGTAGAGGGTCAGCGAGGTGTGGCCGGGGGAGAGGACGAAGCGGTCACGGCCGGTCCACTCGGGGTCGGCGGGATCGTGCCGCATCACCTTCTGAAAGATCGTGTACGCGGCCGGTGCCAGGCTCATCGCGGTGCCCGGGTGGCCGTTCCCCACCTTCTGCACGGCATCCGCCGCCAAGAGGCGCGCGGTGTCGACGGCACGCCGGTCCAAGTCGGTCCATTCGAAGCTGTCCGGTGTCTGCGTGCGCATCTTCAAAAGTCCTCGATCGCGGCGAAGTGACTGGTCCAACGCGTTCAAAAGTAAAAGTCTGACTTTTAAGAGGGAAGGTCGTCGTGTGTCACGCTGTGGTGAAAGTGGGACACCGCGAGGAGTGCTGCGCACGGCTGAGCGAGGGGCGCGCACGAGTGAGACGGCACGAGACGGACATGGCGGATATGGCGGACGTGAGGGCTGACGGCGGCGACGGGATACGGACGTTCCCGTTCCCGGTCGATCTGAGCGTCCTCGGCGTCGGCATGCAGGTCGGTCAGATGGGCACGGGGCGCACTTGGCACGCCGCCGAAGCGCCACTGGAGCGCGTGCACCGCATCGACTTCCACATCGTGATGCTCTTCGAGGAGGGCCCGGTACGCCACATGATCGACTTCGCCGAGTTCGAGGCGAACGCGGGTGACGTGCTGTGGATCCGGCCGGGTCAGGTTCACCGTTTTTCCGGAACCGGCGGCTACCGGGGCACCGTCCTGACCATGCAGCCGGGCTTCCTGCCCCGCGCCACGGTGGAGGCGACCGGGCTCTACCGCTACGATCTTCCGCCCCTGCTCCACCCCGACGAGGCCCAGCTGACCGCCTTGCGTTCGGCGCTGGCCCAGCTCCAACGCGAGTACGAGGACACGACCACCCTGCCGCTGAGTCTGCACACGGCGGTGCTGCGGCACTCGCTCACGGCGTTTCTGCTGCGGTTGGCCCATCTCGCGGCGAGTTCGGCGGAGGCCGCGCGGCAGCAGGGGGATACGACGTTCACGTTGTTCCGGGATGCGGTGGAGAAGGGGTTTGCCACCAACCACAGCGTCAGTGCGTACGCCGATCAGCTCGGGTACTCGCGGCGGACCCTTGTCCGTGCGGTGCGTGCCGCGACCGGGCTCACGCCCAAGGGGTTCATCGACAAGCGGGTGATTCTGGAGGCGAAGCGGCTGCTCGCCCATACGGATATGCCGATCGGACGGGTGGGGGTGGCCGTCGGGTTTCCGGATGCCGCGAACTTCTCGAAGTTCTTTCATCAGCACACCGATGTCACGCCTGCGGTGTTTCGGGCGGAGGTTCGTTGAGCGTCCCGGGGCGGGCCTTCTTGACAGGGCCGGCTCGCTTGTCTAGGAGTGCTGAATGACCGACCACGAGGAGAACCCCGCCGCCGTGTCACTGCCGGACACGGAGACCTCCGCGACGCATGCCGCGGACGCCCTTCTGGAACACCTGGCCGACAGACTCGGAGGCAGTGCCTCGGTCACCGCCGTCTACGGCGAACCCGTCACCGCTGACGGCGTCACCGTCATTCCGGTCGCCAGGGTCGCCTTCGGGCTGGGCGGCGGAGCCGGGTGGGGCGGTGATGCCGGGGGTCGTGAGGGCGGCGGTGGTGGCGGAGGCGCGGATGCCAGACCGGTCGGCTACATCGAGATCAGCAACGGCGTCGCGACATACCGGCCCATCCGCCGCAACTGGACCGACGTCGCGGTTCCACTCGCCGCCCTGGTTGCCGGAGCAGCGCTCCCGCAAGTCGTCCGGATGCTACGGCGGCGACGCTGAGCGCGGCGGGTGACATGACGATGCCCCGCGGGCCGGTGGGCTCGCGCGGGGCATCGACAAGGCGGGGGCCGCTGTGCAACGCACCTGTCAGCGGCCGAAGTTGAACCAGTTCACGTTCACGAAGTCCGACGACTGGCCGCTGGTGAAGGTGAGATAGACGTCGTGCGTGCCGGTCACCCCGCCGATGTTCGCAGGGATGGTCCGCCACGACTGCCACCCACCGGTGTTGCCCACCGCGAAACTGCCCACCGGCGCGTTGCCACGGCTGTCCAGGCGCACCTCGACCAGGCCGCTGACCCCGCCCGCCGCGCCGCTCGCCACCCGGGCGACGAACTGGGTGGCCGCCGTTGAACCGAAGTTGACGCCCTTGTACAGCGCCCAGTCGCCGTTCGCCACGGCACCGATGTTCTGTCCGCCGCCCGAGTCGGAGGTGGTCTCGGCGCTCACGCCGCCCTGGCTGTCGTACGACTCGGCCTGGATCGCGCTGTAGGCGTCACGGTTGCCGGTCGGCGGGGGTGTGGTGCCGCCCCCCGTGGCCGACAGCACCTGGACGTAGTCGACGACCATGGCGTGGCCGGGCTGAGTCCCGCTGTCCGGGCCGCCGCCGAACGCGTCCGGGAAGCCGCCGCCCATGGCCACGTTGAGGATGATGAAGAAGCCGTGGTTCGTGGCGTTCGCCCAGGTCGTCGCGTCGACCTGGTTGGCCCGCACGGTGTGGAAGTTGGTGCCGTCGAGGTAGAAGCGGATCTCCTCGGGGCTCGTCGAGCGGTCCCACTCCATCCGGTAGGTGTGGAAGCCCGCCTGGCAGGTGGCGCCGGAACAGGTGGTGTTGCCGCCGATACCGCTGGTCTCGTTGCAGGGGCCGCCCGGTGAGGTGCCGCAGTGCATGGTGGCGAACACCGTGTTCATGCCCTGTGTGTTCTCCATGATGTCCAGCTCGCCGACGGCGGGCCAGTTCCAGTAGTTGCCCCGGTAGGGCGCGCCCAGCATCCAGAACGCGGGCCAGTACCCCTTGGCGGCGGCCCCGGCCACGTTCGGCACCTGGATCCGGGCCTCCACGCGGAGCTTGCCGCCCGCCGGGGGCTGGAAGTCGGTGCGGTTGGTCTCGATGCGGCCGGAGGTCCAGTTGCCGGACGCGTCCCGCCGCGGGGTGATGCGGAGGTTGCCGTTGCCGTCGAGCGAGACGTTGTCGGTGCTGTTGGTCATCGTCTCGATCTCGCCGGTGCCCCAGTTGGCGGGACCACCGGGATAGCCCTTGCCGGTCGCGTACTGCCAGTCGGAGGTGTTCACACCGGTGCCGGCGGCGCCGTTGAAGTCGTCCAGGAAGACCTGCGTCCAGCCCGACGGCGGTGTGGGCGCGGAAGCGTTGGCGGAGGGGACGGCGACGGTGGCGGTGGCCGCCGCGAGGCCCAGGGTGCCGAGCAGGGCGACGAACGTCCGCCGGAGGGAGCGGTGTCTGCGGTGTATGCCGGAGGGTTCACTCATGGGGGGTGCTGCCTCTCGGTGTACGGGGTGGGGGTGCGGGGTGCCTTGGGCGTGAGAGCGCTCTCAAAGTGTCGCCAATGTGCTCCCCGCTCCTCCGGTCGTCAAGAGGTGAAGCAGAGAAAACCCTTCCGGCACAGGGGAGTTCACCCTGTGAATGCGGAAATGTGCTGGAGCGCGCTGCTCCCCTTCCAGGACCTTGTCCGGCGCCTAGGGGGTGTTTCGAAAGTCCCGCACAGCACCCACGGCGCCCGGCACGCACTCTCGCCACACCGGCCGAAACCCCAAGTACGTCCAGTACGAGGGCTTTCGTCCGGCGCGCCGAGAGCACGCACCGGACACCGCGGGCGCCGCACAGGACTTTCGAAACACCCCCTAAGCCCCCTTCTCCGGCTGCCACCCCAGCCCCCGCGAGATCCCGCGCGCCGCGATCCGTACCGCGGGTACCAGCGCCGGGACCTGCGCGTCGGCCTGGGGTACGACGACGGATACGGCGGCGACGACCGCGCCGCCCGGGCCGCGCACCGGGGCGGCCACCGACAGTGCGTCGGCGGTGACCTGGCGGCTGCTCACCGCCGCCCCCGTGCGGCGCACCTCGGCCAGCACGCGGCGCAGTCGGGCCGGTTCGGTGACCGTGTACGGCGTGAAGGAGGCGAGTGGTCCGGCGCAGTACTCCTCCTGGAACTCGGGGTCGCTGTGCGCGAGCAGGGCGAGCCCGACCCCCGTGGCGTGCAGCGGCCAGCGCGCCCCGACGCGGATGTGCACGCCGACCGCGGAGCGTCCCGACAGCCACTCGATGTAGACGACCTCGGCCCCGTCCCGCACCGCCAACTGCACGTTCTCGTGCGTCGCTTCGTACAGGTCCTCCAGATACGGCAGCGCGATCTGCCGCAGCGCCGGCCCGCGCGGCGCCAGTGCCGCGAGCTCCCACAGCCGCAGCCCGACGTGGTAAAGGCCGGAGTCGTCGCGCTCCAGGGCGCCCCACTCGGTGAGGGCGTTCACCAGTCGGTGCGCGGTGCTCAGGCTGAGCCCGGCCCGGCGGCTGATGTCCGTCAGACACAGCGCCGGATGTTCGAGGTCGAAGGCCCCGAGCACGGACAGCAGCCGGTCGGGTGCGGAACGCGTCCCTTTGGCGGGCGCGGACGGCGCGGACGGTACGGCGTCGGCGGTCATAGGCACCTCGTCACCCCACTACCCCTCCCTCGTCACCCCAGCCCGGCCTCGGTGACCCGCTGGAGCAAGCCGTGCAGCTGCTCCCGTTCGGCCGGGTCGAGGGGCCGGAGCAGTTCGTTGGTCACGCGCTGCCCGGCCTCGTCGGTGTCCCGCAGGAACGCCCGGCCGCCCTCGGTCAGGACGATGATCCGGCTGCGGCGGTCGTCGGGGGAGGGGCGCCGCTCGGCGAAGCCCAGCTTCTCCAGGTCGTCGACGAGGCCGACGATGGCGCTCGGGTCGTAGCCGAGCGACGCGCTCAGCTCGCGCTGGAGGGCGCCCGGGGACGTGGCCAGGAACCGCAGCAACGCGTAGTGGCGCAGCCGCAGCCCCGACTCCTGGAGGAACGTGTTGAACAACTGACCCGAGCGCAGGCCCAGGCGGTACAGCAGATACCCCGTGTCCGCGTGCAGTCCGCGCATCCACGGTTCGCTCGCGTCGATGGGTGCCGGGTTCTTGGCGTGCTGGCGGGCGATGGCGGACTCCCTGGTCTCGGCCCCGGTGGTGGGGGTTCCTCTGTGCAGATTCCAGCATGGCGCACCCGAAGGTCACCAACAACTATTGACGACAACAATTATTGCTCTTAACGTCGATCTCGTAGCCGCACCCCGCGTCGAAGCACCCCACGTCGAAGGGACCCCCCCGTGCCCAGCATCGATCTCACCGGCAAGGCCGCCGTCGTCACCGGCAGCGGCCGGGGCCTCGGCCTCGCCTATGCCCACGCCCTGGCCGCCCGCGGCGCCTCCGTGGTCGTCAACGACGTCGACGAGGCCGTGGCCGATGCGGCCGTGAAGTCCATCACCGAGGCCGGCGGCACCGCCGTCGCCGAGGTCGTCCCGGTCGGCACGACCGAGGCCGCCGAGCGGCTGGTGAACCGCGCGGTCGAGGAGTTCGGGCGGCTCGACATCCTGGTGACCAACGCGGGCATCCTGCGCGACAAGGTCCTGTGGAAGATGACCGACGACGACTTCGACGCGGTGATCACCACGCACCTCAAGGGCACCTTCACCTGCGCCCGCGCAGCCGCTGTCCGGATGCGCGAGCAGGGCGAGGGCGGCACCCTGATCCTGGTCGGCTCCCCGGCCGGCCAGCGCGGCAACTTCGGCCAGACGAACTACGCCGCCGCCAAGGCCGGCATCGCCGCCATGGCCCGCACCTGGTCCATGGAGCTGGGCCGCGCGAACATCACCGTCAACGCGATCGTGCCGGTCGCCGCGACCGCCATGACCGAGACCATCCCCGCCTTCGCCCCGTACATCGAGGCCCTGAAGAACGGGCAGCCGTTCCCGGACTTCCTGCGCAAGGGCGAGGGCTTCGGCACCCCCGAGGACTGCGCCGCCCTCGTCCCGTTCCTCGCCTCCGAGGCCGCCCGGGGCATCACCGGCCAGGCCATCGGCATCGGCGGCGACAAGGTGGCACTCTGGTCGCATCCGCAGGAGATCGCGGCGGCCTACGCCGACGGCGGCTGGACCCCCGACACCCTGGCCGACGTGTGGCCCACCTCGGTCGGCGCCGCACTCCAGTCGGTCGGTATCCCGGCGCCCAAGTTCCCGGAGGCGTGATGGCCCTGTCCATGAAGGTCGACGACCTCGTCGCGATCGACGTCCACACCCACGCGGAGGTGTCCTCCAAGGGCCATGCCTCCCTGGACGACGACCTGCACGACGCCTCCTCCGCCTACTTCAAGGTCGAGGGCAAGCGGAAGCCGACCCTGGAGGAGACCGCCGCGTACTACCGCGAGCGGAAGATGGCAGCCGTGATCTTCACGGTCGACTCCGAGTCCGCGACCGGCACGCCACCGGTCCCGAACGAGGAGGTCGCCGAGGCCGCCGCCGCCAACCCGGACGTCCTGATCCCCTTCGCCTCCATCGACCCCTTCCGGGGCAAGGCGGGCGTGAAGCAGGCCAGGCGCCTGGTCGAGGAGTACGGAGTGCGGGGCTTCAAGTTCCACCCCAGCATCCAGGGCTTCTTCCCCAACGACCGCTCGGTGGCGTACGACCTCTACGAGGTGATCGAGGAGACGGGCACCATCGCCCTCTTCCACACGGGCCAGACGGGCATCGGGGCGGGGGTCCCGGGAGGCGGCGGCATCCGCCTGAAGTACTCCAACCCCCTCCACGTCGACGACGTGGCGGCCGACTTCCCGCATCTGAAGATCATCCTGGCGCACCCGTCCTTCCCCTGGCAGGACGAGGCGCTCGCCGTCGCCACGCACAAGCCGGGCGTGCACATCGACCTCTCCGGCTGGTCGCCGAAGTACTTCCCGCCGCAGCTGGTGCAGTACGCCAACACGCTGCTCAAGGACAAGGTCCTCTTCGGCTCCGACTTCCCCGTCCTCACCCCCGACCGCTGGCTCGCCGACTTCGAGAAGCTGTCGATCAAGGACGAGGTCAAGCCGAAGATCCTCAAGGAGAACGCCGCCCGGCTGCTCGGGCTGACGAAACCGTAAGGGGCGTGACATGCGCAACGAGGGACTGGGGTCGTGGCCCGCACGCCGGGCCCGCAAGACCCCGCACCGCACCGCCCTGATCCACGGCGGGACGTCCACCGACTACCGCACCCTGCACACCCGCACGACCCGTCTCGCCCACGCCCTGCGCGTCAGGGGCGTGCGCCGCGGCGACCGCATCGCCTACCTCGGCCCGAACCACCCCTCCTACCTGGAGACCCTGTTCGCGGCCGGCACGCTCGGCGCGGTCTTCGTCCCGCTCAACACCCGTCTGGCCGGCCCCGAGATCGCCTACCAACTCGCCGACTCCGGCGCCAAGGCCCTCGTCTACGGGCCCTCGCACGCCGGGCTCGTGGCCGGACTGCCGGGCAGCACGGACGTCCGCATCTACGTCGAAGTGGGCGCCGAGTACGAGGAGGCGCTCGCCTCGGCCTCCGAGGAACCCATCGACACACCGGTCACCCCGGACGACACCTGCATCATCATGTACACCTCGGGGACGACCGGCCGCCCCAAGGGCGCCATGCTCACCCACGGCAACATCATCTGGAACGCGATCAACGTCCTCGTCGACACCGACCTGATCGCCGACGAACGTGCGCTTGTGTCAGCCCCGTTGTTCCACACGGCCGGCCTGAACATGCTGACGCTCCCGGTCCTCCTCAAGGGCGGCACCTGTGTCCTGGTCGAGGCCTTCGACCCGGACGCCACCTTCGACCTGGTCGAACGGCACCGGATCACCTTCATGTTCGGCGTGCCGACCATGTTCGACCAGATCGCCCGCCACCCCCGCTGGCCCGAGGCCGACCTGTCGTCCCTCCGCATCCTGACGTGCGGCGGCTCCCCGGTCCCCACCCCGCTCATCGCCGCCTACCAGGAACGCCGGCTGACGTTCCTCCAGGGCTACGGCATGACGGAGGCCGCACCCGGCACCCTGTTCCTGGACGCCGAACACGCGGTGAGCAAGGCCGGTTCGGCGGGCGTACCGCACTTCTTCAGCGACGTCCGCGTCGTACGGCCGGATCTGGCGCCGGTCGACGTGGGCGAGACCGGCGAGGTCGTGGTCCGCGGCCCGCACGTCATGCCCGGCTACTGGGGGCTGCCCGAGGAGACGGCCGCCTCCTTCGCGGACGGCTGGTTCCGCAGCGGGGACGCGGCCCGGATCGACGAGGACGGCTATGTCTTCATCGTCGACCGCATCAAGGACATGATCATCTCCGGCGGCGAGAACATCTACCCCGCCGAGATCGAGGACCTGCTCCTCGCCCACCCGGACATCGTCGAGTGCGCGGTGATCGGGGTGCCGGACGAGAAGTGGGGCGAGGTGCCGCGCGCGGTCGTCGTCCCCCGCGAGGGCACCGCGCCCGACCCCGACGCGATCCTCGCGTCCCTCGCCGGCCGCCTCGCCAAGTACAAGATCCCGAAATCGGTGGTCGTCGCGGACGAGCTCCCGCGCACCGCCTCAGGAAAACTCCTCAAGTCCCGAGTCCGTACCCGGTACGGCAACAGTTAAGGAACCCCATGAGCATCACCGTGAACGGCCTCGACGAACTGAAGAAGCTCGTGGGCAGCGACCTCGGCACCAGCGAGTGGATCGAGGTCACCCAGGAGCGCATCAACACCTTCGCCGACGCCACCGGCGACCACCAGTGGATCCACGTGGACCCGCAGAAGGCGGCCGAGGGTCCGTTCGGCGCCCCCATCGCCCACGGCTACCTCACCCTCTCCCTCTTCATCCCCCTGTTCACCGAGCTGTTGGACGTCCAGGGCGTCACCACCAAGGTCAACTACGGCCTGAACAAGGTGCGTTTCCCCTCCCCGGTGAAGGTCGGCTCCCGCATACGGCTGGTCGGGAAGCTGGCGGAGGTCGAGGAGGTGCCGGGCGGGGTGCAGATCACCGTCGACGGGACCATCGAGATCGAGGGCGGCGGGAAGCCGGCGGCGGTGCTACAGAGCCTGTCCCGGTTCTACGCCTGACCCTCAGCCCTGCCGGTACGAGTACACAGCCGTCCCCGCCGCACACACCCCGGGCGGGATCATCTGGGCGCGCAGGGTGCCGCTGTTCACGTCGTAGTCGACGCCCTCCGTCTCGAAGGTGCCGAAGCTGCCCGTGCACACGCTTCGCTGCGGCAGCGCGAACAGGCTCGTCACCGAGCCCGTCATCGGCTGACCGTCCACCTTGCGCGGCAGGTCGACCTGGAGGAGCGGGCGGATCTCCGTGAAGAGCGTTCCCGAGGCGTCGTTCGAGGCGCACACCAGGCGGGTGTCCGTGACGAAGTCGCAGCCCTGGATGTCGCGTACGGGTCTGTCCAGGGTGATCTGCCAGGCCTCCTTCAGGTCGCCGCCGGACTGCGGTGTGGAGGGGTTCAGCAGGGGTGCGGGGAACACCTGGAGTCTTCGCTGCTCACCCCACTCGCCCGACACCAGCCACTGCCCGTCGGGCGAGACCGTGGCGAAGGAGTTGTTCAGCTTCTCGCCCGGGTTGAGCCGGTGGACGTACTCGTAGCGCTTCCCGGCCGGGGTCGTCACCGCGAACATCTTGGACGCGGCCGTGTCCGGGCCCTGATAGGCGTCGAAGAGGTGGCCGCGGGCGATGTCCGGGTCGCCGACGTGGTTCCAGCCCTTGATGCGCAGGTCCAGTGGGATGGAGGCGAGCCCGCGGTACAGCAGTGAGCCGTCCGCGCGGCTCGCCAGACCCTGTCCGCCGCCGAGCGTGTCCGTGTACGCCGTGCCGGTCTCGGCCCAGCGCGGGGCACCGGCGGCGGACGCCGTCCCCGCGCCGAGGGTGAGTGCGCCCAATAAGCAAGCGAGGGTGCTGAGATGACGTTTCATCAGGCTCCTGCCACGTCGACGAATACCGGGTTCGAATAGAACCACGTATCCGCCCACGGGTCACCGTCTCCGGGCGCGTGCGGGATCGGCCCGTGCGGGTCGACCGAGGCACCGAGGTAGCCGGTCCCGTTGCGGTTGCCGTCGCTGCCGCGCAGCCGCACATAGAAGGACTCGTCCCCGGCGGTCAGCGGGATGCGCAGGGTGTACGTCCCCTTGCGGCCGCTCACGTCCGTCGTCCGCACGACCCTGGTGTCGGGGGCCTGCCAGGTGTCCCGGTCGGTCACCGGGCCGCGCACCGTGCCCCGGACGACGTCCACGTGCGCCAACTCCGGCAGGATTCCCTGGGGGTTGGGCCGGGAGGCGGTCGTGACCGTCACGTTCAGCGTGAGCTTCTCGCCCTTGCGCACCCGCAGCCGGCCGCCCAGCGTGACACCCCGGCCGTGGTCGCAGTCCCGCTTGAGGCGCACGTCGAGGCCGTCGAGCAGATGCCCGTGGTCCAGCCAGACCCGGCCCGCGCGCAGACCCGCCATCACCGCGCGGTAGCCGTAGCGGGTCACCCCGACGTGGGTGCGGCTGAACTGGCCCGGCCAGAAGTCGCTGCCCGGCTGCGGGGTGGTGGTGTTCACCGGGTCGGGCAGTTTGCCGGTGGTGTCGAAGTTCTGGCCCGCCGGCCAGTCGCCGTTCTTCCAGGTGTCGAAGACGATGCGGTGCGCGTCGGAGTTCGTGGTGATCGAGAACAGGCGGCCCTCCGCCAGCATCGAGTCCCACAGACCGCCGACCGTCGCGGTCGCCCAGTCGAAGCCGCCGTAGGTCAGATACGCGTCCGCCGGGTAGCCGGCCCACGACTGCGCCGACGGCTTGTTCTCGTACTCGCCGCGGATCGAGGTCTTTCCGCGCCAGCCGGGGATGGCCGCGCCCTGGGCGCCGGGGGCGCCCTCCATGCCGATCATGATCTCGGGGGCCGCGTCCCGCCAGGCCCGCATCTCGTGCGGGGAGTCGATGCCGAGGCGCATCGGGTGGTTGGCGAGGACGAGGACGTCGTCCACGTAGCCCGTGCGGCGCTGCTCGGCCAGCCACTTGAGGGCCTTGACCGCATGGGCCTCGTTGCGGGCGGTGTCCGCGTCGGCCGCGCCGCCCTTGTCGTAGCCGAGCAGCTTGCCGTCGTAGGCGCTCTCGAACCGCGTGAGGAGGTCGACCTCGTGCGCGCCGGGCGCCGTGAAGACCGTGCAGTGCTCGGCGGCCGGGATGTACCACTCCAGGCCCTGGAAGATCAGCTGGCGCGGGTTCTCGGCGCGCGCTCTGCGGATCTCCTCGTGCTCCAGCGCGGCGCCGAACCTGGCGTGCCCGAAGTTGGAGTGCTCGGTGAACACCATCCAGTCCAGGCCGAACTCGGCGCTCGCGGCGGCCAGTTGGGAGAACGTGTACTTGGCGTCGTGACTGTAGACGGAGTGGATGTGGTGGTCGCCCACGAGGTAGGCGAGGCGCGGGTCTTCGCCGCCCGGACGCCGGCCGGAGGCGGCCGGAGCCGGTGCCGCCACCGCGGGTACCGCCGCGCCGCCGAGCGCGAACGCGGCGCCGAACAGACCCGCGCGGCGCAGGAGCCCGCGTCTGGAGACGCCCTGCGGGTCGAGGTCGGCGGGGGAGACGGAAGGGTCGGCCCAGGTGGGCAGCTGCTGCTCGGTCATGGTGGTGGTCCTCCTGAAGGTCAGTGGTTCATGAAGGACTTGACGGGCAGCGCCCGCGCGGCGATCCGGACGTCGCCGAGACGGCCGTGCAGGATCTGGTCGATCTTCCCGCCGTACTCGTATCCGCCGAGCAGCCACGGCAGCCCGACGGAGGTGATGCCGGTCGAGCGTGCCTTCGGATTGCGGACCACCGGGCAGCCCTCGACATACATCGTGGTGTGCTCGCCGTCGTTGACGACCGCCAGGTGCCACCAGGTCTCCAGCGGCGTCTCCTGGGCCCAGTTGGTGGCGATGCCCTCCTGGTTCAGCGGGCGCATCGCCCACTGCGGCTCCCGGTCGTTCGACAGGGAGAGCGTGGCGAGCGGCTCGTCGGGGTCGTCGGCGGTCTTCCCGGCGGCGCCGCCCGTGCCGGTCCGGCTCACCAGGCCGGACCAGGCGTGGTGATCGGGGTCCCAGTCGGCGGGGAGGCGGTAGAACGCCTCGATGGTGTAACCGTCCCTGAATGTCGCCGAGTTGAGCGGTGCCCCGTCGACCGTGCGCAGATACGCGCCCTTCAGCGGCGACTTGTCGCCCTGGAACTCCAGGCTGCCGTGACCGGGCTGGTCGGGGTGGTGGTCGGCCGACCAGGCGAGCTTGCCGCCGCCGACCGAGACGAGGGAGAGGTCGTTGCCGCGCCCGGACAGATCACGGACCGTGGCGCCCTCCACCGGCTGCTCGAAGCGCCAGTACGCCACCGTGCCCGGGATCAGCAGCCGCGACGCGGGGCGCGCCGGGCGGGTCGGCACCGGGGCGAAGCCGGAGAACCGGTCGGCGAAGTCGATCCCGACGCTGAACCGGTCGGCGTCACCGCTGAGTTCGATCTCCTGCCGTTCCAGCTCGTTGAGGCCCTTGGCGGCCCGGCCGAGGATCCACGGGGAGACCGTCTCCACGTCGATGACGTTCCGGTCGAGGTCGAAGCGGTACAGGCGGATCATCGCCGCGCCGCCGAAGTAGCGGTTCTGGTAGTTCGTCAGATGCAGATGGACGTCGTTGCCCGCCGCGTTCTTGCGGGTCGCCCGGCCTGCGGGCCAGTAGTGGCCGTTGAGGGTGAGGAAGATCTGGTCGTGCTCCTCGATGAGCTGGTCCCACAGCTGCTGTCCGTACGCCGACAGCGAGTCGTCCTCGACGACCAGCTCATGGGTGGTGAGGACGACCGGCGTCTTCGGGTGCCGGGCCAGGACGTCCTTCGCCCACGCGTACCCCTTCGCCGACAGCCGCCAGTCCAGCGCGAGCACCATCCACTCACGTCCGGCGGCCCTGAACAGGTGGAAGCTGTTGTAGCCGTCGGGGGAGGCGCCCCCGAAGGTCTTCTTCCCCTGGAACCGCTTCGGCCCGAAGGCGTCCAGATACGGCGTCGCACCGCGCTGGTCGTCGGTGGACGACTTCACGTCGTGGTTGCCGGCGAGGACGCTGTAGCCCACGCCCCGCCGGTCCAGGAGCCGGAACGCCTCGCTGATCGCGGCGACTTCGGGCTGGGTACCGTTCTGGGTGAGGTCGCCGAGGTGCGACAGGAAGACGATGTTCTCCTTGCGGCCGTGCTCCAGCAGATACCGCAGGGACGCCTCGACCGGTGCCTTGTCGATGCTCGGCCCGTCGAAGAGGTACTGGGTGTCGGGCATCACGGCGAGCGTGAAGCGACGGCTGTCCGGGTCGGGCCGCCAGCCGGAGGCCGTGGCCCCGGCGGGCGTGGCCTCGGCGAGGGCCGGCATGGCGACCGAGGCGGTGGCGGCGGCGCCGATCAGCGCCGTGGCCCGCAGAAAACCGCGTCTTCCGGCGGCGGCCTGCGCGGCCTCGCCCTGGTCGTGGGCAGGCGAAGTACACATGGGTGCTCCATGGAGAGAGGGAGAGCGAGAGAGGTCAAAGGACGCGCAGGGTCCAGCTCCAGCGATGGATGCCCGGTGCGACGCGATACGAGGGGAAGGTGTCGGGGCCGCACGACGCCGTGCCGAGCCCCCGGTGCGCCGCGTCGAGATGGACGACACAGCCGGGGCGCGGCACCAGTTCGTCGTGGTGCGTGGCGGCGGTCAGGTCCTCGGCGCGGTATCGGGTGACGGAGACCTGGCGCGGCTCGTCCAGCGCGACCGTGAGGCCGGTGGCGTCCGGTGCGGACAGCGTGAACCGCCGTACGCCGTGTCGGCCGCCGCTCTCCTGGGGGCGCAGGTAAGGGGTGAACAACTCGTCGACGGGGACCGAGTGATGGCCGACGGGCGCGCCCGCGCGGCGGTCGGGATACGACTCCCAGGGCCCCTGCCCGAACCACTCCAGCAGGTCGAGTCCCGCGACCGTCTCGAAGACCGTACCGACCCGCGCCACGTCGTCGAAGGCCTCCGGCACCTCGGCCTCCTCCTCGACGCGGACGCCGCCTTCGACGGGTGTGAACACCTGCCGGTGCCGTACGACTCCGGCCGCGCCCGCGTACTCGGCCCGCACGGTCACCTGTCCGGCGTCCTCCCGCACGGACACGACCTTGCGCACCAGCGCGTCGAGGCCCCAGCTCCGCCAGCGCCGCGCCATGCCGCCCAACTCGTCGTTGTCGGTGGGCGCCCGCCACAGAGACAGGGTGGGTGCCACCGTCAGCAGCGGGTGGACGAGGAGACCCTCGCCGTCGACCTCGACCTGCCGGGTCACGGCAGCGACATCGACCGGGGCGGGCCCGCGCAGCCGCACCTGCGGCACGCACACCTCCGTGCCGCGCGGCGCCCACGGCAGGTCCCGCGCCGTCGTCACCCGCAGCGTCAGCCACGCCTCGCCGCCGTCCTCCGGCAGCGCGAACGGCAGCGGCACCGCCGCCGTCTCACCCGGGCACAGCTCGGGCAGTTCGGCCGGCGCGGTCAGGGTGCGTCCGTCCGCCAGCGACAGCTCCCACACGGCGGCCAGCCAGTCGAAGCCGCGGAAGTGCTGGTGGTTGGTCAGGACGACGCCCTCGTGCCGGAAGCACTCGATGCGCACCGGCGCCGCGATCTCCCGGTGCTCGTACAGAGCCGGTTTGGGCGTGCGGTCGGGAAACACCACGCCGTCCGCGATGAACGCGCCGTCATGGATCGTCTCGCCGAAGTCACCGCCGTACGCCCAGCGGTACCCGGGCGCGGCGACACCGTTGTCGTAGAGCCCGGCGCCCCCACGCCCGGCCGGTCTTCCGTCGCTCACGCGTTGCAGGATCCCGTGGTCCCAGAACTCCCAGATGAACCCGCCCTGAAGACCTGGGGTGGCCTCGATGGCAGCCCAGTGGTCGGCCAGCGTGCCGTTGCTGTTGCCCATGGCGTGCGAGTACTCGCACTGGATGAGCGGCCTGGTCTGCTCTCCGGAGAGGGCATGCGCGACGCAGTCCTCCAGCGGGGCGTACATCGGGCACGCGATGTCGGAGGCGAGGCCCGGGTCCGCCCAGCCGAGCTTGGCCGCGCCCTCGTACTGGATCGGCCGCGTCGGGTCGTGCCGGCGCACCCAGCCCGCCGCGGCGTCGTGGCCCGCGCCGTAGTCGGACTCGTTGCCCAGCGACCAGATGATCACCGACGGATGGTTCTTGTCCCGCAGCACCATCCGCGAGACCCGGTCCACGAAGGCGTTCAGATAGCGCGGGTCGTCGGCGATCTCATGGGCGTGGTCGTGGGATTCGATGTCCGCCTCGTCGACCACGTAGAACCCGAGCTCGTCGGCGAGGTCGTACAGCGTCGGGTCGTTCGGGTAGTGGGCGGTGCGGATCGCGTTGAAGCCGAACCGCTTGAGCAGGACCAGGTCGGCGCGCATGTCGTCGAACGACACCGTCCGGCCGGTCAGGGGATGGAAGTCGTGCCGGTTGACGCCCCGGATGAAGACCCGCTCGCCGTTGACCAGCAGGTCCCGGCCGACGATCTCGACGTCCCGGAAGCCGATCCGGTGCCGGGAGGTGTCGGCGACCGTGCCGTCGGCGCGGTGCAGGCGCACGGTGAGGTCGTACAGCTCGGGCGTCTCCGCGTTCCAGGTGCGCACCTCGGGGACGGTGGTCAGCAGCCGTGCCTCGCCGAGGAAGTCGGAGACGCGTTCGTCCTCGATGTTGGCGCGGTCGTACTCCGCGTCCTGCGCGAGCGGCTGCCCGTCCAGGTCCCCCGTGACGTACCACCCCTGGGGCAGCGCACCGCCCGTGTCCCGGACCCGGCACTCCACCCGCAGCTCGCCGCTGTACCGGGCCCGCACGGTCACGTCCGCGAGGTGCAGCGGGTCCGTCGCGTACAGCAGCACCGAGCGGGTGATCCCGCCGTGCCACCACTGGTCCTGGTCCTCGATGTGCGAGGCGTCGGACCACTTGACGACCGTGAGCCTCACGGTGGCCTGCGCGCCGGGCCGCACGACCGGCGTCAGATCGAACTCGGCCGCCAGGTGCGAGTCCTTGGAGACGCCCACCGGCCGTCCGTCCACGTGCACCACCAGCACGCTCTCCGCGGCCCCCACCTGGAGCACGATCCGGCGTCCGGCCCAGTCGCCGGGGACGTCCACCTCACGCTCGTACACGCCCGTCGGATTCGCCGAAGGGGAGCCGGGCGGGAACTCGGCGAACGGCATCCGGACGTTGGTGTACTGCGGGAGGTCGTCGGTGCCCTGCATGGTCCAGACGCCGGGGACGTGCGACGTCGACCAGGCACCGCCGACCGGCGCGTCCGGAGCGGACAGCAACCGAAAGCGCCAGTCGCCGTCCAGGGGGAGTGCTCCGGTGCGCCGGTCGACGGCGTTCATGGGGAGTCGCCCCCAGGAGGTCACCTCGGGTGCCTCCCAGGGGCGCAGGGCCAGCAGCGGATCGCCGGTCATCCGCGGACGGCTCCCTTCGCGAGGTCGCCGATGATCTGCTTCGCGCCGACCGCGAACACGATCAGCAGCGGGACGAGGGCGAGCAGTGCGCCGGTCATCACGATGCCGTAGTCGGTGGTGCCGTGGGTGCCGTTGAGCTGGGACAGCGCGACCTGGAGGGTCACGTTGTCGGGGTTGGTGAGGGCGATCAGGGGCCAGGCGAAGTCGTTCCACTGGCCCATGAAGGTGAAGATGCCGAGGAAGGCGAGGCCGGGGCGGACCACCGGCAGCGCCACGTGCCAGTACTGGCGCAGGAAGTTCGCGCCGTCGAGCTTGGAGGCGTCGAGCAGCTCGTCGTGGATGGCCGTCTTCATGTACTGGCGCATCCAGAAGATGCCGAAGGCGTTGGCCGCGGCCGGCACGATCAGCGCGGTCATCGAGCCGATCCAGCCGATCTTCGCCATGAGGACGAACTGCGGGATGACCGACAGCTGCGCCGGCACCATGAAGATGACCATGAGCAGCCCGAACAGCAGCCCCTTGCCCGGGAACTCGAACTTGGCGAAGACGAAGGCCGCCAGGGAGTCGAAGAGCAGGACCAGGAACGTCACCGCCGTCGCGACCAGCAGCGAGTTCCACATCGACCCGAAGAAGTCGATGGCGTCGAACAGGCCCCGGACGTTCTCCAGGAAGTGCGTGCCGGGGAGCAGCTTCGGCGGGTACGAGAAGATCTCCGCGGAACTGTGCGTCGACATGATCACGGCCCAGTAGAACGGGAAGGCCGAGATCACCGTGCCGGTGATCAGCGGGAGGTGCAGCGCGATCCCTCTGCGGCGGGACCCCTTGATGGATGCCATGATGCGCGCCCTTCCTAGTCGCCGCGGCGCTGCACGAGGCGCCAGTTGATGATCGAGAACAGGACCACGACGAGGAAGATGCCCCACGCCACCGCGGCGCCGTACCCGAAGTCGTTGTTGTCGAAGGTCTGCTGGAAGAAGTAGAGGACCATCGTCTGGCCCGAGTGGCCCGGACCGCCCGCGAACGTCGAGTCGTTGGACGAGGTCTGGAGCAGGACCTGTGGTTCGGAGAAGCTCTGAAGGCCGGTGACCGTCGAGACGACGAGCACGAACAGCAGGGTGGGCCGCAGCAGCGGCAGCGTGATCCGGAAGAAGGTCTGGATCGGTCCGGCGCCGTCCATGCGCGCCGCCTCGTACAGGTCGCTGGGGATGGTCTGGAGCCCGGCGAGGAAGATGATGGCGTTGTAGCCGGTCCACTGCCAGGTCATCAGGGCCGCGATGGTGACCTTGATGCCCCAGGGCGTGTTCAGCCAGGCCACCTGGTCGATCCCCACCGCGTGCAGGACGGCGTTCACCATGCCGGCGTTGGTGGAGAAGATCGAGCCGAAGACGATGGCGATGGCGACGACCGAGGTGACGTTCGGCAGGAAGTACGCGACGCGGTACAGGCCCTTGAACCGGACCGCGGAGTTGAGCATCACGGCCGTGACCATCGCCAGGAGGATCATGGGAAAGGTGGCCAGCGCCCAGATGATGACCGTGTTGCCGATCGAGTTCCAGAAGTCGCCGTCGCTCAGCAGGTACTGGTACTGCGAGAGCCCGGCCCACTCCATGGAGCCGAGGCCGTCCCAGCGGTGAAAGGACAGATAGAGCGAGAAGCCGACCGGGAAGAGGCCGAAGCCGAGGAAGATCAGGTAGAAGGGGGAGATCGCGGCGTAGAGGTGCCAGTACTTGCGCAGGCCCTTCTTGGGCTGCGTGGGCGAGGGCTGTGCCACCGCGGGCGGGGTCTGCTCCAGGACGGCCATCAGTAGCTCACCCCCAGGTGCTTCGCGATGCGACGGCATTTGCTCATGGCGTCACTCCAGGCCTTCTTCGGGTCCTTGCCGAGGACGCCGACGTTCTTGATCTCGTCCTTGAGGGGCTGCCCGAGCGCGATGTCGAACGGGCTGTTGTAGGCGACCGCGATCTTCTGCGCGGCGGGCCCGAAGACGTCGGTCGTGACCTGGCCGCCGAAGAAGTCGTCCGGCTCCTGCATCTGCTTCAGGCCGTACGAGGCGGGCGTTGAGGGGAAGAGTCCCGCGTCGACGTAACCCTGCGCCTGGTTGGCCGCGTTGAGGATCCAGGTGATGATCTCGAAGGCCTGCTCGGGCTCCCGGCACGCCTTGGTGACCGACAGGAACGAGCCGCCGCTGTTGGCGGGCCGCACCGGCATCTGCGCCACCCGCCACTTGCCCTTGGTCTTCGGTACGCCGTTCTTGATGTCGAAGGAGGCCCAGGAGGCGTTCAACTGGCTGGGCAGCTTGCCGTCCTGGACGGCCGACTGCTGGTCCGGGGTGCCGCTGACCAGGTCCGAGACGATCCCGCGCCGCTTGGCCTCAACGGCGAGTGCCCAGGCCCGGCGCACATGCTCCTGGTCGCCGATGAAGTGGCGGTCCTTGTCGACGTATCGCTTCGCACCCTGCTGCACGACGTTCTCGAAGACCGAGTTGACGTCGGTGAGGAGTTTTGCGTGCGGCACGCGCCTGCCGAGCTGCACACCCGCGTCGAAGAACTTCTCCCAGGTGTTCAGTTCGTTCGTCACGTCGTCGGGCTCGTACGGCAGCCCGGCCCTGCGGAAGATCTCGTACTGGTAGTAGTGCGCGACCGGCCCGCAGTCGATCGGGAAGCCGACCATCGTGCCGTCGTCGGCGATGCCCTGGTCCCACTTCCAGGGCAGGTACTGGCTCCGGTACTTCTCCGCGCCCAGCGTCCGCAGGTCGATGAACTGGTCCGCGTTCGGCAGGTAGGCGGCCATGTCCTCGCCCTTCAGCCCCGCGATGTCGGGGATGTGGGCCCGGCCGGTGATGGTGGTGATGAGCTTGGAGCGGTACTGGCCGCCGATCTGGATGGCGTCCAGGTCCACGGAGCTGTCGTAACGCGCCTTGGCGTTCTTGACGACCGTGTCGCTCAGTCCGCCGCTCCAGTACCACAGGACCATGTTCCGGCCGGTCGAGCCGGTCGGAACGGCACAGCCGGACGCCAGGCCGCCGAGCGCCGTGGCGGCCGTACCGGCCAGGCCCGCGCGGAGCAGGCCTCTTCGTGAGAGCCGCACAGCTCCCACCGCCTTTCGGATCTTTTCGGGACTTCGCATGAGAGGGGCGTGGGGGGAGGTCAGTTCTGCCGCGCGGGCGGGGTCACGGGGGCGTACGCGACGGGCGGCCCCGGACGGTGGGGGAGCCGGTCCGCCAGGAAGCCGTACGCCAGCTTCAGCTCGGGGTCGGTCAGGGAGCGCCACCAGCGGTCGACGCCGTACCAGCCGGGGGCGGCCAGGGCACCGCCGTGCCGCTGGACCGACAGGCCGGCGGACAGGACGGCGAACCTCAGCCGTTCCTCCAGTGGCCAGCCGGCCAGCGAGGCCGCTACGAAGCTCGCCCCGAACACGTCCCCGGCGCCCGTCGCGTCGAGGACGTCGACGTCCAGGGCGGACACCTCCGCGTACTCGCCGGTGGTCTGGTCGACGGCGACCGCGCCGTCCCCGCCGCGCGTGACCACGGCCACCGGCACCAACTCGCTGAGCGTCCACAGGGCCGCGACCGCGCTGTCGGTGCGGGTGTAGGCCATCGCCTCGGTCTCGTTGGGGAGGAAGGCATGGCACAGGCGGAGCTGTTCGAGGAGGCCGGTGGACCACTGCTGGGTGGGGTCCCAGCCGACGTCGGCGTAGATCCGGGTGCCGTTCGCGGCGGCCTTGGCGAGCCACTCACGGGGTTCGGCCTCGATGTGCACGAGGGCCGTGCGTGCCTCGGGCGGGTCGCCCATCAGCGCGTCCTGCGAGTACGGGGGCTCCTGGCCGTGGGTGACGAGGGCCCGGTCGTGGGCGTAGGCGAGGGAGACGGTGACCGGGGTGGGCCAGCCGTCCGCCGTGCGGGAGAGCGAGAGGTCGATGTCCTCCTGGTCGCACAGGACGTCCCGGCAGTACTCGCCGTAGAGGTCGTCGCCGAACACCGTGGCCAGCGAGGTCCTCAGGCCGAAGCGGGCGGCGGCCACCGCCAGGTTGGCGATGCCGCCCGGGCCGCAGCCCATGCCGCCGGTCCAGATCTCCTCGCCCGGGGTCGGCGGCTTCCCGAGCCCCGTGAGGACGAGGTCGTAGAAGAGCAGCCCGGTCAGCAGCACATCGGGCCGGTCGTCGTCCACCGCAACGTCCTCTCGTCAAAACTCTTCATTTCGGTGAGCGGAATCGTGCGCCGATCGGGGAGATTGGTCAATACCCGAGCAGAAATGAGCATGGCGATGATTGAAGATGACGAGTAGTGTTCACGTCGTGCTGGCAGAACGACGACACCAACTCATCCTGCGGGCCCTGCGCGCCGGTGGCCCCGCGGCCGTGACCGATCTCTCCGAACAGCTGGGTGTGAGCCCCGCCACGATCAGGCGTGACCTGGTCAAACTCGAGGAGGACGGGCTGCTCACGCGGGTGCACGGCGGGGCGGTCGTGGAGGAGGGCGACCAGCCCTTCGCCGAGGTCGCCGAGATGCGCGTGCCCGAGAAGGACGCCATAGCCGCGCACGCCGCCGCGATGATCGAAGATGGTCAGTCGGTGCTGCTCGACATCGGCACCACCGCCTTCCGGCTGGCCCGCCAGCTGCACGGCCGCCGCCTCACCGTGATCACCAGCAATCTGGTGGTCTACGAGGAGCTCGCCGACGACGAGGGCATCGAGCTGGTGCTGCTCGGCGGCATGGTCCGCCGTGAGTACCGCTCCCTGGTCGGCTTCCTCACCGAGGACAATCTGCGCCAGCTGCATGCCGACTGGCTGTTCCTGGGCACCAGTGGAGTGCGGCCGGGCGGTCAGGTGATGGACACGACGGTCGTCGAGGTGCCGGTCAAGCGGGCCATGATCAAGGCCGGCGAGAAGGTCGTCCTGCTCGCCGACGCGGCGAAGTTCCCGGGCACGGGGATGGCGAAGGTGTGCGGTCCGGACGACCTGGACGTGGTGGTGACGAACGCGCCGGTCGACGCGGCGACCCGGTCCTCCCTGGAGGAGGCCGGCGTCGAGGTGGTCGTGGCAGGAAAGGTGCAGGTGTGAAACTGACGATGCTGGGCGGCGGCGGATTCCGCGTGCCGCTCGTGTACGGGGCGCTCCTGGCGGACCGCGCCGAGGGCCGGGTCACCCAGGTCGTGCTGCACGACCTGGACGCCGGCCGTCTGAGGGCGGTGACCCGCGTCCTCGCCGAGCAGGCGGCCGGGGTGCCGGACGCGCCCGAGGTGACCGCCACGACCGACCTGGACGAGGCGCTGCGCGGCGCCGACTTCGTCTTCTCGGCGATCCGCGTCGGGGGCCTCGAAGGCCGGGCGAACGACGAGCGGGTCGCCCTCGCGGAGGGTGTCCTCGGCCAGGAGACGGTCGGCGCGGGCGGCATCGCCTACGGCCTGCGGACCGTCCCGGTCGCCGTCGACATCGCCCGGCGCGTCGCCCGCCTCGCGCCGGACGCCTGGGTCATCAACTTCACCAACCCGGCCGGCCTGGTCACCGAGGCCATGTCCCGCCACCTCGGCGACCGCGTCATCGGCATCTGCGACTCGCCGGTCGGCCTCGGCCGCCGTATCGCCCGCGTGCTCGGCGTGAAGAACCCCGGCGAGGCGTGGATCGACTACGTCGGCCTCAACCACCTCGGCTGGGTGCGCGGCCTGCGCGTCGCCGGCCGCGACGAACTGCCGCGCCTGCTCGCCGACCCCGACCTGCTCGGCTCCTTCGAGGAGGGCAAGCTCTTCGGCGTCGACTGGCTCCAGTCCCTCGGCGCCATCCCCAACGAGTACCTGCACTACTACTACTTCAACCGCGAGGCCGTCCGCGCCTACCAGCAGGCGGAGAAGACCCGCGGCGCCTTCCTCGCCGACCAGCAGGCGCACTTCTACCGCGAGGTCGAGCGGTCGGACGCCTCCGCCCTGGAGATCTGGGACCGCACCCGCGCCGAGCGGGAGGCCACCTACATGTCCGAGAACCGGGAGACGGCCGGCGCCGGCGAGCGCGACGCCGACGACCTGTCCGGCGGCTACGAGAAGGTGGCGCTCGCGCTGATGCGGGCCATCGCCCGTGACGAGCGCACGACCCTGATCCTCAACGTCCGCAACCGGAGCACGCTGTCGGTGCTCGACTCCGACGCCGTGATCGAGGTGCCCTGCCTGGTCGACGCCAACGGGGCCCACCCGGTCGCCGTCGCCCCGCTGCCCGACCACGCCACCGGCCTCGTCTGCTCGGTCAAGGCGGTCGAGCGGGAGGTGCTGGCCGCCGCCGAGTCGGGTGCCCGGGCCACGGCGGTGAAGGCCTTCGCCCTGCACCCGCTGGTCGACTCGGTGAACGTCGCCCGCAGGCTGGTCGAGGGCTATACCGGGGTGCATCCCGGGCTCGCGTACCTTAGGTAGCGCCCACCTCGGAAAGCGCTTCCATCCGCACGCCCTCACCTCCCGTCCCACGCCCCCGAACCTCGCCTCCCGACCCTCGCCTCCTCCCTCGCTTCCCCCTCCGTTCTCTCCCTCCCTGGAGACTTCTCATGCACGACGAACGCCGCCGGATCGAGGAACGCGTCGAGCGCGTCCACAACCAGCGCATCAAGCCCGCGATCTACTCGGCCACCGTCCCCTTCGAGGTCGAGGCCTGGCAGGCGCCGGGTGAGCCGGTCTCCTTCGAGGAGGCCGCGGCCGCCCGCTACACGCCCTTCGCGATGGACACCCCGTGGGGTCCGCCCTGGGGCACGACCTGGTTCCGGATGCGCGGCCGGGTGCCCGCCGAGTGGGCCGGACGGCGCGTCGAGGCGGTCATCGACCTCGGCTTCGTGGGGGACTGGCCCGGCAACCAGGCCGAGGCCCTGGTCCACCTGCCCGACGGCCGGCCCCTGAAGGCGGTCAACCCGCTCAACCAGTACGTGCCGATCGGCAACCCGGTCGCGGGCGGCGAGGAGATCGACTACCTGGTCGAGGCCGCCTCCAACCCGGACATCCTGGCCGACAACTTCTCGAGGACGACCCCGCTCGGCGACATCCTCACGGCGGGCGACAAGCCGCTCTACACCTTCCAGCGCGCCGACATCGCCGTCCTGGACGAGGAGGTCTGGCACCTCGACCTGGACATCCAGGTGCTGCGCGAGCTCATGGTCCACCTCGGCGAGCACGAGCCGCGCCGCCACGAGATCATGCACGCCCTCGACCGGGCCATGGACGCCCTCGACCTGGACGACGTCTCCGGCAGCGCGGCCGCCGTACGCGAGGTGCTCGCCCCCGTCCTGGCCCGCCCCGCGCACGCCAGCGCGCACACCATCTCCGGTGTCGGCCACGCGCACATCGACTCCGCCTGGCTCTGGCCGATCCGCGAGACCAAGCGCAAGACCTCCCGCACCTTCTCCAACGTCACGTCGCTGGCCGACGAGTACGACGACTTCATCTTCGCCTGCTCGCAGGCCCAGCAGTACGAGTGGGTGCGCGACAACTACCCGCACGTCTGGGCCCGCATCCAGGAGTCCGTGAAGAAGGGCCAGTGGGCGCCGGTCGGCGGCATGTGGGTCGAGGCCGACGGCAATCTGCCCGGCGGCGAGGCCATCGCCCGCCAGCTCGTCCACGGCAAGCGGTTCTTCATCGAGCACTTCGGCGTCGAGACCAAGGGCGTCTGGCTGCCGGACTCCTTCGGCTACACCGCCGCCTACCCGCAGCTCGCCAAGCTCGCCGGCAACGAATGGTTCCTGACCCAGAAGATCTCCTGGAACCAGACCAACAAGTTCCCCCACCACACCTTCTGGTGGGAGGGCATCGACGGCACCCGCATCTTCACCCACTTCCCGCCGGTCGACACCTACAACGCCCGCTTCAGCGGCGAGGAGATGGACCGCGCGGTCCGCAACTACTCGGAGAAGGGCGGCGGCACCCGGTCATTGGCCCCCTTCGGCTGGGGCGACGGCGGAGGCGGCCCCACCCGCGAGATCATGGAGCGGGCCCGCCGGCTCGCCGACCTGGAGGGCTCACCCAAGGTCGTCGTCGAGCACCCGGACGAGTTCTTCGCCCAGGCCCGCGAGGAGTACCCGGACGCCCCGGTCTGGGTCGGCGAGCTCTACCTGGAGCTGCACCGGGCCACCTACACCTCCCAGGCCCGCACCAAGCAGGGCAACCGCCGCTCCGAGCACAGGCTCCGCGAGGCCGAGCTGTGGGCGACGACGGCCGCGCTGCACGCGCCGGGCTACTCCTACCCGTACGAGAAGCTGGACCGGCTCTGGAAGACGGTCCTGCTGCACCAGTTCCACGACATCCTGCCGGGCTCGTCGATCGCCTGGGTGCACCGCGAGGCGGAGGCCGAATACGCCCGTGTCGCCGAGGAGCTGGAGGCGCTGACGGCCGAGGCGGTGGCGGCGCTGGGGGCCGGAGGCACCCGGGTCTTCAACACCAGCCCGTTCGACCGTGCAGAGGTGGTCCGTACGGCCGCGGGGACGCCGGCGTACGTGGAAGTGCCCGCGGGCGGCAGCGCTCCGCTGACCGACGCCGAGCCCGCACAGCCGGTCCGCGTCCTCGGCCACGTCCTCGACAACGGCCTGGTACGCGTGGAGGTGGCGCAGGACGGCACCCTGTCCTCGGTCTTCGATGTGCGGGCCCGGCGTGAAGTCCTGGGCGACAAGGGCAACTTGCTCCGCCTGCACACCGACCTCCCGAACTACTGGGACGCCTGGGACATCGACAAGCACTACAAGAACCGGTACACGGACCTGCTGGAGCCCACGTCGATCGAGGTCGTCTCCGAGGACCCGCTGCTGGGCGCGATCCGCGTGACCCGCTCCTTCGGCAAGGGCTCGACGATCACCCAGACCATCACGCTGCGCGCCGACAGCCCCCGCATCGACTTCGAGACCGAGATCGACTGGCACGAGGCGGAGAAGATCCTCAAGGCCGCGTTCCCGGTGGACGTCCGGGCCGCGCACTCCTCCGCCGAGATCCAGTTCGGCCACATCCAGCGGCCCACCCACACCAACACCAGCTGGGAGGCGGCCCGCTTCGAGGTCTCCGGCCACCGCTGGGTGCACGTCGGCGAACCGGGCTACGGCGTCGCGGTGCTGAACGACTCCACCTACGGCCACGACGTCTCCCGCACGGTCCGTGACGACGGCGGTACGACGACCACGGTCCGGCTCAGCCTGGTCCGCGCCCCGCGCATCCCGGACCCGGAGGCCGACCAGGGCAAGCACCGCTTCACGTACTCGCTGCTGCCCGGCGCGAGCATCGAGGACACCGTCGCCGAGGGGTACTCCCTCAACCTGCCGCTCCGGGTGGCGGACGCGGCCGGCGCTCCCGAACCGGTCGTCTCGGTCGACGGCCACGGCGTGACGGTCGAGGCGGTCAAGCTCGCCGACGACGGGTCCGGTGACGTCGTGGTGCGCCTGTACGAGTCGGGCGGCGGTCGCGCCCAGGGCGTACTGCGCACCGGCTTCCCGCTGGCCGGAGCCCAGGTCACCGACCTGCTGGAGCGCCCGCTGGAGGAGACGGCCGAGGTCTGCGACGGCGGCGTGCCGGTCTCGCTGCGGCCCTTCCAGGTGCTGACGCTCCGGTTGCGCAGGGGCTGACCCCATGCCGATGCAACCCTGGTTCACCGACGCCAAGTTGGGGATCTTCATCCACTGGGGCATCTACGCCGTGGACGGTGTCCAGGAGTCCTGGTCGTTCTACGACGACATCGTCCCGTACGACCGGTACATGTCGCAGCTCGACCGCTTCACCGCCTCCCGCTACGACCCGCGCGACTGGGCCAGGCTCTTCGCGCGGGCCGGCGCCGGGTACGCCGTCCTGACCAGCCGTCACCACGACGGCGTGGCCCTCTGGGACACGGCCCACGGCGATCTGAACGTGGGCCGCGACCTGATCGGCGGCTACGCGGACGCCCTGCGCGAGCAGGGCCTCAAGGTCGGCCTGTACTACTCGCACTCGGACTGGAGCCACCCCGATTACGCCTCCACGCGCAAGCCCGGCCGCCCGCCGGAGCTGGAGGACAACCGTTACTCGGAGGTCGCGGCCGAGGACGAGGACCTGGACGCCTGGGAACGCTTCCTCGCCTACCGGGACGGCCAGCTCCGGGAACTCACCTCCCGCTACAAGCCGGACCTGCTGTGGTTCGACGGCGAGTGGGACCGCAGCGAGGAGCAGTGGCGGATCCCCGAGCTGGCCGCGTTGATCCGCTCCGAGGTGCCGGACGTCGTCTTCAACGCCCGCATGCTCAGCGAGGGCGACTACGCCACACCGGAACAGGGCGCCCCGGTCGTCCCGCCCGAGGGTCCCTGGGAGCTGTGCCTGACGATCAACGACTCCTGGGGCCATCAGCACCACGACCACAACCACAAGTCGGTCGACCAGCTGATCCGCTACTTCACGGAGACGATCGGAGGCGGTGGCAACCTGCTGCTCAGCGTCGGACCACGCGAGGACGGCACGATCCCACGGGAGCAGGCCGAACGTCTGGAGGGGCTGGGCGACTGGATCGCGCGGCACGCGGAGGCGGTGTACGGCACCGGGCGCGGCCTCCCGCCCGGCCACCACTACGGCCCGAGCACCCTCTCCAAGGACCGCCGCACCCTCTACCTGATCCTCTTCGACGCGCCGCGTGCCGAGATCAACGTGCGCGGACTGCTCGGCTCGGTACGCCGGGTCACGGTCCTCGGCAGCGGCACCGAACTGGCCCACCGCATCACCGGCGGCCTGCACGAAACACCGGGCGTCCTCTGGATCGAACCGCCCACCGGAGCCGACCTCGACCCGCACGCCACGGTGCTGGCCGTCGAGTTGGAAGGGGAACTGGAGCTGTACCGCGGCGCGGGCCGCTTCTGACCCCGCTACGCACCTTCGGGCCGGCCGGCCGCCACCCCCGTGACAGCGCCGGCCGACCCGAAGCCCCCGTACATCCCCCGTCGTGGTGCGTCCCCCCGTGGATCCCCCGCTGATCCCCCGTGCCTTTCACTCTTATGAGCACGCTGTCCGCGCCCTGATACACCCCTCGCTCGGTTCGGTCGGCGTGCCCGCGGCACAGGCAGGTGTTCTCGACCCGACGCAACCCGCACCCGGCAACGCAACGCAACCTAAAGAGGCAGAACCTGAGCCGCCCCAGCTGCATCGACCGAATCCACCGGTGCCGGCGCGGGCACCGCCGGCAGCAACGGCGCTTCAATCTCCCCCCGCTGCTGGGGAATGGACACCGGCCGCAGCGGCCGCGGCCCCGAAACCACCGTGTAGTCCTGCCCGAGGAACGGCGGAGCCACCTCGCCCGGATCCTCACCGAGCGCCAACTGAACAGCCAGCCAGGGCACGTTGACCCCGCACAGCGACAGCTGATGCAAGCCGCCGGCGGGCCGCGTGTTCACATCCATCAGCACCGGAGTCTCCCCGAACATCCGGAACTGGATGTTGGACAGATAGTGCAGCCCGAACCCCTCCGCGATCAGCCGCGCCGGCTCCAGCCACGGCTCCTGAAGCGTGAACCCGCGACGCCGGCCGTTCTTGATCCGGCCGATCGCCAGCCGGACCCGGTTGTCGGGACCGGTGAGGCAGTCCACCGACACCTCGGGCTGCTCCAGCCGCGGCATGACCAGCCAGTCCACCGGCTCGTCGGCCCGCCGCAACGCGTCCACGACAAGATCCAGCTGCACATACGGAGTCGGGAACCCGTTGAGGTGCATGAGCGAGAAGGGGGCGCGTGTGATCATGCGGAAGCCCACCCCGCCCGCACCGGACGCCGGTTTGAAGCAGGCCTTGTGCCCGCCCGCCTCCAACTCCTCGACCGCGGCGACGAGTTCATCGGCGTCGCGCACCCGCCACCACGGCGGCACCGGCACCCCGATGGCCTGCACGGCCTCGTACGCGATCACCTTGTCCTGGAAGACCGCCACGGCCTCCGGCGGCGGTGCCAGCAAGGCCGTACCGAC
This sequence comes from Streptomyces sp. AC550_RSS872, assembly GCF_019049285.1. Lineage (GTDB taxonomy): Bacteria > Actinomycetota > Actinomycetes > Streptomycetales > Streptomycetaceae > Streptomyces. Next base: position 179,790 of record NZ_JAGMUL010000026.1, read on the forward strand.
CGCCTCGAACTCCGCGCGGTGCGCCACGACCGCCGACTGGTGCAGCCGCGGCACGAACACGTCGATGCCACGGCGCCGGCACTGGGCGAGCGCGTACTCGACGTACGCGGCCGGGGACAGGCCCTCCGGCTCCAGTTCGGCGGTGTCGGCGGCGGCCAGCACGGGCGAGTCGGCGTCCCCGTGCGTCGCATGGATCTCGACGGCCCGATCGCTGGGATTTCTCCGCAGCTGATCCATGAAGAACACGTTCTCCGCGTACGTGCGGTTGAGCCAGACGCGTACGCGAGAGACCATGCAGGGCCGTCCTTTCGGGGTTCGCGGGCAGGGCAAAGCAGGCCCGTGCCCGGGCAGGGTGGTTGGAGGGACACCAAACCGCCCCGTGCGAAGGGAAGTCCAGGCGGTGGTGTTGGGGCGATCATACGGCTTTCAAAGGGCGCCGCGTGCAACGTACGTGTTACGGAATCGCGGATCATTCCTGACCGCCCGTCGGCCCGGGCCGCCCCCTGCCCAGGTGATGCGTGTCCCCCTTGTACGGTGAACGCATCCTGTGTTCTCGTGTTGTCATTCGTGTGATCGAAAGGGGCGAGGGGTGACGTCGACGGTCGGCGGTGCCGGACAACTGCTGGCCATCAGTGACCTGCATATCGGCTACGAGGAGAACCGCGCCCTCGTCGAGAAGATGCGGCCGGACTCCGACGACGACTGGCTGCTCGTCGCCGGTGACGTGGCCGAGACCGTGGCCGACGTCCGCTGGGCCCTCAGGACACTCGCCGGCCGCTTCCGCAAGGTCGTCTGGGCACCCGGCAACCACGAACTGTGGACCCATCCGAAGGACACCGTCACCCTGCGCGGTGTCGCCCGCTACGAGCATCTGGTCGAGATGTGCCGGGAACTCGGCGTGACGACCCCCGAGGACCCCTACCCCGTCTGGGACGGCCCCGGCGGCCCGGTCGCCGTGGCTCCGCTGTTCCTGCTGTACGACTACTCGTTCCTGCCCTCCGGCTGCACCACCAAGGAGGAGGGGCTGACGTACGCCCACGGGACCGGGATCGTGTGCAACGACGAGTACCTGCTGCACCCCGACCCGTTCCCGTCCCGCGAGGCCTGGTGCGCGGCCCGGGTCGCCGAGACCGAGCGCCGGCTCGCCGCACTGCCCGAGGACCTGCCCACCGTCCTCGTCAACCACTACCCGCTGGACCGGCACCCGACCGACGTACTGTGGTACCCCGAGTTCGCCATGTGGTGCGGCACCCGGCTCACCGCGGACTGGCACCGCAGGTTCCGGGTCGAGACCATGGTCTACGGCCATCTCCACATCCCGCGGACCACCTGGCATGAGGGCGTCCGCTTCGAGGAGGTGTCGGTGGGCTACCCCCGTGAGTGGCGCAAACGACCGGACTCACCGGGACGGCTGCGCCGGATTCTGCCCAGTAAGGACACGACCCGTTGATCGAGGAACTGCTGCCGGCCTCTGTGGTCGCCGTCGAGGCGTACGGCGACGAAGAGCCCGCGAACACCGCCCTGTACCCCGAGGAGGAGGCGGTCGTGGCCCGGGCCGTCGACAAACGGCGCCGGGAGTTCGCCGTCGTCCGCTCCTGTGCGCGCCGTGCCATGGACAAGCTCGGCGTGCCCCCCCAGCCCATCCTGCCCGGCGAACGCGGCGCCCCGACCTGGCCGGCGGGCCTGACCGGCAGCATGACCCACTGCGCGGGCTACTGCGCCGCCGCGCTGGTCCGCGCCGCCGATCTGGCCTCCCTCGGCATCGATGCCGAGCCCCACCAGACGCTCCCGGACGGCGTCCTGTCCGCCGTCGCCCTGCCCGCCGAGGCCGAGCGGCTGCGCAGGCTGTCCGGCGACCACCCCGGCATCCACTGGGACCGGCTGCTGTTCAGCGCCAAGGAATCCGTCTACAAGGCGTGGTTCCCGCTCACCGGAAAGTGGCTGGACTTCACCGAGGCCGACATCGAGATCTTCGCCGACCCCGGTGAACAGCGCGGCGGCGGTCTCCGCGCCCGGCTCCTCGTGCCGGGCCCGTGGGTCGGCGACCGCAGGCTCGACCGGTTCGAGGGCCGATGGACCGTCCAGCGGGGGCTGGTGGCGACAGCGGTGAGTGTGCCGCACACCTGAGCCCCCGGGGCCCGCGCGCGGCGCGCTACGGCTCCGCCGGGCACCAGCTCCGCAGCATCCGGAAGAACTCCTCCTCGTTGCCCGTCAGCCCCGCGTCCGCCAGGGCCTGTTCCGCCTCGGCGAGGACGGCGGGCGGCACCACGGGTGGCCGGCCGCCCCCGGGAGGACCGTCGAACGCGGCTCGCACGGTGTGCAACAGCCGCAGATAGGCCTGGACGGCGGTGCGCTCGCGGTCGGTCAGTACGGCGGTGGGCATCGGTCGGCTCTCCCCAGGTCGGCGTCATCGCGTCACGCCCCGCACATGGAGGCGCACCACCAGCTTGCCGTCCACCACTGACAATCGGGCCTCGGCAGGGCGGTGGGTCAGCCCTGTGGCCCCAGGTAGCCCAGTGACGCCTCGATCCGCCCGGCCAGATGGTCACGCTGTCCCCGTACCGAGGAAACCGCCAGCCAGGTACGGCACTTGCTGGCGAGCAGCAGGCCGAAGCTCTCGGCCTCCTTCTCCTCGGCCTGGTCGAAGTGGTCGCGGGCGGCGACCTTCAGCACCGTCGACCGTAAGTCGGCGTCGTCTTGGAGGAGCCGGGCCGCCACGGTGGCGCCCTCGACGCTGTGGCTGCCGTGGCCGGCCTTCATGTGCCACAGCTCGTGGCCGAGGATCACCAGCTGGTGGTCGGGCGCGGTGCGTTCCTCGATCACCACGAGGTCCTGGTCTGCCATGTCGAGCCACAGCCCACTGGCGGTACCGGGCGGGAAGGCGGCGGTACGGAAGTGGACGGGCCGGCCGCGGCGTCTGCTCATCGCGTCGCACAGCGCGCGGTACAGCTTCTCCGGCGGCGCGGGCGCCGAAAGCGCCAGCTCCGCGACCAACTCGCCGCACAGGCGGCGCATTTCCCTACCGATGCCCACTGGTCTCCCGTTCTCCCCGGATCACGACTCGGGCCGCTTGACGCTCTCCAGGAGCATGTCCAGCCACTCCGCGACCTTGTCGCGATGCTGGTCGGTGGGAAGTTGGGCGGCCCGCCAGGCGATGCCGCGCACCCCGTGGTCCTGGAGGAGTCTCTCCAGCGGATCCTCGGCCGACTGGGCCGCCTCACGCTCGGCGAGCTTCTGGAGCAGGTCCTGCTCGGTACGCTGGAGCGCGCCCGCGAGCGCCTCGGGGTCCTCGGCCGTGAGGAATCCGGCGTGTACCCGGTAGAAGCGCTGGATGGCGTCGCAGTGCTCCATGGTGGGGCGCCGGTCGCCGTTGATGAGGGCGCCCGCCTGCTGCCGTGACATGCCCGCGCCGTCAGCGATCTCCTGCTGGGTGTACTTGCGGCCGTTCGGCTTGAGGCGGGTGCGCCGCAGCAGATCGAGGCGCTGGAGGAACCGGGCCTGTACATCGGGCTCGCCCGCGGGGCGCCCGCTCAGCAGGGCCTTGATCACCGGCACCGGGACGCCGGAGGCGACGGACAGACGGCCGGTGTCGAAGACCTCCGCGTGCGGCACGCCGAGCCGGTCGGCGAGCGCGGTGACACGAGCGACGACGGCCGGCAGCTCAGCCGTCGGCGTAACGCCCGGACCCTCGATGCCATCCGTCACCGACAGATCTCCTACGTCTCTCACAGGCTTCTCACAAGCGGTTGCCGTGAACTCGACGGAGATTACCGGGTAGTTCGAACTCACATCCAGGTCTCGCCACAACTGTGTCCAATTTCAGCCGTCAACCGGCACGGAATGCCACGATAGTTGACACGGCTCCGGCGTGGGCAGCAGGATCAAGGCGCCGCGTGAAGGCCGCATAGGCAAGAGGGGTGACCTCTCGATGGCATATCAGGCAGGTGGACAGCGGTCCGTACCGCGGTCCGTCCCCGAGCGGTCCGAGGCCGAGGCGTACCTACGGGACTACGCCACCCTCGTGGAGGCCGTGCCCTTCCCGTCCGTCGTCGTCGACCACCGCTGGGACGTCGTTCTGGCGAACACCGCTTTCGCGTCACTTTTCCGTTGTGTGGGCCCGCATCCGACGGCAATGCCCGACGACAACTTCCTCAGGTTCGTGCTCTTCCATCCGGACGCGAGCACGGTCCTCGGCGACCACGAGTCCAGCTGGTGCCTGCCGATGCTGGCCCACTTCGCCGCCGCCGTGGAGTTGCACGGCCATGACCACGGCCTCCAGGCCATCCGCCGCGAGATCGCCCAGGACCCCCTCATGGAGGCCGCCTACCGGCAGGGCCTGCCGCACTGGATCCGCGCGGTCGGCGAGCGGGCGGTCGCCCAGGACGGCGCCGTACGCCCGCTGCTCCACCCGGATCCGCGCTGGGGCGCCACCGACTGCCGGGTCGTCGACGAGACGCCCCGCACCCTGCGCGAGATGGGCCACACCCGGCTGACGCTGGTGCTGCGCGAGGTGCGCCGCGACCGGCCCAGGGCGCGCGCGGTGCGCCGCGGCGCCGCCCGTCTGCGCGTGGTGCCCACCCCCGAGGACTGACCGGGGCACCGTCGGCGTTCAGGTCGTCGACGGCGCCCCGTCAGAGCTTCCGCGCAAGCCGCGCGCGGTGAGTGGAGGCGTTCCTCATGTGACGACCTTCCCGGGGGGACCGGTCTCGGTCCCCCCGCGCTTCGCCGTCTGGATCTGCTCGTACACATGGGTGCGCAGTTCGGCGAAGCGCGGGTCGACGCGGGTGTGCAGCTGGTCGCGCTCGGCGGGCAGGTCGACCTTCAGCTGTTCCTGGACGACGGTGGGGGAGGCGGACAGGACGAGCACCCGCTCGCCCAGGTACACGGCCTCGTCGATGTCATGGGTGACGAACAGGATCGTGATGCCGCGGTCCCGCCACAGCCCCCGGACCAGGTCCTCCAGATCGGCCCGGGTCTGCGCGTCCACGGCGGCGAACGGCTCGTCCATCAGCAGCACACGGGGCTCGTACGCGAGCGCGCGGGCGATGGCGACGCGTTGCTGCATGCCGCCGGACAGCTGCCACGGATACGCCCCGACGGCATCCGTCAGCCCGACCGACTCCAGCGCGTCGCGCACCAGCTCCCGGCGTCGCGCCTTGCTCAAGTCCTTCTGCCTGAGCGGGAGTTCGACGTTCGCGCCGACCCGCATCCAAGGGAACAGACTGCGTCCGTACTCCTGGAAGACGAACGCCATACCGGGCGGTGGACCGGTCACCCTCCGTCCCTCCAGGAGCACTTCGCCGCTCGTCGGCGTGAGCAGCCCTCCCATGCACTTCAGCAGAGTCGTCTTGCCGCAGCCCGACGGGCCGACCAGACAGACCAGTTCGCCCGCTTCGACGGTGAAGGTGAGGTCGCGCACCGCCTCCACGCGCCGTCCGGAACCCTCGTAGACCTTCTTCAGGCCGCGTACGTCGAGCATGACCCGCCCCTTCACGGTGTTCACTCAAGACCGCCGGGTGGTCGCACGCAGACCGCGATACCAGCCGAGCACCCGGCGCTCGACCAGCTGGAAGACGACGGAGAGCAGGAAGCCGAGCAGACCGAGGACGAGGATGCCGGTCCACATGTCGGGGATGGCGAAACTGCGCTGGAACTGGACGACGGTGAAGCCGATGCCGTTGTTCGCGGCGAACATCTCGCTGATGACCATGAGGATGATGCCGATCGAGAGGGCCTGGCGCAGTCCGGCGAAGATCTGCGGGCTCGCCGAGCGCAGCACCAGATGGCGCAGGCGGGCGATGCCGGTGACGCCGTAGGAGCGGGCCGTCTCCAGCATCACCGAGTCGACCGCGCGCACGCCCTCCACGGTGTTGAGCAGGATGGGCCAGACGCAGCCGCTCGCGATCACGACGATCTTCATGGTGTCGCCGATGCCCGCGAACAGCATGATGACCGGGACCAGCACGGGCGGCGGCACGGCTCGCAGGAACTCCAGGACCGGCTCGAACACCGCGCGCACCTGGCGGTAGGAGCCGATGACCGTGCCGAGCGCGACGCCGACCGCGGCGGCCAGGGCATAGCCGCCCAGGAGGCGCAGGAGGCTCGGTACGACGTCCGTGCGCAGGCGGTCGGCGGTCCAGACGTCCGGGAAGGTGTCGAGGATCATCCGCAGCGGCGGCCAGAAGGGGTCGGTGCTGCCGTTCGACGCCGCCCACCACACGGCGACCAGCACCGCGGGCAGCGCGACGACGAAGAGCAGCCTCAGCAGCAGGCGTCCGATCACACCGCCACCTCCCCGCGCACCGACTGGTGCCAGGCCAGCGCCCGCCGCTCCACCGTCCGTGCGCCGACGTTGATGAGCAGCCCCAGCAGCCCCGCGACCACGATCAGCGCGTACATCTCCGGCACCGCCTGCGAGGTCTGCGCGACCGCGATCTGCCGGCCCAGCCCCGGTGCGCCGATGACGAGTTCGGCGGTGATCGCGAGGATCAGCGCCACCGCCGCGGCGAGCCGTACGCCGGTCATGACGTACGGCAGGGCCGTCGGCCACAGCACATGGCGCACGCGTGCCCAGGTGCCGAGTCCGTAGCTGCGTGCCGTCTCCTCGGCGACCGGGTCGATGTCCTGGACGCCGTACAGGGTCTGGATCAGTACCTGCCAGAAGGAGGCGTACACCACCAGCAGGAGCACCGACTTGAGTTCGGTGCCGTAGAGCAGTACCGCCAGCGGGATCAGTGCCACCGACGGGATGGGGCGCAGGAACTCGATCGTCGAGGCCGTCGCCTCGCGCAGGTACGGCACCACCGAGACGAGCACGCCCACGACGACACCGGCGCACACCGCGACGGCCAGGCCCAGCGCCCAGCCGGTGAGCGTGTCGCCGAGCGCGCTCCAGAAGGCGGCGTCGGCGGCCTCGTGCACGAGCGCCTCGGCGATCCGGCTCGTCGGCGGTACGTAGGCCTCCTTGACCAGGCCGAGCCGCGGCGCCGCCTCACCCAGGGCGAGGAAGGCCGCGAGTCCGGCCGCACCGAGTGCGACGTTCCCGCCCCTCACGGCAGGAGCGCGTCCAGGTCGGGCGTCTTCTTGAAGAGGCCGTCCGTCTCGCCGAGCTTCATCAGGGCCTCGATGGACGACCGGTTCGCCTCGGCCGGCCACTTCGGCAGGGTGACCTTCGCCAGCACGTCCGCCGGGATCTTCGTGTACGTCGTGATGATCTGGCGGGCCTCGTCCGGATGGGCGTCGGCGTAGGCGAGGGACTCGGCGGTGGCGTCCTGGAACTTCTTCACCACCTCCGGGTTCTGCTGCGCGTACTGCGTGGACGCGAAGTACATGGCCACGGTGAGGTCCGGGGCGACGTCCACCAGGGGTGAGGCGATCTCCACGCCGCCCTGGGTCTTGATGGTGGCGGTCGCCGGCTCGACCACCATGGCGGCGTCGATCTGGCCCTGGTCGAGGGCGGCCGGCATCTGGTCGAAGGCGAGCTCGACGAAGTTCACCTTGTCGGGATCGCCGCCGGCCTTGCGCACGGACTCGCGGACGGCGGTCTCGTTGATGTTCTTAAGGGTGTTGATGGCGACCTTCTTGCCCTCCAGCTCCTTGGCGGACTTGACCTGGCTGCCCTTCTTGACCATGAGGGCGCCGAAGTCCTCGCCCGCCACCCCGGTCGACGCGATGCCGTTGGCGACCGCCTTCACCGGGACGCCGTTGGACTGGGCGACCATCAGGGACGTCACATTGCTGAACCCGAACTGGAACTGTCCGCTCGCCACGCCCGGCACGATCGCCGCGCCGCCCTGCGCGGTGGTGAACTCCAGCTTCAGGCCCTGCTTTTCGAAGATCCCCTGCTTCTGGCCGAGATACAGCGGCGCGACATCGACGATCGGGATGAGTCCGACCCTGACGGTGGTGATCCCGCCGGACGACGCGCCCGGGTCCGACGAACCGCCGTCGGACGAGCCGCAGGCCGTCGCGACGAGCAGCAGGGCGCCGGCGGTGAGACCGGCCGACAGACGACGCATGGCTCCTCCTGTACAGACAACGGTGCAGCGGTGTTCCGACAGGTTGTGCGCAAGGCGCACAGTAGTGCGCGAGAAGGCCCAGCGGGAAGGTGGAAGTCTCAACCGAACCGGGTCACACGGGTTCCCCGACAACATGGTTGACACCATTGGAGGTGGCGATGCTTCCGGGAGACCGCGCACCGCACTTCGTGAGGTCCTTCGAGCGCGGCCTCGCCGTGATCCGCTCCTTCGACGCCGAACACCCCGCCCGCACCCTCAGCGAGGTCGCCCAGACCTGCGAGCTGACCCGAGCCGCCGCCCGCCGTCTGCTGCTCACCCTCGTCGACCTCGGCTACGTCCACCAGGACGGCCGGCACTTCCGCCTCACCCCGCGCGTGCTGGAGCTCGGCTACTCCTACCTCTCCAGCGTCACCCTGCCGCAGATCGCCGAGCCGTACCTCGAACAACTCGTCGACCGGGTAAGGGAGTCGTCGTCGCTGTGCGTTCTGGACGGCCAGGACATCGTGTACGTGGCGCGGGTGCCGACCCGGCGCATCATGACGGCGGCCATCACGGTGGGGACCCGGTTCCCGGCGTATGTGACGTCGGTGGGCCGGGTGATCCTCGCCCATCTGCCTGAGGAGGAGGTCGAACTCCACTTGGGGCGGGCGGAGTTGAAGCAGCTGACCTCGCGCACGATCACCTCTCCGGGCCGCCTGCGGGCCGAGCTGGGGCGCGTCCGGCGGCAGGGTTACGCCATCGTCGACCAGGAGTTGGAGGAGGGGCTCCGGTCGGTGGCCGCACCGGTGCGGGAACCGGACGGCGAGGTGGTGGCCGGCGTGAACATCGCGGTGCACGCCGGCCGTACCTCGGTGGACTCGATCCGTGCGGACCTGCTGCCGCATCTGCTCGCGGCGGTGGCCCGGATCGAGGCCGACCTACGGATCACAGGTCCAGCACGAGCCGCTTCCCACGGCAGCGGGACACACAGATCATCATCGTCTCGCCGCTCTCCTGCTCCTCCTGCGTGAGCACGGAGTCCCGGTGGTCCGGCGTGCCGTCGAGGACATCGGTCTCGCAGGTCCCGCAGGTGCCCTCGGTGCAGGAGAACAGCACCTCGACACCGGCGGCGCGCACGGCGTCGAGCACGGAGACGTCGGCGGGCACGGTCACCGTGTGGCCGCTCCGGGCGAGCTCGACCTCGAACTCCGTGTTCTCGCCGCCCTCCTGCTCCTTCGGCGCGAACCGCTCCACATGCAGCAGCCCGGCCGGGCACCGCGCCTCCACCGCGTCGAGCAGCGGCCCGGGCCCGCAGCAGTAGACGAGCGTGCTCTCGGGAACCTCGTCGAGCACCGGGGCGAGGTCGAGAAGGCCGGTCTCGTCCTGGGGTGCCACGGTGACGCGGTCGCCGCCGTAGCGGCTCAACTCCTCGGTGAACGCCATGGACCGGCGGGACCGCCCGCCGTACAGCAGGCTCCACTCGGCCCCCGCGCCCTCCGCCGCCGCCAGCATCGGCAGGATCGGGGTGATGCCGATGCCGCCGGCGATGAAGCGGTAGCGGGGCGCCGGCCGCAGGGCGAAGTGGTTGCGCGGCCCGCGCACCCGCACCTTGGCGCCCAGCCCCAACTGCTCGTGCACATGGGCGGATCCGCCCCGCCCGTCCGGTTCCCGCAGCACCGCGATCCGCCAGGCGTCCCGGTCGGCCGGATCGCCGCACAGCGAGTACTGCCGCTCCAGCTCCGGACCGAGGACGACGTCGATGTGGGCGCCGGGCTCCCACGCCGGGAGCGGCTCGCCGAGCGGGTGGCGCAGGGTGAGGGCGAGCACGCCGTCGGCCGCCAACTCCCTGTGCTCGACGACGAGTTGGGCTTCGTATGCGGTCATGAGCTGTTTCCTTGCGGATCGTGTCCCTGCGGCTGCTGTCCCTGGGGCTGGTGTCCCTGGGGATGGGCGAGCATCCACTCCCACATCTCGATCGGGTCCTGCGAGGTGTGCTCGCGTCCGCAGTGACAGGTGCCGTGCAGCACGTCGGTGCCCGGCAGCCAGTCGATGCGGTAGATCTCTCCGGTGGGGCTGCCGCTCACAGGACCTTCTCCACGGGCTTGTCGCCCTCCTCGACCAGCCGGGCGAGGATACGGCGGGCGGCCAGGCCGCCGGTGTCGATGTTGATGCTCAGCTCCTGGTAGCCGGTGCGCTCGGTGCCCAGGGTCCGCTGGAGCAGGTTGAGGGCGGTGACGTCCTGCATGACGACCGTGTGGTTGTTGCCCCGCAGGAACTCGGTGACCTCGGCGTCGTCCGTCGCCCAGTCCCGGGAGACGGCCCAGAAGTCGTAGACCTTGCCGTCGCCGGACGGGGTGATGGCGTACGTGATCTCGGTGTGGAAGCCGTTCGGGTCGCTGCCGTCCGCCTCGGGCAGCACACCCACGGGGGCGATCCGGCTGTGCAGCAGGTAGAGGCAGGGCGCGTGGTACTCGATGTCCTGCCAGCGGGTGATCCGGCCCTCGATGCCGGTCGACCTGGCGTAGAACGGCGGGCACTCCGCGTCGTCCATGTGCCGGCTCACCCGGACGATCCCGGCACCTTCGTCGACCTCCGTGGTGATCGGCGTCTCGGCGACCTCGGGGGTGCCGATGTAGCCGCCGTGCAGGTAGGTCTCGTGGGACAGGTCGAGGAGGTTGTCGACGAGGAGGCCGTAGTCGCAGTCGATGGGCTCCATGCCGCGCACGGTGACCCAGCCGGGGGAGTCGAGGTGCCTGGCCCGCGGGATGCCCTGCGGATCGGCGAGCGCCGGGTCGCCGATCCACACCCAGATCAGGGAGTCCTGCTCGACGACCGGGTACGAGGCCACGCGCGCCGTCCGCGGGACGCGCTTCTGCCCCGGCACATACACACACGTGCCGGTCGTGTCGTACGTGAACCCGTGGTACCCGCACACGATCCGGTCGCCGTCGAGCCGGGTCGGCGCCTCGGACAGCGGGTACCGGCGGTGCACACAGCGGTCGTGCAGGACGACCGGCGTCCCTTCCTCCTCCGTGCGGTACAGCACGAGGGTCTCACCGAGGATCGTCCTGCCGAGCAACTCCCGTCCCACCTCATGGCTGTAGGCGGCGACGTACCACTGGTTCCTGGCGAAGGCGGTCATGTGAGGCATGGCAGAGGTTCCCGTCTCTGAGTGCGGGGCGCCCTCGCCCCGCGTGCCGTGGTGGAACTCAGGTTCCTGACGACCGCGACCGCCGCGCAAGGCGGCTTCTGCCAGGCGGAAGGGGTTCCGTAAAGGAGCAGGTCGACCGGGCCGGGGCGGGCCTGCCCGGGCGAACGAGGCGGCGCGGGGCAGAGGGCCGTGGCCGAGGCCGACGGCGACGAACCTCCACGCCGGTTTCCCGGGCCAGGCGTTGCACCAGAAGCCGTAGCCGGTCGGGACCTTGCCGTCGGCGTCGCGCAGGCCGGCAGCGGCGCGGCGACGCCCGCGACCTGGTCGAGGAACGCCCGTGCCTGGTAGGCGATGTTGCCGCCGTTGCCGGCCCCGACCCCCGGCGCCTCCATCGGGACACCGCCCGCGAAGTACGGCAGCTGCGGACCGGCGGTGATCTGCCGTACGCCGCGCGTACGGGCCTCGGGCTGCGCGTCGTCGCATGTGCCGCACGTACGGGAGGTGCGCGGCCGGGGCCTGATGCTGGGCGTCGAGATCACCCGGCCCGGCACCGACGAGGCCGACCCGGCCGCCGCGTCGGCCGTGCTGGAGGCGGCCCGCGAGGGCGGCCTCCTCATCGGCAAGGGTCGAAGAGGTACTCGGCGGGCCGGTGCTGGTCGAACGCGGCCCGGCCGTCGCCGCCCAGGACGTCGAGGGCGAGCCCGTTGGGCAGGCCGAAGCCGGTGCGCGTCACCGAGAACGTGCCGACGAACCCGGACTCGAAGCGGACGGTGAAGGACGCGGTGTCCTCGTTCTCGACCTCGGCGAACTCGTCCGATACCGGGGCCGCGTTGTGTCCCACCACCGCGCCCAGTGGCAGCGGCCGCTTGGTGATCTGCGTCGACAGCGCGCACCGGACACCGAGGCGATCGGCCCGGCGACGTACTCGGCGGCGTCGACGACGTGCGACCCGACCTCCCCGAGCGCACCCGAACCGGGGCAGCGCTTGAACCGCCGGCTCAGCGGCCCGTTCGGGTCCGTCGCCCAGTCGCACCAGTAGCGCCCGCTGAACAGGGGCAGGTCACCCAGCTCACCGGCCCGCACATGCTCACGGATCGCGGCGATGCCGGGGGAGCCGCGCCGCGCTGATCCGGAGTCGCGCGGTCACCTTTCGAGCGCCTTGTGCGCCGTCTCGGGCAGCCGCAGGTACACCAGCGACGAGGCGAGGCACAGGACAGCGACGTACCAGGGGAAGAGGTCCGCGTGGCCCAGCTCCTTGAACAGCGTGCCGACGTACGGCGCCGTACCGCCGAACATCGCGACCGTCAGCGAGTACGGGAACCCGATGCCCGCCGCCCGTACCCGCGGCGGGAACACCTCGGCGTTCACGGCCGCGCTGATCGACGTGAACCCCGTCAGCAGCACCATGCCCGCGCACTGCACGAGCAGCAGCACGGCGAACGAATCGCGCAGAGCGTGCAGCAGGGGGACGGTGAGGAGGGTGAAGCCCAGGCCGAAGAAGAGGAGGAGTGGGCGGCGGCCGAAGCGGTCGGAGAGGAGGCCGCCGATCGGCTGGAGCAGACCGAAGAAGGCCAGCGAGATCGTGCCCGCGAGCAGGGCGTCCGACTTCTCGATGCCCGCGTTGAGCTCGGCGTACGTCGGCAGATACGACGTCCAGGTGTAGTACGCGATCGTGCCGCCCGCGGTGATGCCGCAGATCAGCAGGGACTGGCGCGGATGGCGGCGCAACGCCTCCAACAGGCCGGGGCGCGGGGCCTGTTGCTGCTCGGCGCTCCGCGTCTCCTCGGCGCCCTGGCGGATCCAGAAGCCGACCAGGCTGAGCACGGCACCGAGGACGAACGGCACCCGCCAGCCCCAGCCGTTCATCTGCCCGTCGCTCAGCGTGTCCACCAGCAGGGTCGCGATCCCGGACGCGACGAGCTGCCCGGCGGTCGTCGACACGTACTGGAAGCTGGAGAACAGCCCGCGCCGGCCCGGCCCCGCCGACTCGACCAGGAACGTCGTCGACGCCGCGAACTCCCCGCCCACCGACAGGCCTTGCAGCAGCCGGGCCAGCACCAGGATCACCGGGGCGAGGACGCCCGCCGTCTCGTACGTCGGGGTCAGGCCGACCAGCAGGCTGCTGCCGCCCATCAGCAGGATGGTGACCGTCAGAGCGGAGCGCCGGCCGCGGCGGTCCGCGATGGCGCCCATCAGCAGCCCGCCCACGGGCCGCATGAAGAAGCCCACCGCGAAGACCGCGAACGTCGAGAGCAGCGGTACCAGGGAGTTGTCCGCGCCCTTCGGGAAGACCTCGGCCGCGATGTAGGTGGCGAGGAACGTGTAGGCGTACCAGTCGTACCACTCCACGGCGTTGCCGACCGAGGCGGCGAGGAGCTGGCGTACGGGCCGTGAGGTCGGCGGGGAATCCGTGCGCGTCGTCTCTGTCATGATCGCGACCATCCCCGCGCCCGAGTCCCGGCACACCTCCCGTACCGACGACTTTCACACGAGCGCCACCGGACCCTTCCCTGACGTTTGGTGCTCCTGGAACACTCCTTCCGCGCGGCTTCCGTCACCAGCCGGCCGGTCAAACCACCCTAGATGGGAAGAGGTCCCTCACTCATGCCCGAAGTCAATCGCCGCAGATTCCTCCAACTCGCGGGCGCGACCACGGCGTTCACGACTCTGTCGAGCAGCATCCAGCGGGCCGCCGCCATCCCCGCCAACCACCGCACGGGGTCGATCGAGGATGTCGAGCACATCGTCGTCCTGATGCAGGAGAACCGTTCCTTCGACCACTACTTCGGCAAGCTGCGCGGCGTCCGCGGCTTCGGTGACCCCCGCCCGGTGAAGCGCGACGACGGCAAGCCGATCTGGCACCAGTCGAACGGCAGCAAGGACATCCTGCCGTTCCACCCGGACGCCGACGACCTGGGCATGCAGTTCCTGGAGGGCCTGCCGCACGGCTGGACCGACGGCCAGCAGGCCTACAACGGCGGCAAGTACGACAAGTGGATCCCCGCCAAGGGCACCACGACCATGGCGTACCTGACCCGCGAGGACATCCCCTTCCACTACGCCCTCGCCGACGCCTTCACCGTCTGTGACGCCTACCACTGCTCCTTCATCGGCTCGACCGACCCGAACCGCTACTACATGTGGACGGGTTACACGGGCAACGACGGCCAGGGCGGTGGCCCGGTCCTCGGCAACGACGAGCTCGGCTACGGCTGGACGACCTACCCCGAGCGCCTTGAGCAGGCGGGCGTCTCCTGGAAGATCTACCAGGACATCGGCGACGGCCTTGACGCCAAGGGCTCCTGGGGCTGGATCGAGGACGCCTACCGCGGCAACTACGGCGACAACTCGCTCCTGTACTTCAACAAGTACCGCGACGCGGGGCCCGGCGACCCCTGGTACGACAAGGCCCGCACCGGCACCGACGCCAAGAGCGGTGAAGGCTACTTCGAACGGCTGAAGGCCGACGTCAAGGCCGGCAAGCTGCCGCAGATCTCCTGGATCGCCGCCCCCGAGGCCTTCTCCGAGCACTCCAACTGGCCGTCCAACTACGGCGCCTGGTACATCGCCCAGGTCCTGGACGCCCTCACCGCCAACCCGGAGGTCTGGTCGAAGACGGCCCTGTTCATCACCTACGACGAGAACGACGGCTTCTTCGACCACGTCGTGCCGCCGCTCCCGCCGAAGGACGCCTCCCGGGGCAAGTCCACCGTCGACGTCTCGCTCGACCTCTACAAGGGCGACAGCAACCGCCCGGCCGGCCCCTACGGCCTCGGCCCGCGCGTGCCGATGCTGGTCGTCTCACCGTGGAGCAAGGGCGGTTACGTCAACTCCGAGACCTTCGACCACACCTCGATCCTGCGGTTCATGGAGCGCCGCTTCGGGGTGCAGGAGACCAACATCTCCCCTTGGCGCCGGGCCGTCTGCGGCGACCTGACCTCGGCCTTCGACTTCTCCCGCAAGGACAGCCGCCCGGCCGCCCTGCCGGGGACGGACGAGTACGAGCCGCAGGACCGCGAGCGCCACCCCGACTACAAGCCGACCCCGCCGGCCGACCCGGACATGCCCCGCCAGGAGCGCGGTCTGCGCCCGACCCGGCCGCTCAAGTACGCCCCGCACGTGGACGGTTCCGTCGACGCCGCGGCCGGCAGGTTCACACTCACCTTCGCCTCCGGCGCCAAGGCCGGTGCCGCCTTCCACGTCACCTCCGGCAACCGCACCGACGGCCCCTGGACGTACACCACCGAGGCCGGCAAGAGCATCGCGGACACCTGGAACTCGGCGTACTCGAACGGCTCGTACGACCTGACCGTGCACGGCCCCGGCGGCTTCGTGCGCTGGTTCAAGGGCTCGAACAGCGCGGCCGGCCCCGAGGTCACCGCCCGGCACACCGGCGACGACATCGAGCTGACCTTCACCAACAAGGGAGCGGCGAGCGTCCGCCTGAAGATCGCCAACGGGTACGGCGGTCGCGCCACCACGGTGACCGTGCGGCCCGGCGCCACGGTGTGCCGCACGGTCGACCTCGCGGCGAGCCGGCGCTGGTACGACCTGACCGTCACCGCCGACGCCGCCCCGGTCTTCCTGCGGCGGTTCGCCGGGCACGTCGAGAACGGGCGGCCGGGTGTGAGCGACCCGGCGATCATCACCGAGTAACCCGGACAGGGGCCGTTGCTCAGAGTGGTGTGAGGTGCCTCGGCTGCGGTTGCCGGGGCACCAGCGCCGGTTCCTGTGCGGGGGCGTCTACGGGGGTGCCGCGTCGGATTGTTCGTCGGCTGCGGCTGCGGCTGCGGCTGCGGCTGCGTCTGTGGCGTGGTTGGTCGCGCCCACGCGGCCGAGCCGCACATCGATACGGCCCGTGCCCCTTTTCCGGCGTTGCCGTCACGGCGTCCGGTTCGGGAGTCGCCCGGCTGAGCAGCACCACGCCCCATGACGCCAGGCCCGCCCCGGCCGGCGCGAGGAGCACCCCTTCTGCGCCGCCCTGCAACCGCTCGCCGAGCAGGAGGAGCCCGATCACCGCGGCCGCCATGGGGTTCGCCAGCGTCACCATCGCCAGCGGAGCGCCGAGGCCGCCCTGGTAGGCGGTCTGCGACAGCAGCAGCCCGCTCACCGCGAGGGCCGCGACCAGCAGCGCCACCCCGGTCACCTGCGGGCTGAGCAGCGGGGCGGAGTGGTCCGTCATGGCCACGGTCACGGTCTGCGTGAGCGCCGAGCCCACCCCGGAGGCGAGACCGGACGCGGTGGCGTGCCGCAGCCCCGGCCGGGCGCCCGGCCGCGACAGCATGCCGATCAGCGCCACGGTCACGGCCGCGACCGCCACCGCCTCGGACGTGCTCAGCACCTCCTCGGGGGCCGGCCCGGACGCCGTGACGAGGATCGCCGTCAGACCGGTGAGCGTCAGCGCCGTGCCGCGCCACTCGACCGCGCTGACCCGCCGCCCGGCGATCCGCGCGCCCAGCGGCACCGCGGCCACCAGGGTGAGCGCGCCGAGCGGCTGCACCACGGTCAGCGGACCGTACTTCAGGGCCACGACGTGCAGCAGCGCGCCCGAGCCGTTGAGGAGGACGGCCCCCCACCAGGCGCCGGACCGCAGCAGTCGTATCAGGCTCGATCCCGGGGCGCGGGAGGCCAGCCGTTCCTGGGCCACGGCCGCCGCGGCGTAGGCGACCGCGGAGAACAGGGACAGGACGACGGCGATCAGGGTGGCATTCACCGGCCCGCTCCCACAATTACGGATTCCTCGTCGGAGACCGCGTCCCGGGCCGCCGGCGCGGGCTTGCGGGTGCCGTGTCCGGCCGTGGTCGCCGTGCGCCGCGGCAGCTTGATCACGGCGAGCGCGATGCCGAGCATGGCCGTCGCCGCGACCGCGTCGAGCCAGTAGTGGTTGGCCGTGCCCACGATGACCAGCAGCGTGGCCAGCGGGTGCAGCAGCCACAGCCAACGCCGGCGGGAGCGGGTCGCCACGATCAGGCCGATCGCCACCATCAGGGCCCAGCCGAAGTGCAGTGAGGGCATCGCCGCGAACTGGTTCGAGAGGTGGTCGGTCCGGGGCGAGCCGTACACGGAGGGGCCGTAGACCTGGCCGGTGTCGATCAGGCCGGTCGCGGCGAGCATGCGGGGCGGGGCCAGCGGGAACGTCAGGTGGACCACCAGGGCGGTGGCGGTGACGGCGGCGAGGACACGGCGGGCCCGGACGTAGTGGGTGGGCCGGCGCAGGTACATCCAGACCAGGAAGGCCGCGGTGGCCGGGAAGTGCACGGCCGCGTAGTAGGTGTTCGCGATGTGTACGAGCGTGTCGCCGTGCAGCAGCAGATGCTGCACCGAGCCCTCGCCGGGCAGATGGACGGCTCGTTCCAGGTCCCACACGCGGTCCGCGTTGCGGAACGCCTCGCCGGTGTGGCCCGTGGCCAGCTGCCGCCCGAACTTGTAGACGAGGAAGAGCCCTGCGACGAGCAGGAGCTCCCGGACGAGCGGAGGCCGCGCTATCGCGTCGGTCTCCGCCTGAGCAGGCTCGGTGCGGCCATTCATTTTCCCCCGGCCCTTTCGCCGAACGGTGGGTGGTGCTGGGTGGTACCCGGCGAACTCATCGATACGGAAGCGTACCGAAACGTCCATGTACCGAAACGCTGCTGTTCCGATACGCCACTGTACCGATACGTCAGCGTTCCGGTACAGTGGCGTATCGATAGACGTACGACACGCTGGAAGTGAGGAGAAGAGCCGATGACGTCGCAGGCCGCGGACGGACCGGAGACGGTCGTCGCCTCGCGCCGCTCCAAGATCACGCCCGAGCGTGAGCAGGAGTTCTTCGACGCCGTGCTCGAACAGATCCGCGCGTGCGGTTACGACGCCGTCACCATGGAGGGCGTGGCCAGCAGCACCCGGTGCAGCAAGTCCACGCTGTACCGGCAGTGGAAGACGAAGCCCCAGTTCGTGGCGGCGGCCCTGCGCGCCAGCCGGCTCACGCGCTTCGAAGGCATCGACAGCGGCACGCTCGCCGGTGATCTGCGCGAGGCGGCGCGGGCCGCGGGGGCGTGGTCCGGCAAGGACACGCGGCTGTTCCAGGCGCTGGGGCATGCCGTGATGGAGGACCCGGAACTCAAGTGCGCGCTGCGCGAGGCGCTCATCGACCCCGAGATCGATGCGCTGCGGCAGATCCTTCGGCGGGGGGTGGAGCGCGGGGAGGTCACCGCCGGCCACCCCGCCCTGGAGTACGTCCCCGCCCAGATCTTCGGCGTGCTGCGGGCCCGCCCCGTGCTGGAGGGCGAGGACGCCGACCCCGACTATCTCGTCCGGTTCGTGGAGGCCGCCGTGCTGCCCGCACTGGGCCTCACCTGAGACTCAGGACGCCGTCCACGGGATGACTGGACGGTGACCTGATCCGCGCCGCACCGTGGGGACGGGGGCGGCGCGCACCCCCCGGCCGGGTGGGGTTCCTCTTGAGCGGAGGGGCGCCCCACCCGGCCGCGTCATTGCCGGACGCCGGGCATCAGACGTCCTGGCCGTTGCCGCCGCCCGTGGAGACCTTGATGCCCTTGGCTATCTCGTCGAGGACGGACTGGCCCTCGCTGACGTCGACGCCGAGGCGGACCACGACGATCTGCCGCTCGCTCACAGGCGAGGGGAAGGCCAGCGACTCCACGTAGCCGTCGGACCCCTTGCTCGTGACGGCCTTCCAGCGCACGAGATAGCCCTTCTGCCCGGCCACGGTCACCGCCTTGGAGGCCAGCACCTCGTGCGAGGTGATCTCGCCGTACCCCTTGCCGTAGGACTCCTCGGCGTTCGCCTCGATGTCAGCCTTGGCGACCTCCTCGGGGGTGTCGCCCTTGGTGCGGAGCGCGAGCGCAGGGGCCGAGTAGGCGCCGCCCTTCATACAGGTCTGGGAGGTGTCCGAGGGGCACTTGTACGTCTCGTCCGACCCGACGTGCGCACCCCAGTTGGTCTCCTGGCCGTACCAGTCGTCCGGGATGGGCAGACTGATCCCGCTCACCTCGTCGGTCACCGACCCGCTGTCCACCTTCGGCGCCTCGGACTGATCGGGCGAGGGCGACGCCCCACCGGAACCGCCGTCCCCGCCGCCGTTGCCTCCCCCGGGCCCGTCCTGACCTCGTTGCCGGGAGTTGGCGCTGCCGCCGCCCGAGCCGTCGTCGGCGGTCAGCGCGTACACGCCGACGCCGATGCTCGCGAGGACGACCGCGGCAACCCCCACGGCTATGCCGGTGCGCAGCCCACGCCGCCCGCCCGACTGCAACTGGCCGGGATAGCCCGGATGCACCGGATACGCCCCACCGGCCGCCAACTGCTCCGGAGGCCCCCATACGTCCGCCGGCCCCGCGGGCCGGACCTGATCCGTCCATGCCTTGCCGTCCCACCAGCGCTCGGTGGGCGGACCGTCACTTTTCTGCCCCGGGTCGGGGTACCAGCCGGGAGGAGTCACCTGCGTCATGCGCCCACCGTATGAGGTGTCGGTGAAAGTCGGATGAGAGGAAGTCAGCCTGTCCGGCGACATTTCAGCCCGTGCGGCGTTCAAGAACGAGGTCACCGCCGTCCCGAGCCCCCACCCACCCGCTGGGGGCGATCTTTCCAGCCCGTCCGGCGTTTGAGGACGAGGCCCGAAGGACCGGCAGCGGGGGTCTGGGGGCGCGGCCCCCAGGGACGGGACGGGTAGGGGCGGCGGGGGCGAGTCAGCATCACCGCAGGACGAGCCGTTCCGGTCGCTCTCCCGCCGGCGGCGGAAGCCGCAGGCCCTCGCGGCCCGGCGTGATCGAGCCGAGTACGCGTGCGTGCCGGGCGCCCGTGGCCGAGGGGACGGTGCCGGGCAGGCCATGGGCGGTCAGGAAGCCCAGTACGGCGAAGGCGTACGCCTCCTTCGCGGCGGCCGGGAGTCCCAGCTCGTCGGAGGTGCGAAGAGGGACCCCGGGCAGGCGCTGCCCGAGCATCGTCATCAGGACCGGGTTGCGGGTCCCGCCGCCCGAGGCGATCACCTCCGTCGCGCCGGCCGCGCGCACCGCGTCGGCGACCGTGCGTGCCGTGAGCGCGGTCAGCGTGGCGACGACGTCCTCGGCCGACAGGGTGCCGAACCCGGCCAACGCGTCCCGCAGACGGCCCAGGTGGAACAGCTCCTTGCCGGTCGTCTTGGGCGCGGGCAGCGCGTAGTACGGCTCCGCCAGCAGCCGCCGTAGCAGCGGTTCATGGACGCTGCCGCGACCGGCCAGCGCCCCGTCCACGTCGTACGCCAGCCGTCCGCCGCTGAACCCCCGCGCCGCCGCGTCGATCAGCGCACAGCCGGGCCCGGTGTCGAACGCGGTGCCGTCGGGTGCGGTGAGATTGGCGATCCCGCCGATGTTGAGGGCGACGGGTGTGCCCGGCCGGCCGCGCAGCCACAGCAGGTCGACCAGGCTGACCAGCGGGGCGCCCTGTCCGCCGGCGGCGATGTCACGGGGACGGAAGTCGGCGACCACGGGCAGCCCGGTCGCCTCGGCGATCCACGCGGGCTGCCCGAGCTGAAGGGTGCCGTACACCTTCCCGTCCTCGGCCCAGTGGTAGACCGTCTGCCCGTGCGAGGCGGCCAACTCCGCCCGCCCGCCGCACAGTTCACGGTCCGCACGCACGGCGGCCGCCGCGAAGGCCTGCCCGATCCCCGTGTCGAGCCGGCACACCTCCGCCATCGAGGTCGTCCCCGGCGGCAGTGCAGCCCCGAGCGCCTCCCGCAGCCCCTCGTCGTACGCCTCGCTCACCAGCCCCAGTGGTTCGAGCACCAGGCTGTCGCCGACGAGGCTCAGATCGGCGGCCGCGGCGTCGATGGCGTCGTACGACGTGCCCGACATCAGGCCGATCACCCGCATCCGATCACCTGCATTCGATCATCCGCATCCGCTCAACCCGCCCTTTCCTTCACTTCTCCGGCCGGAACCGCCGTCAGCGCGAGGACGCTCACCGCGCAGGTCGCGGCCGCGTAGTACGCGGGGATGTCCACGTTCCCGGTCCGTTCGATCATCTCCGTGATGATGAGCCCGGCACACCCCGAGAACACCGCATTGGACAGGGCGTAGGCGAGCCCCAGCCCCGTGTAGCGCACGTTCGTCGGGAACAGTTCCGCGAGCATCGCCGGACCCGGCCCCGCCATCAGCCCCACCAACGCGCCCGCACCCCACACCGCCGCACCCTTCACGGTGAGGGAAACGCCCGGGTCCTGGAGAAGGTTGAGCAGTGGCACCGCGAGGATCACCGTCAGCACCGCCCCCGCCAGCATCACCGTCCGCCGCCCGACCCGGTCGCTGAGCCACCCCGCCGGCACGATCGTCATCGCGAAGCCGAGGTTGGCCAGCGCCGTGGCGATCAGCGCCTGCTGGAAGCTCGCGTCCAGCGTGGACTGGAGGTACGACGGCAGCACGACCAGGAAGGTGTACCCCGCCGCCGCCCACCCCATGATCCGCCCGGCGCCCAGCGCGATCGCCCCGGCGACCGCACGCCGGGTCGGCCGCTCCGCCTCCCGCTCCTCGCGGAACGCCGGCGTCTCGTCCAGCCGCAGCCGCAGCCACAGGGCACCCAGCCCCAGCGGCAACGTCAGCAGGAACGGCAACCGCCAGCCCCAGTCGCCCAGTTGCCGCTCGGTCAGCACCGTGGCCAGCAGCGCCGCCGCCCCCGCGCCGCCCAGCAGCCCCAGCGCCACCGTGAACGACTGCCACGACCCGTACAGCCCGCGCCGCCCGGGTGGCGCGAACTCGGTCATCACCGACACCGCGCCGCCGAACTCCCCGCCCGCCGACAGCCCTTGCAGCACCCGCAGAAACGTCAGCAGCCACGGGGCGAGCGCGCCGACCGTGTCGTACGTGGGCAGTACGCCGATCAGCGTCGTCGCCCCGGTCATCAGCGTGATCACCAGGATCAGCACGGGACGCCGGCCGATCCGGTCACCGAGCCGGCCGAAGACGGCCGCGCCGACCGGCCGGAAGAAGAACGCCAGCGCGAACGACGCGTACGTCTTCACCAGCGCCTCGACCTCGCTGCCGCCCTCCGGTGTGAAGAACCGCGCCGCGATGATCGTCGCGAAGTAGCCGTAGACACCGAACTCGTACCACTCGATGAGGTTGCCCACCGACCCCGCGACCAGCGCCCTGCGGGACCGGACCGGGACCCGGTCGGGGAAAGTGGACGTCATGCCCGCGCCTCCTGGTTCACGAATGCCGGTCGTGGGGACGGCTTTTGACTGTTGGTAAGTTACGGCGGTGCAGGTCGCAAGCCCTGCGCGTCGCCCGCGCGCACCCGTTGTCACCCGTCACGGCAACAGGTGCCCGGACCCGCCTCCACTTAGGCAATCGGACGACTACGCTCGAGGTCTGTACGTCGTTCGGGCGACTTGGGGAGGTAGCGGGATGACAGAGGTACGGCCCACGCAGGCCGCCTCGGCCTCCCTGTGGGAGCGTGACGAGGAAGTCGCCGCCGTCGAGCGGGCCCTCGACACCCTGTGCGCGGACAAGTCCTCGTCAGGAAGCCTCCTGGTGCTCCGGGGCGAGGCGGGACTCGGCAAGACCGCGCTGCTGGCCGAAACCCGCCGTATCGCCGAGGCCCGCGGCTGCGCGGTGTGGTCCGCCCGGGGCAGCGAGACCCTGAGTTCCGTTCCCTTCAACGTCGTACGGCAGCTGCTCCAGCCCGCGCTGCTGTCGCTGATGCCGGAGGAGGCCCGCGAGTACCTCGGCGACTGGTACGACATCGCCGGACCCGCCCTCGGCATAACGGGGCCCGGCGAGCGCCAGGCCGACCCGCAGGGCGTGTGCGACGGGCTGGTGGCCGCCGTACGCCGACTCGCCCGGCGCGACTGGCCGCTGGTGCTGCTGATCGACGACGCCCACTGGGCCGACCAGGAGACCCTGCGCTGGCTCGCCGCCTTCGCCGAACGCCTCGGTGAGCAGAGCGTCCTGGTCGTCGTGGCCCGCCGCCCCGGCGAGGTCAGCGGCGACAGCGCCCGCCACCTCGACGCGGTCGCCGCCGCGGGCAGTTCCGTCGCCACCCTGAGCGCCCTCACCCCGGACGCGACCGCCGGCCTCACCCGCGCCACTCTGGGCGCCCACGCCGACGCCCCGTTCTGCCGCGAGGTCTGGGCCGTCACCGGCGGCAACCCGTACGAGACAGTCGAACTCCTCGCCAAGGTCCAGGACAGCGAGTTCGAGCCGACCGAGTCCGCGGCCGGCGAGCTGCGCGCCCTGAACCGCTCGGCGCGCGGCGGCGGCCTGGTCGCCCGGCTGGAGACGCTCGGCATCGAGGCCACCCGGTTCGCCTGGGCGGCCGCGATCCTCGGCACCGGCATCTCCGTCGACCTGGTGGCCGAGCTCGCCACCATGAGCGTGGACGACGCCGTGCGCTGCGCGGACCTGCTGCGCGCCGCCCGCATCCTCACCGAGCCCGACCCGGCGAGTGTCCAACCGGACGACGGCGACCTGGAGTTCGTCCACCCGCTGATCGCCAGCGCCGTCTACAACTCCATCCCCGACGCCCTGCGCACCGCCATGCACGGCATCGCCGCCCGCGTCGTCACCGACAACGGCCGTGGCGCCGCGGTAGCCGCCCGTCACCTCCTGGAGGTCCACCCGGACAGCGACGAGGAACTCGTCGAGCAGCTGCGCGAGGCCGCCCGCGAACACCTCGCCGTCGGCGCGCCCGACGCCGCCCGCCGCTGCCTGGAGCGTGCGCTTGTAGAACCGCCCCTGCCCGAGGCTCACGCGCGCGTGCTCTACGAGCTGGGCTGCGTCACCCTGCTCACCGCGCCCGCCACCGCCGTCGACCACCTCCAGACCGCGCTCGCCATGCCCGGTCTGGACGGCGACGCACGCGTCGACGCCGTCCACCGCCTCTCCCAGGCCCTGCTCCACAACGACCAGCTGGAGGAGGCCGTCCGCACGGTCGAGGCAGAGGCCGCCCGGCACCAGGCCGGCCCCGCGAGGCTGCGGCTCCAGGCCGTGCAGTTCATGTGGGAGGGCCTCCACGCGGGCGAGGCCGCCTCCCCGGGGCGCTCCACCCGCCTCGCCGAACTCGCCGCCACCTGCACCGGCCGCGACAACTCCGAACGCGCTCTCCTCATCCTGCGCGGCTTCGACGCGATGGCCCGCGGCGAGAACGCCGAGGAGGTCGTGGAACTCTGCGACCGCGCCCTCGTCAACGGCCGCCTGGCCCCCGGACTCGGCTGGACCGACCCGGAGTGGGGCCTGGAGCTGCCGATGATGCTGGCCAGCGCCTACGCCTTCACCGACCGGCTCGACCGGGCCGAGACCCTCTACAACGAGGCCCTGCGCGCGTACGAGTCCGCGGGCTGGAGCGGCGGCCACCTCTCCCTGGCCCACGCCTACGTCGGTCTCGGCCACCGCAGGCGCGGCCGGCTCCGCGAGGCCGAGGCGTCCCTGCGCAAGTCGCTGGCGCTCGCCGAGCGCGTCGGCCGTCGGCTGCCCCTGCACTGGTCCGCGACCTGCAACCTCGTCGACACGCTGCTCGCCCGCGGGCACGTCGACGCCGCCTGGGAGATCGCCGAGCAGTACGGCTTCGCCCCGCCCTACCCGTCCACCATCGTCCTGCCCGACCCGCGCTCGGTCCGCGGCCGTCTGCTCCTCGCCGTCGGCCGCACGAAGGACGGCATCAACGAACTGGAGGCGGCGGAGAAGGCGGCCGACGTACGCGGCCACCACAACCCGGTGCTGGTCCCCTGGGCCTTCGACCTGGCCCGCGCCCTCGCGAGCGAGGACCCCGCGCGCGCCGCCCGCCTCGCCACCGACGTCCGCCGGCACGCCGAGCGGCTCGGCACCGACACCGCGATCGGCGAGGCCCTGCGCTGCGCCGCCGCCCTGGAGACGGGCCAGCGCGCGGTACGCCTCGCCGAACAGGCCGTCACCTATCTCGAGGCCTCACCCTGCCAGTACGAGCATGCGGCGGCCCGTGTCGAGTACGGCATCGCCGCCCGCTCGGCCGGGGAGCTCCGGCGCGGGTTGACGCTGGCCCGCTCGTGCGGGGCGGACGGGCTGGTCACGCAGGCGGAGAGGGCGTTGCTGTCCGGCGTGGTGTGAGGGCGGTGGGGGGAAGGCGGGTCAGAGGCTCAGCAGCTGATCGGTGACCGCGGCCAGCCGCTTGCGGACCTCGGGGTCGTACGTTCCCTCGTGCGCCCGCGCCGGACGCGTGCCGTCGAAGTACCGGCCCGTGCCCAGCTCCCGGGTGGCGAGGGCCAGCACGCCCACCGCGCCGTCGGCGACCGTGTGCCGGGGCGTGAAGCCACCCTCGCGGACCATCGCCGTGTCCATGTGGGTCGCCGGGTGCAGCACGTTCACCGAGACTCCGGTGCCCGCCAGCTCCTCGGCGAGGACGAATGTATGGGCGGTGAGGGCGAACTTGCTGCGGCAGTACGCCGAGAGCCCGTCGTAGCCGCGCGTCAGCTCGGGGTCGTCGAGGTCCAGGGGCTCCTGGCCGGCCGAGCCGACGTTCACGATCCGCGCGGGCGCGTTGGCGCGCAGTACGGGGAGCAGGGCGCGGGTCAGCGTGACCGGCGCCAAGTAGTTGACCGCCAGACGCAGTTCGTGCCCGTCGGCGCTGAGCCTCCGCTCGGACCGGTGCGGTCCGGCGCCCACCGCGGCGTTGTTGATCAGTACGTCGAGTTCCGGGTAGGCGTCGGCGACATGCGCCGCCAGCTCCCGCACCTGCCCCAGCGAGGCCAGATCGGCGACGAACCCCTCCGCCTCGCCCTCGGCCCGCAGCTCCTCGACGAGCCGCTCGGTGCGGCCCGCGTCCCGCCCGTGCGCGAGGACGCGGTGCCCGGAGCCGACCAGCTCGAAGGCGACGTAGCGCCCGAGCCCCGAGGTGGCGCCGGTGAGCAGAATCGTGGACATGCCTCCACCGTAGGCACGGCGTGCGGACATGTGCGAGACGCTGCCGGTGGTACGACCGCCAGGGTCACCCCCCAGCTCAGGCACCCGCGTCCGGCCCGGCCTCCTCCGCGAGGACCCGCTGCGCCGCCGCGAACGCCGAGTTCGCCGCCGGAACTCCGCAGTACACGGCCGTCTGGAGCAGTACGGCCCCGATCTCCTGTGGCGTCAGCCCGTTGCGCCGGGCCGCCCGGACATGCATGGCCAGCTCGTCGTAGTGGCCGTGGGCGACCAGCGCTGTCAGGGTGATCATGCTGCGCTCGCGGCGGCTGAGCGTCGGGTCCGTCCAGATCTCGCCCCAGGCGTAGCGCGAGATGAAGTCCTGGAAGCGCGCGGTGAACGGTGTCTGCCGGGCCTGCGCCCGGTCGACATGGGCGTCACCGAGCACCTCGCGCCGCACCTCCATGCCCCGCTTGGCGCCGCCGCCGAGGTGCGCGCGCATCGCCGTCAGCACGGCCTGCGGGCACTGCGCCGGCGCCAGATGCGAGGCCCCGGGCAGCTCGACGAGCGTGGCACCGGGCACGGCGTCCGCGATCTCCCGCAGATGCGCCGGCGGCGTCGCCGGATCCTCGCGCCCAGCGATCAGCAGGGTGGGTGAGGAGATCTCGGGCAGCCGTTCACGCAGGTCGAAGGCGGCAAGAGCGTCACAGCAGGCGGCGTACGCGTCCGGATCGGCGTCCCGGTGGTCCTGTACCAGCTCCGGAACGGTGAAGCCGGACGTGAACCAGCGGTCGTCCGCGCTCGCGGCGAGCCTGGCCAGCCCTTGGCTGCGCACCAGCGCGGCCCGCTCCTCCCACGGCTTCGCACCGTTGAAGTGCGCCGAGGAGCAGATCACCGCCAGCGAGGAGACCCGCTCGGGACGGTGCAGGGCCAGGTGCAACCCGACCGCACCGCCCAGCGACACCCCCGCGTACGCGAACCGCTCGATGCCGAGCGAGTCGGCGAGCGCGAGCACCAGGTCGGCGAGGTCACCGACCGTCGCGCCCGCGCCGATGAGACCGGCCGCCGAACCCCCGTGCCCGGGCAGATCCCAGCGGACCACCCGATGGGTGATCGACAGCTCGGGCGCGACCTTGTCCCACAGGGCGTACGAGGTGCCGAGCGAAGGCCCGAGAAGCAGCGCGGGCGCAGAAGTGGGCCCCTCGGCGCGGTGGTTGAGGAGTTTGCCGGTCAACGTCGCTCCAGAGCACGGTCGGTGAGGGTTCCGGCGGAGCCGGTGTAGTGGGTGGGATCGAGGTCGACGTCCGTCAGCTCAGGCGCCTCGGCAAGCGGGCGGCCCTCGGACGCCAGTCGGGTGAGCAGTTCCTTGGCGCGGGCCCGGCCCAGTACCGGGGCCAGCTCGGCGGACAGCCGCTCGGACACGATCAACCCATGGGTGAGGTCGAGGTGTTCGCGCATGACGGCAGGTCTCACCCGCAGCCCCTCGGCCAGCTCCACGGCGTCCCTGGCGGCCCCGCCGACCAGCCGCAGCAGCTCCCGCAGGGGCTCCCACTCCGCGTGCCAGGCGCCGGCCGGCCGCTCGTCCTCCGCCGCCAGCGACCCGTAGAGGGTGGCCGCGAGGTGAGGTGCCCGCCGCGCCGCGGAGGCGATCAGGGTGGACCGTACGGGATTGGACTTGTGCGGCATCGCGGACGAGCCCCCGCCGCTGCCCTCCGCGAGTTCCGCGATCTCGGTGCGCGAGAGCGTGAGGACGTCCACGGCGGTCTTGCCGAGCGCTCCCGCCGTGAAGGCCAGGCATCCGGCGAGATCGGCGACGGGTGTGCGCAGTGTGTGCCACGGCAACTCCGGGGCGCGAAGACCGAGTTCGCGGGCGTACACCGTCGGCAGCTCGACCGGATCGGTTGCGCCGTAGGCTCCGAAGGCCGCCAACGTCCCTGCCGCGCCCCCCAGTTGGGCGGGCAGTGAATCCCGTACGGCCGTCACCCGGTCCCGTGCGTCCAGCACCAGCGACCGCCACCCGGCCGCCTTCAGCCCGAACGTCGTCGGTACGGCGTGCTGGGTGAGCGTCCGCCCCGGCATCGCGGTGTCGCGGTGCTCGGCGGCGAGCCGGGCCAGGGCCTGCTGGGTGCGGTCGAGGTCCGCGAGCAGAAGATCGAGGGTGCGCGCCGCCACCAGCATCGTCGCCGTGTCGAGGATGTCCTGGCTGGTCGCGCCCCGGTGGACGTACGGCCCGTACTCCGCGCCGACCGCCTGGGTCAGGTCGGCGACCAGAGGGATGACCGGGTTGCCGCCGCCGCGCGCACGCTCGGCGAGGGACCGGACGTCGAAGCGGTCGGCGTCGGCGGCCTCGGTCACCGCGGTCGCCGCCTCGGCCGGGGCCAGCCCCAGCGCGGCCTGCGCACGGGTGAGCCCTGCCTCCGCGTCCAGCAGCGCCTGGAGACAGGCGCCGTCACCGGTCGCGGAGGCGGCGGGGGAGCCTGCCCACCCGGGGGCGAGCAGGCCGGTGTCCGGATGGGGAGAAGTCACTGGAACTCCAGGAAGACCGTCTCGCCTTCGCCCTGAAGGCGGATGTCGAAACGGTAGGTGCCGTCGCGCTGCTCCCGTGCGATCAGCGTGTCGCGTCGCTCGGCCGGCACCCGGGTGAGCAGCGGGTCCGCGGCGAGGGCCGCCTCGTCGCCCGGCAGATAGATCCGTGTGTAGAGATGCACCAGCAGGCCGCGCGCGAACACGCACACGCTGATGTACGGTGCGCTCTGCCCGCGCGCGCCCGGCCGCAGTGTCCGCGCGGTCCAGTGCCCGTTGGCGTCGGTCTGGATGCGGCCCCACCCGGTGAACTCGACGCCGTTGCGGCCCAGATAGCCGCCGCTCGCCGGGTCGCGCCGGATCGAGCCGTCGACCTGCGGGACGTTGCCTTCGGGGTCGGCGCTCCACAGCTCCACGAACGCGTCGGGCAGCGGGTTGCCCTCGCCGTCGTGGATGTAGCCCTGGAGGGCGATGCTCTCCGGGTGCCCGGCGGGCGCGATGTCGCCGCCGCCGGGGAAGGGCAGGGCGTGGCCGTAGAAGGGGCCGACCGTGTGCGACGGGGTGGGGAGCACGGTCTCCGGGCGGCTCGTGTCGATCTTCGTCATGGCAGGTCAGCGTCCCTCTTCGAGCCAGGTGGCGTTCGGTCCGTCGAGAACGATGTCCCAGTGGTAGCCCATCGAGAACTCCGGCACCGACAGACTGTGGTCGTAGGTGGCGACCAGCCGCTGGCGGGCCGCGTCGTCCGTCACCGACTGGATGATCGGGTCGTACGGGAACAGCGGGTCGCTCGGGAAGTACATCTGTGTCACCAGCCGCTGGGTGAACGCCGTGCCGAACAGCGAGAAGTGGATGTGGGCCGGCCGCCAGGCGTTGACGTGCTGGCGCCACGGGTACGGGCCCGGCTGGATGGTGGTGAAGCGGTAGAAGCCGCTGTCGTCGGTCAGGGTGCGGCCGACGCCGGTGAAGTTCGGGTCCAGCGGGGCGTCGTGCTGCTCGCGCTGGTGGGCGTACCGGCCGGCCGAGTTCGCCTGCCAGACCTCGATCAGCTGGCCGCGCAGCGGACGGCCGTCGCGGTCGAGGAGACGGCCCTCGACGGTGATGCGCTCGCCGATCGGCTCCCCGGTGTGCTGCCGGGTGAGGTCGTTGTCGATCTCGGTGATGTCCCGCTCGCCGAAGGCGGGGGAGTGCAGCTCCACCAGCTCCGGGTCCTTGCTGACGTCGATCTGGATCGGCGGCTGTTTCGGATGCCGCAGCACCGAGGAGCGGTACGGGGTGTAGTCGCGGCGCGGGTGGTGCTCGACGGGGGCACCGTCGGCGACGCGCTTCTCGTACGCGGCGTGCTCGGCCGCGATCTCCTGGTCGATGTCGTGCTGAGTGAGAGTCATGGGGGATCCCGCGTTTCGTTAACGTTCGAGGACGAGGGCGAGGCCCTGGCCGACGCCGATGCAGAGGGTGGCGACGCCCACTCCGCTGCCCTTGCGGGCGAGCTGGTGCGCGACGGTGCCGGCGAGACGGGCACCCGAGGCGCCCAGGGGGTGGCCGAGGGCGATGGCGCCGCCCTGGGGGTTGAGGATCGCCGGGTCGAACTCGGGCCATTCGGCGACACAGCCCAGCACCTGGGCGGCGAAGGCCTCGTTCAGTTCGAGGACTGAGAGGTCGTCGAACGTCCGGCCCGCTCTGGTGAGGGCGCGGTTGACGGCTTCGACGGGGGCGAGGCCGAAGTAGTCGGGGTCGAGGGCGTGGACGCCGGTGGCGGAGACCCGGGCGAGCGGCTCGCGGCCGGTCGCCTTCAGGCCTTCCTCGTCGACGAGGAGCAGGGCGGCGGCGCCGTCGTTGAGCGGGGAGGCGTTGCCCGCGGTGACCGTCCCGTTGTCCTTACGGAAGGACGGCTTCAGCTTCGCCATCGCCGCGAGGGAGGCGTCCGTCCGTACGGACTCGTCGGCGGCGAAGACGACCGGGTCGCCCTTGCGCCGGGGGAGGGAGACGGGGGCGAGCTCGGCGTCGAAGAGGCCCTGCCGCTGGGCCGCGGCCGCTTTCTGGTGCGAGGCCAGCGCGAACTCGTCCTGCTGCTCGCGGCTGATCTTGTGCTTCTCGGCGATGAGCTCCGCCGACTCGCCCAGGGGGATGGTCCACTGCGGTTCCATCCTCGGGTTGACCATGCGCCAGCCCAGGGTGGTCGAGTACAGCTCCGTGTGCGCGGCGGGGAAGGGCTTGTCGGACTTGGGCAGCACGTACGGGGCCCGGGTCATCGACTCCACGCCGCCTGCTACGGCGATGTGGGCGTCCCCGGCGGCGATGGCGCGGGCCGCCTGGATGACCGCCTCCAGACCGGAGGCGCAGAGGCGGTTGACGGTGACGCCGGGCACGCTGGTCGGCAGACCGGCGAGGAGGGCGGCCATGCGGCCGACGTTGCGGTTCTCCTCGCCGGCGCCGTTGGCGTTGCCGAAGTAGACGTCCTCGATGCGGGACGGGTCCAGGTCGGGCGTACGGGCGAGGAGTTCGCGCAGGGCGTGGGCGGCGAGGTCGTCCGGGCGGACGGAGGCGAGGGTGCCGTTGTAACGGCCGATCGGGGTGCGGACCGCGTCGACGATGTAAACGGTGTTCACAGCAGATTCTCCGCGACGGTGAGTTTTGCGTCGGTCTTGGCGATGATCTCGTCAACGCCCACGCCGGGTGCGGTCTCGACGAGCACCAGGCCGTCGTCGGTCACGTCGATCACGCCCAGGTCGGTGATGACCCGGTTCACACACGCCTTGCCTGTGAGCGGCAGCGCGCACTCGGTGAGGATCTTCGGGCTGCCGTCCTTGGCGGTGTGCGTCATCACGACGATGACCGTGCGGGCGCCGTGCACGAGGTCCATCGCGCCGCCGATCCCGGTGATCATCTTGCCGGGGATGGCCCAGTTCGCCAGATCGCCGGTGGCGGAGACCTGCATGGCGCCCAGCACGGCGACATCGATGTGCCCGCCGCGGATCATCGAGAACGACAGCGCTGAGTCGAAGAAGGAGGCGCCCGGCAGAACCGTGACGGTCTCCTTGCCGGCGTTGATCAGATCCGGGTCGACCTGGTCCTCGGTCGGGTACGGGCCGGTGCCGAGGATGCCGTTCTCGGACTCCAGGATCACCTCCACGCCCGGCGGCAGGTAGTTCGGGATCAGCGTGGGCAGTCCGATGCCGAGATTGACGTACTGCCCGTCCTGAAGTTCGCGCGCGGCCCGCGCGGCCATCTCCTCGCGTGTCCAGGCCATCAGTTGCTCACCGTCCCTCGTGCCTCGGGCGCGGAAGTCGTGCGCTGTTCGATCTGCTTGGCGGTGGCCTGCTCCGGGGTGAGCGCGACGACCCGCTGCACGAAGATCCCCGGCAGGTGGACCGCGTCCGGACCGATCTCACCGGGCTCGACGAGTTCCTCGACCTCGGCGATCGTCACCCGTCCGGCCATCGCGGCCAGCGGGTTGAAGTTCCGGGCGGACTTGTTGAACACCAGGTTCCCGTGCCGGTCGCCCTTCGCCGCCCGGACCAGCGCGAAGTCGGTGCGGATCCCGCGCTCCAGCACGTACTCGGTGCCGTCGAACTCCCGCACCTCCTTCGGCGGCGAGGCCAGCGCGACCCCGCCCGACCCGTCGTAGCGCCACGGCAGCCCGCCGTCGGCGACCTGGGTGCCCACCCCGGCCGGGGTGTAGAAGGCGGGGATCCCCGCGCCGCCGGCCCGCAGCCGCTCGGCCAGCGTGCCCTGCGGAATCATCTCCACCTCCAGCTCTCCGCCCAGGTACTGGCGGGCGAACTCCTTGTTCGCGCCGATGTAGGAGCCGGTCACCCGGGCGATCCGGCCCGCCGAGAGCAGCACCGCAAGACCGGACTCCATCGCCCCGCAGTTGTTCGAGACCACCGACAGCCCGCCGGTGCCCTGCTCGAACAGGGCCTGGATCAGCACGTTCGGCACACCGCTCAGCCCGAAGCCACCCACTGCGAGCGACGCGCCGTCACCCACATCGGCCACCGCCTCCGCGGCTGTGGCGACCACCTTGTCCATCCGAGAAGCCCCATCTCTTCCGAGCGCCCAGCCCCCGAATTAATCAGGGCACTGAGTATTTCTGCGAGGTTGCTCCTCACGCTGCCATCGGAGCGGGAAGCCGTCAAGGCCCCGGTAAATGCGAAATGCATGGACCCTTCGATCCGAGGACACCTCCGGCGAGGTCGGCTATTGTTCAGTGCACCAACGATTGCGAACAGGGGGCGCACATGGCCGCCGTGGACCTCACCACCCACCCCGGGCATCTGGCCCGGCGGCTCCAGCAGGCGCACTACCTGCTGTGGAACACGATGGTCTCGGAGGAGATCACCTCGCCCCAGTTCGCCGTCCTCAACGCGCTCGTCGCCGAGCCGGGCCTGGATCAGCGGACGGTGGGGGAGCGCGTCGGGCTCGACCGGTCCACGATCGCCGAGGTGATCAGCCGGCTCGGCCGCCGCGGACTGCTCGACAAGGTCCGCGACCCCCAGGACGGCCGCCGCTTCCTGCTGCGCCTCACGGACGACGGGATGCGCACGCACAAGAAGCTGACCGTGCGCACGGCTCGGATGAACCAGGTCTTCCTGGCCCCGCTCTCCACCGACGAGCAGGCGCTGTTCTTCGATCTGATCCGGCGCGTCGCGGACGCGGCCGAGGGGCTCCGCAACCCTTCGGAGCCCCTCGCCGCACCATCCTGATCCCCGGTTCGAAACCTCCGGTCACCGGATCCTCAGGACGCCTTCGCGTACACCACCCACACCTGGCCGGGCTTGAAGTTCACCCGCCTGCCGTCCTCGGTCGTGAACCTGGTGCCGCCCGTGGCCT
The DNA here is from genome assembly GCF_019049285.1 of Streptomyces sp. AC550_RSS872. Taxonomy (GTDB): domain Bacteria; phylum Actinomycetota; class Actinomycetes; order Streptomycetales; family Streptomycetaceae; genus Streptomyces. The sequence goes on from NZ_JAGMUL010000026.1 coordinate 213,131, forward strand.
TCGGACGCGTCCAATAGACGTCGTAGGCGCGCCCGTCGCGCAATACCCGCGCCCTTCCGGAGCCCACCGTCTCGGTGTACGGCGTGTTCTTGCCGAGGGAGTCGTGGAACGTGGACTTGCGTACCTTCACGTACTGCACGACGACCGTCCCGGCCCCGACCCGCTTGCCGTCCGTCGTCATGGCGGCCGTGCCGTCCATGGTGACGAGCCAGCGCTTCTGGCTCCTTGACCAGGTGAAGGTGTAGCGGGCCAAGTCGTAGCGCACCGTCTGCGAGGTCGTGGCCTTGCCGCCGGCCGGGGCGGCGCCGTAGCGGAAGCCGGTCGTCAGGGCGTCGGCGCCGGGGGCGGAGCCCAGCAGCCGATGGGGCCGTAGATAGAGGTTGTGCGGCGAGGGCCTGTTCCGGATGCGGAAGTAGGCGTCGGCCGCCTTGCCGGGCGGCACCGCCTGCAACGGGGCGTTGTCGATCAGGGGCAGGAGCTTGCCCTGCGCTCCCGAGAAGGCGAGCGTCGGCCGGTTGAACTGGCGCAGCAGCTCCAGGTCGCTCTCGCGTGCGCTGCGCACCGGCCCGACGGCCTTCGGCAGCTTCGTCGCGTACACCGCCATCAGTCGGCTCAGTCCGCCCTCGACCTGCTCGACGTACACGACGTCCGCGGCGTTCAGACCCGTGTGGGGCCGGGCGGCACGCGCGTTGTCGATCTTCACGGCGAGCACCGAGGAGCTGTTCGCCAGGCTCTCGCGCCCGCTGGCGTCCTCGTGCGACGACGGCACGTGCGTGGTGCCGCGCCCGTCGTCGCGCTGTCCGCCGGATGTCGTACAGCCCGCCGCCAGGGAGGCTGTCAGTGCGGCGGCCAGCAGCCCCGCCATGGTCGTGGCGCGTCTCGTGCGCGCGCCTCGTTGCCTGCCCACCGTCGCCACCCGTCGCCACCCACCCAGTCCGTGTCATCAATTGTGCGCTTATCTGTTCATAGATGGCCATACCCGATCGGTTGCGATCAGCCCCACAAATCCGCCGATCGGCCCACACGACTGTCCCCGCGGTTCGGCGCCGTGGCGCAGGGGTACCCGGCGCCCACCGCATCAGCGGACGCACACGCCACGGAGGGAGCACGGGGCGATGAGGGCAGTGACCTGGCAGGGCAAGCGCGACGTACGCGTGGAGAACGTGCCCGATCCGACGATCCAGGAGCCGACGGACGCGGTCATCCGCATCACATCCACCGGACTGTGCGGCTCCGACCTGCACTTGTACGAGGTGCTGACGCCGTTCATGACACCGGGGGACATCCTCGGTCACGAGCCGATGGGCATCGTCGAGGAGGTGGGCGCCGGGGTGCCGGACCTCCAGGCGGGCGACCGGGTCGTGGTGCCCTTCCAGATCGCGTGCGGCGACTGCTGGATGTGCCTGACCGGGCTGCCGACCCAGTGCGAGACCACCCAGGTCACCGGCGAGGGCATGGGCGCGGCCCTGTTCGGCTACACCCGGCTGTACGGCGCGGTGCCGGGCGCCCAGGCCGAGTACCTGCGTGTCCCGCAGGCCCAGTTCGGCCCGATCAAGATCCCCGAGGGACCGTCCGACGACCGGTTCGTGTACCTCTCCGACGTCCTGCCCACCGCCTGGCAGGCGGTCCGCTACGCCGAGGTCCCGGAGGGCGGCAGCGTCGCCGTGCTCGGCCTCGGCCCCATCGGCGACATGGCCTGCCGGGTCGCCCAGGTGCAGGGCGCCGGGCGGGTGTTCGGCGTGGACCTGGTGCCCGAGCGGCTGCGCCGGGCGCGCGAGCGGGGCGTCGAGACGTACGACCTGAGGAGCTTCGACGACGAGAAGGAACTCGTCGCCGCCATCCGCGACGTGACGGACGGCCGTGGCCCCGACGCCGTGATCGACGCCGTCGGCACCGAGGCCCACGGCAGCGCCGCCGCCAGGCTCGCCCAGTCGGCCTCGGCGATGCTGCCCCGCAGGATCAGCGGCCCCTTCGCCGAACGCTTCAGCGTCGACCGGCTCGCCGCCCTGTACACCGCCATCGACCTGGTGCGCCGCGGCGGCACGATCTCGCTGTCCGGCGTGTACGGCGGCACGGCCGACCCGATCCCGCTGCTCACCCTGTTCGACAAGCAGATCCAGCTGCGGATGGGGCAGGCCAACGTACGCCGCTGGACCGACGACATCCTGCCGTTCCTGACCGACGAGGATCCCCTCGGCGTCGACGACTTCGCCACCCACCGCGTGCCGCTGAGCGACGCCCCGCACGCGTACGAGATGTTCCAGCGCAAGCAGGAAGGCGCGGTCAAGGTGCTGATGAAGCCCTGACTCCCGCCGCGCTCCCGGTCGCGGCCGGGCCCTGGCGGACGACGGCTCCCGTCAGGTCCCGTCCCGTCAGGCCTGCGGCGCGAAGATCTCCGCCAGGTCGTAGCGGACGGGCTCCTCCAACTGCGCGTACGTGCAGCTCTCGGGGGTGCGGTCCGGGCGCCAGCGGCGGAAGCGGGCCGTGTGCCGGAAGCGCACGCCGTTCTCCATGTGGTCGTACGCCACCTCGGCCACCCGCTCCGGTCTGAGCGGCACCCAGGACAGATCCTTCTTGCCCGACCAGCGGCTCGGCGCCCCCGGCAGCCGCGCCGACTCGTGCGCCGCCTCCTCGGCCCAGGCAGCCCACGGGTGTCCCGCGACGTCCTCCATACGCAGTGGCTCCAGCTCCTCGATCAGCTCGGCGCGCCGCTTCATCGAGAACGCGGCTGACACCCCCACATGCTGGAGCGCGCCCCGGTCGTCGTGGAGACCGAGCAGCAGCGAGCCCACGACCGGACCGCTCTTGTGGAGCCGGTAACCGGCGACGACGACGTCCGCCGTCCGCTCGTGCTTGATCTTGAACATGGCGCGCGCGTCCTGGAGGTAGCCCAAGGTGAGCGGCTTGGCGATCACACCGTCCAGGCCGGCCCCCTCGTACTGCTCGAACCACCCCTGAGCCGTGTCGACGTCGGTCGTCGCCGGCGCCACATGCACCGGCGCCGTCACCCCCGACAGGGCCATCATGAGCCGCGCCCGCCGATCCGCCAGCGGGACCTCCAGCAGCGACTCGTCCGCCAGCGCCAGCAGGTCGAAGGCCACGAACGACGCCGGGGTCCGCTCGGCGAGCATCCGCACCCGGGAGTCGGCCGGGTGAATGCGCTCGGTGAGCGCGTCGAAGTCCAGCCGCCCCTCCCGCGCGATCACGATCTCCCCGTCCAGCACGCACCGCTGCGGCAACCGCTCCTTCAGCCCCGCCACCAGCTCAGGAAAGTACCTGGTCAACGGCTTTCCGGTACGGCTGCCGAGCTCGACCTCGTCCCCGTCGCGGAACACGATCGCCCGGAAGCCGTCCCACTTGGCCTCGTACTGCATGCCCGGCGGGATCTTCGCCACCGACTTGGCGAGCATCGGCTTCACGGGCGGCATCACCGGAAGGTCCATGGTCCGATTCTGCGCGCATCCGGTCGCTGACGCCCGGTGTGCGAGGTGTGCGGCGGGCGCCTACCGTGGCTCGCATGGGCGAAGCGGTGGAACTTCAGGCGGGCGGCCGCACCGTGCGCCTGTCCAACCCGGGCAAGGTCTTCTTCCCCGAGCGCGGATACACCAAGCTGGACCTCGCCCGCTACTACATCGCCGTCGGCCCCGGCATCCTGCGCGCCCTGCGCAACCGCCCCACCACCCTGGAGCGCTACCCGGACGGCGTGACCGGCGAGTGGTTCTACCAGAAGCGGGCGCCCAAGAGCATGCCCGGCTGGATCCCCACCGCCCACATCACCTTCCCCAGCGGCCGCAGCGCCGACGAGATGTGCCCCACCGAGGAGGCCGCCGTCCTGTGGGCCGCCCAGTACGGCACCCTCACGTTCCACCCCTGGCCGGTCCGCCGCGACGACGTCGACAGCCCGGACGAACTGCGCATCGACCTCGACCCCCAGCCCGGCACCGACTTCGACGACGCCGTCCGCGCCGCCCATGAACTGCGCGCCGTCCTCGACGAGTTCGGCGGCCTGCGCGGCTGGCCCAAGACCTCCGGCGGACGCGGCCTGCACGTCTTCGTGCCCATCGAGCCGCGCTGGACCTTCACCCAGGTCCGCCGCGCCGCCATCGCGGTCGGCCGGGAGATGGAACGCCGGATGCCGGAGCACGTGACGATCAAGTGGTGGAAGGAGGAGCGGGGCGAGCGCATCTTCATCGACTACAACCAGACGGCCCGTGACCGCACGATCGCCTCCGCCTATTCCGTACGGCCCCGCCCGCACGCCCCCGTCTCCGCACCCCTGCGCTGGGACGAGGTCGGCGTGGCCCACCCCCAGGACTTCGACATCGCGACCATGCCCGCGCGTTTCGCCGAACTCGGCGACGTGCACGCCGACATGGACGAGCACCGCTTCTCGCTGGACGCGCTGCTGGAGCTGGCGAACAAGGACGAACGCGACCACGGACTCGGCGATCTGCCGTACCCGCCGGAGTACCCGAAGATGCCGGGGGAGCCGAAGCGGGTGCAGCCGAGCAGGGCGAAGAAGGCGGCGCCGAAGAAGGCGGTTGCGAAGAAGGCGGTTGCGAAGAAGGAGGCGCCCCCGTCGGAGGCGCCTCCCCCGGAACCTACAACTCCTTGATCCGGATGTCCCGGTAGGACACCACATCCGTCGTGCCGTGCACCTGGAGTCCGATGTAACCGGAGGCGAACCTCCGCCCGTCCGTACCCGGGTCGTCCGAGCGGGGCGGGACGAACTCCTGGCCGCCGGTGTTGTCGAACTCGTTGATCAGCACGCCGTTGCGGTAGACCGAGTAGTGCTGGTCGACCACCCGGATCTCGTAGTCGTTCCAGGTGCCCTTCTGGGTAACGCCGGCACCGGCGAGCCCCACGCGGTCGAAGCCGTAGACCGACCCCGTCTTGTACATGTCTCCGTCGGGACGGTCGAGCACCTGCACCTCGTGCCCGTATTTGATGGCGACCCACTCGGGCCGCGACTCCTCGGGGTGGTCGTGGACCCACGGGAACCGGACGAACACGCCGGAGTTGGCGTTTCCCGTGCCCGGGGCGTCGTCACGCCACTGGAGCTTGAGCGAGAAGTCACCGTACTTGCGCTCGGGGAACCACAGCATGCCGAGGCCGGCCTTCGTCGTCCCGGACGTGATCGAGCCGTCGCCGTTCGGCGCGAACGAACCACCGCCCACCTGCTGCCACTTGGCGAACGACGCCGCGCTGCCGTCGAGGATTGTGCGGTAGCCCTCGGTCTGCCCGGGCTTGCCGATCCCGGACTGACGGGCGGCCTTGCGGACGGCGTCGTACTCGCGCCGGTCGACGACCCCGTCCTTCAGGAGCTGGTCCAGGACCGTCTTCACGTGCTTGAGGAACAGCGCCTGGGACGTCCACTGCTTCTCGTCCTCGATCAGCTCGTTGATCCGGCACCGGCTGTTGGTGAGCCGGTTCGGGACGCCCGAGTCGACCGTGCCGACGATCACCGTCAACCGCTCGTCGAACTCCGGGCAGTTCGGCGGCGGTACCTGACTGGACACGACGGTGAAGGTCACCGTGCGGGCCGCGGAGGTGTTGCCCGCCTTGTCGGTGGCCCGGTAGGCGAGCGTGTGCGTGCCCGCGCGGTCGACGACCACCGGGGCGCCGTACGCCAGATACGGGCCGCCGTCGAGGGAGTACTCGATCCGGTCGACGCCCGAGCCGTGGTGCTCGTCGGTCGCCGTGACGGTCACCTTGGCGTTGCCGACATACGCCCCGTCGGAGTTCTTCGTGCCCTCGACACTCACACCGGTCACCGGCGCGGTCGTGTCCGGCTGCGGCGCCGCCACGACCGTGAACTGCACGCTCTTCTCGGCCGCGACGTTCCCCGCCTTGTCGGTGGCCCGGTAGCGCACCGTATGACTGCCGACCTCGTGCACCATCACGGGCGCGGTGTACGGCTGCCAGGCACCGGTACCGATCGCGTACTCGATGGTGTTGACGCCGGAACCGGTGTCCGACGCGGAGACGGTGACGGTCGCCATGCCGATGTACGTCCCGTCGGGATTCTGCTCTCCGCCGACGCCCGCCGATGTCTCCGGCGGGGTCGTGTCGTCGGACTGCGGTGCCACCACCGTGAACTCGACGCTCTTCTCCGCCGAGACGTTCCCCGCCTTGTCGAGGGCGCGGTAGCGGATCTTGTGGTCGCCGACCTGACCGACGACGACCGGGGTGGTGTACGGCTGCCAGGCGCCGGTGTCCCCGACGGCGTACTCGACGCGGTCGACCCCGGAGCCGCCCTCCTCGTCGGTGGCGTGGATCGCCACACTCGCCGAACCGACGTACTGGCCCTGCGTGTTCTGCGTCCCGCTGACGTGGGCCGAGGCCTCGGGCGCCGTCGTGTCCTCGCCGCTGCCCTCGGTCACCACCAGGATGCCCTGCATCTGCCCGTGGCCGGGGATCGTGCAGTAGTAGCGGTAGCGGCCCGGGGTGAGCGTGACCTCGGCCGTGTGGCGGCCGCCCTGGTCGTCGCTCGGGTTGGCGAGGATGTTCAGCTGGACGTCGTTGTTGTACTCGGGATCGGACGTGTCGAACGTCAGCGTGTGCGGCATCCCGGTGGTGTTGCCGGTCGCCGTGCTGTTCTCGAAGACGATCGTCGTTGTGCCCGCCACCGCGGTCGCGGGCGCCGAGGTGTACTTCGTGATGTCGTCACCGGCGGTCCAGGTGAGGACCTGTGCGGCGGCGGATTCCCGTGCCTGTGGCTGTCCGGTCGCGGGCAGGGCATGCAGACCGAGTACCACGAGCAGTGCGGCCAGCAGGGCCGCCCACATTCTTCGTTCTCGTGTCACTGCGCCCCCCTGGCCAGCTGATCGGCGGCCGGAGTGGGCCCGCCGCCCGTGTAAGTCACCCTCCACAGCGCCGACTTGGCGTCCGAGGTGAAGAAGCCGCGGCCGTAGTCGAGCACGTACAGCGCGCCGTCCGGACCGAACTTCCAGTCCATGAGGTTCTTGATGCCGTCGTTGCCGACCGGGACGATCTTCTTGAGCGACTCCGAGTGGACCGGCAGACCGCCGTCACCGTGGGTCTTCGGGTCGGTGATCACCGCGTTGCGCGGCTGGTCGGCGTCGTAGAAGTCACCGACGAACCACTTGCCGTCCCAGTACGCCGGCCACTTGGCGCCGCTCGTGCTCGCCGCGTCGTACCGGTAGACCGGCCCGTTCATCGCGGCCTGGCCGCCGCCCTTGAGCCACGGCAGCCCGTAGGTGGCCTCCTCCTGCTGGTACGACGGCACGCCGTTCGCATCGCGCGGGAAGTCCGGGGCGCCGCCCTGCGGGGAGTACCAGATGTTGTTGCCGGTGACCGGCGGAAGGTTGACGAGGCCGTCGTTGTTCGGCGACTCGTTCTTCGGGTGGTCGCAGTCGTACCAGCCCAGCGGCTTGCTCGGATCGGGAAGGTTGCGGTCCCGGTAGGGCTGCTTGTTGCCCATGCAGTACGGCCAGCCCCGGTTGCTCGCCTTGGTGATGACGGCGAACGTGTCGTACTTCGCCGGGCCCCAGGTGGTGGAGGGCGCCGGGGCGTCCGGGCCGACCCAGCCCGCGTACAGGACGTCGGTCTGCTGGTCGACGGAGATGCGCGCCGGGTTCCTGACGCCCATCACATAGATCTCGCCGCGTGTCTTGCCGCCGCCCTCGTCGGTCTCCCTGCCGGTGAAGAGGTTGCCCTCCGGCAGCGTGTACGTGCCGTCCGGTTCCGGGTGGATGCGCAGGATCTTGCCGTTGAGGTTGTTGGTGTTGCCGGCGGTGCGGCGCGCGTCGGCGAAGGACACGCCCTTGTAGTGGGGCTCGGGGTTGTTGCCCGAGTAACCGCCGCTGAAGCCGCTGGAGTTGTTGTCGCCGGTCGCGATGTACAGATTGCCCTTGGAGTCCCAGGCCATCCCGCCACCGGCGTGGCAGCAACTGTGCACCTGCACCGGCCACTTGAGCAGCACCTTCTCACTGCCCAGGTCCAGCTTGTCGGTGGCGGGGTCGAGGGTGAAGCGGGAGACGCGCCGCTCGGCCATCCGCGTGTCGCGGTCGAGCTGCGCGTGCGGGGTGTAGTGCAGATACACCCAGCCGTTGTCCTCGAAGCGCGGGTCGAGCTCGATGCCGAGGAGCCCCTCCTCGACCTTGATCAGCTCGCCGCCGCCGCCCTTGTTGCCGAACACCGTCAACGCCCCGGCCAGGGTGACCTTCTTGGTCTTCGGGTCGTAGACGTGGATCTCGCCCTTGCCCTTGCCGATGTCCGGGTTGTTCCAGTCGGTGACCACCGGCTGGGAGGAGTCGGCGCCGCCCCGGCCGATGTAGAGCACCCGGCCGTCGGGTGCCGTCACCAAGCCGTGCGGCTCACCGATCTGGTCGTTCTGACCCGGCTGGTTGGGCTGGGTCAGGCGCTCGGCCTTGTAGTTGCCGTTGATCGTGGCCTTGCAGTCGGCCTGCGAGAGCCGGGTGGTCCACAGCAGGGCGCCGCGCAGATGCGCACGGAAGTCGGTCTCGTCGTACGACGACACCGTGCCCCCCATGCCGGTGTAGAAGGAGCGGCCGCCGTCGTAGTCACGGCACCAGCTCACCGGGTGGTCCCAGCCGCCCGCGCCCGTACCCGGCTGGTAGGTCGACTCCCGGACCCGGGCGACGGTGTGCACCTCGCCCGACGGGTTCCTGGTCCAGTTCAGCCACTTGTCGGGCCGTTTCCACTGAACCGGCAGTTCCTTGGTGGCCGGGTGCCGGCGGTCGCCGACCTCGACGACGGCCCGCTGTACGGCCGTCGGGCTCCCGGCGGCCGGGCGGGCGCCGACGAGACCGGTGAACCAGTCCGAGTACGGCTCCGCGCGGGCCGCGTCATGGACGCCGACGAAACCGCCGCCCGCCTCCATATAGGCCTCCAGGCCCGCCTCCTGCTCGGGGTCGAGGACGTCGCCGCCCCCGGTGAGGAAGACGATGGAGTTGAACCGGCCCAGCTTGGTCCCATCGGTGAACACCGAGGCGTCGTCGGTGGCCTCTACCTTGAAACGCCGGTCGGCCGGACCCGACAGGCCGATCCTCTCGATCGCCCCGATACCGGCGTTCACCAGCGGCGACTCGTCGCCGGCGGCCGCGGACCCGTAGAAGATGAGCACGCGTACTTGCGCGCCGCCCGGTGGCGACTTCACGGACATCGTTGTCAGGGGTGGCTCCGGGGCCGGGCGTGCGTCGGCGGCCGGGGCGGACATCAGCCCGGCGGCGACGAATCCGGCGGTCACAGTGGCCACCCAGGTCTGTCTTCTCGTGCTCAACCCTCGTAAGTGCATGGGCACCTCCACGGTCACAGCAACAGCGACAAGGAAGCTAGACCCCTTTGAACGACCCGCCAATACCTATGGCCGTTCTGGGAGCAACTTTGTCCTGAGTGTGGATAAACGAGAGGTCGACCGGTACCGTCTCAGCGGTTCATCCCCGTAATTTCCGTACCGCCGCTGGGAGTTCGGCATGAACAGACGCAACGTCAACAGGCGTGCCTTCAACAGACGCATGCTGCTGGGTGGTGCGACCGTCGCGACATCGTTGTCCCTGGCGTCCGTACCCGAGGCCGTGAGCGCCGACACCTCGGCGCGGACCGCCCCGGCCGGCGGCGAGGTCCGGCACCTCAAGCTGTACGCCGAGAAGCTCGCCGACGGGCAGATGGGCTACGGCTTCGAGAAGGGCAAGGCGACGATCCCGGGCCCGCTGATCGAGCTCAACGAGGGCGACACCGTGCACATCGAGTTCGAGAACACCATGGACGTACCGGTCAGCCTGCACGTCCACGGCCTCGACTACGAGATCACCAGCGACGGCACCAAGCTCAACAAGAGCGATGTCGAGCCCGGCGGCACCCGCACCTACACCTGGCGCACCCACGCTCCCGGCCGCCGCAAGGACGGCACCTGGCGGGCGGGCAGCGCCGGTTACTGGCACTACCACGACCATGTGGTCGGCACCGAGCACGGCACGGGCGGCATCCGCAAGGGCCTCTACGGCCCGGTGGTCGTCCGGCGCAAGGGCGACATCCTCCCGGACGCGACCCACACCATCGTCTTCAACGACATGCTGATCAACAACAAGCCCGCCCACTCCGGGCCCAACTTCGAGGCCACGGTGGGCGATCGGGTCGAGTTCGTGATGATCGCGCACGGCGAGTACTACCACACCTTCCATATGCACGGTCACCGCTGGGCCGACAACCGCACCGGCATGCTCACCGGCCCCGACGACCCCAGCCAGGTCGTCGACAACAAGATCGTGGGCCCGGCTGACTCCTTCGGCTTCCAGGTGATCGCGGGGGAGGGGGTCGGGGCGGGCGCGTGGATGTACCACTGCCACGTCCAGAGCCACTCGGACATGGGGATGGTGGGGTTGTTCCTGGTGAAGAAGACGGACGGGACGATTCCGGGGTACGAGCCGCATGAGCACGGTCATGAGGCGGCGTCGGGGGCAGGACACGCGCACTGACGGATCATGGCCGGGTGACGGTTGTTCCGAGCCGTCGGCGGATGGATCCGCCGATGTGACCTCGCGGGCGCTTCCGGGTATCCGAGAGCGCTCTCACCTCGTCCTCCCGCCACGGCTATCCTGATCGGCAGTCGCCGACGAGGAGCCGCGCAGTGACCGAAACCGCCCCGCGTCCCACCCTGGAGGCCGTGGCCGCCCGGGCCGGGGTCTCGCGGGCCACCGTGTCCCGGGTCGTCAACGGCGGGGACGGGGTGCGCGAACCCCTCGTGGAGCGGGTCCGCAAGGCGGTGGAGGAACTCGGGTACGTGCCCAACCAGGCCGCCCGCAGCCTGGTGACCCGGCGGCACGACGCCATCGCCGTCGTGGTCGCCGAACCGGAGACCCGCGTCTTCGCCGACCCCTTCTTCGCCCTGCAACTCCGCGGCATCAGCAAGGAGTTGACGGCCCACGACAACCAGCTCGTGCTGCTCCTCACGGAAGGCCGCGACGACCACGCCCGCGTCGGCCGCTACCTCGCCGGCGGCCATGTCGACGGGGCCCTCGTCTTCTCCCTGCACCTCGACGACCCGCTGCCCGGACTCATCCGGCGTGCCGGGGTCCCCACCGTCTTCGGCGGACGGCCCGGCTGGTCCGGCGACCATCGGGGCGTCGTCTACGTCGACAGCGACAACCGCGGCGGCGCCCGGGACGCCGTACGGCACCTCGCCGGCCTCGGCCGCAGCCGCATCGCGCACATCACCGGTGCCCTGGACCAGACGTCGGCGGTGGACCGGCTCGACGGATACCGGGATGTCATGGTCGACGCCGATCCGCAGCTGATCGTCGAGGGCGACTTCACCCCGACCGGCGGTGAACGGGCCATGCGCGAACTTCTCGCACGCTGCCCTGACCTGGACGCCGTCTTCGCTGCCAACGACCTCACCGCGGCCGGGGCGCTACGGGTGCTGCGTGCGGCGGGGCGGCGGGTGCCGGACGACGTCGCGGTGGTCGGGTTCGACGACATGCTGCCCGTGGCGGAACAGACCGACCCCGCCCTCACGACGGTCCGCCAGGACATCGAGGAAATGGGCAGGTTGATGGCCCGGCTGCTGCTGCGCGGCGTCGACCGCCGTACCGTCGACCGCCGTTCCGGAGAGCAGGTGGGAGGCGCGCCGTCGAGTGTCGTCCTGCCGACCACACTGGTCCGACGCGCATCCGCCTAGCCGGTGTGGCGGGGCGATGGGGCGATGGGGCGTCGTCCCGGCCGCGGGGCTCAGCTCGGTGCCGGAGCGCTCTTGATCACCGCGAAGCGTGCGCCGTACGGGTCGGTGAGCTTGGCGATACGGCCTACGTCCGGCAGGTCCGTCGGAGGCATCCGGACCGTGCCGCCCAGCTCCTCCGCCTTGGCGGCCGTCGCGTCCGTGTCGGTGACCTCGAAGTACGGCAGCCAGTACGCCGGGCCCTCCGCCTCCGCCGGGTCGTCGGCCTTGTCCACGACGCCGCCGAACATGGCGTCCTCCCCGGCCGCGGCCGGGCTGAACGTCGTGTAGGTGCCGCCGTAGAAGTCGAGGGCGAAGGTCTCCAGGCCGAGCGTCGCGTGGTAGAAGCCGGCCGCGGCCGGCACGTCCGTGGTGTACAGCTCCAGCCAGCACAGCGAGCCGGTCTCCTGGACGACGTCGAGACCCTTGTTGGTGCCCGGCTGCCAGAGCCCGAAGCCGACGCCCGCCTTGTCGGCCAGGATGGCCATACGGCCCATGTCCATCACGTCCATCGGCTGCACCAGCACCGAGCCGTGCGCCTGCTCGGCCGCCTTCGCGGTGGCGTCCGCGTCCGGCGTCTGGAAATACACCGTCCAGGACGGCGGCCCCTGCTCCTCGGTGGTCTGCATCCCGCCGGCCACCGTCCTGCCGTCGAGCTGGAAGAGGCCGTAACCGCCGGTCTCGGGCCCGCCCGGCTGGAACCGCCAGCCGAACAGGCCGCCGTAGAAGGAACTGGCGCCCTCGATGTCGGGTGTGCCGACGTCGATCCAGTTCGGCGCGCCGGTGACATAGCGAGTGGTGAGCATCATCGCCCTCCTCGGAAGGGGTCCCCTTGTCAGCTCTGCCGGTGTCTGCTCTGCCGAGTCTTGCACCGCCCACTGACAACCGCTGCCGGAGTGCCGCCGTCGGCTGAGCGGAGACGGTGATCACCGGGGGTGACCGTCGGGGAGCTGCTCGCTTTCAACTGCTTCCGCGCGCCGCCGTGCGCGGCACCCGTGCGGAGGGGGACCATCGACTCGGCCGGAGGCCCTGCGGCGCGCGTTGATCCCGCGTTGATCGAACGTTTTTCGCCGACCGGCACGATTCTGCGCATGCACATCGACTCGATCACAACGGTCACCTCGCCCGAGACGGACTGGCAGCAGGATGCGTTGTGCGCACAGACCGGCGCGGACTTCTTCTTCCCCGAGCCGGGCAGTTCCGTGCGGGAAGCGAAGCGGATCTGCGGCATGTGCCCGATCCGCTCCGCCTGCCTGGAGTACGCCCTCGACAACGACGAACGGTTCGGCGTGTGGGGTGGCCTGTCGGAGAAGGAGCGGCTGGAGCTCAGGCGTACGTCACATTGACCCGGGTCGTTGCCCGGGTGCGGGCGGGTGGGGACCCCCGCCCTCGAACGTCAGCCCCCGGCGCGAGCCGCCATCCGGGCCTTCCGGGCCGCCAGCTTCTCGTCGAACTTCAGGGCTTCCGCGTCGAGGCCGCCCATGAACAGGCCCAGTTCCTCCTGGGCCTTCTGGCCCTCGGGGCCGAGGCCGTCGATCTCCATGACCTTCAGATGGCGGAGGACGGGCTGGAGGACGTCGTCGTGGTGGATGCGCATGTTGTAGACCTCGCCGATGGCCATCTGGGCGGCGGCGCGCTCGAAGCCGGGGATGCCGTGGCCGGGCATGCGGAAGTTGACGACCACGTCGCGCACGGCCTGCATCGTGAGGTCCGGCGCGAGCTCGAAGGCGGCCTTCAGCAGGTTGCGGTAGAAGACCATGTGCAGGTTCTCGTCGGTCGCGATGCGCGCCAGCATGCGGTCGCAGATCGGGTCACCGGACTGGTGGCCGGTGTTGCGGTGCGAGATGCGGGTCGCGAGCTCCTGGAAGGCGACGTAGGCGACGGAGTGCAGCATCGAGTGCCGGTTGTCCGACTCGAAGCCCTCGCTCATGTGGGACATGCGGAACTGCTCCAGCTTGTCCGGGTCGACCGCGCGCGAGGTGAGCAGGTAGTCGCGCATCACGATGCCGTGCCGGCCCTCCTCGGCCGTCCAGCGGTGCACCCAGGTGCCCCAGGCGCCGTCACGGCCGAAGAGCGAGGCGATCTCGTGGTGGTAGCTGGGGAGGTTGTCCTCGGTCAGCAGGTTCACCACCAGCGCGATCCGGCCGATCTCGGTGACCTTGGACTGCTCCTTGTCCCAGGCCTCGCCGTCCTCGAAGAGGCCGGGGAAGTTACGGCCGTCCGTCCACGGCACGTACTCGTGCGGCATCCAGTCCTTGGCGACCTTCAGATGCCGGTTGAGCTCCTGCTCGACCACTTCCTCCAATGCGTACAACAGCCGGGCGTCGGTCCAGACGGCAGGGCTGCCGAGGTGAGGGGAAGCGATCGTCACGGGAACTCCAGGGGACGCACAACACAGGGGCAGGTGACCGGCGAGCGGTTGCCGGGAACCTACGGGATCGTAGGCTACGAATCCGTAGGTTACGAAGCCGTAGGTTAAGAGTGATGTAAAGACCCCTGATCAGCGGCCCTTCTGCCCCGACTCCACGGGTACACGAAAAGCCCCAGGACCCGCAGGTCCCGGGGTTGAAAGAGTGTTCCGCTCCGGGCGTCAGGCGTACAGATCACGCATCCGGACCGAGAGACATGTCACACATCCCTCGAGCTTCTCGAACTCGCTGATGTCGACCGGCACCGGTTCATGACCCAGGTCCGCGAGCAGCTCCGCCGTCTTCGGCGCGCTCGCGGCCATGAGCAGCTTGCCGCCGCCGAGCAGCACCACATGCGCCCCGGACTCCTCCGGCACCGGCAGGAAGCGCGGGAACAGCGACGGGGCGTCCAGCTGCGGGATACGGCCGAGAATCGTTCCGTCGGGCAGCGCCGTGATCGCCGACTTCAGATGCAGCACCTTGCTCACCGGCACGGCGACGACCCGCGCCCCCAGCGGTTCGAAGGCGGCCCGCACCTGCTGGACGCCGGCCGCGTTGGTACGGCCGCCCCGGCCGACGTAGATCGTGTCGCCGACCTTGAGCACGTCACCGCCGTCCAGCGTGCCCGGCTCCCAGATCCAGTTCACCGAGCAGCCGAGCGAGGCGACGGCCTCCTCGACGCCGAGGGTCTCCTCGCGCCGGGACTCGGCGCCGGGCCGGGTGATCAGCGCGACGTTCCTGTACATGACGACCGTGTCCTCGACGAACACCGAGTCCGGGCAGTCGTCGGCCGGGTCCACCTCGATCGTCTCCCAGCCGTGCCCCCGCAGGGCCTCCACGTACCCCTCCCACTGCTCGACCGCCAGGTCGACGTCGACCTTCTCCCGGTCGATGTGCGTCACCAGCCCTTCGGCGAGGCGCGGGCTGGGGCGACGGACGAGGGCCTTCTTGCTGGGCACGAGGGATCTCCGGATCGGTGGCAGGTGTCGGCGCCATGATGCATGGGGCACCGACCCGCCATCATGCAGGGGTTACCCGCCCGTACAAAACCCCCGTGGTCAGGCTGTGGCCCTCCTGAGATGCTCGGCGGTGAAGGAACCGGCTGCGTCGAGGAGCTGTCGCGGGGTTCCCTCGAAGATCACCCGGCCCCCGTCGCGCCCTCCGTCCGGCCCCAGGTCGATGATCCAGTCGGCGTGCGCCACCACGTCCAGGTTGTGCTCGACCACCACGACCGTGTTCCCCGCGTCGACCAGCCGGTCCAGCAACCCGAGCAGCGCGTCGACGTCCGACATGTGCAGTCCGGTCGTCGGTTCGTCGAGGACGTACACCGCCCCTGTGCGGTGCAGCCGGGTCGCCAGCTTGATGCGCTGACGCTCACCGCCGGAGAGCGTGGAGAGGGGCTGGCCGAGCGTGAGATACGTCAGCCCCACGTCCCGCAGGGCGCGCAGTCGGCGCCGTACGCCCGCGTCCTGGAAGAACTCCAGTGCCTGACCGGCCGTCATCTCCAGTACGTCCGCGACGGAGCTGCCGTCGACGGTCAGCCGCAGCACCTCGTCCCTGAAGCGCCGCCCCTCGCAGTCGTGGCACGTCGTCGTCACCGGATCCATGAAGGCCAGGTCGGTGTGGATGACCCCGCGGCCCTCGCAGGTTCCGCACGCGCCGGACGAGTTGAAGCTGAACAACCCCGGCTCGGCGCCCGTCCCGCGCGCGAAGATCTTCCGAACCGTGTCCATGATTCCGAGGTACGTCGCCGGAGTCGACCTCGCGGAGATCCCGATCGACGACTGGTCCACGACCACGGCGTCGGCGTGCGCGGCGGTGAACTCCGCCACCAGCGTGCTCTTCCCGGATCCCGCGACCCCGGTGACGACGGTGAGCACCCCGGCCGGGAACTCCACCGTCACGTCCCGCAGGTTGTGCCGGCCGGCGCCCTTCACCCAGAGCCCACCGCCCGCCGCGCGGACGTCGCGCTTCAGCACCGTACGCCGCCCGAGGCACCGCCCGGTCACCGTGTCGGACTCGGCCAGCTCGCCCGGCGTCCCTTCGAACACGACCCGTCCGCCGCCCGCGCCGGCCCCCGGCCCCATGTCGACGACGTGATCGGCGAGTGCGATGACGTCCGGGTCGTGCTCGACCACCAGCACGGTGTTGCCCTTGTCGCGCAGCCGCAGCAGCAGATCGCCGAGACGGCCGACATCGCGCGGGTGCAGTCCGACGCTGGGCTCGTCGAAGACGTATGTCATGCCGGTCAGGCTGGAACCCAGGTGGCGCACGGTCTTCAGGCGCTGTCCCTCGCCGCCGGAGAGCGTGGACGTCTCGCGGTCGAGGCTGAGGTAGCCGAGGCCGATGGCGTCGATGCGTTCGAGGGCGGTGACGGCCGCCCGTGCGATCGGTCCGGCGACCGGGTCGTCGATGTCCTTCAGTACCGCGATCAGGTCCGTGACCTGCATATGTGTGCAGTCGGCGATGTTCAGGCCGTTGATGCGGGTGGCGAGCGCCGCCGCGTTCAGCCGGGCCCCCTCGCAGACCGGGCAGCTGCCCTCCACGAGGAACTCCCGCACCAGATCGCGGGTCTTCTGGCTCATCGCTGACAGGTCCCGCTTCAGATACAGCCGCTCGAAGCGGGTGGCGAGACCTTCGTAGTCGGTGGTCCAGGTGCCGCCGCTGCCGCTGACGGTGACCTTGCTGCCGGGCCGGCCGCGCATCAGGAACTCCCGCTCGGCGGCGGTGAACCGCCCGACAGGCTTGTCCGGGTCGAGTTCGGCGCTGTTCGTGTACGCCTGCCCCTGCCAGGTGCCCGCCGCGAACGGCGGGAAGCGGACCGCGCCGTCGGCCAGCGTCCGGCCCGGGTCGAGGATGCGATCCCAGTCCGGCCGTACCGTCCGCCCCAGACCGTCGCACTCGGGGCACATGCCGGAGGGGTCGTTGAAGGAGTAGGCGGTCGCCGGCCCGGCGCTCGGGTTGCCGTATCGGGAGAACAGCACGCGGATCACCGAGTAGACGTCGGTCATCGTGCCGACCGTGGACCGCGAGTGGCCCCCGACCGGCCGCTGGTCGACGACGATCGCGGGGGAGAGGTCCTCCAGCGCCTCCGCGTGCGGGCGCTCGTACTTGGGCAGCCGGTTGCGCACGAACCACGGGAAGGTCTCGTTGAGCTGGCGCTGCGACTCGACCGCGATCGTGTCGAAGACGATCGACGACTTCCCCGAGCCCGAAAGGCCGGTGAACACGGTCAGCCGGCCTTTCGGGATACGGAGGGAGACGTCCTTGAGGTTGTTCTCACGCGCTCCGCCGATGGTGATGAACCCGGGCGTGAGCGCGGGCGTGAATCCGGAGGTGAAATCGGGCATGAAGCCGAAGCTAGACGGGATACCCGACAGTTTCTGGCGTGATTTCCTTCAGTTCTCCCTCCTCCATCATCAGCCAGCGCGTGATGCCGATCGACTCCAGGAACGGCAGGTCGTGGCTGGCCACGATCAGCGCCCCCTCGTACGACTCCAGGGCCGTGGTGAGCTGCCGCACGCTCGCCATGTCCAGGTTGTTCGTCGGTTCGTCCAGCATCAGCAGCTGCGGCGCGGGCTCGGCCAGCATCAGCGCGGCCAGGGCCGCCCGGAAACGTTCGCCGCCGGACAGCGTCGCCGCCTTCTGGTCGGCGCGGGCGCCCCGGAACAGGAAGCGGGCGAGCCGCGCCCGGACCCGGTTGTTGGTGGCGCCCGGCGCGAACCGGGCCACGTTCTCGGCGACGCTCAGCTCACCGTCCAGCACGTCGAGCCGCTGCGGCAGAAACCGCAGGGGCACATGGGCCTCGACTTCGCCCGACACCGGCTCCAGCTCCCCGGCGACGGTCCGCAGCAGTGTCGTCTTGCCCGCGCCGTTGCGCCCGATCAGCGCGATCCGCTCAGGGCCGCGCAGATCGAGACCACCGGTCACCCGCGCGCCGTACGCCACCTTCAGGTCCAGCATCGTCAGGACGGTCCGCCCCGGCGGTACGGCCGTGTAGGGCAGGTCGACGCGGATCTCGTCGTCGTCCCGTACGGCCTCCACCGCCTCGTCGAGCCGTTCCTTGGCCTCGGTGAGTTTCTCCTCGTGCATGATGCGGTGCTTGCCCGCGGAGACCTGGGCGGCGCGGCTCCTCAGCTTCATGACGGCCCGGGGTTCGCGCTTGGTGTCGTACATCTTCTGGGCGTACCGCTTCCGCCGGGCCAACTTGACCTGGGCATCGACCAGTTCGCGTTTCTGCTTCTTCAGATCGGCCTCGGCGACGCGCACCATGCGTTCGGCAGCCTCCTGCTCGGTGGCGAGTGTCTCCTCGTACGCAGAGAAGTTGCCGCCGTACCAGGTGACCTCCCCGGCCCGCAGATCGGCGATCTGGTCGACGAGCTCCAGGAGTTCACGGTCATGGCTGACCACCACCATCACCCCCGGCCAGGACGCCACGGCCGCGTACAGCCGCCGACGGGCGTACAGATCGAGATTGTTGGTGGGCTCGTCGAGCAGCAGGGCGTCCGGCCGGCGCAGCATCAGCGCCGCCAGTCGCAACAGCACCGATTCGCCGCCCGACACCTCACCGATGGTGCGGTCCAACTCGACGTGCCCGAGACCGAGTTCACCGAGGGTGGCCACGGCGCGCTCCTCCACGTCCCAGTCGTCGCCGACGGTCTCGAAGTGCTCCTCGGCCACGTCGCCCGCCTCGATGGCGTGCAGCGCGGCCCGCTGAGCCGCGATCCCGAGAGCCTCGTCGACCTTCAGGCCGGTGTCGAGCGTCACGTTCTGCGGGAGATACCCCACCTCGCCCGCGACGCGCACGGCACCGTCGGCCGGCGCGAGCTCACCCGCGACGAGCTTCAACAGGGTTGATTTTCCCGACCCGTTGATGCCGACCAGCCCGGTCCGGCCGGGGCCGAAGGAGACGTCGAGGCCCTCGAAGACGGGAGTGCCGTCAGGCCAGGTGAAGTAAAGGGAAGTACAGGTGATGGAAGTAGACATACGGGCCTCCGCGGATGCTCGAAGCGATCAAGGGCAAACGCGTATCGAGACACCGGCGACCAACGGGGGAGGCCTCGGGGGATTTCAGGGGAACGAAAAGAGCCCTGCTCCGGAGGACGGCTCGAACGCCGAGGTCGCACGCAGCGCAAAACACACCTCAGGTGTGGCGCGGTGTCTCAGGACCTCAGACGAGCAACGTCCTTCTCCAATCGACGGCAACAGGACCGTTGTCCACGGTATGGAGGCGACGAGAGGGTGTCAACGGAATTAAGGCGAGCCGCTTGTCGGGCCTGCCCGCCCCGTCAGTAAGCGTCCCGCATCAGCTCCGCCAGATCCCGGTCCAGGTCCAGCTGAAGATGCTCCAACCCCATCGGCACGAGCTCGCTCGTCGACTCCAGGAACCGCCGAACCTCCCCCGACCGGATATGCACGACAGCCGTACCCTCGGGCGCGTGAAACTCCAGCACCGTACGGTCGAACCCATACGGCCGCACCCGAACGTCACCGTGCCCCTCGGGCCTCTCCAGGCCACCCACCAGCAGCTCCCGGCTGAAGGTCCAGCAGACCTCGACGCCCTCCAGCGTCGCCGGAGCCGGAAAGGTCATGCGGACGGCGAACGGGTCGCTCCGGTCGTAGTGCAGGGTCGCCGGAATGCTGGACATCCGCGGCGCGGCGGCGACGAGACGGGCCTCAACGGGCTGCTCGATGACGGTGGACAACGCCTTGCTCCCTTGTGACGGCTGGACGAACATCCGGGCGGACGAGACCGGGCACTGGTAGAGACGATGGAATCAGCCAATCCGTGCACCTGAAGAGCGAGTGACCTCCGTCACCGCCTTCATGCACGCGGGTGACGCGTTCGTCCTCCTGTGCCTGGAAAGTCACTTGTGACGGGGGGCCATCTGGACGCCGCCGGGGCGGTCGGCTAGCTTCGCCCGCCATGAGGCGTTCGGGGAGCACGCGACGGTCGGGGCACACGTTTCGGACAGTGGCCGCGGGGGTGGCCTGCGGGGCGGCGCTGGCAGCGCTGACGGCCGTACCCGCGCAGGCGCACGAAGCGGAGCGCCGGGCGCCGCACTGGGAACTCAAGGACACCGCAACCCCCGAGGTGCGTTTCCGGGGACTGTCCGCGGTCAGCCGGAACACCGCGTGGCTGGCCGGAACGGAGGGCACCGTCCTGCGCACCACCGACGGCGGCACGACCTGGCGAAACGTCTCGCCGCCCGGCGCCGGCGAGCTTCAGTTCCGGGATGTCGAGGCGTTCGACGCGCGCCGCGCGGTGGTGCTGGCCATCGGGGAGGGCGAGGCGTCCCGCGTGTACCGCACGGACGACGGCGGCGCGACCTGGACGGAGTCCTTCCGCAATACCGACGCGCGGGCCTTCTACGACTGCATGACCTTCTTCGACCGCCGCCACGGACTGGCGATGAGCGACCCGGTCGACGGCAGGTTCCGCATCCTGTCGACCAGCGACGGCGGCCGCTCCTGGAAGGTGCTGCCTGCCGACGGGATGCCCGCCGCGCTGGAGGGCGAGGCCGGTTTCGCGGCGAGCGGGCAGTGCCTCGTCGGCTCCGGGCCCAGGGACGTCTGGCTGGCCACCGGCGGCGCCGCACGCGCGCGTGTGCTGCACTCCCGCGACCGAGGGCTCACCTGGACGGCCGCAGACACACCGATCCCCGCGGGCGACCCGGCCCGTGGCGTCTTCGCCCTCGCCTTCCGCGACCGCACGCACGGCCTGGCGGTCGGCGGCGACTACCGCCCCGACCAGGCCTCCCCGCAGGCCGCCGCACACACCCGCGACGCAGGCCGGGGCTGGCAGCCCGCCGCCACGCACCCGCCCGCCTACCGCTCCGGCGTCGCCTGGCTCCCGCACAGCCGTACCGCCGCCCTCGCGGTCGGCCCCACCGGCACCGATCTGACCACCGACGGCGGTCGCACCTGGCGGACCGTCGACACCGGCTCGTACGACACCGTGGACTGCACGCCCGACCTGGGCTGCTGGGCCGCGGGGGAGAAGGGCCGGGTCGCCCGCCTGGAGAGCTGACGCCGAAAGTGGGTACTCGGGCGCCGACTGCGAGAGGAGTGACCCGACATGCCACGCGGTTCGAGCCCCAAGCGGGAACGCCAGTACGAGCACATCAAGGAGAGCGCCAAGGACCGGGGCGAGAGCACAGGCCGTGCCAAGGAGATCGCGGCGCGGACGGTGAACAAGGAGCGAGCCCGGTCGGGCGAGTCGAAGTCCGCCAGCCGTACGTCCACCCAGGACATGTCCTCGGGCAAGCGGGGCGGCCAGCGGTCCGGCAAGGGTTCCCAGGGACCCACCTACGACCAGCTCTACGAGGAGGCCAAGCGCCGCAACATCCACGGGCGTTCGGACATGAACAAGAGCCAGCTCAAGCAGGCGCTGGGCGGGAAGTGACCGACCGCCCCGGCCGAGCGCCTCAGCCGAGCGCCTCAGCCGGGCGTCTCGCGGTACCGCTCCAGCCCCGGCGCCGTCTTCGTGGCGACGAACTCGGTGATGCGGTACGCGCACACCTCGGCCGTGACGAACGGATCCCCCGCGGCGATCTCCTCGATGCGCCCGCGGTTCTCCGCGACGGCGAGGATCACCCCGCCGTCGCGGGGGTTCTTGCGTCCGGACGCGAGGAACACCCCTTGCTCGTACTGCTCGTCGAGCCATGCCACATGCGCCTCCAGCACGGCGTCGACGTCCTCGGTCGGGGCGGTGTAGGTCAGCTCCAGCACGAACATGATCGCGAGCCTACCCCTGGCCCCGCCGTGACCGGCCCCGTCCCCGTACGCTCGTGCCCACGATGACGACCGTAAGCATTCCCGCGGGCTGGCCCGCGACCGAGGAAGAAGCCCGCGCCGTCCAGGACGAACTCCGGGAGCGGGTGGTGCTCGACGAGCCGGGCCCACCGCCCGGATCCGGCCATGCGACCGGCGTCGACGTGGCCTACGACGACGAACGGGACGTGGTCGCGGCCGCCGCGGTCGTCCTCGACGCGGCCACGTTGGATGTCGTCGCCGAGGCCACGGCCGTCGGCCGGATCTCCTTCCCGTACGTCCCCGGCCTGCTCGCCTTCCGCGAGATCCCCACGGTGCTGGCCGCCCTCGCCGCCCTGCCCTGCCCGCCAGGCCTGGTCGTCTGCGACGGCTACGGCCTCGCCCACCCCCGCCGCTTCGGCCTCGCCAGCCATCTCGGCGTCCTCACCGGCCTGCCGACGATCGGCGTCGCCAAGAACCCGTTCACCTTCACCTACGACGATCCGGCCGCCGCGCGTGGCTCCTCCGCGCCCCTCATGGCGGGCGCCGAGGAAGTCGGCCGCGCCCTGCGCACCCGCGACGCCGTCAAGCCGGTCTTCGTCTCGGTGGGCCACCGGGTGAGCCTCGACAACGCCTGCGCCCACACCCTCGCCCTGACCCCCGCGTACCGGCTCCCGGAGACGACCCGCCGCGCGGACTCCCTGTGCCGGCAGGCACTGAAGGACGCGACCGGCCCGAGACCGGAACTCGCCGCCCGAGCCGCGGCCGACCCGGCCCGGACCTGGGGGCGTTCCGTGTTCGAGCGCCAGCCCCTGCCCGTGAGCTGGGCGGGGCGGGTGCTCGCGGCAGCGGCGGAGAGCCTGGGTCGGACCCCGGAGATCGACGCCGCGGTGGAACTCGCGGCCGACCGCGCTCGATGGAGCCGTGGACGCGAGGTGTTCGAGCTGGTCCGCGGGCGAGGGCACGATGCATGGGAGCACCCGACGGAGCAGCAGCGGCTCCTGCTCCGTCTCGCGGAGCTGGTCGGCAAGGTCGCCCACAACGAGGCGGGGCCCGCTCCCTTCTTCGACCATCACGCGGGCTGGCAGATCGGCCCCGTCGCCGTCCGGCTCGCGACCTGCGCGCCCGACCCGTCCGTGCGGGAGCGGATGGCGCAAGCGCTGGGGGACTGGCCGCCGGCGGGTGGCGAGGGCCGATGAGGCCGACGTACAGCCCGGCTGAGTACGTCGTCTGAGTACCCGTACGGATGTCACCGCCCGCCGTGATCGGCAGGCTCTGACGCATGACGACGCACCGTGCCCCGAAGCCCCTCGCCGACCCCGACCGTCCCGTCGAGCGCGCCGTGACGGCCGCGCTGGTTCTCGCCGTGGTGGCAGGGCTCGCCTGGATCGGCGGGATGATCTTCACCGTGGCGGGATGGACCTTGTAGGGCCCGTCCCGCCGGTCGCGCAGGGCCGGTTTCAGCGGGTCGCGGCCACCCGGAAGGTGATGCCCGCCTGCCGCAGCCGTTCGATCAGCGCGTCCCCCATCGCGACCGCCGTGGTGACCTGACCGGCCGTGGACGGCAAATCGTCGAAGGCGAGGGACAGGGCCGACTCGGCGAACATCTTCGCCGTCTCCCCGTAGCCGGGATCACCGCCCGCGACCTCCGTGAAGACACGCCGGCCGCCGCCCTCACCGACGAAGCGGACCGAGAACCAGCTCTTCGCGCGCTTCTCCGGGCCCGGCCCCTCGCCCGGCTTGAGCCGGCCGGACAACCAGCGCCGGGCGGGCGGCAGTTGGGCGGCCGTGGCGAGCGCGCCGACCGCCGCGACCCCGCCGAGCACGACGGGCAGATGCCGTACGGCGGCGTAGTGGCGGTAGCGGAAGTCGGGGCCGTACCGGTCGAGGGCCCGCGCGGACCGCTTGACGATCTGCGGGTCGATCGTCGGCAGCGGCACCGCCCAGGAGCCGACCTCCTTGGCGAACCGGGGCGCACCCGTCGGCGCCTGTGCCCGACGCCCCATCAGCCGTGGCTCGTGGCGGGCCCGGTCACGCGCGGCGGAGAGCATCTGGCGCCCGCGCGAGAACTGGTTGAGCGCCGAAGCGAAAGTGCCGCCGGAGAACATGGCGTCGGCGGTCACGAACCCGTCCACCGTCAGCGGCACGCCCTCCGGCAGCTGCTGGACGGTGAAGTACGCGCCCAGGTCGTGCGGAATCGAGTCGAAACCACAGGCGTGCACCAGCCGCGAGCCCGTCTCACGCGCGCGTGCGTCGTGCCGGACGTACGTCAGGTCCACGAACTCCGGCTCACCGCAGAGGTCGAGATAGTCGGTGCCGGCGTCCGCGCAGGCGGCGACGAGGTCCTCGCCGTACTTCACGTACGGCCCCACCGTGCTGGCCACCACGCGCGCGTGCTCGGCGAGCCGGCGCATCGAGGCCGGATCCGAGACATCCGCCTCCAGCACCCCGACCCCCGGGCCGCCCGGCAGCCGGTCGCGCAGCCGCTCCAGCTTCTCCTTGCTGCGCCCGGCGACCGCCCAGCGCAGCCCCTCGGGTGCCTGCGCGGCGAGGTACTCCGCGGTGAGGATCCCGACGAAGCCCGTCGCTCCGAAGAGGACGACGTCGTACGGGCGATCCGCCCTGTTCAGCCTGGTCATGACACCCCTCGGTCTCGCAGCACGCGCCGTTGTCGGTGGCCGAGGCTAGCGTGAGGGGTGCGGAGCCCGACGACGAGCCCGGAGGTAAGCGGTGGCCGTGCCCAGGTCTGCCCTGAAGAAGTGGGAAAAAGTGCGCGAGTTCGCGCTCGGGATGCCGGGTGCCGTCGAGGAGCACCCTTGGGGCGAGACGGTCGCGAAGGTCAACAAGAAGGTGTTCGTCTTCCTCGGCGTCGACGACGGCAGCTATCCGCTGGGCGTCACGGTCAAACTCAAGGACGAGGCGGCGCACGCCCACGCCCTGACCTGCCCGGGCGCCGAACCCGCCGGTTACGGCCTGGGCAAGGCGGGCTGGGTCAGCATCCCGCTGGAGCAGAAGGGCGCCCCGACGGCCGAGCTGCTCTGCGACTGGGTGGAGGAGAGCTATCGCACCATCGCCCCGAAGCGGCTGATAGCGGAGCTGGACACGCACTGACCCGTACCGCACCGGTTCGCGGACCGGCTTCCGGCGGGTAACTTCCTAAGCGCTTGCTCTTGTGTCCGTCGGCGCATGTTCTTAGCATCGCTGGTGTTACAGCAGTTGTGTCATACCCCTGGGGGCAGGATGGCGACGACGCCAGAACAGGGCCCGCTCACCGGCGTGCGCGTGGTCGAGCTGGCCGGAATCGGGCCCGGCCCGTTCGCCGCCATGCTCCTCGCCGACCTCGGCGCCGACGTCGTCCGCGTGGACCGGCCCGGCGGCACGGGACTCGCCATCGACACCGCGTACGACATCACCAACCGCAACAAGCGCTCGGTGATCGTCGACCTGAAGTCCCCCGACGGTCCCGCGCGCGTCCTCGACCTCGCCGCCCGCGCCGACATCCTCATCGAGGGCAACCGCCCCGGTGTAGCCGAGCGCCTCGGCGTCGGCCCCGAGGCCTGCCACGCCCGCAACCCGAAGCTTGTCTACGGCCGTATGACCGGCTGGGGCCAGGACGGGCCGCTCGCCGACCGCGCCGGCCACGACATCGCGTACATCGCGCTCACCGGCACCCTCGGCATGATCGGCAGCCCCGACGAACCACCCGCGGTCCCCGCCAACCTGGTCGGCGACTACGCGGGCGGCTCGCTCTACCTCGTCGTCGGCGTCCTCGCCGCCCTCCATCACGCGCGCGCGACCGGCACCGGCCAGGTCGTGGACGCCGCCATCGTCGACGGCACCTCCCACCTCGCCGCGATGATCCACGGCATGCTCGCCGCCGGCGGCTGGCAGGACCGGCGCGGCGCCAACCTCCTCGACGGCGGCTGCCCCTACTACGGCACCTACGAGACGGCCGACGGGACGTACATGGCGGTCGGTGCCCTGGAGCCGCAGTTCTACGCCGAGTTCCTGCGGCTGCTCGGCATCGAGGAGCACGCGGACGCCCGCAAGGACTGGTCCCGCTGGGGCGAACTGCGCGAGGCGGTCGCCGCCCGCTTCAAGTCGCGCACCAGGGACGAGTGGACGGCCGTCTTCGAGGGCTCCGACGCCTGCGTGGCCCCCGTCCTGTCCCTGCGCGAGGCCCCGCACCACCCGCACCTCGCCGCCCGAGGCACCTTCACCGACCACGGCGGCATCACCCAGCCGGCCCCCGCGCCCCGCTTCTCCGCGACCCCGACGGCCGTACGGACCGGCCCGGCCCAGCCCGGCGCGGACACCGCCGACGTGGCGCGCGACTGGGACGTACCCGACCTGATGAAGGGCGCCGGCACGGACGGCCCCGCGACGAAGGGCCTCGCATGAAGCGGCAGATCTTCGCCCCCGAGCACGAGGCGTTCCGCGCCACCGTGCGCAGCTTCCTGGCCAGGGAGGTGCTGCCGTACTACGAGCAGTGGGAGAAGGACGGCGTCGTCTCCCGCGACGCCTGGCGCGCGGCCGGAAAGCAGGGCCTGCTCGGCTTCGCCGTCCCCGAGGAGTACGGAGGCGGCGGCACCCCCGACTTCCGCTACAGCGCCGTCCTCGCCGAGGAGTTCACCCGCGCGGGCGCCCCGGGCCTCGCCCTCGGCCTGCACAACGACATCATCGGCCCGTATCTCACCTCGCTCGCCACCGACGAGCAGAAGCGCCGCTGGCTGCCCGGCTTCTGCGACGGCTCGCTGATCACCGCCATCGCCATGACCGAGCCCGGCGCCGGCTCCGACCTCCAGGGCATCCGCACCCACGCCGAGGACCACGGCGGCCACTGGGTGCTCAACGGCTCCAAGACCTTCATCTCCAACGGCATCCTCGCCGACCTGGTGATCGTCGTGGCGAAGACGACCCCCGAGGGCGGCGCCCACGGCCTGTCCCTACTCGTCGTCGAGCGAGGCATGGACGGGTTCGAGCGCGGCCGCAACCTCGACAAGATCGGCCAGAAGGCGCAGGACACCGCCGAGCTGTTCTTCCGCGACGTCCGCGTGCCCAAGGAGAACCTCCTCGGCGACCTCGACGGCGCCTTCGTCCACCTGATGACGAACCTCGCGCAGGAGCGGCTGAGCATCGCGGTCTCCGCCATCGCCGCCGCCGAACACCTGCTGGAGATCACCACGGAGTACGTCAAGGAGCGCGAGGCCTTCGGCCGGCCACTGGCCACCAAGCAGCACATCCGGTTCGAGATCGCCGAGATGGCCACCGAGTGCGCCGTCACCCGCACCTTCCTGGACCGCTGCATAGCCGACCACGACAACGGCGAGCTCGACGCCGTGCACGCCTCCATGGCCAAGTGGTGGGCGACCGAGCTCCAGAAGCGGGTCGCTGACCGCTGCCTCCAACTGCACGGCGGCTACGGCTATATGAGCGAATTCCCCGTCGCCCGGGCCTTCACCGACGGCCGTATCCAGACCATCTACGGCGGGACGACCGAGATCATGAAGGAGATCATCGGCCGTTCCCTGCTCGGCTGAGGCTCTCTTGCCCGGCCAATCCCCCTTGCTAGGCAGACCCTCACCCTCGCTAGGCAGACCCTCACCCTCGAAAGGCTTCCCTGTGAGCACCGAAGCGTACGTGTACGACGCGATCCGCACCCCGCGCGGCCGCGGCAAGGCGGGCGGCGCCCTGCACGGCACCAAGCCGATCGACCTCGTCGTCGGCCTCATCCACGAGATCCGCGACCGCTTCCCCGGCCTCGACCCGGCCGCCGTCGACGACATCGTGCTGGGCGTCGTCGGCCCGGTCGGCGACCAGGGCTCCGACATCGCCCGCATCGCCGCCATCGCCGCCGGGCTGCCGGACACGGTGGCCGGCGTACAGGAGAACCGCTTCTGCGCCTCGGGCCTGGAGGCCGTCAACCTGGCCGCCGCCAAGGTGCGCTCCGGCTGGGAGGACCTCGTCCTCGCGGGCGGCGTCGAGTCCATGTCCCGGGTGCCGATGGCCTCGGACGGCGGCGCCTGGTTCAACGACCCGATGACCAACCTCGCCGTGAACTTCGTGCCGCAGGGCATCGGCGCCGACCTCATCGCCACCATCGAGGGCTTCTCGCGCCGCGACGTCGACGAGTACGCGGCGCTCTCCCAGGAGCGGGCGGCGACGGCCTGGAAGGAGGGCCGCTTCGACCGTTCCGTCGTACCCGTGAAGGACCGCAGCGGCCTGACGGTCCTCGACCACGACGAGCACCTGCGCCCGGGTACGACCGCCGACTCCCTCGCCAAGCTGAAGCCGTCCTTCGCGGACATCGGCGACCTGGGCGGCTTCGACGCCGTGGCCCTCCAGAAGTACCACTGGGTCGAGAAGATCGACCACGTCCACCACGCGGGCAACTCCTCCGGCATCGTCGACGGCGCCTCCCTGGTCGCCATCGGCTCGAAGGAGGTCGGCGACCGCCACGGGCTCACCCCCCGCGCGCGGATCGTCTCCGCCGCCGTCTCCGGCTCCGAGCCCACCATCATGCTCACCGGCCCCGCGCCCGCCACCCGCAAGGCGCTCGCCAAGGCCGGGCTGACCATCGACGACATCGACCTCGTCGAGATCAACGAGGCCTTCGCGGCGGTCGTCCTGCGGTTCGTCAAGGACATGGGCCTGTCCTTGGACAAGGTCAACGTCAACGGCGGCGCCATCGCCCTCGGCCACCCGCTCGGCGCGACCGGCGCGATGATCCTGGGCAGCCTGATCGACGAACTCGAGCGCCAGGACAAGCGGTACGGCCTCGCGACCCTCTGCGTGGGCGGCGGCATGGGCATCGCCACGATCGTCGAGCGCATCTGAACACCCGGCGGAACCAAGAGACTTCAGAGACTTCAACGGAGACCCCCGTCATGACACAGAGCACCACCATCCGCTGGGAACAGGACCGCGCCGGCGTCGTCACCCTCGTCCTCGACGACCCCAACCAGTCCGCGAACACCATGAACCAGGCGTTCCGCGACTCCCTCGCCGTGATCACCGACCGGCTGGAGGCGGAGAAGGACACCATCCGCGGTGTCATCATCACCTCCGCCAAGAAGACGTTCTTCGCCGGCGGCGACCTGCGCGACCTGATCCGCGTCACGCCCGATACGGCACAGGAGCTGTTCGACGGCGGCCTGGCCATCAAGCGCAACCTGCGCCGCATCGAGACCCTGGGCAAGCCGGTCGTCGCCGCGATGAACGGCGCGGCCCTGGGCGGCGGTTACGAGATCGCGCTCGCCTGCCACCACCGCGTCGCCCTCGACGCACCCGGCTCCAAGATCGGCTGCCCCGAGGTCACCCTCGGGCTGCTGCCGGGCGGAGGCGGCGTCGTCCGCACCGTCCGCCTCCTCGGCATCGCCGACGCCCTGCTGAAGGTCCTCCTCCAGGGCACCCAGTACAACCCGCAGCGTGCCCTCCAGAACGGCCTGATCGACGACGTGGCCGCCACCCAGGAGGAACTGCTCGCCAAGGCCCGCGCCTTCATCGAGGCCCACCCCGAGTCGCAGCAGCCCTGGGACAAGCCGGGCTACAAGATCCCCGGCGGCACGCCCGCCAACCCCAAGTTCGCGGCGAACCTGCCCGCCTTCCCGGCCACCCTGCGCAAGCAGACGAACGGCGCTCCCTACCCGGCCCCGCGCAACATCCTCGCGGCCGCCGTCGAGGGCGCCCAGGTCGACTTCGAGACGGCACAGGTCATCGAGGCCCGCTACTTCGTGGAGCTGGCGGCGGGCCAGACCTCCAAGAACATGATCCAGGCGTTCTTCTTCGACCTCCAGGCCGTCAACTCCGGCGCCAACCGCCCCAAGGGCATCGAGTCCCGCCCGGTCCGCAAGGTCGCCGTCCTGGGCGCCGGGATGATGGGCGCGGGCATCGCATACTCCTGCGCCCGCGCAGGGATCGACGTCGTCCTGAAGGACGTGTCACTGGAGGCGGCCCTCAAGGGCAAGGGCTACTCCGAGAAGCTGTGCGCCAAGGCGGTGTCGCGGGGCCGTACGACCCGGGAGAAGGCCGACGCGCTCCTCGCCCGCATCACCGCCACGGCCGACCCGCAGGACGTGGCCGGCTGCGACGCGGTCATCGAGGCCGTCTTCGAGAACCCGGAGCTGAAGCACAAGGTCTTCCAGGAGATCCAGGACATCGTCGAGCCGGACGCCCTGCTGTGCTCCAACACGTCGACCTTGCCGATCACGGTGCTGGCCGAGGGTGTGGACCGTCAGGCCGACTTCATCGGACTGCACTTCTTCTCGCCCGTCGACAAGATGCCGCTGGTGGAGATCATCAAGGGCGAGCGGACCGGGGACGAGGCGCTGGCCCGGGCCTTCGACCTGGTCCGGCAGATCAGGAAGACGCCGATCGTCGTCAACGACTCCCACGGCTTCTTCACCTCCCGTGTCATCGGCCACTTCATCAACGAGGGCGTGGCGATGGTCGGTGAGGGCATCGAGCCCGCGTCGGTCGAACAGGCGGCGGCCCAGGCCGGTTACCCGGCCAAGGTCCTCTCCCTGATGGACGAGCTGACGCTCACCCTCCCGCGCAAGATCCGGGGCGAGTCCAAGCGGGCCGTGGAGGAGGCGGGGGGCACCTGGACGTCCCACCCCGCCGAGGCCGTCATCGACCGTATGGTCGACGAGTTCGGCCGCGAGGGCCGCAGCGGTGGGGCGGGCTTCTACGACTACGACGCCGACGGCAGGCGTGCCGCCCTGTGGCCGGGCCTGCGCGAGCACTTCACCCGCGAGGGCGCGGAGATCCCCTTCCGGGACATGCAGGAACGCATGCTGTTCTCCGAGGCCCTGGACACGGTCCGGCTCCTGGAGGAGGGCGTCCTGACGTCCGTCGCCGACGCCAACATCGGCTCCGTCTTCGGCATCGGCTTCCCCGGCTGGACCGGGGGTGTCCTCCAGTACATCAACGGCTACGAGGGCGGCGTCCCCGGCTTCGTGGCCCGCGCGCGTGAGCTGGCGGAACGGTACGGGGAGCGGTTCGCTCCGCCGGCGTTGCTGGTGGAGAAGGCGGAGAAGGGGGAGCGCTTCGGCGACGCATGACGCCGGGCGCGACGGGGCTTTTCCTCGCCCCCGCCGCCCCTACCCGTCCCGTCCTTCTGGGGCTCCGCCCCAGACCCCGCTCCTCAAACGCCGGAGGGGCTGGGTATTTCAGCCCGTCCGGCGTTTGAGGACGAGGCCCGCAGGGCCGATGCGGGGGTCTGGGGGCGCAGCCCCCAGGGACGGGACGGGTAGGGGCGGCGGGGGCGAGGAACTGTCAGGGGGAGCCGTCTTCCTCGGACATGCCGCCCAGCCACTCCCGCAACTCCTCGCGCAACGACCGCTGAAAAGTCGTCAACAGCGCCTGCACCACCACAGGCTGCATGGACGCGGACAACGACCGCACATCCTGCGCGGCACGCTCCGATACCTCCCCACGGAACAGCTGTGACAACTCATGCGCGACGGCACGCGAGTGCTCGATGAGGACCTTGCGCGCCGCGAGGATCGCCTCCTGTGACAGCGGCACGTCCAGCAGCCCGACCCCGAGCCGCAGCAGCCCGAGATCGACGCGACAGTCACCGCCACCACCATCGGCACCGCCGCCCGTTTCGACCACCCCCATCGCGACCAGTCGCTCCACGTCCTCGTCGCCGAGCCCCCGCCCCGCCCGCCGCTCCAGCTCCCCCCGCGTCACCGTCTCCACGGCGTCCGGCGCCCAGGACGCCACCACGGCCCGGTGGATGGCGAGGTCATGGGCGTCCAGATCCGGCGGCAACTGGTGCAGATACCGCTCGATCGCGGCGAGCGTCATCCCCTGCTGCTGCAACTCCTCGATGAGCGCCAGCCGGGCCAGATGGTCCCGCCCGTAGTGCCCCACTCTGCGCGGACCGAGCACCGGCGGCGGCAGCAGCCCCTTCGTGCCGTAGAACCGCACCGTGCGGACCGTCACGCCCGCCCGCGCGGCCAGCTCGTCGATCGTGAGGGTCGTCTCCTCCGTGCCGGTCGTCATGTGCAGCAGTATCGCTGTCTCACCAGTGCTGTGACACCTCAGGTGACGACGAGGACGGTGCGGAAGTGCCGTGTGAGAATTAACGCTCTGTGACATGTGCCACCGCGTGAGCCGCGTGCTCTGGGGGAAGGTGACCCCTTGGTCTGCGCCTTTACCGAGGGCGCAGGCCATACGCACGTCCGGACACCCGAAGCGAGACCCGCTCGGGCGCACCAGAGAGTGGTACCACCCGTGAGCAAGGACGCCGTGAACACGGCCGTGGCCGCACCTCGCAGCGACGCGGCCCAGATGCCCGCGGACGCGGGCGACGCCGGTTACAGCAAGGACCTCAAGGCCCGCCACGTCAACATGATCGCCATCGGCGGGGCCATCGGCACCGGCCTCTTCCTCGGCGCCGGCGGCCGCCTCCACAACGCGGGCCCGGCGCTCGCGATCGCCTACCTGGTCTGCGGCATCTTCGCCTTCTTCGTGGTCCGGGCGCTGGGCGAGCTCGTCCTGTACCGCCCGTCGTCCGGTTCCTTCGTGTCGTACGCGCGTGAGTTCCTCGGCGAGAAGGGCGCGTACGTCGCCGGCTGGATGTACTTCCTGAACTGGTCGACGACCGGTATCGCCGACATCACCGCCATCGCGCTCTACACGCACTACTGGAGCCTGTTCACCGACATCCCGCAGTGGGTGCTCGCCCTGGCCGCCCTCGCGGTGGTCCTGGCGGTGAACCTGATCTCGGTGAAGATCTTCGGCGAGATGGAGTTCTGGTTCGCGATCATCAAGGTCGCGACGCTCGTCGCCTTCATGTTCGTCGGCATCTTCCTGCTCGCCACCCAGCACGAGGTCGGCGGCCGGACCCCGGGCCTGGACGTGATCACCGACCACGGCGGCGTCCTCCCGCACGGCCTGATGCCCGTCGTCCTCGTCATGCAGGGCGTGATCTTCGCGTACGCCGCGCTGGAGCTGGTCGGCGTCGCCGCGGGCGAGACCGCCGAGCCGGAGAAGGTCGTCCCGCGCGCGGTGAACTCGATCATGTGGCGCGTCGGCCTCTTCTACGTCGGCTCGGTCGTCCTCCTCGCCCTCCTCCTGCCCGGCTCGGTCTACTCGGCCGACGAGAGCCCCTTCGTCACGGTCCTGTCGAAGATCGGCGTCGAGGGCGCGGGCGACGTGATGAACCTGGTGGTCCTGACGGCCGCGATGTCCTCCCTCAACTCCGGCCTGTACTCCACCGGCCGCATCCTCCGCTCGATGGCGATGGCGGGTTCGGCGCCCAGGTTCACGGCCCGGATGAACCGCAGCCAGGTCCCGTACGGCGGCATCCTGCTCACCTGCGCGGTGTGCGTCCTCGGCGTCGGCCTGAACTACCTCATGCCCAGCCAGGCCTTCGAGATCGTGCTGAACGTCGCCTCCCTCGGCATCATCTCGACCTGGGTGATCATCATGATCTGCCACCTGCTCTTCGTCCGCCGCGCCAAGGCGGGCCTGGTCACCCGGCCCGGCTTCCGCCTCCCGGGCAGCCCGGTCACCGAGATCGTGACCATCGCCTTCCTGGTCGCCGTGCTCGGCCTGATGTGGAACGACCCCGAAGTCGGCCGCAAGACCCTCCTCCTCATCCCGGTCATCGCCCTGATGCTGGTCGGCGGCTGGTTCGCGGTCCGCCGCCGGGTCGCCCGCGCGGAGGACCGGGAGCTGGCCGACCTCACGAAGTAGCACGAAGTATTCGGAGGCCGTTGTCAGTGGCGGCCTCTACGGTGGCGTCATGTCGGAGATCACTTACATCCGGGGTGACGCCACCGTTCCGTCGGTGAAGGGCGTCAAGGTGATCGCCCATGTCTGCAACGACATAGGGGGATGGGGGAAGGGCTTCGTCCTGGCCATATCGCGCCGCTGGCCGCAGCCGGAGAAGTCCTACCGCGCATGGCACCGCGAGCGCGCCGCTAACGACTTCGGGCTGGGCGCGGTGCAGTTCGTCCAGGTCGAGCCGTACGTCTGGGTGGCCAACATGGTCGGGCAGCGCGGGATCCGCACCGGCAGCAAGGGTGTGCCCGTGCGCTACGAGGCGATCGAGGCGGCCCTGGCACGGCTGGCCGACAAGGCGGCCGAACTCGGCGCGTCCGTGCACATGCCGCGCATAGGGTGTGGGCTGGCCGGTGGCAAGTGGTCCCGTGTCGAACCGCTGATCACCGAGCGGTTGGTGCGACGCGGGATCGCCGTCACGGTCTACGACCATGGGGAGGGCGCAGGTTGAGCCGCGACATCGACGTGCTCGTGCTGGGCGGGGCCGGGGTGGACACCATCGTGTACGTCCCCGAGCTGCCGCTCCCGTACGCCGACAGCTACATGATCGACAGCGGGATCCAGGCCCGCGCCGGTCAGACCGGGGACTTCGTCGCCATCGGTCTGAGCGCCCTCGGGCTGCGTACCCATCACCTCGACTTCCTCGGTGACGACCCCGAGGGGGATCTCGTCCGCGCCCTGCACCGCGAGAAGGGCATCGCGCTCACCGCGATCCCGCAGCCCGCGGGGACGAAGCGTGCCGTCAACCTCGTCGGCCCCGACGGCAGGCGGCTGTCGCTGTACGACACGAGCCGCGCCCACGTCGACGACCGCTTCCCGGAGGCCACGCTGCGCGCCCTGGCCGAGGCGAGCCGCCACGTCCACGTCACCATCACCCAGCCCTGCGCCCACGCACTGCCGCTCCTGCGCGAGTCGGGCTCGACGCTCTCCACCGACCTGCACGACTGGGACGGCGAGAACCCGTACCACGAGCCGTTCGCACAGGCCGCGGACGTCGTCTTCCTGTCCGCCTCCGCACTGGCCGACCCCGAGCGGACGATGCGCCGGATCGCCGACCGCGGCCGGGCCGAGGTGGTCGTGGCCACGGCAGGCGCGAAGGGCGCGTACGTACTGGCCGACGAAGAGCTGATCCACGTACCCGCCGCGACACCGCCCGCGCCGGTGGTGGACTCCAACGGCGCGGGCGACGCCTTCGCCGCCGCGTTCCTCTACGCCTGGCTGAACCGCGAGACCCCCCGCCGCAGCGCCCTGTACGGCACGATCGCCGGCGCCCACGCGTGCACAGTGCCGTCGACAGAGACGGATGCAATAGGGCCGAACGAACTGCTCGGGCGCACTGCGACCCCCTGAGGAGCACGGGGAACTGCGCGATCAACCACGACGCAGCCGGCAGCCGCCCGACGACATGACGCCGCGCATCCAGCGGCGCACTCAGCGCTCGTGCTCGTGCTCGTGATCGCGCTTGTGCTCGTGCTCGTGCACGTCATTGGTCGCAGCGATCTTCTTCCAGGACTTCGGCTGCACCGGGACCCCGGCCACCTTCGCAACCGACGCCGCCCGAGCCGCGGCAGCACCCGGCTTCGACGGCTGGAACAGCCAGGTGCCGAAGAGCGCCGCCAGCGGCTTCCTGGACACCTCCTCGGCGTACCGCTGGAAGTCGGCCACCGAGGCGTTGCCGTGGGCGTACTTCTGCGGCCAGCCCTTGAGGATGGCGAAGAACGCGTCGTCACCGATCTCGTTGCGCAGCGCCTGAAGCGTCAGCGCACCCCGGTCGTAGACCGCGAGGTGGAACTGGTTCTCCGGCCCGGGATCACCGGGCCGCACCTGCCAGAAGGCATCGTCGGCCGCACGTGAGGCGTACACGTAGTCGGCGATCTCCTGCGCCGTCCCCTCGCCCTCGTGCTCCGACCACAGCCACTGCGCGTACCGCGCGAAGCCCTCGTTGATCCAGATGTCCTTCCAGCCCTTGACGGACACCAGGTCGCCGTACCACTGGTGGGCCAGCTCATGGACGACGATGTTGGTGTTCGACCCGTTCGCGAAGTTCCGCGGGCTGTAGTACGGCCGGGTCTGCGTCTCCAGTGCGTACCCGGTGTCGGTGTTCGGCACATACCCGCCGAGCGCGTTGTAGGGGTACGGCCCGAAGTACTCGCTCAGCCAGTCGGCGATCTCCCCGGTCCGCTCGATGCTCGCCTTCGCCGCACCGGCCTTGTCGCCCAGGTCCTTGCTGTAGGCGTTGATGACCGGAATGCCGCTCTCGCTCGTCCCCGTGGTCACGTCGAACCTGCCGACCGCGAGCGTGGCGAGATACGTCGCCTGCGGTTTGTCGGAGCGCCAGTTGTAGCGGGTCCAGCCCAGCCGTGAACTCGTCGACTGGAGCGTGCCGTTGGAGATGGCCTGCGTACCGTCCGGGACCTGCACCGACACGTCGAACGTCGCCTTGTCGAGCGGGTGGTCGTTGCTCGGGAACCACCACCAGGCGGCCTCGGGCTCGTTCGCCGCGGCGCCGCCGTCCGGAGTGCGGTGCCAGCTGGTGAAGCCGCCGTACGCCTCCTTCGACGACGGCACACCGCGGTAGCGCACGACGACCGTGATGGCCGTGCCCTTGGCCAGGGGGGCCTTCGGTGTGATCTCCAGCTCATGTTCGCCGGACGTCACGAACGACGCCTTCGCGCCATTGACCCGGACCTCGCTGACGTCCAGGAGGAAGTCCAGATTGAACCGGGACAGATCCTGCGTGGTCCTCGCCAGCAGCGTCGCCGTCCCCTCCAACTCGTCCGTGGCCGGCTGGTACTTCAGCCGGAGGTCGTAGTGCGAGACGTCGTATCCGCCGTTGCCGTAGGCCGGGTAGTAGGGGTCGCCGATGCCCGGAGCGCCGGGGGAGGGGGTCGCGGCCGACGCCGGGATCGCCAGCATCAGAGAGGCGGCTGCGAGCGCGCCCGGCGCCATGATTCTGCGGTGCACGAAAGCTCCAAGTCGTAGGGGCCCGAAGTCTGTCCGGAGCCTATTCAGTACCTGTGGCTCCGATGTGTCCATGACCACCGCTGTCACACGATCGCCATTCGGCCGCAATGGGCGGACCCGCCCCAGGGGCGTTTATCGGCCACACCGGACCTCATACGCCATCAGCCGCCCTCTTCTGCACAGGAGTTCACCGATGTACCGTCCGCGCATGCCGAAACGCATGCGCTTCACGATCTTCAGACAGCTCGCGGCGGCGGCCACAGCCGCCCTGCTGGCCACGTTCCTCGCCCCCGCCGCGGCGCAGGCCGCCGTCCCGCGGGAGAGCAAGCCGGTCTACTCGTACGAGAACGCCATCCGCGAGGCCGTATGGGTGGACACGGGGCTCGATCTCGACCGCGACGGCCGGCACGACCGCGTCGCCGTCGACGTCGTCCGGCCCCGCGAGGCGGCCGCGCAGGGCCGCAAGGTGCCGGTCGTCATGGACGCCAGCCCCTACTACTCCTGCTGCGGGCGCGGCAACGAGAGCCAGAAGAAGACGTACGACGCGAACGGCGACGTCGTACAGATGCCGCTGTTCTACGACAACTACTTCGTGCCCCGCGGCTACGCCTTCGTCGGCGTCGACCTCGCCGGCACCAACCGCTCCGACGGCTGCGTGGACGTCGGCGGCCGCTCCGACATCCTCTCCGCGAAGGCCGTCGTCGACTGGCTGAACGGCCGCGCCAAGGCGTACACGACCCGCACCGGCACCACCAAGGCCCAAGCGACCTGGACCAACGGCCGCACCGGAATGATCGGCAAGAGCTGGGACGGCACCATCGCCAACGGCGTCGCCGCCACCGGCGTCGAGGGCCTGAAGACCATCGTCCCGATCAGCGCCATCTCGTCCTGGTACGACTACTACTTCCAGCAGGGCGCCCCGCTCTACGATTCCGGCCCCGACGCGCTGTCCGACTACGTCAACAGCCCCGACGCCCGAGCCAAGTGCGCCGCTGTCCAGCAGAAGCTCGTCGACGGGGCCCCGCGCACCGGCGACTGGACGCCCCTGTGGACCGAGCGGGACTACGTGAAGGACGCCCGCAAGGTAAGGGCCAGCGTCTTCCTGATCCACGGCATGCAGGACCTCAACGTGCGGATGAAGCACGTCGGCCAGTGGTGGGACGCCCTCGCGAAGAACGGCGTCGAGCGCAAGATCTGGCTCTCCCAGACCGGCCATGTCGACCCGTTCGACTTCCGCCGCGCCGAGTGGGTCGAGACCCTGCACCGCTGGTTCGACCACGAACTCCTCGGCTACGACAACGGCATCGACCGTGAGCCGATGGCCGACATCGAACGCCACCCCGACCAGTGGGTCACCTCCAAGGTCTGGCCGCCGCGCGGCACCGACACGACCACCCTGCGCCCCGCCCAGGGCAGCCAGGCCGGCGTCGGCACCCTCGGCCTGCGTCAGGGCAAGGGCACCGAGACCTTCACCGACGACCCGCAGCGCGGCGAGACCGACTGGGCCGCACACATCGACCGGTCCACCCCCGACAAGGCGGGCTTCATCACCAAGCCGCTCACCCGTGACCTGCGTCTGTCCGGCTCCTCCGAGGTCACCGTCACCGCGACCCCGACCACCTCGACGGCACACCTCTCCGCCGTGCTCGTGGACCTCGGCCCCGACACCATCCGCGACTACGCGGTGAGCGGTGAGGGCATCAGCACGCTCACCGACCGCACCTGCTGGGGCTTGAGCACCACCGGCGACAGCGCCTGCTTCAAGGAGACGAAGGCCAAGACCGCCGACGTCGACTACACGGTCGTCAGCCGCGGCTGGGCCGACCTGGGGAACTACGCCTCGGACCGCAAGGGCGTACCGCTCACCCCGGGCAAGGCGTACACGATCACCCTCGACCTGGCGGCCACCGACCACGTCGTCCCGGCCGGCCACCGTCTCGCCCTGATCGTCGCGGGAACGGACAAGGACCTGATCGACCCGCCGTCGACCAAGCCGACCCTCACCGTCGACCTCTCCCGCACGAAGGCCCGCGTCCCGCTGGTGGGCGGCGCCCACGCCTTCGCCCGCGCCACGGCGGGATCCGTCGCCGCGACTCCCGAGACCAGGCCCCTCGACGGCGTGGCCCCGCCGCGCACCGCCCAGCGCATCCCGGAGGGAGGCCGGTGACCCGTACCCCTACCCGTACCCGAACCCGCACCCTGACCCTCGCCGCCGGGGCCCTCGCCGCGTCCCTCGTGGCGGTGCCCGCCCAGGCGGCCGACTCCCCGCCCCGCACCGGCTTCGAGCAGTCGAACGGCGCCCGCTGGACCAGCCAGCAGGAGGAGCAGAGCTTCCTCAGGGCCGTCGACAGGGCGAGCGACCGGGTCTCCGTCACCCGCGTCGGTACGACGAAGCAGGACCGTCCGCTCCAGCTGGTCCGGATCGGCACCCGCCCCGCCCCGAACAAGGTGCTGCTGGTGTGCAGCCAGCACGGCGACGAACCGTCCGGCCGCGAGGCCTGTCTTTCCACCGTCCGCGATCTGGCCTACGCCAAGGACCGCCAGACCCGGCGCTTCCTGGAGCGCACCACCCTGCTGGTCGTGCCCACCGCCAACCCCGACGGCCGGGCCGCCGACACCCGGGGCAACAGCGACGGCGTGGACATCAACCGCGACCACCTCGCGCTGCGGACCGCCGAGGGCCGCGCCATGGCCGCGGTCGTCCGCGACCAACGCCCCGACGTGATCTACGACCTGCACGAGTACGGCGCAACACCGCAGTACTACGACAAGGACCTGTTCGACCTGTGGCCGCGCAACCTCAACACGGACGCGCACGTCCACGACGAGGCGCAGACCCTGTCCCGGGCCTATGTGCGCCCCGCCGCGACCGGCTCCGGCTACTCGACGGGCACGTACGGCATCTGGACCGACCCCGTGACGGGCGAACCGATCAAGCAGGTCGCCGGTGACGGACAGGAACGCATTCTGCGGAACATGTCCGGCATCAAGCACTCGGTGGGCCTGCTCATCGAGAGCCGCGTCGACCCCCTGACCGAGGAGGAGAAGGCCGACGCATCGCTCAACAACCGGCGTCGGGTGTACTCCCAACTGGCCGCGCTG
Source organism: Streptomyces sp. AC550_RSS872 (assembly GCF_019049285.1). Lineage (GTDB taxonomy): Bacteria > Actinomycetota > Actinomycetes > Streptomycetales > Streptomycetaceae > Streptomyces. The sequence continues at coordinate 252,851 of NZ_JAGMUL010000026.1, forward strand.
GACGGCCTGTTCGACTTCACCGACGTCCGTCGCCGACAGGTCGAGACGGCGACCGGCACGGCCCGTCTCGCGGGCTTCGCCGACACCGGGCCCGTCTACGTCGGCGGCGCCGACAACGACGAGCCCGAGCCCGCCGAGGTGATCCAGGACCCGCCCTGCGGCTACCGGCTCACCACCGACCAGTACCGGCAGGTGAAGGACGAACTGGCGCTGCACGGAGTGAAGTCCAGGGCGACCTCCACCGGCGCCCTGGTCCCGCTCCGCCAGTCCCTGCGCAACCTCGTCCCGCTGCTCCTCGACGAGCGCGCCCCGTACCGCATCACGGCCGGTCAACCCGACACCCACTGCACAAACGGCTGAGATCGACGGGATCTGTGGTAGGTCCTGGGAGACGACGTGGAACCGGCGTATCCACCGTTCACCGGGGAAGGTGCCGCAGATGACTGAGGATCTGAAGAAGAGAGGTGGCCGGGAAGGTCCGTCGGACGTTTCCGGCCACCCCAGCACAGACCGAGTGGTGTTCGGCGTCACCGCCGCCATCACCGTGGCTTTCGTGATCTGGGGCTGGGCTGCCACGGACTCGCTGGAGAGCGTGTCCACGAAGATGCTGAACGGCCTGATCCACAACGGCGGCTGGGCCTTCATGCTCGCCGCCTCGTGCTTCGTGGTGTTCGCGCTGTGGCTCGCGATCAGCCGCTACGGCCGCATCCACCTCGGCGCCGAGGGCGAGAAACCGGAGTTCAAGACCGTCTCCTGGGTCGCGATGATGTTCAGCGCCGGCATGGGCATCGGCCTGATGTTCTACGGCGTCAGCGAGCCGCTCTCGCACTACACGACCCCGCCCCCGGGCGCGAACCCCGCCAACTCCGGCGAACGCATGGAGACGGCGATGGCCACCACCCTCTTCCACTGGACGCTGCACCCCTGGGCGATCTACGCGGTGGTCGGACTCGGCATCGCCTACAGCACCTTCCGTAAACGCCGGCGCCAGACCATAAGCGCGGTCTTCACCCCGCTGATCGGGGAGAAGCACGCGAACGGCGCCGGCGGCCGGGTGATCGACATTCTCGCGATCATCGCCACCGTCTTCGGCTCCGCGGCCTCCCTGGGCCTGGGCGCCCTCCAGATCGGCTCCGGATTCCAGGAACTGGACTGGATGGACGACGTGAGCACCGGCCTGCTCGTCGCGATCATCGCGGTGCTGACCCTCGCCTTCGTGGCCTCCGCCATCTCCGGCATCGAGCGGGGCATCCAGTGGCTGTCCAACACCAACATGGTGCTCGCCCTGATCCTCGCGCTCTTCGTGTTCATCGCGGGCCCCACGATCATCGTGCTCGACCTGCTGCCCACCTCGATCTTCGCCTACCTCGGCGACCTGCCCCAGCTCGCCGGCCGCACCGAGGCCAGCGGCGGCGAGGGCGTCGCGGACTGGCTCGGCAGCTGGACCGTCTTCTACTGGGCCTGGTGGATCTCCTGGACGCCGTTCGTCGGCATGTTCATCGCCCGGATCAGCCGCGGCCGCACCATCCGCCAGTTCGTCGGTGGCGTCATCCTCGTGCCCAGCACCGTCAGCCTGATCTGGTTCGCGATCTTCGGCGGTACGGCCATGAAGCTGAAGGAGGGCGGCGCGCTCGGCGGCGAGGAGACCCCCGAGGGCCAACTCTTCGGCGTCCTCCAGGAGTTCCCCATCGCCACCGCCACCAGCCTGCTGGTGATGATCCTCGTCGGCATCTTCTTCGTCTCCGGAGCCGACGCCGCCTCCATCGTGATGGGCACCCTCTCCCAGAAGGGAGCCCTGGAACCCGGCCGCTTCGTCGTCGTGTTCTGGGGTGTGGTGACCGGAGCCGTCGCCGCCATCATGCTCCTCGTCGGCAGCGGCCAGGGCGACGCGCTCACCGGCCTACAGAACCTCACGATCCTGGCCGCGGCGCCGTTCGTCCTCGTGATGATCGGCATGTGCGTCGCCCTCATGCGCGACCTGCGCCGGGACCCGATCATCGTGCGCAACGAGATGGGTTCGGAGGCCGTCGAACTCGCCGTGATCGAGGGCCACAAGAGGTACGACGGCGACTTCGAGATCAGGGTCGGTCCGGGCCCCGGCACGGAGACGGAGGGCGACCCACTGGGCCACGACCACGGCTGACCGGGGCACCTGGGGGCGGAGAAGGCGTCAGGACGGCCTCCTGCGCCCCCAGGTCCATCAACGCGCCCCCGGCAATCCCTGAGGTGGAGCCGGGACGATGAGCGGAATATGTCATGCCGCGCTCATATCGGTCCCGTCCTGGGGATACTCACACCATGTCTGCCGAGTACGCGACCTTCGGCCTGGCACCGGCGATGCGTGCCGGTGGCGTCCTCGCCAACGGTGACTACCAGGTGCACCGGGACTTCGTGGACTTCATCGTCGACGGACGCCCGCTGCTGTTCCAGCTCTCCGACCTCGACGCCGTCTCCCCGCTGGCCTCCGACGTCCCGCCCGCCATCTTCACCGCCCAGGTCCGCAGCCTGCTCCTGGAGGCGGAGGCCCCGCTTCCAGGCGGCCGGTACGTCATCTACGGATGCCCCGACTGCGAGGACCTCGCCTGCGGCGCGGTCACCGCGCTCATCGACCAGGACGGCGACGACTACATCTGGCGGGACTTCGCCTGGCAGACCGACGAACACGCCGACCTGGAGCTCAACGGCTACCACGGCATCGGCCCCTTCCGCTTCCGCGCCGCCGAGTACCGCGCGGCGCTCGGCTCCCTCCTCGACCGCGACGCCGCGGCGCCGCGGCGCCGCGTACTCCTCATCGGCGCCCGCGTCGCCGTCCTTGCCAAGCTCGCCGCCGCCCTGCGCACCATCGGCATCGGCGCCGAGATCACCCACGACGTGAGCGGAGTCGCAGCCGACGAACTGCGCACCTACGGCGCCGTCGCCTTCGGCCGCGGCATCGGCGTGGAGCAGCGCGCCGCCGTACGCCGCGCCTTCACGGACGCCGGGGTCGAGGTGGCGTACGTCGACGGCCTCGCGCCGATCGTGCCGTTGCTGGTCGCGCAGATCGAACACGCCCTGGACCGCAGCCCTGCCGAACAGCGCCGGCTGATCCGGCTGGTGGCCGCCGACGGGGAGGCGGGGGTCGAGGTCACCTCGCGGTGCCGGGTTCGCCTCACCGCGTATCGCGTCGACCGGCTGTACCGGACCCATGCGCATGAGGTGTTCGACGGGGTGCTGGAGGCGGGGCGGCATCGGATCGCGCTGGATGCGCGGGCCGTGAAAGGGGAGTCGTTCGTTGTGGCTCGCACGTCGGGGAGTGTGTTGGTGGAGGCCATGGCGCGGTAGCGGTCGGCTCGGTGTCGCGAGAGGGGGTGCCCCGTCGTCCCGTCACGCGTCTGCCGGTCCGTCGTGGCTGGTCGCGCCCACGCGGCGGAGCCGCACATCGATACAGCCCCGCGCCCCTTGGGGGCGTTGCCCGCCCCGGCGATCTTGTGCGCCGGGAAACGCCGACGCGTCCGAGGGAGCGCGCGCATTAGGATCGCTCCCTGTGACCGCAACCCTCGTCGTCAAGAATCTCGCCGCCGGACACGGTGACCGTTCCCTGTTCAGTGGGCTCGACCTCGTCGTGGCGCCCGGCGACGTGATCGGGCTGGTCGGGGCCAACGGCGCGGGCAAGTCCACGCTGCTGCGGCTGCTCGCCGGGCTGCTCGTACCGGAGGAGGGCGAGCTGCGGCTGTCCCCGCCGACCGCGACCGTGGGCCACCTCCCGCAGGAGCCCGAGCGGCGTCCCGGCGAGACCGTCCGGGCGTTCCTGGCCCGCCGCACCGGAGTCGCCGAGGCCCAGCGGGTGATGGACGAGGCGACGCAGGCCCTCGTCGAAGGGGCACCCGGCGCGGACGACGCGTACGCCACGAGCCTGGAGCGCTGGCTGGACCTGGGCGGCGCCGACCTCGACGAGCGGGCCGAGGAGGTCGCCGACTCGCTGGGACTGGCGGTCGACCTGGACCAGCCGATGACGTCCCTGTCGGGCGGACAGGCGGCCCGCGCGGGGCTGGCCTCGCTCCTGTTGTCCCGCTACGACATCTTCCTGCTGGACGAGCCGACGAACGACCTCGACCTCGACGGCCTGGAGCGCCTGGAGCGCTTCGTCGGCGGTCTGCGTGCCGGGACCGTGGTCGTCAGCCATGACCGCGAGTTCCTCACCCGCACCGTCACCAAGGTCCTCGAACTCGACCTCGCCCAGCAGCAGATCAACCTCTACGGCGGCGGCTACGAGGCCTACCTGGAGGAACGCGAGGTGGCCCGCCGGCACGCCCGCGACGACTACGAGGAGTACGCCGACAAGAAGTCCGCCCTCCAGGACCGGGCACAGATGCAGCGCTCCTGGATGGACAAGGGCGTCAAGAACGCCCGGCGCAAGGCGAACAACGACAACGACAAGATCGGCCGCAAGTTCCGCAGCGAGGCCAGCGAGAAGCAGGCCGCGAAGGCCCGCCAGACCCAGCGCATGATCGAGCGTCTGGATGTCGTCGAGGAACCGCGCAAGGAGTGGGAACTGCGCATGGAGATCGCGTCGGCGCCCCGCTCGGGGGCGGTGGTCGCTACCCTGCGGGACGCCGAGGTACGACGCGGCGACTTCACCCTGGGCCCGGTGTCCCTCCAGATCGACTGGGCGGACCGGGTGGCGGTCACCGGCGCCAACGGCGCGGGCAAGTCGACGCTGCTGGCTGCCCTGCTGGGCCGCGTCCCGCTGACCGCGGGGCAGGCGCACGTCGGCTCCGGCGTGCTCATCGGCGAGGTCGACCAGGCCCGCAAGCTCTTCCACGGCGAGGAGTCCCTGCTGGACGCCTTCTGCGCCGCGGTCCCGGACACCGAACCGGCGGAAGTCCGCACCCTCCTGGCCAAGTTCGGCCTGAAGGCGGAGCACGTCCTGCGCTCGGCGGCCACCCTGTCCCCGGGCGAACGGACCCGCGCGGCCCTCGCCCTCCTCCAGGGCAAGGGCGTCAACCTCCTCGTCCTGGACGAACCCACCAACCACCTCGACCTGCCGGCCATCGAGCAGCTGGAATCGGCCCTGGACGCCTACGAGGGCACGCTGCTCCTGGTCACCCACGACCGCCGGATGCTCGACGCCGTCCGCGTCACCCGCCGTCTGGAGGTCGCCGACGGCAAGGTGACCGAACGCTAGGCCCGGTGCTCGGGGGGCGGGTGTGTCAGCGCCTGGGGTTCAGCAGGGCGCACACGAAGTTCTCCTGCACGGCCCGAAGTTTCCGCAGCAGGTCGGGCTTCGTGGCCTCGTTGATCTGTGTGGTGGCGGAGAAGGTCAGCGACCGCCGTCCGTCCGGCGTCGCGGCGATCAGCTGCGTGTAGCCGAGCGTGTTGCCGGTGTGCCCCAGCACCACACCGCACCGGGTCGTGTACCGGAAGAGGGCGAGCCCGGCGGCGTTGCGCCCCGGCCCGGCCGGCTCGGGAGCGGCGGCGGGGTGGGGCGAGGCTCGGCATCGGTACTCCCTGAGCGGCGGCGGGACTCGCGGGCTGGGCGTCCAGCTTCGCCCGTCGGCGTCCGGTCAGCCGCTCGCGCTACGGCACTCGGCCCAACGGGCCGTGCCCTCGGGATCCGCCGAGCTGCGTCGCCAGCCCCGGGTACTCGACGACGAAGCCCTCCTCGTCGAACGTGATGTCGCGGCGGAAGTCGTCGGAGACGAAGCGGATGCGGTGCCGGCCCAGGTGGGTGTAGGTCTGCCGGGCGGGGAGGACGGCCAGATCGGGCACCGACACCCAGGCCATCAGGAACTCCCGTTCCCCGGAGGCCAGATGGAGACGGTGCCGCAGTATGGGCATCGTGTTGGTGAGCGGGCACAGGCCCAGGTCGCAGTCGAGGGCGCCGTCGACGCCGGGCAGGTGCTCGCCGTCCACCGTCCACCGCCCGGCTCCGTCGTGCCGCAGGTCGAGCCTGCGTACGCCGCCCGCCGACTCGACGGTGACCCGCAGCCGGCGCGTCACGAAGGCCTCGGCCGTGTCGAGTTCGTACGAGATCCAGTACGGCTCCGGAACCGTGCCGACCGCTCGGCCCCGCCCTCGCAGGGCGTCGTCGTCGAAGTCGACCCAGGCGGTCTCGATGCCCTCGCTCTCCGACACTTCCCAGGTGATGACGCGTGACATCGGCATGGCGCCACCCTACGGGCCAACGGCCCGGACCCTCCGTGTCATGGCGGAGAGCCCGGGCCCGCGTGTCCTCTCAGCGCTTGCCCTTCTTGGGGTCGACCAGACCCGCGCGGCGCAGTGCGTCGGCCATGGCGCTGTTCGCCGGAGGCGGCGGCGCCTGACGCGAGCCGCCTCCGCCGCCCCCACCCTGCCGGCCCTGACGCTGCTGCGGCGGGCGTCCGCCGCGCTGCCGGCGTTCGCCGCCGCCCCCACCCTGCCCACCCTGCCGGCCCTGCGCGGCCGCCTCGTCGTCGAGACGCAGCGTGAGGGAGATCCGCTTGCGCGGAATGTCGACGTCGAGGACCTTCACCTTGACGATGTCACCGGGCTTGACCACGTCCCGCGGGTCCTTGACGAACGTCTTCGACAGCGCGGAGACGTGTGCCAGACCGTCCTGGTGGACGCCGACGTCGATGAACGCCCCGAAAGCGGCCACGTTCGTCACGACGCCCTCCAGGACCATCCCGGACTCCAGGTCCGAGATCTTCTCGACGCCCTCCTTGAAGGTGGCCGTCTTGAAGGCGGGACGCGGGTCGCGCCCAGGCTTCTCCAGCTCCTTGAGGATGTCGGTCACGGTCGGCAGACCGAACGTCTCGTCCACGAAGTCGTTCGCCTTCAGCGACCGCAGCACGCCCGTGTTGCCGATGAGCGCGGCCACCTCCTGACCGGACGTCTTCACCATGCGCCGGACGACGGGGTACGCCTCGGGGTGCACGCTGGAGGCGTCCAGAGGGTCGTCGCCGCCGCGGATCCGCAGGAAGCCCGCGCACTGCTCGTAGGCCTTCGGGCCGAGCCGCGCCACGTTCTTCAGCTGCGAGCGGGACGTGAACGGGCCGTTGGAGTCCCGGTGGGACACGATGTTCTCGGCGAGGCCGGAGGTGATGCCGGAGACGCGCGCGAGCAGTGGCGCGGAGGCGGTGTTGACGTCCACGCCGACGCCGTTCACACAGTCCTCGACCACCGCGTCCAGCGAGCGCGACAGCTTCACCTCGGACAGGTCGTGCTGGTACTGGCCGACGCCGATCGACTTCGGGTCGATCTTCACCAGCTCGGCCAGCGGGTCCTGGAGGCGGCGCGCGATGGACACCGCGCCGCGCAGCGACACGTCCATGTCGGGCAGTTCCTGTGAAGCGAACGCCGAGGCCGAGTACACGGAGGCGCCGGCCTCGGACACCATCACCTTGGTGAGCTTCAACTCCGGGTGCCTGGTGATGAGTTCACCGGCGAGCTTGTCCGTCTCGCGGGACGCGGTGCCGTTGCCGATCGCGACCAGTTCGACCGCGTGCTCCTTCGACAGCCGGGCCAGTTTGGCGATCGCCTCGTCCCACTTGTTGGCCGGGACGTGCGGGTAGATGACGTCGGTGGCCACCACCTTGCCGGTCGCGTCGACCACGGCGACCTTGACGCCCGTACGGAAGCCAGGGTCCAGGCCCAGCGTGGCGCGTGTGCCGGCCGGGGCGGCGAGCAGCAGGTCGCGGAGGTTCGCCGCGAAGACGCCCACGGCCTCGTCCTCGGCGGCCGTGCGCAGGCGCAGCCGCAGGTCGATGCCGAGGTGGACGAGGATGCGGGTCCGCCAGGCCCAGCGGACCGTGTCCGTCAGCCACTTGTCGGCGGGGCGCCCGCGGTCGGCGATCTGGAACTTGTGGGCGACGATCCCCTCGTACGACGAAGGGCCGTCGGTCGGCTCCTCGGGTTCCAGGACGAGGTCGAGGACCTCCTCCTTCTCGCCGCGGAGCATCGCCAGGATGCGGTGCGAGGGCAGCTCGGTGAACGGCTCGGCGAAGTCGAAGTAGTCGGCGAACTTCGCGCCGGCCTCCTCCTTGCCCTCCCGCACCTTCGCGGCCAGCCGTCCGCGCACCCACATGCGCTCGCGCAGCTCGCCGATCAGGTCGGCGTCCTCCGAGAACCGCTCCGTGAGGATCGCCCGGGCGCCGTCCAGAGCCGCCTGGGGGTCGGCGACGCCCTTGTCGGCGTCGACGAAGGTGGCGGCGGCGGCGAGGGGCTCGACAGTCGGGTCGCCGAGCAGGCCCTCGGCGAGCGGCTCAAGACCGGCCTCCCGAGCGATCTGCGCCTTTGTCCTGCGCTTGGGCTTGTACGGCAGATAAATATCCTCGAGCCGCGCCTTCGTCTCGGCGCTGCGGATCTGGGCCTCCAGCTCGTCGGTGAGCTTGCCCTGCTCGCGCACCGACTCGAGGATCGCCGTCCGTCGCTCCTCCAGCTCCCGCAGGTAGCGCAGCCGCTCCTCGATCGTGCGCAGCTGCGCGTCGTCGAGCATCTCGGTCGCTTCCTTGCGGTAGCGGGCGATGAAGGGCACCGTCGAACCGCCGTCGAGCAGCTCCACGGCAGCCTTCACCTGCCGCTCTCGTACGCCGAGCTCCGCGGCGATCCTGCCTTCGATGGACCCTACGAGGGGTGTCGTCACGATCCCGTCCCGCCTTCTCACTGAGGTTGCGCGGCAATTGTGGCAGGTGGCACCGACAACCGGGGATCAGGGCGGCGACGTGGCCCGTCGCGGCGGGTCGGAATCAAGCCCGACGACTGCGTGTACTGCTCGATGCACCTCCGAAGAGCCGAGCGAGAGCCCGGAACGGCAAGGTCACGACGGTGGCGATGGCGCCGCCTGTCTGCCGGAGCACATCTGCGATCGCACGGAACACGTGATTACTCCTTCCTCTTCCTCAGCTTGAGGACCGGGTACCGCGCCTCGGGCGGGCTATGCGATGCGTTTTTTCAGCGCGTCCGGCGTTTGACGACAAGGGTCAGGCCCTGCCGAGGAGGTCCGGGGGGAACGCCCCCGCTGCCACCGCCGCCCGTGCGAACTCCGCCCCGAGTTCCGTCAGCCGTCCGACCCCCTCCGCCCCGAGGTGCTCATACGGCGCCCGGTCGAGCCGGTCGGTCTCGGATTCGATCCGTTCGCGCAGCGCGACCCCCTCCGACGTCAGCTCGCCCGCATCGTCCAGCAGACCACGCTCACGCAGCCGGCCCGACGCCGCGTCCCAGTCCTCCTGGCTCCAGCCACGCGTCGTGAACACCCACTTCGGCGTCATACCCCTGCCGGTCGCCGTGTGGGTGACGACGGCCTCCAGCCCGTCGAGCCCGGCCGACATCAGTACGGCGAGATGCCCGTCACCCCGGTGCTCCCGCAGCAGCGTCGTGGCGTGGAAGTAGGCCAGGTGCGGTTCCTCGGGCACCGCCAGATCCGCGTGGGCCGAGTACAGCGGCCGCGCGCTGCGGGAGCACGCCTCGGTCGCGCGCAGTGCGAGCCCGGCGGCCTCAGCCATCTCCGGGGACGTCACGACGGCCTCGCCCAGGAGTCGCCGCAGCGTCCCGTCGACGGCACGCGCGCGTGCCGCCAGGACGTCCTCGGGCGAGGCGATCGCCCAGACCGCGGGGACGTGCCGGGCCACCAAGTCGTGCTTGTAGTTGTAGAACGTCGCCGTCACCACCCCCGCGCCGACCGGCCCCAGCGCGGCCGCCCGCACCGCGAAGTTGACGGCCCTGGGGTGTGTGATCCCCAGGGCGCCCAGTTCCCTGCCCGGCTCGGGGGCGAAGTAGGACGTCGCGTGCAGGGAGTTGAGCACGTTGTGGCAGCGGCGGCCGGCACGTGGCTCGAGGGTGGCAGCAGTCATGGGCAGGGAGGTTACCAACCGCTTGGTACGTTCCCTCGGGCTCGTGCGCGCTCATGGCAGGAAAGGTGGGGAGCACGTCATTGTGGTCATGATGCCGGCCCCGAAGAATCGATGGCATGGCGCAGCGAACCGTTCTCTTCGTTCTCTTCGACGGTGTACAGAGCCTCGACCTCACCGGCCCGCTGGAGGTGTTCACGGGGGCCGAGAAGCACCAGCCGGGCACTTATCGCATCCGAACGGCCTCCCTGGACGGCCGCCCCGTCCGCACGTCCAGTGGCCTGACCGTCGTACCGGACGCAGCCCTCGCCGACGTGTCCGGCCCGCACACCCTCCTCGTACCGGGCGGCGAAGGCACGCGCGAGCCGCAGCCCGAGGTGGTCGACTGGCTGCGTGCGCACGGCCCCCGTGCCGAGCGTCTGGTCTCGGTCTGCACCGGCGCGATCCTGCTCGCGGCGGCGGGACTGCTGGACGGTTGCCGTGCCACGACCCACTGGGCGTACTGCGACAAGCTCGCCCGGGACCACCCCGAGGTGCGGGTCGACCCGGACCCCATCTTCGTGCGTGACGGGCACGTGGCCACCTCCGCCGGCGTCACCTCCGGCATCGACCTGGCGCTCGCCCTGGTCGAGGAGGACCTGGGCCGGGACGTGGCCCTCGGCATCGCGCGGCACCTGGTGGTGTTCCTGCGCCGGCCTGGAAACCAGGCCCAGTTCAGCGCCCAGCTCGCCGCCCAGACCGCCCGGCGCGAGCCCCTTCGGGACGTGCAGCGCTGGATCACCGAGCACCCCGACGCCGATCTGAGCGTCGAGGCCCTTGCGGCCCGCGCCAGCCTCTCCCCGCGCCACTTCGCCCGCGCCTTCCAGGCGGAGACCGGGATGCCCCCCGGCCGATACGTGGACCGGGTCCGGCTCGAACATGCCCGTCGCCTGCTGGAGGACACCACGGACGGCGTCGAGGAGATCTCCCGCGCCAGCGGCTACGGCACCCCGGAAGCCATGCGGCGCGCCTTCGTCAAGACCCTCGGGGCGGCCCCGGTCGAGTACCGCCGCCGGTTCCACCCCGTACCGGCCCACTGATACCCCTGCCGAAAGGAAGCACCGTGCAGATCGCCATGGTCCTCTACGACCGCTTCACCGCCCTCGACATCGTGGGGCCCTACGAGGCGTTGAGCCGCATCCCGGATGTACGGGTCGACTTCGTCGCCGAGGCCGCGGGGCCCGTGCGCGCCGACACCGGGTTCCTCGCCCTCACGGCCGACAAGGCCCTGGCCGACGTACCGCACCCCGATGTGGTGGTGGTGCCGGGCGGACCCGGAACGTTCACCGAGATCGAGAACGAGGTCCTCCTGCGGTGGCTCAGGACCGCCGACGCCACGAGTACCTGGACGACCTCCGTGTGCTCCGGCTCACTGCTCCTCGCCGCCGCAGGCCTCCTGGAAGGCCGCCGTGCCACCACGCACTGGCTCACCCTCGACTTCCTGCCGCAGTACGGCGCCGAGCCCACGGGCGAGCGGGTCGTACCGGACGGCAAGTACATCACCGCGGCCGGAGTCTCCTCCGGCATCGACATGGGGCTGACCCTGGTCGGGAAGATCGCCGGTGACGAACACGCCCAGGCCGTCCAGCTGTTGACCGAGTACGACCCGCAGCCGCCCTACGACGCCGGCTCCCCGCAGAAGGCGCCCGCGCACCTCGTCGAGGAGTTCCGCACCAACAGCCGCTTCAGCCTGACGTAGGAACGCTCCAGGTGAAGCGCGGCTGCCTGCGCTCCAGGAACGCGGCGACGCCCTCCGCGGTGTCGCCGCTTCCGCGTGCCTGCTCCGCCCAGTGCTCGTCGCGGTCGGTGCGCCCGTCCGTGAACTCCTTCGCCGCGGCCTGGGTCAGCTGGGAGCGCGCCACCAGGGTCCGGGTGAACTCCGTTACCCGCTTGGAGAGTTCGCCCTCGGGCAGCACCTCGTCCACCAGGCCTGTGCGCAGTGCGCGATCCGCGTCGATCAACTCACCCGAGAACAGGAGGTACTTGGTGGTGGACGGCCCCACCAGCGATGCCAACCGCCGGGTGGAGGACGCCGAATAGACGATCCCGAGCTTGGCCGGCGTCACCCCGAACAGCGACCCCTCCTCGGCGAACCGCAGATCGCACGCCGCCGCCAGCTGGGACCCGCCCCCCACACAGTGCCCCCGGATCGCCGCCAGGGTCGGCTTCGGGAAGGCGGCCAGGGCCTCCTCGGCTGCCACGGACAGCCCCTGCGCCTCCTCGGGCGACCCCTGGAGCGTGGAGATGTCGGCGCCCGCGCAGAACGTCCCGCCCTCGCCGGTCAGCACCAGCGCCCGGACGGCCGGATCGGCGGCCAGCGTGCCGAGCAGCGGCGGCAGCGCCCGCCACATCGCGGCCGTCATCGCGTTGCGCTTGGCCGGATGGTGGACGACGACGGTGGCGACCGAGTCGGTGACGCTGTGCAGCAGCTGGGGCTCCATGGGCCGGATGCTATCCGGCGGCCTCGAACGGCCGGTCAGGAAGGGTGAAGGGCGGAGTTACGGACCCGGCGCAAAGGGGACTTGGAGGGGGCGATCGAGGAGGCGCCGATGGAAGGCTCCACCAGACCCACGGGCGAGGCGGCGAGGCTGCACCGCGGCTTCGGCCGGCTCGCCGCGCTCGGCGTGATCCTGGTCCTCGCCGGTCTCGTCGGGCTCGTCTACACCGGCGTCGCCACCCTGACCTCGATGATCCTGTTCGGCTGGCTGCTGCTGATCGGCGGTGCCGTGGGGCTGCTGCACGCGGTCCAGGCCCGCGGAGACAGCTTCTTCTGGCTCGCGGTGGTGGTCGCGGCGCTGAACATCGCGGCCGGCGTGGTGGTGATCCGCACCCCGGAGGCGGCGGCCGAGGCGCTCACCATGTTCGCCGCCCTGCTGTTCCTCACCGGCGGGCTGTTCCGGCTGGCGGGCAGCCTGGTGGTGCGTGGCCCACAGTTCGGCTGGACGCTCGTGCAGGGCGCCTTCGGACTGCTCCTGGGCATCCTGGTGCTGGCCGACTGGCCGAGCAGCAGCAAGTACGTGATCGGGACCTTCTTCTCGCTCGCCCTGCTCTTCGACGGACTCGGCCTGATCGCCACCGGCTACGGTGGACGCCGGGTCGTGAGCATGGTCTCGGAACAACTGATCACCGAGAGTGACGATCGGGGTCGGCCGGAACGGCGGTGACGTCAAACCCGTACAACCCGAATAGTTCGTGAAGTCGGCACAAGCGGCGTCGGAGCGGTCCCACAACTGACCGTGTCATACGCCAACGGTCAGAAACGCTCGATACTCGGTGACTTGTGTTCAGTTCTACGGTCCGGACCTGCGCGTTACCAACACTCGACGTGTGGTGACAATCGAGCGTGAGGGTGGCGACCGGACGATGGAGAACCACGGGCGCGGGTCCGGCCCACGCCCAGGAGGTGGCGCGGACGAGTCGCTCGTCCAGCGGCCGCCGCATCCACTGCCGTACGAGGGCGTCTGGCGGTTCACCGCCCCAGCCGTCGACGCCTCGGTCCCGCAGGCCCGGCACGCCGTCCGGGACCTGCTGTACCGCCAGGGCGTACCGGTTTCGGACGATCTGGTGCAGGGAGTGCTGCTGATCGTGTCGGAGCTGGTCACGAACGCCGTCCGGCACGCGGCGCTGCTGTCGCCGACGCTCGCCGTGGAGGTCGCCGTCGGCGCCGAATGGCTGCGGGTCTCGGTGGAGGACAACCACCCCTACCGCCCCACCGCCCTGGAGGCCGACCACGGCCAGACCGGCGGCCGCGGGCTGCTCCTGGTCCGTGAGGTGACCCGGGAGGCGGGCGGCGTGTGCGATGTCGAGCACACGGCGAGCGGCGGCAAGGTGATCTGGGCCGCCGTCCCGCTCAAACCCGTGCGCGTGCCCTAGCCCTCGTCAGCAGTCCTCGTCAGCAGTCCTCGTCAGTCCTGTCACCAGTCGGCCGACGGGCCCGTCAGCTCCCTGACCGCGGGGCGGGCCGCGTCGAGGACGGTCATGAACCAGGACGAGAAGGTGTCCTTCGCGTGGCGCTCCGCCAGCTCGGCGGGGGTAACGAAGGCCGTGTCGCCGACCTCCTCCGGGTCCGGTCGCAGCGGGGACTGCACCAGGCCGACGAAGAGGTGGTTGTACTCCTGCTCCACCAGGCCCGAGTCCGGGTCCGGGTGGTTGTAGCGGACCGTGCCCGCCTCGGCGAGCAGGGACGGGGAGACGCCGAGCTCCTCGTACGTCCGGCGGGCCGCGGCCGCGAAGGGCGCCTCGCCGGGGTAGGGGTGGCCGCAGCAGGTGTTGGACCAGACGCCGGGGGAGTGGTACTTGCCGAGCGCCCGCTGCTGGAGCAGCAGCCGGCCGTGCTCGTCGAAGAGGAACACCGAGAAGGCGCGGTGCAGCTGACCGGGAGGCTGATGGGCGGCGAGCTTCTCCGCGGTGCCGATCGTCACACCGTTCTCGTCGACCAGTTCCAGCAAAATCGCGTCTGCGGTGCCGTTCGACGCACGGTGCGTCGCGGTGGCAGGTGTGATCGGCATACCCATCCTTCGCCTCGGTCTTGCGCCCCAAGTGTGCCGTACGAATCCGGCACTCCCGGCAGTTGATCGTGCCCGGCGCGGCGGGTACGGAACCGCACAAAGGGGCGCCGTGGGCATGAGGACGCCACCGACCACCGGATCGCTGCATTCCGTCCGTACTGACGTCTTGTCGGACCGTACGGTTGTTTCAGTGGCAGAGCCGGGCCTCGTGCTCCGCGTGCCCGACCGGCTCCAGCTGGAAGGTGCAGTGCTCCACGTCGAAGTGGTCGCCGAGGCAGCCCTGGAGCTCGTGCAGCATCTTCTCGTGGCCGATCGCGTTCAGGACGTCGGAGCGCACCACCACATGGGCGGAGAGCACGGGCATGCCGGAGGTGATCGTCCAGGCGTGCAGATCGTGGACGTCCTCGACGCCGTCCAGGGCGAGTATGTGGGCCCGCACCTGGTTCATGTCGACGTCCTTGGGGGCCGACTCCAGCAGTACGTCGAGGGTCTCGCGCAGCAGCTTGAAGGTGCGTGGCACGATCATCACGCCGATGACCAGCGAGGCGATCGGGTCGGCGGCCTGCCAGCCGGTGGCCAGGATCACCGCGGCCGAGATCAGCACCGTGAGCGAGCCCAGCGTGTCCGCGGCCACCTCCAGGAAGGCGCCGCGCACGTTCAGGCTCTCCTTCTGGCCGCGCATCAGCAGCGTCAGCGAGATCATGTTCGCGACCAGACCGATCGCGCCGAACACGATCATCAGGCCGCCCTCGGTGTCCGCGGGCGTGAAGAACCGCTGGATCGCCTCGTACAGGACATAGCCGCCGACGCCGAGCAGGAGCAGACAGTTGGCGAGGGCGGCGAGGATCTCGGCCCGGGCGTAGCCGAAGGTGCGGGTCGTGCTCGGCGGGAGGTTCGCGAAGTGGATGGCGAGCAGGGCCATGCCCAGGCCGACCGCGTCCGTCGCCATGTGCGCCGCGTCCGCGACCAGGGCGAGCGAGTCCGCGGCGACACCGCCGACGATCTGGACCACCATGACGCCGAGCGTGATCGCCAGAGCCACCCGCAGTCTCCCGCGGTAGGCGGCAGCCGCCGTACCGCTGGTCGGCACGTGCGAGTGCCCGTGCGCGTGATCGTGCCCAGCCCCCATGAGAAAGCCGCCCTTCCGCGGTCCGTACGACGATCGGAATGTCCGTCCGGGGTCACAGTGAACTACGGGCGGGGGGTATCGGGCAACGCGGCACTGAACACCGTTGTCATGTGCCCTGACCTGCGGAAACGATCCGCAGGTCAGGGCCTTGCATGATCAGTCGCCCGGTCGGCCGCCGTGGTGCAGCAGCCACCCCTGCCATGCCGACTCGGCCATCTCGCGTACCCCCCGCCGGGCCGTCCAGCCGAGCTTCTCGGCGGCCAGTGCGGCGCAGGCGACCGCGCGCGGCGCGTCACCGGGGCGCCGGGCCCTGACGACAGCGGGACGCGCGTCGCCGGTGACCTCGCCGATCACGGTGATCAGCTCGCGGACGGAGACACCCTCGCCGCGGCCGATGTTCACGGTCAGATCGCCGCTCGCGTCGGGTTCCGTGAGCCGCCGGGCCGCCGCCAGGTGCGCCTCGGCGAGGTCGGCGACATGGATGTAGTCACGGACGCAGGTGCCGTCCGGCGTCGGATGGTCGTCGCCGAAGATCCGCGGGGCCTCGTCGCGGGTGAGCCGGTCGAAGACCATGGGGACGATGTTGAAGACGCCGGTGTCGGCCAGCTCGGGCGAGGCGGCGCCCGCGACGTTGAAATAGCGCAGACATACGGTGGAGATCCCGTGCGCCCGGCCCGCCGCCCGCACCAGCCACTCCCCGGCGAGCTTGGTCTCGCCGTACGGGTTCACCGGAGCGCACGGAGTGTCCTCCGTGATCAGATCCACATCCGGGTTGCCGTAGACGGCGGCGGACGACGAGAACAGGAACCGCCTGATCCCTGCCTCGGCGACCGCTTCCAGGAGCGTGGCCAGGCCGCCCACGTTCTCCCGGTAGTAGCGCGTCGGGTCCGCCACGGACTCGCCGACCTGCTTGCGCGCCGCGAGATGCACCACACCCGTCACCGCGTGCTCGGCGAGCACCCGCTTCAGCAGGTCACCGTCGAGCGACGAGCCCTCGACGAGGGGGAGGTGAGCCGGGAGCCGCGCGGGGCGCCCGGCCGAGAGGTCGTCCAGGACGAGGACCCGCTCGCCGGCGTCGGTCATGGCCCGCGCCACATGTGCTCCGATGTAGCCGGCTCCGCCTGTGATCAGCCATGTCATGGTCGCCCACCCTATGTCGGGGTGCCGACGGTGGAACCAATGTCCTCGATGTCCCGTCTGTGAGTACGAGTTTGTGGGCGAGGCCCCGGATCCCCGATGATGATCGCGGCATGCGCTGGGCAAACCACGTTGATCGCTCTGCCAAACGGGTGGTGAACGTCGGCTTCCATCCATCCGATAGCCTCTGCCGACACGCCGCCCGGCCGCCACCGCCAACGGGCGCCGCCACCCACGTACACGACCGGCGCGGACACGCCGGCACCCAGGGAGTGAGTTCGGTTGTCGACCGCCATCCTCACCGGTCAGCCGGTCCCCGGATCGCAGATCGAGGGCGATCTGCGGTCCCTCGGCTATGACGTGCGGGTCGCCTCCGACGCCGCCGACGCCGAGACGCTCCTCGCCCAGGTGCCCGGCGACCAGCGGGTAGCCGTCGTCGACGCCCGCTTCGTCGGCCACCCGCACGCGCTGCGCCTCGGCCTGACCGACCCCCGCTTCCCGCTCGCCGCCATCCCTGGCGCCGTGACGGCCCAGCCGGCCGGACGTCAGGCCCTGACCCGCGCGATGGCCCGCGAGAACTCCGCGGGCGGCGGTACGGCAGTCGCCGTCGACAGCCTCGCCGACCGCATCGTCACCGCCCTCGACGACGAGGGCACCGACGTCCACCGCCCCGAGCTCGGCAGCCTCGTCGCCGTCGTCCCGGCCGACCCGCAGGCCCGCAACGAGGCACGGCAGGCCGTCGCCGCCGTCGACGACGAGGCCGTACGCCTGAAGTCGGCCGTGAAGTCCCGCGACGGCTTCTTCACCACCTACTGCGTCAGCCCGTACTCCCGCTACATCGCCCGCTGGTGCGCCCGCCGGGGCCTGACCCCCAACCAGGTCACCACCGCCTCCCTGATCACCGCCCTCATCGCGGCGGGCTGCGCGGCCACCGGCACCCGGGGCGGGTTCGTCGCGGCCGGCCTGCTGCTGATCTTCTCGTTCGTCCTGGACTGCACCGACGGCCAGCTCGCCCGCTACTCCCTGCGGTACTCCACGCTCGGCGCCTGGCTGGACGCCACCTTCGACCGGGCCAAGGAGTACGCCTACTACGCCGGCCTCGCGCTGGGAGCCGCGCGGGGCGGCGACGACGTCTGGGCGCTGGCGCTGGGCGCCATGGTCCTGCAGACCTGCCGGCACGTCGTCGACTTCTCCTTCAACGAGGCCAACCACGACGCCACGGCCAACACGAGCCCTACGGCCGCGCTCTCCGACAAGCTCGACAGCGTCGGCTGGACGGTGTGGGTGCGGCGGATGATCGTCCTGCCGATCGGTGAGCGCTGGGCGATGATCGCGGTGCTGACGGCGGTCACCACTCCTCGCATCACGCTCTACGCCCTGCTCATCGGCTGCGCCTTCGCGGCGACGTACACCACGGCGGGGCGCGTGCTGCGGTCCCTGACGCGGAAGGCGCAGCGCACGGACCGGGCGGCGAAGGCGCTGGCCGACCTCGCGGACAACGGCCCGCTCGCCGCCCTCGTGGCGCGTGCCACGCGCGCCCGCCTCGGCACTCCGCTGCTGGTAGCGGCGGGTGGAACGGCCGTCCTCGCCGTGTCCCTCTTCTCCGGCGTCACCTGGGCGCCCGTCGCCGGTGCCGTCGTCTACACCGTCACCGCCGGTCAGGCCCTGTACCGCCCCCTCAAGGGCGCCCTCGACTGGCTGGTCCCGCCGCTGTTCCGGTTCGCCGAATACGGCACCGTCCTGGTACTGGCAGCCAAAGCGGACGTGAACGGAGCCCTTCCTGCGGCTTTCGGGCTGGTGGCAGCCGTCGCCTACCATCACTACGACACGGTGTACCGCATCCGCGGCAACGCCGGAGCGCCCCCGGCCTGGCTGGTGCGCGCCATCGGGGGGCACGAAGGACGGACGCTGCTCGTCACCGTCCTCGCCGCGGTGCTCTCCGCCTCGCAGTTCACGGTCGCGCTCACGGCCCTCGCCGTGGCCGTGGCCCTGGTGGTGCTCGTCGAGAGCATCCGCTTCTGGGTGTCCGCAGGGGCGCCCGCCGTACACGATGAAGGAGAACCCG
Source organism: Streptomyces sp. AC550_RSS872 (assembly GCF_019049285.1). Classification (GTDB taxonomy): domain Bacteria; phylum Actinomycetota; class Actinomycetes; order Streptomycetales; family Streptomycetaceae; genus Streptomyces. The sequence continues at coordinate 271,535 of NZ_JAGMUL010000026.1, forward strand.
CATGATCGGCCTCGTGCTGGCGGCCGGCGCCGGACGGCGTCTGCGCCCCTACACCGACAGCCTTCCCAAGGCTCTGGTGCCGGTGGGGCCTGCGGGGATAGAAGGCGAACCAACGGTTCTCGACCTGACCCTCGGCAACTTCGCCGAGATCGGTCTGACCGAGGTCGCGGTCATCGTCGGCTACCGCAAGGAAGCCGTGTACGAGCGCAAGGAAGCCCTGGAGCAGAAGTACGGCCTGAAGCTCACCCTCATCGACAACGACAAGGCAGAGGAGTGGAACAACGCCTACTCCCTGTGGTGCGGCCGTGACGCCCTCAAGGACGGCGTGATCCTCGCCAACGGCGACACCGTCCACCCGGTCTCCGTCGAGAAGACGCTGCTCGCCGCCCGCGGCGACGGCAAGAAGATCATCCTCGCCCTGGACACGGTCAAGCAGCTGGCCGACGAGGAGATGAAGGTCGTCGTCGACCCCGAGAAGGGCATGACGAAGATCACCAAGCTGATGGACCCCGCCGAGGCCACCGGCGAGTACATCGGCGTCACCCTCATCGAGGGAGACGCCGCCCCCGAGCTGGCCGACGCCCTGAAGACGGTCTGGGAGACCGACCCGCAGCAGTTCTACGAGCACGGCTACCAGGAGCTCGTGAACCGCGGCTTCCGTATCGACGTGGCGCCGATCGGCGACGTCAAGTGGGTGGAGATCGACAACCACGACGATCTCGCCCGCGGACGGGAGATCGCGTGCCAGTACTGACCCGGCTGATTCCGTCGCCGGTCGTCGTGGACATCCGCGCGGGTGCCCTCGACGACCTGGCCGGTGTGCTCGCCGACGAGCGCATCTCGCACTCCGGCAAGCTGGCCGTCGCGGTCAGCAACGGCTCCGGTGCCCGGCTGAGGGAGCGCCTTGCTCCCGCGCTGCCCGGCGCCTCCTGGTACGAGGTCGGCGGCGGCACCCTCGACGACGCGATCCGGCTGGCCGGCGACATAAAGGCCGGCCACTACGACGCGGTCGTCGGGCTCGGCGGCGGAAAGATCATCGACTGCGCCAAGTTCGCCGCGGCGCGCGTCGGACTGCCCCTGGTCGCCGTACCGACGAACCTCGCACACGACGGCCTGTGCTCCCCGGTCGCAACCCTCGACAACGACGCGGGCCGCGGCTCGTACGGCGTGCCGAACCCGATCGCCGTCGTCATCGACCTCGACGTCATCCACGAGGCCCCGGCCCGTTTCGTGCGCGCCGGCATCGGTGACGCGATCTCCAACATCTCCGCGATCGCCGACTGGGAGCTCGCCAACCGCGTCAACGGCGAGAAGATCGACGGCCTCGCCGCCGCGATCGCCCGCCAGGCGGGCGAGGCGGTACTGCGGCACCCCGGCGGTATAGGAGACACCGACTTCCTCCAGGTACTCGCCGAGGCGCTGGTCCTCAGCGGTATCGCCATGTCGGTGTCGGGCGACTCCCGCCCGTCCTCCGGCGCGTGTCACGAGATCAACCACGCCTTCGACCTGCTGTTCCCCAAGCGCGCCGCCGCCCACGGCGAGCAGTGCGGACTGGGCGCGGCCTTCGCGATGTACCTGCGCGGGGCCCACGAGGAGTCGGCCTACATGGCCGAGGTGCTGCGTCGGCACGGGCTGCCGGTACTGCCGCAGGAGATCGGCTTCACGGACGACGAGTTCGTCCGCGCGGTGGAGTTCGCTCCGCAGACCCGGCCCGGCCGCTACACGATCCTCGAACACCTCGACCTGACAACCGACCAGATCAAGGACATCTACGCCGACTATGTCAAGGCCATCGGTAGCTGAACTCCGCCCCGTCGTTCACCCCGCGGGGGTGAAGGACCGGCGCAGCGGTGAGCACTGGATGGGACGCCTCTACATGCGTGAGGTGTCCCTGCGGGTCGACCGCTACCTGGTGAACACCAGGGTGACGCCCAACCAGCTCACCTACCTGATGACCCTCTGCGGTGTCCTCGCGGCCCCGGCACTTCTCGTGCCGGGGATCCCGGGGGCGGTGCTCGGCGTGGTCATGGTCCAGCTGTACCTGCTGCTGGACTGTGTCGACGGCGAGATCGCGCGCTGGAGGAAGCAGTACTCGCTCGGCGGGGTCTACATGGACCGCGTCGGCGCCTACCTCACCGACGCCGCGGTGCTCGTCGGCTTCGGCCTGCGCGCCGCCGACCTGTGGGGCAGCGGCCGTATCGACTGGCTGTGGGCGTTCCTCGGCACCCTGGCCGCCCTCGGCGCCATCCTGATCAAGGCCGAGACCGACCTCGTCGGTGTCGCCCGGCACCAGAACGGTCTGGCGCCGGTCAAGGAGGCCGCCTCCGAGATGCGCTCCTCCGGCATGGCGCTGGCCCGCAAGGCCGCCGCCGCGCTCAAGTTCCACCGTCTGGTCCTCGGCATCGAGGCATCGCTGCTGATCCTGGTCCTGGCGATCGTCGACCAGGCCCGCGGCGACCTGTTCTTCTCCCGGCTCGGCGTCGCGGTGCTGGCCGGCATCGCGCTGCTCCAGACCGTGCTGCACCTCGTGTCCATCCTCGCGTCCAGCAGGCTGAAGTGAGCGGCATGGGCTCAGCACCCGGTCCCTCATCGAAGGTCGGCGCGGTCGTCATCACGATGGGCAACCGCCCCGACGAACTGCGCGCCCTCCTCGACTCGGTCGCCAAGCAGGACGGCGACCGGGTCGAGGTGGTCGTGGTCGGCAACGGCTCCCCGGTGCCGGACGTCCCCGAAGGCGTCCGCACCATCGAGCTGCCCGAGAACCTCGGCATTCCCGGCGGCCGCAACGTCGGCATCGAGGCCTTCGGGCCCAGCGGCCGCGACGTCGACATCCTGCTCTTCCTCGACGACGACGGCCTGCTCGCCCACCACGACACCGCCGAGCTGTGCCGCGAGGCCTTCGAGGCCGACCCGAAGCTCGGCATCATCAGCTTCCGCATCGCCGACCCGGAGACCGGAGTCACCCAGCGCCGCCATGTGCCGCGGCTGCGGGCCTCCGACCCGATGCGCTCCTCGCGGGTCACCACGTTCCTGGGCGGCGCCAACGCCGTCCGCACCCAGGTCCTCGCCGAAGTCGGCGGCCTGCCGGACGAATTCTTCTACGCCCATGAGGAAACCGACCTGGCATGGCGGGCCCTCGACGCGGGCTGGATGATCGACTACCGGTCCGACATGGTGCTGTACCACCCGACGACCGCGCCCTCACGGCACGCGGTCTACCACCGCATGGTCGCCCGCAACCGCGTCTGGCTGGCCCGCCGAAACCTTCCGGCCCTCCTCGTCCCGGTCTATCTGGGCGTCTGGATGCTGCTCACCCTCGTCCGTCGCCCGTCCGGCCCCGCCCTCAAGGCATGGTTCGGCGGATTCCGGGAAGGGTGGACCACCTCGTGCGGTCCCCGCCGGCCCATGAAGTGGCGTACGGTGTGGCGGCTGACTCGACTGGGCCGACCTCCCGTCATCTGACAGGCTCGGCCCTGAGAGCCCCCGGGCCTTACCCCGGCCCCAGGTTCATGCCAGGCCCGCACAGGCTGCGCATCTCGAAGACGAAAGTTTCCACAGGTGAGTGAGACAACGCACGACGGCGGAGTCGCGGTGAGCGCGCCTCCGTCGCCCGACGAGGGACTCACGGCGGCCCAGCTGGCCGCCAAGCACGGGCTGACCGTGAGCGGCGCCCGCCCCTCGCTGTTCGAGTACGTCCGCCAGCTCTGGGACCGGCGGCACTTCATCCTCGCGTTCTCGCGGGCGAAGCTGACCGCCCAGTACAGCCAGGCGAAGCTCGGCCAGCTCTGGCAGGTGGCCACCCCGCTGCTGAACGCGGCCGTGTACTTCTTCATCTTCGGCATGCTGCTGGGCGCCAGGGAGGGCATCCCGAACGACATCTACGTGCCGTTCCTGGTGACCGGCGTGTTCGTCTTCACCTTCACCCAGAGCTCGGTGCTCGCAGGTGTGCGTGCCATCTCCGGCAACCTTGGTCTGGTGCGCGCCCTGCACTTCCCCCGGGCCTCGCTGCCGCTGTCGTTCGCGCTCCAGCAGCTCCAGCAGCTGCTCTACTCCATGATCGTGCTCGTCGTGATCATGATGGCCTTCGGCAGTTTCCCCGACCTGTCCTGGCTGCTCGTCCTGCCCGCGCTGGCGCTTCAGTTCGTCTTCAACTCGGGCCTCGCGCTGATCTTCGCCCGCATGGGCAGCAAGACGCCCGACCTGGCCCAGCTGATGCCGTTCCTTCTGCGTACCTGGATGTACGCGTCCGGCGTGATGTTCAGCATCCCGGCGATGCTCGCGGACAAGAACTGGCCGGGCTGGATCACCGACGTGCTGCAGTGGAACCCCGCCGCGATCTACATGGACCTGGTCCGCTTCGCGATGATCGACGGGTACGACTCCTCGTTCCTGCCCGCGCATGTGTGGGCCTTCGCGCTGGGCTGGGCGCTGCTGGCGGGCGGCGTCGGCTTCGTCTACTTCTGGAAGGCGGAAGAGAGGTACGGCCGTGGCTGACCCCGAGAAGGACGCCGAGCGCATCCCCACCGTCATCGCGGACGAGCTGCACATCGTCTACCGCGTCAACGGCGCCAAGACCGGAAAGGGCAGCGCCACCGCAGCCCTGAGCCGCATCCTCAAGCGCGGCGAGGAGCGGGGCGTGCGCAAGGTGCACGCCGTCCGGGGCGTCTCCTTCGTCGCCTACCGGGGCGAGGCCATCGGCCTGATCGGCTCCAACGGCTCCGGCAAGTCCACTCTGCTGCGTGCTATCGCCGGCCTGCTCCCGGCCGAGAAGGGCAAGGTCTACACCGACGGCCAGCCCTCCCTGCTCGGCGTGAACGCGGCCCTGATGAACGACCTCACGGGCGAGCGCAACGTCATATTGGGCGGGCTCGCCATGGGTATGTCCCGTGAGCAGATCAAGGAGCGCTACCAGGAGATCGTCGACTTCTCGGGCATCAACGAGAAGGGCGACTTCATCACGCTTCCCATGCGCACGTACTCGTCCGGCATGGCGGCCCGGCTGCGTTTCTCCATCGCCGCGGCCAAGGACCACGACGTCCTCATGATCGACGAGGCGCTGGCGACGGGTGACCGCTCCTTCCAGAAGCGCTCGGAGGACCGGATCCGCGAGCTGCGCAAGCACGCGGGCACGGTGTTCCTGGTCAGCCACAACAACAAGTCGATCCGCGACACCTGCAACCGCGTCCTGTGGCTGGAACGCGGCGAGCTGCGCATGGACGGACCGACGGACGAGGTCCTCAAGGAGTACGAGAAGTTCACGGGCAAGTAGCCCACCCGGACATGGGCCGTGCGGCCCAGGACGTTTCGCAGGGCCCTGCCGGAACTGCTCCGGCGGGGCCCCGCGTCTGCAAAGGAAACGTCAACTCCGGCTGGTCTCGGGAAGCTTGACGCCAATCGGTGTGTTGTTGTGATGTGCAGGACACCCCCACGGGCCCGGCCCCGTTGTACAACGTAAGCTGTACCGGTACCGAAACGCGGCAAGTGGGGCGATAACGAACGACACCCCCACGCAGGGCCGCGGCGCGGACGGCCGGGCGGCGTGTCCGAAATAGTGTGCATTGGGTCTGCGGTGTAGAACGGGAGATGTGACGGCAATGGCTACGGAAACTCCCCAGCTCCACGCAGCATGTGCCGTCCCCGCGCCGGGCAGTCCACGGTGACGGGAACCGGCGCGCCCACAGCTGATCCGGAGCGTGGCACGCTCGACAAGGCCGCTGCGGAGAACTTTCCCGTGGCGCCTTTCTTCCTGCCCAGGGCCTGGCGCACCGACCTCATGGCCGTCTACGGCTTCGCCCGGCTCGTCGACGACATCGGCGACGGCGATCTCGCCCCCGGCGGCGCCGACGCCCGGCTGCTCGGCGTGTCGCCCGAGGAGGCCGACGACCGCCTGGTCCTCCTCGACGCCTTCGAGGCCGACCTGCGCCGTGTCTTCGACGGCACCCCGCGCCACCCCCTGCTGCGCCGCCTCCAGTGGACCGTGCGCCGCCGCTCGCTGACCCCCGAGCCCTTCCTCGGCCTGATCGCCGCCAATCGCCAGGACCAGCTCGTCGCGCGGTACGAGACCTACGACGATCTGCTTGCCTACTGCGAACTGTCCGCCAACCCCGTCGGCCGTCTCGTCCTCGCCGTCACCGGTACCGCGACGCCCGAGCGGATCCGCCGCTCCGATGCGGTGTGCACGGCGCTCCAGATCGTCGAGCACCTCCAGGACGTCGCCGAGGACCTCGGCCGTGACCGGATCTATCTGCCCGCGGCGGACATGAAACGCTTTCACGTCCAGGAAACCGACCTTGCGGTAAAAACAGCAGGCGCATCGGTGCGCGCACTGGTTGCATACGAAGCCGAACGCGCTCAGAACCTCCTGAATGAAGGCACCCCCCTGGTGGGTAGCGTCCACGGCAGGCTGAAGCTGCTGCTCGCGGGTTTCGTGGCGGGGGGAAAGGCGGCGATCCGTGCGATCTCCGCCGCCGAATACGACGTACTTCCCGGCCCGCCCAAGGCCAGCAGGCTCCAGTTGCTGCGCGAGGTGGGCGTGACTCTGCGAGGAGAGGGGTGATCCGGACCGTGGAGTCTGCGCCACACGCGTCCGCACCGGTACTCGCCGCCTACAGCTACTGCGAGGCCGTCACCGGGCAGCAGGCCCGTAACTTCGCCTACGGCATCAGGCTGCTGCCCACGCCCAAGCGCCGCGCGATGTCGGCGCTGTACGCGTTCTCGCGCCGCGTCGACGACATCGGCGACGGCGCCCTGACCGACGACGTCAAGATCGCCAGGCTCGAGGAGACGCGGGTGCTGCTGACCCGGGTCCGCGACCGCAAGGTCGACGAGGACGACATCGACCCTGTGGCCGTCGCCCTCGCACACGCCGCCGACACCTTCCGGATCCCGCTCGGCGGCCTCGACGAACTCATCGACGGCGTCCTGATGGATGTCCGCGGCGAGACCTACGAGACCTGGGACGACCTGAAGGTCTACTGCCGCTGTGTGGCGGGCGCCATCGGGCGACTCTCGCTCGGCGTGTTCGGTACGGAACCCGGCGCGCGGGGGGCCGAGCGCGCACCCGAGTACGCCGACACGCTCGGGCTGGCCCTCCAGCTCACCAACATCCTGCGGGACGTCCGTGAGGACGCCGAGGGCGGGCGCACCTATCTGCCCTCCGACGACCTCGCCAAGTTCGGCTGCTCGACCGGCTTCAGCGGGTCGACACCACCGGAGGGCTCCGACTTCGCGGGCCTCGTGCACTTCGAAGTGCGTCGGGCCCGCGCCCTTTTCGCCGAGGGCTACCGGCTGCTCCCCATGCTGGACCGGCGCAGCGGTGCCTGTGTCGCCGCCATGGCCGGCATCTACCTTCGCCTCCTCGACCGCATCGAGCGCGACCCGCAGGCCGTGCTGCGCGGCCGGGTCTCGCTGCCCGGGCGGGAGAAGGCGTACGTCGCCGTGCGCGGCCTGTCCGGTCTGGACGCCCGGCATGTGACCCGGCGAACCGTCAGTCGTACCGTCAGGAGGCGCGCCTGATGGACATTCCGGCCCAAGGTGATGCCATCGGCGAAAAGCGGCGGGCAACCCTCCGCTGCCGGGTCGCGTCCCTGACTGAGACGACCGGCCGTGCACCGTTCAAGCACCGGCCCGGCGGTCGCGCAGGGGAGGGTGCACGATGACCGACGGCATGCGGCCGGAAGGGTCGCTCGCGGACATCCCGGGAGACGGTTCCGGGAAGGACGCCGTCGTGGTCGGCGGCGGGCTCGCCGGCATCACCGCCGCGCTCGCGCTGGCCGACGCCGGAGTGCGCGTCACCCTGGTCGAGGGCCGGCCGAGACTGGGTGGCCTGGCCTTCTCCTTCCAGCGCGGCGACCTGACCGTCGACAACGGACAGCACGTCTATCTGCGCTGCTGCACCGCCTACCGCTGGTTCCTCGACCGCATCGAGGGGACGGCGCTGGCACCGCTTCAGGACCGCCTCGACGTACCCGTGGTCGACCTGGCGCGGCCCGAGGGCCGTCGGCTCGGAAGGCTGCGGCGCGACGCGCTGCCCGTACCCCTGCACCTGGGCCGGAGCCTGGCGACGTATCCGCATCTGTCGCTCGCCGATCGTGCCAAGGTCGGGCGTGCCGCGCTCGCGCTCAAGGGGCTCGACCTCACCGATCCCAGCCTGGACGCAACCGACTTCGGCAGCTGGCTGGCCGCGCACGGTCAGTCGGCGCGTGCCGTCGAGGCCCTGTGGGACCTGGTCGGGGTCGCCACTCTCAACGCGGTCGCGGGCGACGCCTCGCTGGGGCTGGCCGCGATGGTGTTCAAGACCGGCCTGCTGTCCGACCCGGGCGCGGCCGACATCGGATGGGCGCATGTCCCGCTGGGCGAACTGCACGACCGGCTGGCCCGCAAGGCGCTCGACTCCGCGGGCGTGCGTACCGAGGTCCGTGCACGCGTCACCTCCATCTCCACTGACGAGAACGGGCGTTGGATCGTTCAGGTTCCCGGCGAGACGCTGCGGGCGGACGCGGTCGTGCTCGCGGCGGCCCAGCGCGAGGCCTACGACCTGCTGCCCGAGGGCGCCCTCGACGTCCCCGAACAGCTGCTGGAGATCGGCACGGCGCCGATCCTCAACGTCCATGTCGTGTACGACCGCAAGGTGCTCAGCAGCCCGTTCTTCGCGGCGCTCGGCACCCCGGTGCAGTGGGTGTTCGACCGGACCGACGCCTCCGGGCTCAGGGAAGGGCAGTACCTCGCCCTGTCCCAGTCGGCCGCACAGGACGAGATCGACGAGCCGGTCGCCGCGCTGCGCGAGCGGTATCTGCCGGAGCTGGAGCGGCTGTTGCCCGCGGCGCGCGGTGCGCGGGTGAAGGACTTCTTCGTGACCAGGGAGCGCACCGCGACGTTCGCTCCCACCCCCGGCGTCGGGCGGCTGCGGCCCGGCGCCCGTACCAAGGCACCCGGCCTCTGTCTGGCCGGAGCGTGGACCGCCACTGGGTGGCCCGCGACCATGGAGAGTGCGGTCCGCAGTGGCGTGAGCGCGGCCGAAGCCGCGCTGAGTGCCCTGGGCCGGCCCCGCCCCCGTCGCCTCTTCGACCTCGAGGAGGCGGCGTGATGCTGAACCAGCGCCCGGCGGCAGGCCCCCGCACCCCCGGTACCGCAACAAGAGGAGAGACTGTGCCCACTGTGCCCCCGGCCGAGAAGGCCGCTCGAGAGACCGCGGTGGACGTGGCCGCGCTCCTGGAGCGCGGTAGGACCCTGGCCACCCCGGTACTGCGGGCCGCGATCGACCGCCTGGCCCCTCCCATGGACACCGTTTCCGCCTACCACTTCGGCTGGATCGACGCCGACGGCAAGCCCACGGCCGGCGACGGCGGCAAGGCCGTACGCCCCGCCCTCGCGGTGCTCTCCGCCGAGGTCACCGGCGCCGCGCCCGAGGTCGGCATCCCCGGCGCCGTCGCCGTGGAACTGGTCCACAACTTCTCCCTGTTGCACGACGACCTGATGGACGGTGACGAACAGCGCCGCCACCGCGACACGGTGTGGAAGGTGCACGGGCCCGCCCAGGCCATCCTCGTCGGCGACGCCCTGTTCGCCCTCGCCAACGAGGTCCTGCTGGAACTCGGCACCGTCGAGGCCGGCCGCGCCACCCGCCGTCTGACCACCGCCACCCGCGCCCTGATCGACGGTCAGGCACAGGACATCTCCTACGAGCACCGCGACCGCGTCAGCGTCGAGGAGTGCCTGGAGATGGAGGGCAACAAGACCGGCGCCCTGCTGGCCTGCGCCAGCTCCATCGGCGCGGTGCTCGGCGGCGCCGACGACCGCACCGCCGACGCCCTGGAGAAGTACGGCTACCACCTGGGCCTGGCCTTCCAGGCCGTCGACGACCTGCTCGGCATCTGGGGCGACCCGGTCTCCACCGGCAAGCAGACCTGGAGCGACCTGCGCCAGCGCAAGAAGTCCCTGCCGGTCGTGGCCGCGCTCGCGGCGGGCGGCTCCGCCTCCGAGCGGCTCGGCGAGATGCTCGCCGCCGACGCCAAGAGCAGCGACTTCGCGAACTTCTCCGAGGAGGAGTTCGCGGCCCGCGCCGCCCTGATCGAGGAGGCGGGCGGCCGCGAGTGGACCGCCGACGAGGCACGCCGTCAGCACGCCGTCGCCGTCGAGGCGCTGGACGCCGTCGACATGCCCGACCGGGTACGGGCGCAGTTCACGGCGCTCGCCGACTTCGTCGTCGTACGGAAGAGATGAGCACCAACGGGCGAAAAGAGATGATCAATATCGGTCGAATAGCCCTCGCGTAGTCGCCGGCCGGTGCCGCTGGAACCAGCGCACCGGCCGACGGCGGACCCACAGCAGACGCAACTCCAGGAGCACTGCACGAAGGGGAAGCCATGACAGCGACGACCGACGGAAGCACCGGGGCTCTCCCGCCCCGGGCAGCCGCGGCCAGCGACACCGACAGCGAGACCCCCGTGGCGGCCGGGGTGCACGAGGCCGCCCAGCGCGCGGTCCGGCGCGCCACCGACTTTCTGCTGACGCGGCAGGACGCCCAGGGCTGGTGGAAGGGCGACCTCGAGACGAACGTCACCATGGACGCCGAGGACCTGCTGCTCCGTCAGTTCCTGGGGATCCGCGACGAGAAGACCACCCGTGCCGCCGCGCTCTTCATCCGCGGCGAGCAGCGCCAGGACGGCGCCTGGGCCACCTTCTACGGCGGTCCGGGCGAACTCTCCGCCACCATCGAGGCGTACGTCGCCCTCCGGCTGGCCGGCGACACACCGGACGCACCGCACATGGCGAGGGCGTCGGCGTGGATCCGTGAGCGGGGCGGCATCGCCGCCTCCCGGGTCTTCACCCGGATCTGGCTGGCCCTGTTCGGCTGGTGGAAGTGGGAGGACCTGCCTGAACTCCCGCCGGAGCTCATCTACTTCCCCAAGTGGATGCCGCTCAACATCTACGACTTCGGCTGCTGGGCCCGGCAGACCATCGTCCCGCTGACGATCGTCTCCGCGAAACGCCCGGTACGCCCCGCGCCCTTCCCGCTCGACGAACTGCACGCCGACCCGGCCGACCCCAACCCGCCCAAGCCCCTTGCCCCGGCGGCGAGTTGGGACGGTGCCTTCCAGCGGCTCGACAAGGCGCTGCACCAGCTGCGCAAGGTCGCCCCGCGCAGGCTGCGCAGAGCCGCCATGAACAGCGCCGCGCGCTGGATCATCGAGCGCCAGGAGAACGACGGCTGCTGGGGCGGCATCCAGCCCCCGGCGGTGTACTCGGTCATCGCCCTGCATCTGCTCGGCTACGACCTCGAACACCCCGTCATGCGCGAGGGGTTGGCGTCCCTGGACCGCTTCGCCGTGTGGCGCGAGGACGGGGCCAGGATGATCGAGGCCTGCCAGTCGCCGGTCTGGGACACCTGCCTCGCGACCATCGCGCTCGTGGACGCGGGCGTGCCGGCCGACCATCCGCAGCTGGTCAGGGCCGCCGACTGGATGCTCGGCGAGGAGATCGTCCGTCCCGGCGACTGGGCGGTCAAGCGTCCCCAACTGCCGCCCGGTGGATGGGCGTTCGAGTTCCACAACGACAACTACCCCGACATCGACGACACCGCCGAGGTCGTCCTCGCCCTGCGCCGCGTCAAGCACCCCGAACCGGAGCGGGTCGAGAAGGCCATCGGGCGCGGGGTCCGCTGGAACCTCGGGATGCAGTCGAGGAACGGGGCGTGGGGCGCCTTCGACGTCGACAACACCAGCCCCTTCCCCAACCGGCTGCCGTTCTGCGACTTCGGCGAGGTCATCGACCCGCCGTCGGCGGACGTCACCGCGCACGTCGTCGAGATGCTCGCGGTCGAGGGCCTCGCCCACGACCCGCGCACCCGGCGCGGCATCCAGTGGCTGCTCGCCGAGCAGGAGCCGGACGGCTCGTGGTTCGGGCGCTGGGGCGTCAACTACGTCTACGGCACCGGATCCGTCGTACCGGCCCTGGTCGCGGCCGGCTTCCCGGGCTCGCACCCGGCGATCCGCCGCGCCGTGACCTGGCTGGAGTCAGTCCAGAACGACGACGGCGGCTGGGGCGAGGACCTGCGCTCCTACAAGTACGTCAAGGAGTGGAGCGGCAAGGGCGCCTCGACCGCCTCGCAGACCGCGTGGGCGCTGATGGCGCTGCTGGCCGCGGGGGAGAAGGAGTCCAAGGCCGTCGAGCGGGGCGTCGAGTGGCTGGCGGCCACCCAGCGGGAGGACGGCTCCTGGGACGAGCCGTACTTCACCGGCACCGGCTTCCCCTGGGACTTCTCGATCAACTACCACCTCTACCGTCAGGTGTTCCCGCTCACCGCACTCGGCCGGTACGTCCACGGAGAGCCCTTCGCCGACAAGGCCGGGGCGGCTCTCGCCGAGGCCAAGGGGAGCTGATGAGCCCACAGCCCGCCCCGGCCCCGCTGCTGATCGCCTGCGCGCTCGGCATCGAGCAGTTCGCCCTGCGCGCCGGTGACCGAGGCGGGGCCGGCGGGCCGGTCACCGTCCTGCGTACGGGCATGGGCCCCCGGGCGGCCGAGCGCTCCGTCACCCGGATGCTGGCAGACCCGGCCCTCAGCGGGGCCGCCGTGCTCGCCACGGGCTTCTGTGCGGGGCTCGCCCCCGGGATGCACCCCGGTGACCTGGTGGTCGCCGAGGAGACCCGGGATCCGGCGGGAACCGTTCCGTGCGTCGGAACCGACCTACTCGTCAAAGAACTCATGCGCGCCGTCCCCGGCCGCACCGTCCACACCGGACCGCTCACCGGCTCGGATCACATCATCCGAGGTCAGGAGCGGTCCGATCTGCTCACGACCGGCGCAATCGCGGTCGACATGGAGTCGGCGGCCACGCTCCTGAGCGCCGTGCGCACGGGCGAGCGCCCGGTTGCGGCCGTCCGGGTGGTCGTGGACGCTCCAGAACATGAACTCGTCCGGATCGGCACGTTGCGCGGTGGAATATCAGCTTTCCGCGTCCTTCGTGTCGTTCTACCCGCATTCTACGAATGGCACCGTTCTTTGCTGCTCCCCAGGAGGTGAGCCAGATGGCCATGCCGCTGCGTCAATCCATCAAGGTCGCTACTTACTTGGCCGAACAGAAGCTTCGCAGGCGTGACAAGTTCCCGCTGATCGTCGAGCTGGAACCGCTCTTCGCCTGCAACCTCAAGTGCGAGGGCTGCGGCAAGATCCAGCACCCGGCCGGAGTCCTGAAGCAGCGCATGCCGGTGGCGCAGGCCGTGGGGGCGGTGCTCGAATCCGGCGCGCCGATGGTGTCCATCGCCGGCGGCGAACCCCTGATGCACCCGCAGATCGACGAGATCGTGCGGCAGTTGGTGGCCAAGCGGAAGTACGTCTTCCTCTGCACCAACGCCATGCTGCTGCGCAAGAAGATGGACAAGTTCACGCCTTCGCCCTACTTCGCCTTCGCCGTGCACATCGACGGTCTGCGCGAGCGGCACGACGAGTCGGTCGCGAAGGAGGGCGTTTTCGACGAGGCCGTGGAGGCGATCAAGGAGGCCAAGCGGCGCGGCTTCCGGGTCACGACCAACTCGACCTTCTTCAACACCGACACCCCGCAGACCATCATCGAGGTGCTCAACTTCCTCAACGACGACCTCAAGGTCGACGAGATGATGATCTCGCCCGCGTACGCCTACGAGAAGGCGCCCGACCAAGAGCACTTCCTGGGCGTCGAGCAGACCCGCGAGCTGTTCAAGAAGGCCTTCGCGGGCGGCAACCGCAGGAAGTGGCGGCTCAACCACTCGCCGCTGTTCCTCGACTTCCTCGAGGGCAAGGTCGACTTCCCGTGCACCGCCTGGGCGATCCCCAACTACTCGCTCTTCGGCTGGCAGCGCCCCTGCTACCTGATGAGCGACGGGTACGTCCCGACGTACCGCGAACTCATCGAGGAGACCGACTGGGACAAGTACGGCCGCGGCAAGGACCCGCGCTGCGCCAACTGCATGGCGCACTGCGGCTACGAGCCGACCGCCGTCCTCGCCACCATGGGCTCGCTGAAGGAGTCCCTGCGTGCCATGCGCGAGACGGTCTCCGGAAACCGGGAGTGACGCCATGACCGCCATCTCCTTGGGCGTCCCCGAGGTGCCGGCCCGTCCGATCGCCGAGCGGCGTACGTCGCGGCAGATCCAGGTCGGGCCGGTGGCGGTCGGGGGCGACGCCCCGGTGTCGGTCCAGTCCATGACCACGACCCGTACGTCCGACGTCGGCGCCACCCTCCAGCAGATCGCCGAGCTCACGGCGTCCGGCTGCCAGATCGTCCGCGTCGCCTGCCCCACGCAGGACGACGCGGATGCCCTGGCGACCATCGCCCGCAAGTCGCAGATCCCGGTGATCGCGGACATCCACTTCCAGCCGAAGTACGTGTTCGCGGCGATCGAGGCCGGCTGCGCCGCGGTCCGTGTGAACCCCGGCAACATCAAGCAGTTCGACGACAAGGTCAAGGAGATCGCGCGGGCCGCCAAGGACCACGGCACGCCGATCCGGATCGGCGTCAACGCCGGCTCCCTCGACCGGCGCCTGCTCCAGAAGTACGGCAAGGCGACGCCCGAGGCGCTCGTGGAGAGCGCGCTGTGGGAGGCGTCCCTCTTCGAGGAGCACGACTTCCGGGACATCAAGATCTCGGTCAAGCACAACGACCCGGTCATCATGATCGAGGCGTACAAGCAGCTGGCCGCCCAGTGCGACTACCCGCTCCACCTCGGGGTGACCGAGGCGGGCCCGGCGTTCCAGGGCACGATCAAGTCGGCCGTCGCCTTCGGTGCGCTGCTGTCGCGGGGGATCGGCGACACGATCCGGGTCTCCCTGAGCGCGCCGCCCGCCGAGGAGGTCAAGGTCGGCATCCAGATCCTGGAGTCTCTCGGGCTGAGGCAGCGACGGCTGGAGATCGTCTCCTGTCCGTCCTGCGGGCGGGCTCAGGTCGATGTGTACAAGCTGGCCGACGAGGTCACGGCCGGCCTGGAAGGCATGGAAGTGCCGTTGCGGGTAGCCGTCATGGGCTGTGTGGTGAACGGCCCCGGCGAGGCCCGCGAGGCCGACCTCGGCGTCGCCTCCGGCAACGGCAAGGGTCAGATCTTCGTGAAGGGCGAGGTCATCAAGACCGTCCCCGAGTCCAAGATCGTCGAGACCCTGATCGAGGAGGCGATGAAGATCGCCGAACAGATGGAACAGGACGGGGCCGCATCGAGCGCCCCCACCGTCACGGGGAAACCGGCAGTGACGGTGAGTTGAAGCAGAGTACGGACCGAGAGGGGGCCCGAGCGTGACGATTCTGGAGAGCATCCGGGGACCACGTGACCTGAAGGCGCTGTCCGAGACGGAACTCGGTGATCTGTCCCATGAGATCAGAGAGTTCCTGGTGCACGCGGTCGCCAGGACCGGCGGACATCTCGGGCCCAATCTGGGGGTGGTGGAACTCTCCATCGCGCTCCACCGGGTCTTCGAGTCGCCGGTCGACCGCATCGTCTGGGACACCGGTCACCAGAGCTACGTACACAAGCTTCTGACGGGACGTCAGGACTTCTCCAAGCTGCGCGGCAAGGGCGGCCTGTCCGGCTACCCCTCGCGCGAGGAGTCCGAGCACGACATCGTCGAGAACAGCCACGCCTCCACCGCGCTCGGCTGGGCCGACGGCCTCGCCAAGGCCCGCCAGGTGCAGGGGGAGAAGGGCCACGTCGTCGCGGTGATCGGCGACGGGGCGCTGACCGGCGGCATGGCCTGGGAGGCGCTGAACAACATCGCGGCCGCCAAGGACCGGCCGCTGATCATCGTCGTCAACGACAACGAACGTTCGTACGCCCCGACCATCGGCGGGCTCGCCAACCACCTCGCGACCCTGCGCACGACCGACAGCTACGAGAAGGTCCTGGCCTGGGGCAAGGACGTACTGCTGCGGACCCCGCTCGTCGGCAACACGATCTACGAGTCCCTGCACGGCGCGAAGAAGGGCTTCAAGGACGCCTTCGCACCGCAGGGCATGTTCGAGGACCTGGGACTGAAGTACGTCGGCCCCATCGACGGGCACGACATCGGGGCGGTCGAGTCGGCGCTGCGGCGCGCCAAGCGCTTCCACGGGCCGGTGCTGATCCACTGCCTCACGGAGAAGGGGCGCGGCTATGAACCCGCCCTCGCCCACGAGGAGGACCACTTCCACACCGTTGGCGTGATGGACCCGCTGACCTGTGAGCCGCTCGCGCCTTCGGGCGGGCCGTCCTGGACGTCGGTGTTCGGCGAGGAGATCGTGCGGATCGGTCAGGAGCGGGACGACGTCGTGGCGATCACGGCGGCCATGCTGCACCCGGTCGGGCTCGGCAAGTTCGCGGAGCGGTTCCCGGACCGGGTCTGGGACGTCGGCATCGCCGAGCAGCACGCGGCCGTGTCGGCTGCGGGGCTCGCGACGGGTGGCCTGCATCCTGTCGTCGCCGTCTACGCCACCTTCCTCAACCGGGCCTTCGACCAGCTGCTGATGGACGTCGCGCTGCACCGGTGCGGGGTGACGTTCGTGCTCGACCGGGCCGGCGTCACGGGCGCCGACGGGGCTTCCCACAACGGCATGTGGGACATGTCGATCCTCCAGGTCGTGCCCGGCCTGCGGATCGCGGCGCCACGCGACGCCGACCAGCTGCGGGCGCAGCTGCGAGAGGCCGTGGCGGTGGACGACGCGCCGACTCTCGTGCGGTTCCCGAAGGAGTCCGTCGGCCCTTCGATCCCGGCGGTCGACCGGGTGGGCGGCCTGGACGTGCTGCACAGGGATGCCGGTGAGCCGGACGTCCTGCTCGTCGCCGTCGGCGTGATGGCGCCGGTGTGTCTCCAGGCCGCCGAACTGCTCCAGGCCCGCGGCATCAACTGCACCGTCGTCGACCCGCGCTGGGTGAAGCCCGTCGACCCCGCGGTCGCGCCCCTCGCCGCACAGCACCGGCTGGTCGCCGTCGTCGAGGACAACAGCCGCTCGTCCGGCGTGGGCGCGGCCGTGGCGCTGGCGCTGGGCGACGCCGACGTCGACGTGCCCGTTCGGCGGTTCGGTATCCCGGAGCAGTTCCTCGCGCACGCCAAGCGCGGCGAGGTGCTCGCCGACATCGGGCTCACGCCCGTCGAGGTCGCCGGACGGATCAGCGCGAGCCTCGCCCTCAAGGACGCCGAGGGCAGCCCGCCCCGCACCGAGCAGCCCGACGGCGGCCAGGACGGCCCTACCGTCGTGCCGGTCAAGGAGAAAGCCGAATGACCACCGATTTCGACCTCGGCCACCTCCTCGCCGAGCGCGGAGCCGAGCGCTACGAGCTGCACGGCAGGTACCTGAACCACCAGCTCCCGCGCATGCTGCACACCATCGGCTTCGACAAGGTCTACGAGCGGGCCGAGGGCGCCTACTTCTGGGACGCGGACGGCGACGACTACCTGGACATGCTCGCCGGGTTCGGGGTGATGGGCCTGGGGCGCCACCACCCCGTCGTCCGCAAGGCGCTGCACGACGTCCTGGACGCCGGCCTCGCCGACCTCACCCGCTTCGACTGCCAGCCGTTGCCCGGGCTGCTGGCCGAGAAGCTGCTCGCGCACAGCCCGCACCTGGACCGGGTCTTCTTCGGCAACAGCGGCACGGAGGCGGTCGAGGCCGCGCTGAAGTTCGCCCGGTTCGTCACCGGGAAGCCGCGAGTGCTGTACTGCGACCACGCCTTCCACGGGCTGACCACCGGCTCCCTGTCCGTCAACGGCGAGTCCGGCTTCCGCGACGGCTTCACCCCGCTGCTGCCCGACACGGCCGTACCGCTCGGCGATCTCGGCGCCCTGGCACGGGAGTTGAAGAAGGGCGACGTGGCCGCCCTGATCGTCGAGCCGATCCAGGGCAAGGGCGTGCACGAGCCCCCGCCCGGCTGTCTGCGGGCCGCCCAGGAACTGCTGCACAAGCACAAGGCGCTGCTCATCGCCGACGAGGTGCAGACGGGGCTCGGCCGGACCGGCGACTTCTACGCCTACCAGCACGAGGACGGAGTCGAGCCGGACCTGGTGTGTGTGGCCAAGGCGCTCTCCGGCGGCTATGTGCCGGTGGGCGCCACGCTCGGCAAGGACTGGATCTTCAAGAAGGTCTACTCGTCCATGGACCGCGTCCTGGTCCACTCGGCGAGCTTCGGGTCCAACGCACAGGCCATGGTGGCCGGGCTCGCCGTGCTGTCCGTCATGGAGAACGAGCAGATCGTCGCGAACGCGCGGGCGACGGGTGACCTGCTCAGGTCCCGGCTCGCGGCGCTGACCGACAAGTACGAGCTGCTTGCCGACGTGCGCGGCCGGGGCCTGATGGTCGGCATCGAGTTCGGCCGGCCCGACTCGCTGAAGCTGCGCAGCCGCTGGACCATGCTCCAGGCCGCGCGCAAGGGCCTGTTCGCGCAGATGGTCGTCGTCCCGCTGCTGCGGCGGCACCGGATCCTCACCCAGGTCTCCGGCGACCACCTGGAGGTCATCAAGCTGATCCCGCCGCTGATCATCGGCGAGCGGGAGGTGGACCGGTTCGTCGACGCCTTCACGGATGTGATGGACGACGCGCACAGTGGGGGCGGGCTGATGTGGGACTTCGGCAAGACGCTGATCAAGCAGGCGGTCGCCAACCGATAGACGCACGTCCCTGAGGTGGTGATGCCGGTCTTTTGCCTCTGAGGTAAGAAATTTGCCGCACAGGCAAAGGTTCGGGCTGAATGGAGAGCATGAGCTCTCCCGAAAGCGAGCCTCCCGAGAGCGCGCCGGAGGCCGATACGACGATGCCGGTCGATGCCCTGCCCGTCGTCGCGCCCCAGCTCCGCGCCCTGCGCCGCCGCGCCTCCCTCACCCTGGAGGCCGCCGCCCGCTCCGCCGGGCTGTCGCCCGCCCACCTCTCCCGCCTGGAGACCGGGCAGCGCCAGCCCTCGCTGCCGATGCTGCTCGCGCTCGCGCGTATCTACGGTACGACGGTCTCCGAGCTGCTCGGCGAGACGGTCGCCGACCGGGACGCCGTGGTGCGCTCGGCCGACATGGAGCCGACCGCGGCCGGCGGCTGGACGTACTGGCAGGCAGGCGCCGCCGGGCGCGGGATGCAGGCCCTGCGTGTCCATGTGCCGTACGGCTCACAGGGCGACATCGTGCGCGTGCACCCCGGCGAGGAATGGCTCTACGTCCTCGAAGGGCGGCTGCTGCTGCGCCTCGGGGACACCACGCACCGCCTCCCGCCCGGCGACAGCGCGCACTTCGACTCGCTCACCCCGCACCGCATCGCCGCCCAGGACCCGGGCGGGGTCGAGCTCCTGTTCGTCCACACCCTGTTGCAGAGCCCCACGGCCACCCTGTGCCTCGGCCCCACCCCTGGAGAGATGTCATGAGCAACCTGGAGGAGAAGTTTCCGCGTGCCCTGTGGGTGCGGCTCATCATCTACATCGCGGTGGGGCACGTCTTCGCGGCCTTCATCTACCTGCTGTTCGAGGTGGGCGCGAAGTAGGCACGGGCGCGTGGCCGGACGTCAGTCGAGAAGTCGCTCCCGCAGCCGCTCCCGGAGCTCCGGGGTGATCCCCAGGCCCTGCTCCAGGTAGCTGTCGACGCCGCCCCAGGTCTCGTCGATCGTCTCGAAGGCCGCCGCCAGATACTCGGCCCGCGCGTCGAACAGCGGGTTGAGCAGCTCCATGACCTCGGGTGAGTAGACCGACGCGTCGCTGCCGCTGCGGTGCACTTTGTAGCGGCGGTGCTTTGCGTTGGACTCCAGATAGTCGGTGATGATCGCCTCGCGCTCGACGCCGAGGGCGAGCAGCGTGATCGCGATCGACAGGCCCGCGCGGTCCTTGCCGGCCGCACAGTGCATCAGGGCGGGGACGCTGTCCTCCGCCAGTGCGTGCAGGACCTGGGAATGCTCGGCGGTGCGCTCCTTGATGATCGTCCGGTAGGAGGCGATCATCCGGCCCGCGCCCTTGCCGTCCGCGAGGATCTCCCGCAGCTGTTCGATGTCGCCGTCACGGACCATCTTCCAGAACTCCGCGCCGTCCGCGGGGTCGGACAGCGGCAGGTTCACATTGCGGACCCCCGGCAGCTCCACGTCGGCTCCTTCGAGCTTCTGGTCGGCCGCGTTGCGGAAGTCGAAGATCGTGTGCAGCCCGAGGGAGCCGAGGAAGGCCGCGTCGTCGTCGGTCGCGTGCGCGAGGTGGCCGCTGCGGAACAGGACCCCGTGCCGCACCCGCCGTCCGTCCACGGTCGGCAGGCCGCCCACATCACGGAAGTTGCGAACTCCGGCCAGTTCGGGCTCGGTCGACGGGATCTGCTGCGTCACGGGGGCTCCTCCCAGTCGGCCCCGACGGCGCGGCTCGGCGATGCGGCCGACGGGGTGCGCTCTCGACCATACGACATGGCTTCCTGAGGCAATGAGTTGTCCACAGGCGTTGCCTCAGGAGCGCGTGGACCTTGATGATGTTGGTACTTGATCGCACCTGTTCGTCTCTGTGAGGGCTTGATGCTGGAGATCTCCGACAACGGCCGTACGTGGCTCCTGACTGGGCAGACCAGCAGTTACGCCGTCCATCTGACCGACGCCGACGAGCTTGTGCACCTCCACTGGGGGCCGCGGATCGCGCTCGCCGACGCCGAGGCCCTCGCCGTACGGCCGCTGCCGGAGTACTGGCCCTTCGAGTCCCCGCTCGACGGGCGCGAGGAGTACCCGGTCGAAGGCGGTCCCCGCTTCGTACGGCCCGCCCTGTCCGTGCGCACCGACGAGCGGCGCGGCACCGAGTGGGGTTTCGAGCGGTACGAGACCGAGGGCGACGAGCTGCGGTTGCGCTTTTGTGACGACGGGCTGACCGTCACCCTGCACTACCGGATGCGCGAGGACGTCGTGGAGCGCTGGGTGACCCTGGACAACCAGGGATCCGCCCTGGAGCTGCTGCGCGCCGACTCGGCCGCCTGGACGCTGCCCGACCGCGAGGACTGGCGGCTGTCGCAGCTGCACGGCCGCTGGGGCGCCGAGTCCCGGCTGGCCCGGGCTCCCCTCACCTACGGTGAGAAGGTCATCGGCAGCCGCCGCGGGCACACCGGGCACCAGCACCTGCCGTGGGTCGCCCTCGACACCGACGCCACCGAGGAGCGCGGCGAGGTCTACGGCTGCGCCCTCGGCTGGTCCGGGTCCTGGCGCATCGCCGTCGCGCAACTCCCCGACGCGCGCGTGCAGATCACCGGCGGGGCCGGGTACGACGAATCGGGCCTGCTGCGGCTGGCGCCGGGGGAGTCCTTCACCGCGCCCGTCTTCGCCGGTCTGTGGAGCGACGGTGGCTACGGCGGGGCGAGCCGGGCCTGGCACGCGTACCAGCGCGCGTACGTGATCCCGAACGCCGACCAAGACCGGCCGGTGCTGTTCAACTCCTGGGAGGCGACGGAGTTCGACATCTCCGAGGAGCAGCAGAGCCTGCTCGCGCGGCGGGCCGCGGCCATCGGTGTCGAGCTGTTCGTCGTCGACGACGGCTGGTTCGGGACGCGCACCAGCGACCGCGCGGGCCTCGGCGACTGGACGCCCAACCCGGACCGCTTCCCGTCCGGTCTCAAGCCGCTCGCCGAGTACGTGCACGCCCTCGGCATGCGGTTCGGCATCTGGGTCGAACCGGAGATGGTCAACCCGGACAGCGAGCTGTACCGCGCGCACCCGGACTGGGTACAGCACCAAACGGGACGAAAGCGGACGGAGTTCCGCAATCAGCTCGTACTGAACCTCGCCCGCGACGACGTCCAGGAGTACCTCTGGGAGCAGCTCGACGGGCTCCTCTCCAGTGCTCCGATCGACTATGTGAAGTGGGACTTCAACCGCTGCTTCACCGACGCTGGCTGGCCCGGCGAGCCGTACCCGCAGCGCCTGTGGGTCGACCATGTACGTGGCCTGTACGGCCTGCTGGACCGGCTGCGCGCGGCCCACCCCGGAGTCGCCTTCGAGTCCTGCTCGGGCGGTGGCGGACGGATCGACCTCGGCGTGCTGAGCCGCACGGACCAGGTCTGGACCTCGGACAACACCGACCCTCTCGACCGGCTCGCCATCCAGCACGGCTTCAGTCAGCTCCACCCGGCCCGGGCCATGGCCGCCTGGGTCACCGACAGCCCGAACGCCATGCTCAACAACCGCGCCAGCTCCTTGCGCTTCCGGTTCGTGAGCGCCATGGCCGGGGTGCTCGGGGTCGGCGGCGACCTCACCCGGTGGACCGAGGAGGAGCTCGCCGAGGCCCGGGAATGGGTGACCCTCTACAAGGAGATCCGGCCCGTGGTGCAGCGCGGTGACCTGTATCGGTTGCGGGCTCCGCGGGGCGGGCTGAGTGCGGTGCAGTACGCATTGGGGGACGAAACGGTTGTTTTCGCCTGGCTCCAGGCGCAGAGCTTCGGCGAACCCGTTCCGGCGCTGCGCTTGCGCGCTCTCGACCTGACAGCGTCGTATGAATGCCCTGAAACGGGCGAAGTTCACCGAGGTGCTGTATTGGTACATCACGGACTTCGTACCGGCTTGCGCGGTGACCTCGATGCGACGGTTATCCGGCTGCGTCGCATCTAGGGTTTCTGTCCGAATTGGCGCCTTCATTCCAACTCGCTCTGGAGTAAAGGAAGGTGGAGCAGTGTCACGTGAGGAGCGTCATATTCGTGACCGTGTGTCGCCCGTCATGCTCATGTAATTCACCTGCTTTTCAAGGGGTTTTGAGTCCGACGGTGCCTCGATAATTCACGCAGGGTGACGGGTAATTCTCACAAGGGATCAACGGGAACGCATTCGGACGGAACCTCTCACTTGTTCCCTTGCGTCTTCCTCGCTTACGTTCGCCACCAATCCGGACGGACGCCTAATCCTGCCGCCGACCGGATCCCGCGCAAACTCACCCGTGAACGGCAGGAGCGGGGGACCCACAGGTACAACCGCCTGTTCCGGTCTCCGGAACAGGCTTGGGGTCAAGTCGCGTCCCCACGCGACCGGGCATCTCCAGCCCGCACCCGACAGCTCACCTCGTAGGCGCCGGAGAGGAATTCGTCATGCCCGCGAAGGGTAAGCACCGCCGCCCGAAGTCCCTGCGCTTCACCCGCTCCATCGCCGTTGCCGGAACCGGTGGCGCCGCTCTCGCTCTCCCGCTCATCGGTGCCACCAACGCCCACGCCGCTCCCGCGCAGTCCGTTTCGGAAAAGGCCGTTCAGTCCCTTCCGGTCGCCGAGAAGAAGGCGGTCGAGAAGAAGGCCTCGGACAAGAAGGCGGGCCTGCGGACCTATTCGGTGAAGGTCGGCGATTACCTCTCGAAGATCGCCGACGAGCAGAACGTCAGCGGTGGCTGGAAGAAGCTCTACGCCGACAACCGCGAGTCCGTCGGCGACGACCCGTCGCTGATCCACCCCGGCCTGAAGCTCTCCATCGGCGGCAAGGGGACGACGCCGAGCGCACCCAAGTCGTCGTCCTCCCCCTCGTCTTCCTCCTCCGAGCCGTCCAAGTCGTCCGCCGACTCGACCGCCGCGAAGTCCTCCGCGGCGAAGGCGACCACGAGCGACCGGAGCGCCGAGAACGCCGGCAGTCCCAGCGGCTTCTCCGCCCCCGTCTCCGGCGCCTCCGTCGGCACCGGCTACAAGGTGGCGGGCAGCATGTGGTCGAGCGGCTACCACACCGGTGTCGACTTCGCCGCCGCCACCGGCACCCCGCTGAAGGCGGTCGGCGCGGGCACCGTCGTCTCGGCCGGCTGGGCCGGTGCGTACGGCAACCAGGTCGTCATCCAGCTCGCAGACGGCTACTACGCCCAGTACGCCCATCTGTCCTCGCTCTCCGTCTCGAGCGGCCAGACCGTGACGGCGGGCCAGCAGATCGGCCTCTCGGGTTCGACGGGCAACTCGACCGGCCCGCACCTCCACTTCGAGATCCGCACCACGCCGGACTACGGCTCGGACCTCGACCCGGTCGCCTACCTCCGCTCGAAGGGTGTCGCCATCGGCTGACGGCGGCCCTTCGCGCACACCACCTGCCTGACACGCAACCGAAGGCCGGACCTCGATCCCCGGGTCCGGCCTTCGGCGTGTCCCGGTTGTTCCGGGAGCCCTGGTGGGCCCGGGTGTGTCGACAGTGACGGAGTGATGGGGGAGAGTGATCCCCGTTCGGTTGGAGCAAGCGCTTTCTGTCCTGTGGTCCCATGCGAAGGAGCCCATCCGTGTCGACCACGCGCAGAGCATTCGGCATCCTGGCCGCAGGTGCCGCCCTCGGGGCGCCGGCCCCCGCAGGCGTGGCGAGCGCCGCTCCTCGCGGCCGCCGACTGATCGCCCGCGACGACTTCTGCCACGGTCTCGGCCAGTGGGTGACCGAGCTTCAGAACGGCGGTACCGTCACCGCCTCACGCGGCGTGCTGGAGATCGACGTACCGGGCGGGGCGACGGTGTGGTTCAAGAAGCGGCTCGAAGGGCCGTACGTCCTCGAGTACACGGCCACCGCCGTCTCGGCCGGCGGACCCAACGACCGTGTCTCCGACCTCAACAACTTCTGGAACGCCGTCGACGTCCGCTCCCCGGACGACCTCTTCGCCACCCGGCGGGGCGGCGCGCTGGAGGAGTACGACCACCTCAAGGCGTACTACGCCGGCTACGGCGCCAACTACAACACCACGACACGGCTGCGCCGGTACGTCGGCGAGGCCGGTGTCCGTCCGCTGATCCTCGACTACACGGAGCCGCTGCTGGTGGCCAACCAGCCGAACCGGGTCCGTATCGTCTCCGACGGCCCGACCGTCCAGTGGTGGAACAACGGGCGGCTCGTCTTCGGCCACACCGACCAGGAGCCGTACACCAGTGGGCACTTCGCCTTCCGGACCGTATGGAGCCACTTCCGGGTCAGCGACATCCGGGTATGGCGGCTGCGCCCACAACACCCCTGATCAGAGGGATATTCCACGTTTGGTGAACCCTTTGGAAGTGGCTTATCTCACCGCTCGTCAACCCTTGCCTACGGTCGCGTAGGTCACATTCGAAGGTGAATCATGTGCCGATGTGGCAGACGATTCGAAGAGTGACAGCAGATCAGTGATCGGGTCGTACGTTGCGGTGGGGGACAGCTTCACCGAGGGCGTCGGCGACCCCGGCCCCGACGGGGCGTTCGTCGGTTGGGCCGACCGGTTCGCGGTCCTGCTCGCGGACCGGCGCCCCGAGGGCGACTTCAACTACACGAACCTCGCCGTGCGCGGCAAACTGCTCGACCAGATCATCGAGGACCAGCTCCCGAAGGCCGTCGAACTGGCCCCGGACCTGGTCTCGTTCTGTGCGGGCGGCAACGACATCATCCGACCCGGAACCGACCCCGACGAGGTGGCCGAGCGCTTCGAGCGGGCCATCGCCCGGCTCACCGCCGTGGCCGGCACCGTCATGGTGACGACCGGCTTCGACACCCGTGGCGTCCCCGTGCTGAAGCACCTGCGCGGCAAGATCGCCACCTACAACGGCCATGTGCGGGCCGTCGCCGACCGGTACGGCTGCCCGGTGCTCGACCTGTGGTCCCTGAAGACCGTTCAGGACCGCCGGGCCTGGGACGACGACCGGCTCCACCTGTCTCCCGAGGGGCACACGCGCGTGGCGCTCCGCGCGGGGCAGGTCCTCGGCCTGGACATCCCGGCCGACCCGGACCAGCCCTGGCCACCGCTCCCGCCCCGCGGCACCCTGGAGATCCGCCGGGACGACGTCCACTGGGCGCGGGAGTACCTGGTGCCGTGGATCGGGCGGCGCCTGCGCGGCGAGTCCTCGGGGGACCACGTGACGGCCAAGGGCGCACTGTCCCCGGACGACATCAAGATGCGGATCGAATCGGTGGCTTGAAGCGCCGCTTCGTTTCGGTCTGGGCCGCGTCCCGTTCGGGGGCGCGGCCCACACGGCTGTCGAGGGGAGCGTCGCCCCGACCTCTCGGCGAACGAAACGACCTCACCGCGTCGAGGCCGTCAACGCCTCCCGCTCCAGCCCCAGTTCCCGAGCCAGAGCCTCGTCCACCCACTCCTGGGCACGCGCGCGTGACACCGCGCCGCGGTACGACGTCAGCTGTACGGCGAGCCCGTCGAGGAGGGCCGTGAGCCGCAGGGCGGTGCCGGTGGGGTCCGCGCAGACGAACTCGCCGGCGGCCACGCCCTCGGTGATGACCTCGGCGATGGCGCCCTTCCACTGCCGGTCGAGGTCCCGAGTGACCTCCCGCAGCGCGGGCTCCCGCAGCGCTCCCGCCCAGCCCTCGATCCACAGCCGCCAGCCCTTGGCCTGACCGGTCGGCGCGTACCAGCGCACGGCCGTCCGCAGCCGTCGTAGCGCCGTCGTACGCCGGCCCAGGATCCTGCGCAGACGGGTCAGGTCACCCTCGGCCGCGTGGGTGAACGCGGCGGCGACCAGCTTCTCCTTCGTGGCGAAGTGATAGAGCACCAGCGCGTTGCTCACCCCGAGCGCCGAGGCCACGTCGGCGATCCTGACCGCCGCCACGCCCCGCGCCGCTATCTGCTCGACGGCGGCCCGCAGCAACTCCTCGCGCCGCTCCGCCACGCTCAACCGCACTCTCGCCACCCGGTCACCCTAAAGCCTCGTCACGGACCGTTTCCGGGCCGAGGCCGAGTCAGAGACCTCGTCCGCCGTCACCGGTGCCGGCCGAACCGTTCGGCGATCACCGGCAACCGGTCCGCCGCGATGGCGTGCGCGGCGGCCCGGGGCGTCGTCCCCTCGGCCTCCGCGCGGGCCAGCGTGAGGTCGGTCAAGGCGCGCATCGAGCGCCGTGTGTGGGCGAAGGCCTCGTCCGCAAAGGGGCCGATGTCGCCGAACAGCGTCCACCACCACCAGGCGTTGGTGGCCGAGTTGACCACGACGTCCGGCAGCACCATGACGCCCCGCGCGGCCAGCGCCTCCTCCGCGTCCGGCCGTACGGGCATGTTCGCCGCCTCGGCGATCCAGCGGGCGCTGACGCGCCCCTGGTTCCCGGCGTCGATCACATACGAGACGGCCGCCGGCACCAGCACCTCGGCCTCGACCGACAGCCAGGCCTCGCCGGGCAGTTCGCGGTCGCCTCGGCGCAGCGCCGCGCGGTCGACCGTGCCGTACGCGTCCCGTGCCGCCAGCAGGCTCTCGACGTCGAGGCCCGCCGGGTTGGCGATCGTGCCCTTGATGTCGGCGACAGCCACGACCGTGAGCCCCGCGCGCGTGAGGAAGCGCGCCGTGGCCCCGCCCATCGTCCCGAGGCCCTGCACGGCGACTCGTGTCCGGCGGCACGGCACACCAGCCCGGTCCAGCGCGGTGAGCACCGACTCGGCGACCCCGCAGCCGCCGACCAGTTCGTCCAGCCCGATGCCGTCCACCTCGACCGCGAAGGCGTCCGCGAGCCGCCGACGCGCGCCGGCCTCGTCGTCCAGCAGCGGATACACGGCCTGCACGGACGAGACGAGCCCCGCCTCGGCGGCCGCCCGGTCGACCACGTCCTGGGTGAGCCCGAGGTCCTCGCCCGTGGTCCAGAAGCTCTCGATGTACGGCCGCATGGTCCGCAGGTAGCGCACCAGGAGCGCGTACGCCTCCGGATCCCGGGGATCGCAGTCGATGCCGCCCTTGGCGCCGCCCAGTGGTACGTACCGGGCGTCGGGGTCGTAGTGCAGCGCTTCCTTCAGGCTCATGCCACGGGCGAGCCCGGTGACCTCGTCCAATGTGCATCCCGGCCGCATGCGCAGCCCTCCGCTGGACACACCGCGCACCAGCCGGTCGATGACCAGGAACCCCTGGCGGCCGGTGACGTCGTCGGTCCAGGTGAGCGACAGCAGGGGGGTGGTCATGGGGACTCCGGGGGAGGGGGCGAGAGCCGCGTGCCGTGCGCTTACTGAACGATGGGTCAGTATCGGAGGCGGGTGGGGACATGTCAATATCGGGAGTGCGGCGGAATGGATCAGGGGTGTACGGGGTTGTCGGAGGGGCCGACCATAATGGAATTTCTCACCGACTCCACCTGGAGGTACCGTGGCCGGTTTTCGTTTCCCGAGCTCGGGGCTCCGTGCCCTGCGGCCCGAGGCCTTCGGCGTGGACCCGAGCGGTGAGCGCATGGCGCGTATCCGCAGATCGCCGCACTTCCGGGACGGGGTCTTCCAGAACCCCGGGGGTGTCGCCCGCACCAGACCGTCCGGCTCGATGCTGGAGTTCGCCAAGGTCTTCTTCGACCGGGACACCCGGCCCCGCCGCGCTCCGAAGTCCACCGTGCCGATCCACCCCACCACCTACGCCGACCTTGCGAAACCGCCCGCCGGCGGGCTGCGCCTGACCTGGATGGGACATTCGAGCGTCCTCGCGGAGATCGACGGGCACCGGGTGCTCTTCGACCCCGTGTGGGGCGAGCGCTGCTCGCCGTTCCCCTTCGCCGGCCCCAAGCGGCTGCACCCTGTGCCGCTGCCGCTCGCCGCGCTCGGGCCGGTCGACGTCGTCGTGATCTCGCACGACCACTACGACCACCTCGACCTGCCCACCATCAAGGCGCTGGTCGGCACGGACACGCTGTTCGCCGTACCGCTCGGCGTCGGAGCCCACCTCGAACACTGGGGCGTGCCGGCCGACCGGCTGCGCGAGCTGGACTGGCACGAGACGACGAAGATCGGCGGCCTCACCCTGACGGCCACCCCGGCCCGCCACTTCTGCGGCCGCGGCCTGCGCAACACCCAGCACACCCTCTGGGCGTCCTGGGTCGTCGCCTCGGACGAGCACCGGATCTACCACAGCGGCGACACCGGCTACTTCGAGGGCTTCAAGGACATCGGCGCCGAACACGGCCCGTTCGACGCCACGATGATCCAGCTCGGCGCCTACTCGGACTTCTGGCCCGACATCCACATGACGCCGGACGAGGGCGTCCGGGCGCACCTCGACCTTCAGGGCGGCGATCCGGCCGCGGGCGTCATGCTGCCCATCCACTGGGGCACCTTCAACCTGGCGACGCATCCCTGGGCCGAGCCGGCGGAGCGGACCATGCGGGCCACGCACAAGGCCGGGGTCACCATGGCGGCGCCCCTCTGCGGAGAGCCCTTCGAGCCGGCCTCGGTGCCGCCGGTGACGCCGTGGTGGCGTGCGGCGGCCGAGGAGCCCGCCGCGGGGTGGCCGACCTGGCCGCCGGTCGCGCCGGGGCCGGACACCCCGGACACCCCGGATACCTCGGAGACCCCGGACACGCCGGATACCCCGGACACGCCGGACAGGCCTGACAGCGTGGCGGTCGGCTAGCGCGGCCGAGACTTTGGCGGGCCCCGTCGGTTGTGGGACGGGGCCCGCTGTGGTGTGCGTCGCACTGCTGTCGCGCACGTCGAACTCGCTGCGGAGCGGGAACTCGCCGCGGCGCACAACGACATCGTGCGGGCGCCCCATCGGGCGCCCGCTGCTCTTCCAGCGCCCGTCCAAGGTGGTTCGCGCGGGGCGCGTGGGAGCGCTTCGGAGCGTTCGCGGAGCATTGCGCGCGGATACGGCCCGTGACATGACCGGAGTCGGTGAACGGGGCGCGCGCAGTGCGGAATCGTCTCGGCCAGAGCTGCCGCGGGCGAGGGAATCACGGCCTGCGAGGCGTGCGGCGGCTGAAGCGCCCCGCCGCTCGACTTTTCTTCGTGACCGCTTGTGACCAGGTCTGATCGTTCGATTGCCTCTTATGGATGAACGGCGGAGCGGGTTATCGGTCTGTCGTACGAGACCTCATACCAGAGCGGGACGCTGCCTGCGGGACTTTGTCAACTGCCCACCGCACTTGATGCGGAGGCGACTACTGTCAGTGTCCGTTGGGCGACACGGAGCCGAATTCGTCGGCTCCGTGGACCGACACAGCGATGGCGCATGCCCCGGGCCGCGCAGACCGCGCGCACACCCAAGGCCCCGACCGACGGACCAGTACGAGGACCCTGATGTCTCAACTCCGCGCCCCGGCCGCACGCGCAGACCGCCGTGAGGGCGGGCGGCACGGGCGCCCGGCCGTCCGCACCGCAACCGCGCTGCCCGAGACCCATATACGGCCCCAACTGCTGCGCCTGGCAGTGCTGCCACCCGTGGCGGTGTCGCTCAGCGCCTGCGCGGCCGTGCTGTTCGTCGTGCGCTCCACCGGGGCTCGGCCGAGCCTGACCCTGTGGGGCGTGCTGGCCGGCGCGGTCTCGGTGACCGTGGCGGGCATCCTGATCGCCGCGGTCGCCGCCAACCGCACCGCCAGGTCCGTGAGTGACCGCATCGGCGCGCTGCGCCGCAACAGCGCACGCGGCGAGGCCGATCTGCGCACCCTCGTAGAGGCACTGCGCCGTGGTGACGGCCCGCCGAAGCGCAAGCCGCGCAGCGGTCCGCCCGAGGACGCCGACGACTTCGAACTACTCGCCTCCGACCTGGCCCGCGCCCACGACGGCGCCGTCACCGCTGTGGTCCAGGCCTCCCAGCTCTCCAGCCAGGCGGGCAGCGAACAGAAACTCGAGGTCTTCGTCAACCTCGCCCGGCGCCTTCAGTCGCTCGTCCACCGCGAGATCTCCATCCTCGACGAGCTGGAGAACGAGATCGAGGACCCCGACCTGCTCAAGGGCCTCTTCCACGTCGACCACCTCGCCACCCGTATCCGCCGCCACGCCGAGAACCTCGCCGTGCTCGGCGGCGCCGTCTCCCGCCGCCAGTGGAGCAACCCGGTCTCCATGACCGAGGTGCTGCGCTCGGCCATCGCGGAGGTCGAGCAGTACTCGCGGGTCAAGCTCGTGCCGCCCATCGACGGCACCCTGCGCGGACACGCCGTCGCCGACGTCATCCACCTGCTGGCCGAACTGGTCGAGAACGCCACGGTGTTCTCCGCCCCGCACACCCAGGTCCTGCTCCGTGCCAACCTGGTGACCTCGGGCCTCGCCGTCGAGGTCGAGGACCGCGGGCTCGGCATGCCCGTCGGCGAACAGAACCGCATGAACGCCCTGCTCGCCGACCCCGACCAGGTCAACGTGGCCAGCCTGCTGGCCGACGGACGCATCGGACTGTTCGTCGTCTCCCAGCTCGCGAAGCGACACGGCATCCATGTGCGGCTCCAGACGAACATCTACGGCGGTGTCCAAGCCGTACTCGTCGTGCCACAGGGGTTGTTGGGGGCGGAGCCGGAGAGCCGCCGTGGCGGTGCGCCGCGGGCGCAGGACCCGACAGGGGTGGCAGGTGCCGGTGCCGGTGCCGGTGTGGGCGCGGCCGTACCGCCGCGCTCCACCCCACAGGCACGTCCGCAACAGGCGCCGGTGACGCCGCAGCAGCTTCGGCGGCCCACGTCGGCCGCACCCGCCGAACCTGCCGCATCGGCGGCATCGGCCGCGTCGGAGGGCGGGCAGCGAGGTGCGGCCGAGGCCTCGGCGGGCGCTTCGCGTCGGCAGCAGCCGCCGCAGCCGCAGTCCGGTGGCTGGAGTGCGCCCTCCGGGGCTCATGGCAACGGGCCGGCACCGCTGCCCGTGCGTGGCGCTCGCGAGGAGCGGGCCAACCCGGCGGAGGCCCTGCCCGGCATCAGGCCCGACGAACGTCGGGTTGTCGCGGAGAACACCGCCGCACCGCCGACCCCGCGCACCGGCACCGTCCGCGGCACCATGGGCAAGCCCCAACTGCCCCGCCGCCGGGCGCAGGAACACATCGTGCCCCAGCTGCGGAGCGCACCCGTGCCACGCCAGGAGACCGACCAGCTGGCTGGGCACGACCCGGGTCTGATGGCCGCCTTCCAGCGGGGGATCGGACTCGCCGAGACGCAGCAGCACATGGAGTCGGCGCACATGGAGTCGGCGCACGGGGAGTCGAGCCATATGGAGTCGGCACACCTGGAGGCCGGGCATGTGGACGTTGGCCATGTCGAGACCGGAGGTGTGGACGCCGGGCGTACGGATGCCGAGTACATGGGCGGTGGGCACATGGATGCGGGGCACCAGGGCGCAGGCCACGTGGGCACCTCGCACACGGTGTCAGGCCACATGGCTTCGGGACACACAGCGTTCGACCACACAGCGTTCGACCACACAGTGCCCGACCACGTGAGCGCGAGCCACATGGACGCAGTCCACATGGACGCAGTTCACATGGGCTCGGCACACACCGCCAGCACCCAAGGCACCACATCCGCCTATAGCCCCTCGCCGCACCAGCCCTCCGACCTGACGTCGACCGACCCGGACCCGACACGCCTGGAGTTCATGCGCCCGGCGTCGATCCACCTGGAGTCGACGAGCCTGGACACGGGTCGGGTGCAGCCCACACACCCCACACATCTGCGCCCGACAGCCCTGGATGCACTCCACACCGACGTGACTTCCATGAACTCCCGGCCGTCCACGGATGCATCGCCCATGGACCCGCCCCACATCACCGAGACCCACCCCGGGCCCACGCCCGGCTCCGACCACACCCCCTGGCACGACGGGAGCGCACCAGCCGGATGACCACGACCGTGACCAGCTCGACGTCCGCCTGGAAGTCCACCCCCACCCCCACCCTCACCCCCAGCGCTCCCGCTGACCTTCGTACCCCAAGGAGTCGATCCATCATGGCGAGCGAAGCGCCGACCGCTCATGTCTCCGATCTCGACTGGCTGATGAGCGGCCTCGTGCAGCGTGTCCCGCACACCACCAGTGCGGTGCTCCTCTCCTGCGACGGGCTTGTGAAGTCGGTTCACGGCCTCGACCCGGACAGCGCGGACCACATGGCCGCCCTGGCCTCCGGCCTGTACTCCCTGGGCCGCAGCGCCGGGGTCCGGTTCGGCGACGGCGGAGACGTGCGCCAGGTCGTCGTCGAACTCGACTCGACCCTGCTCTTCGTCACGACGGCCGGTTCCGGCACCTGTCTCGCGGTGCTGGCAGGCCGCGAGGCCGACGCGGCGGTGCTGGGCTACGAGATGGCGATGCTGGTCAAGAGCGTCCGCCCGTACCTGGTCACCGCACCCCGGCAGCACCCCGTCGAACCCTCGGCGATGAGGCCTTGAACGTGACGGCGGCCGGCGACGGGCCCTGGCTCGACGACGCGGCCGGACGGCTGGTGCGCCCTTTCACGGTCAGCAACGGCCGTACCCGGCCCACCATCGCGCTCGATCTCATGTCGCAGGTCATGGCCACCGGGGCGACCCCCCTCGGCTACCTCGGCCCCGAGCACGAGCAGGCACTCGACCTGTGCCGCGCCCCCGTCTCGGTCGCCGAGGTCGCCGCCCACCTGAAGCTGCCGGCCGCGGTCACCAAGGTGCTGCTGTCGGACCTCGTCGACTGCGCGGCGCTCACCACCAAGCCCCCCGAGTTCCACCACAACCCGACTGACCGGGCCCTTCTGGAGGCAGTGCTCGATGGACTACGACGACAGCTCTGACCCCTTCCCCACCGCACTGAAGATCTTGGTGGCAGGGGGGTTCGGGGTAGGCAAGACGACCTTCGTCGGCGCGGTGAGCGAGATCGCGCCGCTCAGCACGGAAGAACTGCTCACCACGGTCAGCGCCGCGACCGACAGCCTCGAAGGTGTCGAGAACAAGGTCGAGACGACGGTGGCCATGGACTTCGGCCGCATCACGCTCGACCCGGAACACGTCCTGTATCTGTTCGGCACACCCGGACAGGAACGGTTCTGGTTCATGTGGGACGAACTCTCGGAGGGCGCGCTCGGCGCGGTCATCCTCGCCGACACCCGGCGCCTGGAGGACTGCTTCGCCGCCGTCGACTTCTTCGAGCAACGAGGCCTCGGCTTCATCGTCGCGATCAACGAGTTCGACGGCTCCTACCGCTACGACCCGGAAGAGGTCCGAGCCGCGATCGACCTCGACCCGCAGATCCCGATCGTCCGCTGCGACGCCCGGATCTCCAGCTCCGGTGTCCAGACCCTGCTGACCCTGGTCCGGCACCTGATCGCCCATGCGCCGGCACCCGCACCGAGTCACGGCGCCCACATGTGACATCCGCACACACCAGCACGGAGCCGCATATGCCCTACGCCCACAGCGACGGAATCCGCCCATGAGCTACGGCCCACCCCATCCGGTCGCTCGCCTGCTGCTCACCCCTGAGGACAAGGAGGCCCCCGCCCGCGCACGGCGGCTGTTCCAACTGGGTCTGGGGGAACACCCCGATCCGGCCCTGGATGTCTTCGCGGACCATCTCGCCGAGCTCACCGGGGCTCCGTACGCCATGGTCAACTTCGTCGGCGAGAACCGGCAGTTCTTCGCCGGCCTGCATGTGCGGCCGACCGTGAGCCCCGCTCGGGGCGACGACACCAAGCCGGAGCTGGGCCGCCATCTGGAGCGGGACCATGGGTTCTGCCCCCATGTGGTCGTCCGACACAAGGCGCTGGTTCTGGAGGATGTCCGCGACTATCCGCGGTTCGCCGGGAACCCGATCGTCGACGAGTACGGCATCCGCTCCTATCTGGGTGCGCCGCTTATCGACTCCGCGGGTATGGCGCTGGGCACGGTGTGCGTCGTCGACGTGGAGCCGCGGCCGTGGGGGAAGGCCGGACTGGAGACCATCAAGGCGTCCGCCGCGGAACTGGTGATGCGGCTGGAGCGGCGGGCGGCGGACGGGCTGCCCCTCTAGACCCCGTCGTGCGGAGCTGATCGCGTCCTTCGAGGGTGGGCGGAGGGCGTGAAGGAAAGCTGTGGCGCCGCTTAAGAAATCCTCGATGGACCTTGGCGCCGCCGTACGGCAGATTCATGTGCGATTCCACCCCCTCCCCGCCGCGGGCGTCTTCGGCATGCCCGCGACTGGGACTCACGCACAGGAGCCGTACCGTGAAGGCGCTGGTCAAGGAGAAGGCGGAGCCCGGGCTCTGGCTCGCGGACGTGCCGGAACCGGCCGTCGGACCCGGTGACGTACTGATCAAGGTGCTGCGCACCGGAATCTGCGGCACCGATCTGCACATCCGGTCCTGGGACGGCTGGGCGCAGCAGGCGATCCGCACCCCGCTCGTGCTCGGGCACGAGTTCGTGGGCGAGGTCGTCGAGGTCGGGCGCGATGTCGGTGACATCGCCGTCGGTGACCGGGTCAGCGGCGAGGGCCATCTGGTGTGCGGCAAGTGCCGCAACTGCCTGGCCGGACGCCGCCATCTGTGCCGGGCCACGATCGGCCTCGGTGTCGGACGGGACGGTGCCTTCGCCGAGTACGTCGCGCTGCCGGCCGCGAATGTGTGGGTGCACCGTGTACCCGTCGACCTCGACGTGGCCGCGATCTTCGACCCGTTCGGCAACGCCGTGCACACCGCGCTGTCCTTCCCGCTGGTCGGGGAGGACGTCCTGATCACCGGTGCCGGCCCCATCGGCCTGATGGCGGCGGCCGTGGCCCGGCACGCGGGCGCGCGCAACGTCGTGATCACCGATGTGAGCGAGGAGCGGCTGGAGCTGGCCCGCAAGGTCGGCGTGAGCCTCGCGCTGAACGTGTCGGAGACGGGCATCGGCGACGGGCAGCGCGCACTCGGCCTGCGCGAGGGCTTCGACATCGGCCTGGAGATGTCCGGCCGTCCCGAGGCGATGCGCGACATGATCGCCAACATGACGCACGGTGGCCGTATCGCCATGCTCGGCCTGCCGGCGCAGGAGTTTCCGGTCGACTGGGCCCGGATCGTCACCTCGATGATCACCATCAAGGGCATCTACGGCCGGGAGATGTTCGAGACCTGGTACGCGATGTCCGTCCTGCTGGAGGGTGGCCTCGACCTCGCGGCCGTGATCACCGGCCGGTACGGCTACCGCGACTTCGAGGCGGCGTTCGCCGACGCGGCGAGCGGTCGCGGCGGCAAGGTCATCCTCGACTGGACCGTCTGAGTCCCCGCGTACGCCCCCGCGTAAGTCATCTGCCTTCCTAGGAGCTTTCCGATGTTCGACTCCGTGCGCGACGACCTGCGCGCCACCCTCGACGAGATCCGCACCGCCGGTCTGCACAAGCCCGAGCGGGTCATC
The DNA here is from genome assembly GCF_019049285.1 of Streptomyces sp. AC550_RSS872. GTDB lineage: Bacteria > Actinomycetota > Actinomycetes > Streptomycetales > Streptomycetaceae > Streptomyces. The sequence goes on from NZ_JAGMUL010000026.1 coordinate 307,393, forward strand.
GACACCCCCCAGTCCGCGACCGTCAACGTCAGCGCGGGCGGCCGCCGCGGCGAGGTCCTCAACTTCTGCGCCAACAACTACCTCGGCCTCGCCGACCACCCCGAGGTGATCGCCGCCGCCCACGAGGCGCTGGACCGCTGGGGCTACGGCATGGCCTCGGTCCGCTTCATCTGCGGCACGCAGGAGGTGCACAAGGAACTGGAGGCGCGGCTCTCCGCGTTCCTCGGCCAGGAGGACACGATCCTGTACTCCTCCTGCTTCGACGCCAACGGCGGCGTCTTCGAGACACTGCTCGGCCCGGAGGACGCGGTCATCTCCGACGCCCTGAACCACGCGTCGATCATCGACGGCATCCGGCTGTCAAAGGCCCGCCGCCTCCGGTACGCCAACCGTGACCTGGCCGACCTGGAACGGCAGTTGAAGGACGCCGCCGACGCCCGCCGCCGCCTGATCGTCACCGACGGCGTCTTCTCCATGGACGGCTACGTGGCGCCGCTGGCCGAGATCTGCGACCTCGCCGACCGCTACGACGCCATGGTCATGGTCGACGACTCGCACGCCGTCGGCTTCGTCGGCCCCGGCGGCCGTGGCACCCCCGAGTTGCACGGCGTCATGGACCGCGTCGACATCATCACCGGCACCCTCGGCAAGGCCCTCGGCGGCGCGTCCGGCGGCTATGTCGCGGCCCGCGCCGAGATCGTCGCCCTGCTGCGCCAGCGCTCCCGGCCGTACCTGTTCTCCAACACCCTGGCCCCGGTGATCGCTGCGGCCTCCCTCAAGGTGCTGGACCTGCTGGAGTCGGCGGACGACCTGCGTGTCCGGCTGGCCGAGAACACCGCGCTGTTCCGCCGCCGTATGAACGAGGAGGGCTTCGCCGTCCTCCCCGGCGACCACGCCATCGCGCCCGTGATGATCGGCGACGCGTCCAAGGCCGGCCGGCTGGCGGAGCTGCTGCTGGAACGCGGTGTGTACGTGATCGGCTTCTCCTACCCCGTGGTGCCGCAGGGCCAGGCCCGCATCCGCGTCCAGCTGTCCGCCGCGCACTCGACGGACGACGTCAACCGTGCCGTGGACGCCTTCGTCGCGGCCCGCGCGGAACTGGAAGCCTGACGTCCGGCCGCCCCGGACCTTGCGATAATCGATCTCATGATCGAAGCGCGGCGGCTCCGCATCCTCCGTGCGGTGGCCGACCACCGCACGGTGACGGCGGCTGCCGCCGCGCTGTATCTGACCCCCTCGGCGGTCTCCCAGCAGCTCACGGCCCTGGAACAGGAGACCGGCCACCGCCTCGTCGAACGCGGCGCCAAGGGCGTACGGCTGACCCCGGCCGGCGAGATCCTGCTCAACCACGCCAACGCCGTCCTCGCCCAGCTGGAGCGGGCGGAAGCGGAGCTCGCGGCGTACGACTCGGGCGCGGCCGGCACGGTCACCGTCGCCTCGTTCGCCACCGGTATCGCCCAGGTCGTCGCGCCGGCGCTGGCGCGGCTCGCCGGGACGTCCCCCGGTATCCGCATCCGTGTCCAGGACGCGGAGGGCGACGCCAGCCTGCCGATGCTGCTGGACCGGCAGGTCGACATCGCGGTGGCCGTCGAGTACCGGGGGGCGCCGCCCGCCGACGACCCGCGCCTGGCGCACGTGCCGCTGTACGCCGAGCCCTTCGACGCGGTCGTCCCGGTGAGCCACCGGCTGGCCGACACGGCCGAGGTCCCTCTCGCGGAGCTGGCCAAGGACCCCTGGATCGGGCCGTACCGCGGCAATCCCTGCCATGACGTGGTCGTCCTGGCCTGCGAGAACGCCGGCTTCCAGCCGCGTCTCGATCACTCCTCGGACGACTTCCGCGCAGTCGTCGCCCTGGCGTCGGCCGACGCGGGTGTCGCCCTCGTACCGCGCTCCGCACTGCGCGGCATGGACCTCACAGGAGTCGTCGTACGACCCGTGGACGGGGTGGCGCCCACCCGACGGGTGTTCGCGGCCGTGCGGCGAGGCGCCGAGGAGCACCCGTTGATCCGACCGGTGCTGGAGGCGCTTCGGGAAGCGGCGGGGGAGTGAGCGCTCCGTAACGCCACCGTTTCATATTTGGGATAGCTTCCCGGATATGAAACGAGGAAAGGCGGAAGGCGTGGCGGCCCTGGATCCCGTCGACGCCCGTCTCGGCGCGCGCCTGGCCGAGTTGCGGGCCGAACGCGGTTGGTCCCTGGGCGAGTTGGCGGACCGCAGCGGCGTCAGCCGCTCGACCCTGTCCCGGGCCGAGCGCGCGGAGATCAGCCCCACCGCCTCGCTGCTGAACCGCCTGTGCCATGTGTACGGGCGGACCATGTCCCAGCTGCTCAGCGAGGTCGAGGCCGAGCCGGCGCTGCTGGTACGGGCGGCCGAGCAACCGGTGTGGGAGGACCGGACCTCCGGGTTCGTACGGCGATCGGTGTCGCCGCCGCAGACCGGGTTGCGCGCCGAACTCGTCGAGGGACGGCTCGGGGCGGGCGCCGACATCGCGTACGACCGGCCACCCGTGCCGGGGTTGGAGCAGCACGTCTGGGTGCTGGAGGGGGCCCTCGACGTGACGGTTCAGGAGACCGAGCACCATCTCGACGCCGGGGACAGTCTGCGGATGCGGGTGTGGGGGGCCACGCGGTTCCGGTGCGCCGGACCCGAGGCGGTGCGGTATGTGCTGGCGGTGGTGCTGCCGTGACCGTGACGCGACTGGACGCAGTCCAACTGCTGGAGCGGATCGAGGACTTGGCCGACCTGCTGGTGGACACCGTGACCAACGGAGCCTCCGTCGGCTTCCTCGCGCCCTTCGACCGTACGGAGGCCCTGGCCTGGTGGAAGGAACGGGCTGCCGCCGTGACCACGGGGCAACTGGCCGTATGGGCGGCGCAGAAGGACGGGCGAACCGTCGGCACGGTCAGTCTGGCCTTCGCCGACAAGCCCAACAGCCGTCACCGGGCCGAGCTGGTCAAGCTGATGGTGCACCGGGGCGCGCGGGGCCGGGGCCTTGGCCGCACCCTCCTTTCGACCGCGGAAGAGGCGGCGATCAGCGCCGGCGTCACCCTCCTCCACCTGGACACCGAGACCGACAGCCTCGCCGAGCGCCTGTACGGCTCGGCCGGCTGGATCCGGGCGGGGGTGATCCCCGACTACGCGGCGAGGCCGGACGGAGTGCTGCGGCCGACGACGATCTACTACAAGCACGTGTGACCGGCCGAGGCGGGCAGGGCTGGTGCGGCGGGTGGGGTGTCAGTGCCGCGTGGAACACTCGCCGTCGTTGATCACCCCACAGGGCGGAGCAGAACCCGAGTTGGGCCGACCGCTTCCACCCTGTTCGGCACCCTCTCACCAGGTGATTGTCAGTGCCAGCGGCTACCGTGCGTGTCATGCCGGATGCCGAAGACGTACGCCGTATCGCCCTGTCTCTGCCCGACACGACGGAGAAGATCGCCTGGAGCATGCCCACCTTCCGGGTCGCGGGCAAGATGTTCGCCACGTTGCCCGAGGAGGAGACGTCCATCGCCGTGCGCTGCCCCAAGGAGGAGCGCGACGAACTGGTCATGGCCGAGCCGGGCAAGTTCTGGATCGCCGACCACGAGGCGCAGTTCGCCTGGGTGAGGGCCCGGCTCGCCGCCCTGGAGGGCGAGGACGAACTGCGCGACATCCTCGCCGACTCCTGGCGTCAGGCGGCGCCGTCGAGGCTGTTGGACGCGTACCCGGAGTTGGGGCTGCCGACGGGGGAGTGAAACCGGGAGCGCACCCGCTGTGGTCGCACACCTCGGTCTGTACGTCGAGAGCCTGCGCACGGAGCGGACCTGAATCCGGTGGGACGCGGTGCGGCCGACGGCCACGCGTAAACGAGTGCGCGACCACCGACCCGAGTGCGGTATTGTTTCCATGCACGTTCGGCCGGGGGAAACCCCAGGTCAGACGGGCACCGGGACGTGGCGCAGCTTGGTAGCGCACTTGACTGGGGGTCAAGGGGTCGCAGGTTCAAATCCTGTCGTCCCGACGGTGCGAAGGGTCTTCGCAGGCGAGAGCCTGCGAAGACCCTTTTTGTCGGCCGGACCCGCGCGCTCAGTCCGTCGCGGCGCCGAACCAGGTGGGCAGATGGCTGAGCAGATCCCGCTGGTCCTCGCCGATCCACGCCACATGGCCGTCCGGCCGGAGCAGCACCGCGGGGGTGTCCAGTTCCTCGCTGACGTCGACGACATGGTCGACCCGGTCCGCCCAGCCCGCCGCCGAGAGCCTGCCGGTCTGGTCGAGGAGCAGTCCGCGTCCGGTGTGCATCAGCTCGTAGAGGCGGCGCTGCTTCAGCCGCACGTCCCGCAGCCTCCGGCCGAGCAGTTCGTGACCCGCGCCGAAGTCGTAGCGGATCCCGGTCGCGATGATCTTCTCGGTCAGGTACCGGCTCACGTCATCGAAGTCCATCAGCTCCGACAGCAGCCGGCGCACCGCTTGGGGACCCGGCTCGGGGGACAGCAGCTCCATCTGCGCCCGGGTGTTGTCCAGCACGCCGGCGGCCACCGGGTGCCGCTCGGCGTGGTAGCTGTCCAGCAGCCCCGCCGGGGCCCAGCCGGCGACCACGGCGGCCAGCTTCCAGCCGAGGTTGAACGCGTCCTGGATACCGAGGTTGAGCCCCTGCCCGCCCACCGGCGGGTGGATGTGCGCCGCGTCTCCGGCCAGCAGGACCCGGCCGACCCGGTAGCGCTCGACCAGCCGGGTGGCGTCGCCGAAGCGGGACAGCCACCGCGGTGAGTGCACGCCGAAGTCGGTGTCGGCGAACACCCGCAGTTGTCGCTTGAACTCCTCGAGGGCCGGCGGGGCCGCGCGATCGTCGGCCACCCCCTCGGCGGGCACGACCACCCGGAACACCCCGTCCCCGACCGGCCCGAGGCCGAACCGCTTCTCGGTCTTGCGGACTTCCGTCACCACGGCGGTCACTGTCTCCGGCGGCGCGGTCACCTCCATCTCGCCCAGCAGTGTGTCGACCCTGCTCGGCTCGCCGGGGAAGTCCACGCCGATCAGCTTGCGCACCGTGCTGCGGCCGCCGTCGCAGCCGACGAGGTGGCGCGAGCGCAGGTGCGTGCCGTCGGCCAGCTCGACGGTCACCCCGTGCTCGTCCTGACTGAGCCCGACCAGCTCGCAGCCGCGCCGGATCTCGGTGCCGAGCTCGACGGCGCGCTCGGCCAGGAGGCGGTCGGTGGTGGTCTGCGGGATGCCGAGGACGTACGGATGCGCGGTGTCCAGCCGGTCGGGTGCCGGCTTGTGGATACCGGCGAAGAACCCGCCGAGCGGGTGCTGCTGCCCCTGGGCGAGGAAGCGGTCCAGCAGACCGCGCTGGGCCATCACCTCGATGCTGCGTACATGCAGGCCCAGCGAGCGCACGAACGGGGGCGGTTCGGCGTCCCGCTCCAGCACGACCACGTGCACGCCGTGCAGCCGCAACTCGGCGGCGAGCATCAGGCCGGTCGGTCCGCCGCCGGCCACGATCACGTCGATCATCACAACCCCAATTCCCGCAGGTACTGGCTTCGGCCGGAGATTGTGCGGCATGACGGGGGCCTTGCCGCAAGCCCCCCGGTGCGCTATATGTTGAGAGTGGCAAGGAGTGGGTGACTTCCTTGCCTTTGTCTTTTGCGGGGGCGTGCGGCCGCACCGCATTCATGGCTTGCGCACGTCGGTGGTCGGGACCAGTGCCCGTCGTCCCTCTCTCTGCCTTTCTGCGGCACCATCGGAGTCGTTCCGCCCCACCGTCACCTCGGGAGTACGCCATGCCCCGCTCCGAAGCCCGCGTCGCCACCGACCGCCCGCAGCGTTACGCCAAGCAGCTCGCGTCCCACCTGGGCCGGCGCAGCGAGACCAGCTGGGACGAGGCGACGGGGGAGGGCCGGATCGTCTTCCAGGGCGGGACCGGCACCCTCACCGCGGTCGAGGGTGCGTTGTTGCTGTCGGTGGAGGCCGACGCCGAGCGCCTGGCGCTGTTCGAGGACGTCGTGGGCCGGCATCTCGTCCGCTTCGGCGCCAAGGACGAACTGGTGGTGGAGTGGCGCAGGGACAGCGGCGAGCCCGGCACGACCCAGCGCAAGGGCGACGAGCCGGACGCGGCACACCGTCCGGACTGAGCGCGCGCTCTACGCTCGCCCAACCCGGGTGGTCGCACGCCGCTGCCCGGTCGGCAGCGGCGCGGCTCGCCGACCGTGGCCGACGACGACGGACATGCCCGCCCCCGGCGACGGGTCAGATCACGCAGCCCACATGGGCCAGCGCCTGCTTCAGCAACACCCCGTGTCCGCCCGGCATCTCGCTCTGCACCGCCGGGGACAGGGCCTCCTGCGGGCTGAACCAGACCAGGTCGAGGGCGTCCTGGCGGGGGCGGCAGTCACCGGTGACCGGGACGACGTAGGCGAGGGAGACCGCGTGCTGACGGGGGTCGTGGTACGCGGTGATCCCCTGCGTCGGGAAGTACTCCGCGACGGTGAACGGCTGGAGGGACGTCGGGACCCGGGGGAGCGCGACCGGGCCGAGGTCCTTCTCCAAGTGGCGCAGGAGGGCGTCGCGGACCCGCTCGTGGTGCAGTACGCGGCCGGAGACCAGGGTGCGGCTGACCGTTCCGTCCGGTCCGATGCGCAGCAGGAGGCCGATGCTGGTGACCTCGCCGCTGTCGTCGACGCGCACGGGCACGGCCTCGACATACAGGATCGGCATGCGGGCGCGTGCCTGCTCCAGCTCGTCGGAGGACAGCCAGCCGGGCGTGGTTTCGGTCATGTCAGACATTGCTTGATCATACTTTCCGGGAATTGCGAACGCTCAGTCGCGGTGCGGGCGGGGTTCGGGGGCGGGGACCGGTGCGGGTAAGGGAGGTCCATAGAGGCGTCCCAGCCGTACGGCGATGACGGCGTTGGCGAGGACCGGGCCCAGCGCGGCGCGCAGGGGCTCGTTCGTACGGAACTCCTCGACGGCTGCGCCGAGGGAGGTCGGCAGTCTCCGGACACCTCTGACTGCCGCCTCCCGCGTACCCGGACGGACCGGATCGCCGGTGATCTCCTCCGGCAGGCGGGTGTCCGGCGTCAGTCCGTCCAGGCCTGCGGCGATCAGGCAGCCGAGGGCGAGGTACGGGTTGGCGGCCAGGTCCACCGGCTTGACCTCCAGGTTGGCCGCCTGGCCGCGATGGCCCGCCGTGCCCGTGACGACGCGCAGCCGCGCCTCCGGTGTCTCCCGGCCCCAGGCGGTGGACACCCCGGCCCACTGCGAGGGCCTCAGGCGCAGATAGCTCGCCGGGCTCGGGGCGGTCACCGCGGTCACCGCGGTCAGGGCGGAGAGGCGGACGTGGCCGCCGTTGCCCACACCCTGCCCGAGGACCGCCGGGGCGAAGGACACCGCGAGGCCGTGGCGCTGTGCCACCGCCCGGATCGTCTGCCGCACCGGCACGCTGCGGTCGGCCGCCGCCACCGGGTCGAGCGCGGCCACCGACAGCTCGAACCGCCCGGCCGCGTACTCGGGATGCAACTGGTCGACCTCCACCCCCTGCCGTGCGAGCGCCGCCAGCAGATCGGCGGCGCAGTCGCTCAACTCGACCTGGCGGGTGGCACCGTACGCCGGACCCGTCACCGCCGGCACGAACTCGCCGTCGGCGCCGGGAGGCCGAGCGACGGCCCACTCGATCTCGATGCTCGCTTCGAAGGTGATGCCGTGGCGCTCGGCGGCCTCCTGGACCGTCCGGCGCAGGAAGGTGTGGCCGCACGCGGGATGCCGCTCGCCCTCCCGGGTGATCCGGTCGACCGGCGCCCACGCCCAGCCGGGCTGAGTGGACAGCTCCACCAGCGGGTCGAGATCGGGGTAGAGGCGCAGCTCGCCGTCCGGGGAACCGAGGACGTCGGTGGTGACGACGGAGTCGTTCGCGAGGAACGCGTCGAGCACCGGTGACATCCCCACGCCCCAGGCCGCCGCCGAGGCCGGCTTCGCCGTCGGAGTCGTCTTCACCCGGCCGATGCCCGCCGTGTCGACGTAGGCCAGCACGATCCGGTGCACGCCCCGCCCGGACAGCTCGCCGCTCAGCGCGTCGGCCCGCTCCACGTCACCGGGACGCCCTCCCGGGACGGGGTCGGCAAGGGTGGTCATACGGCCTCCCGGTCTCCTCGACGAGCCCGGCCGGTCGGGGCCGGTTCGTTCCGGTTCGTGCGGTCCCTGCTGGGAGTCAGGGTTTCACGGCGACCGCGCCGTACTGCGGCACCGGAGCGGGAGAGCCGGCGGCCCGCCACTGCGAGCAGGACACCATGCCGGGCTCCAGCAGCTCCAGGCCCTCGAAGAAGGCGGCGATGTCCGGGCCGCTGCGAGCCGTGATCGGCGGCGTGGCGTTCTCGTTCCAGAACTTCATCGCCGGGATCTGGCCCTCGCCGCCGAGCTCGGAGTCGAAGGTCGGGTGCGTCAGGACCAGATGGCTGCCGGAGGGTACGGCGGCCAGGACGCGCCGTACGATCTCACGGGCCTTGTCGTGGTCGAGGACGAAGTTGAGGATGCCCAGCATCATCACGGCCACCGGCTTGCCGAAGTCCAGGGTCTGCGCGGCGCGTTCGACGATGGCGTCCGGGTCGTGCACATCGGCGTCGATGTAGGCGGTGACGCCCTCGCGGGTGCCGGTCAGCAGGGTGCGGGCGTGCACCAGGACGATCGGGTCGTTGTCGACGTACACGATCCGGGAGTCGGGGGCGACGCGCTGGGCGATCTCATGGGTGTTGTCCGCCGTCGGCAGCCCGGTGCCGATGTCCAGGAACTGCCGCACGCCCCGCTCCTCGGCCACGAAGCGCACGGCCCGGCCGAGGAATTCTCGGTCCGCGCGGGCGATGTCCCGGATGATCGGGAACATCCCGGCGACCTGCTCGCCGACCTGCTGGTCGACCTCGTAGTTGTCCTTGCCGCCGATCCAGTAGTTCCACACGCGCGCGTTGTGCGCCACACCGGTGTTCAGCTTCGCCGACCCGCCCGACGGGGTGTGGCCATCACTCACGACTCGTCCTCTCCTCGCACGCACGACCGAAACCGGCCATCGCCGCCATTGTGCCGCCCCGTTGATCACGCTGTCCTGTGAATCGGCAGAGCGAGCAGGGTGGTTGGCGGGGCGGAAGCCGGTGCGAGGAGAGAGAGGGGGCTGCCGGGCCCGACTGTTCGATCTGCCGGACCGCGCTGTTCGACCTCGCAGAGGCCGCTACTCGATCTCGCTGGGGCTCGCGGCCGGCGTCTTCCCGGCCAGGACGTCCTTGAGGCGCTGGGTGCCGAGCTGTACCGCCTGCTCCATGGAGTCGTGCTCGTCCCCGTCGAGGCCGCCCGACGTGACGGTGATCGCGTTGTTCCCGACGCGTACGGCGGCGATGTCCAGGGTCAGCGTGGCGTTGTTGCCGTCGGTCTCGCCCTGCACGGTCACGCGCAGGCCCTCACGGGCGTCGCCCACGTCGGGCAGCGAGGTGTCGACGACCTGGACGGTGCGCTCCTCGCCGTTCTCGGTCATCGTGAACTGGTCGCACTCGTCCGGGAGTTTCGCCATCCAGTTCAAGGCGCCCTGCGGGTCGGTCCGGTCGTAGGCGGCGACCTGGTACAGCAGACGCGAGTCGTCCTGCGTGAAGCCGCGCAGCGCGTTCGCTCCCGACGGCTTGCCCAGCAGGTCGTCGCCGAAGAGGGAGTCCATGAGCCGCTGGCAGTCGGCCGCGTCGGTCCGGGCGGTGACGAAGTCCGAGACGTCGACCGTGCCGATGAGCAGGCTGTCGTGCCAGTTCTCGGCCTCCGTGTCCTTGACCTGCGTCCAGTCGTCCTCGATGTCCGCCGCGGTGATCAGCGCCGTCTGCGCACCGGCCTCGGTGAGGGTGGCGGTGGGGGAGGACGTGGGTGACGCGGTCGGCGAGTAGGTCGGCTGCTTGCGGGCCGCGGGTGACGCCGTGACTCCCGATGACCGTGAACCGTCCTTGTCACCCTCGGACGAGCAGGCGGCCGTGGTCACCAGGGTGCCCGCCACCACGGCCGAGGAGAGGACGCGGACGAGTCGGGTGGGACGACGGGTCATCGGAGTGCCTCCTGAGAACGAAACGAATGTCCTCAGGGCACCACCGCACTTGACGGCCCACCACCGGCACCGGCCCGTTCGAGTGAGCCCCGGCGACACTCAGCTCCCGGCAGCCGCACACGGCGGCGGCTGCGGCCTCGTCGGCCTCAAGGAACGGGTGACCGCACTCGGCGGCGAACTGCACACCGGGCCGCGCGGCGGGGCGGGGTGGGAGGTACGGGCGGTGTTCCCGGCGCGGAAATCCTGACCGGTCTCGATACCGCGCGGCCTCCGCTCGCTGTTCAATGAGAGCGAACACCGTACGAGCCTCAGATGGGCGCGCCGAGAGGAGCCACCGATGTCCCCAGCCGTCGTGCCGCAGGTCGGCGCGCGCATCCGGCAGGCGCGCCTCGCCCGCGGGACGAGCCTGCGGGCGCTCGCCCGGGAGATCGGCGTCTCGGCCAGCCTCGTCTCGCAGATCGAGAACGGCAAGAGCCAGCCGTCGGTCAGCACCCTGTACGCCATTACGACCGCCCTCGGCATCTCCCTGGAGTCCCTCTTCGAGGCGGGCGAATCCGCAGCTGTCTCCCCCATGGCGGCGGCCCCCGGCACTGTCCTGCACGCCCTGGCCGCCTTCGCCGCCGACCCCGGCCGCCGGATCGGCCCGCTGGTCACGCCGGGCGACCGGGAGGTGCTGGAGCTGGACTCGGGTGTGGTGTGGGAGCGTCTCGGTCATGTTCCCGGCACCGACGTCGACTTCCTCCAGGTGACGTACCGGCCGGGCGGCGCCTCCTCCAGCTCAGGTGGTCTCATGCGTCACCCGGGTACCGAGTACGGCTGTCTGACCTCGGGCGAGCTGGTCCTCACCCTCGGTTTCGAGGAGTACACGCTGCGCCCCGGCGACGCGGTCTGCTTCGAGTCGACGACCCCGCATCGCTACCGCAATGATGGTTCTGTACCGGCCGTGGGCGTCTGGTTCGTGTTCAGTGACACTTGACACTCGCGGCGCACGGTCGTTCACTCCGAAGTGGGGGTGGTCGCCATGGCGATCCGCACATTCGGACCCAATGCCGTCGACTGGGAAGAGCGTGTCGACCTCGACCGGCTGCGCAGGCAGCGGCTGGCCCGCCTGAACGAGACCTTGAACCGCTCCGAGCTGGGCGCTGTGCTCAGCTTCGACTTCGCCAACATCCGCTACATGACCGCCACGCACATCGGCACCTGGGCGATGGACAAGCTGATCCGCTTCGCCCTGCTGGTGCGCGGCGGCGAACCGATCGTCTGGGACTTCGGCTCCGCCGCCCGCCACCACCAGCTCTACAACCCGTGGCTCGACTACGGCGACGGCAAGGAGGGCAGCCCGCCCACCGGCGCCCGCGCCGGTATCTCCACCATGCGCGGCGCCTTCCACCCGGACGCGGGGATCGCCGAGGACGTGGCCGCCAAGATCGCCGCCGAGCTGCGCGAGCACGGTCTCGCCGGAGAACCGCTCGGCATCGACGTCGCCGAGATGCCGATCCTCACCGCCCTGCGCGCCGAGGGCATCGACGTCGTCGACGGACAGCAGCTCTTCCTGGAGGCGCGCCGCATCAAGACGCCGGACGAGATCTCCCTGCTCACCCAGGCCTGCGCGATGGTGGACGCCGCGTACGAGGAGCTGTACGGCTATCTGCGGCCCGGAGTGCGCGAGAACGAGTGCGTCGGAGTCGTCAGCAAGGTGCTGTACGACCTGGGCAGCGAATACGTCGAGGGCGTCAACGCGATCTCCGGCGAGCGCTGTTCACCCCACCCGCACGTCTACAGCGACCGTCTGATCCGCCCCGGCGACCCCGCCTTCTTCGACATCCTGCACAGCCATCTCGGGTACCGCACCTGCTACTACCGCACCTTCGCCGTCGGCAGCGCGTCCGGTGCCCAGCGTGACGCCTACGTCCGCTGCCGTGAGTACATGGACCAGGCCATCGCGCTCGTACGCCCCGGCGCCACCACCGCTGACATCGTCCAAGTGTGGCCGCGCGCCGAGGAGTTCGGCTTCGCCGACGAGACGGCCGCGTTCGCGCTTCAGTACGGCCACGGCGTCGGCCTGTCGATCTGGGAGAAACCGATCTTCAGCCGACTGGTCTCCCTCGACCACCCCGAGGTCCTCGAAGAGGGCATGGTCTTCGCCCTGGAGACCTACTGGCCCGCCGCCGACGGCTGGTCCGCCGCCCGGATCGAGGAGGAACTGGTCGTCACCGCCGACGGCTGCGAGGTCATCACCAAGTTCCCTGCGGAGGAACTGCTGGTCGCGGGCCGCAAGTACTGGACGGTCGGCGGCGAGCTCAACACCCGGCGCGAGTCGCAGTCCCACCTCAACACCGCCCACGGCGACGGGACACGCTGATGGAATCGGCCGAACTCCTCGCCGCCTACGAGCAGATGACTGTCATCCGCCGTACGGAGAAGGCGGCCCACGACCTGTTCCTCCAGGGCCTGGTCAAGGGCACCACCCACCTCGCCGCCGGACACGAGGCCATCGCCGTCGGCGCGAGCGCCGCCCTGCGCCACGACGACTACGTGTTCGCCACCTATCGCGGCCACCACCACGCCATGGCGCGAGGAGCCACCCCGGAGGAATGTCTCGCCGAACTCATGAGCCGGGCCACGGGCCTGTGCCGGGCCAAGGGCGGCTCCATGCACCTGACCAAGGCCTCCACCGGCATGCTCGGCTCCTACGCCATCGTCGGCGCTCACCTCCCGATGGCGGCCGGCGCCGCCTGGTCGGCCAAGCTGCGCGGCACCGATCAGATCGCGGTCGCCTTCTTCGGTGACGGCGCCACCAACATCGGTGCCTTCCACGAGGCGCTCAACCTGGCCGCCGTATGGAAGCTGCCGGTGCTGTTCGTGTGCGAGAACAACCTGTACATGGAGTACACGCCGATCGCCGACGTCACGGCCGTGCCCCGGCCGGCGGCCGACCGGGCACCCGCGTACGGCATCCCCGGCGAGGTGGTGGACGGCAACGACGTCGTCGCCGTACAGGACGTGGTGGCCCGGCTCGCGGGGCGGGCCCGGGCGGGAGACGGGCCCGCGCTGCTGGAGGCGCAGACCTACCGGCACTTCGGTCACAGCCGCGCCGACCCGGCGGCCTACCGCCCGGCCGAGGAGGTCGAGCGCTGGCTGAAGCACGACCCGTTGGACCTGGCGCGGGGGCGGCTCGTCGGGATGGGAGTCCCGGAGGCGGTGGTCGCTGAGGCGGACGAGCGAGCGACGTCCCTCGTGGCGAAGGCGGTTGAGGCCGCGAAGTCGGGCCCCGCGCCCGATCCGCGCGAGGCGCTGACCGACGTATGGGCGGACGGGGGTGCGGCGTGGCGGACGTGATCAGCTACCGGGAGGCGGTCGCCGAGGGCATCGCGCGGGAGATGCGGCGCGATCCGGCCGTCGTCTGCCTGGGCGAGGACATCGGCGAGGCGGGCGGGGTGTTCAAGACCACCGTCGGGCTGTTCAAGGAGTTCGGGCCCGAGCGGGTGTGGGACACGCCGATCTCCGAACAGGCCATCGTGGGGGCCGCCATGGGCGCCGCGATGACCGGGATGCGGCCGGTCGCCGAGATCATGTTCTCCGATTTCCTGGCCTGCTGCTGGGACTACCTCGCCAACGAGATCCCCAAGGTGCGGTACATGACGGGCGGTCAGGTGACCGTCCCGCTCGTCGTGCGCACCGCCAACGGCGGCGGGCTCGGTTTCGGCGCCCAGCACTCCCAGGCCACCGAGAACTGGGCGCTGACCGTGCCCGGCCTGAAGATCGCCGCACCCGCTACCCCCGCCGACGTGATCGGCATGATGGCGGCGGCGATCCGCAGCGACGACCCGGTCGTCTTCTTCGAGCACAAGGGGCTTCTCGCCACCAAGGGCGCGCCCCCGCCCCCGGACCACGTCGTCGAGCTGGGCCGCGCCGCCGTCGTCCGCGAGGGCGCCGACGTCACCCTCGTCGCGCTCGCCTCGATGGTGCCGGTCGCGTTGAAGGCAGCCGAACTGCTGTCCGCCGAGGGCGTCGAGGCCGAGGTCGTCGACCTGCGCTGCCTGGTGCCGCTGGACGTCAGTACCGTGCTCGCCTCGCTCGGGCGGACCTCGCGGCTGGTCACCGTCGAGGAGAACCCGTACCAGGGCGGCTGGGGCGCCACGCTCGTCTCGGTCGTCGCCGACGAGGGGTTCGCCCTGCTGGATGCGCCTGTGAAGCGGGTGGCGGGGGAGTGCGTCCCGCTGCCGTTCGCCGACGCCCTCGAAGTGGAGGTCATCCCCACCGTCGACAAGGTCGTGGCGGCCGTACGCGGCCTCGCCGCCTACTGAACACCCCATGGGAGGAAGAACGATGCCCCATCGGATACTCCTGCGCGCAGGACACGTGCTGTCGATGGACCCCGACATCGGGGACCTCCCACAAGGGGACGTCCTCATCGAGGACGGGAAGATCACGGCGGTCCGGCCGGAGATCAGCGCCGACGCCGAAGTGCTCGACATGACCGGCCGGATCGTGATCCCCGGCTTCGTGGACACCCACCGCCACACCTGGGAGGCGCCGATCCGGGGTGTCGCCCCCGACGCCACCCTGGACGACTACTTCGTCGACATTCTGGACACCTTCGCACCGCTCTACACCCCGGAGGACGTGTACGCGGGCAACCTCGCGGGGGCGCTGGAGTGCCTGAACGCCGGCATCACGACCCTCGTCGACTGGTCGCACATCAACAACACGCCCGCCCACCCGGACGCCGCGATCCAGGCGCTCACGGAGTCCGGCATCCGCGCCCAGTACGCGTACGGAAGCGCCAACACCTCGCTCGCCGACTACTGGTTCGAGAGCAAGATCGCGATCCCGGGCGACGACGTCCGACGGATCCGCAGCACGTACTTCTCCTCCGACGACGGCCTGCTGACCATGGCCCTGGCCACCCGCGGCCCCGGCTTCTGCACCGACGACGTCGTCACCGCCGAGTGGACCCTCGCCCGCGACCTGGACATCCCGATCACCGTGCACGTGGCGATGGGCCGCCTGGCGGGCCGCTTCGGCATGGTCAAACAGCTCCACGGCCTGGGACTCCTCGGCTCCGACACCACCTACGTCCACTGCTGCTACTTCCACGAGGACGAGTGGCAGCTGGTCGCCGACAGCGGCGGTACGGTCTCGATCGCCCCTCAGGTCGAGCAGCAGATGGGGCACGGCTGGCCGCCCGTGATGAAGGCCATCGAGTACGGGCTGCGGCCCTCGCTCAGCATCGACGTCGTCACCACCGTGCCCGGCGACATGTTCACCCAGATCCGCGCGGCCTTCGGCGCCGAACGCGCCCGTGTCAACGCCGACTGCTGGAAGGCCAACCTGCCCGTGCCGGCCACGATGTTGACGGCACGTCAGATGCTGGAGATCGCCACGCGCAACGGCGCCCACGTCGCCGGCGTCGAGGACCGCACCGGCTCCCTCACCCCCGGCAGGCGCGCCGACGTCGTAGCGATCGACGCCACCGCGCTGAACGTCGCCCCCGTGCACGACGCGGCAGCCGCCGTGACCCTGTCGGCCGACGTCTCCAACGTCGACACCGTCATCGTCGACGGCGTGATCCGCAAGCGCGACGGCAGGCTCCTGGCCGACCTCGACCGCGCCCGGCGCCTGGTCGAGGAGTCCCGCGACCGGCTCCTGGCCGCCAAGGAGGCGAGGAGCGCCGCATGACCCGACACCTGGTGCGCCGCGCCGCCGACGTCCCGGAGCAGCCGTATGACGAACTCGGTTATCGGCGACGGGAGTTGGTCGGTGAGGGCGACGGCAGCGCGCACACGGGCTTCGGCCTGTGCGGGATACGGGCCGACGGCCGGGTCGCGGCTCATGTGCACTCGTACGAGGAGAGCTTCCATGTGCTCTACGGGGCCGTGATCCTCGACGTGCCCGAAGGGGCGTACCTGCTCGAAGAGGGCGACTACGGCCTCCTCCCGACCGGAGTCCCGCACGCCTGGCGCGGCGCCGGGGACATGGGCGGGCGCTGGGCCGACATGCTCGCTCCCGTGCCGCGGGCCCGCTACGGGTACGACACCCAGCCGGTGCCGGCGCTGCCCGACCGCGACCCCGTCCGCATCGACGTCCGCGATCCGCGCACCCGGTCGTTCGGCCACTTCGAGGTCGCGCAGATGGACCCCGGCAAACAGTCGCAGGACCTGCTCGCGGTCTCGGCGAGCATGCGCACCGCGCTGCTGGTGTACAGCGGGATCACCGTGAAGATGATGGTCGACAGCGACCTCGGTGCGGTCGCCTCGACCATGTTCATGGTGCAGTACGCGCCCGACGGCGTCGCCGGCACGCACGATCACCCCTTCGAGGAGACGTACCTGTTCCTCGAAGGGGAGGCGGACGCGGTGTTCGACGGCGAGCGGTACCGGCTGGGTCCCGGCGACTGTGCCTGGGCGGGCGCCGGTTGTGTGCACGGCTTCGCCAACGCCGGTCAGGGGCCGTTGCGTTGGCTGGAGACCCAGGCGCCGCAGCCGCCGCCGCGCCACTCCTACCGGTTCACACGGGACTGGGAGTATCTGAGGGAGGTCCTGGAGTCATGAGCAGCGTCCTCGTGGTGGGCGGTACGTCAGGGATCGGGCTTGAGTTCGCCAGGATGCGGGCCGGGCGCGGGGACGAGGTCGTCCTGACCGGCCGCGACGGCCACCGTGCCGACACCATCGCCAAGGAGTTCGGAGCCCGCGGAACCGCCCTCGACCTCGGTCGGCCGGGGGAGACAGCCGCCGCACTGGCCGACATCGGGCGCGTCGACCACCTGGTCCTCGCGGGCGTCTCCCGCGACGACAACAAGGTCACCGAGTACGACATCGACGCCGCCCTGCGGCTCGTCACCCTCAAACTCGTCGGCTACACCGAGGTCGTGCACACCCTGACGTCCCGGATGCACGACGACAGCGCGATCGTGCTGTTCGGCGGGCAGGCCAAGGAACGGCCCTACCCGGGCGCGACGACGGTGGCGACGGTCAACGCCGGCGTGCGCGGCCTGATGAACACCCTCGCCGTCGAACTCGCGCCGATCCGGGTGAACGCCGTCCACCCCGGTGTCGTGGGGGACAGCCCCTACTGGCAGGCCAAGCCGGAGAAGGTGCTCGCCACGCTGCGCACCGAGACCCCCACCGGGCGGCTGGCCACCATGGCCGACGTGGTCGACGCCGTGGACTTCCTGCTGCGCAACGGGTCGGTCAACGCGGTCGAACTGAGCGTGGACGGAGGGTGGCTGCTCGGCTGAGCCAAGAGCTTGGAACAGGGCTTGGATCAGGGCTGGGTCAGGGCTCGATGAAGGGCTTGACCCAGGGCTTGATCCCCACCGCGCCGTACAGCGACACGGGCCCCTCGTCCCCGCTGTTCTCTGCCGCCGAGGGCCGCCAGTCCGACAGGGAGACGATCCCCGGTTCCAGCACGTCAAGTCCCTTGAAGAGGCGGCCCATCTCGGCGTGTGAACGGGCCACGAGTGTCACGCCGCTCGCGGTGTAGGCCGCGATGCCGCGGCGAACGTTCTCCGGATCGAAGTCCGCCGTCATCGCCGACAGCACCAGACAGCTGCCCGGCGCCAGCGCGCCGACCAACGTGTCCACGAGTCGGTGGGCGCCGTCGTCGTCCGCGATGAAGTGCAGCAGCGCGATCAGGGACAGGGCGACCGGGCGGTCGAAGTCCAGGACGGACGCGGCCTGTTCGAGGACCCGCTCCGGCTCACGCGCGTCGGCCTGCACATACTCGGTCACACCCTCCGGGGTGCCGCGCAGCAGGGCCGCCGCGTGAGCGAGCACGATCGGGTCGTTGTCGACGTACACGACGCGTGCGTCCGGTACGACGGACTGGGCGATCTGGTGCAGGTTGGGCTCGGTCGGGATGCCGGAACCGATGTCGAGGAACTGCCGGATCCCCGTCTCCCCGACGACGGCCCGCGTGGCCCGCTCCATGAAGCGGCGGTTGGCCCGCGCATGCCGCGGAGCGTCCCCTTGCAAGGCGGTGATCTTTCGCCCGAGTTCCTCGTCGACCGCGTAGTTGTCCTTGCCGCCAAGGAACCAGTCGTACACCCGGGCCGGGTGCGGCCTGCTCGTGTCGATCCGCGATACGGCCGGCTCGGTCCCGGTCACGCAGGCCTCCTGTGCTCGACTGTGCTGGACGGTGCTGGACGGTGTTCGACAACAGCGTGTCCGAGCAGTCTTTCACGATCATGCGGCCCGACGGAGACTGTCTTCGGCCACCTCCTTGTCGAGCGCGGCCCGCACCAACGCGGCGGCCAGCACGGCGGGTTCGGTGTTTCCGGCCAGGGCGGTCAGCCGGTCCGCGTCCTCCGGCAGACCGAGCCGCCGCGCGCCCGAGAGCGCCTTGCCGTCCAGACGGGGCGCCACTTCCGGCCAGACCCGCTGGGCCTCACGCAGGAAGATGTCGGCGCCGGCCGGACCCATCCCCGGGAACTCCCGCAACAGCCTGCGCAGTTCGGTGACATCGCCGTCCGCCTCCTTGCGCAGACGCCGCAGGTCACCGCCCCATCGGTCGTTCAACAGCTCGGCGGCGTCGCCCAGTTGGGTCGCCGTACGCTCGTCGTAGCGCCGGTAGCCGCCCCGGCCCAGCGCGTCGACCCGCTCCTGCCAGTCGGCGTCGGCCATCCGGCGCGGGTCGCGCAGGCCCGCGTCGTAGAGGGCGCGGGCGGTGTCGACCGCGATCGAGCCGCGGATCCGGGCGCTGAGCAGATGGGCCAGCACCAGCAGCCGGTACAGCGGTTGGGGGGTGTCCTTCAGCGGGATGCCCGCCTCCTCGGCGAACGTCCGCCCGTGCGCGCGCACGAGTTCTCGCACCACCCGCCTGTCGTCGCTCACGGCTTCAGCGGATCGTGGCCGATCGTCATCAACTGATGCCGACGGCGGGTCTGTTCGGGCTCGGGCTCGTTCTCCAGGTCCGCTTCCTCGGCGACGGTGTCCACGACGTCGTACATGACTTGGATGTCGTCGTCCGTGAGGTCCGTGCGCCGCTTCTGGAGGATCGCGAGGACGTGCTGCCCGGTCGGCGTGCCCGCCTGGTCCGGCAGCGGTTCGGTCTCCTCGTCCGCGTCACTGACCCGCAGCCACGCGGCCAGCTCCTGCGAGGTCATGTTCACCACGCGGTGGAAGTCCTGCCACAGCGTGTCGAGTTCGAGGGCGTCGGTCATGGTGTCCCTCCTTGCCGAGTGCGATGCGTGTACGGCGTACGGCCTCTGCCGACCGTACGGCTCCTCCGGACGGGTCTGTCACTCGTCGCGCGGCCAGTTCTCGGCGTCGAACATCCAGCGCTGCTTCTCCAGCTCGCTCGTGATGGCGATCAACAGGTCCTGTGTCACCGGGTCCGGCTCGGCGGTCGCGTCGATGCGCTCGCGCAGCCGCACTGTGGCCGCCGCGAGGGCGTCGACCACCAGCTGGACGACCTCGGTGTCGCGCAGCCAGCCCTCCTTGGGGCCGGGCAGCGTGTAGGCAGCGGCGATGGTCTCCGGCCGGCCGTCGGGCGGCAGACCGAGGGCCGCGGAGCGTTCGGCGACCGTGTCGGCGTAGGAGCGGGCCACGGACACCACGTCGTCGAGCTGGAGATGGATCGAGCGGAAGCGCGGGCCCACGATGTTCCAGTGCGCCTGCTTCCCGATCAGCGAGAGGCCGAGGAGATCGACGAGCGTGCTCTGTAGGGCCTCCCCGGCGACCCGGCGGGCCGGTTCGGGCAGCGTGCTCTTGACGACAGTCATACCGGGCTCCTCCTTCTGGTCCTTGCGGCTTGGTCATGGCCGGTACGCAGTGGCGCGGCGCCGTGACCACCCCATGCCGGCGCGGGTGCCCCAGGGGAACCGGCGCAAACGCGTCGCGTCTCAGTGCGCGAGCACACCGTCCAGGAAGTGGACCAGGTCCGTGAAGACGTCCGCCTTGTTCGTCTCGTGGAACACCTCGTGCCGGGCCCCCGCGTAGATCCGCTCGGTCGTCTCGTCTCCGCGCAGCTCCTCGATGCCGACGCGGCTGCCGGGCAGTGGCACCAACCGGTCGTCGTCGCCGTGCAGCCACAGCAGCGGCAGAGACCCGATGCCGCCGCTCGCGGACTCAGTGGACACGGTGTCCAGCATCCGGGCGAACGCCTCCACGGTCGGCCGTTTCATCGGCCCGTGCCAGACCAGCGGATCCGCCGCGTACGCCGCACCCACCCCGGGGTCACGGGAGAGCGAGGCCGGGCTGATGGGCGTGTCGGGGATCTCGTCCAGGGCGAGCAGCCGCCGGGGCAGCTCCCAGTCGCCGATCACGGGACCGGACAGCACCAGGGCGGCGAGCCCGGCGCCGTGGAGCTGGGCATAGCGGGCCGCGATCAGACCGCCCATGGAGTGCCCGATCATGACGACCGGCACGTCCGGATGCGCGGCCCGGGCCAGCCCGACGACCGTGTGCACATCGGCGACCACGTCCTCGAAGTCCTCGATCACCACGCGCTCGCTCGCCGACCGGCCATGTCCGACGTGATCGGGTCCGAACACGGCCGCCCCGTGTGCGACCAGGACCTCCGCCGGTTCGGCGTACCGGCCGACGTGCTCGCCGTAGCCGTGCACCACCAGCGCCAGGTAGCGGGCTCGAGGGTTCGGCCACTCTCGTACGACGATCGTTCCCCGGCTTCCCTCGATGGCGTGCTCGCGCGCGTCGGCCATGTCTCCGCGTCCCCTCCGGCTTCGTCGGTGAAGGTTCCCGAGGATCTTCCCAGGGCGCGGCGGGTCGGTCTATAGTCCAAAACTAGCGGTGCTAATTAATGCGGTATCGACACGGTGCCGATCCGTACAGCCCGGTCAGGAGTCCTGTCGTGCGTCCCGTCCACTTCGCGGCCGCCCGCCGCACCCCCATCGGCAAACTGCGCGGAGCTTTGTCGCCGGTCCGCCCCGACGACCTCGCCGCGACCGTGATCCGGGGCCTCGTCGCGGACGTGCCCGCGCTGGATCCGGCCCGGGTCGACGACGTCTACTGGGGCGCCGCCAACCAGGCCGGCGAGGACAACCGCAATGTCGCCCGTATGGCCGCGCTGCTCGCCGGCCTCCCGGAGTCCGTACCGGGCGCGACCGTCAACCGGCTGTGCGCCTCCGGCCTCGAAGCGGTCACCATGGCCGCTCGCACCATCGCGGCCGGCGAGGCCGACATCGTGCTCGCCGGCGGATCCGAGTCGATGAGCCGCGCCCCCTTCGTCCTGCCCCGCCCCGACGAGGCGCTGCCCCACCGCATCGAGACCGCCGACACCCGGCTCGGCTGGCGCCTGGTCAACCCGGCGATGAAGGAACTGCACGGCCTGCTGTCCATGGGCGAGACGGCCGAGGAGGTCGCCGAGCGCTACGGCGTCCCGCGCGAGCGGCAGGACCACTTCGCACTGCGCAGCCACCAACGGGCCGCCCTCGCCCGCAAGGACGGCCACTTCGACGACGAACTGCTCCCCGTGCGGCGCCCCGACGGGGTGCTGGTCGACAGCGACGAGTGCATCCGCGAGGACACGTCGTACGAGAAGCTCTCCCGGCTGAAGCCGGTCTTCCGGGAGGGCGGCACGGTCACCGCGGGCAACGCCTCGCCGATGAACGACGGCGCGGCCGGACTGCTCCTGGTCAGCGAAGAGGCGCTCAACGAACTCGGCCTGGAGTCCCTCGGCCGCTATGTCGCCGGCGCCTCGGCCGGCGTCCACCCCGACGTGATGGGCATCGGCCCCGTCCCCGCCACCCGCAAGGCCCTCGCCCGCGCCGACTGGACCATCGGTGACATCCAGGAGGCCGAGTTCAACGAGGCGTTCGCGGCCCAGGCCCTCGCGTGCGTGGACCGACTCGGCATCGATCCCGAGCTGGTGAACCCCAGCGGAGGCGCCATCGCACTGGGGCATCCGCTGGGCTGCTCGGGCGCGCGGATCCTCACCACGCTGCTGCACCGGATGCGGCGGACGGGCGCGGAGCGGGGGCTGGCGACGATGTGTGTGGGAGTGGGACAGGGGAGCGCGCTGCTGGTGGAGAGGCACTAGCGGCCTCGCGAAGCACACTCCCAACTGACGAGACGCTCCTTACGGGCATCGGTTAGGTGCGCATAGCATCGGTCTCCGCATGGACACGATGAATCTCTGGCACATCACCGGTGGGGAGTTCGCGGCGCTCGCCTTCGCGGCCCTGCTCGTCGGCTTCTCGAAGACGGCCGTGAGCGGGGCCAACACGGTCAGCCTCGCGATCTTCGCCGCCGTGCTGCCCGCCCGCGCCTCCACCGGCGTGCTGCTGCCGATCCTGATCGCCGGGGACGTGCTCGCCGTCCTCACCTACCGCCGGCACGCGCACTGGCCCACGCTGTGGCGGCTGTTCCCCGCGGTCGCGGCCGGCGTGGTCTTCGGCACGCTGTTCCTGATGTGGGCGGACGACGGGATCGTCCGTACGTCGATCGGCGCGACCCTGCTGCTGATGGCGGGCGTGACCGTGTGGCGCCGCCGTACCGCCGAGCAGGAGGCGGAGCCGGACTCGGTGACCAGCGGGGCCGGGCGGGTCAAGGCCCGCTCGTACGGGGTCCTCGGCGGCTTCACCACGATGGTCGCCAACGCGGGCGGCCCGGTGATGTCGATGTACCTGCTGTCGGCCGGTTTCCGGAAGCTCGGCTTCCTGGGGACCTCGGCCTTCTTCTTCCTGATCGTCAACGTCTCCAAGGTGCCCTTCAGCGCCGGGCTCGGCCTGATCGACGGCTCCTCGCTGTTGCTCGACGCCGCGCTCGTGCTGTTCGTCGTGCCCGGTGCGTTGCTCGGCACATGGGCTGTGAAGCGAATCAACCAGCGGTTGTTCGAGCAACTGGTCATCGCGGCGACAGTCGTAGGCGGCCTCCAGCTACTCCTGCGCTGACTCCCTCGACTCCCGCAGCTCCGTCAGCAGAGCGGGCAGATCGGCGAAGGAGTCGATCACATGGTCGGGTGTACCGCTCGCGTCCCGAAGCGTCTCCGGCAGGTACTTCCCGGTCCTGACCAGCACGCCCCGCACCCCGGCCCGCTGCGCTGCCAGCACATCGGACTCGACGTCGTCCCCGACCATCACCGCCTCGCCCGCACCGACCCCCACATGGGCCAGCGCCGCCTCGAAGAACGCGGCCGACGGCTTCCCCGTGATCTCCGCCTCGACCCGCGCGGCCCGCTCCAGACCGACCAGGAACGCGCCGGTGTCCAACTGCAACCCGTCCTCGGTACGCCAGTACAGATTCCGGTGCATGGCCACCAGCCGCGCCCCGCGCTGGAGGTGCCCGAAGGCCCGGTTGAGCGCCGCGTAGCCGAACTCGGGGCCGGCGCCGCCCACGACCACGACGTCCGGCGCGGAGCCTTCGCCTTCGCCGCCGCCCCCTGCCGCATCCTTGCCGACCACAGTGACCCCGCCCAGATCCTCCGCGATGTCCCCGCTGTTCAGCAGGACGCACCGAGCCCCCGGACAGTGCTCCGCGAGATACGCGGCGGTGACGGCCGGCGCGGTCAGGATGTCCTCGGCGGACACCGGGAACCCCGCGTCCGTCAGCGTCCGAGCGATCGACGCCCGGGTCCGCGAGGTCGTGTTCGTGACCAGCGCGACCCCGAGCCCGGCCGCACGGATCTCCCGCAACGCCTCGACCGCGCCCGGCAGCGGCTGCCACGAGACGGTGAGGACCCCGTCGATGTCGATCAGAACAGCCCGTACCGATGCCATGTCAGGACCCTAGCGATCGATCGGCCCCGCATCCCTCAGGGCGCGATCCCGACACCGTCGATCCTGCTCCACGCCCGCTCCTGAGCCGCCGTCATCGCGGGCCACCGCAGCCCGCCCGGACGCGGCTCGACGCGCGAGGCGTACGGCGCCGGACGGAACTCCGGGTCATGGAAGCAGCCGGTGCCGTACGTGCGGTCGAACGCCTCGCACGAGGCCGCGACCGACCCGGCCGTGGGCTTGCTGCCCTTGCGCACCCATGTGTCCAGGGCCGCGAGGGAGGCGGCGTACTCGGCGTCGCTCAGCTCGCTGTGCTCGCGCTCCCGCGTGAACGTCTGCACCAGGTGCCCGTCCCGCCGGGCCCCGTGCAGCGTGTCGCGGTAGGCCGCCTCGTGCTCCACGAACGCCGTCGGATCGTCGATTGCGTGCAGGGTCAGCACGGGGACCGAGACCTTGCCGGTGAGATCGCTGTCGTAGGACAGATCGCGTACGGCCGTGGGGTCGGGGGCGAAACGCTCGACGCCGGCGTTGAGCGCCTCGTCGTCATGGGACCCGGAGTAGCGGACGCCCCGGTTGCCGAACGGATTCCGGCCACCGAGCCGGTCGTGCACGATGTCCCGGAAGGTGAAGGTCGCGAACCGCAGATGCGACTCCAGCGTGCGCTCCGGGATCTGCGTGACCGCCAGGATGTCGTCGAGGTTGCGCTGCTGGAGCGCGGTCCGCTCCCGCGGCGCCGACGCGTGACCCGTGCACTCCTGGAGCCGGGCGCGCAGCCCGGCCGACGTCATCGTCGAGCTGGCCCGCAGGCCCTGCCAGAGCGGATACCGCGGCTCGGTCGGGCGGGGGTGGTTGCCGCAGTAGTACTGGTAGACGACGCGCAGGTCCACGCGGTAGTCGTAGCCCCGCGAGCCGCCGCCGAGGACCCCGTTGGTGAGCAGCGCCCCGTCGTAGGCGCCGCGCCGCCCGCCGTAGGTCTCCACGACCTTCGCGGCGACGTTCCCGCCCCACGACTGGCCGTGCACATACGTCCGCCGCGGCATGCCGAACTCCGCGACGAACAGCCGGCGCACGCTCTCCGTGTCGGCCGCAGCCATCCGCGTCCCGTAGCCGCCGCGGCGGTACGACGAACCCGCCCAGGCGTAGCCCTCCTTCACCATCACCGACCAGCGGCCCAGATCGTCGAGGCTGCGGGCCGGGTCGGATTCGGAGCCGAGGTCGGGGCCGCCGTGGGCGTGCACGACGAGGGAGCCGTTCCAGTCGGCGGGCACCGCTATCGCGTAGTAGGCGCCCTCGGCGTCGCGGCCGGTGTAGCAAGTCGCCCTGCCCACAAGGCCGGTGGGGCAGTCGGAGCGCGCCGGTCCGGCCGTCTCCCCGCGTGCGTTCGACGCGCCGACGAGGAAGCCCACGGCGAGGGCTCCGGCCAGCACAGCGGTGAGCGTCGTACGCCGCCGTGCCGCCGAGGGGACGGACCTGCGGATCAGTGTGGGGGTCCTCGTCCAGTCCAAGACGCTGCTCCTCGTTCCTTGTCGGCGCGTCGTCGAGCCGTGCGCGGCGATGCTAGGGAGCGACGGGATGAGGGACCACGGTCTGATCGTTGTGTTCATAGTGTTCGCGGGCTGTACTTCAGCGCTGCTCGCTCAGCGCCGGTACCTTCGCTCCGCCCGGCAGCCCGTTGCGGAGTTCCTCGACCAGGAAGCGCTTGGCGATGGTGTGGACGGCGGCGCGCATGCGGGTACGGTCCGGCCGGGCGTCGTACGGTCGCATGCGACCCGGGGTGCCGTGCGCCTTACCGGTCCTTCGGATTCCGCCGCAGCAGATACGTGTCCATGATCCAGCCCTTGCGCTCCCGGGCCTCGGCCCGCAGCCGCTCGATGCGGGGCGCGGCCTCGGCGATCGGGCCCGAGACGAGGATCTCGTCCGCGGTGCCGATGCAGGCGCCCCAGTAGATGTCGACGTCCTGGTCGGCGTACCGCAGGAAGGCCTGCTGGGCGTCGAGCATCACGACCACGTCGTCCACGTCCTCCGGGAACCCCTCGGCCAGTCGCCGCCCGGTGGTGATCTGCACGGGCCGGGCCACCCGGTTGAGCCCCGTCCGATGCCGGGCGGCCAGGGCCGAGACGCTGCTGATGCCGGGCACGACGTCGTACTCGAACGCCACCGTCCCCCGGTCCAGGACCTCCTCAAGGATCCCGAGCGTGCTGTCGTACAGCGCCGGATCACCCCACACCAGGAACGCGCCGGTCTCGTCCTCGCCCAGCTCCTCGGCGATCAGCCGCTCGTAGATCCCGGCACGGGCCCCGCGCCAGTCCTCCACGGCACCGGCGTACGCGGCGCCCCCGGCGGACCGGTCCCGCTCGGGATCCCGCGCCTCGACGACCCGATACGTGCCCTCCGGCAGATGCGCTTCCAGCATGTCCCGGCGCAGCCCGGTGAGGTCCGACTTCACCTCACCCTTGTCGAGGAAGAAGAACACATCCGTACTCCGCAGCGCCCCGACGGCCTGGAGCGTCAGCTGCTCGGGGTCGCCCGCCCCGATCCCGATGACATGAATCTTTCGCACACCCCGAGTCTGCCCCACACCACTGACAACGACCTTCTACGCCCGCCCGCGCAGCCTCGGCGCCCGCTTCCGCGCGTCCACGGCCTCGCCGCTCGCCTCCACGACCCCGGCCAGCTCCCGCGCCCACACGACCAGCCCCGCGACATCCATCCCGTACGGCCGTGACCGTCCGGCCCCGGCAGCCCACTCCTCCACGGCCCCGGCCCCTCGCCGCAGCAGCCTCGCCCCGCCCGTCGCATTGCCCCGGGCCGAGTGCGTGAGCCCCACCGCGAGCTGGGCCAGCCCGCGCCACAGGGCCCGCTCCTGCTCCGGCCCCGACTTCCAGGCGTCCTCGAAGACCTCGTGCGCATGGAACGGCTTCCCCGCGTCCAGCAGCTCCTGCGCCTCGGCGACACTCTGCTCCGGGGTGCGCAGGACGCCCTCGGGCTGGCGGTCGACGCCGTCCGCGCCGTACGGCAGCGGGCGCCCGAGGCCGTCCCGGGGCCGTGCGTTGCGCGCCCGCCCCTCGCTGTCGCGGTCGCGTGCGTCGGTCTGCCGTCCTGACGATGTGCTGCCCATACACCTATTGTCCATCGCCCCGTCCCTCGCCGGACGCCCCCTTCGGCGCTGTCGCCGCCGTGAGGTAAAGTGCTGTTCGCGCGATCACGCGGTTCACCGCGCGAGTCGCATCGGGACGTGGCGCAGCTTGGTAGCGCACTTGACTGGGGGTCAAGGGGTCGCAGGTTCAAATCCTGTCGTCCCGACCAGCTTTGATGCAGGTCGGAGGCCGTTCTCCCGCTTATGGGAGGGCGGCTTTCCGCGTTCCTGGAGGGCTGGTGGTCGCACTGTGGTCGCAGGCCGGAGTCGGGGCCGGTTCGCGGTAGCGCGGAAGGACGCCGGGGCGTGAACGATGCAGCCCCTGCGTGTGGGGGATCCGCCCGGGACCGGGCCGTACACCCTCATCGGTCGGCTCGGCAGGGCGGGATGGGAGTCGCTGTCCGCGACCGTGCGGCCGGTGCTCGCACGGTCGCGGTCAGACGGTGCTTCGCGCCATGGCCGACACACCGGGGTTCAGGGAACGGCCGGCCAGAGCGCGGAACTGATCGACTCAGCCGCCGCTCTTGCGCCGGAACGACCGCTGGCTCGCAGCCGGGCCGTGCGCCCTGCGTACCTTCGACGCCTCGACGTTCGCAGCAGGGTCAGCGGCGTCCGCCTGCACACCGCGCTTGCGTGCCAGGGCCTCCCGGAACTTGCGTTTCAGGTCGTAGTTGCCGTCGCTGTCGGGCGCCAGACCGGACGTCTCGGGATCAGCCGGCTCCGAACCTTCTATGGGTGCAGACTCTGCGGTCATGGTGACCTCCTGGGTTCGGGCAGTGGAAAGCACAGCTTGTCATGCCGGGCGCATGCGGGGCGCCGACAACATCATCCCGCGTCGGCTCCCGCGGGTGTCCCCTCGTGGCCGGGCGCACCAAGAGGGCTGTCAGGGCAGCGGTTCTCAGCCACCGCGACGCACCATGGCTGCCTTGCGGGCCTCGGCGAGTTTGCGGGCCTCGCCGGCCTTTCGGGACTTGCCGCCGGTGCCGCGGGAGGTGTCCTTGCTGGTGCCGAGGCCGCGGAAGGGAGCGTTGGTGTTCTTGGGCCGGGGTGCGGCGGGCCCGCCGTCGAGCGGGGTGCCGGAGGGGGACTTGGCTCCGGTGATCCGGCTCAGCTCCGCCTCGCCCGAGCGCACCTTGGTGACGGTCGGCTCGATGCCGGCCCCGGCCATCAGCCGGCTCATCTCGCGGCGCTGGCCCGCCAGCACCAACGTGACGACGCTGCCGGACTCACCGGCCCGGGCGGTGCGGCCCGCGCGGTGCACATAGTCCTTGGGGTCGGTGGGCGGGTCGACGTTGACCACGAGATCGAGATCGTCGACGTGCAGACCACGCGCCGCGACATTGGTCGCCACCAGGACGGTGATCCGGCCGTTCTTGAACTGCGCCAGTGTCCTTGTGCGTTGCGGCTGGGACTTGCCGCTGTGCAGGGCCGCGGCGTGCACTCCGCTGGCCCGCAGATGCCGGGTGAGCTGGTCGACGGCGTGCTTGGTGTCCAGGAACAGCAGCACGCGGCCGTCGCGGGCGGCGATCTCGGTGGCGACGGCGTACCGGTCGGGGCCGTGCACGACCAGGACATGGTGGTCCATCGTGGTGACCGCGCCCGCAGACGGGTCGACCGAGTGGACGACAGGGTCGCGGAGGTGGTCGCGGACCAGCTGGTCGACGTCGCGGTCCAGGGTGGCCGAGAACAGCATCCGCTGACCGTCGGGGTGCACCTGTTCGAGCACCTCGGTCACGGCCGGGAGGAAGCCCAAGTCGCACATCTGGTCGGCCTCGTCGAGGACGGTGATCCCTACCCGTCCCAAGCGGCAGGCCTTGCGCTCGATGAGGTCGTGCAGACGGCCGGGGGTGGCGACGACCACCTCGGCCCCGTCGCGCAGCGCGGCGACCTGCCGGCCGATCGGCATGCCGCCGACGACCGTGGACATCCGCAGCCGCAGTGCCTCGGCGTAGGGCGCAAGCGCCTCTGCGACCTGTTGGGCCAGCTCTCGGGTGGGCACCAGGATCAGAGCGAGGGGCTGCTTCGGTTCCGCGCGCCGCCCGGCCGTCCGCGTGAGCAGCGGCAAGCCGAAGGCGAGCGTCTTGCCCGATCCGGTGCGTCCGCGCCCCAGGACATCGCGTCCCGCGAGGGCGTCGGGAAGCGTGGCCGCCTGGATCGGGAAGGGCTCGCGCACACCCAGTTCGCTGAGCGTTCGCAGCACCTCGGCCGGCAGTTCCAGGCCGGCGAAGGAAGCGACCGTGGGCGTCGTCGGGCCATTGGCCACGGGCGGGGCGAGATCGCCGCGCGAGGTGCCGGAGCGACCGGGGTGAGTCATCAAGAGCCTTCCGCAGGGGAACGTACCGAGGAAGGCCCGGTAGGAATGAGTAGCCGACGAATGGGGGGAACCGAACAGGCAGCATCGCCAACCGGAACGAGCACGCAAAATCGTGAGCCTAACACAAAGCGGCGCCACTGGCCGCACCGAGGGCGAGCCGTATCTGCTGAAGACCGTTTGCAAGGGCGGAGCCGGTGGTTGACAAGGCCGACATCGGGGACTGAAGGATGGTAGAAGCGGGCCATGACCAACTCGCTCATCCATCCGGCCGGTGACCGATGACCGCCGGCATCGACACCCCCGACCGCCGCGGCCGCACCGGACTCGACCAGGCAGGACGGGACCTGACCGGCAACCCGCGAGTCAAGGTGCGGGACGTGCAACTCCTGTCCAGCCACTGGTACGTCGAGCGCGCGACCACCTTCGACTTCCAGCACGCCGACGGCACCTGGAGCACCCAGCAGCGCGAGACACACGACCGCGGCAACGGGGCCACCATGCTGCTGTACGACGCCGAACGCGAAACCGTCCTGCTGACCCGTCAGTTCCGCTTTCCGGTGTACGTCAACGGCCACCCCGACGGCATGCTCGTCGAGACGCCGGGCGGGCTCCTCGACGACGATGACGAGCACCCGGAGATCGCGGTGCGGCGCGAGGTGGTGGAGGAGACCGGGCACACCATCGGCGAGGTCCGGCACGTCTTCGACGTCTATATGAGCCCGGGCTCGGTCACCGAACGGGTCAGCTTCTATGCCGCCGCCTACGGCCCCTCGACCCGCACCCACGAGGGCGGCGGCCTGGACGAGGAGGGCGAGGACATCGAGATCGTCGAACTGCCCTTCCGCCGGGCCCTGGAGATGATCCGCACCGGGGAGATCGCCGACGCCAAGACGATCATGCTGCTGCAATGGGCGGCACTGGACGGCCCGTTCGCGCCGCATGCGTGATTGCGCGGCGAACTCCCTTGACTTGAAGTGCGCTTGAAGATGAAGACTCCCGTTCGTGCCCCGAAGGCGGGCGCATGAACGGGAGGCATTCACCATGAAGTACCGCACCATCGGCACCACCCCGGCCACCCGCCGCGAGGTCAGCGTCCTGGCCCTCGGCGCGATGCTGTTCGGCTCACGGACCGACGAGGAGACCTCCTTCGCCGTACTCGACCGCTATGTCGAGGCCGGCGGAACCTTCATCGACACGTCCGACAACTACGCTTTCTGGGTCGACGGCAGCCAGGGCGGACAGAGCGAGGAACTGCTCGGCCGCTGGCGCCGCAGCCGCGGCATCGGCGACGAGATCGTCATCGCCACCAAGCTCGGCGCCCGCCCGCTGGCCCCCGGCACCAGCCACGTCGACAACTCGGAGGGCCTGTCCGCGAAGGTGATCCGCGAGTCCGCCGAGCGCAGCCGAGACCGGCTCGGCGTGGCGAAGCTGGACCTGCTCTACGCCCACATCGAGGACCAGCGGGTACCCCTCCGGGAGACCGTCGAGGGCTTCGCCGAACTGGTCGACGAGGGCACGGTCGGCCTCCTCGGCGTCAGCAACCACGCGATGTGGCGGGTGGAGCGGGCCCGCGCCCTCGCCGCCGCTGCCGGGCTGCCCGGCTACGAGGTGCTCCAGTACGCCCACAGCCATCTGCGGCCCCGCCTCGACGTCCCCGAGGGCCTGTTCCCCGACGGCAGCCTCGGCCACGCCGGCCCCGACCTGCTCAGCTATCTGCGCGCCGAGCCCGGCCTCACCCTGGTCGCCTACTCGCCGCTGCTGAAGGGCGCGTACACCCACCCGGACAGGCTGCCGGCGGACTTCGACCACCCGGGCACCCCGGCCCGCCTGAAAGTCCTGCACGAGGTCGCCAGGGAGAGCGGCGCCACCGTCAACCAGGTCGTCCTGGCCTGGCAGATCGGTGCCGAGCTGCCGGTCGTTCCGCTGGTCGGCGCGTCGACCGTGGCCCAGTTGGAGGAGAGCCTGGCCGCCGTGGACCTGGAGCTCACCGCCGAGCAGCGCGCCCGGCTCGACGCGGCCCACTGACCACCCTGCCCGCCGCAGCCTCCCGGAGTACGCTCCGAAGAGGAGCCGAAGGAGAGTGGGCCATGCCTCTGTTCCCCAACGAGCGCAACGTCCGTACGACCCCCGAAGGCCTCCTGTGGGAGCCCAGCGAGCGCTGGGTGCGGGGCCGCAAGGGTGACGTCACCGTCGTCGACAGCCGGCACCCCGTCCTGGTCTGGGAACCCGATCTGCCCGTGCCGTGCTACACGTTCCCGCGTGACGAGGTCCGCACCGACCTCCTCCGCCCCGCCAAGGATCCACCGACGGGCAAGCACACGGGGTCGCAGGTCTTCTACGACCTGGAAGTCGACGGGGAACTGGTGGAGCACGCGGCGTGGACCTTCCCCGCCGCCGACCTCGCGGGCCACATCTCCTTCGAGTGGTTCCGGCGCTGGGGGAGTGGCCTCGACCACTGGTACGAGGAGGAGGAAGAGATCTTCGTCCACCCGCGCGACCCGCACAAACGGGTGGACGCCATGCCCAGCAGCCGTCATGTCCAGGTCGAGATCGAGGGCACCGTCGTCGCGGACACCCTCCGCCCGGTGCTGCTGTTCGAGACGGGGCTGCCGACGCGGTACTACATGCCACGCGAGGACGTCCGCCTCGACCTGTTCGAGCCCACCGACCACCACACCGGCTGCCCGTACAAGGGCACGGCGCAGTACTGGAACTGGCGCGGCGAGGGCGAGGTCCCGCGGAACATCGTCTGGAGCTACGCCGAGCCGCTGGCCGCGGTGGCTCCCGTCAAGGGGCTCGTGGCCTTCTACAACGAGGCCGTGGAGATCACCCTGGACGGGGAGCGCCTGGAGCGGCCGGTCACGCCGTTCACGGCGAGCCTCAAGGCCTGACCAGCAGCTGGAAGTCGAACGCGTACCGGGACGCGCGGTAGATGTGCGTCCCGTACTCGACGGGCCGGCCCGTGTCGTCGTACGCCGTGCGCTGCATGGTCAGCAGCGCCGCGCCCTCCTTCTCGTCGAGGCGCCCGGCCTCCTCGGCGGTGGCACAGCGGGCGCCGACGGTCTGGCGGGCGCTGTGCAGGGTGATGCCGACCGCGCGCATCATCCGGTACAGGCCGGTCGACTCCAGCCGGGCCGTGTCGAGGTCGAGCAGGCTCGCGGGCAGGTAGTTGCAGAGGATGGCGACCGGCTGGCCGTGGGTGCAGCGCAACCGCTCCAGCAGCGTGACCTCGCTGTCCTCCGCGATGCCGAGAGCGGCCGCGACGTCGGCGGTCGCCGGGACGCGTTCGTTGCGCACGACCTGCGTGGTCGGGCCCTGCCCGGCCGCCTCCAGGTCGTCGTAGAGGCTGCTGAGCTCCAGCGGACGCTTCACCTGGCTGTGCACCACCTGGGTGCCCACCCCGCGCCGCCGGACCAGCAGCCCCTTGTCCACGAGGGACTGTATGGCCTGCCGGACGGTGGGCCGGGACAGGCCCAGCCGCACCGACAGGTCGACCTCGTTGCCCAGGAGGTTCCCTGGAGCGAGGACCCCGTGCTCGATCGCCGACTCCAGTTGCTGGGCGAGCTGGTAGTACAGCGGCACGGGACTGCCCCGGTCCAGGGCGAAGTCCAGCGAGTCCAGCGCGGAGGCGGATCCGGCACGGGTGGAGCCGCGGGTCTTCGCCATGGGACGAACCTCCCTGTCAGGTGTCAGGTGTCAGGAGTTGCTGGGGAAACCGAGGTTGATGCCACCGTCGGACGGGTCCGGCCAGCGGGTGGTGATCACCTTGCCCTGGGTGTAGAAGGCGATGCCGTCGTTGCCGTAGATGTGCAGATCGCCGAAGAGCGAGTCCTTCCAGCCACCGAAGGAGTGGTAACCGACCGGCACCGGGATCGGCACGTTCACGCCGACCATGCCCGCCTTGACCTCCAGCTGGAAGCGCCGGGCGGCGCCGCCGTCGCGGGTGAAGATCGCGGTGCCGTTGCCCCAACGGGAGTCGTTGATGAGCTTGATGGCCTCGTCGTACGTCTCCGCGCGGACCACGGCCAGCACCGGGCCGAAGATCTCGTCCCGGTACGCGTCCGCCGTCAGCGGCACCCGGTCCAGCAGCGAGACGCCGAGGAAGAAGCCGTCCTCGTGGCCCTCGACGGAGTAGCCGGTGCCGTCCACGACGACCTCGGCACCCTGCTCGGCGGCGCCCGCCACATACGAGGCCACCTTGTCGCGGTGCTCGCGCGTGATCAGCGGGCCCATCTCGGAGGCCGGGTCGTTGCCGGGGCCGATGCGCAGGTTCTTCGCGCGCTCGGCGATCTTGCCGACCAGCTCGTCGCCCGTGTCACCGACCGCGACGACGACCGACACGGCCATGCAGCGCTCACCGGCCGAACCGTACGCGGCGTTGATCGCCTGGTCGGCGGCGAAGTCCAGGTCGGCGTCGGGCAGGACCAGCATGTGGTTCTTGGCGCCGCCGAGGGCCTGCACGCGCTTGCCGTGCTCGACCGCCTTGAGCTGGATGTACTTCGCGATCGGCGTGGAGCCGACGAAGGAGACCGCCTCGATGTCCGGGTGCTCCAGGAGCCGGTCCACGGCCACCTTGTCGCCCTGCACGATGTTCAGCACACCGTCCGGCAGTCCGGCCTCGGAGGCCAGCTCGGCCAGCCGGAACGACGCCGACGGGTCCTTCTCGCTCGGCTTCAGCACGAAGGTGTTGCCGCACGCGATGGCCAGCGGGAACATCCACATCGGCACCATGGCCGGGAAGTTGAACGGCGTGATGCCCGCGACGACACCGAGCGGCTGGCGGATCGAGGCCACGTCCACCCGGCTCGACACCTGCGTCGACAGCTCGCCCTTCAGCTGCACGGAGATCCCGCAGGCCAGCTCCACGATCTCCATGCCGCGCGCGACCTCGCCGAGGGCGTCGGAGTGCACCTTGCCGTGCTCGGCGGTGATCAGCTCGGCGATCTCGTCGCGGTGCGCGTCCAGCAGCTCGCGGTACTTGAACAGGATCGCGGTGCGCTTGGCCAGGGAGGACTCACCCCAGCTCTCGAACGCGGCCTTGGCGGAGGCGACGGCGGCGTCCACCTCGTCGACGGTCGCGAACGCGACCTGCTTCTCCTGGGCGCCGGTGGCCGGGTTGTAGACGGGGGCGAAGCGGCCGGAGCCGGCCTCCACGGGCTTGCCGTCGATCCAGTGGGTGATGGTCTTCATGGTGCGAGAGGGCCTTTCAAGTGCGGGTCGGGTGCGGGGAGTTCAGAGGTGGTGGCGACGTCCGGCGACGTTGCGGTCGTACCGTTCGCGGGCCTCGACGGCGGCCTCGCGGGAGGCGACCTCGGCCACGGGCACGTCCCACCAGGCCTCGGCGCCCGGCGAGGTCGGGTTCTTGACGTCGGTCTCGACGTACACGCAGGTCGGCCGGTCGGAGGCGCGGGCCGTGGCCAGCGCCTCGCGCAGCTCGCGGACCGTCTTGGCGCGCAGCACGTCCATGCCGAGGCTGGCCGCGTTGGCGGCGAGGTCGACGGGGAGCGGGGCGCCGGTGAAGGTGCCGTCGGCGGCGCGGTAGCGGTAGTCGGTGCCGAAGCGTTCGGCGCCGACCTCGTTCGACAGCCCGCCGATGGAGGCGTAGCCGTGGTTCTGGATCAGGACGATGTTGACCGGCAGGCCCTCCTGGACCGCGGTCACGATCTCCGTCGGCATCATCAGGTAGGTGCCGTCGCCGACCAGCGACCACACGACCGTGTCCGGGGCGGCCTGCTGGACGCCGATCCCGGCCGGGATCTCGTAGCCCATGCAGGAGTAGCCGTACTCCAGGTGGTACTGGCGCGGCGAGCGCGACCGCCACAGCTTGTGCAGGTCACCCGGGAGCGAACCGGCCGCGTTGATCACCACGTCGTCGTCGCCGACGACCGCGTCGAGGGCACCCAGCACCTGGGTCTGCGTCGGTACGGCCGTCTCGTCGTCGGCGCGGTAGGCGGCCTCGACGACCGCGTCCCAGCGCGCCTTCCCGGCCGCGTACTCGGCCTCGTACGCGGCGTCCACACGGTGGCCGGAAAGCGCCTCCGTCAGGGCCGTGAGTCCTGCCCGCGCGTCGCAGACCAGCGTCCGCGCCGCCAGCTTGTGCGCGTCGAACCCGGTGATGTTGAGGTTGACGAAGCGCACGTCCGGGTTCTGGAAGAGGGTGCCGGAGGCGGTGGTGAAGTCCGTGTACCGGGTGCCCACGCCGATCACCAGGTCGGCCGTGCGGGCGATGTCGTCGCTGACCGACGTGCCGGTGTGGCCGATGCCGCCGAGGTCGGCGGGGTGGTCGTGGCGCAGCGAGCCCTTGCCCGCCTGGGTGGAGGCGACCGGGACGCCGGTGGCCTCGACGAACGCCTTCAGCGCCGCCTCGGCCTCGCTGTGGTGGACACCGCCGCCCGCGACGATCAGCGGGCGCTCGGCGGCCCGGATCGCCTCGACGGCCGCCGCCAGTTCGACCGGGTCGGGCGCGGGACGCCGTACGTACCAGACGCGCTCGGCGAAGAACTCCTGCGGCCAGTCGTACGCCTCCGCCTGCACGTCCTGGGGGAGGGCCAGGGTGACGGCGCCGGTCTCGGCCGGGTCGGCGAGCACGCGCATGGCGTTCAGCGCGGACGGGATCAGCGCCTCGGGGCGGGTGATGCGGTCGAAGTACCTCGACACCGGCCGGAGCGTGTCGTTGACCGAGACGTCCGCCTCCGTCGGGTGCTCCAACTGCTGGAGCAGCGGGTCCGGGGCGTGCGAGGCGAAGTAGTCGCCGGGGAGCAGCAGGACCGGCAGACGGTTGATGGTGGCCAGGGCGGCCCCCGTGACGAGGTTCGTCGCGCCGGGACCGATGGACGTGGTCACCGCCTGCGCGGAGAGCCGGCCCAGCTGCCGGGCGTAGCCGACGGCCGCGTGCACCATGGACTGCTCGTTGCGGCCCTGGTGGAACGGCATGACCTCCTCGCCCGCCTGGACGAGGGACTGGCCGAGGCCGGCCACGTTGCCGTGGCCGAAGATGCCCCAGGTCCCGGCGATCAGCCGGTGCCGTACGCCGTCGCGCTCGGTGTACTGGACGGACAGGAACCGCACCAGCGCCTGGGCGACGGTCAGGCGGACGGTGGATGGGCTCATCGGGGACCTCACTGGGACGGAGCGGTGTAGAGGGGCAGACGGGGGTCGACGGGCTGGTCCGGCCAGGTGCCGCGGATCCAGGCGTGATCGGGGTGGTCGCAGATCAGCCAGGCGCGCTCGTCCTCGGGGCCCGCCATGACGTTGAGGTAGTACATGTGGTGGCCGGGCACCGCCATCGAGGGCCCGTGCCAGCCGTCG
This sequence comes from Streptomyces sp. AC550_RSS872, assembly GCF_019049285.1. Lineage (GTDB taxonomy): Bacteria > Actinomycetota > Actinomycetes > Streptomycetales > Streptomycetaceae > Streptomyces. The sequence goes on from NZ_JAGMUL010000026.1 coordinate 343,865, forward strand.
GGGATCAGCACGACGTCGCCGCCGCGCACCTCCGCCAGGACGTCGGTGCCCCGGCCCTGTCCGGACGGGGAGACGCGCTGGTAGCCGAGACCGGGGGTGCCCTCGTGATCGGCGAACTCGAAGTAGTAGATCTCCTCCAGCACCGACTCCTCACCGGGACGGTGCTCGTCGTGCTTGTGCGGCGGGAAGGACGACCAGTTGCCGCCCGGCGTGATGACCTCGACAGCGATGAGCTTGTCGCACTCGAAGACCCCGGCCGCGCCGAAGTTGTTCACCTGGCGGCTGCTGTTGCCGGTGCCGCGCAGCTCCACCGGCACGGAGGACGCCGGACCGTAGCGGGCGGGCAGTCGCCGGGTGCAGCGCGCGCCGGTCAGCGCGAACCGGCCGCCGCCGGCGGACGAGACGGTCGTACGGGCGTCGCGCGGGACGTAGACGAAGTCGCTGACGCCGCTGAACACGCTCTCCCGGCCGGTGACGCGGAAGGTGTCATGGCCGAAGTTGTCCGTCGCCTCGACCGTGCAGCCGCCGTTCAGGGACAGCACGATCCACTCGCTGTCGCCGGTCTCGAAGCTGTGCGCGCCGCCGGGCGGCAGCTCGAGGATCTTCAGGCTGGAGTAGCCCCAGCCGGCCTTCTCGGGCGTGACGTCCACGACGTAGGGGCCGCCGAGCGCCTTTCCCGCGGGAAGGTGATACGTCATCGTCTCTCTCCGCCTCACAATCCGGTCACAACAGGCCGACGGCCGTGTCCACCGCCGTCTCCACGCTGCCCTCGGCCGGGTAGAGCAGCGAACGGCCGACGACCATGCCCTGGACGGTGGGGAGCCTGAGCGCCTTGCGCCAGCGCTCGTACGCACCCTCCTGGTCGCCCCCGACCTCACCGCCCAGCAGGACGACGGGGAGCGTGGACGTCTCAAGAACTTCCGCCATGTCGTCGGGGTCATGGGTGACGGGCAGTTTCAGCCAGGTGTAGGCCGAGGTGCCGCCGAGGCCGGAGGCGATGGCGATCGACTTGGTGACGGCCTCGGCGGACAGGTCGTTGCGCACCTGGCCGTCGATCCGCCGGGAGATGAACGGCTCTACGAACAGCGGGAGTCGGAGCGCCGCCATGTCGTCGATGGCGCGGGCCGTGGTCTCCAGGGTGGTCAGCGAGCCCGGGTCGTCGTAGTCGATACGCACCAGCAGCTTGCCCGCGTCGAAGCGGAGCCGGCCGATGTCCTCGGCGCGGTGGCCGGTGAAGCGGTCGTCCATCTCGAAGGACGCTCCGGCCAGGCCGCCGCGGTTCATGGAGCCCATGACAACCTTGTCGTCGAGGACGCCGAGCAGCAGCAGATCCTCCAGGATGTCCGCGGTGGCCAGGACTCCGTCGACGCCGGGCCGGGACAGCGCGATGCAGAGACGTTCCAGCAGCTCGGCCCTGTTGGCCATGGCGAGCCGGTGGCCGCCCACGCCCAGGGCGCCGCGGGCCGGATGGTCGGCGGCCACGATCATCAGGCGGCCGCTGTCGCCGATCAGCGGGCGGCGCACTCTGCGGGCGGCGGCCTCCGCGACGGCCTCGGGGTTCCGGGCTCTGACCGCGGTGAGGTCGGGGATGCTGATGCTCAAGGAAAGCTCCGTTCGGGGGTGGCTCGGTGGGCCGTCACGACGCCTGGGCGAGGAGGTCCTCGACCTCGGACTCGGTGGGCATCGCGGAGGAGCAGGCCAGACGGGAGGCGACGAGGGCGCCGGCGGCGTTGGCGTACCGCATGGTCTTCTCCAGCTCCCACCCGGCCAGCAGCCCGTGGACCAGCGAGCCGCCGAAGGCGTCGCCCGCGCCGAGGCCGTTGACCACCTCGACCGGCACCGGCGGCACCTCGGCCTCGCTGCCGTCGCGATGCACCGCCAGCACGCCCTTGGGGCCCTGCTTGACGACCGCCAGCTCCACGCCGGCCGCCAGCAGCGCCTCGGCGCAGGCGCGGGGCTCGCGGACGCCGGTGGCGACCTCGCACTCGTCGAGGTTGCCGACCGCGACCGTGGCGTGCCGCAGCGCCTCGGCGTAGTACGGGCGGGCCTGGTCCGCGTCGCGCCAGGCTGTGCTGTTCCAAAACGCGGGGCGCCAGTCGAGGTCGAAGACCGTGATGCCCGCCTTGTCGCGCGCCTTGAGGGCGGCGAGGGTGGCGGAGCGGCTCGGCTCCTCGCTCAGGCCGGTGCCGGTGATCCAGAAGACACGTGCCGAGCGGATCGCCCAGTAGTCCAGTTCGTCGGAGTGTATCTCCAGGTCAGGCGCCTTAGGCTGCCGGTAGAAGTACAGCGGGAAGTCGTCCGGCGGGAAGATCTCGCAGAACGTCACCGGCGTCGGGTACGCCGCGACGGGCGTCACCCAGCGGTCGTCGACGCCGAAGTCCTTCAGGGCCTCGTGCAGATACGCGCCGAACGGGTCGTCGCCGGTGCGCGTGATCACGGCGGAGGCCCGGCCGAGCCGAGCGGCGGCCACCGCGACGTTCGCGGCCGAGCCTCCGAGGAATTTGCCGAACGTCTCCACCTGCGTCAGAGGTAGGCCAGTCTGCATGGGGTAGAGGTCGACTCCTATTCTTCCCATCGTGATCAAGTCGAAGGACTTGGCTGACTCGGCCATGCGCGACGCTCCTAGAGCTGGACAGGGGTGCGGGTCCCAGCGGGCCTGCCGCCCCCCAGGTTTAGGTCGTGGAGGCCGACGCTGTCAATAGTTTGTACTTACATTCGGACCTGAGCGTGAAATGATGTCTTGACAAAGTATTGACAGCGGGCGCATCAAGGGATTGGATCCCGTCCCAGCGAACCGCAGCGTTTCTACGGCGCACGACCCGGAACTTCCCAAGGTCCGGGCCCCGGATCCAGTGATCATCCCTTTCCCCCCGTCGCAGACCCCGTCGCACAGTGAGGTGCTGGAAAGATGGACCGCTACACCCCCCGCTCCCGCAAGCTGGCCCCTATGGTGGCTTTGGCCGCCGCGGTCACGCTGACCCTCGCCGGCTGCTCCAGCAGCTCCGGTGGCAAGCAGGCCGAGGAGGGCGGGGAAAACGCTTCTGCGGGCAAGGCCGACACTCCCCGTATGACCGTCGCCCTGGTGACCCACCAGGCGCCCGGTGACACCTTCTGGGACATCGTCCGCAAGGGCGCCGAAGCGGCTGCCGCCAAGGACAACATCGAGTTGGACTACTCCGCCGACCCGAACGCGGGCAACCAGGCCACCCTGGTGCAGAACGCGATCGACAAGAAGGTCGACGGCATCGCCGTCACCCTCGCCAAGCCGGACGCCCTGAAGGACGTCATCGCCAAGGCGAAGAAGGCGAACATCCCGGTGGTCGGCCTCAACTCCGGTGTGAGCGACTGGCAGAAGCTCGGCCTGATGGAGTTCTTCGGCCAGGACGAGACCGTGGCCGGCGAGGCGCTCGGCAAGCGCCTGAACGAGGAGGGCGCGAAGAAGGCCGTCTGTGTCATCCAGGAACAGGGCAACGTCGGCCTCACCCAGCGCTGTGACGGGGTGAAGAAGACGTTCGAGGGTACGACCGAGACCCTGAACGTCAACGGCACGGACATGCCGTCCGTGAAGTCCACGATCACCGCCAAGCTCAAGACGGACAGCGACATCGACTACGTCGTCGCCCTCGGCGCCCCGTTCGCGCTGACGGCCGCACAGTCCGTGGACGAGACGGGCAGCAAGGCGAAGGTCGCCACCTTCGACCTCAACAAGGAACTGACCGGAGCGATCAACAAGGGCGACATCGAGTTCGCCGTCGACCAGCAGCCCTACCTCCAGGGCTACCTGGCGATCGACTCCCTGTGGCTCTACAAGAACAACGGCAACTACATGGGCGGCGGCGAGGCGCCGGTGCTGACCGGACCTGCCTTCGTCGACAAGACGAATGTCGAGACGATCGACAAGTTCGCCGCGAAGGGCACTCGGTGACCAACATGACCCAACAGGCTGAGCCGGCGGTGACCACACCGCCGGCCCCCGGCCCCGGCAAGGAATCCGACGGGCGGACCAGGGAGCGCCCCCTGGCGCTGCGCCTCCTCGCCCGTCCCGAGGTGGGCGTCTTCCTAGGCGCCGTCGCGGTGCTGATCTTCTTCCTCATCACGGCCCCGGCCGTGCGTGACGGCAGCTCGATGGCGAACATCCTCTACCAGTCGTCCACCATCGGGATCATGGCCCTGCCGGTCGCGCTGCTGATGATCGGCGGCGAGTTCGACCTGTCCGCCGGTGTCGCCGTCGTCACCTCCGCGCTGACGGCCAGCATGACCGCGTACCAGCTGAGCATGAACGTCTGGGTCGGTGTGATCGTCGCGCTGATCGTGTCCCTCGCGATCGGTCTGTTCAACGGCTGGCTGCTGGTCAAGACCGGACTGCCCAGCTTCCTGGTCACCCTCGGCACGTTCCTGATCCTCCAGGGCGTGAACCTGGCGGTGACCAAGCTGATCACCGGGAACGTCGCCACGGACGACATCAGCGACATGGACGGCTTCGACCAGGCCAAGGCGCTGTTCGCCTCGTCCTTCGAGGTCGGCGGCGTCACTGTGAAGATCACGATCGTGTGGTGGCTGGTCTTCGCGGCGCTGGCCACGTGGGTGCTGTTGCGTACCAAGTACGGCAACTGGATCTTCGCGGTCGGCGGCAACAAGGGGTCCGCGCGGGCCGTCGGTGTGCCGGTGACGTTCACGAAGATCTCGCTGTTCATGCTGGTCGGCTTCGGTGCCTGGTTCGTCGGCATGCACAACCTGTTCTCGTTCAACACCGTGCAGTCCGGCGAGGGTGTGGGCCAGGAGCTCATCTACATCGCCGCGGCCGTGATCGGCGGCTGTCTGCTGACCGGTGGTGCCGGTTCGGCGATCGGCCCGGTCTTCGGCGCGTTCATGTTCGGCATGGTGCAGCAGGGCATCGTTTACGCCGGCTGGAACCCCGACTGGTTCAAGGCTTTCCTCGGCGTGATGCTCCTCGGCGCAGTCCTCATCAATCTGTGGGTCCAGCGCACAGCGACCAGGAGGTGACCCGAATGACCACCGAAAAGACCGGCACACACGGTGCCATCCTCCAGGACAAGGCCCCGGAGAAGGACGCCCCGATCGTCGAACTGCGCGGTGCGGGCAAGGCCTACGGCAACATCCGCGCCCTGCACGGCGTGGACCTGAAGGTGTTCCCCAACCAGGTCACCTGCGTCCTCGGCGACAACGGCGCCGGCAAGTCCACCCTGATCAAAATCATCTCCGGCCTGCACCAGCACACCGAGGGCGAGTTCCTGGTCGACGGCGGCCCCGTGCGCTTCTCCACCCCCCGCGAGGCCCTCGACCGCGGTATCGCCACCGTCTACCAGGACCTCGCGGTCGTCCCGCTGATGCCGGTGTGGCGCAACTTCTTCCTCGGCTCCGAGATGACCAAGGGCCCCTGGCCGGTCCGCCGTCTCGACATCGAGAAGATGAAGAAGACCGCCGACCAGGAACTGCGCAACATGGGCATCGTCCTGGACGATCTGGAACAGCCCATCGGCACCCTCTCCGGCGGCCAGCGCCAGTGCGTGGCCATCGCCCGCGCCGTCTACTTCGGCGCCCGTGTCCTCATCCTGGACGAGCCCACCGCCGCCCTCGGTGTCAAGCAGTCCGGCGTGGTCCTGAAGTACATCGCCGCCGCCCGCGAGAAGGGCCTCGGCGTCATCTTCATCACCCACAACCCCCACCACGCCTACATGGTCGGCGACCACTTCAGCGTGCTGCGCCTGGGCACGATGGAACTCAACGCCTCCCGGGCCGAGGTCAGCCTCGAAGAACTCACCAACCACATGGCCGGCGGCACCGAACTTGCCGCGCTCAAGCACGAGTTGAGCCAGGTCCGCGGCGTCGACGTCGAGGAGCTCCCCGAAGAGGAAGACCTCACCGCACCCGTGGCGTCCACCGAAGGGAAGTCCTGACATGCCTCCTGCGCTCGACCGCATCCGGGTCGGCTCGGCCCCCGACTCCTGGGGCGTCTGGTTCCCCGACGACCCCGTCCAGGTGCCCTGGGAACGCTTCCTCGACGAGGTCTCCGAGGCCGGCTACGACTGGATCGAACTGGGCCCGTACGGCTATCTCCCCACCGACCCGGCCCGCCTTACCGACGAGGTGAACAAGCGGGGCCTGAAGGTGTCGGCCGGCACGATCTTCACCGGACTGCACCGCGGCCCCTCCGTCTGGGAGTCCACCTGGGAGCACGTCAGCGAGGTCGCCTCCCTCACCCAGGCCATGGGCGCGAAGCACCTGGTGGTCATCCCGTCGTTCTGGCGGGACGACAAGACCGCCGAGATCCTGGAGCCGCCGGAGCTCACCGGCGAGCAGTGGGCCCACCTGACCAAGGGCATGGAGCGCCTCGGTCACGAGGTGAAGGAGCGGTTCGGCCTCGACATCGTCGTGCACCCGCACGCCGACACCCACATCGACACCGAGGCCCACGTCGAGCGCTTCCTCGACTCGACCGACTCCGACCTGGTCAACCTCTGCCTGGACACCGGTCACTACGCCTACTGCGGCGGCGACAGCGTCAAGCTGATCGAGACCTATGGCGAGCGCATCGGCTATCTGCACCTCAAGCAGGTCGACCCGGAGATCCTCGCGGACGTGGTGAAGAACGAGATCCCGTTCGGCCCCGCCGTCCAGCGCGGCGTGATGTGCGAACCCCCGGCGGGCGTACCGGAGCTGGGTCCGGTCCTGACGGCCGCGCAGAAGCTCAACGTGGACCTGTTCGCCATCGTCGAGCAGGACATGTACCCCTGCGAGCCGGACAAGCCGCTGCCCATCGCGGTGCGTACCCGTAAGTTCCTTCGGTCCTGCGGCGCCTGACGACCCGAAAGGACGGCCGATCACCATGACCCAGCGTCCGCACACGCTCGGAGTCGCAGTCATCGGTACCGGAAGGATGGGCGCCGACCATGTGCGCCGTATCCAGGAGGTCACCAGCGGGGCACGGGTGACCGCCGTCGTGGACGTCGACGCGGAGCGCGCCAAGTCGGTCGCGGCCCGCGTCGACGGCTGCACCGCCCACACCGACCCGGCCGCCGCGATGGCGGCGGCCGACGTCGACGCGGTGATCGTCGCCTCGCCGGGCCCCGCCCACGAGGCGGCGCTCCTCGCGGCCTTCGAGCACGACCTGCCGGTACTGTGCGAGAAGCCGCTCACACCGGACGCGGCCTCCGCACTGCGGGTGCTGGAAGCCGAGCAGAAGCTGGGCCGGCGCCGCGTCCAGGTGGGCTTCATGCGGCGTTACGACGCCGAGTACATGAAGCTCAAGTCCCTGCTGGAGACGGGCCAGTTGGGCCGCCCCCTGATGCTGCACAACCGGCACCGAAACGTCGCCAGCCCGCCCGGCTGGACGTCCGAGATGCTCATCAACGACTCCGTCACGCACGAGATGGACGTGACCCGCTGGCTCCTCGGCCACGAGATCACGGCCGTCACCGTGCTCGCCCCGAAACCGTCCGGGAACGCGCCCGACGGCATCCGCGACCCCCAGTTCGTCGTCTTCGAGACCGACGGCGGCGCGATCGTCGACGTCGAGATCTTCGTCAACTGCGGCTTCGGCTACCAGGTCCAGGCCGAGGTCGTCTGCGAACGCGGCACCGCCCGCGTCGGCGACGGCCACGCCATGGTCACCCACGCGGCCGGGCGCTGGGGCGGCATCATCGCCCAGGACTACATCGAGCGCTTCGCCGACGCCTACGACCGTGAGGTTCAGGCCTGGGTGGACGCCACCCGGCGCGGCGAGGTCACCGGGCCCAGCGCCTGGGACGGGTACGCCGTGGCCGCGGTGTGCGAAGCGGGCGTACGGGCGCTGGAGGAGGGCGGCCGGGTCGCGGTGGACCTGGTCGACCGGCCGGCGCTGTATCAGGACTGACAACAACGGTGGGGTGCCGGGGAACTCCCCGGCACCCCACCGTGTTCTTCAGGACGCCGTACGCGGTCGCGGCTCGAAGCCCGCCGCGCGGTAGGCCTCGTCGATCAGCGACATCGTGGCCAGCGCGTCGTCCGCGTCCAGCGGGAGCGGGGCGTGCCGGCGGACGTGCGCGGCGAGCGCCTCCAGCTGGTAGGTGTACGACGAGCGCGTGCCGAGCCGCTCCGTCCGCTCGCCCTCCGCCGTACGCACCACGACCCGGTCGTCCCGGTGCGGCAGCACGAAGTTCGGGGCGAGCGCCTCACCGGCCGAGCCCACGATCCGGCAGCTCATCTCCAGCTCGTCGTACGCCATGTGGCAGCGCGCGGACGCGGTCGCCCCGCCCGGGAACTCCAGCTCGGCGTCCAGCCACTCGTCGACGCCGGGCGCGCCCGCCCGTTCCCCACCGCGCGCGGAGACCAGCCGCGGCGCACCGCCCGCCCATGGCGCGAGCATCCGTACCGCGTGCAGGCTGTAGCAGCCGAGGTCCATCAGCGCGCCGCCCGCGAGGGGCAGCGACCAGCGCGGGTCGAAGTCGCCGGGCGCGGGAATCGCGACCAGCGTCTCCACCCGCTGGAGCTCGCCCAGTTCACCGCTTTCGAGGATCTCGTGCAGGCGCCGGGTGACCGGGTGGAAGAGGTAGTGGAAGGCCTCCATGAAGACTGTCCCGGCCTTGGCCGCCGCCTCCCGTACCTCGGCCGCCTCCTCGGCGTTGCTCGCCGACGGCTTCTCCGTCAGGACGTGCTTGCCGGCCGCGAGCGCGGCGAGGTTCCACGGCCCGTGCAGGCCGTTGGCGAGCGGGTTGTAGACGACCTCCACCTCGGGGTCCGCGAGCAGGTCGGCGTACGAGTCCACCACCCGCTCCACGTCGTGCTCGTCGGCGAACGCCTCGGCGCGGGACCGGTCGCGCGCGGCCACCGCCACGAGGCGGTGGCCGGTCGTGCGGGCCGGGCCGACGAGGGACAGTTCGGTGATGCGTGCCGCGCCCAGTACCCCGATGCGCAGTGGTTCCCGGCCCGAGTCGTTCATCCCTGCCGTACCTCCTCGATCGTCACCGGACGGTGCTCGTGCAGCGACAGTGTGCACGCGTCGGCGATCCAACCGGCCTCCAGCGCGTCCTCGATGGTGCACGGTGAGGGCCGGGTGCCGGCCACGACCTCGGTGAACGCGGTGAGTTCGGCGCGGTAGGCCGCGGTGAAGCGGTCCATGAAGAAGTCGTGCGGGGTGCCCGCCGGGAAGGTCACGCCGGGCTCGACCGAGCGCAGCGGCAGCTTGTCCTCCAGGCCGACGGCGATGGAGTCCGTGAAGCCGTGGATCTCCATGCGGACGTCGTAACCACGGGCGTTGTGGCGGGAGTTGGAGACCACCGCGATGGTGCCGTCGTCGAGGGTGAGGATCGCGCCGGTGGTGTCGGCGTCGCCCGCCTCCTTGATGTAGTCGGCGCCCCGGTTGCCGCCGACGGCGTAGACCTCGGTCACCTCACGGCCGGTCACCCAGCGGATGATGTCGAAGTCGTGCACCGAGCAGTCCCGGAAGATGCCACCGGAGGCGGCGACGTACGCGGCCGGCGGCGGCGCCGGGTCCAGCGTGGTCGACCGCACGGTGTGCAGCTTGCCGAGCTCGCCGGACTGCACGGCGGCACGGGCGTTGACGAACCCGGTGTCGAAGCGGCGGTTGTAGCCGATCTGGATGGGCACGTCCTTGCCCTGGACGGCCTTGAGTACCTCCACGCCCTCGCTCATGGTCTTGGCGACGGGCTTCTCACAGAAGACGGGGATGCCGGCCTCGACCCCGGCCAGGATCAGCGCGGGGTGGGCGTCGGTCGCGGCGGCGACGACGATGCCGTCCACGCCCGCGGCCAGCAGGGCCTCGGGCGAGTCCACGACCTCGGCGCCGAACCGCTCCGCAGCGGCCTTGGCGGCCTCCGCGAACGGGTCGGTGACGACGAGGGAGTCGACCGCGTCGAGTCCGGAGAGGGTCTCGGCGTGGAAGGCGCCGATGCGGCCGAGGCCGAGGATGCCGATTCGCATGGTTCAGGTTCCTTGAGTAGGAGGCTTGAGAGGAGAGGAGAGGGTTCGAGGGCGAATGAAGATCTAGTCCAGGCCGCCGAGCACGTTCTGGTCCCAGTCGATCACCGATCCCGTCACCACCCCGGACCGGTCCGAGAGCAGGAAGACCACGAAGTCGGCGATTTCGTCCGGCTGGCCCAGCTTGCCCATCGGCAGCTTCGCTGCGGCCTGCTCCCGCCAGTCGTCGGCGGCGCCGTGGAACGCCTTCTGCGTGGCGTCCTCACCTTCGGTCGCCGTCCAGCCGATGTTCAGGCCGTTGATCCGGACCCGGTCCCAACGGTGGGCGTGCGCGGCGTTGCGGGTCAGGCCGATGAGGCCGGCCTTGGCGGAGACGTACGGCGCGAGGAACGGCTGCCCGCCGTGCGCCGAGGACGTGATGATGTTGACGATCGTGCCGGGTGCCCCCCGCGCGACCATGTCGGAGACGGCGGCCTGCATGGCGAAGAACGGCGCCTTGAGGTTGATCGCGATGTGCTGGTCGAACAGCTCGGGCGTGGTGTCGAGCAGGGTGCCCCGGGAGGTCAGCCCCGCCGAGTTGACCAGGCAGTCGATCCGCCCGTACGCGTCGACGACCTCGGCGACGGAGGCCTTCGCCTGCTCGGCGTCCGACAGGTCGGCCTGCACGAACATCGCCTTGCCGCCCTCGGCGGCCAGCTCGGCCACCAGGGCTTCGCCGGGCTCGGTGCGCCGCCCGGTGACGGCCACGACCGCCCCCTCGCGAACGACCGCCCGCGCGATGGCGGCGCCGACGCCCTGGCTGCCGCCGTTGACGAGGACGACCTTGTCGTCGAGAAGTCCCATGTCTTTCCAGGTCCTTTCAGCTCTGGTCAGCTCTGGCGCCGCTCGGCGCCGGCCCGCAGCTCGTCCCGCAGAGCCCCGGGGGTCCATGCCTCGCGCAGCGCGCGCCGTACGACGTCCGCCTGCGAGGGCGGGGCCAGCCCGGCCACCGGGGGGTCGCTGTCGAGGTTGGTGGGGAAGGGGTAGCCCTCGGCGCTCGCGGCGATCACGTTCGCCGTCCACGCCTCGCCGGCGCCCTCGCTCCTTCGCCGGAGCAGCACCGGGTACACGGCGTTGGCGACGGCCTCGCGGTCCACCGTCTCCATCGCCCGCCCGAACGCGGAGGACACCTGGAGCAGGTTCGCCATGCGCCGGATGTCCGACGACCGGTTGGTGCCGGCGGCGTGGAACAGCGCCGGGTTGAAGAAGACCGCGTCGCCTTTGGCGAGGGGGAGCTGGACGTGGTGCGCCTCGAAGTACGCCTGGAACTCCGGGAGTCGCCACGCGAGGTAGCCGGGCTCGTACCGCTGTGAGTACGGCAGGTACATCGTCGGCCCGGACTCCACCGGCATGTCGCAGTGCGCGACGGCGCCCTGGAGGGTGAGCACGGGGGAGAGGACGTGGACATGGGCCGGGTAGGCGGCCGCGACCTCGCCCGAGAGGAACCCCAGGTGGTAGTCGCGGTGCGCGGTCTGCGCCGCGCCGCCGGGGTTGACCACGTTCACCTGGGAGGTGACCTGGTAGCCGGGGCCGAGCCAGGCGTGCGAGACCAGGGCCAGGATGTCGTTGGCGTAGTAGTCGGCGAAGGCCTCGGGGTCGTAGAGGGCCGCCTTCTCCAGCGCGTTCCAGACCCGGTCGTTGGCGCCCGGCTTGGCGAAGTGGTCCCCGGCGTCGGCGCCCGAGGCGCGCTGCTCGGCGATCAGGGCGTCGAACACGGCGCTGAGCCGGTCGACCGTCCCCGGGTCCGGGAAGGCGCCCCGGAGGACGACGATGCCGGGTCCTTCGGTGAGGGCGCGGACCAGTTCGGCCCGTACCGCACGAAGGTCGTCGGCCCTGCGCAGGCGCTCGCTGTCGTAGACCAGGACTTCGCGCTCCACGGAGGAGGCGTACGGGTAGTCGGCGAGGTCGGTCGTCCGCTCCACGAGCTCCCGGAAGCCTGCGAGGTCGCAGTCGTGCTCGGACAGCCAGGCCCGGCGGTGGACGGGGGTGAAGGACATCGGCGTCCTCTCGATGACAGGGGCGGCTCAGCGCTGCCATTCTTGTCATGACAATCCCGTCGAACAACCAGCAGCCACCCATCAAAAACCCCTCAAGGAGCCGTGGCATGGGCCACCCCTTCCCGATCCGGGAAATCGCACGTCAGGCGGGCCTGAGCGAGGCCACCGTGGACCGGGTCCTGAACGGCAGGGGAGGGGTGCGCGAGAGCACCGCGCGGGAGGTCCAGCAGGCGATAGCCGACCTGGACCGCCAGCGCACCCAGGTCCGCCTCGTGGGCCGTACCTTCATGATCGACATGGTGGTGCAGGCGCCCGAGCGCTTCACCACCGCCGTGCGCGCCGCCCTGGAGGCCGAGCTGCCGTCCCTGCACCCGGCCGTCGTGCGCTCACGCTTCCATTTCCGGGAGACCGGGCCGATGCCGGAGCTGACCCGGACGCTGGACCGCATCGCGCGGCGCGGCTCGCAGGGCGTGATCCTCAAGGCCCCGGACGTCCCCGAGGTCACCGCCGCCGTCGCCCGGCTCGCGGAGTCCGGTATCCCGGTGGTGACCCTGGTGACCGACCTGCCCTCCACCGCCCGCATCGCCTATGTCGGCATCGACAACCGGGCCGCCGGGGCGACCGCCGCGTACCTGATGGGCCAGTGGCTCGGCGACCGTCCCGGCAATGTGCTGACCAGCCTCAGCAGCGGGTTCTTCCGCAACGAGGAGGAGCGCGAGATGGGCTTCCGCAGCGCCATGCGGACCCGCCATCCCGACCGCACGCTCGTCGAGATCGCCGAGGGACAGGGGCTGGACGCCACCCAGTACGACCTGGTCCGGGCCGCACTGGAGCGGGACCCGGACATCCGCGCCGTCTACTCGATCGGCGGCGGAAACATCGCCACCCTGCGCGCCTTCGAGGACCTCGGCCGCGACTGCGCCGTGTTCGTCGCGCACGACCTCGACCACGACAACACCCGTCTGCTGCGCGAGCACCGGCTGTCCGCTGTCCTCCACCACGATCTGCGCCAGGACATGCGCGAGGCCTGCCACATCGTGATGCGGGCCCATGGCGCGCTGCCGCCGGCGGGGCCCACGCTGCCGTCGGCGATCCAGGTCGTGACGCCGTACAACATGCCCACGCCCATCGGGTGACGATCGAGGGCATGCGCCTGGCGTGTACACCGGCGGGACGGCTCCGGCTCCCTACCGTCGTGCGCATGTGGAAATCGAAGCCGGACGGCGGTCCCGAGCGGCTGGTGGCGCTCGCCGACGGCGTGTTCGCCATCGCGCTCACGCTGCTGGTCCTGGACTTCTACGTCCCACGGGGACTGGCCTCGGACGAGTACGACGACGCCCTGCACGAACTGATCCCGAACCTCGGGGGCTACGGGCTCAGCGTGGTGGTGCTCGGTGCGTTCTGGCGCGAACACCGCCGGATCTTCGGCTTCGTCCGGCAGCTCGACGGGCAGGTGATCACCCTGTCCATCCTGGGCCTGAGCATCGCGGCCCTGCTGCCCTTCCCCACCAAGCTCCTCTCCGAGTACGGCCAGGAGCCCGAGTCGGTCGCCATCTACGCGGCGACGGTGGCCGCCCTCGGCGCCGCCCACCTCGCGGTGCTGCTCGTCCTGGTCCGGCGCCCCTGGCTGCGCGGCGGGACACGCCCGCCCGGGGGCTTCCGGCTCTACGCGCTCGACCTCTCGGTGACGGTGGTGGTGTTCGTCGTCAGCATCCCGCTCGCCCTGTCCGTCGGTGACGCGGCCATGTGGCTCTGGTTGGTCATGGCCCCGATCAAGGTGGTCATCGGCCGCCGGGCGGAGCGGGCGCGCTGAGACCGTGCGTCACTCTCCCGCGGCCAGGTCCACCCACGCGCCGCTCTGCGCAGACCGCGCCATCGCGTCGAGTACTGCGGCACTGCGCACGGCGTCGTCGAGGGCGGCCCCGTGCGGGGTGCCCTCGGCGACCGAGCGCAGGAAGCGGTACGCCTCGACGACCTTGAGGTCGTCGTAGCCCATGGCGTTCGCGGCGCCCGGCTGGAAAGCGCCGAACTCGCCGTCGCCCGGGCCGACATACACGGTGCTGACCGGCTGGTCCTGGTAGCCGGTGCCACGGCTGATGCCGAGCTCGCCCATGCGGCGGAAGTCCCAGAACACCGCGCCCTTGGTGCCGTGTACCTCGAAGCCGTAGTTGTTCTGCTCGCCGACCGAGACCCGGCAGGCCTCCAGGACACCGCGGGCGCCGGAGGCGAAGCGCAGCAGGCAGTTGACGTAGTCCTCGTTCTCGACCGGGCCGAGTTCCCCGGTGGCGAGGGTGTGCCCGGCGGTGGCGCCGGTCGGGCGGGCGCGTTCGGGCACGAAGATCGCGGTGTCGGCGGTCAGCGAGGCGATGTCGCCGAGCAGGAAGCGGGCCAGGTCGGCGCCGTGCGAGGCGAGGTCGCCGAGGACTCCGCTGCCGCCTCGCTCACGCTCGTATCGCCAGGTCAGGGCAGCCTGGGGGTGAGCGGCGTAGTCGCTGAAGAGGCGGATGCGGACATGTGTGACGGTGCCGATGTCGCCGGCGGCGATCAGGTCGCGGGCGGTCTCGACGGCGGGCGCGTTGCGGTAGTTGAAGCCGACCGCGCTCTGGACGCCGGCCTTGGCGGCCGCGTCCGCCACCGCGCGGGCGTCCTCGGCGGTCAGCCCCACCGGCTTCTCGATCCAGATGTGCTTGCCGGCCGCGGCCATCGCGACGCCGATCTCACGGTGCAGGAAGTTCGGCGCGGTGATGCTGACGGCCTGTACACGCGGGTCTGCGACCACCTCGCGCCAGTCACGGGTCGTCGAGGCGAACCCGAACCGCGCGGCGGCCTCCTCGGCCCGGCCGGGCACGTCCTCGGCGACGGCCACCAGCTCCGGACGCAGGGCAAGCGCCGGGTAATGGTGTGCGACACGGGCGTACGCCTGGGTGTGCACCCGTCCCATCCAGCCGAATCCGACGACGGCGACGCCGAGCGTGTCCACCATTGCAGCCCCTCTTTGGACCGGTCCATTTCGTGTCCAGCTCACCTTGGGTGCGGCCTGGCACCGGTGTCAACCCTTTCCCGACCCTTTCCCGACCCTTTCTCGTCCCTTTGACAACGTGTGGCCCCGCATGGAACGGTCCATGTCCATGAGAGCGCCGACGATCCGTGATGTGGCCGACCGGGCCGGCGTCTCCAAGTCCCTGGTCTCGCTGGTCCTGCGCGGCTCGGACCAGGTGCGCCCGGAGAAGCGCGAGGCCGTCCTGCGGGCCGTTCGCGAACTCGGCTACCGTCCGAACGCCGCCGCCCGCAGCCTCAGCGAGCAGCGCAGCCGCACGGTCGGCGTCCTCCTGAACGACCTGCGCAACCCCTGGTTCGTCGACATGCTCGACGGCCTGAACTCGCTCCTGCACGACAACGGCCTGCGCATGCTCCTGGCCGACGCCCGCCTCAACCGCCGTACCGGACAGGACCCGGCCGGCCCCTTCCTCGACCTCGGGGTCGACGGCCTGGTCGTGGTCGGCACGCTGCCCGACCCGGCCGCGCTCGGGACGGTCGCAGAGCGCCTTCCGGTGGTGGTGGCGGGGGCACGCGAGCCGCTGCTGCCCGGCGTGGACGTGGTCGCCAACGACGACGAGCGGGGCGCCCGCCTGGTCACCGAGCACCTCATCGGCCTCGGGCACCGGCGCATCGCGCACATCGCCGGGTACGGCGCGGTCGGTGAGCTGCGGCGGCGGAGCTTCGAGGCGACGATGCGGGAGCACGGCCTCGGGGACGAGACGGTCGTCGAGGCGAGCGACATGACCGAGGAGGGCGGTTACCGCACGACGGTCCGGCTGCTGAGCCGCGCGCAGCGACCGACGGCCGTGTTCGCCGTGAACGACATCGCCGCCATCGGCGCACTGTCGGCGGCCGAGGAGACAGGGCTGCGGGTGCCGCGCGACCTGTCCGTCGTCGGCTACGACAACACCAGCGTCGCCCGCCTGCGCCATGTGTGGCTCACGACCGTCGACAACGCCAGCCACGAGGTCGGCCGCAGCGCGGCCCGCCGTCTGCTCGACCGGTTCGAGGGCACCGGGGGAGCGGGCGAAGTCCGGCTCGCGGTACCGACGTTGGAGATCCGCGGCTCGACGGCACCCCCACGCGTGGGCTGACCGCTCACAGATTGATCGCGTACGCCTTGCGCAGCGTCTCGTGCACCGTCCACGTCGTACGGTCACCCTCGCGCAGTACGGCCATGTCGCCGGGGCCCACCGTCAGCGTCGGCCCGCCCTCCACCTCGATGGTGGCCGACCCGCTGATCACGACGAACAGCTCGTCGGCCTCGGTGTCGGTGACCACACCGGGAGTGATCTGCCAGACCCCGCGCACCTGGCGCCCGTCCTGCGACTCCCACACCACCTTCCCGGTCACCTCAGGCGTCCCGGACACGACCTGCTCGGGGGCGAGGGGCTCGGGTTCGAGCTCGGCGTCGGGGATGTGCAGTACGAAGCTGTGCGTCATGCGGTGACCCTAGCCGGGTGGGGAGGGGAGCGGCCTGGACAGAGTGTGCGGTCTCGGCGGGACCGGGCGGACACTCCGTCGCGCCTTCACGAAGGGCTGTGCGCGGCCAAGGACGTCGTCGCCGTCGTCGCCGTCGCCGCCGGCGGCGAGCAGCTGACCCGACTGACGGACATGGGCACGGCGATGGCCAGGGCCTGCCGGCCGACGGCGAGCCGCTCACCTACTCCGAGTTCAACTGCGGAATTCAGCTCGACTCCGGGAAGATCGCGGCCCGTTGGCTGACCAGTGCGCGGCTCGAAGCAGACGGCGGACCGGGGCAGTGAGCAGAAGCTCATAGGCGCGCACTGACCGGCGTACGCGCCGAGCGGGGGCGAGGAGGATGCCACTCGCCGCAGCACCTCCGATGAGTGGCGCCCGTCATATGTACGGACGAACCATATGTACAGATGAACCGAACTGGGTTATACGACGGTCTCGCGTATTGTTGCGTCATATGCCCGTAGTGATGCAGGGCGGCTCTCGTGATGTCGGGGGCAGGTGGGTTGACAGTTGATGGGGGATCAGAGACGTGACGGCATTTCTCGCACTGGTGGCTGTCGTCGCGTTCATGGCCACGGCGGGACTGCCGTGGTGGGTGGTCGCTGCGGTGACCCTACTGATGGTCGGGTTCGTCGCCGGGACGTCCTGGAACCCCGGGAGAGGCACCAGGAACACCGCGGCGTCCACCCCGCCGGTTCAGCCCATCTGGTCCTCTGCCGACAGGTGTTCGACCGTCCCCCCGGTCTCGTCGAACGTGCGGGTGACGTGCCCGGACGAGTACCCCCACAAGGTGCGTAGCGAGGCCTCGCCGGTGATGCGGAACAGGTGAGGCGGCGACCTGACCGGCCCCCCGGCGTTCAGGCGCCGCCCGTCGCCTCCCGTATCTGCCGGGCGATCAGGGCGTAGACCTCACGGGCCTTGCCGTCGTCCTGCCCGTCGTACCCGTGGTCGGCGCCGCGCACCTCATGGTGCTCGACCAGCGCCCCCGCGCCCCGGAGCCGCTCGGCGTACCGCTCGCCCTCGGCCCGCAGCAGGTCGTACTCGGCGGTGACCACCAGGGCGGGCGCGATCCCCTTCAGATCCGCGGTGTCCGAAGGGTGCGCCGGGGACACGAGCCGGTCGAGACGCTGCCGCGCGTCCGGGACGTACGACGTGTCGAAGACCTCGGCCATCCAGGGCCGCAGCATCG
Organism: Streptomyces sp. AC550_RSS872; assembly: GCF_019049285.1. Taxonomy (GTDB): domain Bacteria; phylum Actinomycetota; class Actinomycetes; order Streptomycetales; family Streptomycetaceae; genus Streptomyces. The sequence continues at coordinate 361,547 of NZ_JAGMUL010000026.1, forward strand.
GCCTGGCTATGGCGGCCCGCTTGTCCCGGGCGTGGGTCGCCAGGTCGAGCGGCGGATAGTGCAACACCTGGAGCGCGATCGACGGCCCGCCCTCCTCAAGGGCCTGCCGTGCCACGGCCGCCGCCAGTCCACCCCCGGCGCTCTGCCCGCCCACGGTGAGCCGCCCGCCGTCCCAGCCCTCCTCGGCGCCGTGCTCCGCGACCCACCGGACGACGTCGTACGCCTGTCGGGGCGGCGCCGGGAACGGATGCTGCGGGGCGACGACGTAGTCCACGTTGATCACGACCGCGCCGGCCTCGGAGGCGAGGAACCGGCACAGCGGGTCGTCCGGCTCGGTCAGCGTCATGACGTAGCCGCCGCCGTGGAAGTTGACGTGCACCGGGGGAGCGGGCTCGTCGATCGCGGGCAGGTACACGGTGACCCGGGCCGGCGCGATCGAAGTCTGGATCGTCAACTCGCGTACCCTGCGCGGGAATTCGAGGAACCGTGCGTGCGAGGCGGCGGCGGAGCCCCGGCCGCCGGAACGCCGGTCCGCCATGACGGTCACACGTTGCATCGCCTTGGCGACGAAGGCGGCCACCGCGGGCCGGGCCAGGAGGGACATGTGGCTCCGATCGGTTCGCGGTCCGTCGGGTTCCCCGGCATCCCGCCGTGGGATCTGGTTGATGTCGGCAATCATAGGTGACAACAACTATGGGGCAAGGGGTCGCTGCGGTCGGGGACGGCTGTGTGTGCGGTAGGGTTGACCTGCGTGATCACGCGATTCGCCGTGTGATGCGCGCCGGGACGTGGCGCAGCTTGGTAGCGCACTTGACTGGGGGTCAAGGGGTCGCAGGTTCAAATCCTGTCGTCCCGACTGGAGACAGTCGCAGGTCAGGGCCGGTTTCGGAGGTATCCGAAACCGGCCCTTGACCATTCTTGGGGACCAGCTGGGGACCGGCGTCCTTGACCGAGGTCAGCGGGTCACGACGATCGGGCTCGGCAGCGAGCGCGGCGCGCGCAGCACGCTGAAGCGCGCGGAGAGGGCCGCTCCGGCGGCCGTGATCTTGTGTACGTCCGGGTGCAGGTAGCGCTGGGTGGCGTTCAGGGACCCGTGGCCGGCGATCCTGCGGAGGGCGTGCACTTGGACTCCGGCGTCGGCGAACCGGGTCAGTCCGGTGTGCCGGAGGTCATGGCGCCGCAGGTGCTCGTAGCCGAGCTTGGCGACCACGTCGTCCCAGTGCGTGGCGTCGCGCAGGACGGCGGTGGAGACGCGTCCGCCGCGAGGGGCCGGTGAACAGGCGGGCGTCCGGATTGGGGCCGGCGGTAAGAATGCGCTGGGCGATGAGGGGGCGGATCTCCTCGACGATGGGAACCCTTGCGGGCCCGCTTGCCCTTGGTGCCCTTGGTGCCCTTGTCGGTCAGCCCGCCCGGCGCGGGCGTGGTCTCACGCCGCACGGCCCAGATCCACTGGGTGGGTCCCTCGGACAGTGACAGGCGGCGCTTGCTGGTCGGATCCGTCCACCGGACGCGCGCCCGATACGGAGTGGGGCGATCAGGACGGTACGCGGCATCGGTGGAGAGCCGGACACTGCTGGGCCTGGGCGCCGCCTGCCGTGAAGCGGTCGACCGAATACGCTCCGCCGACCTCACCGACCTCACCGACCTCACCGACCTCCACACCCTGCACCTCCCCGAACGCCCCCCGGCCAGTGTCAGCCGGGTGTCCCCCGCACCCGGCTGACCGGCGGGCCCCACCCCGGTGAAGTCGGTCCTGGCGGCTGATTCGGGGCGAAGCGTCGTGAAGTGGCGGGCGCGGGTGACGTGGGCGCCGACGCGGGCGAGGCAGGTCGCCGTCCGGCGCTCCCGGCCGACGGGAACGCGTCGATGGGGTAGCTGTCCCCGGAGGCTCGGGCCCGGTTCGAGAGCGGCGTGGACAGCCGGGACCAGGTCTTCCGAGTTCGGGCTCTACTCGATCTGGAGGTCAGCGGTCCCGTTACGGGCCGCCACCAGATGAAACCGATGGCCGCCGAATCTGAGGTCCAGATTCTTGCTCACCTTCACGCTGACACCGTGCGAACCGAGCGTCACAGAGCTGTCGCCCACCTCTGTGACGCTCAGCTTGAGATTCTCAAGGCTGATGCTGCCTCTCTGCCTCGCTGCGCCGTCGCCCTCACGGGGGGCCTACTTCGCGTAGAGCAGGGTGCCGAAGCCGAGCTGGTCGTAACCGCCGCTGTTGGGGCCGTAGTCCCCGCCCCCGCCCTCGGGGCGGCCCTTCTCGGCAATCGCGGTGATGTACGGCACGGACATCCTGCGGCGGCGGGTGTAGTGGTAGTGCAGCATGTCCCACACCGGGCGCACCTGGCCGCGGCTTCCTGAGCTGATGGCGGTCTGATTCACGTTGTCGCAGTTGTTGTAGGTGGTGTAAGGGACGCTCTGGCCGAGGTTGTACTTGGCCACGTACTGGGCGGCCTTCATGAACCGGTTGTCGTCGGCGCCGTAGAGGTCGAGGCCCTGGTTCCAGGCCATCTCGCAGATGGCGCCCATCATGCCGATGCCCATGATGCTGTGGCCCTGGTCGCGGCCGGCCTCCTGCCACTGGGCCAGTCCTTCGGCGTCGTAGACGAAGGGGATCGCGTGCTTGAGCGCGCCGTTGCCCACGCCGTCGTGGAAGTAGTCCACCGCCTCGTCGAAGATGGCCCGGTCGTCGCAGAGGATCCCGATGGCCAGGATCGAGGCCATGTTGCACAGGTCCCAGTTGGCCCAGTAGTGGGTGTCGCAGGTGCCGTTGTGCCGGACCAGGAAGTCGGTGTTCAGCGGGTAGAAGACACGTTTCATCAGGTTCTGGAACCGCCGCAGGTCGAAGCCCTCGTAGCCGCGGATGAGTTCGCCGGCGTTGGCGAACTGGTACCCGTAGATGCCCGACGCGAGCCGTGAGTCGGAGTAGGTGGGGTCGAGGGACTCCAGCGTTCTGGACCATGCGTTGCAGATCTCGCGAGCGGTGTCGGCGTGGGCGGTTTCGCCGGTGATCTTCCAACGCAGCGCGTTCTGGTACGCCGCGTGGATATCGTTGTAGAGGATCCAGTAGTTTTGCCCTTCGCCGCCGCGGATGATCGTCTTCTGCGGGTTTGGGGCCCAGTCCGACGAGGAATGCGAGTTGGCCGTCAACCGCTTCCAGCCGGCCAGCCACGGGTCGTCGCCTGCGGCCACCCTGACGCGGGCACGATTGAGGTCACCCTCGTTGTGCTGCATGCCGGGATGCGTGAAGGCTTGCGGCGCGGAGGCCCCGGCCTCGGCCGTCGCGCCCGTCATGGCGGCCGCGCCGCCCACGGCCCCGGCCGCTGCCAGCCCTCCGGTCATGTGCAGGATTTTGCGGCGGCTCATGCGATGTGCGTTGGGGTGACCCATGTATGGCTCCTGTGATCGGCGGTCCTCTGTGACTTCGGTCAGGGGGCAACGGGGTGGGCGGCGAGGTCAGGACCGCCGAAGGACGGTCTGTTCATCGAGCGCGGTGAGGTTGTCGCCGGTCGGACGGGCCGCCGTCCGAGGCGTCCCTGACCGCTGTCTCGACCAGCGCGTCTGCGGGAGGGTCGGCTCGTCAAAGCGGTCACAGACGGACCGGAGTCATTTCCTCGGCCTCGCCCTTGACGACGACGAGAGCTCTTCGCCTGCTCGGGGCGGCGGCCACGGGTGATTCCTTCTCACAGGGTGGTCACCAACGAGCCGAACTGTGTTCGACAGATCGGGCGATTGCCCTGTCGTTAGATTCAGCCTCGAACTCAGTTGCAACCCTGTCAAGAGAGATGGACAGAATCCCATTTCTGCCCTGTACCACAAGACGTAGCGTGGCTTTCGTGTTGGCCTTCCAGCAATCGATATCTACGGCTCCAGGTGAGCCACTGGGCGAAGGTGGCCTGCGCGTCGGGCTCGTCCTCACCGACGACACCGGCTTACGCCTGACCGCAGGACAGTCCGCCTCGCCAGATCAGGTCCGCCCCTCGCGTGCGCCTGATCGATCCGCTCGTCGACCGACTGCCCGACCCGCACAGGCAGTCCCGCAGCGCACACGCCCACCTGGAACCATCGAGACCACCAGCGCCACCAACATCCGGGAAGACCGCATCAGGACCGTCCCGCATCAGGACCGTCCCGCATCAGGGCCGTCCCGGATCCGGACCCGTGTGCGAAGTCCGCAACGCGTGCGGTCCGCACTCGGCATCCAGGAACGGGCGGTTCGCCGACCCTCACCCGGCGGCGCCTGCGCGGGGTTCAGCGATCAACCCTGCCCGGCCCCGGACCGCACTCGATCTCCTCGCCGAGGTCTTGACCCGCCCCACCCCGCCCAGCACTCTTCATAGATACCGATTTCCATCCGGGTCGAAGCGCATCAGCGAAGAGGGGAACGCGATCCATGCACCAGTTGGTGAACGGCACACAGTTCTCCGACACCGACGGCAACCCGATACACACCCACGGCGGCGGGATCGTCGAAGTCGACGGATTCTTCTACTGGTTCGGGGAGGACCGTCATCCCGACAACACCTTCCGCGGTGTCGCCGCATACCGCTCCGTGGATCTCGTGAACTGGGAGTTCCGGGGGCACGTGCTCACGCAGGCGTCCCACCCCGAGCTGACCTCGGCCAACATCGAGCGACCCAAGGTGCTCCACAACCCTGTCACCGGCACGTTTGTGATGTGGATGCACAAGGAGGCCGCCGGCCACTACCAGGAGGCCCGCGCAGCGATCGCCGTGTGCGACTCTCCGGACGGGGCCTACACCTACCAGGGCAGTCTGCGCCCGCTCGGCCACATGTCCCGCGACCTCACCCTGTTCCGCGACGACGACGGCACCGGCTATCTCCTGTCCGCCGCCAATGAGAACGAGGACCTCCATGTCTACCGGCTGAGCCCCGACTACCTGTCGGCCGAGGAGCTGGTCGCGAAGCTGTGGGTGGGCAGGTCCCGGGAAGCCCCGGCCGTGTTCAAGCGGGACGACGTCTACTTCCTGCTCACGTCGGGCTGCACCGGCTGGGCGCCCAACCAGCAGCAGTACGCCACCGCCGATGCCCTCACCGGCCCCTGGAGCGAACTTCGTGACGCGGGCGACGCGACCACGTACGACTCGCAGACCGCATACGCCCTGGCCGTGCACGGCACCGACGGCTCCTCGTACCTCTACCTCGGCGACCGGTGGGCGGCCAACTGGGGCGCCCCGGTCAACGACTCCCGTCATGTGTGGCTGCCGCTGTCCTTCCCGGACCGGCGCTCGCTCGTCATGGACTGGTGCGACCGGCTCGCGGTGGACGCCAAGGCGGGCACGGTCGTTGCCCTCGGACAGCAGTCGTCCCGGGGAGTGGGCGCGGCTCACCACCCCGCCGTCCAGCCGTCGATGAGAGCGACGAGGTCCGCGGGCCGTTCCTCATGGAGGTAGTGGCCGCAGTCGGGCCACACCACCGTGCGCGATCCGGTCGGCGAGTCCGCGGTGCGCTCCCAGGCGGCCGCGGGCTCGTTCGAGTAGACGGCGAGGACGGGGTGCGGGCGCCGGGCCAGGTAACGACGGGCGGCGGGCCTGGGCCCGAAAGCGTCCGGCGAGAGATAGAGCGCCTCGCGGCACCGGGCGAGCACTTCCGCGTCGCTCCCGGCGATGACCTCGGCGTGCCGTGTGCGGGCAGCCGGTGGCATGGCCGGACCGAACGAACCCTCGATGAAGCAGGCCGCCCAGGCGGTCCCCGCCGCCCTCAGCGCCTGCTGCTCGGTGGACAGTCGCCGTAGTTCGGCGGCGGTGGCGCCGTATGCCGGATCGAGGACCACCAAGGCGCGGACCAGGTGGGGGTGCTCGACCGCGAGGGCGGTGACCACTTGGCCGCCCATCGAATGGCCCACCGCGACGACGGGGCCTGTGTCGCGTCGGACCAGGAAGTCGGCGAGACCGGTTGCCATGGCGCGTGGCGACAGGTCCGGGCCCGCCGGTGCGCGGCCGTGGCCCGGCAGATCCGGAGCGAGGACCGTGCGTCCCGCCCACAGACGCCGGTGCGGTTCCCATTCGCCGCCGTCACCGCCCCAGCCGTGAACCAGGAGGAGGGCAGGGCACTCAATGCTCTCGGTGATGCTCATCAGCTCCTCGGCCTTCATGCCATCACCCGGGGCAATGACCATTGACCTGAACAGAAATCGGTTTCTAAAGTGGGTCCGTCTCATCACGGCGTCAAGCGACCTGCCTCTGCCGAAGGGAACAGCCGCATGCCCGCGGGCCTGATCCACAACCCCGTACTCCCCGGCTTCCACCCGGACCCGAGCATCGTCCGTGTCGCGGACACCTACTACGTGGCCACGTCGACGTTCGAGTGGCTGCCGGGCGTCCCCGTCCACCGCTCCGCCGACCTCGCGCACTGGGAGCCCGCAGGCCACATCCTCGACCGGCCAGACCTCGTGGACCTGCGGGGAGTCGCGGATTCGGCGGGCGTGTGGGCAGCGTCGCTCTCGTACCACGACGGCCTGTTCTGGCTTGCGTACAGCATCGTGCGCACCACCGGGCACCCGTTCAAGGACGTCGACAACTACCTGATCACCGCGCCCTCGGTCGAAGGCCCGTGGACGGCACCGGTCTTCCTCAACTCGTCGGGCTTCGACCCCTCGCTCTTCCACGACGAGGACGGCAGGACCTGGCTGCTCAACATCCAGTGGGACGCGCGCGACGGGCGTCCGTCATTCGCGGGCATCGTGCTCCAGGAGTACGACCGCGAGCAGCGACGGCTCACCGGGCGGCCTCGAACGATCCTCACGCACGAGGAGCTCGTCGAGGGCCCCAACGTCTACCGGCGCGAGGGCTGGTACTACCTGATGCTCGCGCACGGGGGGACCGGCTGGAACCACGGCATCCTCATGGCCCGTTCCCGCTCGCTCGACGGACCGTACGAACTCGATCCGCACGGGAACCTGATGACGACCCGTCACACCTGGCAGGCGCCGCTGCTCAAGGCCGGGCACGGAGAGCTCGTCGAGACACCCGAGGGGGAGTGGTACATCGCCCACCTCGCCTCACGACCCGTGGACACCGAGGACGGGCCGCGCTCGATCCTCGGCCGGGAGACCTGCATCGAGAAGATCGTGTGGACGGACGACGGCTGGCCGAGGCTGGAGCACGGCGGTACCGAACCCCGGGTCACCGTCCCCGGCCCGCTCCCGGCCACCGCCGCCCCGGCCGTCGCCCCGGCGGCCGGGGGAGCCGAGCGGGACGACTTCGACGCGACCACGCTGGACGGCTCCTGGTGCACCCTCCGGGTGCCGGCCGACCCGTCCTGGCTCAGCCTCACCGACCGACCCGGGCAGCTGCGCCTCAGTGGCCGCCAAAGCCTGCACTCCCGCTTCGAGCAGAGCCTGGTCGCCCGGCGGCTGAACTCGGTGCGGTGCGAGGCACGTACCGTCGTGGACTTCCGTCCCGATCACTTCACCCAGGCTGCCGGGCTCATCTGCTGGTACGACACCAGCACCTACTTCTACCTGCGCGTCACCCACGAGGCGGCACGCGGACGGATCCTCGGCCTCGTCGAGAACGACGCCGGCGCCTACCGCGAGCACCCGGCCACCGACGTCGACGTCGACGGCTGGCCGGCGATCCACCTCCGCGCCCGCTTCGACGCGGCAGACCTGCGCCTGTCGGCCTCGCCCGACGGCCTGTGCTGGCAGGACATCGGGCCCGTCCTGGACGCGAGCAGGCTCTCCGACGACTACGGGGACGCGCTCCGCTTCACCGGCGCGTTCGTCGGACTGTGCGCCCAGGACCTCAACGGGACACGCAGGCCCGCGTACTTCGATCACTTCGAGCTCAAGGACCGGTGACGGACGGGCACGCTCCGATCGTCTTCCGGCAGCCCACCGGGGGCGGGTTCGGCCCCTCGTCTTTCTCGCACCCATAGAGACCGATTTCTCCTTCTCCCTACCCGTCACCCACCGGAGGCCCGAAGTGTCAGACCGTCCGAAGGCGTTGTTCGCCATGAGCGCCGACACCCTGGCCGCCGTGTACCCGCCCGACCTTCTCGACCGCCTGGGGCGCTCGGTGGACGTCGACCCGGCGCTGCTCGTCCGCGACTTCACCGACGCACGTGTCCACGCCGCCCTCGCGGAGACCGAGATCCTCCTCACGGGCTGGGGCAGCCCGGTCGTCGACGCCCAGGTCCTCGATGCCGCACCCCGGCTCAGGGCCGTGCTGCACGCCGCCGGATCCGTGAAGGGGATCATCGCCCCGGGTGTGTGGGACCGCGGCCTGGCCGTCTCCTCGGCCGCCGGCGCCAACGCCCTGCCCGTGGCGGAGTACACCCTCGGCATGATCCTGCTGGCGGGCAAGGACGTGATCGCGGCGAGCGAGCGCTACCGTACCGGCCGCGGCTTCACGATCGCCGAGATCCAGCCGGACATCGGCAACTTCGGACGCAGGATCGGCATCGTCGGAGCCTCCCGCATCGGGCGGCGCGTCATAGAGCTCCTGCGGCCGTTCGACTTCGACGTCCTGCTCGCCGACCCCTACGTCGACCAGGCGGAGGCAGCGGCGCTCGGCGTCCGGCTCCTGTCCCTCGAGGCGCTGCTGCGGGCGTCCGACGTCGTCACCCTGCACGCCCCGGCGATTCCCGAGACGGACGGCCTCATCGGACGGGCCGAGCTCGCCGCGATGCGGGACGGAACGGTGCTGATCAACACAGCGCGCGGCAGCCTCGTCGATCACGACGCGCTCGTCGCGGAGCTGCGGACGGGCCGGCTGACGGCGGTCCTCGACGTCACCGATCCCGAACCGCTGCCCAGGGACTCGCCGCTGTTCGACCTGCCCGGCGTCTTCCTGACGCCCCATCTCGCCGGCTCGCACGGCAATGAGGTACGGCGTCTGGGCCTGTGCGCCATCGCCGAGCTGGAGCGGCTGCTCGCGGGGGCCCCGCTGTTGCACCGTATCGACCCCTCCGTCCTCGAACGTGCGGCGTGAGCCGGCCCTTCCCGCACACCGCCGTCCCACCCGCCGCAGGATCTCCCGATGACCGAGAACCGGGGCCACGAAGCCCCGCCCCTCCGCTTCGTCTCCCCCCCCCGAAGGCCCGCCTCGGCACTGCTGGGCCGCGTACATCCCAGCGGACGGGTTCGACCAGCTGGACGGCTGCCGGCTCGGCCTGGTGTCCGCAGCGCTCGACGTCTACAAGCCCTGCCGGCGCGGCCTTTCCCCGCGCGGTGCCGTTCTGGCCGCTCGGCCTGCCCGGCCGGCGCGACGACTGGCTCGCGCTCGCCCTGGACACGGGCGAGGCAACGCTTGTGGCCGGCCGGCGGCGCGGTGGTGCCGAGGAGCGGGTGATCCGGATGTCTGGTGGGCGGGCGCGGGGTGCCCGCTGTCTGAACGCGTCCGTACCCGTCCGTCTCGACACGGTGCCCGAGGGGCTGCGGGTGGGGTTCACCCACCCTGTCTCGGCGGCGGTTGTCCGGATCCCCAGCCCGTCGGCTCGACTATCGTGAGCGTCACCGCAGGCACAGGGGTGGTACAGGTCGAGGGGACAGAGTCACAGTGAGCAGCAGCACGGGGGGCCGGCCCTCAGCGGACGCCTCGACCGTCCGGGATGTCGCCCGGCTGGCCGGCGTCTCGCCGGCGACCGTCTCACGGGTCATCGGCGGCACATATCCGGTGGCGAAGGCAACCCGGGCCAAGGTCCTCAAGGCCATGCGAGAGCTGGACTACGTCGTCAACGCCCACGCTCGGGTACTCGGCGGGGCCACCAACAAGACGGTGGCCTTCGTCGTCAACGACGTGACCGGCGCGTTCTATGCGCACATCGCACGCGGTGTGGAGGAGCAGGCGTCCGCCGAGGGCAGGCTCTGCATGCTCTGCACGACGCACGGAGACCCGCAGCGGGTGATCGCCATCGTGGAGACCATGCGGGAGCAGCGGGCCGACGCCGTGATCGTGGTGGGCGGAGCTCTGGACGACCAGGCCTACCAGGACCGGATGACGCATTTCGCCAACGCGCTGGACCGTGCGGGTTCCCGGCTCGTCCTGGTGGGCAGGCCACCCCTGGGACACGGGGTGCCGGCGACCGTCGTGGAATACGACAACGAGGGCGGTGCCTTCGCCATGACGATGCACCTGCTCACCTCGGGGCACCGGCGCGTGGCGTACCTGGGCGCCGTGCCGCGGCTGTCCACCAGTACGGAGCGGCTGGCCGGCTACCGGCGCGCGCACGAGACGCTCGGGGTGGAACCCGATCCGGATCTGATCGTGCCGGGGGAGTTCACGCGGTCGTTCGGCTATCGAGCGGCGCAGGAGCTCCTCGCCTCGAAGAAGGAGTTCTCGGCCGTCTTCGCGGGGACCGACATGGTCGCCGCGGGGGTGATCCACGCATTCCGCGAGGCGGGAGTGCGCGTCCCGGAGGACGTGTCGGTCGCCGGCTACGACGACATCCCCTTCGCCATGGACCTCTATCCCGCACTGACGACGGTCGCCGTCCCGCTCGAGGAGATGGGGCGTGACGCCGTGCGGCTCGCCCTGCACCGCGAAGAGCTGGCCGGGCGCCAGCACAAGGTCTTCGGTACCCACGTGGTCATTCGAGACTCCGTCCGTGCCCCGGGCGCAGCCCGTACTTGATCGCTGAAGGCCGTCCCGACGCAGGGGGGAAGCGGCCCTGTATCGGTCTCGCTCGCCCCATCGTCGTGGGAGTGGAGACCGATTTCTCTTTCCCGCCGTCCGAGATCTCGACCAAAGGTCACAGGATCCGACGTGACCAAACTTTTTCCTGACAGAAACCTTGCCCAGCCCGGCACGGGACCCTAGCTTCCGTAGAGACCGATTTCTATCACGAGGTCGAGCGTCCGTCCCCGTGTGCGAACGGTCCACTCTCCCTTGCCCGCTCTCTGCTGAGGAGCCCGCATGCGCACGCAACGACGCAGAATGGCCGCCGTGGCCTCCACCGTCACTCTGTCCGTCATCCTCGCGGGCTGCGGCTCAGGCGACGAGGGCACGAAAAAGGCCAAGGGGCCCGTCACCGTCGAGTGGTGGAGCTGGGATGAGACCAAGATGCTCCAGCCGGTCGCCGACAAGTTCAATTCCACCCGCGACGACATCAGGATCAAGCTGGTCAAGCAGGCCGACAACGTCGGCACCGCGCAGAACGTGCGCAACGTGGTCGCATCCGGCAAGGACGTTCCCTGTCTGGTGAAGAACTTCGGCGAGGTGCCCGGCCTGGCGGGGGAGGGCCTGCTCACCGACATCAGCAAGGAACTGGAGCCCCACCTCAAGGAGTTCAACGAGGTCGCCCCGCCGTCGGTCCGGGCCGGCGGCGCGTACTACGCCATTCCGACCGGCTTCAACCCGTCCTTCTTCATGATCAACCGCAAGGTGTACGACCAGTACGACGTCGCCGTCCCGAAGACCTGGGACGACGTCATCGCGGCCGGAAAGAAGCTGAGGAAGCACGGCGTCTACGTCATGAACCTGGCCGGGGAGGACCCGTCCACCCTGGTCAACCTCGTCCAACAGGCCGGCGGCAGCTGGTACAAGGAGGAGGGCGACACCTGGAAGGTCGACTTCCTTTCACCCGAGTCACTCAAGGCCGCCGACGTCGTTCAGCAGCTGGTCGACAACGACCTCGTCGCCAACCAGACGTACCAGGACCGTCCCGCACTGATCGCCTACTTCGACTCGGGCAAGATGGTCTCGCTGCCCACCCAGACATGGCAGCTGCGCAACTACGAGATCAACAACAAGAAGTCCCTCGGTGACTGGCAGCCCGTCGACCTCCCGCAGTTCGCCGGGGCTCCGTTCACCACGCCCGCCCACCTCGCCAACACCGGCATGCTCGTCCCCAAGGGCTGTGCCCACGTCAAGGAGGCCGTCGAGGCCGGCGTGTGGATGCAGACCGCCAAGGAAGCGATCGACGCGACCTACCAGGAGGACACCAAGCAGTACCAGTGGCCGGGCGCCGTGAAGGACGTCACCCCCTGGGTGGACTCGGTCGTGCCCGAGAAGCTCTTCGGCCCGCACAAGTCCGAGGCACGCGGCGTCATCCTCAAGGCATTCGAGCACGCCAAGGACTCCTGGACCGTCGGCCCCAACTACACCGGCGTCTTCGCCGAGCTCCAGGACCAGTGGGCCAGGATCGTGACCAAGAAGATCACGGTCAAGGCCGCACTCCAGCACATGCAGGAGTTCACGGTCCGGGATCTGAAGTCGAAGAACATCAACGTAGAGGGCTGATCGATGAGCGCCTCCACCCGACTGCCGGCCGGGGCCCCGCGCCTTGGCTGGCGGCGCATGATGGCCCTCAAGGGAGCCTCCTTCACCGTCCCGTTCTTCCTCGGATTCGCCCTGTTCACCGTCGTACCCATGGTCCTGGCGCTCAAGGAGAGCCTTTACGCGGAGAAGGGCTCGGGGCTCGGATTCGGGGCCAGGACCGTCGAGTTCGTCGGTGCCGACAACTTCCTCGAAGGGTTCGGCGACGGCCGCTTCTGGTCCTCGATGCTGCGCGTCGGCCTCTTCGCCGTGATCAGCATCCCGCTCATCCAGCTCGTCAGCGTCGGACTCGCCCTCCTCCTGGATGCCGCCTCGCAGAAGGTCGCCGACCGCTTCAGACTCCCGCTCCTCGTGCCGTACATGATCCCCGGGATCGTCGCCACGCTGATCTGGATCTACCTCTACAGCCCGGACGTCGGCCCGCTCACCGCGTCTCTCGCCCTCGTCGGCATCGATGCCAACTTCTACGGTCACAGCCTGCTCTGGGTCTCGATCGGCAACCTGATGGCATGGAGCGGCATCGGCTTCAACATGCTGATCGTGTACGCCGCGCTGCGCTCGGTCGACCCCGACATCTACCAGGCGGCCCGCATCGACGGCGCTTCCGAGTGGCGCATCGCCTGGTCGGTCAAGGTGCCGTTGGTACGCCGCTCACTCGTGTTGACCACGGTGCTCTCCATCATCGGCACGCTCCAGATCTTCAGCGACACGATGCTGTTCAAGTCGATGACGCCGGAGACGATCACGCGCGACTTCACACCGATCATGGCGATCTACGACTGGGCCTTCCAGCAGGGCAACTTCAACTACGCGGCCGCCCTGTCGATCATCCTCGCCCTGGTCGTCGGCACCGCCTCGGCCCTCTTCTACCGGTTCACGAACAAGGCGCCCACATCATGACCGCAACCCTCGACCGGTCCACCACGGCAAACTCGCCCGCCCCGGCCAAGCAGCCGCGCGTCACGCCACGTACGGATCCCGGCCGGGTACGGCACAGCCGACGGACGAAGGCTCTGGTCATCGGCGGCCTGGTCTTCTTCACCGTCTACTCGCTGGCCCCGATCTGGTGGCTCATCGTCTCCGCCACCAAGAGCCAGAGCGACCTGTACACCACCAACGGCCTCTGGTTCGCGGACATGCACCTGGGGGACAACCTCAAGGCTCTCTTCACCTACCAGGACGGCATCTTCCTCAAGTGGATGTGGAACACCGTCTTCTACGGGGTGGTCTCCACCCTCGGCATGACCCTGATCTGCGTCGCCTGCGGCTACGGCCTCGCCATGTACCGGTTCCGGGGCCAGGGCATCCTCATGGGCTGCATCATCGGCTCGTTCCTCGTCCCGCACGCCCTGCTCACCATCCCCTCCTTCCTCCTCTACACCGACCTCCAGATGATCGACACACCCTGGGCGATCATCGTGCCGGGCTTCTTCAACGCCTTCTCGGTCTACCTGGCGAAGGTGTACGCCGAAGGAGCGATCCCGCCCGAACTCCTGGAGGCCGCCCGCATCGACGGCGCCGGCGAATACCGGATCTTCTTCCAGATCGGCGCCCGGCTGATGTCCACCGGCGCGGCGACCGTCTTCCTCCTCGGGTTCGTCGCCTCCTGGAACTCCTTCTTCGGCCCGCTCGTGTTCCTGCGTTCGTCGGAGAAGTGGACGGTGATGGTCGGTCTCTACTCGTGGCTCAAGATCAAGGTCGACTCCTCCGCCGACCTCACCGGCATGGTCGTGGTCGGTTCGATGATCTCGCTCATCCCGATGGTGCTCCTGATGGTCTCCATGCAGCGCTACTGGCGCACGGGCGTGACCCTCGGAAGCCTCAAGTAGCGCCACGCTCCTGCTCCGGCGTCCACCCCACCACCCTCACCCACCTCGGCACGGCCCCCTCACTCCCCGCAGAAGGGCACCCGTATGTCGCTCAGCAGAAGAACCGTGCTCCGCACTGCGGCCACCACCTCCGCGGCGGCTGCCACCACCGCCGTATGGCTCCCCGCTCCGGCCACAGCGAGTCCCCACACCAGCCGGGCGGCCGCCGCCCCCGGCCGTCTCGACCTCCTCGACTTCGGCGACCCGGATTCCGAGAAGGCCCACGGCCTGGCTGCCGCGCACACGACGGTCGTCGACGGCAACGCAGGCGACCGCGCCCGCGTCGCCCAGCCCCTCGACCCGCCGGACATCAAGGCCGGCGAACTCCGTTTCACGATGAAGGTCGACCCGGTCCGCCAGAACTACTTCACGGTGAAGTTCTGGGGTTCCGACCCCGGTTCGTACAAGACCATCGCCTACATCAACGGCGAACAGATCGGCTACCGCCGCGGCGGCGACTACGAGGCGCTCAACCTCGGCACCAACCGCCCGCTGCCCGGCCGCTTCTTCTACTCCACGACCATGCTGCCGCTGGAGCACACGCAGGGCCGCACCGTCGTCGAGATCACGCTGCGCACCTACGACGCCGTGTTCGCGGGGCCCGTCACCTCCGACTCGCGGGGCTACTACCGGGCGTACACCCACACCGGGGCCCACCTCGACCTGGACGGTGACCCACAGGCCGACTTCACGCCCCCGACCGACACCGTGCCCGACCTCGGCGAATCAGCGAAGCAGGACCTCATGGACGGCTACGTGGCCGGCCAGGTCAAGCTGTTCAACGCCTACTCGGCAAAGGTCGACGCGAGCCCGAAGGGCAACCTCTCCATCGTTCGCTACCAGGACGAACTGCGCTTCTACGCGGCGGCGTTGCAACAGGCGAGCTGGTGCCCCGCCCGGACGGCAGCCGAACGCAAGGCCGCCCTGCTGCGGATCTTCACCTGCATCGACAACCACACCAAGGACTACTACGGCAACACGAAACTGCTTGCCAGGGGCGGCCACCAGGGCGACTGGGGCGGCTACTACGGAGCCTTGGGCGAGGCGCTCTACATCGTCGAGAACCTGATCGCCGACAACGATGTCTACGGCCGCGACGCCTTCGACGCCTTCCTGGACGAGCCTTTCACCACCGGCACCGAGGACGGCCCCACGTCCCTCAAGGACGTCGACTTCGACGGGGGACCGCTCACCCGGCGCGCCGCCTGGGGCCGCGTCCTGAAAGCCAACTTCGACTACGCGCGCTCCCGTCTCTCCTACATCTTCAACCAGGTCATGTACACCTATGAGGGGGCCTGGGAGGCGCACGAGGGGCTGCGGATCATCGATTCGCCGTTCTACGAGGGCAGGGAGCGCAGCCACCGCATCGTCGGCGAGGCGCTCGGCTGGGAGCCCTTCCTCGGCGAGGAGGTTCTCGTCGGGCCCGAAGGCCAGGACCTCGACCTCTTCCACTCCCTCTTCGCGCACGACGCCGCCGCCCGCTGGACCGACGACTACCTGCGCTACGTCATCAAGGGCCTGGCCCGGTCCAAGCTCGACACGAACGGCAAGGTCGTCCGTCGGCTGCCGTTCGGCCGCCACTACACGACGATCACCGAGGCGGGACTGACCCGCGAGAACGGCTATGTCGCCAACTACGGCGAGTCGACCAACTACCTGCCCGAGTGGTTCCACCGCACCTGGGGCCATGCGGGCGACGAGGAACTCAACGACCGCATCCTGCGGCTGGCACTGAAGAACCTGCACGCGCGCTCGCTGGCCCGCCACACCGACCTGGACGACAACCTCAAGCGCACGATGCGCATGGAGATGGTCGTCGACGAGCGGAACCCCAGTTTCCCGGGCTTCCCCGGCTACGCGGTGCGCATCGCCGAGGGGAAGATCCTCAACTACGTATCCCTCGCCCACCACATCGACCGGCATCCCGAGCGCTACTCCGGCAGCGGGTGGGCACAGACCCGACGCCATGCGCGGGAAGCGCTCGGCTTCGCCCAGCAACAGCTCGCCGACCACAAGTACTTCAGCGAGTTCGGGTCCGTCACCGCCAAGAACAAGACCGATCTGAAGCTCGGCGAGACCTACGCATGGCTGAAGGAGCAGAAGCCCACGGGCATCGTCCATCCGCACACCGACTTCGCGTACTACACCGCCGCGGAACTCGACGCCCTCGCCGTCCGTCCCGCCGACTACGAGCACTTCGCCTGGGTGGACGTGGACTGCATGTTCGTCTCGCTGCGCGACGGCGACACTCACATCTTCGGGCAGCTCAACGAGCGGCAGCGCGGCTTCGCCCGCAACGGTCGGCTCCACGTGCGGCACGCCGACCGAGACCACCTGGTACAGCTCCGCACCAACGCCCGGTTCTCGTACGAGGACTACTGGACCCGCATGGACAACATCGACGTCGACTTCATGGAGGACACGCAAACCGCCGACTCCGGAGCGCCTCAGGCGCTCGCGGGCGAGATCGCCCCGATCACCTTCCAGTCGGGAGTGGGAACCGTACGCCGCGAGAACTTCGAGGCGGACCACGCGTACTCCGGCTACCCGGACCTCCTCACCGCCCGGTACGGCCGGTACTTCTTCGTCTTCAACACCACGCGCACGGTGTACGGGAACGCGCGCACCCACACCGTGGAACTGCCGTCCGACCACCGGGGCGACTCGGTCCCCGATCTTGTGACGAAGCGTCGGATACCCGCATCCGGCGGCCGGATCGAAGTGCCGCCCAAGACCGGTCTGGTGCTGAAACTCTCCTCCGCGAACCCGGCGTCCGCACCGCCCGCCCATGTCGACTTCGTCCACACCCTGCCCGGCGACGGGGCGCTGGCCGTCACCTGGCAGACAGCCGCGGGCGCCACGCACTACCAAGTGCGGCGGGCCACCCGGCAGGGCGGACCGTATGCGCTCATCGCTCCGAAGGCCACCGGCCTGCACCACGTGGACCCCACGGCCCGGCCCGGCCGGACGTACTACTACACGGTGACCGCCGTGAACGCACAGGGCCCCGGGTGGACCTCCCACGCGGTGCGCGCCCGGCTGCCGGAACCCGTCACCGGCGGGCTGCGCGGCACGGGCTGGCGCGACGACGCGCTGTTCGACACGCGCCCGGGCTCGGTGGCCGTGCGCGGCGCCGGCGTGCGTGTCATCGGAGCCAAGGGGGATGGTCTCGGCGAGGGCGACGACTACATGGTCCCGACGCGTACCGTCAACGACCAGCTCCACTATGTCAGTCGTCCGCTGGCGGGGGGCTTCACGCTCACCGCCCGGCTCGACGTCGCACGAGGACCGCAGACCGGTCTCATGCTGCGTGACCGGGCCACCGCCGACACCCGTCACATGTACTTCGGCGCGGACAACGACGGCCGGCTCGTGTTGCGGGTCCGCAACCGTGACAGCCGCCACGACTGGCAGGACGAAGTCCGTTCCCCGGTCACGCGAGTCCTGGACGGTCACTCCCTTTCGGCCACGCCCTGGCTGCGGCTCGTACGGGATGTCGCCACGCACCGCGTCCTCGCCCAGGTCTCGAAGGACGGGAAGATGTGGACGACGGCCGGCTCGGTCTTCGCGCCCTTCCCGTTCACCGTCCTGGCCGGGTTCGCCGCCACCGGCGACGCCGAGTTCACCCGCACCGGTATCGCTGCGCTGCCCGTCGGCACGCTGCTGGTCGGAGTGGAGCGCGCGGCGGACGTGGTCACGATCCGCTGGAACAAACCCGAGGACGCCGTCTCGTTCACACTGCTCCGCTCCACCGGCGACGGCCCCTGGGAGCGGATCGCCCGCGACACCCGTGCGCTCGCCCACCGGGACGAAGGTCTGCGCCACGGCACCCGCCGCTACCGGGTCACCGCGCTGCTGGCGGACGGCGGCACCCGGGAGAGCAGCGCGGCCGCCGTCGCGGTCGCGGAACCGCTGCCCGTGCTCCTGGCCAGGGCCCGTGCTACCGAGGCGAAGGACTGGACGAAGGCGTCGTACGCGTCGTTCACAGCCGAGCTCGACCGGATCGAAAACGATGCCGAGAACACGGACGCGGACCTGGACCGGCTGATCGACGACGTCTACACGGCGTACGACCTCCTGGTCTCCGTGGACACCCTGCTCACGAAGGTGGAGGTGACGCAGGAGATGGTGACGGCTTCGACCATCCAGTGGCCCGGCATCGGCACCAGGGAGTCCAACGCCTGGCGTGCCTTCGACGGGGACCCCACGACGTACACCGACACTCTCGCCGCGGAGAGCTGGATCGACGTGAAGTCCGGCCCGTCCGGTCCCCTCACGGTCGACAGAATCCGTTTCCATCCCCGTTCCGATGGTGCCGACAAGATCGGCCGGGCCAACGGCACGGTCTTCAAAGGCTCGAACGACGGCGGTGCCACCTGGACCGACCTGCACACCATCAGCGGTGTCAGCGAGGCGCGATGGTACGAGGCGACGCTCGCCGAGCGGGCCGTCTACGAGCTGATCCGTGTGTACGACGCCCACGACGGGCGCTGCAACCTCGCGGAGATCGAGTTGTGCCACTTCCGCCCCGACGAGCGCTGAGGACACCCGCCTCGGAGCAGCGTCGCGTTACCCACCCCGGTGGGGCCGCGCGAAGCCGTCATGGTGGAGCCGCTGAACAGCGTTTACTGACGCTCCATCAAGTTCGGCGCGGAGGTCCGCGTTCCAGGGCGGGCGCCAGTGACGGTGCCGGTTATGAAGAACGACGCACCGTCATGGCAAACGCGGGTGTTCGACGGAGTGGACGACGTGGACGTCGTGAAGGTGAGGGTCGCATTCGGGACGGTCGACATCGTGGCCAGAGCCGCAGGACCGATGCGTCCTGCCCGGACTGCGGGCCACTACTCAGAGCGCGTGCATGGCTTCTATCAGCGCAGACTGAAGGATCTCCCGCTCGGTGAGCTGCGCGTCGTGATCCTGATGAAGGTCGGACGCTTCGTGTGCGACGCGAGGGTTTGTCCGCGTCACGTTCGCCAAGCCGTTCGCGCAGCTGACCTGCCCGTACGGGCGTTTCACCACCCGGCTCGACCGCGTACTGGAGCGCGTCGGGCTCGCGTTGGCCGGACGGGCCGGCGCGAGGCTGGCGGCCCAGCTGGGCCTCGGCGCCGGGCGGATGACGCTGCTGCGCCGGGTGACGGCTTTGGGGGACTCTGAGTTCAGCACTCCGAGGGTCCTCGGGGTCGATGATTTCGCCACCCGCCCCGGCCACTCCGGGAGCGTCTTGTGGCCGTAGTACTTGGCGTTCGGGTTGAGGCTCATCACTCGGGGGCGATGCGTCCGAAGGTGAACCGGCTCGCCGAGCGGGGCTTGCTGCGCAAGCTGGCCGACGGCAGGTTCACCACCGCGCCGTGAGTGAGTTCCCCACGCTCGCGGCGTGCGGCGCGGGGCGTAATGCCGTTGCCCCCGGCGGCAGTTGACAGTGCATGTCGCACAGGACCAGCCCCGCCGGGGGCGCTCAAAGAGTTGCCTTACCAGTCCGGTCTGTAGCTGTCCACGGCCACCTTGCCCCTCGTCGGCGACCTGCCGCGCGACCATCTGAAGAAGATCCGCTCGCGGTGGGCGCAAGCTGCTGCCCGGACGGATCGCCACGTTCGTTCTGCGACGGTTCAGGGATACGGGGCATCAGGGAGCGTCGCTACGAGGAAGTGCTCGACCTGACACCGACGATTCGGAAGTAGTCCCCCTCGCCCAGCCTGGGCAGCCCGATGTCGAGACTGCTGTAGCCGATGTCCACAGTCGGGTTGAGGGCGGAGTAGAGGCGGCCATCGCCCGCGTAGAAGCCGACGTGGCCGTCATAGAAGACGAGATCGCCGACCTGCCGGTCGGATGCATCGACCCTGAGGACGTCGAGAGGTTCGAGGTTGCTGTTGTCGGAGGCGTTGTCAGCGGCCTTGCCTGCCGCCCAACTGTAGTAGCTGTTCGCCGACTTGCGGGTCCAGTCCGAGGGCAGGTCGGGCACTCGGTTGTATGAGTGGTACACCAGGCCCGAGCAGTCGAAGGTGTCCGGCCCCTCGTGGCCCCACACGTACTGCTTGTCGATCTGGTCGAGCGAGTAGTGGTATGCCACGCGGGAGAAGTTGTACACACTCTTGGTCGTCGAGCACTCGACGCCCGACGCGGTGTTGCCGTTCTGGGTGATGATCTGAAGGCGCCGGAACTGGGCGATGTCCGACGGGTTCCAGGTGTCCTCGCCGCCCGAGACGGTGTCGCCATGGAGGACGGCCGCGGTTTCCCCGTTGACGAACTGGAACGGCTGGGCGCCGTCGGCGCCGACCGCGTTCATCCTGAGAACGGGCGGCTTGCCGTCGCCCCGGTCGGTGTCGGTCAGCTTCCAGTGGATGCTGGCCTCGGTCGAGCTGTGCCAGTAGATCTGGACCAGGGACCGCGCTCCGGCGCAGCCGCCGGTCACGGTGATGCTGGGGTTGGCGATTGGCTCGTTCGCGGAGGCCGGCGGTGCGGTGGCCAGGCCCATCGCGCCTGCCGCTATGAGCAGTGCGCCTGTCGTCAACTTGTTCCTGAGTCTTGCGAGGACTCTCATGCGGGACTCCCGGGATCGTCGGCACGCCACGTGCCGGACGTATCGGTTCGGTTGCTGGAGGAGGGCATGGGTTCTCCGGATCAAAAGAGCAGGCCAAAGGGCGTGCTCGGACGGATGAAACCGAGGTGGCCCTACGGCCTCGACAATGGAGATCAAGGCCCTGCTCCGAAGATTACGAACCGAACTGGACAAGGGCATGTCACACGAACACGTGACAACGCCAGGGCTCGTATGCGTCTTTTGCCTGGAAGCAGGGGCATTGGCCGCGTGACAGCAGCGGCGAGATGTCGCACACACCGGTGTCGGTCGCGCTCGCGGTCATCTAAGTTGGGCAGCGGGTCTCATCGGCATGCGGGGGCAACACTGTGGGGACTGCGGTCAGATCCCTTGCTCTGCTTTGCTTAGCGGAGGCGGGAATTCCCTTCCTGGAGGCGGCGTGCTGACGCAGGGGCCCGCCCAACTCCAGCTTCGACGCAAGTCCGCACGCCTGGTCGCCGTCCTGAGGGCAACCAGTGCCGTCGTAGCGACCGTGGTCGCCGTGGTCGGCCTCGCTCCGCCCGCACGCTCCGTCTGGGTGGCCGTCGCGGTCGTCGGACTGCTTCTGTGGAGCGGCGTGTTCACCGTTCTGATGTTCAGGCCAGAACCTCATCCCTGGCTCTGCGCGGGTGACACCGGCATCGTGGTGGTGCTCTGCCTGGCGCAGGGCAACCTCGTTCCGGCCGAGGTCCTGGGAGCGAGCGCGGGCAGCGGATGGGTCGACATGGTCGCCAGCACCGGCGTTTTCATCGCACAGTTCGTGCTGCGGCAGCCCTGGGCGATGGCGGCGGCGATAGCCATCACGGTGGCTTACGCGACGGGCAGCCCCGGCGGACGGGAAGCCCCCGTCATCCTGGTGCTCCAGGCGCTGCTCGCAGTCGCCGTCGTGGTCCTGCTGCGACGTGGAGCGGCCAGGGCGGACCTCGCGCTGTCCGAGGAGGCGTCGGCGCGCGCGTCGGTGCGGGCCCGGTCCGCCGCCCGCACCGACGAACTGGACCAGCAGCGGCTGTTGCACGACACCGTGCTCGCCACGCTCACCATCGTGGGCACCGGCAGCATCACCCGTGACTCCGCCACGCTGCCGGAACGGGCCGCGGCCGACTTGACTGTCATTCAAGACCTGCGGGCGCACCCCGGCGTGGCACGCGATGTGGCGCACGAGCCCGCGCCGCTGGATGTCGCGCTGCGCACCGTCGTACTGACGCGCCGCGTCGGTCTCCCGCCGCTGGACATCGAGTTCGACGTGCCACCGCTGGACCTGCCGCACGAGGTCGTGGTTGCTCTCTCGCAAGCGGTTGCCGAGGCCCTGACCAACGTGGCCCGGCACGCGAACACCCGGGCTGCCCAGGTCACGGCCCGACGTGCCGGGGAGGGCGTCACCGTCGAAGTCTGCGACAGCGGAGGCGGGTTCGACCCCGCGGCCGTTCCCTCCCACCGGCGCGGCCTGCGGGAATCGGTCTACGGCCGGATGCGTGCCGTGGGCGGGAGCGCGCGAGCGGTCTCGGCCCCCAGCGCCGGCACCCGGGTCGTGCTGAGGTGGGAACCATGATCGCCGGCGTCGACAAGGGCATGGTCGCCACCCGTTTTGCCAACGCCGTCAATATCGGGGTGGTGGTGATCGTCGGCGTCTGGCACCTGGGCCTGGACACTCTGCTGGTGCTCAGGGGCTGGTCGGTGTATGAGCCGCGGGCCGCCGCCGCGGGCTCCTGGCTGGCCCTCGCGGTCATCCAGACCATCGGGTCGGTCCTGCTGCTGCGTTCCGCGCTCAGCGCGCGCACCGCGCGGATGCTTGCGGGGGCGGCACTGGTCGCCGGCGTCGTCGCCACCGCCGCCTACCCATCGGGCGGGGCGATCGGCGACGTGAGCTGGGCAGGGAACACCGTGGGCTGGTTCGGCGTCCTGCTCCTGATACAGCGTCCGCTGTGGGAGCTGATCGTCCTGCTCGGCGCCGACACGGCCGTCACGGTGGGCTCCCTGGCTGCCGACGGCGCGCTCGACCATGTCACCGTCTCTCGTCTGCTCGCCATGGTGTACGCCACCGCCGGTATCCAGTTGACCTTCGCGTACCTGGCACGGCGGCTCAACGATGGTGCGAGGGAAGCCACCGAGATCGCTGCGAGACAGGCGGAACACCTCGCCAGTGCGGCCGCCGACGAGGCGGTACACGCCGAGCGCCAGCGCCGTTACGAATACCTGCGCAGCAGAGTGGAACCACTGCTGAGTGGTCTGGCGGAACGTCAACTGGATCCTGAGGACACCGTCGTACGCCAGCGCGCCGCCGTGGAGGCGGCACGCCTGCGGAGGCTGTTCGCGGAAACGGACGACACCCCGCACCCGCTCCTGCACGAACTGCGGGCCTGTGCCGATGTCGCCGAGCAGCGGGGCGTGCGCGTCACGCTGCTGAGCTACGGCGACCTGCCCGACCTGCCGACATCCGTCCGCCGAGAACTGGGGGAAGGGACCCTGCTGGTTCTCTCCACCGCCGCCACCCGTGCCCGGGTCACCGTGGTGGCCACACCCGAGGACGTTGTGGTCAGCGTGGTGGCCGACGCCCCGTCGGAAGCACTCGTGAAATCGCCGGGCCCGCTCACCGTATCCGCCATATACGACGAGGAAGAGAACCAGTTGTGGTGGGAAGACCGATGGCCGGTACGTCCGGCTCCGTGACCGTTGCCATCATCGACGATCATCCCGTCGTCATCGAAGGCATCCAGACCTGGCTGTCCGAGGAGCCGCGGATCTCAGTGGGGCACACCGGCGAAACCGCGGATGTGGAGCCCGGTGTCGCGGATGTCCTCATTCTCGATCTGAATCTGCACGGCAGGATCGTCATCGGCGACATCGCCAGGCTGGCTGCGGCGGGTCAACGGGTCATCGCCTTCTCGCAGTTCACCGAGCAGCAGGTGGTGCTCGAATCGCTGGAGGCCGGCGCATGCGAGTTCGTCGCGAAGAACGAAGGACGGGCCCACCTGGTGAACGCGGTACTGGCGGCGGCGGGCGACAGGCCGTACGTCACGCCGACGACCGCAGGGGTCCTTGTCGGTGATCGTGGCCCGAACAGGCCCAAGCTGTCCCCGCAGGAACGCACGGCGCTGCTGTGGTGGTTCCAGTCCATGTCGAAGGCTTCCGTCGCGCGGCGCATGGAGGTGTCCGTTCACACGGTGGACGTGTACATCCGGCGGGCAAGAGTCAAGTACGCGCAGGTCGGCAGGTCCGCACCGACAAAGGCGGACATGCTGGCCCGGGCGATCGAGGACGGCTTGGTGAAGCCCGACGACATCACGGGATATGAGTCAGCGGCGGTCGGCTCAGGTTGACCCTGGATATTCAGCGGAACCGGGCGATCTGACGCACCGATAGCAGAAAGGTGCCGTTTTGACCTGCGCGGATGCGATTGTCTCAAGGCGGGTCCGCCCGAGGAACTGTTCCGCGCCGTGCGCCGCCGCAGACGGCGGCATGGGACTCGTCCCGGAGACCGCGGGACAACTCGCCGGTCACCTGGCCGATCCGGGGGTCGTCCTGAGTGAACCGGGGATCCAGGTCGTGCAGCCGCTGGTGGCATCGCCGGGCATGTCCACGCTGCTCGCCGTCACCGGAACCGTGCTGCCTGTCAGCGCGGCACCGCGCGCCAGGACAGTGCAACTCGCCGGCTCCCGCGCATAGCCGCACACAGAGCACAGCGCAAGAAGCCCACGCGGTCCGGTCCGCCCCCTGCCGGGAGCGGACCGCGTATGGGTACCGCCTACGTGGCTTAGGCAGTGCGGCGTTCGGACCCGAGGCAGGGCACAGCGGCAGCGCGCAGCGGCATCCAGGTCCGCCCCGTGGCCTGAACAATGATCAGTGCCGCTTGAGGGTCGATGACTCGGTGGCACGGCTTGGTGAGGTGTCTCCGCATCCGCATCCGCTTCCCCTTCCGGGAGCCGGGGATGCTCCCGGCTCATCCGTCATTCAGTCGCAGCAGTCGCAGCAGCACTTGCACGGGTTGCAGCAGCCCGGGCCACCGCAGCAGCCGTCACCCGAGTCACCACCGGAACCACCGGACCCCCGACCGCCCGAGCCCGAACCGCCGGACGTACTGCCCGGGTTGCCGCCGCTCGGTCCGCCGGACCAGCCCTCGCCCCCGGAAGCGTCCCGGCCGGAACCGTCCCGGCGAAAGCTGTCGCTACGGTTGCCGTCACCGAACTGCCAGGGCTCTGCGTCATCCGGGCCCTCATCCTCGTTGCAGGTGCAGCAGTTGAAACACAACCTGCAATCACGGCACAACTGGCGCCACTGGCCACACCGCCGACATTCCTCCTCCGCGGGCCGGCCCGACGCCATCGAGGCCCCCTCCGGGACGGTGCCCGTCAGCGCCCCGACGCCGCAGTCCGTGCCCGTGCCGGCCCCCGAAGGCGTTTCCGTCGCAGTACGGTGTCCCAGCCAGGGAAGCACGCGCGGGCCCCGTGCCTGGTGGCGGTGCTGGTGGTGACGATGCCGGGGGTCGAAGACACGGTCGACGGCACGCTCCAACTCGCCGCCCAGCAGCGCCCGTACCAGCCGCCCGTCGACGAACTCGGCGTCGGACAAGGCGAGTCGGATCCCGTGGACCGCGTCGTCGCAGAGCCGGCGCACCTCGGTGCGGTCGGCGCCGGTCACGGTGATCGGGTTCCACGCGCCGGCCGCCTTGTCCCTGTCCAGATCCTCCACCGCGTCGAGCAGATGCGCCAGCCGGCCGAACAGACGGCCGGCCTCCGCGAGCGGCTTGGCGTTTGTCGGGCGTTCGGCGAGCACCGCGGTGTGCGCGAAGGCGGCGGCGGTTGCCGTCTCCGTCGGTTCCGTGACCGTAAGAAGCGAGTCACCGTGACCGGTCAGCCGCTCGATCTCCGACTGCCGTGCGACCGCGCCGAGCAGCACCGCGGTGTCGAAGCCGAGCCGTGCGCCGCCCGCGGCACCGGCACGCTCCCAGCCGTCCGCGATCCTGCGCGCCGCCAGCGTCACCGGGCGGCGGCCCAACAGACCGTCACCGTCGGCGACATGGTCATGTACCTTCGCCGAGGCCAGCACCAGCGACACCGTCGCCGCTAGCCGGGCGCCCTCACCCTGCGCCACATCCGCCGAACGCATCCCGCGCAACGGACACGGACCGGCACCTCGCCGCCACTCGCCACTGCGCTGCGACTGGGCCTCGGTCAGCACCGAGACGATCAGGCCGTCGTAGTTGGTGGCCACCCGTGCGAACTGCCCGTACTCGCCGCGCAGCGCCAGACACAGCCCGCACAGATGCGCCATCCACTCGGTACGCATGCCCTCGCCCAGGCGATGACGGCATGGCCTGATGATTCCGAACATCGAAGTTTTCCCCCCGTAGACACTGCTGCCAGGACACAGCCGGACGCGCGCCGCCGCACTTGAGGCACGACAATGCAGAACGCAAGAGCGCCCGTCACCCGACGGGCGACATGCTAAAGCCTGTCCGTACAAGCGTTTGTCCTGAGGTCTTGTCGCGGTACCGCACAACTCAAAAACGGGAACTGCAACCACACGTGCGCACGGTAGGTGGGGGAGGAGTTCCAGTCGACAGACGGCTCACCTGGCGGGCATCGTCGGCAGCTTGTTCGCTGTCCCGGTCACGGCTCTGATCGCGGTGGTGTGGAACTACGTGCGCGAGCAGCTCGCTGAGGCGCCCGCAGAGCCGGAGCACGGCGATCCGGGCCCTGGCGCCGCGATCCCGTCGTAGCGCCGAGCTCAAGTGCGACGGGCCGAACGGGGGCAGGACCACGAAGCCCTGCGCGTACTTCACGAACGTCGTCTTGCGGACGAGCAAGTAGCGGAAGTTGCCGTGTCCAGGAGATGGCGTGCGGGACTCTCGTGGTGGGCGATGCTGAGGAGTCCGTGGGGGGCATCGTTGAGTGCCCCAACGAGCGTGCCTCGGCAGCGGATTTGGCGAGATCTCGGAAAACGTCGTCGGACTCGGGCAGGGAAGTGGGCATTCGCCAGTAACACCCCGGCGTCCACTGCATGCGCGCATATGGGGCCGAACGGCAGTCGTTGGTCGGCGGGTTCGCGTGGCTGGCGTCGGTGTCGGTACCGACACCGCAGTACGAGTCCTGCGGCTGGACCCATGGAGGAGCACGGTGCCGACTCGGGGGGGGTGACCCCGTCATGGAGAATGATCGTATGACGAAACGGGGAGACGGGGACGCGCCCAGCGGTGCGTCCGCTGACAATGAGCTCGCGGTCTGGATGTCCCTGGGCGCCTGCATGGGCATCTCGATCGGGGTGCTCGCGGACAACGTGGGCATCGGGATCGCCCTCGGTATGGGATTCGGAGTAGCGATCGGTGTCGCCCGAAGGCGGGCTCACCAGCAGCGTGACGAGGCTGCGGGCGACGACCTCTGAGGTGAGGTGAGGTGGGGCGGGTGGAGCGGTGGGTTCAGGCTCCGCCATGCCCGGTTTGGCCCCGTACCTTAACGCGTACCAGGGGGGGCCGCAGCCTTCCGCGACCTGGTCGAGCTTGCTGCGGCACTCGTTCGACTGGATCCGGCCGTACGACCCCCAGCACGGGCGATCGCCCGGCACTGCGCCGTGGTCTTGCGCGTCCGGATCGAGTAGCACGACTCCGGGCAGTTTCGCAGTTGGCGGTGTCGCGTGGCCTGGTGAGTCGGTCGTGGTGCTCGGTGCTCGATGAGCAGGCGGCGTGGGCGCGATCGGATTGCGGCGTGGCGCGGCGGGTCGGCTGGCCGCAGGAGCATCGCGGTGCGCCGGGTTCGAGCAGGCCGGCCGGGACGGCGAAGGCGAGGCAGTCCGTCGATGATGGCGGGGATGGCGTCGGAGCCGATGCCGATCAGTTCTGCGCGGGCGTCGTACGACGGGCCGGTCGGGTCGTCGAGCTGCTGGATGAGTCTCTCGATGTGGGTGGTCATGGGTGGTCCCGGCGCCAGAAAGTGGGGCGGGCGTGTTTACCGCTCGGTCGGTCAGATCACCCCAGGGACTCCGACAGCCACGCTGCGGCGGGAGAATCACCCCCCGGCCCAGCGGGTCCTCCTCCCGCCCTCTGCGATCTTCGACTTCATCGAGGGCTGGCACAACTTGCACGACGGCCAGCAGTCTCGGCTGCCTCGGTTTGGTTCCGATCAGTTTCCTGGGGCGTGAAGACCCACTTTTCTGTTATCGCCCGCGGGCCCGCCCGTCTCCTGTTCGTACGCTACGCATCGGACGCCCCCCCACACCTGAGGACCGAGCACGTGAGAGCAGAGAGAGCAGAGATCAGTCGCCGGAGCATACTGAAGATCGCCGGTACGGCCGCGGGCGCGGCCACCGTCGGAGCCGCCCTCCCCGCGGCCCCGGCCTCAGCGGCAGGTGCCGCCTTCGCGCACCCCGGGATGCTCCACACCCGGGCCGACCTCGACCGCATGGCGGCCAAGGTGAAGGCGGGCGCCGCCCCGTACACGGCCGGCTTCGCCAAGCTCACCGCCAACCGCCACTCGCAGAGCACATGGCGGCCCAATTCGCAGGCGACCCCCACCCGGGGAGGGGGCGGCGCCCAGAACTACGGGGCCCTTTACCGCGACATCCACGCCGCCTACCAGAACGCGCTGCGCTGGAAGATCACCGGCGACACCGCACACGCCGACACCGCGCGGGACATCTGCAACACCTGGTCGGGGACGCTGAAGGGCATCGGCGGAGGCTCCGAAGTCGTGCTTCTGGCGGGCATCTACGGGTACCAGTTCGCCAACGTCGGCGAGCTCATGCGCGGCTACCCCGGCTTCGACCTGGCCCGTTTCCAGGACATGCTGGTCAAGCACTTCTATCCGATGAACCGCCACATGATGTACCGCGAGACCAATTGCATCGGCCACTACTGGGCGAACTGGGACCTGTGCACCATGGCCTCGATCATGGCCATCGGGATCCTCTGCGACGACCGGGCCAAGTTCAACGAGACGGTGGACTACTTCCACAACGGCGAAGGCAACGGCTCGCTGGCCAAGGCGATCCCCTACGTCTACGAAGACGTGGGCCTGGCCCAGTGGCAGGAGAGCGGGCGCGACCAGGCCCACTCCATGATGGGCATCGGCCTGATGGGAACCATCTGCGAGATGGCCTGGAACCAGGGCGTCGACCTCTACGGTGCGGACGACTCCAGGTTCCGCAAGGCGTGCGAGTACGTCGCCCGGTACAACCTGGGCTACGACGTGCCGTACACCACCTACACCTGGAGAAACGGCGCGCACTGCGTGGAATCGCCGCAGACCGTCATCTCCGAACACGGCCGTGGCGGTGGACGCCCGGTCTGGGAGCGGGTCTACAACCACTACGCCAACAGGCGCGGCATGGCCATGCCGAACACCGGCGAGATGGTGGCCCGCGTCAGGCGCGAGGGAGGCGAGGGAGGCGGCGGAGACTACGGCCCGAACAGCGGCGGCTTCGACGAACTCGGCTTCGGCACCCTGGCGTTCACCCGCGACCGCTCCGCGAAGCCGAAGGCCCCGGCCTCCTCTCCCCCTTCACCCTCGGCCTCCGCCGCCGGCGCCGCGCACGCCACACCGTCACCCTCCGCCAGCCCCCAGGGCGGCAGGGACAGCGGCGACCTGGCCGCCACCGGCTCCTCGGACCTCACCGCCTGGACCGCCGCGACCGGCATCACCGCCGTCGCGGGCGGCCTGCTGCTACTGCGTCGTCGCGGCCGCACGGGACGGGACGCCTAATCGCTCCGCTGGAAGGGCCGCTTCAAAGCTGGGCTCTGCCGAGGCCGGACGACCTGGGCAGAGCCCTGCCGGCGGCCTGCGACTTCAACGCCGACGGCAGGGCCGACGTCCGCGTGGCCGGCGCCGGCAAGGGCGGCATCGGCCGGCCATACGCCGATGAGTCCGGCAGGGCGTGTACTACGGCCGCGACACCTTCGGCACCCCAGCGGGGGGCCTACCCGGGCCAGACCCTGACCCCGTCAACAGGACCGGCACACACCACGACGACCAGACACCGGAGGGGGCGCTCCATCGGAGACTTCCTGCGCTCGCGCCGCGCTCGCATCCAGCCGGAGGGGGTGGGGCTGCCCTCGCACGGGCGGCGCCGCGTGCTCGGCCTGCGCCGGGAGGAGGCGGCGCAGTTGGCCGGAGTGAGCGTCCACTACTACATCGGCTGGAGCTGGGCCGGGGGCCTGGAGGTCCCTCCCGGACGCAGCCCGGGGGAGTCTCGGAATCCGTGCTGGACGCCATCGCGCGCGTGCCGCAGCCGGACGAGACGGAGTGCTCCTACCTCCACGCCGTGGCCCGCCCCCGCAGACGGGCCGAAGACCCCTCGAGCCCCTGCGTCCGCCCGGGCGTCCAGCTCCTGCTGGACGGCATGGACCGCACCCCGGCCTTGTCGTGGACCGCCGTATGCGCATCCGGCACCCGGTGGCGGGCCTGCTCGACTTCTCGTACGAGAGCCTGACGATCCCGGGCGACGGGGAGCAGACCCTGCTGGGAGCTGGGCATCCAGCCCTGCCCGCTGAATATCGCGAGGGTTGGACGACCACTACTGGCACTGATGAGTCCCCCTGACAGCAGCATGTCCGGCGGTCGGGTGCGGCACGCAACAGGCTCTCGGCCCCTGGCCCCCATCGGTCCGCCTCACCGATACATGGGATGTATTAATGGCTGCGAACGTTACTTCTGTCTAGTCTTGCGGCGAAAATTTCTTGCCTTGCCGGATCGGTGTCCGAGTATGTGGCCTGACAGTCAAGCCAGACATCCGTTGTATCGAGTCGGATTCGAGGGACTACGGATGTCAGATGTATTGACGCGCCCTGTTTCCCGCACTTAATGTCTGCTCGATCTTACGAACACCGTTCGATATATCGCACAACTCGGCTGGCCAGTCAGCGAGTTGGCCAGCCATATCGGCGGCTCCGTATTACGGCTGCCTCGCTACGGCGACACCCCTGATGCCACCCGACAATTCCGTCCCCTCAATCTGTCCGCCCCTCAATCCGTCCCCCCTCAATCCGTCACCCCCCATCCGTCACCCCACAGGCCGTCACACCACCGACGCACCGGCTCGTGTGTCCGGCCCCGCCGTCAGGAGATCCACATGTCCGCGCTTCGCGCCCGGCTGTCGGTGATACTGCTCGCCGTCTGCCTGCTCTTCACAGGTCAAGCCCTGACCGCACCCCAGCGGGCGGCCGCCGCCGACCCCGGCTACCTGATGGTGCACTTCACCGGCGATTCCGCGACCGGTCAGATGTTGTACCTCGCGCACAGCACGGACGGCATGCACTGGAACGACCTCAACGGCGGAGCGCCGGTCCTGAACTCCAAGATCGGCACGAAGGGGGTGCGTGACCCCGCGTTGGTGCGCTCTCCCGACGGCAGCAAGTACTGGATCATCGCGACCGACCTGTGCATCCGCTGCGGCTCGACGTACACCAACGGCAGCCCCCGCTTCGTGGTGTGGGAGTCGACGGACCTGGTGACCTGGTCGAAGCCGTGGCTGCTCAACGCCGCCGGACTGATCCCCGGCGGGAAGAACGCGTGGGCGCCGGAGGCGATGTTCAACCCCGAGACCAACGACTACGTCCTGTACTGGGCGACGAACGCCACGGTGAACGGCGTGTTCAAGTACCGCATCTACTACGCCCGCACCAAGGACTTCCGCACCATCACCACCCCGCAGATCTGGATCGACCCACCTGGCACCACGCCGGTCGTCGACACCCAGATGACCGAGGTGCCCTCCGGTGTCGGCAACTACCGCTACGTGCGGGTCTCCGGCGACGGCCAGAACACGGTCGAGGGCAGCAACTCGATCCTGGGGACGTGGACCAAGCTCGGCGACCTCTCCAGCATCGGCCTCACCGGCAATGTGGTCGAAGGCCCGGTGTGGATGAAGTTCAGAGACCGCAATGAGTGGGCCCTCTACATCGACCACAACAGCCCGAACGGCGTACGCGAGTACAGGCCGATCCTGACGACCAACCCGTTCAGCGTCGGCAGCTACCGGCTTCAGCCGTCGACCAGCTACGACATGGGCGGCACCCCGAAGCGCCACGGTGCGATCATGACCCTCACGGCTGCCGAGGAGAGCCGCGTGCTCGCCCGCTGGCCCAACACCCCGGCCAAGCGGCTACAGTCGTACAACTTCCAGGACCGGTACGTGCGGCACACCAACTTGGACGTGCGCATCGACCCGAACGTCAGCCCCGCCGACGACGCCCAGTTCCGGCCGCGGCCCGGCCTGGCAGGCTCCGGCACCGTCTCCTTCGAGTCGGTGAACATGCCCGGCTACTTCCTGCGGCACTCCGGCTACGACTTCCAGCTCGCCCACAACGACGGCAGCAGCCAGTTCGCCGCCGACGCCACCTTCCGCCAGGTCGCCGGCCTCGCCGACTCGACCTCGTCGTCCTTCCAGTCGTACAACTACCCGGACCGCTATATCCGCCACTATGCGTACGAGCTGCGGCTCGACCCGATCACCACCGCGACGGCCCGCGGCGACGCCACCTTCCGTGTGACGAGCTGACCCAACCCCGACAGGGATGCCGGCGCTCCAGCGGAAGACGTCGGCATCATCCCCTGACATCCGCCGCCGGGCGCCGTGTCTTCCCGCATTCCGCGCTCGTGCGACGGCGACGGCGACGACGACGGCGACGATGTGACGGCGGGCAGGGGAGACACATTCGAGCTTTGTCTCAAGCCCAATGACGCGACCCCCCAGTTCGTCGCCGTCCCCTCCTACCCGGAGCTGATGAGCAGCCCGCCCCGAATCCGGTGCCGAAACGGCCTAAGCCGCACCGGCACGGAGGCGTCAACGCAACCCGCACCGTCCGCACAGCCGGGCACCGGGGGTTCGCCGACGCTCACATCACCCCCCACCTGGTGAAGGAGTTCTCATGACCAAGCCACCGTGGATCCGCCGCGCCAAACGTGCGCTCCTCGCGGCGGGTGCCACCGCCGTGCTCACCGCCGGCCTGCTCACCGCGACGGCCACCACCTCGCAGGCCGCCACCCAGGGGCCGTGCGACATCTACGCCGCGGGCGGCACCCCCTGCGTCGCCGCGCACAGCACCACTCGCGCTCTGTACGGGGGGTACAACGGCCCGCTGTACCAGGTCAAGCGTGCCTCCGACAACGCGACCAAGGACATCGGCCTGCTGAGCGCCGGCGGATACGCCAACGCCGCCGCGCAGGATGCCTTCTGCGCGAAGACCAGCTGCCTCATCACCGTCATCTACGACCAGTCCGGCAAGGGCAACAAGCTCACCCAGGCGCTCAAGGGACAATGGCCCGGGCCGGCCCCGGATGGGAACGACAACCTGGCCAACGCCTTCGAGGCGCCGGTCACCGTCGGCGGCCACAAGGCGTACGGCGTCTACGTGGCCCCCGGTACCGGCTACCGGAACAACAACACCAACGGCATCGCCACCGGCGACCAGCCCGAGGGCATGTACGCGGTCCTCGACGGCACGCACTACAACGCCGGCTGCTGCTTCGACTACGGCAACGCCGAGACGACCGGCCACAACGAGGGCAACGGCACCATGGAGGCCATCTACTTCGGCAACAGCAGGGGCTGGGGCACCGGCAGCGGCAACGGCCCCTGGGTCATGGCCGACATGGAGAACGGCCTGTTCTCCGGGGTCAACCCCCGCTTCAACGACATTCCCTCCGTCAGCCACCGGTTCCTGACCGCCACGCTGAAGGGCGGCCCGAACAAGTGGGCCATCCGCGGCGGCGACGCCCGGTCGGGCAGCCTGTCCACCTACTACAGCGGCGTACGCCCCAACGCCCCCGGCTACAACCCGATGAAGAAGCAAGGCGCGATCATCCTCGGCATCGGCGGCGACAACAGCAACACCGGCGCCGGCACCTTCTACGAAGGCGTCATGACCTCGGGCTACCCCTCGGACGCCATCGAGAACGCCGTACAGGCCAACATCACCGCCGCCGGCTACAACAGCGGCTCGACCAGCACCGGCTCGCTGACGCCCGGCTCCCGGATCTCCCTGAAGGCCACCACCGACCCCTGCTGCACCTCGCACTACCTGCGCCACAACGGCGCCGACGCCAAGGTCGGCATCTCCAAGGTCAACTCCACCAGCGCGGCCACCGACAAGGCCGCCGCCACCTGGATCGTCCGTGCCGGCCTGGCCAATAGCTCCTGCCTCTCCTTCGAGTCCGCCAGCAAGCCCGGCCAGTTCCTGCGCCACCGCAACTACGAGCTCTACCTGAAGACCGACAACGGCGAGCCCGGGTTCGCGAAGGACGTCACCTTCTGCCCCACCGCGGGCAACAGCGGGCAGGGCACCTCCTTCCAGTCCGTCAACTTCCCGACGAAGTACCTCCGCCACTACGCCTACACGGCCTACGTAGCCAGTAACGGCGGCTCCAACGTCTGGGACAACAAGACCAGTTGGGCCGCCGACACCAGTTGGCTCACCGCATCTCCCTGGAGCTGACGAGGGACCGAACCCGTGGGCGCCCCCCCAGGCCGGGCCGCTCACGGGTTCGGGAGCCGCCCAAGGCCGTGCCGTCCATCGTGATCGCCCGCAGGAGCCGCGTGTCCTGCTCGTCGGGGTGTGCCAGGCGGGCGAACGGTCGTTGGGCGTTGCGGGCGTTGCCGCAGGGCGGAGCGATGTCGGGCCAGGCGGTCCCGCAGACGGTCGGCGACAGATCCCGCGAAGCCCTTCTTTCCCTACGCCTTGGAGGCATCAGATGAGCGCAACCCCCCAGCCGTCGCGCCGGCTGTTCCTCGGCATGGCCGCGGCCGTGCCGCTGTCCATGACCGGTGCGCTGACCATCGGCAGCCGGTCCGCGAGCGCCGCGACGGCCTCCCCGTTCGTCATGGGCTACTTCACCGAGTCACGCAGAGGCCTCGGTACCAACTACGGCCTGCACCTCGCGGTCAGCACCGACGGGCTCCAGTGGATGCCGCTGAACCAGAACAACCCCGTCGTGACCCCGACCGGGGGCGACGGTGGTCTGCGCGACCCCTTCATCCTGCACAAGCGGGACGGCACCTTCGTCGTCATGGCGACCGACCTGAAGGGAACAGACTGGACCAAGCAGAGCCAGGTCATCCACGTCTGGGACTCCGCCGATCTGCGTTCCTTCGACAACTACCGCCTGCTGAAACTGCACTCGATGGCCACCCACAGCTGGGCACCCGAAGCCTTCTGGGACGCCTCCCGCGGCCAATACGCCATCATCTACTCGTCCGTCAACAGCAGCGGACACAACGTGATCATGGTGAACTACACCACGGACTTCAAGACGGTGACATCGCCGCAGGTCTTCTTCGACCCGGGCTACGACGTGATCGACGGCTCCCTGGCCATGAACGTGAACGGCGTCAACTACCTGTACTTCAAGGCCCGCAACAGCCTCGTGGGGGCGAAGTCCACCTCCCTCAAGCCCGGCAGCTTCACCGTCTACACCTCTGGCCTGGCGCCGCAAGGAGGCATCGAGGCCCCGATCCTCGCCCAGGCTTCCGGCACCTGGTACCTGTGGGGCGACGCCAACGCGGTGTTCTACGCCTGGCAGACCAGCGACCTTTCCACCGGCAGCTGGACCGCCACCGGCCGGCGCGTCTACACCCAGCCGCTGAACTCCAAACACGCCACCATCCAGACCATCCCCCAGACGGTATACGACAACATGGTCGCCAAGTGGGGCAAGCCCGCCTGGAACCGGCTGAAATCCTACAACTTCCCCGACAGATACTGGCGGCACGCCGACTCCATCGGCCGCATCGACCAGTATCCCTTCGACCCCTACACCGACTCGCAGTGGAAGCTGGTGCCGGGCCTGGCCGACTCCTCCGGCGTCTCCTTCCAGTCCGTCAACCAACCCACCCGCTACCTGCGGCACTCCTACTACCAGCTGCGACTGGACGTCAACGACGGCACCACGAAGTTCGCCCAGGACGCCACCTTCCACAAGACCGCCGGGCTCGCCGACCCGTCCTGGTCGTCGTTCCGCTCTCACAACCACCCGGACCGCTACATCCGGCACTACGACTACGTGCTGCGCATCGACCCGATCTTCACCGCCGTCGGCAGGGCTGACGCCACGTTTTCCGTCTGGTACTGAGGCAACACACCACGGGGCCTGCACAGAGGAGGACGCCGTCGGTTGATTCCGGCCAGGGATATCAGGAACCCGGTCCTGTAACCCGGGTGTTCCTGAAGGACACCCAGCCGGCCGAATTCCTCATGGCGCTCAGGGTGGTGATCGCCGACGAGGCCATGCCGGCCCGCGATCACCGCCATCTCATCGACACGTTCCCAGCCGCCGAACAAGTACTCGAAGCTGCTGGTGGGCGCCGGTTTGCACGGGCGCGGGCATGGTCACGTGATGGTGCGAGCGGCCGCGGATGTGGTTCAGCGACAATGAACTCGTGCCTCTCACCCAGACTCGTCTCCGGCTGCCCAAGGGCGCCCGTGGTGACGCCGTACTGGCTTTGGGGACGTTTCTGTTGGTGGCGATCGCCGAGGGGCAGCGGCTGGGCAGCGGCGAGGGCTCGACGGCCTGGGTGATCGTGTCCTGGCTGCTGATCGGCGCGGTGTGCGGCGCGCTGTTGTTGCGGCGCCGATCTCCGGTGGCGGTGGGCTGGTTCACGGCGCTGGCCACCGGGGGCTACTACGTGCTGAGTGCCGTCGACGGGCCGTTGGTCCTGGTCCCGATCGCGGCGTTGTACGCCATCGCCGCCCAGGGCCGGCTTCAGTCGGCCATCGCCGTGGCGGCGGCGATGGTGATCGGCGTCGGCGTGGGCGCCCTCATGACCCGGAGCGATGTCACGGGTACGGCGGTGTTCATGCTCACCGGCTGGCTGGTCGCTGTCGTGGCGCTCGGCAGTGCGCGGCACAGCCGGGTGGCGTACGCCGAGGAGCAGGCGCGGCTGCGGGCCACCGAGGAACGGCTGCGCATTGCCCGCGAGTTGCACGATGTGATCGGGCACAACATTTCGATGATCAATGTGCAGTCGGGTGCGGCCCTGCACCGGCTGAAGAAGGACCCCGTGCAGGCTGAGGCGGCGCTGAGCGCCATCAAGGCGGGCAGCCGGGAGACCTTGCAGGAGCTGCGGGCCACCCTCGACCTGCTTCGCCGGGTCGACGAGGATGCGCCCAGGGCACCCGCCCCGGGTCTGGCCCGGGCGGACGCACTGGTGGCCTCCGCAGAGCTCGCAGGGCTCACGGTGCGGATCGAGCGGACCGGGGCCGAGCGTGCGTTGCCTGCCCAGGTGGACCTGGCCGCGTACCGGATCGTGCAGGAGTCGCTGACCAACGCCGCCCGGCACAGCGGCGCCGGACACGTCACGATCCGGATCGCCTACGGGGACCGCGAGTTGACGGTCGCCGTCGAGGATGACGGCCAAGGCGGCGCGACAGCCCACCCGGCCAGGCCGGGAGGCGGCAGCGGCATCGCCGGTATGACGGAGCGGGCGCGGGCACTGGGCGGCGAGCTGGTAGCAGGTCCCCGGCCGGAGGGCGGGTTCGCGGTGCGGGCCCGGCTACCGTACGGGATCACAGGAGAGCCGACGGAGCGGAGCAGCCGATGATCAGGGTCCTGCTGGTGGATGACCACTGGCTGGTCAGGGCCGGGTTCCGGTCGGTCCTGGACGACGAGGACGACATCGAGGTGGTGGGCGAGGCCGCCGACGGGCAAGCCGCGCTCTCGGCCTGCCGCGAGCTGAAGCCGGACGTGGTGTTGATGGACATCCGGATGCCGGGGACGGACGGTCTCGACGCCACCCAGGTGATCACGGGGGATGAGCAGCTGGCCTCGGTGAAGGTGGTCATCCTGACGACCTTCGACCTGGACGACTACGTGTACGGGGCGCTGCGCGCCGGGGCGACCGGCTTCCTGGTGAAGGACACCGAGCCGGAGGAACTGCTGCACGCGGTGCGGGTCGCCGCCCGGGGCGACGCCCTGATCAGCCCGTCGGTCACCCGGCGGCTCATCGCCGAGTTCGCGGGCCGGGTCAAGGGCCCTCGGCCGGACCCTCGGCTCGATGCGCTCACGGACCGGGAGCGCGAGGTCATGCAACTGGTGGCCGCGGGGCTCACGAACGACGAGATCGCCGAGCGGCTGGTGCTGCAACTGTCGACGGCGAAGACGCACGTCAGCCGCATCCTGACGAAGCTGGGCGCACGAGACAGGTCACAGCTGGTGGTCCTGGCGTACGAGTCCGGAATGGTCAGCCCCGGCTGGCTGGAGGGCTAGGCAGACCCGACCCTCGCCCTCCCGCCTGCCTCGGTCATCCGGGCCCACTGCGCTCAGGACGGCGACCGCGATGACACCGGGGCGGTCAGTGATCATCCCGCGACCTGTCCGGGCTCGTCAGCAGGCTCCTATCCCGTTGACCGACCGCCCGTGGACGCCGCTCTACATCCGGGGTACCGCGTCGCGTACATCCGCCGAGGTACGTCTGGTGTCGTCCGGGGACTGACGATTTCGACCTCGTCGCGCGCGCACGATCAAGGGCATGAACGCACATCCCCCTCCCGGACGGGTCACGACCGCGCTCGTCGGTGCTCTCGTCGGAGCCGCCGCCGGAATTCTGCTGGTGTCGGCTGCCGGCGCCCTGGCCCTGGGGATCGACGGAGTGTTCGCCATCCCGGCGATCGGCGTACCCACGTCGTGCGGCGTCGTAGTGGGCGCGTTCGTCATGCCTGGCAACTCACGCTCGCATCGGAGGTAGTCACCCATGTCTCCCACCCGCGGCGCACCCGCGCCCCTTGCGCCACCCGCACCACCCGGCCGACGAGCTCAGGCGCGCGTCGGCCGGTTCGGTGCCCTGGCCGGCTGGGCGCAGCGTCATCGCTGGGCGGCCCTGCTGCTCTGGGTGGCCGTTCTGGCCGCCGTTACTTTGGGCTCGCAGGCCGCCGGCTCCGCGTACAAGAACAACTTCGCGCTGCCGGGCACCGACTCGCAGACGGCCACCGACCTGTTCACGAAGCACGGTTCGGACCAGGCCGGGGACACGGTCGACATCGTCCTCAAGGACAGCCGGGGCATCGGCCAGCCCAGGGCCGCCGTGGAGAAGATGCTCGCCAAGGTTGAGCAACTGCCGGGCGTCGCCGAGGTGCGCAGTCCCTACGTCGACGCCTCCGCGGTGTCCGAGGACGGCACGATCGGCTACGCCACCGTCACGCTCGACGGCAAGGCCGAGGCCGTGCCCAAGGAGGACGTCGCAGAGATCATCGACACCGCCAAGGCCACCGCGTCAGGCGATCTCCAGGTCGAGGTCGGTGGCGAGGCCGTGCGCGGCGCCGAGGAGAAGGGAAGCCCGATCGCGGAACTCGCCGGCATCGCGGCCGCCGTGATCATCCTCGGGCTGCTCTTCGGCTCCCTGGTGGCAGCTGCCGTGCCGCTGATCACCGCCCTCTTCGCGGTCGGTTCAGCACTCGGCCTGATCGTTCTCGCCTCGCACGTCTTCACCGTCGCCGACTTCACACCGCCCATCACGATGCTCGTCGGGCTCGGCGTCGGCGTCGACTACGCCCTACTGATCTTCTACCGCTACCGGCAGGAACTCACCGACGGTGTGGACCCGGCCGAAGCCGGCCGCAAGGCCCTGGACGCCGCCGGCCGTACGGTCTTCTTCGCCGGCTGCACGGTGATCATCGCCCTCCTCGGCCTGGTGGCACTCGGCCTCGGCTCCCTTCAGGGCGTGGCCCTCGCCCTGGCCCTGACCGTGCTGACCACCATGGCCGCCTCGCTGATCCTGCTGCCCGCACTGCTGGCACTCTTCGGCAAGCCCATCCAGCGTCATGTGCTCAAGCACGCGGGCAAGACAGCCGCCAAGGGCAAGGCCGAAGGCCGCCGTTGGCGGGCCCTGGCCGAAGCGGTACAGCGTCGGCCGTTGCCGGCTCTGGTGGCCGCCACCATCGCCCTGCTGGCACTGTCTGCACCGGCCCTGGGCATGCGGCTCGGCTTCGCCGACGCGGGCAACGACCCGAAGACCACGACCTCCCGGCAGGCGTACGACCTGCTCGCCGAAGGCTTCGGCCCGGGCTTCAACGGTCCGCTGGTCATCCTGGCGCGAGGAGACGAGGCAGCCGGCAAGACCGTACAGTCCGCCCTGGCCAGGACCGAGGGCGTGGCCGCGGCCAGCCCCGCGATGCCCTCCGAGGACGGCGCCCTGTCCACCGTGATCGTCTACCCCGAGACGGCACCGCAGGCCGAGGGCACCGCCGACCTCGTACATCATCTGCGCGACGACGTGGCTCCGAAACTCGAGCACGACACCGGTGCCAAGGTCCTGGTCGGGGGCGCCACCGCGGCCTCCCAGGACTTCTCGGAGACCGTCTCCAAGCGGATGCCGCTCTTCATCGCCGTTGTCGTCGGCCTTTCGTCACTGCTCCTGATGCTGGTCTTCCGGTCGGTCCTGATCCCCGTCAAGGCAGCTCTGCTCAACCTGATCTCGATCACTGCCGCGCTCGGCGCGATGACCCTCGTGTTCCAGCACGGCCTGTTCGGCGTGCAGCCGGGCCCGATCGAAGCCTTCCTTCCCGTGCTGATCTTCGCGATCGTGTTCGGGCTCTCCATGGACTACGAGGTGTTCCTCGTCGGTCGCATGCACGAGGAGTGGGAGCGTACGAAGGACCATTCCCTTGCGGTGCGGGAAGGACTGGCCTCTACCGGCAAGGTGATCACGGCGGCCGGGGCCATCATGATCGTGGTGTTCGGTGCCTTCATGCTGAGCGCCGACCGGATGCTCCAGGAGTTCGGGCTGGGCCTCGCCGTGGCGATCCTGATGGACGCGGTGGTCATCCGCTGCCTGATGGTTCCGGCGGTCATGCAGCTGTTCGGCAAGTGGGCCTGGTGGCTGCCCGCCCCGCTTGCCCGGCGCCTGCCCAAGGTGACACTGGAACGCCCCGCAGACAGTCCACCCGCGTCCAGGGAGAGTCCCGTTACTTGATCGGCAGGTCCCGGTGATCGCCGCTGCGCGTTGATCAGGCGACAGCAAGTCCACGCGCGGGGTTCGGATGGGCACCCGTCCGAGCCCGCGCGTGGACGGCAGTTGGGCACAGATGCAACTGGGCGCACTGCCACACCGCTTCGAGAAGGAGTGACCTCGATGACCGCAGCGCGAGAGCTGACCAAGCGCTACGGCGACAAGACGGCCGTGGACCGGCAGACGGCCGTGGACCGGCTGAGCTTCACCGTCAAACCTGGTGAGGTGACCGGCTTCCTCGGCGGATGAGTCTCATGCCTCGAAGCGTGTAAGCCCCCCGACAGAAGCTGATCGGGGTGATGGCCCACGAAAGGTCATAGGCGAACGACGACGAGAGCGATGTCGTCCCGGCTGCCGCCGGTGACGCCCAGATGTGCCAGTAGTCCGTCGGCGAGTTCTTCGACCGGGAGGGTGGTGCACCGGGCAAGGGCGTCGGTCAGTCGGCCCAGGCCTATGTCGATGTCTTCGTCACGGC
This sequence comes from Streptomyces sp. AC550_RSS872, assembly GCF_019049285.1. GTDB lineage: Bacteria > Actinomycetota > Actinomycetes > Streptomycetales > Streptomycetaceae > Streptomyces. The sequence continues at coordinate 402,622 of NZ_JAGMUL010000026.1, forward strand.
GTTCAATGAGCCCGTGGTGTAGAGCACGAGGGTGTCCCCCGGGGTGTACGGCAACCCGGCCTGAGGACGGGGGACATGATCTGGTCGAGCACCCAGCGGTGGGTCGGTTGCCTGGTCCAACAGCTCGCAACTGCCGTCCAGATGGACGAGAATCGGCGGTGGGTGGCCGGCGTTGCTGTAGATGATGAGTCGGCTGCGTGGGTCGATGAGGACTTTGGCGACGGTGGTGGCCAATGCGCCGTCGACCGCCCGGGCGTACAGACCCAGTATCTCCAGGGCTTGTGCGGGGCTGGGAATGGCCCGGATGGCGGCACTCAGTGCGCTGCGCAGCATGCCCATGACTGCGGCGGCCTGCAAGCCGTGGCCGACGACGTCGCCGATGGCGATGGAATAGCGATCGGGCGGCAGATCGACTATGTCGTACCAGTCGCCGCACACGTTGAGCGACCCAAGGGCGGGCAGATAGCGAACGGCGATGTCCCGGTGCCTGGCCAGGTCGGGCGAGCGGAGCATGACCTCCTGCAACGTGAGGACGACATCGTGTTCACGGGCATGCGCCTGGCGCAGTTGCTCGTTCAGCTGCTCGAGATCACGTGACCGGGCGTACACCTGAGCCGCGATCCCTGCCGTCCGAGTGCCAAGCGCCTGAGTGAGCTCACCCATGGCCGGCGAGCGCATGAACTCAGTGACGTCTTCGGCCCGCGCGATGATCCATTTCACCGACCCGTCCGACCCCAGGACCGGGCTGGACATCCCTGACCACCACCGCTCTTCGAGTTCACCCGGGCGACCGGCGACGGGAATGTCGAATCGCTGCGGAGCTACAGAATCGGGCTTCCTGGACGCCAGAACGCGCTGGAGCGAGGCGGCGAAGTCGCGCGCCATGTCCGGCGCGGCGGGCGTGTCGGGGAAGGCTTCCAATACGTGCCGCCCGACCAGCTCCCCGCCGGTCCTACCGGTCACCTGGAGATAAGCCCGGTTGGCATAGCGGATCACCAGGTCGGCGTCCAGCACCAAGTACGGGTTCGGCGCGGCGTCGAACAGCTCCTCAAAGTCGATCTCCGCTGTCGTCACGCGCGTGACCTGCCGATCTCTACGGGCGCGACCGCTTTCATCTCCAACTTACGAGGCTTCCGCCAGGTGCGCCCATCGGGACGACCGCGGAATGATCACGAGCGGCCGACCAGGCAATGAGGTCATGGACGGTGGCTCGGGGCGTTCACAGGACGGAATTTCTTTCAGCGTCACAGGGGCGCTAAGGGGCCCGCGGAGAAGAGCCCTTCGGTCACGCTGAGGAGACATCCGGGCGCAGGAGGTTGGTGCGCCTCCCGCTGGAGGAAGAACGCTTCCCCCTCCACCGGGAGAAGGCGAAGCAGACCCACTCCGCCTGGTGGCCATGACCGACCTCATGGCCGCCGCTCCCGGCGAGGCAACCGTCCTCAGGCGTGACCCGACGCCACAGGATCAAACAGTAATTTCAGAATGAAACGCCGGGAGAAAGCGGCCTCTCAACAAGTCCTGCGGTACGGCAGATCCGGCAGGTACGTCTTCCAGTCCGCCTGGGACAGCCCACCTCCGGCGCGGTCACAGGCCTGCTCGATGAGGCGGGCCGGGGCGAGGGCGTACTTCTGTAGCGGCATGTGCTTGGCAGACGCGTACAGCGTGTCTCCGCCCGGGCTGAACGCGAGGGCAAACAGCGGGCCGCCCGGTGTGGGCAGCATGGAGCCCAGGGGCTGGCTGGACGGTATGTCCCAGAACGCCACCGGCCCGGCACTCGGATCCAGCGGACTCTCCGGACGTCCCGCCATCAACACCCTCCCGGTGCCGCTTCCCCCGTGAACGCGGCGCTGCGGCCCGCGAAGCTACGCGCACCCGTGACGCAAGGGCAACCCCGATGCTCTCTCCTCAGCCAGCGCCGCAACCACCTGTCCCCGGCCTTCGGAGCAGCCATTGATCAGGGTGGCAAAACCGGCTCCTCATTCAATTCCGATGCCGCTGAACTCGATGACGCACAGTACCGGCCGGGCCACAGCCAGCCCGGCCGTATCCGCCAACGGGCCCCCAACCGGGGCCATATCGCCACGGACACCAGGGGTGGACGTGGTCGAAGGAGGAGACACAGCGTGGCTTCACGCACACGGAACCTGGCGCTCACCCTCGCGGTCGCCCTGATGGCCGGCCTCACCGCCACCGCCACCACGGCACCCGCGCAGGCCGCCAGCAGCTACAACTACCTGCTCTTCGACAAGAATCACAGCAACCAGACCAAGTCGACGCTCACCCTGTACCGCTACATCGCGCAGAGCGACCGGACAGTCAAGCTCGACTCGTGGCGAGCCGGTTCCGGCTACACCAAGAACACCTGCGCCCGCGGCCAGGGCTGGCTGCCCAACGGTACGTACAAGATCCCCTGGTGGGACAAGAAGTACAACGGCAGCAAGATCAAGGGGTACGTGGTGCGGATTCCTGACACAAGGTGCTACAAGGGCACCCCGCGCGATGACCTCTTCATCCACAGCGAGATGACCCGCAATGGCGGCCAGGGATCCGCCGAGCCGTGGCGATGGAACGGCGCCTCCGACTACAAGTCGAACGGTTGCATCAAGCTCCGCCCCGCCGACATCAAGGAACTCTTCCGCTACGGCAAGCCCACCAAGCTGATCGTCACAAACTGACCCACCCACTGGACACCGGGCCCGAGCCGGGCCCGGTGTCCGCGTACAAGCGCATTCCAGAGACAGCTCGTCATGTCGGCGGTTCCATACGCTGCCCGCCGACGACGAGCGCGGCGGCGAGCACCGCGCCGGCGCCCGGGCGACCCGCCACCGCCCGCTGCGCCTGCTTGACCGATTGATCGGCCATCAGGTGGTGTACTGGGCGCACCGTCCTGCCGGCCTAGTAGGCGCCGCGCCCAACTGAGCCCCGTCACCATCGGGCGGCAGGGCGTGTCGTTGCAGACCGCCGTCTTCCGCAACGATCTCGGGTGCGTCCAGGGGGGACGCTCCTTCTGCCGCGAGGTCGCTCAGAAGCCGCCTCGGTCAGGGGTCAGTTGAAGAGGGAGAGGTCGATGCATTCTGCAAGGGCGGCATAGCCCGCGTCACTGCCGTGGAGGTTGTCACCCATGTGCAGGTCGCTGCGGATGTGGGTGGGGTCGGCGGGGTCGCGCCAGACGGCGTCGAAGTCGAGTACGCCGTCGAAGATGCCGCTCGTGCGGATCCATGCGTTGATCTGCTCGCGCGCCTTGTCACCCTCGGCTGAGTACATTTCCGAGCTGCCGTAGGGGGCGATGGTCGCGGCGTGGACCTTCACGCCGTGCGCGCGGGCGCGTGCCGCCAGTTGGAGGTGGGCGGCGATGATGTCGTCGACGCCGACGGGTGAGCCGGGGAACATCGCGAGGAATCCGGCGGTCTCCTCGGTGCGGGGGGCGAAGGAGAAGACGAGGTCGTTGCCCACGGCGATCACCACGTGGCCGAGGCCGGGCGTGGCGAGGACGTCGCGGTCGAAGCGGGCGAGGGCGGCGGTGCCGATGCCGTCGGTGAGCATGCGGTTGCCGTTGATGCCCTGGCTGACCACACAGACTGCCTGTCCGGCGCGGGCTGCCAGACGTTCGGCGAGCCTGTCCGTCCAGCGTCGGTCGGTACCGGGGGTGGATCCCATGCCATCGACTCGGGAATCGCCGATTACGGCGATGGCCCGGGTCGGCGTATCAGGCTGCACTTCCACGGCCGTGATCAGGGCTTGTGCCGGCAGGGGGGCGGCGTCGGCGGGCAGCGACACGAGGGCGGTCGCGTCGCCGGGGATGAGCCAGCCGAGCGTGTGGAAGGTCCCGTGGCAGGTTGCGGTGCCGACCTGGCCAGGCAGGTAGACGCTGATGGTCAGCCGAGACAGCGCGGCGGTCCGCAGACCGATGGGGTCACTGAGGATCGGTGCGCCCGCCGGCACGGTGGCGCTCGGCCGGCCGCTGAAGGTCACCGCGTGATCGCTTCCGTGCTGGATTCCGTCGTCGGTGTCCGTGATGGCGACACGGGCGGCGCCGATGGTCAGCGGTACGGTTCCGTACTCGTTGCTGATGCGGATACGGATGCGGTGTCCGCCGCCTGTGATGCGGACGATCTGCCGCAGCGTCGCGTTCTCGAAGGGCTCGATGCAGCTGACGGAGTTGTTCGGTGCCTGCGGGGAGGCGCCCCAGGTGCGAACCCATGCAACTGGGGTGCCGGTGTGCGGTTCCGAACCTTCGGACCTGGAGGGGGTGGTGTCTATGGCGCTGTTCACGGTCGCTGCCCTTCGGCTGTCGGGTATTACGGCGCTGCTTGAGGGTGTTGGTGCTCGACGAGTTCGATGTCAGGCGGCCTTACCTGATGCGGTGGAGGGGCCTTGGCCTCGTTCGCGCTCGTGCGCTTCACGACCGATGCTCCGGCGCAGGGGAGGTCGATCCGCAGAGAGTGAACGGCACCGCGTCTGGAACGGGGCCGGGGAGCCGCCGGTCGTTCTAGTTCTGCGGCGCGCCGAACCACTGGGCAGCCGCCTGCTCGAACGCGTCGCGATCCGGGGCGGGCTCGCTCGCCCAGGCCACGACGCCGTCGGGCCGGATCAGCGCGGCACCCAGCCCGAGGTCGTTGTGCACCGGGCCGGCAGCGTAGTGGATCCGGCCTGCCCACCCCTTGGCCGCGACCTGTAGCGCACGGTCGGTGGTGAAGTCGAGCACGACTCCCTGTCCCTGGCGCAGCAGTTCGCCGAGGCGGCTGCCGTCCTCGAAGCGGAAGTCCGGGGCGGTGCAGCCGGTGAAGGGCTGTTCGCTGCCCAGGTCGTAGCGGTTGAACAGCCCCGACGTCTTTCGGTACACGTGGGTCGTGCCGTCGGTGGTCCGCATCAGATCGTGGACGAGTTGACGCAGCGCGGGGGCATTGGGGCCCGGCTTCATGGTCGCGACCTGAGCGCGGGACCAGTCGAGCACAGCGGCGCCGACGGGGTGCCGCTCGGTCGTGTAGGTGTCGAGCAGGCCCTCGGGAGCGGAGCCGCGCACGGTGGCGGCGAGCTTCCACCCGAGGTTGACGGCGTCGCCGATGCCGAGGTTGAGGCCCTGGCCACCCAGGGGCGAGTGAATGTGTGCTGCGTCGCCGGCGAGCAGCACCCGGCCCTCGCGATACGTCGTCGTCTGCATCGCGCGGTCGGTGAAGCTGGAGGCGAGATGGACCTCGCTCAGCGTCACGTCGGTGCCGCTGATGCGGCGCAGGACGGTCTGGAGGTGTTCGCGGGCCAGCGGCTGGGAGCGGTCGAAGGCGCCGCCGTCGAAGTCCATCATGCCCAGGTGCCCTTCGAGGGGCGTACGCAGATACATGCCATTCGGCGTCAGGTTGAACCCGAGCGGCAGCTGCTCGGGTTCGGCGAAGGTGACCTTGGCGACGTAGCCGGTGAACAGTGGCTCGGTGCCCACGAATTCGAAGCCCGCGAGCTGACGTACGGCGCTACGCCCGCCGTCGCAGCCCACCAGCCAGCGCCCCTGGTACTCCTGGCCGCCTGCCGTGACCAGGACAGATTCGGTGTTCTGCGCCACGGCCGTGACAGGAGCATTCCGGATGATCTCGACTCCGAGCGCGGTGGCCCGCTCGGACAGCACCGATCCGACCGCTTCCAGGCTCGTCATGAACCCCTCCATCGCCGGGCTGGGCAGCCGAGACGGGAGGGCGGCCGTGTTGATGTCAGCCGCGTCGAGCGTCATGCCCGCGAAATGGCTCAGCTCACGGGGATCGGGCGCCTTGACCGCTTCCGGATCCGCGCCCACCTTCTGCGGGTTGACTCCCGAAGCCTGTGCCATCGCTTCCAGCAGGCCGCGGCGGTAGAACGTCTCGGCCGACCCGGCGTTCAGACCACGCAGCCCGAGCGGGAACGCCTTCAGGGGCGAGGTGAGTTCCGGGTCCCGCTCAAGAACCAGAACCGAGCAGCCGGACAGGGCCAGCTCGCCGGCCAGGAACAGACCGACCGGTCCGCCGCCCGCGATCACGACGTCATGCATAAGAGGTGTCCTCTCGAGAAACGCACGATGGGGGCACCCGGCCAATTCGGCCGGGTCAGCTCAGGTGGGTGAGGCCGTCGAGGATGACGGCGATGCCGGTGAGGAACTGCTCGCGGTCGTCGTGCTCTCTCATCTGGCCGACGATGGCGTGCATGAACGGGTAAGCCTCCGGGTCGAGCCCCTGCCATGCCGTGGACGCCGCGTGCAAGAACTCGTCGCGATTCCCGTCGGGGTCGATCCCTGAGGTGTCCCCCTCGATGCGGGCGTTCTGGCTGACGGCTCCGAGGATGTAGTGCACGAGGGTCGAAGCCGCGTCGAACCAGGAGGCTCGCGGCACGCCCAGGGCGCCCACCTGCCCGCCGATCCGCTCGAAGATCCCCACCGTCACCGGGCCGACCGGATTCCGGACGATCTGGAGGGTCAGCCGCGTGGCGAGCCACTGATGTGCGGCGATCGCGTCGAACAGCGCCAGCGCGACGACACGGATCTCGTCCCCGGGCGTGGCCGCGGTCCCGGCGGGCCGGCTCGCCAGCGCCGCGCCGATCACGGTTTCCGTCGCCGTGTCGAGCAGCTCGTCACGGGTGCCCACGTGGTAGTAGATCGCCCCGGAACCGGTGGACAGCCGTTCGGTCAGTGCCCGGATGGTCAGCGCGCTCTCGCCGCCCGCATCGAGCATCTCGACCGCGGTGTCGATGATCTGCTCGCGGGAGAGCACCTGGTTGCGCCGCTGTGGTCGGCGTGCTCGCGTCATACCTCGATGGTGGCACATTTGGTGCGGCGATCCAAATTGGTGCGGCGCACCAAAAGTCGTACGGCCTCACTTTGGAACACTGCGCCAACGTGTTGGTCGGCCGGCACCGGCCGCAAGAGCAAGGGCAAGGGGTGTCATGACTCACGTCACGATCTCGGGCCGGGCTCGGCGGACTCACGCCGGCCCGCGTCCTGCACGGCCATGGCATTCCTGTAGAGGTCTACGGGGCCGAAGCCTCACCCGAGGCACGGTCGCAGGGCGGGATGCTCGACATCCACGACTGCAACGGTCAGCTCGCCATCGAGGCGGCCGGACTCATGAAGGGGTTCCGCGCCATCGTTTTGGAGGGGCGCCAAGCGATGCGCGCTCTGGGACAGGACGGCCGTGTCCTGTTCAGGAAAAGTGACGACGGCACCGGCGCCGCAAGGGCCACTGGCGCACTGCTCGGCCACACGGTTCCAAGACTCGCTCCTCCGGTCCAGGAACGCGCCCGCATCCGCAGCGAGAAAGGCATTCGTTGGGCGGACGCCTCTTGAAGGCCGCGGCCTGACCAACCCTTCGTCACCGAACTCCGCTACTGGAGCTGCACGTTGCTGTGAACAAGGCGGAATGCGGATGCCGGGTCCATGGCGCGTGTGACCGTCCGTCCTACGACGACATATGAGGCGCCCGCGGCAATCGCAGCCCTTGGCGTGCCGGGACGAGTGTGCTCACCAGGCGAGTCGCCAGGCAGAGCAACGCCGGGGGTGACAATCAAAGCATCGCCGCCCAGCAGTCCCCGCAAGGACGAGACTTCCTGCGGCGAGGCGACCACGCCGTGGCAACCGGCTTGCTTGGCCAGGCCCGCCAACCGGAGTACCTGGCTCTCAGTAGAAACCCCGACACCGATGTCGGCGAGGTCGGAGTCGGTCATGCTGGTGACGACGGTCAGAGCGAGGACGCGAAGCTCCGGGAAGTCGCGGGCCGCATCCACAGCGGCAGCCATGATGCCCGTGCCTCCCATGCTGTGTACGGTCACCATGGAGACGCCGAGGGCTCCCGCCGCACGCACGGCACCGGCAACGGAGTTCGGGATCTCGAAGAGCTTGAGGTCCAGGAACACTTCCTTGCCCTGGGCGACAAGGTGCTTGATGAACTCCGGGCCGGCCGCTGTGAGGAGCTCCAGTCCGACTTTGTAGAAGCGGCACTCGCTGCCCAGCTGATCGACGATCTGTTGAGCGGCCGCGCGGTTGTCGCAGTCCAAGGCGACGATGATCTGACTGGTTGGCTCCATGACGTCATTCTCCCTGGACGGTGGACCTCTGGTCGTTTCCTGTCACTTCGGGGCGTTGTCCACCGCCGGGCCCCGGGACCCCTCCCGTGGGTGAAGAGCCATCATGCGGGTACCGCCTCGAACGGGGCGCACCGGCGGACACCGACCAGTGACCGTGCGCCCGCCGACCAGCCTGACGAGCCCACGCCCCGAGGAGACCAGCGATGACCCTCTCCGCCAGCCTCGCGCGTGGTGTCGCGCCCACCACGCCCGGAACCCTGCACGCCCGGACGGTCACCGGCGAGCTCAGCGCGCCGCCCCGCCCGGGGCTCACGGTCCGCTTCGGGCGCGGTGAGAAACCGGACGTGGACCTGGGGGTCGGCGTGGACGACCTCCGGGTGAGCCGGCGGCACGGCGAGCTGACGTACCGTCAAGGGCTGTGGTGGCTACGGAACACCGGACAGCAGCTCGTCCGGCTGCCGCGCGGCCGGATGATGCATCTCAGCACCGAGCCGATGCCGCTCGACACCGGCTACACCCCGCTGTTCGTGAAGGGCTCCGGCTACCGCGAGCACCTGGTGGAGCTGTACGTGGCGGGCCACGACGACCAGGGGCCGCTGTCGCGGCGGCGCGCCGAGACCATCCGGCCGGAGACCTGGGCGCTCAACGACGACGAGCGGCTGCTGCTGGTCGTCCTCGGCCAGCGCTATCTGCTGTACGAGGAGGACCCGCGTCCCCTGTCGTACGCCACGGCCGCCAAGCAGCTCGGCTACCTCCGCCCGGACGCGAAGTGGACGGAGCGCAGGATCGAGCATCGCATCGAGGCCGTACGCCACCGGCTGGACCGCACCGGCTTCCGGTATCCGCTGATCCACGACAAGTCCCAGGGCCGCCCGGGTGACAACAGCCTGCTGCACAACCTGATCAAGGGACTGGTGGAGTCCACGACGCTCGTACCGCCGGACCTCGACCTGATGGAGGACGACGCGGCCTGGCCCGACTCCGCGCCCTGAGTCCTCAGGCGCGGAGGTTGCCGGCGGCGGAGGCCGCGAGGTCCCGGACCATTGCGCAGAGCTTGTCCGTGGGCTGCCGGCCGCCGACCTCCAGGCGCACCATCTCGGCTGCGGTATCGGCGTCCTGGCCGCTGTACCTGCGGTACTCCACGAACGCCGAGCAGGTGTCCCCGTCGTCGCCCTCCTCGATGACGGTGCGGTGTCCGCCGAGAGTGAGGGCCGTGCCCTCGTCGGCCGACTTGGGTTGATCGCGGAAGAAGCCCACCTCCGCGTCCAGTTCGTCGACGTCGCTCGACCACTCGCAGCTCCAGTTCGCGATGCCGACCTCCGGTACGTCGACCTCGATCCCGGGAACGACGGACAGCGCCTTGGCGTCGAGCAGCTCGCAGGCGTTCTGCCAGGCCAGCGAGGTGCGAGGGTAGGCGGGCGAACGACGCTGGAGCGGGCCCCGGTCGAGGATCCCGGCCGCGCCCCGGGCGGCCTTGTCGGCGACCGTGCACAGGGTCGCGGTGCCGCCGACCACGGAACCCTTGCCCATGTTGACGCGGACCCCGACCAGGGTGTCACCGCTGTCGCCGTCGGCCGTCAGCAGCAGCTTGCACTCGTCGCTCTCGGCCCGCTCCTCGCGGATGCCGATCCGTCCGACGGTGCTGAAGGGCTTCGACCCCTCGGGCGGCGAGCCCTTGCGGAGGCTCACCGAGACGTCGATACGGGTCTTGTCGTCCACGCCCACGAGCACGTCGCAGCGGTCGAAGTTCCCGTAGTCCACGTCCACACGGATCTCCCCGTCGCCGAACTGCTCGAAGGCGGCGGGGTCGGCCAGAGCGCACACGTCGGCCGTGTGCGGATCGCCGATCAGGGCCTGCGTCTCACCGTCCGGAGCGCCCCCGTCGAGCCGGCTCTGACTCCGGCCGGGCCGCGGAGCGGCCTTCCCGTCATCGTCGCCGCCGTCCGGCAGGGTGACGAGACCCAGGGCCAGGGCGGCGCTGACGCCGAGTGCCGCGGCGACCAGCAGCGGCCGGCCGCGCCACCGCCGGCGCCCGCTGACGGGGCTGGTGGTGCCCGGGTCCCCGGAGGGCGCCGGCCCGGATCCGGCGACCTCCTCCAGGAGCCGCTTGACCTCGGCTGCTTCGGGACGTTGCCGGGGATCGCGGCGCAGCATGGAGGTGAGCACGGGGTACAGCGGGCCCACGGCGGCGGCGTCCAGCTCGACGACACCCTGCTCGGCCTTCCAGTACCGCAGACGCTCGGCCTCCTCCTCGGTCCCCGTCCCGGCCGGAGCGGAGCCGTCCGCGGGGGCGCCACCGCGCGGCGGTGCGCCGGTGACCAGCGCGCAGAGGGTGGCCGCAAGACAGAACACGTCCGAGGCGGGCCGCGGGACATTGCCCCGGGCCAGCTCGGGGGCGGCGTAGTCAGGGGTGAAGCTGAACGGGCCGTTGACGGTGATGGTCTCGGTGCCGCCGACCCGGTAGGCGGCGCCGAAGTCCAGTAACTTCGCGGCCCCGTGCCGGGTGAGCCCGATGTTGGCGGGCTTGACGTCGCAGTGGACGATGCCCGCCTCGTGCAGGGCGGCGAGCGCCCCGGCGAGCTCGGCCCCGATACGGGCCGCCCGTAAGGGAGACACCGTCGGCTGCCGGTCCAGGCCGCCGCCGGGGACGTACTCCATGACGAACCAGTACGTCTCCCGCCCGCCGCCTTCCTCGGGCACGTTCACGACGTCGAACAGGGTCACGACGTGCGGATGGTCGCGGAACTTGGCCATGGCGCGCGGTTCGCCCAGCAGCCGCCGCACCGCCGTCTCGCCCTCGCCCTCCGCCCGCTCGGGTTTGAGGGCGACGTCCTGGCCCACCACCGTGTCGTGGGCCAGCCACACATCGCCGCCCCGACCCGCGCCGATGACCTCCTTGAGGACATAGCGGTCGGCGAACTCGTCCCCGGAACGCACGGATCTTCCCCCTCGGTCGAATCCCGAACGCACGCGGCCCGGAACCGCACGCAAGGATCGCAACGAACCTAACGCGTGGGGCGGACCGTACGCAGTGTCTACCCAGAGCCTTCATCAGTCGCACGCATGCACAGGTGTCCCGCATGTGCAGATGTGGTGAGACCACATGTGCGGATGCGGTGAGACCGCCGGTTCCGGGAGGGGTCCCGTCGATCGCGCGTACGGTACGCGCGGCCCGAACCACACAGCCAGCGACCCCGACAGGAAGGCACCCCACCATGCCCAGCACCCGGACCCTCGTGTTGGCCGGTCTCACCGCAGCCGCCTCGGCCGCCACACTTACGCTGTCCCCGCATGCCGGTGCACAGACCCCGCCCGAACGGGCGGCCGCCCGGTGCGCCCACCCCGCCGACGTCCTCGATCTGACGAACTGGAAGCTGACGCTGCCCACCGGCGAGGACGAGGACCCCACCGAGATCACCCAGCCCGAGCTGGCGACCTTCTCCGCCGCCCCCTGGTTCCGGGCGGAGGCCGACTGCGACGCGGTGCGGTTCCGGGCCGCCGTCAACGGTGTGACGACCGGAGGTTCCAGCTATCCGCGCGCCGAACTGCGCGAGATGACCGACGGCGGCGCGGACGAGGCCGCATGGTCCACCACGGACGGCACCCACACCCTCGTGGTCCGCGAGGCGTTCATGGCCCTGCCCGAGGAACGGCCGTACCTGGTCGGGGCGCAGGTCCACGGCGGGGACGACGACGTCACCGTCTTCCGGCTCGAAGGCAGCAGCCTCTACATCACCGACGGCGACGACCGGCATGCCCACCTGGTCACCGACGACTACGAACTCGGCACCGAGTTCGAGGCCAGGTTCGTGGCCCGGGACGGGGAGATCGACGCGTACTACAACGGCCGCCTGGAGACCACGATCTCCCACGACGGCGACACCAACTACTTCAAGGCGGGCGCCTACACGCAGGCCAACTGCGACAACTCCGAGCCGTGCAACGACGACAACCACGGCGAGGTCCGCATCTCCCGCATCAAGGTCACCCACTCCTGACCGGCCGTCGGCGTCCGGGAGGGGTCCCGGGCGGTGCGTGCCACGGTGAGGCGACCTCAGGGCACGGAAGGGGCGGTGGATGACGGGGGACACGACGGGCGCGGGGAGGGCACTGCTGACCCGTGGGCAGCGGATCAACTCCGCGCTCGTCGTGGACCGCAGGCTCGGCGAGGGCGCCTTCGCCGAGGTGTACCGGGTACGGCACCACATCCTCGGCTGGCAGGCGCTGAAGCTCTTCAAGCACGTGGCCTCGCTGGCGGCGACCTCCCGGATGTTCGACGAGGCCCGCATCCTCTCCACGCTGGGACACCCCAACATCATCCGGGTCTTCGACGCGGGCACCGTACAGACCTCCGAGGGGGTGCGCGGCTACATCACCATGGAGTACGTCGCCGGCGGCAGCCTGGAGCGGCTGATCGCATCGCACTCCCGCGCGGTACCGGTCGGCGAGGCCACGGCCGTGCTGCGGCAGGCCGCCGAGGGACTCGCCGTCGCCCACGAGCGACAGCACCCCATCGTGCACCGCGACCTGTCGCTGGCCAACGTGCTCATCACCTACGACGAGTCCGGACTCAGGGTGAAGGTCAGCGACTTCGGGCTGGCCAAGGAGACCGACCCGGGCACGATGGCCGCCAGCGCCCAGGGGACGGTCGCCTACATGCCGCCGGAGGTGCTGCGCCGGGGCACGGGCTACTCGTGCGCCGGCGACGTCTGGGCGCTCGGCACCATCGCGTACTTCCTGCTCACCGACCACTTCCCGTACAACGGCGGCGATCCGGTGCAGTCCTTCTCGCTGGAGCGGTTCAGCCATCCGCTGCCACCGCCGAGCTCCTTCAACGACGACGTCGGACCCGCACTGGACCGGCTCGTCCTGGACATGCTGCGCACGGACCCGACGGACCGGCCCGCCACGGCCCGGGCGGTCGCCGAACGCGCGGGGACCCTGCGGCCCTCGGAGGGGCCGACGGCGCCCCGGCAGGGGCCGGCGGTGGTGGAGCGGTCCGTCGAGGAACTGGTGCGGGCGGCCATCGCCCTCTCCCGGATGCCGGGCCGGCTGGCCGATGCCGCGAACCAGCTGGAAGAGGCCGTCAGCCGTCATCCCCGGCTCCGGGAGCGGCACATGGCGCGGCTGATGACGTGGCGCCGGGGGGTGGTCATGTGAGGGGCCCGACGCACGAGAAGCGGACGTATCGACAGCGCACGCACCAGCAGAGGACGCACCAGCAGCGGACGTACGGACAGCGGACGTATGGAGAGGCGATGGACAAGACGACCACGGGCGGCCGGGCGGGCGAGCCGTCCGCCGCTCGAAGCGGCACCGGCAACCTGTCCCGCTGCACCGACCTGGCCGGGGTGCGGCTGTACCGCGACAACGCCTTCGCCGTCACCGGGCTCCCCGCGAACGCGCGAGGACGAGCCGTACGGCAGCACAGACAGCGGCTGGAGGCGCGGCTCGCGGTGCGGGACACGCTGCCCCCGGACCCGGACTCGCCGCTCGTGGGCGGGCCCCGCAAGGAGGAGGTCCGGGCCGCGTTCGAGGAGTTCCAGGACCCCCGGCGGCGGCTGGTGGACGAGTTGCTGTGGCGGTGGGCCGACGCCGACCTGAAGTGCGGCTGCCCCCGCGCCCTGCACGAGGAGCACGACGACGCGGTGCGCTTCCACGCCATGGCCCTGGAGGCGGAGGCCGGACGGGGCGGCGTCACCGAGGAGGGACGGGACACCTTGTGGCGGGGCGCGGCGAGCGGCTGGGGACTGCTGCTGGGGCGCCCGGAGTTCCGGCAGCACATCGCCCGACGGATCGAGGACCTGGACGATCCACGGCTCGGCGAGCACACCGCGGACGACTTCCTCGCCGCGCTGCCCCGTCTGCTCGTCTCCCCGCTCCGGGAACTCGCCGCCGACGCGGACTTCCGGCCCCGGCTCGCCGGGATCTGCGCGGGCTGGACGGAACACGAGGTGTTCGCGGGGCTCTTCGCCCCCCTGTTCGAGGAGACCGTGGAGGACACGGTCGAGCAGATCACCGAAGGCCTGCTGTCCGCCAAGCGCCAACAGGAAGCCGGGCGGTACGGCGACGCCGCACTGACCCTGCGGAAACAGGTCCTGCCCACCTTCGAACGGCTCGGGGAATTCCGCGCGTTCGTCTCGGATTGGCGGTACGAGGAGGTCGCGCACATCGTCGCCGTGGGCCTGAACAACCTCGCGGTGGCGCTCGCGGACTACCACCTGCACCGACGGCCGAGCGCCCAGCAGCGGCAGACGATGGTCGAGCTCACGGAGGCGGCGTACGAGATCGCCCCGGACCGCGACATCCAGGGCATCGAGGCCAACTGGGAAGCCATTCACTCCCAGTTCGGGCAGCACGCCCGAACCGTCGCGGCCGGGGGTTCCGACGATGTGTGGGGCGGTCTGCGGCTGGGCTGTCTCCTCGTCCTGCTCATCATGGGGCTCCCCGCTCTGATCGCCTATCTGGTCAACCGCTGAGTCGCCGGTGCCCTGAGGACGGCACAGAAGGAGAAACCCATGCATCGCCCGGTGGCTCCCCAAGTACGGGATTTCCTAGGCCAGTTGAGGCATCATCCGCAGTTCCGCATCCCCCGCCCGCCGCTGGGCCCCGCCCAGGCCGAGTGGATCGCCGCGGTGCTCGACGAGGTGGCGGCGGCCGAGGCCCTCGCGGAGCGGGCCCGCACCCCGGAGGGCGCCGGTACCGACGCGCTGCTGGGGGCCGCCGTCGGAATCTGGCGCGCCCTGCGCAAACTCGACCGGCAGACCGGCACCCTCTCGGCGGCCGACCTGAGGCAGGTGCGCCGCCAGGTCCACGCGAGCCGCCAGGCGCTCGCCGACGACGGGCTGGAGATCCAGGAGCACGACGGCATGCCGTTCGACTCCGGCCAGTCCCTTGAGGCCCTGGTGTTCCAGGACGAGCCGGGACTGGACCGTGAGGTGGTGCTGGAGACCGTACGGCCGTCGGTCTACTTCCGCGGCGAACGCCTCCAGATGGGCCAGGTCATCGTCGGCAGGCCCGCGCCCGAACAGACCCCGGCCCCCGAGCAGACCTCAGCCCCCGAGCGGGCCCCCGGCACCTGAACGACCAAGGAGACCGACCATGCGCGAGACCATCGACTTCGGCATCGATCTCGGCACCACCAACAGCGCCATCGCGGTGGCGGAGGACGACGGTGTCCGGGTCGTCAAGAACAACGACGGCTGGGACTGCACACCCTCCGCCGTGTGGATCCCCAAGGAGGGGGTGATCCACGTGGGCAGGCGGGCGCGGGAGCGCACGGAGAGCGATCCCGACAACGCCTACGCCGAGTTCAAGCTGGAGATGGGAGCGGCCGGCGCCCACCGCCTCTTCCAGCGCACCGGCCTGTCGCTGACGCCCGAGGAACTCTCCGCCGAGGTGCTCAAGTCCCTGCGGCAGGACGCCGCGCACGAGTACGGGTACCAGCCGGAGGCGGCCGTGATCACCGTCCCGGCCTCCTTCGCCCTGAACCAGAACAACGCCACCAGCTCGGCCGCGGCCCTCGCCGGACTCGGCGAGCAGTGCCCGCTGGTGCAGGAGCCGACGGCCGCCGCCATCGCGTACGGCGTGCAGGACGCCTCCGAATCCGCCCACTGGATGGTGTTCGACCTGGGCGGCGGCACCTTCGACGCGGCCCTGATGAGCAAGCACGACGGCGAGTTGCAGCTGATCCAGCACGCGGGCGATCCGTACCTCGGCGGCAAGCTCATCGACTGGGCACTCGTCGACGACGTCCTGGCCCCCGCCGTCCGCAGCGAACTGGGGCTGGCCGACTTCGCCCGCAACAGCCCGCGCTGGCGCAAGAACTTCGCCAAGCTCAAGCTGGAGGCGGAGAACGCCAAGATCGCCCTGTCCCGCACGGACTCCGTCGAGATCTCCGTCGACCTGGACGACGGCAGCGGCGGCATCGAGCCCTTCGAGTACGTCCTGACCCGCGGCGCCCTCGACGACCTGGCCCTGCCCTTCTACACCCGCGCCATCCGGCTCTGCCGCGACGCCCTCGCCCAGAGCGCCCTGCGCCCCGACCACATCGACCGGCTGCTCCTGGTCGGCGGCGCGACCCTCAGCCCCGGCCTGCGCGAACTGCTCGCCGACCCGGTCGAAGGACCCGGCATTCCCCTGGACCACAGCCAGGACCCCACCACCGTGGTCGCGCGCGGAGCCGCCGTGTTCGCCCGCACCGTCCGGCTGCCGAGGAAGCCGCAGAAGGCGGCGCAGGGCGAGTTCGCGATCGAACTCCACTATCCGGCGCAGTCCGTCGACACCACCGGCATCCCCGTCTCCGGCAAGGTGAGCAGCGGCAGCGCGGTCGACTGGACCAGGTTCGCCGTCACCCTGAGCAATCCCGACGGCCGGCCGCCGTTCCGCGGACCGCTCACCGAGATCGGCGCGGACGGCACCTTCTACACCGAGGTGGCCATCGACGCCGGCACCCGCTCCCGGTTCACCGTGGAGCTCACCGACACCTCCGGCACCCGGCGGAAGCTGGCGGGCGACACCTTCTCCATCACCCACGCGGCCGTCGTCCCCGGCGACGCGGTGCTCACCGGCACCCTCGGCATCGGCAAGGCCGACGGCTCCTTCGACCCGCTGCTGCGCAAGGGCACCACTTTGCCGGCCCAGGTCACCAAGCCGTACCGGACGACCATCGCGCTGCGTCGCGCCCAGCCGGACGCCGTCATCCGCATCCCGCTGCTGGAGGGAGAGCGCAGGCGGGCCGACCGCAACACCCGCGTCGGGCTCATCGAGATCCGCCCGCGCGACGTCAGGATCGACCTGCCCGCCCAGAGCGAGGTCGAGGTGACGTTCGAGATCCAGGCGAGCAACCGGGAGGTCCTCGTCACCGCCGACATCCCGCTGCTCGAGCAGCAGTTCGAGGCGACGATCAACCGCTCCGAGCTGCTGGCACCCGAACACGACGAGCTGGTGGACCGCCTCCACGACCTGGAACAGCGGGTACGCCTCCTACAGGACCAGGCCGAGGACGTGTACTCCGACCAGGCACGGGAGCAACTGGCCGACCTCGCCGAGCAGAAGGCCATCCCGCAGCTGCGCAAGGAGGTCGACGCGGCCGCCGTCGACACCGGTGCCGCCGTCACGAGTGAGCGGCGCATCCGCGATGTGGAGGCTCAGCTCGACGACATCGAGCAGGCGATCGAGATCCCCGGGCTCCAACGCGAGCTGTGGGATCTGCTCAGCTCGTGCGAGGACGCCATGGAACAGACCGGCGGCGGCCCGTCGGACCGTCGGGAGGTGCAGAACATCCGCGACCGGGCCAGTTCGCTCGGCGACGACGCGACTCCGGCGGAACTGCGCCGTGTCATCAAACGGGCCGGGGAGTTCCACGTGGAGCTGCTGCGCCGTACCGACCAGTGGGAGTACGTGGTCTTTCACGCGCTGGTCGAGATGCGTGACGACATGTTCTCCCGGGCCCAGGCGGACGCCGCGATCCTGGAGGGCCGCCGGGCCGTCGCCGCGGGCAACCGCCGGGCCCTCGCCGGGGTCAACGAGCGGCTGCGCCGGCTGCTGCCCCCGGGGGCGGCGGAGGAGGCCGAGCGGATGTCCGGTGGCATCAACTAGCCGTTCGGACCAGAGGAGTTGACGGTGCCCACATCACCCACCCCGGGCAGGCCCACCGACGCGCTCCGGGTCGTCCTGCTCGTCTCGCGCGCACGCGCGGCGGCCCGCGCCGGTGACCTGGACGGCGCGCTGCGGCTGCTGCACGAGACCGACGATCCCGCCCTCGCCGACCATCTCGACGTACTCGACCTGCTCGCCCGGGTGCACGCCCAGCGCGGCGAGTCGGTCCGGGCGGCGGAGTACTGGCGAAGGGTCCAGCAGCAGCGGCCGGATGACCCCGCCGCTTCGGCAGGGCTGGCGACGATCGACCGGCTCGGCCGCCGTGGCCCACGCGCGGCGCTCGCCCGGCACCGGGCCCGTACCGCACTGGCCGCCGCGGTCTGCGTGGTGGCCGCGATCACGGCCTGCACGGTCGTCCTCACCGACGACGCGGGCGGCGGGCCGCAGCGACCGGCTCCGTCGCAGGCCGACCGGGCGGAACAGCTCGCCCAGCGCCTCGACGCCGAACACCGGGCGCGGCAGGAACAGGAGCGCGCCCGCGCGTCGGCCCGCCGTGCGGACACGGTGGCGGCGCTGGCCCGCGATCTACGCGCACCGGGCATCGAAGCGGCCGTCCACGGGGACTCCGTGGAAGTGACCTTCACCGACGGGCTCTTCTCCGAGGCCGACCGGCTCACCCCGGTCGGCGCCGAGCGTCTGGCCGTCCTCGGCGACCGCCTCGCGGGACGGCAGGCCGACGTCGAGATCCTCGGCCACACCGCCACCGTCCCCGGCGCCCCGGACAGCGGCGGCTCCGTCCTCTCCCTGTGGCGTGCGCTCGTCGCCGCACGGGAGTTGAGCGCCGCCAGTGGCACA
The DNA here is from genome assembly GCF_019049285.1 of Streptomyces sp. AC550_RSS872. GTDB lineage: Bacteria > Actinomycetota > Actinomycetes > Streptomycetales > Streptomycetaceae > Streptomyces. The sequence goes on from NZ_JAGMUL010000026.1 coordinate 421,114, forward strand.
CCACTGACGGCGTTCACGACGGCTAGTGCGGATCAGCGGGACGCGCCGTACGCGGGCGTCGCGCGGAACCGGACGGTCACGGTGCTGATCACGCCCGCCTGACCGGGCGGTGACGCGGCGGCGGGCACCGCACGCTCAGCGGGTGACCAGCAGTCCCCGGCTCCGCAGTACCTTCCGCTCCAGCGGGCTGAAGATCAGCAGGTCGATGGCGATGCCGACGAGCAGGATCAGGAAGATGGCGAGGAAGACCTGGGACATGCTGCTGTTGGTGCGGCCGTGCTCCAGCAGCTGGCCAAGCCCGATGCCGAGGTCGGGAGAGGTGGCGATGATCTCGGCGGCCATCAGCGAGCGCCAGGAGAAGGCCCAGCCCTGCTTCAGGCCGGCCAGATAGCCGGGCAGCGCGGCCGGCATCACGATGTGCCGGGCCTCGTGCAGACCGGTCGCGCCCAGAGTCCGGCCGGCGCGCAGGAACAGCGGCGGGATCTGGTCGATGCCCGAGACGAGGCCGTTGGCGACGGAGGGGACGGCGCCGAGCAGGATCACGGCGTACATCATCGAGTCGTTCAGACCCAGCCAGATCACGGCCGGCGGCACCCACGCCACCGACGGCAGCGACTGAAGGCCGGACAGGATCGGCCCGATCGCCGCCCGTACGAACCTGACGCGCGCCACCAGCAGACCCAGCGGCGTACCGATCGCCAGTGCCAGCAGGAAGCCCATCAGACCGCGCGAGACGGACGTCCAGATGTAGTCGAAGAGCGTGCCCTGGAGCCAGGACTCGCGTACCTCGCCCCACACGTCGGACGGTGAGGGCAGCTTGTACTCGGGCGCGACCTCGGCCCACACCAGGACCTGCCAGACCACGAGCACCAGCGCCACAGCGGTGACGGGCGGCAGCACCTTGCGGACCAGGGTCTCGCGCAGCGGCGTACGACCGACCTGCACGGAGTCCAGCGCGTCGAGCCCGGCCTCCAGGCCCGCCAGATCGTCCTGCGCCGTCCCGGCCGCCGGGGAGCCGTTCTTGGTGACGTCGACCTCGATGTCGACGCCGTTGTCAGTGCTGGCCATGGCGGCGGATCTCCCCACGCAGTTCTTCGGTGATCTCCCGCGACAGTTCCGCCACCTCGGCGTCCTCGATACGGCGCGGCTGCGGGATGCCGACCGTCCACTCCCGGGCGATGCGGCCCGGACGGGAGGACAGCAGCACGACACGCTGGGCCAGCCGCACCGCCTCGCGCACGTTGTGCGTCACGAACAGCACCGACAGCCCCGTCTCCCGCCAGATACGGGTCAGTTCGTCGTGCAGCACGTCCCGCGTGATCGCGTCCAGCGCCGCGAACGGCTCGTCCATCAGCAGCAGTCGGCTGTCCTGGGCCAGGGCGCGGGCCATGGCGACCCGCTGCCGCATACCGCCGGACAGCTCGTGCACCCGCTTGCCGTACGCGCCCTTCAGCCGGACCAGTTCGAGGAGCTCCTCGGCCCG